>NZ_LAYJ01000090.1 GCF_000981035.1 Christensenella hongkongensis
CCGCTGTGAGGCAGGCGATGATTGTCACATACGTAAACCAAGTTGCATTCGCTTCAACTGCTTGTGTGCCAAGGCCAAGGAGAATACCAATCGCCTGAACAAGACCAAGGATAACGCCGAGGTATCTTGTAATTGCAGCAATCTTTTTCCTTCCGTCGTCGCCTTCCTTGGCGAGACGTTCCAGTCTTGGAATTGCAACCGTCAGAAGATTCATGATGATGGATGCGTTGATATACGGAACGATACCAAGCGCAAAAATCGTCATATTACCAAGCGCACCGCCTGAAAACAAGTTCAGGAATCCAAGCACGTCATAGCTTTCTACCTGGGTTGCAATGAAATCTACATTTACGCCAGGAACCGGAATGAACACACCGATGCGATAGATGAGCAGCATCAGAAGCGTGAACAGAATCTTTTTTCTGATATCCGGCATCTTCCAGGCGTTTGCAATGGTTTTAAACATTATAACACCTCGATACTGCCGCCTGCAGCCGTAATTTTCTGCTCAGCCGTTTTGGTGAACTTTACAGCCTTTACGGTCAGCTTCTTTTTCAGTTCGCCGTTTCCAAGCACCTTGAGTCCGTCACACGCTTTTTTGATCATACCGTTTTCAAGAAGCGTATTTACGTCCACAATCGCACCGTCATCCAGTTTTTCCAAGTCGGAGACATTAACGGTCGCATACTCTTTTGCAAATATATTTGTGAATCCTCTCTTCGGCAAACGCCTTGCAAGCGGCATCTGACCACCTTCGAATCCCGGACGGACACCGCCGCCACTACGGGATTTCTGGCCTTTCTGACCTCTTGCGGAAGTTTTACCAATCCCTGATCCACATCCTCTGCCTACTCTTTTGGGTGACTTTTTCGCACCCTCCACAGGGCCAAGTTCATGTAGTTTCATAGGCTTCCTCCTTATTTTGTCTCTTCAACCGATACAAGATGCTTAACCTTGAACACCATACCCCTGATGGGCGCGTTGTCCGGCCGCACAACTTCCTGACCGATCTTACGCAAACCGAGGGCTTTTACCGTGTCCTTCTGGTTTTGCGCATAGCCAATGGGGCTTTTTACAAGTTTGATCTTTAAGTTCATAATAAGCCTCCTTATTGCAGCTGGTCTACGCTGATGCCGCGCAGGCGTGCAACCTGCTCCGCGCTTCTCAGCTCTCTGAGACCTTCAAGCGTCGCTTTTACACAGTTGATCGGATTGTTTGAGCCCTGTGATTTTGTCCTGATATCTTTGATACCGGCAAGCTCCAGCACCGCACGCGCGGGACCGCCCGCAATAACGCCGGTACCTTCGGCAGCGGGGAGGAGCAGAACTCTTCCACGTCCGAATTTTCCGATTACCTCATGAGGAATCGACGTTCCCTTAAGCGAAACAGTAACCATGTCATGCTTTGCAGCCTGAACAGCTTTCCTGATTGCTTCCGGAATTTCCGTCGCTTTTCCCATGCCAACTCCCACATGGCCGTTTTCGTCACCAACAACGACCAAAGCGGAAAAGCGCATATTACGACCACCCTTAACCGTCTTTGCAACACGGTTGATCGCCACTAATTTTTCTTTTAAGTCAAGAGTACCTGCATCAATCGCTCTATCTTTCTGCAATGTCCGTACCTCCTATCAAAACTTGAGGCCGGCAGCCCTTGCGCCCTGCGCAACCTGAGCTACTCTGCCTGTATAGAGATAACCTCCGCGGTCAAAAACAACTTCGCTGATCCCCGCTGCCGAAGCACGGCGTCCTGCAAGCTCTCCCACCATTTTTGCGGCGTCGGTCTTTGTCGCCTGCTGGCACTTCTCCTTGATTTCAGAATCCATAGAGGAAGCGCTGCAAAGCGTATTGCCAGCGACATCGTCGATAAACTGAACATAAATATTGTTCAGGCTTCTGTAAACATTCATCCGCGGACGGCTTGCCGTTCCGGAAATCTTGTTGCGAATTCTCTGATGGCGCTTTTTTCTAATTTCATTTCTGTCTTTTTTATTAATCATACTGCTCTTACGCCTCCATTACATACCCGTTTTACCAACTTTGCGGCGGATATATTCGCCTTCGTACTTAATGCCCTTGCCCTTATAGGGTTCCGGCGGACGAAGCGAGCGGATATTCGCTGCGCATTGGCCAACTGCCTGTTTATCAATTCCTTTGATGATTACGCTGTTGGGGTTTGGTACCTCAAACGTGATGCCTTCCGGAGCTTCCACTTCTACCGGATGAGAGTACCCAAGGCCAAACACAAGTTTTTTGCCCTGAAGCTGTACCCTGTAGCCGACTCCGACGATCTCCAGATTTTTCTGGAAGCCTTCGGAAACGCCCTTTACCATGTTCGCAAGAAGCGCACGCGTAAGTCCATGCAGCGCTTTGCTTTCCTTTTGATCGGAATCGCGCGTCAGCACGATCTGCTCGCCTTCCTGCTTGATCGTGATCTTATCACTGAATTTTGCTTTCAATTCGCCATTTTTACCCTTGACAGTCACTTCGTTTCCCGCAGTGGTCACGGTCACGCCGGAGGGTAAATCGATAGGCAATTTTCCTATTCTCGACATTTTCTTAACCTCCAACTACCAAATATAGGCGATTACTTCTCCGCCAACCGCTTCACGGCGCGCCTGCGCGTCTGTGATGATGCCCTTTGACGTAGAGATAATAGCGATTCCAAGACCGTTTAAAACACGGGGCAGCTTGTCGTGCCGCGCATACACCCGAAGGCCCGGCTTGGAAATTTTCTTCAGGCCCGAGATGACTTTTTCGCCGCCCGGTCCGTACTTGAGTTTAATTCTCAGCGTACCCTGTACGCCGTCATCTATAAATTCGCAGCCTTTGATATAGCCCTCCTGGAGCAATATCTGACCAATTGCCTTTTTCATATTGGACGCAGGTACTTCTACAACATCGTGTTTTGCAGTAAGACCGTTACGAATGCGTGTCAGCATATCTGCGACAGAATCTGTTACCGGCATATTGTTTCCTCCTTGTTTTGTCCTCGTGGTTAAGGCTAACGGGGTTCAGGTTCCCCTGCTTTCCGCAGCCCGCCCTGCCGCCGCCGCAATTCGCAGCGCCCGCAAGAGCAATTATTACATTACCAGCTCGCTTTTTTCACACCCGGAATCTGACCGCGGTATGCAAGCTCCCTGAAGCAAACGCGGCAAATGCCGTATTTTCTCAGCACGGAGTGAGGCCTGCCGCAAATACGGCATCTCGTGTAATTACGTGTAGAGAATTTCGAGCCTCTCTGCTGCTTTAAAATCATACTTTTTTTAGCCATGATAACCTTTTTCCTCCCTTAGTGCGCAAATGGCATACCCATCTGGGTTAAGAGCTCTCTTGCTTCTTCATCGGTTTCCGCCGTCGTTACAACGATGATATCCATACCGCGGATCGCGTCTACCTTATCGTACTCGATTTCAGGGAACACAAGCTGCTCCTTGAAACCCATAGCAAAATTGCCCCTGCCGTCAAAGGATTTTGCGGAAAGTCCTCTGAAGTCACGCACACGCGGGATTGCAATGCTGATGAGCTTATCAATAAACTCATACATCCTGTCGCCGCGCAGTGTTACCTTAGCGCCAATCTTCATTCCCTCGCGCAGCTTAAAGTTCGCGACGGATTTCTTTGCATATGTAACCACCGGCTTTTGGCCTGCGATAACCGTTAAATCCTCCACTGCGGAGTCAAGGGCCTTCGGGTTATCTTTTGCTTCACCAAGCCCCATATTGATTACAACTTTTTCGAGCTTGGGTACCTGATTAACGTTTTTGTATTCAAACTTCTGCATCATGGCCGGAACGAGTTCCGCCTTGTATGTATCTTTTAATCTTGGCATATCAGATAATTACCTCCCTTCACTCACAGCGATGCGCCGCATTTTTTGCATACGCGGATCTTTTCGCCATCTTTAACTTCATGCCCTACTCTCGTTGCCTTTGAGCACTTTGGGCATACTACCATTACATTGGATGCGTCAAACGCACCTTCCTGCTTGATGATCCCGCCGGGCGTCGTCTGATTTTTCGGTTTTTTATGCTTTGTCAGCATATTCGTGCCCTCGAGGACAACCTTGCCCGCCTTGGGCTCAACCTTCAAAACCTTAGCCTGCTTTCCTTTTTCTTTTCCGGAAATCACAACTGCGGTATCGCCTTTTTTGATTTTCATTGCCATATCTCCCGTGACCTCCTTAAAGAACTTCCGGAGCAAGCGACACGATTTTCATATAATCCCTGTCCCTGAGCTCCCTTGCAACAGGCCCGAAAATACGCGTACCCTTGGGCTGTTTGTTCGCGTCGATAATGACCGCTGCATTTTCATCAAATCTGATATGAGAACCGTCCTGCCTTCTCACTCCTGAAACGGAGCGTACGACAACGGCTTTCACCACGTCTTTTTTCTTAACTACGCCGCCGGGCGTCGCAGTTTTCACAGATGCAATAATCACATCGCCGATGTTGGCTGTCTTTTTAACACTGCCGCCCATCACGCGGATGCACTGGATTATTTTAGCGCCTGAATTGTCTGCAACCTTTAGGCGTGTCTCTGGCTGTATCATCCTGACTCCTCCTTTGCGCGCCTCCTCGCCGAGGGGACGCATCATTCGTCTTTATTTCGCTTTTTCTACAATCTGAACCAGTCGCCATCTCTTGTCTTTTGAAAGCGGTCTTGTTTCCATCAGCTTAACCGTATCGCCCACGCCTGCTTCGTTGTTCTCGTCATGCGCCTTAAGCTTATTTGTATAATTGATGGTTTTACCGTACAAGGGATGCGTTTTCCTGCTCTTTATTGCAACGACAATCGTCTTGTCCATTTTATCGCTCACTACCGTGCCGATTCTCTCTTTGCGGTAACCTCTTGCTTCTTCACTCATCTGAAGACGTCCTCCTTAACTTACTCCGCCACTTTCTGGCTGTTTAGCTCCATTTCCTTTAAAACCGTCTTCACCCTGGCGATGTCCTTCTTCACAAACTGGATGCTGGAAGGATTGTTCAGCTGGCCAGTTGCGAGCTGGAACCGCAGGTTAAAAAACTCAGTTTTCAGATCGCTTAATTTTGCGATCAGCTCATCTTTTGTCATTTCACGCATTTCGTTAGCTTTCATCCTGCTCACCACCTGCCTCGTTATTTAGCTGCTTGATAGCAAACTTGCACTTGATTGGAAGCTTATGCGCCGCACGGGTGAGTGCCGCACGCGCCGTCTCTTCCGAAACGCCCGCCAGCTCGAACATAACCCTGCCCGGCTTTACAACTGCCACCCAGTACTCCGGAGAACCTTTACCGCTGCCCATACGTGTTTCAGCGGGCTTTTCCGTGACCGGCTTATGAGGGAAGATTTTGATCCAAACCTGTCCGCCCCTCTTGATATATCTTGTCATGGCGACACGCGCCGCCTCAATCTGGTTGCTCTTAATCCAGCCCGGCTCCATAGCCACAAGGCCGTAATCACCATAGTTGATCGTATTTCCGCGCAATGCCTTGCCCTTCATACGTCCCCTGAACTGTCTTCTGCGCTTAACCCTTTTTGGCATTAACATTTTTTCTGCCTCCTTCCACTGTCGAAGGTTTTGCTCTATCCTTTAAAGGATTCCCTAAAATCTCGCCTTTATAAATCCACACCTTTACGCCAATCTTGCCGTAGGTAGTGTTTGCTTCCGCAAAACCGTAGTCGATGTCCGCCCTGATGGTCTGCAGCGGAATGGAACCTTCATGATACTGCTCAACCCTGGCGATTTCAGCACCGCCCAAGCGTCCGGAGCACATGATCTTAATTCCCTTTGCGCCCGCCTTCATCGTCCTGCCGATGGACTGTTTCATCGCACGGCGGAAAGAAATACGCTTTTCGAGCTGCTGCGCAACGTTTTCTGCAACGAGCTGCGCGTCAACGTCCACTCTTTTTACCTCGATAATATTGACGGCAACGTTTGTGCCTGTGAGCTTCACAAGGTCTTTCTTCAAAATCTCAACGCCTGTGCCGCCCTTGCCAATAACGATACCGGGCTTACCCGTAAAGATATTGACCGAAATTTTCTGAGCTGCACGCTCGATCTCGATTTTCGAGATACCCGCGGCATACAGTTTTTTCTTTAAAAATTTTCTGATTTTATCGTCTTCCACGATGTAATCGGCAAATTTAGACTTTTTTGCTGTCCATCTGGCATCCCAGTCTTTAATAATACCAACCCGAAAACCATGGGGATGTACTTTCTGACCCATCGTATACCTCCTTATTTGACCTGATCCAAGATTATTGTGATGTGGCTCGTTCTCTTACGGATGCGCGACGCCCTGCCCTGAGCACGGGGTCTGAACCGCTTGAGCGTAGGACCCTGGTCTGCGAAAACTTCCGCGACGAACAGCGTATCTGCCGAGAGGTTCATGTTGTTCTCCGCATTGGCGATCGCGGAATTCAGAACCTTGCCGACAGGCTCTGTTGCGCCGTTTGGCGTATTCATCAAAACCGCCTTTGCGTCTGCCACCTGCATACCTCTGATGAGGTCAATAACCGCCTTCACCTTTCGGGAGGAAATGCGAACATATTTCGCAACGGCTTTTGGTCTTCTGTCTTTTTCTTCTTGCCGTTTCGCGGCTTTTTCTCTTTGTCTCGTAGCCATGAATTGTTACCTCCTTCTTGGTTATCTGGACGATTTTTCGCCCGCGTGCCCACGGAACGAACGTGTGGGTGCGAACTCGCCGAGTTTATGTCCGACCATGTCTTCTGTAACATAGACCGGAACGAATTTTCTGCCGTCATGAACGCCGATTGTGTGTCCTACCATATCCGGGAAGATCGTGGAGGGACGCGACCATGTTTTCAGCACTTTCTTTTCGTTCTTTTCATTCATCTCCTGAACGCGCGCCAGAAGCTTTTCATTTATAAATGGTCCCTTTTTTACTGACCTACTCATATCTGCAAATTCACTCCTTCAATTATTTAGCGTTTCTGCGTCTTACGATAAACTTGTCTGACGGGTTTTTCTTCTTGCGAGTCTTATACCCGAGAGCCGGTTTACCCCAAGGTGTCACAGGGCCCGGACGTCCGACAGGTGATTTACCTTCACCACCGCCGTGCGGATGGTCGTTCGGGTTCATAACGCTACCGCGAACTGTGGGACGAACACCCATATGGCGCTTTCTGCCTGCTTTACCGATGTTGATGTTTTCCTGATCCACATTGCCAACCTGGCCGATCGTCGCTTTCGCGCCGATGAGGATCATTCTGACTTCGCCGGAGGGGAGTCGTACCTGAGCGTATCTGCCCTCTTTTGCCATCAGCTGTGCGGCATTGCCTGCGCTTCTTACGAGCTGCGCGCCTTTGCCGGGTTTTACTTCCACATTGTGGATCATCGTGCCGACCGGGATTGCCGAGAGCGGCAATGCGTTGCCGGGCTTGATGTCCGCCTCTGCGCCGGAAACAATCGTGTCTCCCACTTTGAGGCCGACAGGAGCGATGATGTATCTCTTCTCTCCGTCAACGTAATGGAGCAGCGCGATGTTTGCGCTTCTGTTTGGATCGTATTCGATGGTTGCAACCTTAGCCGGCACGCCGTCTTTGTCGCGTTTGAAATCGATGATCCTGTATTTTCTCTTAGCACCGCCGCCCACGTGTCTTACCGTGATCCTACCGTGCACATTTCTCCCGCCTGATTTCTTGAGCGAAACGAGCAGTGATTTTTCCGGAGTCGTTGATGTAATTTCCTCAAAAGCCGAAACCGACATGAATCTTCTGCCCGGAGAAGTCGGGTTGTATTTCTTAATAGCCATAAATAAGTAACCTCCCTGCCGCGCTTACTGTGCCATGCTTTCGAAGAATTCGATTGTCTTGGATTCTTCGGTGAGCGTCACATAAGCTTTTTTTGTTTCGGGCCTTCTGCCCTCCGTGCGTCCCTGTCTTTTCAGCTTGCCTTCCTTGCGTGAAGTGGTAACCGCTTTTACCTTCACCTCAAAGATTTCTTCTACCGCAGCCTTGATCTGCGTTTTGTTCGCTCCTTTTTCCACTAAAAACGTATAGGTTTTCTTGGGGATAAGGTCGTAGCTTTTCTCTGAAAGAATGGGTTTAATGATAATATCATGGATATCTTTCATTATGCGTACACCTCCTCGATTGCCTGGATCGCGTCCTTTGTTACGATGAACTTGTCAAAATTCAGGATGTCGTACACGCTCAGCGTGGAAGCCATCGTTGTTTTTACGCCCTGAAGGTTTGCCGCAGCGCGCACAACGTCTTCATCCTTGCCGTTTGTGACGATCAGCGCTTTTCCAGCCTTCAGGCTTTTCAGGATCGTTACCATTTCCTTCGTTTTGGGCGCCTTCATCTTGAGGTCTTCCATCACGATGATATCCTTATCTGCAACTTTCTGTGACAGCGCGGAGCAGATTGCAAGCGCGCGTACTTTCTTGTTGAGCTTCGTGGAATAATCCCTCGGCTTGGGAGCGAATACAACGCCGCCGCCCGCCATTTGGGGTGCGCGAATCGTACCCTGGCGCGCCCGGCCTGTGCCCTTCTGCCTGAAAGGCTTGATGCCGCCGCCGCGAACTTCGCTGCGTGTGAGCGCAGACTGTGTGCCCTGTCTCCTGTTGGCCAGGTGTGCAACCACTGCGTCGTGCATCACTGCTTTATTTATCTCTACGCCGAAGACTTCGTCTTTGAGCTGGATCGTGCCAGCCTCTTTGCCGTCGGTCTTATATACTGATACATTTGGCATAATTACTTCCTCCTTTTCAAAGCGGTCTTAAAGCGACTTAACGCTTTTTTTGATTGTTACAAGGCCGCCCTTGGCACCGGGAACCGCGCCCTTGATTAATATCAGGTTTTTGTCCATATCTACCTTTACGACTTCCAGGTTCTGGATTGTTACCTTATCGAAGCCGCCGCGTCCGGGAAGGCGTTTGCCCTTCATAACTTTACCCGGGGATGCGCACGCGCCCATGGAACCGGGGCGTCTGTGGTATCTGGAACCGTGGCTCATAGGTCCTCTGTGCTGGCCCCAGCGGGCGATTACCCCGAGGAAGCCTTTTCCCTTTGAAATACCGGAAACGTCGATCTTCTCTCCTGCTTCAAAGATATCCGCCTTGATTTCCGCTCCCGCTTCGAGGCCTTCCGCGTCGTCGCCGCGGAACTCGCGCAGGTAACGTGTAGGCGTTGCCTTTACTTTGCCAAAATGACCTTTTAAGGGTTTGTTGACGTTTTTCTCTTTGATGTCTCCAAATCCCACCTGCACTGCATTGTAACCGTCTGACTCTACCGTTTTCTTCTGAACGATAACGCAAGGGCCGGCTTTTACTACTGTTACGGGAACGACTCTGCCGTCTTCTGTGAAGATCTGAGTCATACCGATTTTTTCACCCAGTATAGCTTTCATATCTTTTCCTCCGTCTTATCGCTTGTTTTACAGTTTGATTTCGATGTCCACGCCAGCAGGCAGATCGAGGCGCATGAGCGCGTCTGTTGTCTTAGCGTTTGCTTCGAGTATGTCGATCAAGCGTTTATGTGTTTTGATCTCAAATTGTTCTCTGGAATCCTTATATTTGTGCGTCGCACGCAGGATCGTGATGATCTCCTTCTGCGTGGGAAGCGGCACAGGGCCTGAAATCTTAGCGCCTGTACGTTTTGCCGTATCCACAATTCTCTGAGCGCTCTGATCGATCAGGTTGTGGTCGTAAGCTTTGAGCTTGATTCTAATTCTTTGGCTTGCCATTTGTTTACTCCTCCTTCTGATTCACGGCCTGAGCCGCGTTCGCTGACACACATAGCCGTGTGTGTCGTTTCGCTTTTTTTGGACAGGGCGCGTGTTCCTTTCGCATTCCTGTCCTCTTTTGGAGCGTCCGGATCAACGTCCGGGCGATTGTCGGCGGGAACTATCCGGTGGCTTCCGGTAACCTCTCGCTTCATCCCAAAAAATACGCATATAGCGCAACGTACTAAATTATACAACACCAAACCCGCGATTTCAAGGCTTTTTTTCAAGTTTTTTCCGCTTTTTTCAAAAACGGGAAAAATAGTGGTTTTATGAAATATTACGGCACAAGATATGGTAAATGGTATTTTTCGCTTTATTATTGACATATGTTCATAATGTGCTATACTGGTTTCATAAAGAGCATATGCTCATAAAACGAGGGACAGTTATGGCAAGACCAAGAAAATGCAGACGCGTATGCAGTATGCCCGTTCAAAACCGCTTCTCCCCCATCGGCGACGTTTCCCCTTCCGGCGCGGAGCCGCTTGTGATGACTGTGGAGGAATTTGAAACGGTGCGCCTGATCGATTTTGAGAACCTGACACAGGAGGAATGCGCGCAGCGGATGTCTGTGGCCCGTCCTACGGTCCAGAGGATTTATGACGGCGCGCGCAAAAAGCTCGCAGCCTTCCTGGTTGAGGGACGCACACTCAGTATTGAAGGCGGGGATTACAAGCTGTGCAGCGAAACGGAACGCCCGTGCGGAGCGCGCGGCTGTCCGCGTCACAGCGGCTGCCCGCGTCATGGCGCATAACCGCCCCAACGAAAAGGCAGGCCTTTTTACAGGCCGAAAAAACATACTATTATATATAAAGGAGAAACACCATGAAAATTGCAGTAGCCAGTGAAGAAAAAAACGTATCCGGACATTTTGGGCATTGCTCAAATTTTAACATCTTTACCACGGAGGGCAAGTCAATCACCAGCAGCGAAAATGTAGTAAGCCCGGGGCACGACCACAACCTGATCGAATTTTTGGCAGACCGCGGAGTAAACGTCATCATTTCCGGTGGTATGGGCGCGGGCGCGCGCGAAAAATTTGATGCAAAGGGCATTGAGATCGTAACGGGAGCACAGGGCGTTGCAAAGGATGCGGCGCAGGCTTTCCTTGACGGTTCGCTCGTCTCAGACGACTCGGTGTGCTGCAGGCATGAACATGCGCACGAATGCCACGAAAAGTAACCCTTCCCTTCCAACCTTGTACAGATCGCCGGACGATACATCCAAAGGATGTGTGCCCGGCGTCTTTTTTACATTAAAATCCTGTCATTTCACGCATTTTCGTTGTTTCCCGTAAAATGCAATGTTAAAATAGTGGTAAGTCTCGAAATATTTTTGATAAAACAATAAGGAGATATTCATGTCGAAACAAAATAATCCGGCGCTCACGCTCGATGCCAATGGAAAGTCATATTTATATGGAAGCCATCTTTCATGCGGCTGCGTGCCACGTTTTACAGTAAGGTTATCCGGGCCGGTGGACGGCAGTGCGCTGCAAAGGGCAGCGGATCACGCGTTGGAGCGCTATCCCCAGATGGCGGTTGGCGTTGCACAGGATAAGAGCAATTACTTTTTCATTCCGATCGACCTGCCTGCGCCCGTATTTGAAGGCGACGGAAGCGTTGTGCGCCGCATGGGTACGGAGGATACCAACGCTTACCTGTTCTGCATTTCCTACGAAGGAAACACCGTCCATGCCGACTGGTTCCATGCGCTCGCCGACGGTCTTGGTTTTATCGTATTTTTGAAAAGCATACTATATTATTATATGAAGGAAACAGGATTGCCCGTTGAAAACGACGGAAGCATCCGCGATGAAAGCACGTCCTTTGAAGAGGAAGAGGCCGAGGATGCGGTTTTAAACAAGTTGCCGGAAAATGGACGAGACGCATATCCAAGGTTTCCCGCTTACCGTGTGCCGGACGTTTCCACCGCAGGAGATCCTGAGGATACTGTGGTACAGATACGCCTTCCCTTCCAGAAGCTGCGCGGCATTGTAAAGGAATATAAGGCAAGCCCCGTCACATTCATCTGTCCGCTGTTTTCAGCGGCGATTTATGAAAAGCATTGCGCTGACGGCGAATACGAAACGCCCATCATTGCGGCGATCCCTGTAAATATGCGGCCCTATTACCCCAGCAAAACAACGCGCAACTTTATTTCCTGTGCGGGGATTCCTTACGACAAAAAGATGAGCGGGCTTTCATTTGAGGCCATTTTGAATATCGAAAAGGGCCTGCTTGATTTCCAGACGCAGGCGCATGAGCTGGCCTACGACGCAAAGAAAAACGCTGTCGAAATTCTCGAGTTACTTGATTCCGACCTGAGCGTTGAGGAAAAGTGCAGGATTATGGCCGAGTCAATCGAGCAGACCTCCGGCCAGACGACCTATATCATCACAAATTTAGGCAAAATTTCCTTTCCGCCCTCTATGGAACCATATATTGAAGAAATTTATCCCTGCCTGCCTACCGCGCTCAATCCGTTCACGCTGGCTGTGGTGTCGTACAATGACGAGCTTGTGATTAACGTCGCACAGCGCCATACGGATACGGATGTATGCGAGCGGTTTATCAACATACTGAACGAACTTGAGATACCCGCGTATATTTCAAAGGTATTCAATTTTCACACCATGCGCTACGGCGCATAAACAGAAAAGAGCGGCTCCATGTGAACCGCTCTTTTTTTGTGTGGCGTTTATCTTCCGGTTATTGACGCTCTTTACCGGCGAGCTTTTTATTGAGGTCCATGAAACATCCTATTTGCTCAAGGTGTGCGGATACATATCCTTTCCTGTAGGCTGTTTCTTTTTGGAGTTTTAAAAGCTGCTCAAAGCTGCTGACCATGATATCAAATTCATTTAAGTGGTAGGACTCCAAAAGCGGACGCACCCTGTCGTGCGCGTTATGGATGACAGAGCACAGGAAACAGTATTTTTTATTTTTGTTATCTTCACAATTTTCGCAATGTTTTCTAAACATAGCACTTTGCTCCCACCGGTATTGGAATATTGAAAAAATAGAAGTAGTATGTTAGAGTAAGAGAATACAAGCAGACGGATGATAGATGTGACAGTCCTCAATCCGTCTGCCTGTGCGAAAGCGTTCCGCCATACCCATACCCTACCCAAAAGTCTGGCGGTTGCTTTTCATTAAGCATAGTATACTTTATATTTATCAAGTAGTCAACAATTATTTTACTTTCTTGCACGAAAGTATTTTATTAGGAGCAGTATCAATGGAAATATCCGAGAGAATATTACTTTTGCTAGAAGAAAATAAGATTACTGCTTACGAGGTAGCCAAAAATTTAGAATTATCTGAAAGTACTTTTAGCAAGTGGAAAAAGCAGCCTACATCAGGAATCAGTATTGAAGCTATTGTTAAAATTGCCGACTATTTTGGGGTGACTTGTGATTACCTTATTCGCGGCGTGGACGATGTTTCAGAAAAAACCCGTCAGGCAATGGCGCTTCTGCCATACAAGGACTTGATTTCTGCTTTCAGAAGCGCAGACAAAAAGTCCCGCAACATCGTCAATACCGCGCTCGACCTTCCAATCGAAAAATAACGTCATTCAATAAATCGAGGGCAGGCATACAAAATGCCGCCCTTCGGAGGCGCGCCGTACAGTTTGAAAACCAAAACCGTATACGGCGCTCTGCATCCGCCTGCTAAAACAAATGAATTACAACGAGAAACGGCTTCTCAAGCTCCTCGTTGCGGCATTTTGCACACCTGCCGGTGAGCGTACGAAAAATCCTTGCATTATTGGTTCGTACAGCGCGCGCCTAAATCTTAACCATGCTTGCCAAGGCTGTTTCAGGACATTGCCTGCAGGTGGTTTCTGGAGGGCGCTTTTCCCTGTTACTCATTGCCTCGCGCCCGTAAGCAGAGCGGCGTACCATGTTGAATTTTTTGATTGTACGCCGCGACCACGCAAAGGCAATGCCTGTAACAGCTATTTCGAATCCACAATAGGCACATGGGCATCTGCCGGAAAGCAGCCCCATCCCAAATTTTAATGAAAATTGTTTTGCTTATACTGTTTTTGCTTATCTATGAAAGGTAATATTATTTCAAGGGGGAATTTGTGGCATGACGGAATTGAACCCTATGTTGCTTGCACTTGCAGGCACAGGCGTCACTTTTGCAGCAACCGTAATTGGCTCTGCGGTGGTTTTCTTTTTCCGCGGGGAGATCAATCCAAAAATACAACGGGTATTCCTTGGCTTTGCGGCAGGCATTATGATTGCGGCATCCGTATGGTCATTGCTTATTCCGGGCATCGAAATGGCAGAAGAGCAGGGCGTTATTGGCTGGATTCCTGCTGCGGGCGGGTTTGCGCTCGGCGGCCTGTTTTTATTTGCGCTCGATCACCTGTTGCCCCACCAGCATATTGGCAGCGATAAACCGGAAGGGATTCGCGCTCATCTTGGTAAAAGCACAATGCTTGTTTTTGCCGTAACGCTGCACAACATCCCTGAAGGGCTTGCGGTTGGCCTCGCGTTCGCCGTTGCCGCAGACACGGGCGGCGACGCGGTTACGCTAGCATCTGCGATTGCCCTTGCAATCGGCATGGCGCTGCAAAACATACCGGAAGGCGCGGCAATCTCCCTTCCGCTCAAAAAGGAAGGCCTTTCTAACGGCAAAGCGTTTTTATGGGGTGCGCTGTCCGGCGCGGTGGAACCGATTGCCGCAGTGATCGGCGTGCTGCTCATCGGCTCTATTACCGGAATGATGCCGTGGCTGCTCTCTTTCGCAGCGGGCGCAATGATTTACGTAGTGGTAGAGGAACTGATTCCCGAGGCACATCTGGGCGAACACTCGCATTCCGGCACCGCGGGCGTTATGGTAGGCTTTATCGTCATGATGATTTTGGACGTAGCGCTTGGGTAACACAATACAAAACGAAAAACCGGCAGGCAGGATGCGGCAGCCCAAATGGCTTTTCCTATCCCGCAGGCCGGTTTTTGTTTATTCCGCCTGGTTTTCTATTTTTTCCTTAGACTGATCTGCAATTTGCTGCAGCGTGTCTTCAGGCTTTGTCTGCATGTACGTGTCGATTGACGCAATCATACTGTCGATTCCTTCGTTTTCCGTACTATCTACGCCGTCTTTACCGCTGATCTCCGCAAGCACCGCCGCTGCCGCAGCGCGTTTTTCCTCCTGCGGCGCATTGTTCCACTGCTCCCCTGTCCAAACGAGGTAATTAACCGTCGGTGCGGGGCTTGGCGTAGGAGCCGGCGTGGGCTGCACGGTTTCCGCAGGCGGCGTGCTTTCAGCCATGGCAACGCTTTCAGCAGGCGTGATGCTTGCCGACGGCCCGGTCTGCGGCTGCTCTTGCTGCGCACATCCCATGAGTATTGCGGTACAAACCATTACAGCCATACATATACTGGCAATCTTTTTCATTTTTCATTCCTTTATCAGCATTTTTAACAGAAAAGAATCGTACGCTTTGTTGCGTACGATTCTTTGTGCTCTTACTCTGCTGTTTCTTACCATCCGGTTTTATTCGATTACGCCGGATACTACGCCCGAACCTACTGTCCTGCCGCCTTCGCGGATTGCGAACCGCAGTCCTTCTTCGATTGCGATCGGCGTGATCAGCTTGATCTCCATTTCGATGTTATCTCCCGGCATTACCATTTCTGTTCCGCTCGGCAGCTCGATTACTCC
>NZ_LAYJ01000076.1 GCF_000981035.1 Christensenella hongkongensis
CCCGCCGTTAAGGTCCGCGTCCGCAATGAAAGCATTGAGTTTGTCCTCGATGACGCGTGGATTTTCACCATCCTGAATTGAAAGGATACCTTCGATGATAATATCTTTGCAGACCTGCTCTTCCTGGTTTTTTGCACGTAATTGCGACGCAATCGGATTGAACACAAGATTTGCAAAAAGCACGCCGTACAGCGTCGTGATCAGCGCCAGAGACATAGAAGGCCCGATGGTGTCCATGTCGCCGGTCAGGTTTTTAAGCATATTGATCAGTCCAATCAGCGTACCAACCATTCCAAATGCGGGAGCTGCTTTTGATCCCGTTTCAAAAATCGAAATATAGTTGGAATGCCGCTCGTCCATAAAATACGACTCTGTCTCCATCATGCTTTTGACAAGCTCCGGATCAGTACCGTCAAGAATCAGCATCACACCGTTTTTGATAAACGGATCATTGATATCGGCAAGCTTATCCTCCAGTGCCAGCAGTCCGTTTTTTCGCGCGATATTCGCCATCTCAATAATTTCCGCAACCTGCTTGGAATAATCGGTATCGCTTTTTTTGATCGCAATTTTGATCAGCGTCGGTATTTTTTTCATATCCGCCATCGGATATGCTGCAATAATAGCTCCGATCGTACCGCCCGCAACGATTGCAAAAGATCCAAGATCCAGAAAATTTCCAACCGAGCCACCGTTGGTCATACCGATTGCCGCTGTTACAAATCCTATAACGATGCCTAAAATAATCGTAATGTTCAAGCCTATACACCTCTTGCCAGTCCTGTGTTTGTTCTAAGGTCTGCTACCCTTCCTGTTCCAAATTCTTCGCCACTACCCTGGGCAAACCCAAATAGATCCTTTGTTTGTACTCCACGATTTCATCTACAATTTCGGACGGCTTCTCCAGCACCAGGATTTTTTTTCCTGATGCCAGAGTAATCAGCGTGTCCGGAATGGTTTCGATCAAATCAATGGCTTCCGCGTTTACCATAAAGTGTTCGCCACTTATTTTAGAAACCTCAATCATACTTTATTCCTTTACCGTTTCAGGTTTACCAGTTCCTCCAGCATGGAATCCGTGGTGGTTATGATCCTTGAGTTCGCCTGAAATCCCCTTTGCGTGGTGATCATATTGACCATCTCCTCTGAAAGGTCTACGTTTGACATTTCAAGGGACGAAGGCGTGATGCTGCCCGTGCCGCCCGCGCCCGCGAGGTTATAGGATACGCGGCCCGTATTCGCAGTAGATGCGTAGAGGTTCGTCGCGACCTTTTCAAGCCCCTCCACATTTGGGAAGTTAGCAAGCGCCACATACCCAAGCACTACTTTTTCTCCCTTTGCCATCGTCTGTGCGCCGGGAATCGGCTGTCCGTCAGGGCCAATCGGAATCCCTTCCTTCTTGAGCTGTGCAATCACCGCTCCTTCCTCGTTGATCGTTACGTTTTCATACACGTCCTGGTCAATGATGATATCCCCAAGGCGGTTTCCCGCAGTAAACGTATCGTTGTTCTTTACCTCAACGCGCATATTGTCAATCACTGTGCTGAGATCTGAATAAACAGACGTGTTGAAGTCTCCTGCGGCCACGTTTGCAAGGGCGTTAAACTCAAGCTTTCCGAAACCCGTATCAAGATGGTAGGTATCTCCCGCGGTCAATGCTGTCGCATCCGTTCCGTCCGCCGCCTTGATTTTCAGGTTGCTCTGCAGGATACCGTTTTTATACATATTGACGGTTCCGTCCGCCTGCGCTTCAAACGTATAACTTCCGGCAGGCTGTGATTTTGCCGTTGCCGCATCCGGCGTCCATTTGAAGGTGTCATATTTCCCTGCAACCTGCGTATCGTTGGTTATGCCCACCGTAGTCGATGCGTCCCCGGCCGTGCCCTGCTGATAGATCGCGTTATATCCCTGAACAAAATATCCGCTGGGGCTTACGAGGCTGCCGTTGCTTGAAACAGACAGGTTGCCCGCACGCGAATACCGCTCTCCCGCGCCGGTACGAAGCACAAAATATCCGTCCCCGCTGATTGCAAGGTCCAGCGTATTTCCTGTATACTGCGCCGCGCCCGGGGTATGCTTGATTACGATCGAATTAACGTTTACGCCAAGCCCTACCTGTTGTGCATTAATACCGCCCTGCGTTGCCGAAGGCGCAGACGCTGGGGTTACCGTTTCGCTGTAAAGGTCTGCGAAATTCGCCGCGCTTTTCTTAAAACCAAGTGTGTTTACATTTGCAATATTGTTACCAATTACGTCCATTCGGGTCTGGTGTGTCTTCAAACCAGTTACGCCCGAAAAAAGTGCTCTCATCATAATGAGCTGCCTCCTTAGTATGCTGTCTCTATGTCAATTATTGTTGTATCCATCATTATTATCCCTGCCATCATTGCAAATAATGTGGTACCTGCTGTACTTCCATATATCCGTCACATCCGTATGCGTCAGTCTATTAACCGATTTTTGTGATATATGAAACAGGGACTTCCTCTCCCTTAACGGTATTTCCATCCGCATCCACCGTATCCTTGAGCTTCGCGTAGAGTTCACCTGTGTTCTTGATCGTGATATACTCTACCTCGCCCTTTACGGTTACCTTTTGAGGTGTGATTGCGCCTGTAGCCTCATCCTTCACATCTTTTACGATCGTTGCTTCGACCGTTTTGCCGATCAGGTTCGCCGCCTGCGAAGTAAGCGCATTGGAATCCATTCCATTGTCGTACGTCGCCGTTACCGCACTGAGCGGCACATAGAAATCGCCAACCATCAGGTATTCCTTGCCTCCCTGGCTGGCTACCCCGCCCACTTTTCCGTAGACCTGCTGCTGCGTGCCGTTTTCATCTGTCACATTCCCAAGAATATATTTGCCAATCAGGGAATATGCCTGTGAGCTTGAAAACGACTGGTTCAAATTCTGCATTTGTGTCAATGAATTAAACTGAGCCATTTGTGCGATAAAGTCCGTATCCTCCATCGGCTGGAGCGGATCCTGGTTTGCGAGCTGTACTGCAATCAGCTGCAAAAATTCCTGTTCCCCAAGCTCGCTTGAAGGCGTTCTCTTGTTCGCGTTTACGGGACCGTTCGTTCCGCCCGTCGTTGGTGTTACTGCACTCGTATTTGCCATAATTACTCAAACAATCCTTTCAAAATTACTGTTTTCTTGCGTTTCTAAGCACTAAATTCCACAGAACCTCCCTGCTCTGCAAGTACATCGTAATAAGACAGATTGTCGTAAAACGCTGTTGCACTCTCGATGCTTTCCTGCGCCCCTCCGTGGCCGCCTCCCTTTGTTTCGTTCCATTGCCGCGATCCGCTGTTATCCTTGGAAGCAGAATCCGTCATCTGACCGTAGATCACTTCCATCTGAACCACATTGATGCCCTTATCCCGCAATGCTTCCTGCATTGCCGTCATATCGCTTTGCATCACCTGCTGCACATCTTTGCTTGAAGTCATCAGCTTTGCCACAATACCTTTATCCTCTGCCGAAAGCAGAATCGAAAGTCCGCCCAAATGCTCCGGCTTCAACTGCAGGAAAAATTCCGTTTTTTCCTTTGTTACCGTGCTCTTGATTTGGTCAATCAGCTTTGGCAGCAATTCTTCCTTTTGCTGCACCTGTTGGTACTCCGGCTGCTGCTCTCCTGCAAGCTGGAACTCGACCTTGCCTTCTTTTGTGACGTTTGCGGTCATTGGAGACTGCAATGCAGTTTTTTCACCGCCGCCCTGTTTTTCTTTGCTGCCAGCTTCTTCGCTTTCTCCTGAAACCGTTTCCTCAGGCTGCAATGCCGGGACGGCAAATGTTTGATCTGTTTTTCCGGAGCCTCCCGCTTGCTGTCGTACAATCGCGTCCGCTTCACTCAGCGCCTGCCGTACAAACGGCTCCGCCTCGCGGTCTACCAAAACCGCAGCCTGCTCAGGCTCGCTGCTCGCTTTCTCCGGTTGCTTTCCAACCGCTGCATTCGCCTGACCGTCCAACACGTCAACCGCTTCCTGCAAAACAGGTTGTATCTGCTGCGGCAACGGTCCGGTCCGGTCCACTGCTTCAGCAGCAGGCATTGGCGTTGACTCCACCGTTTGCGCGTCCTGCGCCGGTATGCTTTCCAGCGGCAACGCTACGGCTGTTGCAACAAGGCCCGCCTGACCGGCGTCGGGTTGTTTCTCTTCAGGTTCCGCTTTTTCACCGGGCGCCTTTTGCACGACGTCATCTTCCGTTTCTTCCGGCTCCTGAGCTGCAACGGAATCATCTTTTACGGTTTCCGCTTTCGAGCTGTTGGCTTTATCGAGCTCCTGTGCAAATCCATCGTCTGTTTTTCCGTTTTCCGGAACGGTCGCAGTGTTCACTACAAGCTCCGTTACGTTTGTTATCTTCATCATCCTTTCTCACCTCCTTTCCTTACTTCTTTTATTTCAATGAGAATCATTGATTCATTTGCTGCGCCACGCTGCCCGCCTTTGCGGAATCCATAGCGCCCAGGATTTCAGCTGCTTTTTTCTGGTCCATCGCGCCCAGTACGCTTGCAATCCACTGGTCGCTGGCGACATTGTTAAAAATCCCCGCCGCCGCGTTCTTGTCCATATTTTCAAAAACGGAGGCAACCTCTTTGCCGGACGCTCCCTGCGTCGAGGTGCTCTTTGCGGCCTCCTGCGTCGTAAGCGCCGCTTCCCGCTCGTTTAACTGCTTTTCCCTGGTAACAAGTTCCTGCTGCTTTTGCTCAAGCTCCTGTTTCCCCTGCTCGTACGCCGTCTTTTCGCTCAGCATCATTTCGTATTGCGAATCCTGGGAAATAAAAAACGAAATAACCTTTGTTTTCACGCCAAGAAGGTTAAAATAGTACATCGCGCCGCCACCCGCTATCAGTATGACCACAATAATCGCTGCTACGGCTTTCCCGCTCAGCTTTTTCTTTTTGCCTTTCGGCCCCTCTTCCTGCGGTATTCCCTGTATTCTGTTATTTTCCTGCGCCGCTGCACGACTGTTATTCACCGCCACGTCTTTCTCCGTTCCCCGCTTAAATCGCCAGTGTTTCCGCTTTTGCCTGCATGAAGTCTTCTATGAGCTTATCATTATCCTTCTGGATCTCCGCCTTATATTCCTCAAGCTGCTCCTCGCGCATCCGTTCGAGCACCTTCTGCTCGTTCATCAGGCGCGCAAGCTGCTTCCTGCATTCCTCTATTTTTATATTGCAGTCCGCAATTTCGCGGTCTTTCCTGCTCATTTCAACGCTCAGGTACTGGAAATATTCCCCAAACATTTTTACTTCCGTCATACTCATTCCAGTCTTGCATTTCCTGCAATAAACCGCTTGTTGTCCATCGTAGGTTTGCTGCATGTCCACCCGCTGCGTTTGCAGTCCGGTCATCACCTTGTCAAGCCCCTTCAGTTCAACCCTTTTCTGGTTTTCCTCCGACTGCTTTACGTCGTATAGCTTATGTAGTGTAAACACAAATTTTTTCATCGCATTACTCCATCGTGCCTGCCGTTATCTCCCGCAGCCTCTCGATCGTTTCCTCAAATGTGGAACCTTCCCCGATCTCCTGTCTTAAAAATCCAAGAATCGGTTCGTGCAGGTTAATCGCCGTATCGATCCCTGGGTTCGCTCCCTGCTTGTAGGCGCCAATGCTGATCAGGTCCTGCACCGCGTTGTATTCCGACATCATGTTTTTGACATATCCCGCCATCTTCCGGTGCTCCGGCGTAACGATATCCGTCATAAGCCTGCTTACGCTCGCCAATATGTCAATCGCCGGATACTGGTTGTTGTTTGCGAGCTTCCTGGAAAGTACAAAGTGTCCGTCCAGAATGCCCCGCACCGTATCTGAAATCGGTTCGTTGAGGTCGTCGCCCTCTACAAGTACCGTGTAAATCCCCGTAATACTGCCCTTCTGTGACGTACCCGACCGCTCCAAAAGCTTTGGAAGCATCGAATACACGGAAGGCGGAAACCCACGCGATACCGGCGGCTCGCCCACCGTCATTCCAATTTCACGCTGCGCCATCGCAAAACGCGTCAGGGAATCCATCATCAGCATCACTTTATATCCCATATCGCGGAAATATTCGGCGATCGCCGTTCCTACGAGTGCGGATTTCAAACGGAGCAAAGCGGGCTGGTCCGAGGTTGCCACTACCAGTACAGACTTTTTGAGCCCCTCTTCCTTCAGGTCCTTTTCCATAAAGTCAAGGACTTCCCTGCCACGTTCTCCCACGAGAGTAATTACGTTGATATCCGCACTTGCGCGCCGCGCTATCATTCCCAGCAGAGTGCTCTTCCCGACGCCGCTTCCCGCGAATATCCCTATCCTCTGCCCCTGCCCCATGGTAAGAAGCCCGTCAATCGCCCGTACGCCAAGAGGCAGAATTTCCTTAATGCGTACCCGCTCAAGCGGATTGGGCGGCATATTCTCAACCGGATAATGCCCGTCTGTCACGACGGGGCCTTTTCCGTCCATCGGCCTTCCGAGTGCGTCAAGCACTCTTCCCCTCAAGCCTTCTCCTACCGCCACCTTATATTCGGTGCCTGTTGCAACCACTTTATTTCCCGCGCCGATGCCCGAAACATTTCCAAAGGGCATCAGCACCACATTCTCATCCTTAAATCCAACCACCTCGGCCAGAACCTCTTCGCCGCCGCTGTGTGGAAATATTTTGCAGATATCCCCCATTTTGACCATAGGGCCTTTGGACTCTATCGTCATGCCGACTACCTTTTTTACGGTGCCGCTCATCTCCAAAAGATTCGCGTGGTCGATCACCTGCTTCAATTTTTTGATTCTGTCTTCCAGCATTTTCAGCCTACTTCACGCAGCGCGTATCCCATTCTCTTAAGCTGCGTCCTTACGCCGGAACGTATTGTCCCGTACTCTGTTTCGATTACGCAGTCTCCCTTTTGCAGGGATAAATCCTGCTTTACCGTAATTCCGAAATTTCTCAGCTCTGTCACATATTCTTCTTCTTTTGCAAACAGATACTCATATTCGTGCTTGCTGACCTTTAAAATCATATCGCTATCGCTTTGTACCCTGGAAAGCGTATCGTTAAGTACATTCAGGAAGGCTTCCTCAGACTGGTCAAGCTTCTGCTTTACGATGTGCTCCGCAATGTAAAGGCTGATATCGAGCACGCTCTCTTCAACCCCGTCCATCATCTGCTCCTTTGCACGCACAAGCGTCATCAACGCCTGCTCCGCGGCTTCCTTTTCCTTCTGTCGTTCCGTTGCCGCAGCTTCCGCCGCGCCGGAAAGCCCGTCCTGATATCCCTGGGCCTGGGCGTCCCTGCGTATTTGTTCAGCCTGCTCCTGCGCCCCCGCGATGATCAGTTCCGCCTGTTTCTTTGCCTTTTGTATTTCAGCCTCAAGCCGCGCAAGCTCGCTTTGTTTTTTCTCTGCCGGGGAAGCGTCCGGTTCTTCCTGCTCCTGCGTTATTTCTTCCTCCTGAAAAGTGGAAACCAACTCCACGAGGTCCTCCAGCTTTGGCAGTTCAACCATCTCTGCCGAATATGTATCCTCTGCCGTCAGAGAATGCTTATCAATCCTAAACAATGAGTTCTTCCTCCGCTCCGCCTCTTGCAATCTCGATCTCGCCCGCATCTTCGAGCTTCCTGATCGCATTTACAATCGTCTGCTGCGCCTGCTCTACATCGCGTACGCGTACAGGTCCCATGTATTCCATATTTTCCACAATCATATCGTGCAGGCGCTTGGAAATATTCGCGAAAATCTTCTCTGCGATTTCCTCGCTCGCTCCCTTGAGCGCCATGGTGAGAACATCGTTGTCGATCTCTTTGAGCGTTTTTTGCAGATCCACGTCCGTAAGCTTGACAATATCCTCAAATACAAACATCTTCCGGTGGATTTCGTCGGCAAGCTCGGGATTATCCATCTCAATTTTGTCGAGTATGCTTTTCTCCGTACTCCTGTCGATTGCGTTAAGCATCTCAACAATCGTATCCACGCCGCCAACCGAAGTGTTCTCTTCCTGCCCGATACTGCTGATTTTGTATTCCAGTATCTTTTCTGCTTCCCGGATATATTCCATGGAAACAACGCTCATATTCGCGATCCGCTCAACGACCTTCGCCTGGTTTTCTTCAGGCAGCAGCGCCAGAATGTTTGCAGACTTTTCCGGTTCCAAATAGGAAAGGATCAGCGCAATGGTCTGCGGATGCTCGTTCTGGATAAAATTACTGACCTGCGTTGGATCGGCGCGTCTTACAAAGTCAAACGGCCTTACCTGCAATGCTGCCGAAAGCTTGCCGATCAACTCGTCCGCCCTGTCCCCGCCAACCGCTTTTACAAGAACGTCGCGCGCATAATCGATCCCGCCTTCCGAAATATATTTTTGTGTGACGCAAAGATCGTAAAATTCCGATATCACTTCATCGCGCGTTTCCTTGTCAAAGGCGCGCAAGCCTGTAATGCTCAGCGTCAACTGCTCTATTTCATCATCGGTCAGGTGTTTATATATTTTTGAGGAAAAGTCTTTCCCCAGAGCCACCATGAGGATCGCCGCTTTTTCCTTGGGCATCAAATTTTCAGTCAAAGCAATCCCCCCTAAAAGTCGTCGGAAAGCCAGTTGCGCAAAAGCTGTGCAATCGCGTCCGGATCTTTGTCAACCAGTCCCTGTATCTGTCCGAGCGTGTTGTCATCCTTTTTGAGCAGCTCCTCAACCGACAGTTCGTCATCCACGGCAACATCGATATGCTGCCCTGTCGTATCCCCGCTCCATTCCTGCATTCTCTGCTCTTCAAGCTCCTGCTCGCGCCTTTTTCTCCTGTTCGACATAATCACGAGCAGGAGAATCAGGATTCCTGCAACGATTGCAATCGGCGGAATCAGCGTTTGAAGCATCTCACTGCGCTGCTGCTGTTCCATTGCCGCGGCTTGTTCCTCCA
Organism: Christensenella hongkongensis; assembly: GCF_000981035.1. Taxonomy (GTDB): domain Bacteria; phylum Bacillota; class Clostridia; order Christensenellales; family Christensenellaceae; genus Christensenella; species Christensenella hongkongensis. The sequence continues at coordinate 8,888 of NZ_LAYJ01000076.1, forward strand.
ACGCCTGCTGGTAGAGCGTATTTTGCGTAAAAGGCATGCTGGATACAGTGATTTTATCTTCCGATACGCCAATCGCCGTAGCAATCTGCTGGCGCACCTGCGGCAGCACATCGGCGATAGAGTCGTCCCCGTTTATGATGAGGGTTGCTGAAAGTTCCGTAATGTCCCCCTGCGCCTCTTCAATCTGCTGGCTGATTTCGTTCACTTCGGCGTTGACCTCATTTACCGTCTGGTAATAGGTGCTGTCCTGCGCCGCATCATCTATCTCCTGATAGGTTGGCGCTCCTCCGTTCGGATCCTGTCCCGGTTCCCCTTCAGGCGTTGTACCGCCATTTTGCAGCCGTTCTTCCGTCTGCTTCATGCTGGTGATAATTCCCATATTTTCCGCATCATTTGTGGGAGGCGTCAGAGTCAGGGAATTTGTCGTCGTCTTATCAAAATTCAACGTAACGTTGACGCTTGCAGAGAGATTTTCCGGCCCAAACACCGGCGAAAGCAGATTGACAATCTGCTGCTCCAGGTCGCTTGCAACCTTCTGCTGCAGATTTACCTGCGTATCCACCTGGTTCACACCGCTTGAAGCCGAACCCGATCCATAAGAGTGCATATTCTGGTCAACAACCGAAATATTTTCCTCCGTAAGCGATGGAACCGATTTTGTTACAATCGCACGGATCGCATCCACATCGCTCTGGGAAAGCATATCCGAGCTTGATTTCAACACAACCATGACGGCAGCCGTAGAGTTTGGATTGGAGTCGTCCGACAGTACAAACCCGCTTTTGTCCGCAAGGGAAAGCAAAACCGTGCTGCTCTTGATCTTATCCATCTGATTGATGATCAGCGACAGGTTTTGCTGGAGCTGCGCCTGCTCGTAATAAGCCTTGTCCTTATCTGTAGAACCAAACGCTCCGGCATTTGTGGAATACAGGTCGTAATCGAGCGTATCGCCCGCGGGTATCCCCTGAGCCTGAAGCTTGTACTTCAACTCGTCCCTTTGGCCTTTGGGCACCATCAGAGTGCCCCCCGGAAGAGATTTTACATCAATCCCCATTGTTTCGAGTTCGGTCACCACGGTTCCGGCTTCCTCATCGTTAAGACCTGTAAACAATGTCTCATATTCCACCTGATTAGCCATTGTAACGACAACGCATAACGCAACTATGGTGAGTGCGATCACTGCAATAATCAGTATTTTCTGTGATTTTTTTGTCTTTTGCCACGATGCGAGCATTTTCTTGCCCATATCTGCGAATGCGTTATTCAGCGGAATTTCCTCCTTCGTTGTCCTGCCTTCAAAGCGATTATCCGGCCTATAAGGCCGGATATTTCAACCCCTCAGCCTGCCTTAATACTTTTCTCCGGAGAAATCCATGGAATCGTCCATTCCATCAGAATAGCTCCCGCTGTCGTACATATTGATCGAATCAACCGACTGGTTTTTAAGCCTGAACCGGCTTACCATCTGCTTCATCATATCTGCCTGGCCGGAAAGCTCCTGACTTGCGGCAGCGCTTTGCTGGGCTGTCGCAGAATTTGTCTGAACAACAGTAGAAATCTGTTCTACGCCCTGGTTTACTTCGCCGATTGCGCGCGCCTGCTCATCTGACGAATTTGCGATATCGTCGATGTTCTGGCTGATCTTCACAGAGCTTTCCACAATACTCTTGAGTACGTCGGCCGTATCCAGTGCATTCTTGTTTCCAATCTGTACCTTCTGCACAGAGCCTTCAATAAGCGCAGATGTTTCCTTTGCCGCCTCCGCGCTCTTTGTTGCCAGATTCCTGACTTCGTCCGCAACGACCGCGAAGCCCATTCCCGCGCTTCCTGCACGTGCCGCCTCAACCGCTGCGTTCAGTGCAAGAATATTCGTCTGGAAGGAAATATCGTCGATCACCTTGATAATCTTGGCAATCTCCGAAGAGCTTTTGTCAATCGCATCCATAGATTCCAGCATTCCCTGCATATGGACATTGCATGCCCCCACCTGATCGGCTGTTTCCTTAATCAGGCCCTGTGTTTCCTTTGCGTTATCCGCATTGCGCTGCACCTGGTCGGAAATCTGGTTGATCGAAGCAGAGAGCTCCTGTACGGAGCTTGACTGCTCCGTAGCGCCTTGTGCGAGCGCCTGTGCGCCCCTTGACACCTCGTTTGAACCGATCGCAACCTGCCCTGCGGACTGATCCATAGATTCAAAGGTTGCGTTCAGGGAAAGTATCATCTTATTGAGCGATTCGCCGATTTGCGTAAAATCACCCAGATAGTTTTCTTTTGTCTCAACCGCGAGGTTGCCATCCGCCATTTCGCTCAGCACGTCGGAAATCTCGCCGATATAGCTTTTCAGTGTGCCGACCATGGAGTTGATATTGCCGGAAAGCGTGCCGAGTTCGTCATTCGAGCTGTATCCGACTCCCACGTCCAGATTGCCTTTGGCAATTTCCGTCGTCGCATTCGCACATTCCTCGATTGGTTTGCGGATGCTTCTCGTAATCGCGATCGCAAGGAGCATCGCAACGACAACCTCGACGACGATCAGAGCAATGATCGCAATCAGGACGACAAACGCCATTTGGTCGGCATCCGCCTTGAAGGTGGACGCTTCCGTATTGATCGTATCCTGCATCTGGTTGATCACCCCGAGCGCCTTATCAAGTAGCGGCGTAAACTGGTTGCTCATCATCTGCAGCGCGGACTGCGTATCGCCTTTGCTTTGTGATTCCAGCATCTGGTTGATAAGCGGAGCCGCTTCCCCGACGATCGATTCAAAGCTGTCGACCGTAGAAGCCGCCTCCGGATAGATTTCTTTTAATTTGGCGGACGCCGCCATCATCTCAGTGTTCTTGCTTTCGACCATTTTTTTGACGTCCTCGAGCTGCGCTTGGTCTGACGTCATCATTGCGCCGTAAATATATTGCGTCGCCTGGTTGATGTCCACCTTGATCGTGGCGATCTCCTGCTGCGCGGCATACGGCCCATCATACAGTCCGTTGATTTTCCCGCTCATCATATTCGATCCGATGATCGAAACAGCGCCCAGTATGATCGTCAGGATAATCGCAATCAGGAAGCCGAAGAGCACCCTCGTTCCAACCTTCATCTTCTTTAGCATCTTATTTGTCCTCCCACTTTACTCATATTTCTTCTTTCCTATTCAAAATCTTGATCCCCAATGACCTTTTCGCAGGACATCAGTAATATCAGCTTGTTTTCCTGCACCGCAATCCCATTGATATATTGATCCGCTTGGGCACCGGTGCTGTGCGGCGGCGGATTAATTGTACTTTTGTCAATATCGAGCACTTCGTTTACCTCGTCCACGATAAGTCCAATTTCCATGTCATTCACATTCACGACGATAACGCAGGTTTTATCGGTGTATTCCTTCTCCTCATAACCTACCCTCAGGTTCACATCGATCAGCGGTATGATAAGCCCCCGCAGATTGATAACGCCCTTCAGGTAGGGTGGGAACTCCGGCACCTCCGCAACATCCTGCATTCCGATGATTTCAATAACAAGTGCTATCGGTATTCCATAGCACTGCCCATTAATAAAGAACGTGAGGTATTTTTCTTTGTTTTCCGCCTCATTTTCCTGCTTCATTTCCTGTTCATCCAAAAGCCATTCCTCCTTGCACCGGCACTTCAGGTCTGCTATTCCAAAAGATTGTTGATATCCAGGATAAGCGCGATTCCGCCATTACCCATGATGCTGCAGCCATTAATCCCTTTTATTTTCCCAAATGATTTCACTACGTAAGGCGGCATTGGCTTCACAACCGCCTGCTGTTCTCCCAAAAGCGTATCCGCAAAGAGGCAGGCCGCCCCGCTGTCGCTCTCCACCAGCACCATAATGCCGCTGTTAAAATCTTCCACTCCATTTGCGACGTCAAATACCCTGTGCAGTCTTATGATCGGATAGCATACCCCGCGAATCATGATCATTTCGTTGCCGTTTGGCTCAACTATAATTTCGTATAATCTGGGTTCTAAAAATTCCCTTATCACAAGCGTGGGCACAATATAGATCGATTTCCCAACCGTGATTTTCATTCCGTCCATAATTGCAAGCGTGAGCGGAATGTGCATCGTAATCGTCGTTCCCTTGCCCGGTTCGCTGTCTACAGAAATACTACCCCCGACATTATCAAGATTTTTATGGACTACGTCCATGCCGACGCCCCTGCCGGAATATTCCGTCACTTCATCATTTGTAGAGAATCCCGGAAGCAAGGTAAATCCATAAGCTTCCTTATCGGAAATTTCATTCTCCGTTTTTGTGGTCAGCCCGTTCGCGATTGCCTTCTGGATAATTTTATTCCGATCCATACCCGCACCGTCGTCCATGACGCGTACGATTACGTCGCCGCTTTGATTACACGCCTCAAGCGTCACAGTGCCCTTTTCGCTTTTTCCTGCCGCAAGACGTTCCTGTGGCGTTTCGATGCCGTGATCCATTGCATTACGAATCAGGTGCATAAGCGGATCGGACAAATTATCGATAATATTTTTGTCAACCTCCGTATCCTCGCCGATAATCACCAGCTCAGCCTGTTTCTTTGTTTTTTTGCTGATATCGCGCACAATACGCTGCATTTTATGAAACGTGGTTGCAATCGGCACCATACGGATCGACATAACAATATCCTGCAACTCGTCCGTCAGCTTACGAAGCTGTCTCGCCTGTTTCTCAAAATTTTCCAGATGCAGGTCTGCAATATCCGTATTTTTCGTCACCATGGATTCTGTGGTTACAATTTCCCCCACCAGATTCATCAGCTTGTCGATCTTATTGACATTTACGCTGATAAAGCTTTGTTTCAGGGCTTTTTCTTCCTTCGCCGCTTTTTTGACGGTGGATGGCTTATCCTGAGCCGGAGCCTCCTTGCTCTTTGCAGGCGTTCCCTGCGCTTCTGCCGCGCCGTTTGGTTCCTGCGATTGCCCTTCTTGCTCCGCCTCCGGCGCATATTCCTCAAAATCCATCGTGGACAGGAACATCGTTTCAGAAATTTTCTGTTTGATCATTTCCGCGCATTCTTCCGTGGTGGATACCGCAATCCAAAAACCATGGTTTGCAATTTCTTCATCGTGGTTTTCTTCCACCTCTTCCGGATAGGTCGCAATCGCCGAATAGAGCTCCTCGATGGACATCAGCGCCCCATAAGCGCGAACAGTCTCCATCTGGCAGCCCTTATCCAAAAACATCCTGATCCAATAGATTTTCTCCTGCTCCTGCTGCTTTATCCGGGAAATCAGATCCCTGAGAATCTTTGCGTCCTCTCCCGCAGCGTCTTCTCCGTCTTCTGCCTCGCCAGCCTGCATTTCTTCGTTTACCGGTTCTCCTTCTTTTTCCCCTTCAATCAAGGCATTGAGGATATCGCCAAGCTCCTTGCACAGCTCGTCCGCCTGCTCATCGGGCAAATCTCCCTGTTGCAGCTTTTCAATTTCATTTTTGAAAAAATCGATAGATTCCAGAACAACATCAAAAATACGCTCCCAATCGGAATCCTGAGGTTCCTTTTCCCTTATTTTGGAAAACAGGTCCTCAACGGCGTGTGCAAGCGTCGTCATCGCGTCATAACCCATCATTGCCGAAGAGCCCTTGATGGTGTGCATAACCCGGAACGTTTCATCTATTTGTTCCTTGCCAAGTTTTTCATTTTTTTCGCCGCCCAGCAGCAATTCCTCCAGCTGTTCGAGCAGTTGGCCGTTTTCCAGCACAAACATGGTCAGCATGGAATCATTCTCGCCCATTTGGCTTCACCCCCTCATTTGTATGCGCCTGCATACAAATAATCATTTGAATTTACTGAGCGCCTGAACAATGATATCTTCCTTGAACGGCTTTACAACAAATCCTTTTGCCCCAAGCATGACAGCTTCTTTTACCATGCCCTCCTGCCCCAGGGCAGAAACCATAACAACGTTTACCTTTGGATTTATTTTCATAATTTCTTTTAGCGCGTCGATTCCCGTCATTTCAGGCATCGTAATATCCATTGTAATAATATCCGGTTGTAATTCGGTACACTTCTGGATTGCCTGCGCACCATTCTCTGCTTCGCCTACTACATCAAAGCCATTTTTCGACAGCATATTTTTAATTGTAAGCCTCATAAAAGCAGCGTCGTCTACAACCATTACCTTGTTCATAATTTTCCTCCTAACAATATAATTGCTTTTCTTTCCATAATTTATATCAATTCATCAAATCGTCCTGGTTCCTTTGCCAACGGTTTTAACCATCAGGCTTCCATCCTCTGTATTGAGCTCGATCGTGCGCCCATAGCTTCCGCCCAAATCTTCAGCCGCGATTGGTATACGCAGTTTCAGCACCGCTATTTTACTTTTGAATGCGTTGCGTTCCCCAACCTTAAGCGTATTGCTTTTGCTGATCCCGCCAAACATATGTGCGCCTCCCGCCACCTTGGCTACCATTGCCTGCTTGTTGGCGCCGGCTTTCAGCATTTGTTTCAAGAGCTCGTCAACGCCGGTATCGGCAAATTTTGCCCGCGCAGCATCTGTCCTGCCATTGCTTTCCGGGAGTACGATATGGACCATCCCGCCGATTTTATTGATCTTGTCAAACAATACAACCCCTACGCACGATCCAAGCCCAAGCGTCGTTATATGCTGCGGGCATTTCACAACCCCCAGCTCCGCCATACCAATCACCATCGTTTTCATAGCTTATATATACAACGCTTTCTTCAATACTTCGAGCGACTCCATCGTCGGCATCAGGAAAAAGTTGCCATTGATATTCTCCGCCGCCCCGCCAAATTTTGTATCCAGCATCAATACGGATTCGCCAAGTTCGCCATATACCAGAACCGGTACGTTCATAATGGCCATTGCCATATCGATCGTCATCTCCGGCACTGTTGGAATAATATTCAGCTGCATCATGGAAGAAATCGCTGAAAGATACGTTCCAACCAAAATATTGCATACCTCGCGCATTGGTTCATAGACCTCGATATTGAATTCCTCTGACTCGCTGATTTCCTGGCCCATCAATACCTTAATCGTATTTCTCGCATCATGAAGCTCCTGCGCAAGCAAAATGAACCCATCAATATCACCGCTCATCTGGACAAGCATCCCGAGGATCACATTTTCTGCACCGCCCATTTTATCCGCAATTTCCGAATAGCCAATCATTTCACATTTTGGAACGTTTACGCTAACCGGCAGCCCCGTCATCTCCGACAGCGCGGAGGCAGCGTTTCCTGCACCGATATTCCCGATTTCTTTGAGCAAATCCAGATCTGCCGCACCAATCTCCATACTTTATCCTCTTCCCTCATGAAACAATGTTGTATTTGTCCGGTATTTTTTTGTGTTATAATTTAACTATTCTTTTCAGGTATTGTTTAATGAAAAACAACACAAAATACAGGCATCCCCTGTGTATACCTGTATCTGATAATTCCCCCGCCTCACTGGAACGATACGTTCCTTTGCAACAATACAACCCATTTTTCCGTCCTTCATTCTCTGTCCCCCGCTTTTACCTGACGGACAAAATTTTAATGCCATTGCTGTGATCCTTAATGTTACCAACGTTCCATAGTTGGTATCATTATATCGTAGGCCTACTACCTGCGGCAGGACGACGCCGGATACGGGTATTGGCTTTGGAAACACCAATCAGTTTGTTTCCAAATTAAGTACCGTCTCCGCGCTTACTCTTCGCAATATATTGTATATTACGAATTTTTTGTTTTAAGAGTATTGCCCTGCATTTTTTTCGTACCCTGTTGACGGCGGCTGACGGTCTAAACTTTTTAACAAGCGACCTTTTTGAGCTTTTTAATCGATTTCATTTTATTTTCACGCGTACAATGTGCATACCGTGAGAGCGTAATTTGCGGAGTGCTGTGCCCCAGCAGCTCGCTGAGCGTCTCTATCCCAATGCGCTGTTCAAGGCAACGCGTCGCGAACGTGTGGCGTAACGTATGGAAATGTACGTTATCTATCCTAAGCCTTTCCATGAACTGCGAAAAACGTTTTTGGACAGTTCTTGGATCGAGGTAGCTTCCGGTGCGGTTTTGGAAAACAAAGTTTTCACTTTGGCAACCGCCCTGTTTGAACTTCCGGGATAGTTTATCTAAAATGAAAAGAGGGACAGGTATCTCCCGGATGGATTCATCGCTTTTCGGTTTTCCCAATATGACTTCTGTTCGCGTGCTTCTTCCTTCGCATTTAACGCGCTTCACCGTATGGTTTACGAAAATAATTTTATTGTCAAAGTCTATGTCCTTCCATTTGAGGGCGCAGACCTCGCCAAGACGCAAACCTGTATACAGGCAAAGTATATATTCAAGATTCCCTGTTGCGAGGGCCTCGCGCTCAAGCTTTGCCTGTTCCGACAGAAGGAGTACGCGCGGCGCGCGCGTCTTATTCTTTGGTTTCTTGATGTCCCGGTAAGGGTTTTCGCGCAGCAATCCATGATCCTGCGCTTTTGTCAGGGCGGATCGAAGCAACCTGCAAACATTATGCAGCGTTCCTGGCTTTAGCCGGCTGCTCAGTTCGTTCACAAAGTCCTGGATTTTTTCCCTGCTGAGGTCCCTGAGATATAATGCGCCGAAAGCCGGATTGATATGGGTTTCGATCAGGCTCTGGTAAGAGTTAAAAGTAGACTGGCCGACGTAAGGCTTCGTGGAAACCATCAGCCAATAGTCCAGCCATGCCCGAACCGTGCCATTCCCATACGCCTGGACTACACAATTCGATCCGGAACACTTTGCACGCAAGACCGTAAGCTTGCGTTTTACGTCTGTATACTTTTTCGCATAGACATATCCGTATTTCGTACGGCCTTTTTCATCCTTCCCCTTCACATATCTGCCTTCCCATCTTCCGTCTTTGCGCAGATAGATATTTTCTCCATGTCGTGCCATATAGTATGATCTCCTTTTCGACTTTTATTGACGGCGTAACTGACGGCGTAAAATTTACGTAAAATTTAATGTTTTCCGTTTCTCCGTACTTGCTACAAATTTTGTGGTAACAAAGCATTTCACAGGTATCTAAAATCATATAGCCATTGGCATGAAAGTCATTGACACATGTGTGATCTTTTGATAACATACTTACGAAGCTATTAAATTTTGACGTATTTTACTTATTTTTCGTAATATACAATATATTACGAATTTTTTTTACGATATTTCATCGATTGGATCAGTTTATCGTTAATAATCGCTAAAATACGCATGGTGTAACAAACGCTTGTTTTCGTGTAACAAAAGATTGCAGGGAAAACGATAGGTTTACGATATGTTACAAATTTATATCTGTGATGACGAGCCTTCCGTGCTGAAATACCTTTCCGGGTTTATCAGTCGCATTGCGCAAAAAAACAATCTGGAAATTTGTTTGTCTTGTTATGAAGATGCGAGACGGTTAATCTTCGATCTGGAAGATCATATAAACGGAGCGGATATCATTTATCTGGACGTTCTGATGAATTCCTGTAACGGGATTGAGGCCGGAAAAAAGATCAGGGCGCTCGGATGCGAGGCGCAACTGTTGTACCTTACGAACAGCAAGCATCATGCGATCGCATCCTTTGATACTTCCCCCTTGCACTATATTTTGAAAGATGATATTGCTTCGGAAAAATTCGAGCATATTTTCCTTGCCGCTGTAAAAAAAGCACAAAAAAAGACACAGGACATATTTTATTACGAGTTCCAACAGGAGCTCGTATGTGTTCCTGTGCCTGATATTATTTATTTAGAAATTTGCGGCCGTATCGTGACGCTTCACACCAGCGCCGGCCCGCACCGGTTTTATTCCTCGATGAAAAGCCTTTCGGAACGCTTATCGCCTTTCGGCTTTATCCGCACGCATAAGTCCTTTCTCGTCAATCCGCGTTATATTGAACGTGTATCAAGTCATAAAATTATGCTGCGCGGTCAGGGTGAAATTCCTGTTGGCAATAAATATGCAAAAGAAATCAGGCGATCAATCCTGCATTATTTTAATCATATGTTTGGCAACCCTCCGTCCCTGGAATCGCAATCAATGCCGTAAAGCGTAAAACTCAGGGTAAACACGCCGTCCTTTTGCTCATATTCCAGCGCCCCGTCATATTGTTCGACTGCCCATCGGATGGCAAGCATTCCCCTTCCATGAAACCGTTTATCTTTTTTTGTCGTCTGCATGGAATCGCCCCTTCTGATAATCTTATCGTCGTCCGACGTGTTCGCAATACTGCCAAACAGCACATTCCCTTCCATTCTTATCCGTACGGAAATAAAACGCTGTGTTTTTTCAGACCGTTCGCACGCCTCTATTGCATTATCCATGATATTGCCCATCAATACGATCCAATAAGCAAGAGGAACGGGAATTTCCTTTGGAATCAACAGTTCCAGTTGCATATCAATTCCCAGTTCCTTCGCCATCCTCATTTTTTCCGTCAACAGGGAATCAAGCACCAGGTTACCCGTAGCCAAAAGATCCTCCCTGTTTGCATACGCGCCGGCAGTCAAAGCGGCATAGCTCTTTGCTTCTTCTATTTTGTCATCCCGCAGAAACTGGCCCAGCACCAGCATATGGTTTTTTGCATCGTGCCGAAAAAGCTCCATCTCATCGTTCATTTTCTCCAAATTTCTGCAATACTCCGTCTGTACTGTCATTTGCCTGCGAATCGAATAAGTCATTATCATTTCCTGATGGGCCTTTGACAAACTGATGATTGTAAGCGTTGTAAGTACGCTGATAACGGCAGCCACTGGCAGTGCGATATCAAACCGGTCTATCCGGACGCCGGATTGAAATATGGTTATCACGATGCTTACCGGCGTCAACAAAACCGCTACAAGCAAAATTAAATATTGTACTCCTGCCTTATGCAAAACCGCACGAACCAATACAACTAAAAGAACCACTGTCTGCCCTATGATTGAAAAAATTGCATACTGATAGCTATGACTGAAGTCAAACACCTGTGTCAGTTGACCGATCATGGCAAAAAGCAACATGCCAGCCAGCACATAGATCAGAATCAGTACCGGCCTGTTTTCACTTGATGGAAGGAAGTGGTAAACTGCAAGCAAAAATAAAATCGATATCAAAAGTCTGCATACGTTCTCAAGTATGAAAAAAAACGCATTGTTATTATACATAATTCCCCAGATATAAGACTCCGAAATGAGCCAAAAGCTAAGGCAAATCGTAAGCAGCGATAGATAGAGCACTGTTTTTTTACGCAGGGAATAAAGCGCATTTGATACAATATAAAAAATCAGCAGCGTGATTCCCACGGCAAATTGTATAACCGCCATTGTAAAAATCGGAAGCTGTGCCGTCACCATGTTTAAAACCAGTTGCGCCTTTGTCCCCATATATACAATCGGCGCATTTTCTGCCTTCAGCCCCGTAGAGGTGTCCAGCATTATGGTGATTTCTTTCCCTTCCGCAGCCTCAGCCAAAGGTATCAGTGTCAGCCGGTTTCCGGAGGTGCTTTCCAGTTCGTCCTTATCCAGTTCCTCATCATACTCCACTCCGTCGATGTAAACCTTATATTCCTGATTCGATGTCAGTATCATCAGATAGAGATCATTCTTGCCGTTTTCTTCAAGCTTTTTGCTCAGGTAAACTTTCTTGTTGTCAGGATTGTAAATCCGTTCCCCTTTCATTTCGGTTTCCCAACTTTGTCCATCCCCTTCCAGCCTGACCAGCCAGTCTTTTTCAGAATATGTATCAATGCCGTCCTGCAATCTCGATTGCTCCATTGGCAGTGCCTGTATCAACAGTGTTGCAATCAACAGCAAGATTACGGCCATAATTAGTACCGTACTTTTTTTCATACTATATAAATACCTCCTTTCCGCAGTCGTTATTCATTCCCCTGCTTTAATTAATTCATTATTCACATTTAAAAAGTACTATCCACTTCCAATAAAATGGTTTATAATACAATACATATCAAAATAAGGATTGATTGCGTTATGATATTTATACCTGTCGACGATTTGGAAGTTGGAAGCGTTTTGAAGGAGGATGTGTATTATTTTCACGTCGCCAGACTTGCGCTACTCAAAAGAGGACAGAAAATCACAACGCAAATCATCGATCGCCTCAGGCAGCATGATGCGCCGGGCGTGTACATGAAAGACATTGTCCCTGAAGGCGTCAAGATACCCAAACCGCTGATCAGTGACAAGCTGAAAAAAGAAGCGCTTGTGGCCCTTCAAAATATGTTTGAGACAACCGACGCGCCGCCCATCGGTGAATTAGGCAGCGTTGCCGGCGAGCTTGTCGATACCATTACCAATCATAAAAATGTACTTGTCAATATTTTCGATTTGAAATCTTATGATGATTATACTTACCACCACTCTGTAAGCGTTGCCGTAATATCGATTGCTATTGGTACAGAGATGGAGCTTCCAAAGCAAAAGCTGCATCAGCTTGCGTTGTGTGCGCTCTTGCACGATATTGGCAAAATAGAGATTCCAAAGGAACTGATCAATAAGCCCGGTAAGCTTACGTCCGACGAATTTACGGTCGTTAAGCAACATGCGGAATTTGGAATCGAATATCTCCAGCAGCACAAATTTGACGGTGAAGAAATTTATTCCGGCATTATAAGCCATCATGAAAAATACAATGGCAAGGGTTATCCAAAACAGCTCTCCGGCGAGGATATTCCACTTTTTGGGCGCATTATTTCAATCGCCGACGTATTTGACGCGCTTACCTCAAAGCGCCCCTATCGCGATCCTATGTCTCCTGCCGATGCTGCGGAATACATTATGGGCAACAGCAATATTGCGTTTGATTATGAAATTGTGAAAGTCTTCATGAATAAAATGGAATTCTATCCTATCGGTACGCTTGTAAAGCTGAGCACGGGAAAACTGGCGGTTGTAGTACAAAGCAAAAAATCCCTGCGTCCGGTGGTCCGCCTGCTGGAAAAGCCCTTTTCAACGCTTGACCTTTATAACGACAGTCAGAATTTAAACATAACGATCATAAAAACGTTCCAGAAAATTTCCGAAGAAGACGCCATTCGCAGCGCCAAGGTAGGATAGAACTATTTGTGCCGCGGATTGTCTTCAACCACTTTAACGCCTTCCATGATTGCGGCAAGAATATCGGCCTGTCCCTGCGTGGTCTGGGCTACATGCCTTACCATAGCGTCGCCCACTTCAGTCGAAACATAATGCGGCGGTAGTTGGTTGAGCGCAAAGGCACGCACGTCGGCTTTGCAGATTTCACAAGTGCACATCCCACGTTTTTCCATACATTCGTCCACATACAGTTCAACGAAGTCCTCATTCAAATTTCTGATGGCGATTTTTTCTCCCATTTTCTCTCCAACGTTGCAATTTCTTTATAGCGTCAGCCGTTCGAATTCATAAAGCGGCATCGGCTTTGAGAATAAGAATCCCATACCGAAGTTGCAACCTGTTTGATTCAGAAGCTCGGTATGTTCCTGTGTCTCAATTCCTTCGGCAACGACCATAATGCCAAGTTCGTGGGCCGCCCGAATAATATTTTCCATAATGACGGCAATACTTTTCTCCGGCTTTGCATCCTTTAAAAAGCTCCTGTCAAGCTTAATCAAATTAATCGGCAATTCCTGGAACAGCCCCAATGAAAGGTATCCCGCTCCAAAATTATCCACCGAAACCCGAAACCCTTCCTCGCTAAGCTCCCGCATACGCTGACTGATATTCCTGCTGTTCTTCATAATTGCAGATTCACTCATTTCAAGCTCAATCAGGCAAGGCGGGACCTGGTATTTTTCGGTAATCTCAATAATCCTTTTGATAAATCCTTTTTTGTAAATATTAAGCGGTGAAATATTAACCGAAAGCGGCACCGGCATTTCCTCCCGCTCAGTCCATTTTTTCACCAATTTACATGCCTGCTCCAGCATATACATATCGAGTTCGATGATTTGTCCGTTTTGCTCAAGCATTGGTATAAACACCTGCGGCATTACGATCCCCTGATCCGGATGCTGCCAGCGTGCAAGCACATCCGCGCCCACGATGCGCTTTGTATTCAGGTCGTACTTTGGATGAAAAAACGGAACAAACTCCTGCTTTTGCATTGCACCGCCCGCGTCCTGCATCAGTTTTCTCATCCGGTTTATCTCCTCGCGCATATCCTTTTTGAAAAAACCAAACGCGCTGTTCTGCTGACGTGCTTTTTTTCGCGCAAGCTCCGCCATATCCCTGATGTCGTCAAAGCTCTCTCCCTCGCCTGTTATCTCAAATACGCCGCATGTAAACCAGCGCGGATATTCATATTTTGAGGTTCTATCCGTGATCTCTATGGATGAGAGTATTTTCAGGAGCCCTTCTACGCGCTGCAACAGTTCGTTTTCCCCATGATACCGGAACAGAATATCAAAATGGTCGAGCATATCCCTGCACACGCTTTCATCTTCATGCAGGTCTTCACGAATCGCATCCGCAACAGCAACCACATTAAGGTGCCCTGCGTCGTAGCCAAACAAATCATACAACTGGAAAAAACGTTCCATGCAAATTGTCATGTACGCATATCCTGCGCCGCCCGCGGGCAGCGTTTCAAAAAAGCGTTCCATTCCTTCCCTTGTCGGCAAACCGGTTACCGAATCATACGGCATGTTTACCCCTATGTAACGGTCCTGTTCCTTGCGGACATCAGTTGCACTTTTTTGCGTTTTAAATAGAGCCATTTTTCTTCCTCTTCTTTTCTATATAGAACTAAAGTTAAGTTCGCTTCTGTTTTTCGCGATCACACAATAATTTTTTTCCTGCATATTTGTGTAATGTACCTCATCAATATTGAGCGCCACATTCGGATAAAGCTTTCCGCTCACGGTGATTTTTCCGCTGGGACTCAACCCCTCTCTTGCGTTGATTTCTTCAATTACTGCATTCTGTTCTTCGATCTCCTGCTCCAGTTTCTTCTTGGCGTAGGTGATCCGTATCGCCAGAGTCTTTATTTCTTCTTTGTTTTTTGCTTTGTTCATCGCTGCTTTCATCGCCCGCAGCATCTGATCGATTGCGGCGCGGCATTCTTCGATCCTTGTCAGAGCCGCATCCTTTTCTTTTTGGAGCCTCTTCTGGCCAATCAGCGCAACTTCTGTAAGAACATTTGCATCATTTCCAATATTTTTGGCGTTCAGGTCTTTCCCAATCTGGCACGAACCTCCGATCAGCGCCGCGCGCCTGCCCGACAACGTCAGCGTCCCTCCGCACCGTATGTTTGCAAGCATAACGACGTCAGATACAATGTCCTTTTCCGCATGGACTCGCGCCTTCTCGATGAAGTAACTCCTGATATTTCCTCCTGCCTTGATATTGCTGTTTTTACCTGTAATCCCTTTACACAGGGTGATGTTGCCTCCCGCCTCCAGCACGGCGTTCTGCACGGAACCCTTGATAATGATATCACCGCTTGCTTTGATCCGGCTTCCGTTTGTAACGTTCCCCTCAACAAATACAGTCCCGTCATATTCCAGGCACGCATTTTCCAGCATCACAATCGTTTTCGCGCTGAATACGTTTACCATGCCGTTCTGCAAACTCACAAGCCCGTCGCACGTCGCGTATAGCAGAGTTCCTGTCAATACCGTATTCATGCCGGAAACGTCGCCAATTCCGTCTCCGTCCTCGCCAGGCAACGTCTGCCCTAAAATATTCCATCCCGACCTTCCATAAGTGGAAGGCAATATTTCGCACAACAAATCGCCCGCCTTCACTTTTTGAAACTGAATACGGGCATAATCCTCTTTGCTGTAGAACGCCGTAGCTTCCTGCTCTGTCTCAAAATGACATTTAAGCTGCGCGTCGGTCCCGTCAATTTTCTCTTCGCCCTGGGCTATTTTGAATGTTTTATTGTAGACCGTATGATTGGCAAGCCTGTAAATATATTCAAATTTGATCCCTTTGATAATCCGTTTTTCACGCAGCTGTTCCAGGATGTCGTCTTCAGTAATGCCTTTTCCGCCTTCTGCGGGAGGAGATATCCGTATCCGCGCCGACATTTTGTCCTGCGCGATTGTTATTTTAACCTTCGCATCCTTTTCTTTATCCCTTTGCTGCTCAGGCGCAGCGCCTGCTTTGATATCAGCCAACACCTTTTTTACCAGATTTTGGTTATCAAAAACATCCATCCAACTGTCGTCCAAAAGCTTTTCTTCTGCGCCCGCCAGTTGTACGGCAACTTCCTTTTTACTGATATCCCCTTTATCTATCTGGGAAATTTCACTGCATTCCTCAAGTATTTCGTCAATAAAATCCTGTCGTTTGATATGATTCCCGCTTTGCCCCTCCATGATAAATACACCTCACCTTTCTATATCGTTACATCAGGTGTATCTGTTTAGCTTTTTTATTGTCCGACAACCTCATTATCCCATGGCAATGGGCAATACCCGCCTTTTTGTTCAAGCATTTTTTCGAACGACCGCAGCTCCACAGGCTTCAGGAAATAATACCCCTGCACAATATCGCAACCCATTTTTTTCACAAATTCCAACTGTCCAAGCGTCTCTACTCCCTCGCATACCACTTTGATATCAAGCCGCTTTGCCATGGAAATTAAAGAGGATATGATAACCTCGCTTTTCCGAGTCTGCTCTATCGTATAATCGACCAGGCTTTTATCCAGCTTTAAAACATCAAAATCAAGATCAAGCAAAAGATTTGTAGAGGAATAGCCAGCTCCAAAATCATCGATGGAAATTTGATAACCATAACTTCGCAGCTTCGTGATAATGTGGCGTGCACGGTCTACCACTTCGTCAAAAAAGATGTTTTCTGTCAGTTCGAATTCAATTAGCGGAGGCTTTATGTTGTACGACTGAATCAGGCTGTGGACATTATCTGCAAACGTTTCGTCACGCAAATGTAACCGCGAAACATTGATCGAAACCGGAACAACCGGCAGCCCTTCCCGTATCCGCTGGTACAGGTAATGGCATACCTTGTCGTATACCTGGAAATCCAGCTCCGTAATACTGCCGTCGCGTTCCATTAACGGTAAAAACTCCCCGGGATAAATCATCGCGTTATTTTCGGACATCCGTACGAGCGCCTCAGCGCCTACGATCCTCCCGCTTGTTAAGCTGACCTTGGGTTGCAGGCAAAATGAAAAATCCCTGTTGGCCAGAGCCGTCTTGATTTCCGCGTTGAGCCGCGCCTCCTCGTTCTTCTTGCGCTTGATTGCGCTGTTAAATACGAGGCATTCGGTACGGTAACTTGCCTTGGCGATTTTCCGGGCTTCGTTTGCATTGTCGATGGCCTGGTTAAGCCCGTTAAATCCATCTTCAACCTCGCACAGTCCCGCAACTATCTCGATCTTGCACTTCGGATGATAGACGCGCTGGTCCTTCAGAAATATCCTAAAGCTTCTCACAAGTTTTTTTGCCAGTTGCTCAAGCGTATCCTTTTTGTCCATGGAAAACAATAGAATAAAAAAATCCGAAAATATCCTGGTACCTGTATATATGTCTAATTTTTCCCGCAGCAACTCTGCAATTTCAAATAATTCCCTGTCTCCCTCCGCATATCCGTAATATTCGTTCAGTGCTTTAAAATCCAGGATGTCAAGATACATAATCGCAGTTTTTTTGTCCTGCTGATGCAGGTATTCTCCCTCGATGAAATAATTCGCGAGCTCTCCTTCAAAGGATGAATAGACGGGGAATTTTGTGATTGTATCATATTGAATGGCGCTGTGGTTTGGCGTTGGCGGGATTTTCGACGCAAAAGCTTTATACTGCGCCTTTTTAAAAATATACATTTGCTCGTCCGCCTTGTGCAGGATGTCCTCCGTTGTCAGCGTCGAGTTGTGCCCGATCGAAATAATGCCATAGCTTACACTCATTGCATACTTTTTTGTTAAGCTCAACCGCAACAGGGCATTTTCTGTCTTTTCCATGTTTTTTTCAAGGATACCTGCGTCATCTCCTCCAGAAATAATCGCAAACTCATCCCCGCCGATCCTGCAGATAATATCGTCTTCCCCGAAAACCTGCTGCAGCGCACGCACCACGAGCCTAATGTATTGATCCCCTTCCAGATGTCCAAAGCAGTCATTGACAAACTTAAGGTGGTCGATATCCAGAAAACAAACGGAAAACTGCTTATGTCCTTCCAAATTCCGCTCCAGGCTGTCCATACAATAACGCCTGTTGTAGATACCGGTAAGCGAATCCGTGTAGGCGTCCTGCTCAAGTATTTTTATATTCTGCTGCTGGGTAATATCGTAGATAATGCAGGCATTTGCTTCGGTTCCTTTCCAGAAAACATGAAACATATTCACCTGGTACATTTTCTGGATTTCGCTTTTGTCATGGACAAGCAGCGAAATATTATGGTGCCTTTTTCCTGCAGATATCGTATTCTGAGACAGGTTTTTACAGACCTCTTCCGAAATCTCCGGATGCTTCTTGAATTCATCCTTGGCGGTTTGATTTACAAACAATATCTCTCCTGTCTCGGTTCCAATTACAATAACCCATCCCAGGATGTTATTCATAATGGAATAGAGCAGATCATTGGCTTCCTTTAAAGTATCAATTTTTTTCGCAGCCCTGCTTGTCTCCAGTTTTAAATTGACTTCCCGCTGTTTGAGCTGCTCGACCATAATATTAAACGACTCTGAGAACTCGCCCAAAAAATCTACGTGCTGTTCATAATCTCCATGTGCAATTTGCTGTGTCTGCCAGGCAAGGTGCATCAGGTTTGAGCATAGCGCTTTGAGGGGCCAGCAAAAGCGGTTTGCCCTGTCAGGAGCCTTTTCCGGAAAAATCCCCTGGGAAATAGCCCCTGCATATTGTTCCATTTCCATAATATACCGGTTCAGGTAATTAAGGTTATCGCCAAGCTCCCGGAATCCGGATGAAAGCAGCATCGTATTGAGTGGCGGCACGTTATCCTGTTCCAGAATGTCACGAATAAAGCGCAACAAAATATTAGCGTCCTGATTGCTCATACCAATTTACTCCAAGGTGATTGTAATAGTTGAAATTTACTTAGCTGCCACTCGTGCGTCAAACCGGCACACACGATCTCCCATTGCCCAGCAATCAATTTCCGTTACGATGTAATCTTTCTTTGTATATTCCGCAAGAATCCCCGCGATAAATCCTTCGTCATAATTGCATACGGTTTCTCCTGTAACAGGCAAACCCGAGCAATCAAGGTCCTCGCTTACGGTCAGGATTGCATTTCCTGTTTCCGTATCAAATTTTTCAATCCGCAGGATTCCTATTTTGGTCTGGGCAAGCACGCTTTGTAACTGGGCGATAAACGGATTCAGCTCCAGTGTCAGGTCCAGATTATTTGTTGCAAATTCATGTCCTGCCTGCTCGCCTGCCGTACGG
Organism: Christensenella hongkongensis; assembly: GCF_000981035.1. GTDB lineage: Bacteria > Bacillota > Clostridia > Christensenellales > Christensenellaceae > Christensenella > Christensenella hongkongensis. The sequence continues at coordinate 28,238 of NZ_LAYJ01000076.1, forward strand.
AACAGGTCAATCATCTCTTCTTTTCCATAGCGCCTGCTTAAAACGTCGCGCATTGTGTATTGGAACAGGCGGTAAACCATCACCGGCATCTCTTCCCCCAGATTGATGCGCCCCTTTGAAACGTCCCCCAGTTGATTCCATTTAAACTCTGAATGCTCCATTTTTTATCCCCCTTAATCATTTTCTAAAACAAATCAATATTAATATCGGCATTTTTAATGAAAACTTTAGCATATTCTGCCAAATCGTATTAATATAGGAAGGAAATTATTTTAGGTGCGGAGGACTATTTACTTATGATCCGGTTGTTGCAATGCTTTTTTACGTTTGATGACCTGGTATACGATCAGAAGAACGGCAAACCATGCAGCGCCAAGCAATGTGCTGAACCTGGTGGATGGATTCACAAACAGTAATACCGCAACCGCTGCAAAAAAGATCAAAAGCAATATGTTCGACACCGGATAAAACGGCATTTTCAACGTGCTTTTTGCATCCGGCTGCATTTTCTTGAATTTAAGGTGCGATAGCACAATGGCGCTCCACACAAACAGGAAACAGACCGTCGTAATGCTCGCAATGATCTCAAACAATTTGGACGCGTCCGGCACCAGAAAGTTCGCGAGCAGGCCAATCAGGAATATCCCGCAGGAAAAGAGGAGGCTGTGCGTTGGTATTCCTTTTTTGGACACATGATTGAAAAATTTCGGCAGCAAGTGGTTTCGCGCGCCAGTATACAAAATCCTGCTGGTGCTGTACAGCGCGGTATTTGACGACGAAAGCGATGCAATCAGCACGGTGAAATTAATAATGCCTGCTGCCGCCGGAATTCCAACAAGGTTAAACGCAGAGACAAACGGGCTTTGGCTTTGGCTGATTTCGTTCCACGGCACTAAGATCAAAATAATGGCAATCGCGCCAAAATAGAACAGCAATAAACGGGCCGGCAGAGCGTTGATCGCCTTTTTCAGGTTCCTGCCCTCATCCTTGGTTTCACCTGCTGTAAGGCCGATCATTTCAATTCCGGCAAAACCAAACAATACCATTTGGAAGGACATAAGAAAGCCCTTTATGCCATTGGGGAAAAAGCCTCCATAATCTATTAGGTTTGCAACGCTTACGGTTACCTGCCCGTGCGTCTGGCTTTCATAAGTGGGATGACGGAATGCAAGTACGATTCCAAAAGCGATAAAAAGGACAATAACCAATATCTTGATGATGGAAAAACCCGATTCCAGATTCCCAAACGTCTTTACGATTGAAAGGTTGATTACGATCAGAAAACCAAGGGCTATCAAGCCCGAGACCAGCGAAGGTATTTCAGGAAACCAATACCTGATATAGATTCCGATCGCCGTAAATTCCGCCAGTGCTGCCGTTACCCAGCAAAGCCAGTATGTTAGCGTAACAAGAAATTCCCAGCGCTGTCCAAGAAAGGCTCCCACAAAATCTCCGATCGACCGGAACGTCTCGTCGGAAAGCAATATTTCACCCATGGCCCGCATAAATAAAAATACCACAACGCCAGAAATGATATACGCGATCAATATAGACGGCCCCGCCAGCTTGATTGCCGTCGAAGATCCCAGGAACAGCCCGGTTCCAATCGATCCTCCCAGCGCAATGAGCTGCAGGTTAAAGTTTGATAACGACCTTGTGAGTCCTTTCTGTTCTTTCATACTCCCATTCCCTTTCCTGAAATGAAAATGGAAGCCTTTCCCCTGATTACGCATTCCAGAGGAAAGGCTTTCCCGTTCCGATTAATGATACTGTTATTTACCAGTTGCTTTTGCCGTCTTCTGCGCTGCTGCAAGCTGGTCTGCATGCGCTTCCTTCGGAATATTATGCGGTTCATTTTCCATCAGCTTCTGAACCTGCGCCGCCCAGTCCGGATTGCTCTTTTTATTGATGATCAACGGAATGATCAGGAACGCAAACGCTACCACCAGCGTAAAGATAGCGCTCATCGGCGAACTGTAATAGACCGAGAAGAAACACGCAACGCAGATAACAGCGATGAGTATTACGACAATCGTCCACAACAGCCCATTTCCCTTCTTACCAACCCTGAACGGACGCTCAAGCTGGGAATGCGTTTTTCTCAGCTTCAAAATACCGACTGCCATGATGATATACACAAAGCAATAAATGATTGTCGTTGCATTTACAAGCGTCAGGAACGCGCTGTTTGCGCCGGGTATCAGAAGATATACGAGTGAGAAAATCGAAATGACCGCGGCCTGCGTAACCAGTACCGCTTTGGAAACGTCCAGCTTATTGGTTTTCCAAAAATTGAATTTGGGCGGGTATTGTCCCCTGCGTGCGCTCTGCGTGATCGTCTTTGACGGGCCTGTGATCCACGCGGACAGCTGCACCATAACGCCTACAAACACAAGGATGCCAAAAATATTTCCAATTACCGTTGGAATGCCAAGTATCTGGCAGAACATCACAATCGGCTGCGCTATATTATTGAGGTCAAGCTTTCCGGCAGGTACGACATTTGCAACGATGAATGCGCTCAGCGTATTGACGATCAGCATGATCGCCAGTGCTGCAAATATTCCTGCAGTATACTGCTTTACAGGTTTTTCCAGACGCTTGATGTATACCGAGGACATTTCAATCCCCACAAAGATGAATATAATCGGCGCAAAGTACTGCATGGTGTTAAATGATTTCCCCGTGGGTAATAGTGCCTGCGCGTCAAAAGCCCCAAGCGTGCTTTTGGGATCGATCCCCGTTTTGACCGTCGCGGCAATGCCAAGGGCGAATATCATAATGATAGGGATATACAGCATAAACCATATGCCCCATTTGCCGCCGATCTTTGCCATGTCAAACTTCATGTTCAGAAGCGTAACACCCCAGTACACAACCAGTATTACGACCAAAATAACGACATTGTTTTCGCCAAGGGATTCCTGGCCGATTCCCACGCCAAGCATCGGCGCAAGAACCGAACCAACCATAACCATGCCGGGGAACATCTGTACCCATAACAACCACGAGGTCACAAAACCCCACTTTTTACCGAGCGCGTTTGACGTCCAAAGCTCAGGGCCGCCTGCATCGGAGGGGTACATTCCCGCATATTCGCCCGAAATGAGTGCAATGGGTAATCCAAACAATACTACCGCGACGATTATGTAGAAAAACATTGTCCAGCCTGTTGCCGCTACGTCCGGAATATTCCGGACGCTGGCAACAAGGGCGCAAGTCATGCCGATAAAGGTAAACGTACTGACCTTCGAGAGGGAAGTCCCCTTTGAAATTGTCATAGGCTTTGTCTTATTCATAAGATTCACTTCTTTCTCTTCGCATTACTGCGGATTATTTGCTTTCGCTGTCAAGGATTTCCGTCAGCTTTTTCTGCATGGCCTGCGTGATCCCTTTTGTATAAAAATCAAAGAGCTTATCGCTGTTCATATACGGAGTCATAATGGCAGCACGCATCAGCGTCACCTGCTTCTCCTTTTCCCATTCCGATTCAGGAAGTCCCATTTTCTCTACGAATGGGAGCGGGCTATCGCCATAATCAGACTGGTTGAAGGTGGTATGCGAGGAGATAAACCGGTTGGCATATACGCTTCCATCCAGATAAGAGGAGTAATCGTACATCTTTTCATTGAGGGCGTTGATCTCCTTCAAATCCGTACTGCCCTTTTCCTTAAATACCCAGTCCACCATGTTGAAATCCGGATGGTTAAGCGGATAGACCTCGATGGTTTTTCCATTGATGTCAAAGGTCAGGTTCCCAAGATAATCCCGGAAGCGCTGCGCCGCCTCGATCGAAGAGGCGATCAGCTGCCCGTAGCCTTCTATATTAAGCGGCAATACCTGATGCGCCGCCCATACCGCAGCCGCCGTGGCCCCCGCCTTGGAACCTTCCAGGATGTATGCGCCCAGAAGGTCGGGAGCCGTCGTCGTGGATTTCTCAAATACATAGGATGCAAAATATGAAATAATATTACGCATATCCTTATGCTTGATCGCAATTCCGCCCGCTGCGTATGGAACATATCCCATTTTGTGCGGATCGACCGTCACGCTCTCAGCATACTGGATTGCTTCAAAGCCCTTATAAACGTCCTCCTGCAGCTTGACCGGATAATGGAACGCGCCATATTCCTTGTGCATTGCCGCAAGGTCGTCGTATTTTACAAATTCGCCGTCTTTATCCATGTAAAGCGCGCGCGCATATCCGCCGTAAGCCGCGTCCACATGCAAATAGAAGTAAATTCCCTCTTTTTTGAGTTCTTCACGCAGCGCGACAATTTTATCTACCTCGTCCACCGCACCTTCTTCCGTCGTCCCTACAACCGCTACGACTCCAAGAATCGGTATCTGCTGTTTCGCCAGATCGCGAATGGCTTCTTCCAGCTTATCAACGTCCATTCTGTAATTGCTGCGTACGGGAATTGAAACCATCTGGTCTAACCCTACGCCGGAAATATCGAGGGCTTTCTCCCACGAATAATGCTTGGTTTGGGGAACGATCCACTTGCCAAGCTGATTGATAAACTTTCCACTGCGCGAGGAAGCCGCCTTAACCGCGTCGATCTCGTCTGAAGACAGCTTTGCAACAGCATCCAATATTTCCTCAACGCTCATGTTAAGGAGCTTCCAGTCAGATTTCCCCGCAACCTTATCCGGATAAACTTCCTTCATTGCCAGCGGTATCGATTTAAAACAGCGTGCATACCATAACCCTTCCAGATTTGCGATAGAACCATCCGCAGCGATGTGTCCCCAGCCGTCCTTGAAGCTGAACAGCTTTGCAAAATCCGTTCCGACTTCCGCTTCCATCTGCGATGTAGCCATGGAAGACTCAAGGGCAACGTTATTCGGATTCCAAAGCACTGCGTAATTATATGCAAGAAGCGCGGGCATCAGCGTTTCTGAATTCATCTGGCCCCAGTAGCGCCCTGCACTCTGCCATGGGATAGAACCCGAGCGCATGCGCTGGCTCAGGTCGTCCAGTACGTCGAGCACGTGGTCCTTGGTCGCAATAAAGTCCGGCTGCTCTTTGTCTTCTTCCGAAATCGCTGCCATGTCGGACGGAATATAGTCCTCGCGCCAACCCATATGCTCGTTTACAAGCCTGCTCATTTGGTTCTCATAAAAGTCCCTGTTCTCTGCCTTATCTCCTACAAACAAGGCCTTTAAATTTAAGTTTTTCAAATCCCTTCTCCTTTCGAGTTCTGAATCAAATTTGTATTTTAGTTTGGTCTCTAAATCTTTTTATTCTTACACTTTCTGTTGCTCCCTAAACATGACCAATGCCCTAAAAATACTTTTATAAAACAAAAAAAGCCTTCACCGCGGCTTTTTTAAACCATTCATTAAAATTTGCCTGTTCGTTGTACCAAAAACCTTATCCTGACTGTTTGTAGTGTGCCTCATCATTCCGGTTTTTTGCAGCTTTTCAAAATAATTTTTCTATCCCGCTTTTGCTGCAAAAAAGCCTGTTCCCCAGATAGGAACAGGCCTTCATTTTTCGTTCATTCAATTCAGACCACAAACGCAGAATCCTCCTGCGTTTGGGCAACATACGCCCTTTGCGCGTTCTCCATCCGTTCGCGCAAAAAGCGGTTTGACAACTCCACATACGGAAGAAACGCACATTTTTCATCTCCCCACATTTCCGCAACCAGCAGCCCGCTGAACCGATGCTTTAACAGGGAAGCATAAACGCCCTCGAAGTCCACGATTCCTTCCCCATAATTTACCCTTCGCACCTCGCCTTTTTTAGCGTCCTTCAAATGGATTGCCACGACATGTCCGTCCATATCGCCAAGCTTGTTGCAAAAGTCATAACCAGCCGCGGCAATATTGCCCACATCCGCATAAATCTGTACATAAGGCGAATTGATATCCTCCACCAGTTCCAGTGTCTTCTCCAGTGAATCCGCAAAGCTCGTATCCATTGTTTCAAGCGCAAGCATCACCGCGCGGCTTTGTGCATAGTCTGCACATTCCCTGAGGTTTTCCAGAAACAGTCTTCTGGTTTTTTGATTGCTCACCCCTTCATAAGTATCGTATGTGGAAAGCTGTATCAGCCTCACGCCTGTTTTGCAGGCAAAATCCACAGACTTTTTTACGATGTCCACCCCCGCTGCGCGCACATGCCCGCACAGGTCGCCAAGCGGATACGCACGCAGCGCGCTCACCGCCATAGAAAGGACTGGAAACCCTGTTTCATCAATCGCGCGCCTCAGTTCAAGCGCCGTTTCGTCGTCCGGTTCGAGCCGCACAAGGCGCTGCGGCGTGGGATCGATGCTGAGCTCCATAAAATCGTATCCCGCATCCCGTGCGACGGCAAACTTTTCCTTCCACGGTAAAATCATTGGAATCGCTTTTTCGTAAACGCCCAGCTGCAAACTCGATAATTCTCTCATGTGCGCCCCTTTACTTCCCTTTTTGCCCGCATTTCCTGAAGGCCTCGACCGCTTCATTTATCTGTGCTTCATCCAGTACCGGAACCTCGCCGCCCGCGTTTTTCGCAAGCAGGTAAACCTTTGCCGCCTCTTCCATATATACCGCGGCATACAGCGCTTCCTTCAGCGTCCCGCCAACGGTTAGTACGCCGTGGTGCTTTAGGATCACCGCTCGTTTTCCATTGAGGTTTTCCACCGCTGCAATTCCCATTTCAAGGCTCGCCGCCGAGCTGTAGGGCGCAACCGCCACCGCGCCAAGCGTCGCATTGGCAAGCGTTGTTACGCAAACCGGCAGCTCGTCTGCAACAAGTCCCACTGCCGTTGCATACGGCTGGTGGGTATGGATGATTGCATTTACTTCCGGCATATTGTCGTACACATACTTCAGGGCAATGAAATCGACTGACGGTTTCATCATCCCTTCTATGATTTCACCGCCTTTATCCATCACCAGAATGTCGTCCGGCTCCATTGTCTCATAATACGTTCCGGACGGGGTAACCAGAATATCGCCGTTTGGCATCCGTATGGATACGTTCCCTCCCGCCAGCATAATCAGTCCGCTTTCTTTGATTTCAAGGGCTGCTTTGATTACTTCTCTTTTTTCTTCCGTATACATATCGTTTCCTTCCTTTTGCCGCTTACTGCGCAGATGTTTTCCCGCAGTCCTCTTTTACGGATTCCGTGAATATATTGGCCGCTTCCGCAGCCTTTTTATAGCTTTCATATTTTTTATGATATATCTCCGCTTTGGTACGGTCCGGCAGATACGTATGGTCTACGATTGTCATTTGCCGCGCAGCCTCCTGCATCGATCCAAACTCTCCGCAGGCCACGGCAGCGCACATCGCCGCGCCCTTGGCCCCCTGCTCTTTTCCATTTACAACCTCAACCGGCATTTGCAGCGCGTCGCACATCATCTGCGTCCACGGAACCGAATTTGTCATACCTCCGCTCATTCTTACCATACGAAAATCATCCTTGTGCCGTTTCAGCTTCTCCAGATGGTACAGCGTACAGAATACAATGCCCTCATAAACACAGCGAATAAAGTGCTCCTTTGTGTGGAAGGCGTTGATGTTGAAAAACGCACCGCGTGAAAAAGGATTGGTATTGGACGCATAAAGATACGGCAGGAAAATACACGAACATTCTTCCGGCGGTATTTTTGTCAGTATCTCATCGCACTGCCTGTAAAACTCCGCTTTGCCTCCGGCCTCCTGCACCCACGCGCCGAGTACGTTGTCCATCATCCAGTTTAAATTACTTGCCGATGTGGAGCTTCCTTCGGCAATCATGTAATAATCCGGCAAATAGGAAAACGCATTGATAAAAAGGTCTTTATCGTCCACAAGATCCGGGGAAAGATATTCCACGATTCCCCATGTGCCCGTTATGATGGCAAGGTCCCTGCCGTCCTGAAGCCCGTTCGAAAACGCGCACGCTTCAATGTCGATCATGCCCCCCGCGACGGGAGTGCCCTCCGAAAGTCCTGTTTCCCGGGCAGCTTCTCGAGTCACATAACCACAGATATCCGAGCTCAATTTAATTTCAGGCACCAACCGGAACAAATCCCCGATCCCAAGAATTTCAAACACCTTCTTTTCTGCTTTGCCATCCCTGATGTTCGTAAACCCGTCAGCCGACGCGTCCGTTTGTTCCATACACTGAACGCCTGTCAGCTTCATCCTGATATAGTCCTTGATGTTCAAAAACGCCGTGCTTTTTTCCAGTACCTCCGGCTTGTTGTCCTGCATCCATTTGAGGAGCAGGAGCGGCTGCGCTGCCCAGGTGGACTGGTAGGTTTCCCTGTATATCTGCTCGCTTTTTCCTGTTTCATATGCCCACCGGACATATTCCGCCGCTCTTGAATCCGTGGATACGATATGCGGATACGTGCTGTTGTTTCCTCCGTCCACCAGATGAAGCCCGTTCCCGTATCCGCTCACGCCAATCCCACGAACCTGCTCTCCGGTGATTCCCGCTTTTTCCAATACCTCGCAGATAACTTCGCAGTTATTCTTCCATACGTTTTCCCCGCTGCGTTCCGTAAATCCCTTAGCGGTCTTTTCCGTGCTTGCGTGGGGTTTTCCCGCAACGGCGATTTCGTGGCCTTCCCGGTCATATAGCGCGGCTTTCACGTTTGATCCGCCGTTATCTATTCCTAGTAAATAATCCTTCATTCCATTTTCCCCGCTTTTCCTACCCGCCAATCGTGCAAAGGATTCCGTTCTCCTCAATTTGCCGTACAAATCCTTCCACTTCTTCATCTTTTATGGCCTGCTCGTCCCTGTAACGGTAGTCCATCCCCAGCGACGCATATTTATGCTTGCCATACTGGTGGAACGGCAGCAAATCGATCTGCTTTACCCCGTTTTCCTTTGCAAATGCCACCACCCGCGCAATATGCTCCGCATTATCGTTAAAGCCCGGAATAATCACGCACCGGAACACCACTTTTTTGCCAAGCCTGCACAGTTCGCGCACATTGTTTTTTACCATTTCAAGCGCATTCGCCTTCATATCGATACCACCCGCAACTATTTCTGCAAACTGCTGCGGTATCAGCGTTTTGATGTCAAACAGTATTTCATCGCAATATTCACAACACTTCCACATATTTTCCCATGTAGCAAGCCCGCACGTTTCAAGCGCCGTATACAAACACTCGTTTTTGCATTCGCGCATCACCGCGTTTACAAAATCCGCCTGCAACGTCGGTTCGCCTCCGCTCACCGTAACGCCTCCCTGCGAGCGCATGAAAAACGCCATATCCTTTGTAAGTGGCTCCATCACTTCGGAAACCGTCTTTTGTTCACCGTAAATCTCGATCGCCCCGTATGTGCATTTCTCCTTGCAGGCGCCGCACAGGATGCACGCCTGCCTGTCTATTACATTTCCCCGTACGGAAGGCGAAATCGCCTTCTGCGGGCAAACGCCGATGCAACTTCCGCATTCCCTGCAAAGGTTTTTATGGATTGCGACCTCTCCCGTGCCATGCTGGGATTCCGGGTTGCAGCACCACGGGCATACCAGATTGCAGCCCTTGAGGAACAAAGCGGTACGGATTCCCGTGCCGTCGTGGATCCGGTAGCGCTCAATATTAAAAACCATACCAGTCGTTTCGTTCTTGTTCATTGTCTCACCTACTGCCTGTTTCCCCGCAAAGCATCTGCTTCTCAGGCCGCTTTGGGATTCCCCGAAAAGCAGCCTTCCTGCAAGTACCGGTTGCTACAGCACATGCTCCGTGCGCGCTATGATATCGTTCTGCAGCTCCGGATCGAGCGGCGTAAAGAGCGCGCTGTACCCTGCCACACGCACCATCAGGTCTTTATATTCGTCTGGATGCTGCTGTGCGTCGCGCAGCGTTTCACTGTTGATCATATTAAACTGGATGTGCATTCCTTTCAGGTCTCCAAGGAATGTCCTGAGCATATACACCAGCTTTTCCTTTCCGCCCTCCTTTTGGATGGAGGTTGGGTTCAAACGCATATTCAGGAGCTGTCCGCCCGCCACCAGCATGGAGGGAAGCTTGCTGACCGATTTCAGCGCCGCCGTAGGCCCGTTGCGATCCGTACCGTGCATGGGCGAAGTGGTATCCGCAAGCGGACTGTTCGCATATCTTCCGTCCGGAAGCGCGCCCACTTTCATGCCGTGCGGTACGTTTGAGGATACCGAACTGACCGACGGCTGCCATACGCCGCCAATCGGCCCCCTGCCGTAGCGCGTGGTTTTGTATTTGCATACCTCGTCGCACATAAACCGGAAGGAAGCTGTCATCAGCGAGTCTACATAATCCTCGTCATTACCGTATTTTGGCGCTTCCGACAGCATTTTGTTGATCTCTTTTCCTGTCGGGTTTGTCGTTTCATCCTCAAAATTGGTTTTAAGCGCATGTAACAGCTGGTCCTTTGTGAGTGATTTTTCCTCAAAAATCACCTTTTTAATCGCCGCAAGGCTGTTTCCTATGTTTGCAACGCCTACAAACTGTGGGGCAAGGAAGTCATATTTAGCGCCGCCCTGTTTGATCGTTTTACCCCGTCCGATGCAATCCTCTACCAGCATGGATACGAGCGGATCGGCAATTCCTTCCTCTGTAGCAACGTCGTGAAACGTGTCAACGATCATTTGCTGTTTGGTATAATAAGCAAACACCTCTTTGAAATCCTCATAGAATTCCTCAAACGTTTTGCTCTTCAAAAGCCCCTTCTGCGAAATCAACCGGGTTCCTGTCGCCGGATCGGTTCCGCCGTTCACGGCAATCTCCATAATCTTTCCAAGATTGACAAACGCGCTTCCGCTTGGACGATTACCCTGCTTTCCTTCCACAATCGCCTCCGCACAGCCAACGATTGAATAATCCGAAGCGTCTTCCAAAGAAATTCCCCTGTTTACAAGTGCGGGAATGTAGCTTTCATCCGAATAAATCGCAGGTTGTCCGCCGCCAAGCTGGATACAGTCAATGGCAGCCATCAGCACCTTGTTTCCCATCCTGTCGTGATAGCGCAGGGAAAGCGAGGGCTGGTGCAGGTTGATTTTTGCCTGTGTTTCAAGCAGCCGGAACGTCAGGTCGTTCGTGCAGTCCGCCCCGTTCTCGTCCTGTCCGCCGATCGTGATGTTCTGGAAGGTTTGATAACCGCCGAAATACTGCGTGCTGTCCCAGTTCTGGATTCGGTTCAACTGGAAAATTTTCAGGAAGAAGGAGCTTAACAGTTCATTCGCATCCTCTTCCGTGAGCACTCCGGATTCTATATCCTTCTTGTAGAACGGATAAAGGTTTTTATCCATCCTGCCAAGGGATACCGCGAAACCGTTGTTTTCAAGCTCCAGGCACAGATTCGTAAACCAATAAGCATGCAGCGCCTCATGAAAGCTGCGCGCAGGTTTTTCCGGTACCCGTTCACAAATATCCGCAATCAGCAAAAGCTCTTTTTTACGTTGCTCATCCTGTGTTTTTTCTGCCTTCTCACGTGCAAGCGCAGCATAGCGGTGAGCAAAATTTACGATTGCTTCAATATAAATCAGCACAGATTGCAGGAAATACAGCTTCTGGGATTCCTCCCTGTCCTGCAGATCGAGGGACGCGATCTTTTCCTCCGCCTGTTTGCGGAAGGATTCTAGCCCTTCGTATGCAACGCGTTTGAGGCCTACCGTAAGATGTCCTTCCCCGCCGGTCATGAGCCAATAGGAGCTAAACGCGCCCTGCTCATGCGCCTTCCACGCTTCCTCCGGCATACGCGCAAGGCACCTGTCCTCGTGAGTGCGGCCCTTCCAGTACTCTGTAAGCTCACGCACCTTTTTTTCATCCTCCGCCGAAATATCAAAGGAATCCCCCGGCCTGTCCGGCGGGCGGACCGGATTCCCGTCAAGCTCTTCGATGAGCCAGTTGACAGAAAATTCCGGGAACAGCGGCACGCCTCTTGGCGAAGAAGCCAGGTTTCCCACAAGCAATTCGTGGTCAAGTATCATGATCGTCATCGTTTCCACAGTCTTTTTAAAGGCGAGCGCCCGTCTGATACAAACAGGCTGCTCTTCCGTTTCCTGATAGCTTTGTGTGTAGGCTTCCATTCGCTGCGGGCACAGCACCGGCTCAAAGCCAAGCAAATAATTACGGAGCTCTTCTATTCGTTTGCTCCTGTAAATTTTTTTGCCTCCTACCGTGATTCCCGTGTCAACAAATTTGCCAGTTACTTCATCTACAAATCTCATTTTTTACCTCCTGCAGATTTTCCCGTTTTTGGATATAAGGATTGCGCCCGCAATGTATATCCCTGCTATGATTTTTCAACCATTCCGGCGCTTATTCAGATTAAAATTACATTTGGATTCTTTTTTTCAGACCGATGTTATAAAATGATGAGCATGGTATCATGCTTGTATAATCTTATTGTAGTTTTGTTTGTAAAATTTGTCAAGACATATTTTATGAATTTTGTCTTGACGAAATTTTCGCTCCGTATTATAGTGATAGTAATCAAGAAACATATACATTATTTTACCACCCCGGCAGATAAAGGAAACATTAATATGGATATCAGAAACGCCAAATACGACATACAAATTCTCGCCCAGGTCGCGGAAATGTATTATCTGGAAGACATGAGCCAGCTTGAAATTTCCAAGATGCTTTCCTGTTCCCGCTCGATGATTTCCGTTATGCTTTCCGAGGCGAAGGAAAAGGGGCTCATCGAAATCAAGATCAAAAACCCGGCCGGAAACGTTTCAGAGCTTTCTGATGTGCTCAAAAAGCATTTTGGCTTAAAAAACTGCGTTGTCGTGCCAACCATGGCGACCTCCCTCAAAATCCTCAACCGTATTGTTTCTTCACAGGCCGCAAATCTTGTGAAGGGCTATTTTCGTCCCCACAAATCAGTGGGCGTTGCGTGGGGAACAACCTGTTATGAGTTTATGCACATATTTCCCGCCTCTTCCATGATTTCCAATATCACCGTAGTGCCGCTTGTTGGTGGAAGCGCGTCAGCCGCCTTCGAATATCAGCTTAACGAAATGGTGCGTATGTTTTCTGAAAAGACCAACGGTATCCCTTCGTTTATTTATGCCCCTGCTTATGCCGATTCCGAAGAGGATAAAAAGCTCTATATGAACAGCGCAGGCATGAAAAACATTGTAAACCTCTGGGATCATCTGGATGTTGCCATTGTCAGTATCGGTGCTCCGCCGGACTACTACATCAACAATGATATTGAGAATCCTTACGAGGTGCTCCAGCAGTATAAGGATAATCCAGCCAAACCTGTAGGAGATATCATTGCACGACGGTTCAACCTGAACGGGGAATTTTTGTCCTCAAGCTTCAATAACCGCCTTGTCGCGGCAACGCCAGAGCAACTGACACGCATCAAGGACGTTTTTTGCATCGCCGCCGGCAGGCACAAAATCCTTTCTATCATTGCGGGCCTGCGGACGGGCATCATCAACCACTTTATCACAGATGAAAATACAGCCAAAGCCGTCGTCAGTTTTTTAAACGATATTTGACGCCTTTTCAGTCATTTTGTGCATCCAGTTTTTCGATGTGTCATATGCCTCGATATATTTTTCAAAATAAAACCGATATTCCTCATGCCTGCCTGAATCCGGCTCGATTGTTTCTTTGATCTTTACCATTTGCGCGGAGGCTTTTTTGATGTCCGGATATACCCCTGCAGCCACCGCACCGAGGATTGCGGCTCCCAGGCAGGGCGCTTGCGTCACTGCCGGCACATAAATCGGCAGGTTGCACACGTCTGCGTGTGTTTGCATCCAGAACCGGCTTGCCGCAGCGCCGCCGCAGGTATAAATTCCTTTCAGCCCTGTTCCGCTTTTGCGGAATGCCTGCATCACGTTTTCCGTACCAAAACAAATTCCTTCGATCATTGCGCGGTAAATATGGTATGGCGTATGCTTTAGGGATAGCCCGTAAAGCATTCCCCTCACATCCGGATCGGCGTGGGGTGTGCGGTTCCCCTGAAAATAGTCCAGCAGTAAAAGTCCTTCCGCGCCTATCGGCAGCTTTTGCGCGCCTTCGTTCAGTAAATCATACACAGATTTTCCCTGCTCTCGCGCCTCCTTCTCTACGCCGCTGCAAAAGTTGGATTGAAACCAGCTGACCATTGAGCCTGTAGAGGTTTGCCCTCCTTCGATGAGCTGCAGTCCCGGTACGATCGCATCCGGATAAGAGCCCCACATACCCTGTGAATGGAGTTCATTTTCCACCAAACCAAGATGCAGGTGCGACGATCCCGTGATCATAGCGATTTTTCCGGGGGATACAACGTCAAGGCCTATCATGCCCACAAATGCGTCTGCGCCGCCTTCGCCCACCGGAAGCCCTTCCGGCAGCCCGAGGTCCACTGCCGCTTCTTTGTTCAGCGTCCCGGCGCGTACGCCCATATCAACGACCTGCGGTGGGAATTTTTCAAGAACATCCTCAAGGCCAAACGCACCGTAAAAATCCTCCCGGAATCCTCCGCCCGGACGGTCGTAATACCACCGCGCTGCCGCGCAGGATATGCTTGCGTTCATCTCGCCGGTCAGCCTGTACATCAGCCAATCCGTACATTCCACAACATAGCGGGCTTTGTCGTAGGTTTCCCGTTCGTTCTCCTTAAGCCACAAGGCCTTTGCAGGCATGGTCTCAGCCGATACGTTTCCGTATCCGTTGAATTTCAGCATATCGTGCCCGGTTGCCGTAATCCGTTTCGCCTGGCCGGATGCGCGCACATCCATCCACATAATTGCCGGACGCAGCACATTCATATGTTCGTCCATCAACACAACTGTGCAACAGGTAGTATCTACGCTCATGCCAATAATGTCCGTAGTACAGACGCCGCTGCCCGCAATGAGTCTGCGGACTGTAGCAGCTACCGTATTCCACCATTCGTCTGCTTTTTGTTCCGCCCATCCGGACTGAGGAGTATAAAGCGAGTAAACCCCATCCGCAAAACCGAGCGGATTACCATATATGTCAAACAATCCGGCTTTCACGCTGGAGGTTCCCATATCGATTCCAAGCAAACAGGTTTTCCGCTCTTTCATTGCCATATCTCCCTTCCTGCCTGTTCTAAAAATGGATCGCCCCGCTGCTTGCGCCCAAAAAGGCCTCCATCAGGGTTTCCGAAAGCGTCGGATGCGCATGGATCGTGCTTCCCGCTGCTTGCGCAGTCGCCTCGCAGCGCATTGCCATCACAGCCTCCTCGATCAGGCTGGACGCTTCCGCGCCAATGATGTGAACGCCCAGTATTTCGCCCCACCGCTCGTCTGTGATCACCTTCACGAATCCTTCCGTCTCGCCCAGCGTCAACGCTTTCCCATTTGCCGAATACGGGAATTTAAATGTTCTTACGGGCAGCCCCTTTTCCCTTGCCTGTGCTTCCGTCAGTCCAATGTACGCAATTTCAAGGTCCGTAAAAATACACGACGGGATTGCCTGGTCTTCCGTGTCCTGCCTGTCTGCAAACATATGCTCCGCCGCCAGGATTCCCTGCACGGATGCGGCATGGGCCAGTTGGAATTTCCCGTTGATATCGCCGATTGCGTAAATGTAGTCCGCGCTCGTACGCATCATATCGTCCACAACCACATAGCCTTTCCGGTTCCGTTCCAGCTTAAGCCCTTCAACTGCGCCTGTCTCCGGTTTTCTTCCTACCGCTTCAAGCACCGCATTACAACGGATCGTTTCTCCGTTTGACAGCCGGACTATGTAATCTTTGTTTTCCTGCGTAATATCCTCGCAGGTTGTCCCTGTCAGTATCCTTACGCCTTTAGCCTCCATTTTCCTGTGAAGTTCAGCCGCTACTTCCTCGTCGGTCATCGGCAGTATTTGCGGCAGAAGCTCTACAATCGTCACCTCTACACCAAATGAATTCATAATTCCTGCCATCTCGCAGCCAATCACCCCGCCTCCTATGATTACCATGGATTCCGGAAGTGCTTCCAGATCGAGCACGTCGTTTGTGTTCATGGGTTTCACCTGTGTTTTCAGCACAGATGCGGGTTTCGCCCCTGTTGCGAGCAGGATATAAGCGCATGTATACGCTTTTTCGTCCACCAACACCTCGTTAGGGTGTTTCACACTCGCGTTGCCCTTTAAAAGCGTGATGCTATTTTTTTTCAGGAGTCCGGCTACGCCTGCGACAAGCTTACTGACAATTTCGTTTTTGCGGGCACGGATCGCCTGCCAGCTAAAGCCGATGTGATCCCCTTTCAGCCCGAATTCTTCCGCCCGCTTCATGTCCTCATACCGTTTGGCGCTTGCATAATATGCCTTGGTAGGGATACAGCCACGATTAAGGCAGGTTCCCCCGACAGAATCTTTTTCCACTACCGCAACCTTTGCCCCAAGCTGCGCTGCCCGAATTGCAGCCACATAGCCGCCCGGCCCGGCCCCCACAACGATCAGGTCAAAATCAAAGTTTCCCGCCGGGCGCTCTGTTTTCCCAGTTTTATTTGCAGGTTTTGGCTTGGGCGTTTCCGTAACAACAGGTATCTCTTTTGCTTTCTCAGCCTGTTTCGCCGGTTCCTGCGGGGCAGGACGCTCCGGAATTTCTTCCCCTTCCGCGCCGATAAACGCAACCGGCTCGTTTACCGGAACCGTACTTCCTTCCCCATAATATATTTTCAGCAATGTTCCGGAATACAGGCTGTCCACCTCAAGCGAAGTTTTATCCGTTTCCGTCTCAAAAATGTAATCCCCTTTTTCTACCTGTGCGCCCTCCTGCGCCAACCAACGAATAATCTTTCCTTCCGTCATCGTCATACCAAGCTTTGGCATTGCAACAAAATTTCCCATGTCAGTTCCTTTCCTTCAATCCTTCAGGATGCTCCAAAATTTCTTTCAGGCCCCTCAAAAACCGTTCGCCCGTCGTTCCGTCGATATGCCTGTGATCCAGCGTCAGGCTCAGCCCCAGCATTGGACGGATACCGATATCCGTACCGATTGCAACAGGTTTATTGGTCATATTCCCAACCCCTAGTATCGCGCTTTCCGGCTGGTTGATAATCGGCGTAAAATACTGTACGGGCGTTCGTCCGTAATTCGATATCGAAAATGTTCCTCCCGTATATTCATCCGGCTTCAGCTTTCCTGCCCGGGCACGCGCCACAAGGTCGTCACGCTGCCTTGTAATTTCCTCGAGCGACAGCATATGCGCGTTTTTGATATTGGGAACAATAAGCCCATTCTCTCCAAGCGAAACCGCAAGCCCAATATTGATCTCGCCCTTCACTAGAACGTGGTCGTCCATAAAGTATGCGTTCAGCAATGGATTTTTCTGCAAGGAAAGCGCACAGGCCCTGATAAACAAATCGGAAAACGTTGGCTTAATTCCAGTGCTCTCCACGCACTCCGCAGTGTATTCGCGCATCAGCGCTTTCAGGCTGGAACACTCTGCCTCGCCCATAATGGTATACTGCGCCGCCGTTGAAAGACTTTCGCACATGCGCGCCGCTATCGTTTTGCGCATACCATCGAGAGGAATGATCCTGTCTTCGCCCAGCCGCGCTTTATACGCCAGTACATCTTCCTTGCGAACTATGCCTTCTGCCGTTTCCACAGCTTCGATATCCATCCCCAAATGCCCCGCAACCGCGCGGGCAAGGAATGTAACCCTTCCGCCTTTCATTGCCAGCACATCGGATAGCTGCACATATCCGCCAATTCCCGTACCCCTGACTTTCGCAAGGTCTATTTTTCTTTCCCGCGCCGCCCTTCGCGCCGCAGGCGTGGACTTGATGCTTGCCATATTCGCGTCCCCCTATTTCAATAACTCTTTTGCAGCTTGGTAAATCGTATCTGCCTGCGGCACCACCATAGACTCAAGCTGCGGCGAATACGGAATCGGCATATCTGCGCCGCCAAACCGCCTGATGGGCCTGTCGAGGTAAAAGAACGCGTCACTGTCCGACAGCATAGCGGAAATTTCAGCTCCTACGCCAAATTTTTCTACGCTTTCGTGCGTAACCAGCACCCTTCCTGTTTTTTTCGCCGATGCAATCAGCGTATCCCGATCGATTGGCGAGAGCGTCCGCAGGTCTATAACCTCCGCATCTATCCCGTCCTTCTCGAGCATTTTTGCCGCTTCGAGCGTTTTCAGTAATGTCAGCGAATAGCTGATCATCGTAATATCCCCGCCTTCGCGCTTGACGTCTGCTTTTCCAATGGGAAGCGTATATTCTTCCTCAGGTACTTCACCCTTCGTGCCATATAACAGCTTATGCTCGTAAAACAGCACCGGATTGTCTTCACGGATTGCCGCCTTCAGCAGTCCCTTCACGTCATATGGGGTGGAAGGCATTACAACCTTAAGCCCCGGCACGTGGCAAAACCATGCTTCCAGAGACTGTGAGTGTTGTGCCGCAGCTCCGGTTCCGCTGCCCGCAGGCGTACGCACCACAAGCGGCATCTTTACCTGCCCGCCAAGCATAAACCGCTGCTTTGCAGCCTGGTTGCAAATAGGATCCATCGCCACTGTTACAAAGTCAGAAAACATATATTCCACAACCGGCCTGTAGCCCGCCATCGCTGCGCCCACCGCGACAGAGGTAAACCCGCCTTCGGAAATCGGCGTATCCATCACCCGCTCTTCCCCAAACTCATCCAGAAACCCGCGTGTCACGCCAAAGCACCCGCCATATACGCCCATATCTTCGCCCAGCAGAAATACCTTTTCATCCCTGCGCATTTCTTCCCGCAAAGCGTCGGATACGCTTTGTAAAAATGTCATTTCCATCGTATTCCTCCCGTTCATGCAAAAATCAGTTCTTTTGCTTCGTCAAGGCTCAGTGTTTCCGCATTCTGTGCGTATTCCACAGCCTCTTCACATTCCTGCTCGATCCCGCTGCGGATTGCCGCCAGTTCCTCTTCCGTGAAGCCGTTTTCCAGCATATAAGCTCCAAAGGATTTGATCGCGTCCCTCGCCTTCCATTCCGCTTCCTCTTCACGTGTCCGGTATGCGCGTTTATCGCTCTTGGAGTGTCCAAGGTAGCGGTACGTTTTTGCTTCGATCAGCGTAGGCCCTTCCCCTCTGCGCGCACGCTCCGCCGCTTCGGCCACAGCGTCCATCACAGCAAGCACATCCATTCCGTCTACGATTACGCCCGGGATGCCATAAGCTTTTGCCCGTGTTGCAATATCTTCAACCGATACGCTCTTTGAAACCGGCGTGGACATTCCATACAGATTATTTTCGCAAAAATAGACAATCGGTAATTTCCAAAGCGCCGCCATATTGAGCGCCTCGTGGAACATCCCTGAATTTGTCGTTCCGTCCCCAAAGAAATCCAGGATTACCTTGTTGCTCTTATCTTTTTTGATTGCAAGCGCAATACCCGTTGCAATCGGTATTGCCGGTCCAATGATTCCATTCGCGCCAAAATTGCCCACCGATATATCCACAATGTGCATCGAACCGCCGAGGCCCTTGCAAAAGCCGTCCTTTTTTCCAAGCAGCTCGCACATCATACGCTTCAAGTCCGCTCCCTTTGCAATACAGTGCGAATGCCCCCTGTGGCAGCTCATGATGTAATCATCCGGGCGGATCGCGTTAACCGCTCCCGCCGCCGTGGCTTCCTGCCCCACGGAAAGATGCGTTGTACCGTGGATCAACCCCTTCATAAACATCTCGTTTACGCGTTCTTCGAACGTACGCGCACTATACATCTGATAATAGATCTTTTGCATTTGCTCTCTTGTTAATTCCATTTTTTCACCTGCTTCTCAAAAATGATTGGTTGCATTTCGTTTGTTTACATTTGTAAACTATTTTATCTTTTGTAACCTTTACTGCTACTATAACGCCAAGCAGGTTTTCTGTCAATAACCTTTTTTGGAATCCTCTCGTTTGTTGTGTGATAAATCATTGATAAAAGCTTTTATACAGGAAAAAATGCAAATAAAAATTCCTCCGTATTGCAAAACCGAATGACGGAGGACGGAAAATTTACAAAGGATTTGACATTCCAATCAAAAACAATTATGATTATAGTAGTAGTTTACAAAAATTATATTACTTTTATTATGTAAAAATTAGGAGAGCACATAAATATGCCACTTTCTTCTGAAGAACGGTATTATATCAAGCTGAAGGCTTCGTATTTATACTATAAAGAAAACAAAACGCAGGCGGAAATCGCCGAGCTGTTCCATATTTCCAGACCAACGCTCATAAAGCTGCTCAATGATGCACGCAAAGAAGGCATCGTAACGATTGAAATCCATGATATCCGTATGGGCAGCCAATATATCGAGCTGGAGCAGGAGTTATGTAAAAAGCTGGGTTTGAAGGATGTTAAAATCGTAGGCGTGGGAAGCGCTTCACAGGAAGCGGTTAACAGCAGTATCGGCGAAGCGGCGGCGGCTTATTTTGTGAATGCGCTCAGCTCCGGCATGACCATTGGCATTGGCTGGGGCAATACCCTGCAAACCATGGCAAACTTTATGCGTCCCGATCTTTCGGTCAAAGGCCTGGACATTATTCCCCTCCTCGGCGGATTGCGCAGCACCGGCAGCGACAGCTACACCATGTTTGCCAATTCCCTGTGCGAAACCGTAGCTTCCCGTTTTCAGGACGCCTCCGTTTCCATGCTGTATACGCCTCTCATCGCCCAGGACCGTAAAATTGCGAAAACGCTTCTCGCCTCCGAGGATGTAACCTCCATATTTGATAAAATGAAACATCTGGATATCGCAATCGTGGGAATTGACGGAGATCCCGCTCATTCCACAACTGTAAAGCTTGAAAAAAACCTGCAGTCTATTTACTATGAATTGCAGCAAAAGCAATATGTGGGAAATATCTGTTCCCGTTTTTACAATCTAAAAGGGGAGCTTGCAACGCTCAGCCTTGAGGAGAACATTATTGCCGTCTCCCCGGAAAACCTTCGGAATACCCCGACAGTCATCGGCGCGGCAGGAGGAGAATATAAAGTTCCATCCATCATCGGCGCGGCACGCGCAAAGCTGTTCAACATTCTCATCACAGATGAATATACCGCCAAAAAGCTGGTGGAATATCCTGCGGAATAAAAACGGCCTTACCTGTTATTTTTATTTGTCATGCTGTATGAGTGCAATGCGGACTCCGTTTGGATCTGCAATAAAAGCCATACTGCCCACAAGTGTCCTGACAGGCTCCATCGTAACCGTTACTCCCCTGTTTCGAAGCTCGTCCAACGTTTGCGGCAAATCGTCCACATTCATGCCCACAGAATAAAGCCCGGTTTCATACGCGCTGTTTTCGATCAGCTCAACCATTGCATCCCCTTTTCCGCGCATGAGGGTAATTCTCCCTCCCGGTGGAGGATTATACTGGCTGTCTACTTCAAAGCCCATAATATCCCTGTAAAAACCAACCGACTCATCCATGTCTTTCACAATCATAGTTGTGTATTTGATTTCAATGTCCATGCTTTTTACTCCTTTTCAAGACAGGCCTCACGTTTGTAAAGCGATATCATCCATGCTTTACAGCATTATTATACCATGAATACAGGTTGTGTTGTTATTGCGTTACGTTCCTGCAAGATTGATCAATATCCCCCCTGTTACCACAAGCGCCAATCCACCCACAACAGCCTTCATCTCTTTTTTCGTTTTTTTCTCACCGAGCAGGAATATGCTCCCGAGCGTTGCGATTACTACATTCATTTGCGACAGGGTGAAACCGATCGCAACACCGTTGCGGGCGGTTGACAGCAGGTAAGTGAGCGCCCCAATAGAAAAAACAAGCCCTGGCAATATATTTTTGTAAGACGATTTTTGCCCAAGCGCACTGCCCCTTGTCATAAAAAGCGAAAAAATAACGGATGCGGAAAACATACCGACTGCCTGAGGCAAAAATTCCGCCCAGCCATTTGCGCTGACAAAACGGGGAAAACCGGAATACCCTACGTATCCGACCGCCGAAACCAGCAAGACGATAACCGCCTTTTTCATGTTGGCGTTGTCGTTCTTTTTCTTGTTTTCCTGATAAGATGTGATAATTACGCCGACGATTACAATCGTAACAGAAGCGAAGCCGATCAGCTTTGATTGTGCCGATGCCCACTCGCCAAACGCGATTACGCCAAGCAGGGATGTGCCAAGAAGCTGCATCCCGGTAGAAAGCGGCATTGCTTTTGAGACGCCTATTTCCGTATATGCAGTATATTGCAGCATTTGTCCAAACGCCCAGAACGCACCGGAAATAAAACAAAATAAAAAAACGGTGCCGGAAGCCGACTGACCGCTGGCAGCCTGCACAATCAGGGCGACGAGCAACGCGCCCAGCGTCGTGCCAAGTATCTGGTTAATGGGCTTTCCCCCCAGCTTGCTCACTGCAAGGGGCAGCAATCCCCAACTGACCGCCGGTATCAATCCGATCAGGATGTCCATTCCTATCCTCCAATGCAAACTCTATGATTAGATGTCTCGAATCTGTTTTATATATACGATAATATAAACCAAAGGAAATCGAAGAAATCAATGATGAATAAGAAAGCAGTTGTAACGGGTGGGAGCAATGGAATCGGTCTGGGCATTGTGCGTTGCCTTGCGGAAAGCGGGTATGATATTGCGCTCAGCTATCATTCATATCGCGAAGGCGCCGAAGCGATTCAGTCCGAGGTTCGGGAGCATTATGGACGCGAATGCCATATCATGCAGGCCAATTACGTGGAGGATGGAGCCGGAAAACGTTTTTTTGCCCAAGCCGTAACAGCTCTTGGCAACATCGATCTCTTGGTAAATAATGCCGGGATCACACGGTTCGAAAGCATATTTGACCTTACGGAAGAAACGATGGACACGGTCCTGAAGGTTGATTTTCGTAATTATATGATACTCATGCGCGAGGCCTGCCTTTTTATGCGTAAAAAAGGCGTTTGCGGAAGCATTGTCAATATTACTTCCACACGCGGGGAACGCGCCTATCCGAAAGATGCGGTCTATGGGGGCGTAAAGGCCGCTCTTAACCGCGCCCTCCAGTCAGTTGCACTTGACGCAGCCCCATATGGCATCAGGGTAAACGGCGTTGCGCCCGGGGCGACGCGTGTAAACAGCAAAGCGGAAATTGAAGCAAAAGGACAGCCAGACTATCTTGAAGAATTATCCAAAGAGATTCCACTGCGAAGGCCGGGGATGCCTGAGGATATCGGTCAGGCCGTCGTGTGGCTTGCATCGGATAAAGCCTCCTATGTGACGGGCGTCACGCTGCGCGTAGACGGCGGTTTGATATTGCCCGGGCCTCCCGAAGCCCCGCACTAAAATAACGATTTGTTCCTCTTTTATCTACTGTATACAAAAAAGCCATAACCGCCGATTCCTGGCGGTCATGGCCCGTATGCTATCCTATAAAATAATTGCCGTTAGTTTACATATTTCCTGCTGCCGTCCAAATATCTTAAATATGCGTTCCCGCATTCATCCGCACAGGCGACAGGTATTCCGCGTGCAATCCTTTTCAAAACAGCGCTTCTCTCATCCATCTCGTTTTGTCTGTCTGCGCCGTCCTCGCCTGATTTCAATTTAAATTTCATCTGTTCCACCATCGCTATCGCCTCCCCGGAGTCATCATTATACTACTCTTGACTCAAAGCTGCAATCATATTTTTTCAAATATTGACCATGCCGCCTTATTTGCTTTTATTCCCGTCAATCGCCTCACATAATGTTGCATGCAACAGTTTTACATCGATTGGTTTTGCGATATGTGCCGTCATACCTGCGTCAACGGATTCCTGCACATCCTCGGCAAAAGCGTTTGCAGTCATCGCTATGATTGGTATTGTGCCCGCGTCATTACGCTGCATCCTTCGTATCGTCCGGGTTGCTTCATAGCCGTTCATTTCCGGCATACGGATATCCATCAAAATAGCGTCATAGGTTCCCGGCTGCGCTTTGCCGAATTCCTCTACCGCCTGCAGGCCGTTCGCCTTTGCCACTGCTTCTGCCCCAAACATCCTGAGTATCCCGCATACAATTTCCGTATTGAGTTTATTGTCCTCCGCAATAAGGAAGCGCCGTCCCGCCAGGCTTTCTTCCGCTCGTGCCGAGGCACTTAACGTTTCTTTTTTATCTTCTGCTCCGCACCCCTTTTGAGCCTCCTCAAATTCCAGCTCCACACAGAAAGAAGAACCTTCCCCAATCCGGCTTTCAACAGAAATCGTTCCACCCATGAGCTCCACCAGCCCTTTTGTAATACTGAGTCCAAGGCCTGTCCCCTCAATCTCCTCCACCTTGTCTCCGCGTGTAAAGGGATCAAATATATGCAGAAGCGTTTCCTCTTCCATGCCAATCCCTGTGTCGCTGACCGTGAACCTGTAACGAAATCTTTTTTTATCAGGATCGAACCCTGCTTCCTCCGCCAGAAAATCGATCCGCCCTCCCTCCGGCGTGAATTTAACGGCATTGCTCAGTATATTGATCAATATTTGATTGATACGCAAAGCGTCTCCGCAAAAATACTTGTGCTCGATGCCTTCCGCGTGGATATCAAGCCTTATCCCCGCCTGCTCCGCCTGCGGGCCTATCATACCGGAAATCTGCTCCAATAATTCCGGAAGCACGATCGCCGTTTTGTTCAATGTGATTTGCGAACGCTCTATCTTGCTCATGTCCAGAATATCATTGATGAGGCTCAGCAGATGGTTGGATGAAACCGATATTTTTTTCAGGCAATCCGCAACCTTTTCCTTATCGTCAAGATGCGCTGTCGCAAGCGTCGTCATTCCCATGATCGCATTCATTGGCGTACGGATATCATGGCTCATGGCAGAAAGAAAATCACTCTTTGCGCGGTTTGCTTTTTTAGCGAGCACCAGAGCTTTTTCCAGAGCATCCTTTGTTTCCCGCTCCGTAGCCAGCATATCGGTTACATCCGCCCGTACTATGCACACCGTCCTGTGGTTCTCGTCTCCCCACAGTACGTTAACCTGCTTATACCGAAGATCTCCGTCCTTACAGTATGGAAATACAAAGTCATATCCCGCCGGCCTTTCTTCCAGCCGGCTAAGCATCGTTTCCAAACTGAATTGCTTCTTTACTTCGTCTTTTTCTTCCTCCAGCCCATAATACTCTGAAAAGCTTTCAACCGAAACATCAAAATCCTCAGCCGAAAAAGGCGCCAGGTTTTCCAGAACCGTCTGTCTGGTATAAATTGTCAGATTACCGCCGTTTCTGTCGATGAATGCCGCAAGCTCAAAGGTATAGGCAATCATATTAAGCAACCCCTGCTGCTCCCTGACAGAATCTGTAATATCCGAGCGCATGAGGCAAATACGGCCAAGCCGGAGATCAACCGCCGAGACCGTCATATTTTTGGTAAGGATATCCCCTTTCTCACTTACAATAGAATACGGAAAGGAGTATGTGCCCTCTTTTTCGAGACGGGCAAGCATATATTCCTCACTCAGCATTTGCTCTGCGCGTTTTTTATCTTTTGAAATCACCTGTTCCTTGAGCATATGCTCAATCTTTTCAGAATGCCTTCCGCTCTTCTCCGGAAGGTCCGTAGCATCTTTGCCGCTGTTAAGAATCGTATACCGGTCCTCCGCCAAATCAACATCCACAACCAGATCGCAGCTGGCAACGGATAGCTGGTGCAGGATTCTATCGGTAATCGTCTGCTCCGTAATATCCGTTACTGTCAAAATACCCGTAATGTCGCCGGTATCAGGCGTCTCAACGAGATTCATCTCAAAGCGGATATAACGTCCGCGGGTTTCCTTCGGCAGCTTCACAAAGCAGTTCAAAACCTGCTCCGTATCACCCCGTTCAAACGCAGCCAGCGCCGGCGCATTCAGATATTTGCTTAAAAACATCTGCCGCTCTTCTTCCTCGACGATAAGGCTTGCAATCCCCTTGAAAAAATCCTCCCGGACCATCCCAAAGGTTTCCAGTAAATCGGAGCCTGTATGGTCAATAATCTCGTATATCCTGTTTTCTGTGATATTACAATGCCCAATCACCACCGCGTTAGCCCCCGGCGTACGGTAGTGCTGGACAATCAATTCGTTGTATTTCTGCCGGATACGTTCCTGCTCCTGCAGCTCTTTTGTCATATCGTGGTATACGGCGTAAAACTTGCGCTCCCCATCCCTGCTTTCAATCATCGTCAAAGTATTCTTAACCCATATGTAGCCTTCGTCGCCTCTTTTCAGCCGATATGTAATCTGGTACTGATTTTCTCCGCTTGCAATATACTCAGCGATTTTCGACGCAACGGTTTCCTTATCGTCCGGATGCACGCCGTCCATTGCGTTTCCTTCATATAACCGCCATGCTTCATCGATTGTCATATGCGTCATAGCGGCAAATCCGTCAGATAAATATTCCGGTGTCATCTTACCGTCTTCTTCAAAACGGACAACTGCAATCCCGCTTGGAAGATGCTTTACAATCGTTTGGAAATATTGCTCCAGACGTTCCTTTTCCCTTCGGGTATTCACCTCTTCCGTAATATCCCTGATATACTTGATGTATGCCGGAACTCCATCCCAGACAGTTTCCCTGAACCGCGTAGCATAGAACTGATTGGTGCCGGGAATACTCATTTCATGTTCTTTGCCGTCAGGCTGGTGATCCTTCAAAGTGCAAAATGAACACGGCGCGTCTTTGCCGTGCAGTACAGCATAACATTTTTCTCCCTTCCGGATGTTCCCCACCCGAGACATGTTTCTGGATTCATTGACATAAAGTAAATTGTAATTCTCTTTTCCAATCACATAAATCCCATCTGCAGAATCATTTGCAATTTCCCTGAATAACCTCGCTTCTTCCGGTATTTTTAACGACTCGTTTTCTTTTTCGCCGTCCGGTACAGCAAACATATATTCAATGCGCGCAGGCTTTCCGTTCCAGTCGATCAGCTTTCCGTTGAGACGAAAAGTTTGCTTCCCGCCGCAAAATAAAAAATCGCAGGTTGCAGATTTTTTATCGGTCATTTGCCCGGCATTACAAAAACCGCATGGCTTGTCATAGCCTGCCACATTGTAACAAAAACAATCGTCTTCCTCCCTGTTTTTCAGGAAAACTTCTTTTGCCAGCCTGTTTGCATACAGAAGCTTCCCGCCGTCCGCCTCACTGATAAAAACCGCAACCGGCGCACCATCCAGCATATCTGTGATTTGCTCCGCGCAAAACGCACGAAGTCTATCGCCCTGTGTCATATCCGCTCCCCTTTTTTCAAAGACTGCCGAAGCTTATCCACTTCATGAAATTCCGTTTTGACCGATTCATACAATACGTCGTAATCATTACGCTGTTCCCGCCTGCGAAGCGGATCAACCATATCACAAACCGCCTCATAAAGACGCTTTAACCCCATATTCCCCGCCACGCCCTTGAGCGTGTGCGCCGCTTCAAAAGCCATATCAAGATTTCCGGATTCAATCGCTTCACCCAAATTGGCAAGGTTGTCGTCGTCAAACAACATATCGAGAAATTCCCGGTATGTCTCCTCGCTCCCCATAAAACGTTCCATCGTGGTCTCATAATCTGCGCCATAGGCTTCAAATATTTCTTTGAAAGTTTGCATCGTCTCAGGCCTCGTTTTCAAATATAAAATCATAAAGTGTCTGGTACATCCTTTTGGGATCGATTGGCTTTGTCAGGTGGGCGTTCATTCCTGCGGCTTTGCTCTTCTCAATGTCGTCGTCAAACGCATTTGCCGTCATTGCAATAATAGGGATTGTCCTAGCATCGTCATTGCTCAGATGCCGGATATTGGCAGCAGCGGTCAGGCCGTCCATCACCGGCATTCGGATATCCATCAAAATCCCATCGTAATATCCGTTTGCAGATTTTCCAAAAATTTCCATCGCGCGCAGGCCGTTTTCCGCAGTGTCCACTGTAAAGCCTTTTCCTTCCAGAAGCTTTTTTGCCACTTCCGTATTCATAAAGTTATCTTCCACCAACAGCAACCGCTTTCCTGTAAAGTCATAATCGATTTCTTCTGCTTTTTTTATTTGTTCTTCTTTTTCTCCCAGCGCTTTTGTCAGCGCCGAGATAATCGACGTTTTAAACATCGGCTTACTCATCAGAAGGTTGACTCCCGCAAGCTTCGCCTCATGCTCGATTGCCGCCCAGTCATATGCCGTCATAATAATAATGGTAACCTCCGGTCCCACAATACTACGGATTCTCCGGGCTGTTTCAATTCCGTCCATTTCCGGCATCTTCCAGTCAATCAGTATCATATCAAAATATTTGCCCTCTGCAAACATTTTTTGTACCAGGCCAACGGCTTTATGCCCGCTGTCAACCCATTCGGCCTTAATCCCTATCTCATGAAGCGTGACGACTGCGCTTTCACAAATCGCCACATCGTCGTCCACTACCAGCGTTTTCAAATGCGTAAAATTATAATTTTGCTTTCTTTGGTTATGGCGCAGCTGTGCCTCTTTTGTAATGCCAAGCTTTACGTCCACGGTAAATTCCGTTCCGATTCCCTTGATGGAACGCGCCGAAATTTTACCATCCATCAAATCAACGATGTTTTTAGAAATCGCAAGCCCAAGGCCCGTTCCTCCAAACACAGCCGTCGCACCGTCCGATTCCTGTGAAAACGGCTCAAAAATATGAGGCAGGAAATCTTCGCTCATCCCCACGCCCGTATCGTTTATAATAAAACGCAAGGAAGCGTCTTTTTTGTTCTTATTGCGCTGCTCCGCAGAGAAGGTGACCTTTCCGCCTTCGCCCGTAAATTTGATTGCGTTGCTCAGGATATTGATAAGCACCTGCTGCAGCTTCATTGCATCTCCGATATAACAATCATCCAGCATCGGATCGACAATACATTCAAATTCCACATCCTTTGCCGCCGCCTGTCCAAAGCAGATCGAATTAATGCCGTTAAGGAATTCTTCGGTCGGAATTTCTTCATTTTTCAGTAGCATCTTTCCACTTTCAATCCGGCTCATATCAAGAATGTCATTGATAAGCGACAGCAGGAACCTTGAAGAAATCCCAATTTTTGAAATACAATCCTGCACCTGGGCGTCATCCCCAATCGATTGTGCGGCAATCGCGCTCATACCAATGATGGCGTTCATGGGCGTACGGATTTCGTGGCTCATGCGTGAAAGAAAATCCGATTTGGCTGCGTTGGCCTGTTCCGCGGCAATCAGCGCCGCAGCCAGTTCATCCTTCTGCCGTTGTTCCTTGTGTACCACATCAGTCACATCGTTCCTTGCCAGGCACACCCGCTTCAGTTCTTTGCTGATATAAAAAAGCTGATACCGCTTTACCCTCAATTCGTCTTTCGTATTTTTCATTTCCACAATAAAGGAATAAGTGTCATCGTCAGCTAACCGCTTTTGCATATAATCAAAATCCAGCTTATGTAAGTATTCGTTTCTGGCCTTATCGTCCATAAACCGGTCTGCGACAATACGTATTTCTTTTTGGAATATTCCCGGGTTTGGCACCGTATCCTTACACCTTTCGTCACATGAAACCGGGCGATGGGTTTGTTGCAGGATATCGATCTCCGTGATGATATCATAGTCCAGCTCCACAATCCGGTCCAAAAGCTGCTCCTGCAATTTTTGCTCTGTAATATCCAACGTATAGAAAAAAACGATGATATCGCCGGTTTCCGGATTCAGGCAGGAGCGCAGGCTGGTACTGCCCCAGAAGGTGCTGCCGTCATTGCGCCTTCTCAAAAACTCAAAATGATAATCAACATTTCCCATCGCATAATCTGCCAGCACCTTTTTCCTGTCCATAACGCTGCGGATTTCTTCCCCATATTCCGCATAAACGGCCGATGCCGCAAGGTTATCCACCGTTTTGTCAAAAGAATCCCCTACGCGCGCAACAGCAACGTTAGACGTACTCACATAATTTTCCATCCTGTTTTGCGTTACATTGATACGTCCCTGTATGGTCCCGTCGGCCGGAGCCAGTTCCGCGAAATAAGCCAGTTCCTTTTCGTAGAGGTCTTTTTCCCTCTCCTGCAACTGCTTTTCATCCGTAATATCCACAAAAACGCAGTAGAAATATTGCTCTTTACCTTTTTCCGTAAACAACTGCGCCTTAATTGAAACCCATTTGACGGTCCCGTCCTTGCAGATCAGCCTGTTTTCGTTTTGAATGGTGTTGCCATGTTCCAGCTGTGCGTTTAGCTTGCCGGGCATTTCAGCCATGTCCTGCGGACAGATCACAGCGGACATCTTGTTTCCCATTGCTGCAAATTCATCACGGGTATAGCCCAAAAATTCGAACAAACCATCGTTCGCGTCAATGACAGAAAAATGTTCGTCAAACCGGCAACGGAATACCGCGCCGGGAATGTTGTTATAAAGATTCAGCACCTCTTCGCGCGCAAGTTTTTGATCGGTTATATCAATGCAGACCGATATAATTGCATGCCTGCCATCCTCTGCCACGACCTGCCTGCCCGTATCGTGCACCCAGATGTAAGAACCGTCTTTTTTCTTCATCCGGTATTCCACGATATATTCCCCGCCCGCTTTCATCTGGCATGCAACGGAAGCGTCCACCAGGCTCCTGTCGTCAGGGTGCATACAATTTGAAACCATTCCGTCAATATCTGCAACAAATTCCGCTTCGTCATCATAGCCCAAATATTCGAGCATCTGGCGGTTGATAAAATAGAACGGAAACCCATCTTCAATATATCCACCCATCATTCCGCCGGGCAGGGAGTCGTAAAGCAGCTCCTGCCGCTGCCGCGCAATGTTCTCCATTACAAGCGTTTGCGGGTAATGCTCACTCCCCTTCTGGCTGCTGCTTGGTTCCGCAAAATGAAGGTTTCGAATCAGCCAGTCGTCATTTTTTTCCTGAACCATCGTAAAAAAACCACGCAGGTGCCATGCGTAAAGAGTATTTTTTAATATCATCTCAATCGATATATAGCAAATACGATCAGAAATTTTCTGCTCACGGACAAACGAAAATTTACAGGCAAACGGCTCCGAAATCTCACGGATGTCGTTGCCTATATATTCGATCATCTCATCCCTTCCCCAGGCAAATTCGTTTTCGCCGGTGCCTACAAAATTAATACCGTCAGATAAAAATCCGACGGCTGCTTCTGCATCCCTCCGTTCAAACCAACTGCCGCAGAATTCGCGCACAACCTCTCTTGCCGTCCCCGTCTTCTCCATCCGCTTATCCTTCCCACAGGCAACAATCACCTTTATAACCGCTCTTCGCACGATACAAAGCCTGGTCTGCCCCGTCAATGATTTCTTCCATCGAATCTCCCGCATTCCAAATGGCTATCCCTGCCGTACAGGATGCCGGAATGCCTTTTACAAAACAGTTATCCTGAAAGGTCCGGCAAATCTCCCGGCCTTTTTTCAGCATATCCTGTTCCGATTTAATCTGTTTCATTACAACAATAAATTCATCCCCGCCATAACGTGCCAAAACATCGTTCTCCCGCGTATGGGATTGCAGGAAGGCGCCAAATTGCTGAATAATACGATCCCCTTCCAAATGTCCGTACGTATCGTTAACCTGTTTTAAATGATCCAGGTCAAACAGATAAACCGCCAAAGGCGTCTTCTCTTTTTTCATGGAATTAATTGCAAAATCCATACCCCGCCTGTTCAAGAGTCCCGTTAAATAATCACGGTACGCCTCTTTTTCCAGCACCCCTTCGCGATCCTGCGACGCCGCTATTTCGATCATGCGCATAATTCGGTTTGAAAGTCCCCTTAAAGAGTGCGGTTTTCCTGCAAAATCATCAGCGCCATAGCTCAGCGCCTTTTCCTCCAGTTGTTCGTCCTGTGGTCCTGTTGCAATGACAGGAACATCGCAAATCGCTTTTTCCTTTTGCAACGCGCTCAGAACAGAAGCGCCTCCGCAATCCGCAAGCGTCATGCTCACGACGGCTACCACGATTTTATAACCATATCGCCCTATGTAATCCAATGCGCTTTTGGCATCCGGCGCTTCCAATACTTCAAAATGATCTTCAAAGTTTTTTCGCACGGCATTGCGGTATTGTTGATCTTCATCCGCAATCAGAAGGAGTTTTTTTCCATATATCCCGGGGCCTGCATCTGCCTTTTCCTGCACAGCTATCTGCTGCTTTTTGAGCAACGCTTCAAATTCGTTGCATGGCATTGGTTTTGCAAAAAGATATCCCTGGACAAAATCACATCCAATATCTCTCAGGCGCTCCAGCTGTTCTTTTGTCTCAACGCCTTCCGCCACAACGCTAAGATCCATCCAGCGGGCAAGGCCGATAATAAAGCGTAAAATCCCTTCATTCACCGGTTTTGCCGTTTCACTTTGTATGAATTTCATATCCAGCTTCAAAATATCAAGCGGCATCTTATTTAGCATATTCAGAGAAGAATAACCGCTTCCAAAATCGTCCATTTCAATGATAAAGCCAAGCTCGCGAAGGTGCCGCACCGTATTGATGATCTGGTTTGGATCTTCCGTGTAAGCGCTTTCCGTGATTTCCAGATGAATGCGCGAAGGATGCAATCCATATTTTCGTACGGTTTTCACTAAAAAGTCGGTAAGGTCGGCATTGTAGATATCGGCGCGTGATACGTTTACAGAAATGGCAAACGGCGGGATCCCCCTGTCCTCCCATTCCCTTAGGATAGAGCAGGTTTTGTCCCACACAAATTGATCCAGCTTTGTTATAAAGCCATTTTTTTCAAACAATGGAATAAATTCAGCGGGAGATTGAAATCCCCATAGTGGATGATTCCATCGCACCAGTGCCTCCGCGCCCGCCAGTTCTCCGTCCCTTACCCTGTATTTAGGCTGCAGGTATATTTCGAATTGTTCCTCTTCAAGTGCCGATTCCATAATATCGGCGATCGCCTGTTCGTGAAGCAGCGCGCTGCGAAGCTCGTCGTCATAAATAGCAAAATATTTTCCATACTGGCCCTTAATACTGCGTGCAGCCAATAGCGCACGGTCACACATCTGTTCCACAGAAATTGTTTCGTCTTCTATGGGATAGATCCCCCACTTCATTACAATATTTTTTGTGTTCGATAGGGTACATATCTGTGCGCTGGCTTCGATAAACATCTCATCCGCATAGTTTGACTGACGCTCCAGCAGGCATGCAAACTGGTCTGCGTTAAACCGTCCGCAAATTCCCCTGTCATCCACAATGCTCGTATAAACGCCCGCAATTACCTTTAAAAGGCTGTCGCCCGCCTGGGTTCCAAACACATCGTTGATCAGTTTAAAGTTCTCAATATCCGAGCAAATGATGTCATATTTTTTTCCCGGATTCCGAATGAGTATATCTTTTGCACGTTTATAAAAAAATTCCTTACCGAAAAGCCCCGTGAGCCTGTCAAACTGGAATTGGTTTATCATAGCTGCAGTTTCGCGCAGATTAATAATGCTTGCCACCCTGTGGCGAATCACCTGGGGCCTGTATGGCTTAACCACAAAATCGGTCGCGCCGTTTGATAAAGCCGCAACCTCGTCCGTCTCACCGTCATTTTGCGTCGTAACAATAACCGGAATGGAAGAATATAAAGGATCAGCCTTCATAATTGAAAGAAACGTATATCCGTCCATGACAGGCATAACGATATCAAGCAGGATCAAAGAAATATCTTCATGATGTTTTTTGAGAACCTCCAGTGCCGCCTGTCCGTTTTCCGCTTCCAGCACCTGGTATTCGGATGATAAAATCCGTTTCAAAATCATCCGGTTCATTTGGTTATCTTCCACAATTAAAATTTTCTTTTGTGAAAACATCGCGCTATCGTTTTTGTCCTGCATATACCTTCCCTGCCATACAAATTCTATATTTTTACCATCAAGTATTATTTTGCTGTAATAAAATCCCTGAATTCTGTAAATCATCTGTTACATGGCACCTGAAAAGGAACAGCGGAAATGCCCACATAACTCTGTCCATATATGTTCAATTTTATCATAGGTGCAAATGTTTCGCAATTCTTTTGCCCTTTTATACGCACCATTTTAATGGGTACAGGCATTTTTCAAATACAAAAAGCCGGATTGTTCCGGCTTTTATTTTACAGACCTCTTTATACTTACGTGATTTTGCTTTTACAGCCCCTTTTACATGGGCTGCCAAAACACCCGCATGTTTGTAAGGTGAATGCAGTACACATATTTTGTCTTTTTTTCCAAATGGTTTTAGTCAACAAAAAAAGCGGTCCAAAGGGATCGCTTTTTTCTCCTGATTCAGACTGCCTTTAACGTTACTTCAATATTACCCCGCGTTGCCTTGGAATACGGACAAACCTCATGCGCTTTTTCCAGGAGTTCCTGCGTTTTTTCCGGGGACTGCCCTTCTATATGTCCCTCGATATCTGCGCCGATCATATAGTCAAACGGTTCTTTTTCATATAGGGAAACGACGATAGCAACCGTGCTTTTCGCATTGATCCCTGCCTTTTGCATCACAAGCTCCAGCGCACTGTTAAAGCAGGCGCTGTAGCCTGCCGCAAATAATTGTTCCGGATTTGTCGCTCCCGCATTGCCACTGCCCGGCGCTGCAATTTTCAAATCAAGCGAGTGGTCTTCCGAAAAAACCTCTCCTGTGCGTCCTCCGGTGTTTGTCATTTTAACAGAATAAATTTTTTTCATGATCATAATTCCTTTCCTGATTGGTATTTTTTATCGGTATGGTTTCACTTGAATTAGTAATACCCAGAATCGGAATCCATCAAACGCTTTCATAAAAAATCCGGCGCTACAATTTACAGGTCGGCCCCTATCTGTTTTTACTCAAAAGCTTTCGCCACATCACGAAGGCCTTCCACAATTTCCAGGTGCTGCGGGCACTGGCGTTCGCAGTTTTTGCAGCCAATACAATCGGATGCTTTTCCATGCGTCTTCGTATAGTTTTCATAATACACGCCCTGAACCGAAAATCCCTTGGGTTTTGCCTGCTTTTCCAGATTATACAATGAAAAATATGCCGGAATCGGAATATTCCCTGGACATCCCTCAACGCAATATCCACAGCCAGTGCACGGTATTGCAATCGTTGAATTAATCTCGCTGACCGCCTGCTTTATAATAGCGCGCTCTTCTGCATTAAGCGGAGCAAATTTTTCCATATATGAAGTATTATCCAAAAGCTGCGCCAGATTGCTCATACCGCTTAAAACAGTGAGAATCCCCTGGTTACTCGCGGCAAACCGTACCGCCCATGACGCTGCGGACATATGAGGCGCATAATTCCTGAACAGATTTTCCACTTTTGGCGGTACCTTGGCAAGCGTGCCGCCCTTCACAGGCTCCATCACAATGATTTCCTTTCCATGCCTTCGCGCGGCGTCATAGCATTTGCGGGACTGTATGCTTTCATTCTCCCAATCCAGATAATTGATTTGAAGTTGTACGACGTCAACCTCCGGATGATCGGTTAATATCTTTTCCAGGAGGTCTGCATTGTCATGATAAGAAAATCCAATCTTACGGATCTTGCCAGCCGCTTTTTTCTTTTTGATGAATCCAAAGCTATCAAACTTCTGTGCAATTTCGTAATGCAGAACGTTCAGGTTATGCAACAAATAATAATCAAAATATTCCACCCCACATTTTTCAAGCTGCTCAGAAAAAATTCTGTCCATATCTTCGGCTTTTTCCAAAAACATAGTTGGCATTTTTGAAGTCAATGTAAAGCTTTCCCGCGGATAGCGTTTTACAAGAGCCTCCCTCGCCACTATTTCACTTGTAAACTCATGATACATATACGCTGTATCAAAATACGTAAATCCCCGTGAAATAAACTCGTCCACCATGAACCTGACCTGCTCCATATCTACGCTTTTTTTGTCATTTTCATCCAAAAGCGGGAGCCTCATCAGGCCAAACCCCAATTTTTTTATCTCCATATCTTACCCTCTTTTCAGTTTCATCGTATCTTCTACCACTTCAGCATAATACCTGAAGTGGACTCCAAGTCAAGCCTTTTACAAAAAATTTACTACTTTGTTTACATAGATTGGTAGATTGTCAGTCACGTTTCTATAAAAAACAACCGCATTTCGCGGTTGTTTTTTATAACTCACCATAATCCGGCATCCCAAACCGTTTGCGATAAAGATTTTTTCAGCTGCTCGATGAAAAATTCCTTGATAAACTGCATTACCCTATACTGAATGTCGCTTGCACACTTCCCCCGCCAAGCGCTTCCGTAAGGCCGGATGTATTTTCCATATAACCAAGCCGCGTATAGCTGTATGAAGTTGAAAAACTCTCATAAAACAGCACCAGGCAATCAGAGCCGTAAAGCATCAAATCGCCTGCCTGTATGGTGGCCGGCTGCTCAGCTTCAGTCGGCAGTCCATCGGAAAGGTAGTTAAACTTTTCGTTGCCGTTCAGCTCGTCCATCTCCAGAGTCAGCGGCAGCCGCTCTGCAAAGGCCCGCGCCGTTTCATTGTCATACAAACGCACTATAAAGGTATGTTCGCCTATTGTCATTTGCATATCCAGCTGATCGATTTTTTCCTCCGCTCGCCCCTGCTCTGTCTGTGACGTGCCCGGCTGTTCCGTTGAGGTTCCCCGCGTTGTTTGCACAGAAGGGATAGCCTGCGCTTGGGCAGCCTGCGACATTGTCGCTACAGTGCTGCCGCATGCTGCCAATGAAAATATCAGCCATATTCCGCATAATAAAACCGTAATTTTTTTCGTCATTTATTTCTACCTGCCGTAAAACACCTTAAGCCATTTTGCCCGTCTCATAGCCCGCCTCCTGCGCCCCTCATATGAAAGCGTCCGCAAGCAACTCCGAATTTCCGCCCTTACGCGGGCTTGTGGAAATCACCAAAATATGTTTCTCATGGTTTCGATTCCTTTCAAATTTTCCTGATTATTCTTGCAGGAACTCCGCCTGCAAGCACGTGATCCGGAACATTCCTCGTAACCACCGCGCCCGCGGCAATGACAGAACCGTCGCCAATCGTCACGCCGGGCGTGACCGTGGTATTGGATCCGATCCATACGTCCTTTCCGATCACGATGGGCGCGGGATACATATCCCTGCGCTTTTGGGGATCAAGATCATGATTGAGCGTTGCCAGCACGACATTATGCCCAATCATAGTGTTATCTCCCACTGTGATGCCACCCTGATCCTGGAAATGACATCCGGCATTGATAAACACATTTTTGCCAAGCCGTATATTTTTGCCGCAATCCGTGTAAAACGGCGGAAATAGTCCAAACGTTTTATCTACAGGCCTCCCTGTCAATTCCGAAAACAACGCTTGAATCTCGTCCATTTCATGATACGAGCCGTTCAGCTCTGCTGTGATGCGGCGCGCCTCCCTGTTTAATTGCTGCATACAGTCATGCTCTTCCGATCCGCCCTTTACAAAAAGCCCGCGGTTCATGTGATCTAAAAATTCATTCTGGTTCATTTTATATACCCTTCAATTTGTCCCATTACCATCTTGTCTGGATAAAGGCAGTCATCCCGATTGCTCCACAGATATTCTTTGCATACCAAAATTGGTATTTCCATTGAAACGTACTGCCGTATCGTTCAATGTTATTGTGCTCCTTAAGCTGCGGTTCCCATTCACAAAAATATATCGTGAATGATTAAACGCACATTGTTAAAAAACGCCTGCTCTCGCCCAAACCTGCTTCACGTATTTCCTTTTCTTATCCCAATCAAAACACGCATTACACCGTACTGTTTCAGTCCTGCTTCGTCATATGCTGTTTTGAAGGATTTCGACAATTTCGCCATGGTTGAGCTCCTTATATCCTCCCTGCATTACAAAAGTACTGTCTGCAATATCCTCCAGCATATTCTGTGTAACACCCAATTCGCTGATGTTCATAACAAGTCCCAGCTCTTTCATATAAGACTCCATGCGCCCAAGGCCTTCATCGGCAATCTGCCTGTCCGTTTTTCCCTGCGGGACTACATCCCAAACATTAATTGCGTATTTTTTGAATTTTTCAAGTCCATACGGAGCGATAAACCTGTAATATGCCATGGATACGGCGGAAAGCGTCATGCCGTGAGTCGCATCGGTATATGCGCCGATTGCCTGGCCGATCATGTGCACCATCCAGTCGGTAGATTTTCCCTTTGCGACCAATGTGTTGAGCGCCCAGGTCGCAGTCCACATGATATTGCTGCGCGCTTCATAGTCCATTGGGTTCTTAAGCGCAATCCGCGAAGAGTGTATCAGCGAGCGGAGTAATCCTTCCATGATGTAATCGGAGGTATTGTCATCCTCACCAGAAAAATATTGTTCCAGTATATGCGACATAATATCGAAAAAACCAGCCACCATCTGGTATTTTGGAATAGAAAACGTTAATACAGGGTTCAATATCGAAAACTTCGGAAACACATTTTCCCCAAACACATGCCCTATCTTTTTCTTCTGCGTATGATTGGTGATAACTGAACCGCCATTCATTTCAGAGCCGGTCCCCACCATCGTGAGAACACACCCTACCGGAATAATCCGGTTATCCACATCCTCCATGCGCAGATAATATTTATCCCATGGATCCTCCTCGCAGTAAGCGGAAACGCTAACCGCCTTTGCGTAGTCGCATACGGAACCGCCGCCCACCGCAAGGATTAAATCCACCTCGTTTTTCCGTGCAATTTTGCATCCCTCGTATAATTTTTCCACCGTTGGATTTGGCATAACGCCCGCATCTTCATAGATAATTTTTTCTTCTGCCTTCAATATTCCCACTACTTCATCGTAGATACCATTACGCTTAATAGAGCCGCCGCCATAGACCAGCATGACTCTTTTTCCGTATTGCCGAAGCTCATCATGCAGAGCCTGGATCGATTGTTCTCCAAAATGCAATTTGGTTGGGTTGCAATAACTAAAATTTCCTAACATCGCCATCATTCCTTTCTGTGTTTGTTTCAAACATATTTTCATATTAGCACCCTGATTTTAAAATGAAAAATACTTATATCAAATACACATCCATGCTTGACAGGCATATTAGTTCAATGCTATTTTATTATCAGGAGGGTAAACAATGGAAATCAGAGTGTTGCAATATTTTCTGGCAGTCGCCCGGGAGCAAAATATCTCGGCCGCAGCGGAATCTTTACACTTATCCCAGCCTACTCTTTCAAGGCAGTTGAAGGACATGGAAAATGAGCTGGGAAAACAGCTCTTTATCCGCGGCAACCGAAAAATCACATTAACCGAGGAAGGAATGCTCCTTCAAAAACGCGCCGAAGAAATCATTGATCTTGTGAAGAAAACAGAAAACGAGCTTATGGTTTCAGATGGCGTTGTCGCCGGTGATATTTATATTGGCGCAGGCGAAACCGACGCCATCCGATTGATTGCAAAGGCGGCGCGGAACCTGCAAGACAGGTATCCGCAGGTTTGTTTTCACATTCTGAGTGGCAATGCGGAATTTGTGATGGAGCGTCTTGATAAAGGCCTCATCGATTTCGGGCTTATCTTTGCTCCTGCCGACCGATCCAAACATGACTATTTTGCTGTTCCCGCCAAGGATTTATGGGGCGTATTGATGCGGCGGGATTCCCCCCTTGCGAAGATGGATTCAATTCGCCCGCAGGATTTGTACGGGAAGCCGTTGATCGTCTCTGCGCAAAGAAGCAGCGATGAATTGTCTGTCTTTGTGAAGTCCGGATACGTTGTGGCGACCTATAATCTGATCTACAATGCGTCCCGCATGGTAGACGAAGGTATGGGATATGCAATTACTTTCGATAAATTGATCAATACCAGCGGTAACAGCAATCTTTGTTTTGTACCGCTTTCTCCAAAAATTGAGGCCGGGATGAATTTTATCTGGAAACGGTATCAGGTTTTTTCAAAAGCGGCAACGCTTTTTTTACAGGAACTCCAAAAAATAATTGGCGAATAAAGTACAGTACAGGTCTGACTCTGGCAAATTGTCAGTTTTACCGTATCGCCTGACTTTAACGGTATTTCCCACCACTGCTTGCCTTACTTTCCACTCCTGCGCCGCAGCAGCACGATCAGCACCGCGGCAGCCACCGCCGCGCCTGCAATGATGGCAACGATAACCCACAGCGTCATATCTTTCGTATCCCCTGTCTGCGCCCCGCTTCCCTGCTGTGTCCCATTTTCCTGCTGCGTTCCGCTCCCGCTATCCGCCGTTCCGCCGCTGTCCGGTTGTTTCTGGTTTGCAAGTACATATTCGGAGCAATGTTCGAGGGTAAACGCCGCATATCCGGCGCTGTCCACGCTTTGCGTGCTGATATCATCATATTCTGTTCCATTGAAGTAATACAGGTATGTTTCTTCGCCTGTTCCAAACGGAGGCACGGCAAGCACGGATACCGTTGCTTTTCCGGGGAGCGCCCCGCTGTGCCCGAAGTTCAGGAACAGCAGCTTTGTTCCCTGAGGAAATACCGCTGCATTTTTCGCCGCCTCGCCGGGTGTGTTGGAAAACGCAAGGCTCATGTCCATTGCCGCCGTAATGTCTCCCCCGTAGAATACGAACCGCGCAACCACCTTGCCCGTATCATCCAGAATTGCAAAAATGACTGTCTTATCCTGCCCCTTGATTTGCTCAAAGACCTCTTTGGGAACGATTGTTCCTTCCTCCGCCGGAATCAGCAGCGCCTGCTGTGGGCCGAGCCCATTCAGGGCTTCTTGTATTTTTTCGAGCTCGAGGCCGTCCTCCATCCGCGGCAATGAAATAATCTCCTTGCCTTCCGCGCCCGGAATCTGTGCGTCCTGCACGATTGTGATCGTTTTGCTCACCGACTTGGTATCGTCTGCCGTACTTGTCGCCGTAACCACAACCGTTCCTGTCGCTTTTGCAGTGAACAGCACCGCTGTTTCTCCGCTGCATCCGGTTTCCATCCTGATATCGATGCTGTCAAGATCGCCTGCATAGCTCCACCGGATTCCGGAAAATACCTCTTCGTTTGGGGTAACCGTCGCTGTTGCGGAAAAATCTGCCGTCTGCCCGATCTCCAGATAAACCGAATCCGCGCCGTCGATGCTGACGCTTTCCACGCCCATCTGTTCGGCAATATTATTTTGCCGCAGCAGGATACTTTCCGCACTGCTCATCGTCGCAAAGGTCCAGCAGGAAGGAATCCAGCCCTGATTTTTCACCGGAGTGACCGCACCAATATCGCGCAGGTCAAATTTTTCCGGCAAATTTGTAACAGGATCGGCTGTCCTGCCCTGCGGCAGGCTGCTGGTCGTGTTCTGTCCGCTGCCTGACGCACTGTCCGGCGCTGCCGCCGGAATGGAAAGCTCGCCCGTCCTCTCGAGCTGTGCCACGCTGAGCACCCGGCCCACGCCGCCTTGGGAAGAATCGTCCGTTCCGCCGCCCGCGCCGTCCGTGAACACCTTGATGCAGTTGTTCGCGGAATATTTCGCGGAAATATCAGTCCAGTCACGTCCGTCGGTGCTGGTGAAGCTCTGCCCGGCCTGCGCCCGCGCCCTGTCCGAACGGCCCGCGATCGGCATCTCAATCGCCGCGACGACGTCGCTTCCGTCCCGGTTTTGCAGCCGCACAGTCACACTGAACTCTTCTCCTGCGGCGACGGAAATCCCCTCGCCAAGCTCCACCGTATAATAGCCCTTATATTTATGGGCCCCGCTCGCCACATGGCGCGTCTCGCCGTTCGCCTCAAGGTAAACGTCATAATCCTGATCCTCGTGCATGGAGTAAAATGACACGGCCTTTACATCCTGCGCGCCTGCTGCCGTAAACACGTTTTTTGTGTACAGCACCTTGCCCCGCGAATATTGACTGGGCTCGTAGAGGTTCGTATAGCCCAGCGGATCGTACTGGTAAATATTGTCGTAATCGCTCGACGGATTGTCCACAAATATGGCGGCAGCAGGATTGGCGGATAGGTCTGCGCTATAATAGGAAATATAGAAAAAACCATTCTGTCCCTTTTCCGTACCATAATTATTTTTAGCGATAAACGCGCCGTCGCCCGCAGGCGTATACGAACTGCCGTCCACAGTTACCGTGAATTGTTCCGCCGGAACCGTATCATCCCACCCTACCAGTGAGATTGCATGTCCGCCCCCGGCCATATCCGCCTCCGGCTTGAAATAATACGAACCGGTCTCGTCGTAATACCCGCCTTCTCCTTCCTGATGTCGAATTCCGCAATAGATCGCCCCATAGGTATAGATCGCGTTTTTATAGTGGAGCGTATCTTCCGCCGTTTTCTCCCGGTCTGGCAGCAGAATCGCCTGCCGCAAGTGATAGCGTGCAGGAAGCTGGTTATAGGCGAACTCGCTCACGTCGCCGCCGAATTCGTCCAGCATATACGGATCGTCTTCCTCCAGAACCGGACCGCTCCACCGCGCAAGATAGGCGAGCGCCATATAGATGTCCCCGCCGGAAAGCACCCCGCCGCGTCCTTCGGTCGGCGTATAGCATTCCTCAGAGGAATCTGCGTTGAGCATTGCATTGAGCATATTGTATTCTGAGAGATCGAGGCCTTCCGCTGCCTGCTTGGAAATCGTAAGCGTATATTCTTTTGCGGAAAAAGCCCCATCCGGGCTTTTTACCACAGCATAATAATCCCCTTCGACAAGCTCTGCCGTAATCCGCTGGTCTCCCGCAAGCGCGCTTGCCGCGACCTCGCTTCCGTCGCTGCGGAGAAGAGTAAGCGAATATGCCGCGTCTTCCTCATCCGGCTGGAAAAGCAAAAGCTCTATGGGCGTCGCATAACTGTAATGGAATTTGTAATAATCCACATCCGCGGCGCTGTGGATCGTGGCCCGGATTTTGGAAGGAAAGGAAACATCTGTCGCCGTCTCCCGGGCGTCGTTGGGCTCGTACTGATCGCCCATGCCCCCCACCGTATAAGAAAAACGCTGCACATTGCCCATAGCAACACCGTCTTTATGGGTACGGGCATTGATGAGCGTATCCTGACCGATCACAACCACTGCCGTGTCGGCCCCGGAGTCTGTCGTTCCCGCCGCGCCCTGCGCCGGAACAGTCCCATCTGTCGTATACAATATCTTCTCGTCCGCCGCCGCACGCAGTGTCACCTGCGTTCCTGCCGCAACCGTACCCGGCGCGGGATCTGCCGTCACCATTCCGCTCTTGTGCACGGTATAGGCTCCCGATGCAGGCTCGCTGCTCTTGAGTCCCGCCTTCCGCGCGCTTGCCAAAATCCTGACATCCTCTGTCAACGTCAGTTTATTCGCCGGGTTATACAAAGACGCACTGGAGAGCTTCGGCGACGTCCCGTCCAGCGTATAATAAATCTGCGCATCCGCCGTTCCGCTCGAAAGCCCAAGCTGCGTTCCCGCCGGATATTCTCCGGCTGCCTGATCGAAGGCGACCTGTTTGCAGGTTGCCGGCATAAATCGTGCATTGCCGGATGCAACCGGATCATATTCATCGCCCGCCGTCATATCGATAAATACAACACCCACGCCGTCGAGCTCCTCCTGCGTGAGCACTCCATCTGCTACCGCCTGCGCGATTGCTTCCCGAAGCAATATAGTCCCCGTATACGCAATGCGCTCCGTCATCCTCGTTTCCTTATTTTTCAGGGTAAACATCAGCATATAATAGATCGTTTCCCCGCCCGCGGGAGCAGTATCGGCCACCCGGACTGTAGTGTCCTCCTCCGCCGCGTAAAGATCGCCCGCCTCCGGCGGATCACAGTTTTCAAAAACCAGAGAAAGCTCCGCGGGGCCTTCCGCTGCAAAAGCAAATGATACACAGGAAAATACTGCGGTTACCGCTAAAATGATCGCCACCAGCCAACATATGATCCTCTTCATTTTTATTTATCTACCCTCCGTGTACTGCTCCTTTATCGATCAGCGCCTGTTTATTGGTATATCTTCCTTCTTACCAAACCGCAAGGCGTTCATCGGGCGCAACGTACATCCCATCGTTTTCTCCAAGCCCATAGGCGTCGTAAAATTCCTGCATTTGCTGCACATTAACATTGGTACGCACATACCCCAGCGGATGGGCGTCCGCGCTTGTCTGCATCGTGCAGAAAGCCTCCGACGCCGATTTACGCCATACCTGCGCATACGCATTGAAAAAGGCCTTGTAATCAAATCCGTCAATCGTCTTGGCGATATCCATCATACAGGCAATGCCACCGAGGTCCGCCACAGTTTCGCCGATCGTCAGTTCTCCATCCACCGTAAGGTCCGGAAGCACTTCAGCCGCAATACTGGATTTCTGAATATTATTCCTTACACTGATACAGCGTTTCTAAAAAGACAACCATTTCTGGTTGTCCATACTATGCCAACTTCAGTTGTCTGGGTT
The DNA here is from genome assembly GCF_000981035.1 of Christensenella hongkongensis. Taxonomy (GTDB): domain Bacteria; phylum Bacillota; class Clostridia; order Christensenellales; family Christensenellaceae; genus Christensenella; species Christensenella hongkongensis. Next base: position 72,380 of record NZ_LAYJ01000076.1, read on the forward strand.
CCTTACTGTCTTAAGCAACTTCATGGACATAGAACTTTGGATTTTTCCAATAATATTATACCTTATTTTTTTGTGTATGGTAAGATATATTTAGAATAGTACCACTTGTCGCGGAGAATATTCCTGTTTGAATTCCACTAATCCTTGCACCTTAAAACTGGTCCATATATGAAATTTTTTTTACAAAAGTCCCTTGTTGTGCTATCATAGTTATAGTATCCAATTCCGCACTGTCGCGCATATTTTGTAAGCCCAGTATGGTTTTACAGAAATATGCGTTTTTTTATGGAAAGATACAGCGGGCTGTTTGGGAAACATTCTATTTTATTGTTCTCTCTACGGCTTAAAGATTATTTTTAGGAGACAATAAATGCAAGAAACACCTTTTAAAGACCTCGGTATCTCAGATGATATCCAAGCAAGCCTTCGTAACATGAATTTTGAAAAACCCACACCGGTGCAGGAGCTGACCATTGGGGGCTTTCTGGAAGGAGCCGACCTGTTGGTACAGGCGCCGACCGGAACAGGCAAAACGGGCGCGTTCGGTGTCCCTATCGTTCAGCAGATCGACCGGACGCAGCGAATTTCCCAGGCGCTTATCCTGTGCCCGACCAGAGAACTGGCGGTGCAGGTTGCAGGTGTACTTCGTAATCTTGCAAAAAACAAACCCGGTATACGTATCGTCACCCTATATGGCGGCGAAAATATCAAGAAGCAGCTTGACATGTTGCATAAAACGCCGCATATCATTGTGGCTACGCCCGGCCGCCTGATGGATCATATGCACCGTCAAACCGTTCAGCTCAAAAATATCCGTACCGTCGTTCTGGATGAAGCCGACCGCATGCTGGATATGGGCTTTCGCAAGGATATGGAAAAAATATTGCGCGCAACGCCAAAAGACAGGCAGACCGTCTTTTTTTCTGCAACCATCCCGCAGGAAATCTATATGATCGCAAACCAGTTCTTAAAAAAAGATGCACGGGAAATCCGTGTTGAGCAAGAATCCCTGGCGGTGGAAACGGTAAAACAATACTATACGATCATTCCTGTCGGCTATAAAAATGATATCCTGATTACACTCTTAAAAAACAATGATCTTCCTTTGACGCTGATCTTTGTAAACATGAAACACAAGGCGGACAGACTGGCAGCCCAGTTACGGAAAAAGGGATTTAAGGCTGCCGCACTGCATGGAGATATGAGCCAGAATCAGCGTGACCGGGTGATGAAAGAATACCGTTTAGGCAAACTTGATACTCTCGTTGCCACAGACATCGCCGCCCGGGGTATTGATGTCAAGAATATCGACGCCGTCATCAATTATGACGCGCCTTTGGATGACGAAAGTTATGTACACCGTATTGGGCGCACAGGCCGCGCCGAACAGGAAGGCGTCGCCTATACGTTTATCAACCAGGATGAGGACGAGATCGACCGGCTGCGAAAGATGATTAAGAACCTGAATATCGATATATCCCCAACGGAGGATTCGCCTGTCCTTCCCGAACCTGTTAAGCGTGTATCGCATGGCCGGGTAAGCGGTCAATCCTTCCATAGCATCAATCCACGTCGCAGGGGGCGCGGCCGCAGATGAAAGGCTCGAAAGCGTTCCTGCGCCGGAAAAAAGAATATCAAGAGCGAATTGTTGACAATTTTGTGCAAAGGATAGTTATACACACCATGCCAAATAGAAAAAATCGTCATCATGCACAACATTAATAACGTCTTAGTAAAGCATATTCAATTAGCTGCGGTTAATCCAAAAGATGCCGCTATTTTATTCGCAAGCATCTATAATAACTATTTGAAGACATCTGGTTCTTACGTTTTTATGAATGACCTAAAAAACTTTTTATCAAAATCTTTCACTAGAAATCTTGCAACCACGGTTCAAGTCCTTGTTTTTTTACAACTTCTGCCCGGCAGTCGACCTCCCGTGGGATAATGCAGCCTCAGCGTATTGGTCACAGTGATACCGTTAGGGCCATATCCCACGACTTTCGGTCAACCAAACAGATACAACGATCAAATGGATACTATAACCCCTAAATCGTTCAGTGTTCCGTCCTGCATCTCCTTGCCAAAACCACTCGGATTCTTGCCGCGAATGCAGGTGCCATACTTTGACGAATATTACCTGTAGCAAAGCTCTACAGAGCGGAGTTTTCCCAAACACGCAAGTAATTTTTGCAGGCAACATAATTAGACATAAATATGCTTCATCGCTTGTATGACCTACGGCACATAAACCTATTCGACAAAAGAATACAAACAACATCTATATCGCTTTCTGTATCAATTCCGTTACAAAGCTCTCCCTGCACTTTCAATATTTAAGGATTTGCTTATGGCCCGCTACCCATTGTTAGATAACCTGTTCCGTTCTCTCTATAATATCATCTTGCGTCTTTTTGCTGAGCACATTGAAAAACGCGCTGTAACCTGCAACCCGCACAATCAAATCCCTATGCTTTTCCGGATGTATCTGTGCGTCCTGCAATGTCTCCCTGCTGACTACGTTGAACTGAACGTGGTAGCCCTGCAGCCGATTAAAAAATCCTCGCATCAACATAATAATCTTATCGCGATTTTCTTCCTTCTGGAGCATCTGCGGCGTCACTTTCTGATTGAGGAGGACTCCTCCTGTAATCTCCTCAGTCGGCAACTTGGCCACACTCTTAAATACTGCTGTCGGCCCATTCTTGTCAGCTTCATGACTCGGGCTACAACCTTCCGCCAGCGGTTCGCCCGCCTTCCTTCCATCGGGCGTTGCCAAGGTGCCTGCCCCCTGCGGAACATTGGCTGATATAGATGAGGTTCCTGCATAATAAATTCCACCGATCGGTCCGCGCCCATAGCGGGTATTATGGTACTTTTTCATTTCGTCGATGTAAACATTATACGCGTCTACCACAAGCTCGTCCACATAATCGTCGTCGTTGCCATATTTGGGCGCAGCTTCAAGCTGCTTTCTGATCCGCTCGTTTTTTTCGCCCCCAAAATTTGCCTGCAGTGCTTCCCATAATTCTGCCGGCGTAATCTGCTTAGTTTCATATACTAGTTGTTTAATGGCCGCAAGGCTGTCCGCCAGATTTGCGATGCCTACTTGCAAGTCACTAATAAAATCGTAGACGGAACCTCCTTCCTTCATATTAAGTCCGCGCTCTATACAATCGTCCGTGAGGGCGCTGCATAAAATATCGGCCGTATCATGTTCCAAGACCATATCGCAGGTTGCGTCGATGATCGTGCACTGCCTGCACATTTCACGTATCACCTTATCCCAGCTCTCCAGCAGGTCGTCAAAACTCTTCATGTCTTTAAAGTGCATCGTCCCTTCGCATACCCTTTCACCGGAAGCCGGGTCCACGCCGTTATTCATCGCAATCAACAGAGCCTTGGGAAAGTTCAAAAAGCTCATTCCCGTGCAACGGTAGCCCCATTTGCCCGGCACCGCGGTTTCCACGCAGCCGATGGCACTGTAATTATAGGCGTCGTCATGTGAAACTCCATATTTGATAAAACTTGGAATAATAATTTCATCATTGTTAAACGCCGGCATACCGAAGCCATAACGTATCACCTCTACACATTCCCTCATAAATTCATGAGTCAAGCCTTTGTGATATCTTACAGTCAAATTGGGCTGTGTGAGATGGCATTGTGCGACGCTTTTCAGTATAAGCCTTGAAAGCTTGTTTGTAGCATCTTTTTCGTCAGTCGTTTGCCCTCCCACCGTTACATTTTGATAAAGTGGGCTGCCTGCGCTGAATTGCGTATGGCTCCACGACCTTACTTTATTGATTGTATAGGTCTTGAGCCACAGGTTGCACAATAGTTCATCTGCCCTGTCGTCGTCGATTTTTCCGCTACGAATATCGGCCTCATAGAAAGGATATAAATACTGGTCCATGCGCCCGTAGGAAAGACTATGACCGTTGGATTCGATCTGTAATATGAGATGGATCAGCCAAACACTTTGGACCGCCTCATGAAAACTTGAAGCCGGTTCATAGGGGACTTTCGCAAGTATCCGGCTGATTTCCAGAAGTTCCGCCCTGCGCACCGGATCTTTTTCCTGCGCCGCCGTTTCGTCCGCAAGCTTTGAATACCTCGCTGCAAAGGCCCTGACTCCCTCGATAACGATCAGGATCGCTCGATAGAAATAGCTTTTTTTTATATTTTTGTAATCCGTTAAGTCAAGAGCCTCCAGCTTTTCTTTTGTTCTCCGCTCATAATCCTTCAATCCCACTTGAAGCATTCTGCCGTAATCGACAGCACAATGGGCATCGCCCGAGGTTATATTGCCTTCAGATTTGATAATTCCCAGATCATAATATAGCTTACTGTGGGGAGGAAACGCTGCAAGTCCCCGGTCAAGCACTGTATTGTGCTCCCAAAAAGGCGCGATGTCGCGCAGCTTGCGTTTATTTTCCTCTGTTATATAGAAAACGTCTCCATCCCTATGCTCAAATTGGTCTAACTCGTCTATCACCCATTGCATCGCATACTCCGGGAATATCGGCGCACTGCGGTTACTGCTGGCCTGGTTACCAACAATCAGGGTTTGCGGTTCGATAAATATGCTCATGCCTTCAAGAATGTTCTTGAGCATAATCGCACGTTTAATTGCCAAAGGCTGATCCTGGTTTTCCTGGTATACTTTTGTTGTTATCAACGCACGTTCTACGCAAATATATGGTTTAGTGTCGACAAGCTCTTCACGAAACTTTCTCATCCTTCCTGTCATTTCGCCAAAATAGTTCTCTATAACTTTGCTCATTTGATTCATCCCTCCATCTGCTTGCAAAATCTAATAAAGCAATTCATGGGCGCCTATGATCCCCATATCATCGCCAAGCTCCGCTTCCTTGAAAATAACTTTTTCACCCGTTTTTTTATATCCTTCAAACTGTCTGTATATCTCGTTCCAAAAGCGGCCGCCTAGCTTCAGCAAACCACCTCCCAGAACAAAACAGTCAATATTTAAAAACACATATATGTTAAAAAACCATAAAGCGAAATAGTGCTGCATCTGTTTGATTGCTTTCCCCGCAAGCGCATCGCCATGCTCCCATGCCCGCACGATTTCCAGAGTTGAAATCTCTTCCGGACATTCCACCATGTCGCTGATTGTGGTTTTCTTGCCTTCCTCAACCCATTTACATAGATGTTTTGCTATCATTTGCCCGCTGCACCAACTCATGAAGCACCCATCATTCCCGCACGGGCAATAAACCTCCCTTTTCTGATCCGGCGTAATCAGCATGTGCCCGCTTTCTCCCGCAAATCCATTGCTTCCTTTAAACAGCTTACCATCAATGACGACCGCAGAAGATATCCCTGAGCTGACGGCACAATAAATCATATGGTCGTGCCCTTTGCCCGCTCCATAACGGTTTTCTCCCAATGCCGCCGCATGTGCGTCGTTATCTATCTCGATTGCAGCGCCAGGGAAAATTTTTTTCAGGTAATCCCCAGCCCCAAAACCTGCTAATTTTGGAATATTGGAATTTACAACGATATATCCATCCGGATAACGTATAGAACCGGGAATTCCAACCCCAATCCCTTCAATATCATTTAATAAACCATTACTTTTGTTAGCCATTTTTTCAACGTCACGTTTCACATATTGGAAAAAATCCTCGGCCGCCAAATTCTGCGGAGTCTGCGACCTCATTTTACCGATCAGTTTCCTGTTCCGGTCAAATAAACCATATGCGATTTTTGTTCCGCCAATATCAATTCCTACTGAAAGCATCTTTACCGCCCCTTATTTTTAAAGAAAGTATTTATAGTTTCATTCGTAATTATTATATCATATAGATATCAATTATCAAGATAAATTTCCTATAAATATCAAATATTTTTTATTTGCAATAAAATATATTTTCATTCGTAATTGAAAATACTTTTTTATCTTGTTATAATGTTTTCGTAAGTGAATATTTTAAAGGAGTATGGCATAAATGGAAGCGCTTATCTTCAATATCCAGAAATTCAGTTTAAACGATGGTCCGGGGATCAGGACGGTTGTGTTTCTGAAAGGCTGCCCTCTTCGTTGCGCATGGTGTTCCAACCCGGAAAGCCAGTCCTGCGGGAAGCAAATCCTCTGGGATTTCTCAAAATGCGCCAGGTGCGGCAGCTGCGTACGCATGTGCTCCAATCAGGCTATTTCATTCGCTGATCAAAGCCTTCGCTTTGACCGCCTGAAATGCACCGGCTGCGAAACCTGCGTATCTGCCTGTCCCACAGGTGCGCTGGAATCAGACAGCCGTTTAATGACGGTTCAGGAAGTCCTCGAGATATGTCGTCAGGATACTCCTTTCTATGAGGAAAGCGGGGGAGGAATCACTCTCTCGGGCGGTGAAGCGCTTTGTCAGCCTGAGTTTTCGGACCTCTTACTCAGTGCGGCAAAGAGAGAGAATATCGGAACTGCAATCGAAACCTCGTGCTATGCCCCTTATAAAACGTTTGATAAAGTGACAAAACATGCCGATTATCTGCTTACAGATATGAAACACTGGGACAGCGGACAGCATAAAGAAAAAACAGGCGTTTCGAATGAGGTTATTCTCTCAAATATAGGGCGTGCCGTCAAAAGTGGAAAAAATGTATTGCTGCGTATTCCCGTGATTCCCGGTTTTAACAACTCGCTCAGTGATGCAGATGCCTTTTGCAGCGTTATAAAAGAACTCGGTCTGGCACGTGTCCAACTCCTGCCTTTTCATCAATTTGGTGAAAAAAAATATTCTATGCTGGGATTGGCATATGATTACGAAAAAGCAGACGCGCTTCATGAAACCGATCTGTTGGCCTTCCAACAGCGCTTTTTCGAAAATGACGTGGAAGCGTTTTTCTGATCATCCCACAAATAAAATGCCGGTAGAGGAGGGTATCCTTACCGGCTTTTTGTTTTCATGTTTTTTTCATTGTAGTATCCGGCTCCAAATCATTTGGCATCCCTTTTACTTTGACAATCTGCACTTCACTCTCACGCAGCAAATTTTCCGTCTGCCTGTCGATCCCTTCATCCGTAATAACCGTATCTATGGCCTTCGTAGGCAGTAGCATCACAACCCCTTGCTGCCTGAACTTGCTGGAATCCGTCAAAATGATGACTTTGTTTGCCTGCTTTGCCATATTTTGCACCGCTTCAGCCCGGTCAAGGTTCTTTCCCGTAAATCCGGTATTAGCCGAAAATCCATCGGTTCCAATAAAAAATTTATCGACGCAAAAGCTCTCTACACATTTTCTGACAATCGCGCCAACCATTACCTGCGCTTCATTCTGGTATTCGCCTCCCTAAAGGATCACCTTAGCCGACGGCTTTTCCCGAATGAAATCCGCAATAAACGCGGAATTTGTAATTATTGTGACGTTTTGTTTTTCATTGACCAGACGTTCGGCCAGTACGGCGCAGCAGGAACCGGATTCTATCATCACCGTTTCTCCGTTGGAAACAGTTTTTGCCGCTTCTCTTCCGATGCGTTGTTTGATTTCATAATTGACCGCGAGCCTGTTATTGATGTCGTCCTTTGAAATCGCCAGTGCAAACCCGTGCTCCCGCCGGATCAGCTTCCTTGATTCGAGACTGTCCAGCGTTTTACGCACCGTCACCGAGGATACCCCGAGCATTTCCGCCAGTTTAGAGACTTCTACGCTTTCCTGCTTTGTGACAATATTTAAAATATCCAATTCACGCTTCTTCATAATATACTAGCCAATCATTTTTTATTTCATTTTAGCACGATTATTCTTTCTTTTCAATCGTATTTTTCTTTCAAAAGAAGCATACTCCATAATCAAACGGTTTCCCTTGCGCGTTTGAGCGTATAGCAATCCAGCCAGATAATCGCCACGATAACGATTCCCTGTATGGCCTGCTGGACATATGGATCGATTCCCATCAGGTTCATACAGTTGGACAGTATAACCAGAACAAACATACCCAATGCAGACTGCCATACGCCGCCTACCCCACCGGCAAACGAAGTGCCGCCTACAACAACGCCGCAATTAACGAGCATAGCAGTATTATCGCCATAGGTAGAAGCACCCGAATTCATGAGTGAGGACAGCATTACTCCTGCCACGGCAGTTATTACACCGGACAGGACAAAGGCAACCCATTTTGTCCGTATCACATTGATGCCCGAGTACTGGGCCACAGAATAGTCCCCGCCAATCGCATAGCAGTTCCTGCCAAACGCCGTATACCGCAGCAATACGAATACGGCAATAAAGGCCAAAATCATTACAACTACGATATTTGGAACAATCCCCAAGATCTTCCCGTTCGCCAACTGCATAAATTCCTGATTGCCCGGCTGGATCGGTTTTGCATCCGTTAGCTGCTGGCATACTCCTTTCAACAGCATCCCCATACCAAGCGTAATAATAAACGGCTCCGTCCTCTGCTTTACCACAAAAAAGCCGTTGATAAATCCGACTAACGCACCCGCTCCGACAGCCACCAGAATTGCGATCCACATTGGCAGGACATTCATGAGCAGGATTGCCAAGATACCCGAGACGCACATCGTACCACCCACAGACAGATCACACGCGCCGCAAATGATTACGATCGTTATTCCAAACGCGATCATTTCGTTCACAGATGCCTGTTTCAGCATATCCATCAAATTGAAAGAAGAGAAAAATTCGGGATGCCCGAACGCCATATAGGCCAATAATATGATGACTACAAGCAGAGCCTTTTGTTTCAAAAGACCGTCTGCTACTTTCTTACCCAAAGTCAATTCCGTATTCATACAATCCCCTCCTCATACCTTCCGGCGGTTGTCAAGCCAGATAGCGATTACAAGTATCGCCCCCTTGACAACAACCTGCATATAGGTTGACACACCCAAAAGGTTCAGGCAATTTGACATGAGGGTGACGAGCAACACGCCCAGAATGGTCTTTAACACGCTTCCGTTCCCCCCCAGTAGGGATGAGCCGCCGACTACAACAGCCAGGATCGCGTTTGTTTCATACCCTTCGCCGATAAGCGGTGAAGCTGAGGTCACACGGGAAAATAACACGATTGCGCCTACCGCCGCCATAAGACCTGATAATGTAAATATAATTGTAATACTTCTGTTTACAGGAATACCCGCCAGATTTGCTGCTTTTTTATTTCCTCCCGTCAGATTGATCGCCCGCCCCATATAGGTCTTGGACTGGAAGATATAGAGAACTGCAAGGCAGCCGAGAAAAATGATAAACGATACTGGCAATATTCCAAATCCATCCTGTCCGATCGATTGGAAAAGAGAATAATCCGATCCCAGCGACCTTAACTGCTTTGTCGAGCCACCGGAAATAAGGAGTGCAAGAGCCCCATAAATCGTACTCATCCCAAAAGTAATAAATAGTGCCCGGGCCTGCGTTGTAGCCCCGCCAGAAATCAGTATTTTACTGTTCAGGTAACCCGCGCCCGCTCCAACAAGCAGTCCCACGCACAGCGCCGGGACCTGCCCAAGCACGTCGATCAGGGTTATGGTAACTACAACTGTCAGATTGATAATTCCTGCTACAGACAGGTCGATAAATCCGGCTATAATTGCGAAAGTCATCCCCAGTGACACGAAGGCAAGGGGACCGAACTGCCTTAATATATTTGCGATATTCGCGCTTGAAACAAACCGGGGTTCCGCCACTGCTGTAATCACGACCAGAACGATCAGGACAACAAGCACCAAATTTGTCTGGATAAATTTACCCGCCCGGTTAAGGGCGCGTCCTTTTTCATTGATTGCTTCCATCTTTTGTCATCCTCCCATCATTATGCCAAAGCACTTTTCATGATTACTTCAGCACTGATTCCCTCAGGGTTGAATTCACCGGTAATTTTTCCTTCGCTGACCGTCAGTACCCTGTTGCTCATATTCAATACTTCGGGTAGCTCGGAGGATATCAGAATAATAGCGCTGCCGCTTTCTGCGATTTGTTTCATCAGAAGATAAATCTCGTATTTCGCGCCAACGTCGATCCCCTTCGTAGGCTCGTCCAATATAAGGACCTTAGGCTTCATCTCGAGCCAGCGTGCCAGAATGCACTTCTGTTGGTTCCCGCCGGAAAGACTGACCACCTTGGTCTTTTCAGAGGGTGTCTTTATCTCCAGCGCCTTGATTTGCTCCCTTGCCATTTCCTGTTCTCTGCTTTTATTCACAAAGCTGTTTGGGCTTATGTTTTTCAAGGCGGCCATTGAAATATTCTGTTCCACACTGAATGGCAACACAAGGCCCTCCTCCTTCCTGTCCTCTGGTACAAATGCAATACCGGCCTTAATGGCATCTGCTGGCCTGCGGATATTTACAGGTCTCCCCGCCATCTTGATCGTATGGCCTTTCACCTTATCTGCACCAAAAATAGCACGGACGATCTCGCTCCTCCCGGCACCGACAAGCCCGACAAGGCCCAATATTTCGCCGCATTTGATTTGAAAGGAAATATCATGCAGTTTATGGGAATTAAGATGGTTTACCTCCATAAGCACATTTCCCTGGCTCCTTGGCCTTTCCGGGAACTCCATTTCAATAGAGCGGCCCACCATCTTCGCAATAATATCTTCCCGGGTGTATGCCCCTATCCTGTTTGTCTCTATTACGTTGCCATCACGCATGATCGTAACAGTTTCACACAGCCTGAAAATTTCATCCATTTTATGACTGATATAAATAATTGCAATTCCTTTTTGTTTTAATCCCTCAATGATCTGGTACAGGCCCTCCAACTCTTCATCCGTTAAACTGCTGCTCGGTTCGTCCATGATAATTAGCTTAGAACGAAATGATAACGCTTTTGCGATTTCCACCATTTGCTTTTCCGAGACGCTCAGTTTTTCCACAAGCGTATAGGTGTTTATTTTACATCCAATGCTGTCAAGAAGCTCTTTTGCTTGCCTGTGAACACCCTTCATCCCATTTAGCTCTTTAAATCTTCCAAGAAAAATATTTTCGCCTACACTCATACTGTTAACTAAATTAAGTTCCTGATATATGATGCTCAGGCCCATATTCAGTGATTGAATAGGAGTCGTATGTTCAATCGTATTTCCATCAAATATCACTGTGCCGGAATCCTTCGTATATACGCCGGATAGAATCTTCATCAAAGTAGATTTTCCTGCTCCGTTTTCGCCGATGATCCCGTGGACAATCCCTCTCCCTACTTCAAGGGATACATGATTGAGAGCCTTAACACCTGGAAACGACTTGTTGACATCTTCGATGATTAAAATCGGTTCTTTATCCTTTTCCATGTTTTTCCCTCCATTTGTTTTGAAAAGCAAGACTCGCCTCCGTACAGCTTAACCGGAGCGAGTCTTGCCAATCCCTCAATGCCCAAAGCTTACCATTCCGGGACTTCAAAATCCTTAATATTATCTTTTGTAACTACGTCAAAATCAATGTAGTTTACGACTTCGAAATCCTTGCCATCAATTGCGTTGCGCGCTACTTCCATAGCTTTTTGAGCCATTGTTACAAAGTTCTGCATGATTGTTACAGATTGTTTCCCTGACTCAACCTGGTCAAACCCTGCTTTACATCCGTCAACCGCCACGACATATACGTCATTCATCCCCGCGGATTTTAGCGCTTCGATAACGCCCGTCGCTCCATTATCCCAGTGGCAAAAAACACCCTGTATTTCATCCCCGTACTTCACAATGAAATCTTCCATGATTGCCATGGCTTCAGCTGTCGCCCATTGCGTTACACCTTTGCTGTCCAGTACTTCAATATTATCGTTCTTATACTTGTCAAAACCACTGTGGCGTTTGATCTGTGCGTCGTGACCGGTCTGCCCCATTACCTCGACAATTTTGGCTCCATCCGGAAACTTTTTATTGAATGCCTCTGCCGCGAATTTTCCAGCATCGTCATCGTTCGCTCCTACAAAGAAATCACGCACGGAAGCATTTTCTTCAGCTAAATCAGAAGAATATAAACCAATTTTCACACCAGCATCCTTCGCACTCTGCAATGCGGGAACAATTGCATTGATATCGCACGGATTTACAAAGATTACTTTTGCCCCTGCCGTAACAGCATTGCCAATCGCCGTGGATTGTTTCTGGGCGTCTCCTTCATCTGACATAATTTTTACCTGAAAACCATATTCGCTTCCATATTTTTCAAATTGTTTTGCGGAGTACCCTTGGGATTCGTTTGTCGTATCGGCAATAAAGACTAACAGATCTTCATTTCCAGATGCCGCGTTGCCGGCTGCACTTGCGGACGTTTCCGCAGATTCCGTTGCAGTGGCTTCCGTTGCCGCAGCACTTTTTTCTGCAGGCTGATCCTGACTTGCTACAGTGCCAGAACCGCCTCCACTACACCCTACCAGACAAAGCGAGACAACCAATAAGACAGAAATCAATACTGCAATACTTTTTTTCATTTTATTCCTCCTAAAATAATTATATTTATAAAGACAACAGCTATTTTATCTGCGCCTTTAAACTGTATTTACTTTTGTGAATTATAGAATGAAGACTTGAGAAATAGATTTTTATTTTCGCAAGTGTTTATATTTATGTATGAAATTATATTATAGTTTTTATGTAAATAAAATGCCTATTATTGAACAAAAAGTATATTTTATTGAACCTATCATATGAAACACGGCTCAGATTTTTAAATTTGATTTTTATTCGAATTTTTTCCTGAATGCAGACGGCGTCATACCAACCACTTCTTTAAACTTCTTCGTGAAATATTTTGGGGAAGAAAATCCAACTTTGAAGGCAATCTCTTCAATTCCATAATTTGTTTCTTCCAGATATTGCATGGCTTCATTAATACGCATGCTGCACAAGTAACCCATGATTGTCATATGCACACGCTTTTGAAATAACCTGCACAGATAAGAAGGGCTGACAAAAAGCGTCTTTGCAAGCTCTTCGATATTGATCTTTCCATTGATATTCGTACGTAAATACAAAACTGCCTTGTCAAATGTTGAAATTTTAGTTTCTTTTTCAAACTGCATCTTTATCATCATCAGCAAAGCAGTTCCAAAAAGATAACGTCCAATCATTGCGGAACGGTATTCACATTTGAGTTCATCTCTTAAAGTTTCTAAAATCCACAGGATTCTTAAATTTCTGTCACAAATATGAATGCAGCGGGAAATTTCGAAATGGTTTGTTTGAAACTGAACATAGATCGTCAAAAAATCCTCACTGCTTATATTTCTAATACAGTGCGGCATTCCCCGCGGGATCAGGATACTCTCGTTGGCATGTACCTCTTTTTGTTTTCCGTCTTTGCATTCGCATTCCATTGCTCCATTCAACAGATAGATTATCTGTCCGTATTCAGACGCATGTTCTACTAAGCGTGATTCAAGTGCTTGTTTATCCAACTTTTCACATAAAATCACATCAATTTTTCCCTCATTCAGTGTGTTTTCCATTTTATTCATCATCTCATTGAAAAGTTTCTGGTCTATCATACTGTTTTCCCCACTCATTTTTCTTTCATATGAAACCGTTTTCTGTTTTTTATATAATTATATCGAACTATTTATGCCATGTAAATATCCCGCTCGGAAAACAGCAGCCATAAACGATTCCACTTGCCACAGGCCTCGCTTTTCTTGATGCTGGATACTGTATAAAATAACTTGTGAAAGGGGGAATTGTATGAAATTACTGCTTCATGTTTGTTGTGCTCCCTGTTCGACCAAATATATTGAAGCCCTCCGCGAAGAGGGATTGGAGCCAACGCTTTTTTGGTATAATCCCAATATTCATCCCGTTACGGAGTACTGCTCCCGCAGGGGCGCCATGATCGGTTATGCAGAAGAGATTGGCGCCGGGCTGCTTTTACAGGATCACTACGGGCTTCAAATATCCCCCCGCTACGCCGGAGGTATTTCATATGCGGGCTACCAGCAATGCCTAAACAGGCACATATAGGGCCTGACATTTGCATATTCGTTACTTGCTATCCATAAATGGGTTGTCCTTAAATGGGCTCCTCAACCGATCTCCCATCTTGTCATCAATATTTCTCCAACTTCTCTTCTTTTTTCTCCATAAAACACCTGTCTTCTATACTTTGGTGCCAATGCTATAGTGATCTAAATTACACATTTCACGATACGGCAAATTCAGATGATACATTATTTTACACTTTCGATATATCACCGGATTTGTGTTATTCAATATACTATTGCCAATACGATATGATATTTGCAGTTCCATTTTGTATGTGCTAAGCTTTTTTTATCATTCATTTTGAAAACCTCCCTTTGCTTCTTTTTTGCAGTTTGTCAGTCCGCAAATTTATTTTAGCAAACGGAGGTTTTCTCTCTCATAGCTTTAAGCTTTACGGAACCCCACGCTTAGCGTGGGGTTCAATTACAAAAAGCGGTTGGAGAGCATAAAATTCCCCAACCGCTTTCATTATGCCTTCTTACTGGAAACGAGCGGCTTTCTCCCTTTGTGTCCTGCGCCCAGCTCATCCCTTCTTACTTGGCGGACTTTATGTGTTATGCCAATCGTTTGTCCTCTGTATGTATATGTGCGACCAAAAGTCCTGCTGCTTCATTCACCTTGTCAACAGATGAGACATTTACCCCATTTACTGTTAATTCGTTAGTCACTTGTGCCATTTTCTGCTTATATCCATCACGGAATCTTTTGTGCGCTGGGTAATCCGAATATTTGCTTTCCATCTGCAGACGTTCTTCGCCGGAAAAATGCTTACCCACATAATTATTCAGGAACTGAATCGTGGTCTCTATTTGCGTGCGCCCTTTTCCCTGGGAACAAGCGTCCAGCAAATTACTAATCGCCTGAAAAAGCTGCCTGTGTTCACTGTCAATCAAATGGTATTTTACTAGTGTAGTTGAATTGCAGAGAGTTTTTTTGCTGAACATACTCTCAATTATAGCAAGTAAACGGATAAAATTTATATGGGCTGTGCCCGTTTTTTTATACCTGTTTTCGTTTTATTGTATCATTTCTCTTTCATATATGTATCTTTGGAATACGGGTTCTGTTTGATTGCCGGTATATATCTATTCTGTTTCCTCCGCCGGTTTCCACGCCCTCCCAAATTCAACATCACGGAACAATGCGGTAAGCCCTGTTATTTGCTTCAAGCGTAAAATCTCATCCTTATCCATTCCCAAATGTTTGGATATCCATGCGTCAGAACGCCCAATCTCGTGCAGCTCCTTGATAATATTGCTCATCAGGTCCACATCATGAGAGCCCCGTGCACGGTTATGCCGGACAGTGCTTGCCATTCGTTTTGATAAAGGTTTATCGATCACGGAAACCGGCAGCATACCATGTTCCCGCTCATAAATATCCGGATAATTCATCATGACCTGGTACCTGTGGAACCCATCTACGATCACATATCTATCCGCTGTCTTTTCATAATAGCATACGACGGGCATGGTATAACCATCCTCTTTGATGCTGTCATATAATAGCTTCATCTCCGGCGGCGCTACTTTATTCGGATTATATGTATTCGGAATCACTTTTTCAATCGGCACTGGAATGACCTGATACGCCGGACTCTTAAAGTCTTGTTTGCTCATCGATAAATCCTCCATATTTTTTCCTGATCATTTCCACTCGTTTTTGCTCCTGCCTGGCCAATCCAAATCCCATAAAGCGGCAGACATGGTCATTTTTCAAAATACAATAACACATCCGTTTCCAGCTTGGCACATCCTTGGTACTTTTGATATCGTCCGTATGGTCTGGAAGTCTCCCTAAAAAAACAATCCGGGACTTTTTATCCAAAGTATAGTTGGAAACTCCATTTCGTTTGATTTTGTATCCGTTCTCCTTTAGTTCCCTTATCGTCTCTTCCGACAGTCCGCCGCCCGTCTTATGCCAAAATTCTATAGATGCGTTAAATTTTTTGATATAGTTATTTCGTAGCCTTTTGGGCAAAGTCTCCAGCAAAAAATAAGTATAGCTTTTCCATGTGTGTCCCTCCGGCAGCGTAATATTCCGATATCCCATTGCTTTTGTTTTGCCGTATATAGCGCCAAAATTTGCCCCATGCACCCTTCCTACCAGCTTTGTCCAGATCACAGGATCGATCACCCGGTACAGGTTCAGGCTTTCTTTTGCAGCGTCGCTGAACGGCGAAGCAACCCTCATCTGGTCCGGCTTTAATCCAGCTTTGTAATACATATCATAAAGACCGTTATAATCGTAATCAAACCGGTAATTCGCAATCCAAACGTCGCTCGTCGACCAATCATACAAGGGAGAGGCACACCACACATCCTTGAATTGTTTGGAGATCCAGCATTCACCTTTATATCCATATTTTTTATTCAAAAATCCACTATACCGCTGTAATGATTCATCCGCCCGCAGGCCCAATAAGCAGGCCGTTTTCTTATTCCCATGCTGCTCTTTATAAAAACGTCCGAACTGCTTTGCAAGGTCTTCCTGATGCATCCGGTAGCGATAATGATCGAATGGATGGTCTAAATTGATGACATAAGGGTGGTCCGGCATATCGCGCACCCACAGCTTCTTTTTAGTATCATCCCACGGATACCAGTACATTTCATAGCTGCTGAGCGCCGTCCTCGTCGCCATTGGCAGGCATACCCAATATAGATTTTTGGTCTCGGGCCATAAATTTTGGAAGGTTCGTTCAATGTACTGTGTTGTCAGCGTATATTGCGCCTCGAAATCCTGATGGAAAACACCAACAATACGGTCAGGGTAATATTTCCGTTTGAAATCCATCACAAGATTAAGCAGCAGCCCACTGTCTTTCCCTCCGCTGAAAGAAACATAAATATTATCAAATTCTTGGAATATATATTCAAGCCGTTCCTGTAAAGCGTCATACACACTGACAGATTGATATTCCTTTTTCATATTTCCGCTCATCCGATACATTTTTTAATTAAATATTATACTAATATTTTAGAAAAAATATGAAAATTTGAAATCCAGCTATGGAAAACATACTTTTTTTGTTCTGTGTTTCGAAGCCTAAAAAAGCCCATTGTTATAGGCTTTTTTAGAAATCCAGCTATTTTGTCAGTAAGACTTGGTGGAGATGAGGGGAGTCGAACCCCTGTCCGAAAGCCTGCCCGGGCAACTTTCTACAAGCTTATTGGTTTTTGTAAAATTCCCTCTTCAAGACCCCAAACCACAAAATTCAGGAAGAAGTAGCTTCATAAAATCCATGCCGCCTCAAAGCTTTGGCAGCATAGTAGCCTGTTTTAAATTAGCTCCCGATTCTTTCCCAAACAGGAAAGGAAAGGTCAGAAGGCCGCTTATTTAATTAAGCAGCGAGCAGAGCGGGAGAACCCACCTCTGCAGTTTTGTTTGTTTTAGCATTTATATTTAGGTGAATCTTTTTAACGCAGAGTACTCAACTGCGGCTTGCTTATTGCCTTTACAAATGCCCCCGTCGAAACCAGTACATCCCCATATGAAATTTTTAATTGTTTTCCTTAAAATCTTCTCTCCATATCCCGCTTGATTGCCTTTTCCTTGAGATCCTGCCGTTTATCGTACAAATGCTTTCCGCGGCAGACGCCGATCTCAATCTTGACCTTGCCCCGCTTTAAATACATCCGCAGCGGAATCAGCGTGTATCCCTTTTGCGCGGTAAGCCCCAATAACCTTGTGATTTCTTTTTTGTGAAGCAGCAGCTTTCTGACACGCAGCGGATCCCTGTTGAAAATGTTTCCCTTTTCGTAGGGGCTGATGTGTAAATTATTGACAAACGCCTCCGCTCCATGAATATTTACATAAGAATCCCGCAGGTTTACCCTCGCCATACGGCACGATTTTACTTCCGTGCCCACAAGCTCGATTCCTGCTTCGTACTTATCCTCTATGAAATATTCATGCCACGCCTTTTTATTCTGCGCAAGCACCTTCTCTCCTGCCGCCATGCCGCTTCCTCTTATCACATTCTCTATTACTATTATAACCCAAGTTTATGCAAAGGTAAATTCTATTTTCCCCAAAGCCACATCTGCGGATACCACCTTGATGCTGATCTTATCACCAAGCGTAATCCGTTTTTTTGTATGTTCGCCGATCACACAGTATTCTTTTTCATAGTATTCATAGTAATCATCATCAAGCCGCGCCAATGGAATCATGCCCTCTATCGTGTTTTTAAGCTCCGCAAAAATCCCAAAGCGAGTCACTCCCGATACAACTGCCTCGTATACCTCGCCAACATGCTCCTTCATGTACTCTGCCATTTTCAGGTTCGTTACTGCGCGTTCCGCTTCGATTGCGTTACGTTCGCGGGCGCTGGTGTGCTGCGCTACCTCCGGCAGTATGCTGCACAAATGGCGAATATATCCCTCATTCATCCTGCCCTCTATCGTCGCTTTGATAATACGGTGCACCTGCAAGTCCGGATATCGCCTGATAGGCGATGTAAAATGGCAGTACTGATCTGCCGCGAGCCCAAAATGCGAAACCGGCTCCGTTGCGTACCGCGCTTTCTTAAGCGCCCGCAGCGTCACTGTATTTACAATCGTTTCCTCTGTCGTACCGGCAACCTTCTCCAACACGTCCTGAATCGCGTGCGGATGAATGTTTTGGAATCCCTTCAGGTGGATACCAAAATTCCCAAGAAAAATCGCAAGCTCCTTCATTCTGTCTGCATCCGGCTGTTCGTGGATACGGTATAAAAACGGTATATCCATATAATGATATAACTCTGCAACTGTGATATTCGCCCGAAGCATAAATTCCTCTATCAGCTTTTCCGCATCTCCGCGTTTTCTGACTCGAACATCTACGGGCACGCCGTTATCTCCTAATATGATCTCAGCTTCATCGATATTAAAATCAATGCTCCCCTTCTCAAAGCGTCTTTCACGAAGCGTCTTGGCAATCGAATTCATGCTTCGCAGCATCCCGGCAATATCCGCATACGCCTCATTTTCCTGCGCGTCCCCGGCCAGAAGACGGTTCACGCCATTGTAAGTCAGGCGATGCCTGGAACGAATCACACTATTCTCAATACGCTGGCTGACTATATCTCCACGCGCGTTGACTTCCATCAGGCAGGAAAGCGTAAGCTTATCCTCGCCTGCATTGAGCGAACATAAATCATTGGACAATTCCTTTGGAAGCATTGGCACAACCCTGTCCACCAGATAAACGCTCGTGCCGCGCCGGAGCGCCTCCCTGTCAAGTGGCGTTCCCTCGCGTACATAATGGCTTACGTCCGCAATATGGACGCCCAGTTCATAATTTCCATTATCCAGAAGGCGCAGCGATACCGCGTCGTCAAGATCCTTTGCGTCGTCGCCGTCAATCGTCACAATCATTTCATCGCGCAGGTCCAGCCGGTTCTTCAAATCCTTTTCCCCGCCTGTCAGCTCACGCGCCTGCTGCGCGCAATCCTCAGGAAAATCGGATACCAGTCCAAACCGCCGCGCATATGCAAGGATATCGATGCCCGCGTCTCCCGCTCGTCCAAGTATTTCAGTAATTTTACCTTCCGGGCTTTTTCCATTCTGTGCGCGACGCGTTACGCTGATCACTACCTTTTGGCCGTTTTTGGCCTTCATTGTTTTGCTTTTGGGAACGTAGATATCGTCGATTGCCGAATCGTCGCTCACAACAAATACAGTCCCATTTTTTGCCTGAACAGTCCCAACCGTCTCTACGGGCAGCGGTGAAAGCACCTTGATTACCTTTCCTTCCAGATGCTTCCCCTCTTGCTGGTGCTTCGAAAGTTTTACAAGCACCTCTTCCCCGCTGAACGCACCGCCCTTATGCGAAGGCGCTACAAAGATATCGTCCATGCCCTCCGGCGTTCTCAGGAACGCAAAACCGCCCTGTTTACAGTCAAGAACTCCCTTAAACAACCCCATCGTGCTTGCCAGCGCATATTTCCCGCTTTTTGTCTTTGCGACCTCATTCTCTTTTTCCAGCGCGCCAAGCTCTTCCCGCAGTTCCTCCTCCGGGACTTCCAAATCCTGCGCCATCATCTTTGGATCTGCATAAATCCGGTCGCCGATCATCTGCAATATCCGTTCTTTTTCTATCAAATAAATTCTCCTGTCCTTCCGGTCATACGCATTCCGTATGATCCAGCCATAAAAAAAGCACCCCTGCGTGGGTGCTTTTGATTCTCATTTTTGCTTACATCCAATACTTTTGCATGACCACAAGCAATACAGCCAATATCATGAAACCGATCGCGGCAATTCTTGTAAGCCGCACCAACGTCGCTTCCATCCCACGGGCCTTCTTTTTACCCCACATAGCTTCCGCACCGCCGCCGATCGCACCGGGCACCCCTGTTTTCGCACCAGACTGCAGCAGAACCACCACAATCAGGAAAATAGAGAAAGCTACCAACACTATTTTTATGATAAGAGATAATACCTCCATGACAAACCTCCGATTAAAATACGTAACAGCAGTATAATACCATGAAACAGCTTTAAATGCAACTTATTTTTTATTGCAGTTGATTAAATGGTTACACAACCAATATTTACCAAAACTGCTATAAAGCATACATAATTGCGTTTCGCTACGCGCTAAGTTTCATCCATTGGCCGTAATATGCCGGTCAATATTTCCTCGAGCTGCGCATAAGTATCAGCCCGGACTACCTCGGTACGCAAACGCGCCGCATGCTTCATTCCCTTTATATAATGGGAAGCGTGTCCACGCATTTGTTTGATCGCAAGCGTTTCGCCCTTTTGGTCTACAGCCAGACGGGCCTGCCTCAGGCACATCCTTATTTTTTGCTCCTCTGTTGGAATTGTTTTGACGCATCCTGTTTCAAGCAATTCCCTGATCTGCGTGAACAAAAAAGGATTCCCCTGCGCGCCGCGCGCTACCATCACCGCGTCGCACTTTGTTTTTTCAAGCAGCCCCACAGCATCTTGTGCCGTAAAAATATCGCCGTTACCAATCACCTTTGCCTGTACGGCCCGCTTCACTTCAGCGATAATATCCCAGTCTGCCTTTCCACTGTAATACTGTTCGCGCGTTCTTCCATGTACCGCAAGTACATCCGCTCCCGCATCCTCGGCTGTTTTTGCAAAGGCTACAGCGTTTTTATCACGGTTACTGAACCCTGCGCGAAATTTGACACTGACAGGTACATCCGACGCCTTTTTGACAGCAGAAATAATCTCTCCCGCCAAAATCGGTTCCTTCATGAGCGCGCTCCCTTCGCCGTTGTTTACAATCTTTGGCGCAGGGCAACCCATATTGATATCTATCATAAACAACCGTTCGCCCATCGAATCACATATTTTTTTAGCCGTATCTGCAACCGTCTGCGGTTCCCGCCCAAAAAGCTGAACCACCACCCGCTTTTCAAGCTTGCTAAGCGAGAGAAGCTCTTTGGTATGTGCATTTTTGTACATAATTCCTTTCGCGCTGACCATCTCCGTAACGGTCATTTGCGCGCCGCACTCAATACATACCTCACGCATCGCCGCATCCGTTACGCCCGCCATCGGTGCAAGGTAAACTTTTGGTATTTCCATATCGTCCATTCCCGTCAAAAAAACAGGCATACAAAAGAATATCCCTTTGTATGCCCTCTTATTTTCCGCTTTATTCCTGCTGCGCCGTTTCGCCGTCCTCCGGCTCATCCGCAGCCTGTGACGCGCTTGCGGAAGGGCTTGCCACTGCCGAAGGGCTGGTTGTTACAGTCGGCTCCACAGCCTTCACAAACTTAATACCGTCTATTTTCCAGGTATTGTCTTCCTTAACCAGCGTTACCTCATAGGTTCCGTTTTGCCATTCCGGGGGCTTCTGCGTAATTTCCAGGCCCTCCTGCGCCGCCGCTTCATCCTGAACGATCGGCGTTCCGGCAATATCCGTCACCAGGTCATCCACGTTAATCGTTGCGCGATCCTGCCACGGCCACACGATCGTACCGTCTACATCCGTACGCTGGTAATAATTGGTAATTGTAAAATCATCATATGCCGATCCATGCAACAACGAATCGGCGCTCAAATAATACTCTGTGAAAAAGCGGCTCAAAAGCTCTTTGTTCGTCCCGTCCTCGTCATCCATTAAAACCGCCGTAGCTCTCTGCGTAAAGGCATCCTTTGCTACCATACGGATATTCATGGTGTTCATTGCCGCATAAAATGCGACAATAACAAGCGCAATTACAACAATTACAATCGCAATCCGTGACAATACGAACAAAAAACCCTTTGCCGTCTTGATTCCGCCTTCTTTTGTCATATTTCACTTGAAGCGGCTGGAAGTACTCCATACCGCGTTTCCCCCTTTATTTTGCAAGGTCTTGCTGTATCGGGCATAAAACCATCCCTGCGTCTCATCGAAATCTGTAGCTGCACAGTCCTTTGCGTCCGATGAAAACAATACCAGCCTGATTCTGTCGTTCCTTTCCCCGCCATTTGCCTGTCAAACCTCTAATGATGGGGATCATGACTTATACTCCTAATTATTGTATCAGAGCATCGTCCAGCCTTCAAGTACTGTTTGGGCAAATGATCATTTTCCAAATCCAATAGCAAAAAACAGCTGGATTCTTCCAGCCGTTTTTTTAACCACTTGATTCATTTTCCACACTGAACCATTTCACAGAAATTTCCTTCCGGATCCCTGCAGAACAAATAGGAATTTCCACTCTCCCTCCAGAACGGCGGGCTCAAGCATTCCAAGCCCGCGTCTGTAAGCTTTTCGTAGATTTCGTCGATTCCTCTGACCTCAAGGCTGTAATGCAATCCTGTGTCATTGATCATAAAATCTTTTGGGCGCTGTGTATTCGACGACTTGCACGATTCATAGGATAGCAGCTTCATTGCCGGGCTCTGGTCGGCATAACAAAGCTCGGCTATCTTAATCCGGGCGTCTCCAAGGCCAATTCCTTTGCAAAAATCATCATCCTTGCAACCATATTCTCGTTCCACACTGAATCCCAGAACGCCAGTAAAAAAGGCTTTCATTTTTTCCAAATCCTCCACCACGATTCCCATGTGGTTGAGTCCAATTACTTTTCCCATGTTTTTCTCCTTCTCTCCCAGCCTTTATTCTTCAAAGGCACCTTTCATTCTTTTGACGTCCTGCCTGAGCAGGTCAAAAATATCCCCGCCACGTTCACACAACGGTTTTTTGCTGTAGTAATTTTCCAGATAGAGCCATCCGTCGTAGTTGATGTTTTTAAGATATTCGAGCGAACCCGGTACGTTGGCGTTTCCGTCTCCAATCAACTGAGAGCTGATAACACTATCTATCCCGTCCTTTACATGTATCTCAGGATACAAAAGATCATTTTTGTACAGGAAATCGATTACTTCAAGCTGATCGAGCCTCGCCACCCTCCAATAATTCTGCGTATCGTAGGAGATTGAGAAATTTGGTCTGTCCACAAGCTTTGCAAGTTTCAACGTCCATTCCGGTGAGAGCGTGTTTTCCGATGTAACATCCATTCCATGCTTTGCCGCTTCATCGCAGCCATACCGCAGAGCCTCCGCAGTAATTTCTAGTTCTTCTTCCGTCCTGATCTCACCGTCGCCAAAACTGGGATATAATACCATCTGCATTTTCATATAGGAGGCCATGTCTATCGTCCTGTCGATAATATCATAGACAAGTTTTCCCTTTTCCGTATTTTTGGGGTGAAGCATACCTGTGTAATCAAAATCGCTTACATTTACGGAAGGGAATTTTACATTATATTTGTCACCCATCTCCAGATAATAATCCCTGTGCCATTTCCAGTCGAGCATAAAAGGTTCGTCTTCCGGCGTGATATAAATGATCTGTATACCGTTAAGCCCCATATCGCTCGCCAGCTTAATATTTCCGATTCGTTTGCCCGGAAGGGCAAAATCGATAATCCCAAACTTCACGTCCATTGTTGTTCTTCCTTTCTGTTTTATCCTGTTGTCAAAAAGACATTGCGCAGTCGTAAGCATTCTCTACAACCGACAGCAAATTTCCAACTTCTCTGGAGTCGCCAATGTTATACGCATTTACTCCAAGCTTTATGAGTTCGTCAAACAGCGTATGATTTGGTACATATCCTGCAGCAATGACCACCGTATCGGTTGGAATCTCTGTCTGCTTTCCCTTGCTCTCAATACAAACGCCTTCTTTTCCAATAGATACCACCTTTGAATTTTTGTACAAATTCACTTTGTAATACGTCAGGAGATTGCGCAGCATCATTGAATTTGCAGGGTTCAGGAAGGGTGTCTGCAAAATGTCCGGAAGCATTTCTACAACGCTCACCTTCCTTCCATTCAAAGCCAATTCGTAGGCAATTTCACATCCTGTCAACCCGCCCCCTACGATCACTGCACGCTTACCAACCGTATCAAGGCTGCAAAGTGCCTCAATCGCGGTACGCATATCCGCTTCCACATCCATCGGAATCGGTAGTCTGCGTTCCTTGCTTCCCGTGGCTGCAATCACACGGTCATATCCTTTCGCCGCAAGTTCTGCCGCGGATATTGTTGTGTTCAGATGGATCATGATGCCACAGCGCTCCATTTCGTGTTCATACCATGCCAGTAGCTTTCTGTCAAAGGCCTTACATGCAGGCATTGCCGCAGCATTAAAAACACCGCCCAGTTTTGAGTCCTTTTCAAACAGGTCTACCTTATGTCCTCTGAGGCTGCAAATTCTCGCGCTCTCCATACCGCCAATACCACCGCCCACAATAGCAATTCTCCCCGGACGGTCACTTTTACCGAAATCGCGCTCGTTTGCCATTCCCAGCCTTGGGTTGATAGCACAGGTCATGCTTTGTCCAAATACAATCCGAAAGCAGCCGCTTTGGCATGAAATACACGGACGTATTTCTTCCATTCGTCCTTCCTTTACCTTGTTTGGCCAGTCCGGTTCGGCGAGTAGCGTCCTTCCAATACTTGCACAGTCGATTTTCCCCTGCTCTATCGCCTTGGCAATCCTGTACGGATCGTCCATTTTACCGGCACAGAACATGGGAATTCTGACGGCCTGCTTGACAAATGCTACATCCTCAAGATTGCACAAATGCGGCATGTAGACAGGTGGATGGGACCAATACCATGCGTCGTTTGAGCCGTTGTCCGCATCAATCGCATCATATCCCATTTTTTCAAGCAATACGGCGATCTCTCTTGATTCTTCACGGCAACGTCCGTATTCTTCATATCTTTCCCCGGGCAGTGCTCCATCGTTCAGGCCCTTCATTTTGCTTTCCATACTCATTCGCATTATGGTTGGGAATTTCTCACCACAGGAGTCTTTTACAGCTTGCAGCAATTCCTTTGCAAGGCGTAGCCTGTTTTCAAGCGTACCGCCATATTCATCCGTCCTGTGGTTAAATTTTTCAATCGCAAATTGATCCAGGAGATATCCCTCATGCAGTGCGTGTACCTCAATTCCATCAAATCCCGCATCTTTCAAAAGCTTTGCGGAATCCCTGAAACACTGAAGCAAATGGCCAATCCAGTCTTTGGATACACCGGAATGTTTTATTTCCGGCATCCATGCGTTTGGAACCCCGTCAGACGGAGCCACAAGACGGCTACGGTCAATATCCTTTACATTTTCAGGTGTCAGAAACTGACATCTCCCCACTCCAATTGTAAGCTGACCAAATACCTTGGCCCCATACTGGTGGATGTTTTTGCACATTTCCGTAGCAGGTCCAAGAAATACATCCCTGTAATCAGCAAAAGAGTCCCATTCCGGCGTAAGTACATATATGCTTCCTGTAATCAGCAACCCAACTCCCCCCCGCGCTCTTTCTTCCAGTATGTTCCTGGCACGGTAATCAAACTTGCGGTCTGAATCGACGATTGGTCCCGGATCCATTGGGCACTGTACGATACGGTTTTTGATTTCGCATGTCCCAATTTTGATTGGCTGGAACAGCGCTTCAATTCTTTTCTCCATTTTCCGGCTCCATTCTTTACTTCAGATAATGGTTGTACACAGACGTCCCTTCATCAAACGATTTTTTTGCCAGATCTGCAATTTCTACTACACGCCTTGCGTCTGTCGTCCCACACGGAGTTTCTTTGCCTGTCTGTACGGCATCCACAAAGGCAAACACTTCGCTCTCGTATGCGTCGCCAAAACGTTCCCAATACCACGGGCAGCATTCATTTCTCATACCGTATTCGTCTTTCACCGTAACAAATGAATTGATCCCTGTATTTACAGTGATAGAACCCTTTGTCCCCACTACTTCCAGCCAAACGTCATAACCGCAGGTTGCCAGCCTGTTACCTTCAATTTCCGCCATCACACCGTTTTGGAACTGGAGCATAACTGCATCAGCGTCCAGGTCGTTAAAGTCCTTAAATTCTTCAAACGAGTATACCCCGCCAATCGCAAACACCTTTTCCACCTCAGAATTTGCAAACCATCTCGCAAGGTCGAAATCGTGTACGTTCAGGTCAAAGAAAATGCCACCCGATCCCGGTAGAAAACGATCGAAAAATTCCCTGTGTTTGCCGGGATCCCTCGTCACGCTTTTTACCTTAATCACATCCCCAATTTCTCCACGGTCAACTCTTGCCTTTGCATCCATCATCGATTTATCAAACCGTCTCAAAAAAGCCACCTGTATTACTTTGCCTTTATTCGACGCCACAGCTTCGTCTATTTCATCCAGTTCATCAAACGTAAGTCCCGTCGGCTTTTCGCAAAAAATATGCTTTTTCGCAGCGCAGGCCGCCTTGATGCACTCACAGTGCGCAGCAGAGGTGTTCGTAATAAACACGGCATCAATTTCCTCGTCATTCATTACATCATGATAATCGGTTGTGTATTTTCTCGCGCCCAGCCTTTGCGCAGTAGACCTTGCAAGCTCTTCATTCAGATCGCATACCGTCACAAGCTCCGCGTCCGGCACACGCAATGCAACCGTCTCAGCATGACAAATTCCCATACGTCCCACACCAATTGAAGCAATTCTCAGTTTTTCCATGATTTCTTTTCCTCCTGTTGTTTTCATTGTGTCTATTTAGTTATATTGTCTGACTTCGCAATAATTTCCGTCCGGATCCCTTACAAGCATAAATGTGAATCCTTCCGAATGCGAAATTGGCTCCGAAACACTTTTCCCATCATATTGTGAAAGCTTTTGGTAAATTTCTCCAATATCGTCAACTGATACACTGAAATGTTTTACCCCTACGTCATTGAAAGCAAAATCGCTCGGCCTCGCTGTGCTCGGCGCTTTGGGGGTGATATAATACAATAGCTCCATCGCCACCGAGCCGTCCTCGTTTTCCAGCATTACTATGTCCTGGCTCATACCTGGAAGGTTGAGCGTCTTCCTGCTGTCCTCATCATCCGCCCTAAATTTTGCAGCCACCTTAAAGCCAAGCAGGCCGCAGTAAAAATCAATAATTTTTTCTAAGTTTTCAGTTACAAGACCAATGTGGTTATACGTTACAACCTTTCTCATTTTTACACCTCTCATATTTTTTATTTAGTTTCTTTTTATTACCTTAACTTATGGCAGCAAAGGCCTTCCACATCGTGTGCGGCTTCCATGATCATCTCGCTCACCGTCGGATGCGCGTGGATCGTATCTGCAATCTCTTCCACCGTTGCCTCGGCCTTCATCGCAACCGCAATCTCGCCGATCATATCCGTCGCACGCGGCGCCACCATGCACGCCCCAAGGATTTCTCCCGTCTCGCTGTGCGTCACCAGCTTTACAAAGCCGTCTGTACAGTTCATGATCATGCTGCGGCCATTTCCCGCCGTCGCAAAGTTTCCTGTCTTCACCGGCAGCCCCTGCGCCTTTGCCTGCGCCTCCGTCAGTCCTACGCTCGCAATCTCCGGGCTCGAATAAATACATGCCGGTACAATATCATATTTCATCGTTTCGTTTTTGCCATTTACATTCGCAGCCGCCACAAGCCCCTGCGCGCTCGCCACGTGCGCAAGCTGTATCTTTCCTGTGATGTCGCCGATCGCGTAGATCCCCGGCACGTTTGTACGCATCTGCCCGTCTACCTGCACAAAGCCCCGCTCGCTTGCGACTCCCGCCGCCTCAAGCCCAAGATCCTGTGTCACAGGCCGCCTGCCCACCGCGATCACTACGATCTCGCCGTCCGCTTCGCCCTGCTTGCCGTCTTCTTCAAAGACGCACTTAAGACCGTCCCTGATCTCCAGCACCTTCGCTCCCGTGTGGATTTCCACGCCTTTCTTTTCCAGCAGCTTCTTCATCGTCGCGCTTGCGTCCTCATCCATTTCATTGAGGATGCGCGGCAGCATTTCCACTACCGTCACCTTTTTGCCAAATGCGCTTAAAAGCGTCGCAAACTCGATGCCGATCACACCTCCGCCAATGATCACCGCAGACTCCGGCAGCTTTGTAAGCTCCAGTACGCCATCCGAGTTCATCACGCCAGCCTTGTCCGCTCCCGGAATCGGCACGCGCGCCGGCTCCGAGCCCGTTGCCAGTATGATGTTTTTCGCGCTGTATTCCCTGTCTCCCACCTTGAAGGTGTTCTTTCCGGTCAATACCGCCTGTCCTTCCAAAAGCGTAATCTTACGCCCCTTCACAAGCCCCGCAATTCCCATCCGCAGCTTCTTCACCACGCTGTTCTTACGCTCCGCTGTCTTTGCGTAATCCACTGCCATTTCCTTTACGTTAATGCCCAGCGTATCGCCTGATTCCTTCATTTCCTCATACAGCTCCGCTGTGTGCAGCAGCGCCTTTGTCGGGATACATCCCCTGTTCAGGCATGTCCCCCCAAGCTCCCGCTTTTCAACGAGCGCCGTCTTTTTGCCGTACTGTGCGCAGCGGATCGCGCTCACATATCCGCCCGGGCCGCCGCCGATCACCACTACGTCAAACTCTTCCATTCCGCCTGCCGCAGGCGTTTCCTGCGCCGCCGGAGCCGCTGCTCCGCCCGTTTCCCCGATGAGCGCCGAAATATCCTCGCCCGGCTCTCCAATCACCGCTATCAGCTCTGTGATCGGCACCACTTCGCCTTCGCCCTTTACGATCTTAAGGAGCGTCCCGCTTGCCGGCGCGTCCATCGTGATCGTCAATTTATCTGTTTCCATCTCAAACAGCGGTTCGCCTTCCACGCACTTTCCGCCTTCCGGCACCAGCCATTTGATGATGGTTCCTTCCGTCATTTGCAGCCCCTGCTTGGGCATGATTACTTTCTCTGCCATTTTCGCCAATCCTCGTTTTCCTTTGTTTGTTATCCGGCTGCCCCCGGCAGCCGGATAACAGGAGTATTTGCTTGCTTTACAGCATCAATGTCGGTTCCTCTACATACTGCTTCACACGTCCCAGGAACTGTGCCGCCGGCGCGCCGTCCACGATCCTGTGGTCGTACGTCAGCGTCATCGACATGATCGGCCTGATCACAATTTCATCACCGATTACCACCGGCGTTTTGGTGATCGCTCCCAGTGCCAGTATGCCCGATTCCGGCGTATTGATAATCGCCGTGAATTCGTCCAG
>NZ_LAYJ01000014.1 GCF_000981035.1 Christensenella hongkongensis
GGGGCATAAGGCGCCGCCCTTCGGAGACGCACCGTACAGTCCAAAAATCAAAACTGTGTACGGTGCGCTGCATCCGCCTTTCAAAGCATGGATGGAACAACGTGGTCACGGCTTCTGAAGCTCCTCATTGCGGAGCCTCATGTCCCCGTCGGCAAGCTGCCGGTAGTTCTTTTGCGCTCTGCACTAACCACAGCAGGCAATATCCTGCAACCGGTTCTTACACGTTCTATGCAGCGACTGTACAGCGCCCGAATATACAACTCTGTTCCCGGCAGGCACAGGGCAGATTGCAGCGAAGGGCTTCAGGAGCCGTGACACTTTGACCGGATTCTTTCATAGATTCGAATAGGCGGAGGCAGAGCGCGTTTTTGTCCTGCATTTACAATGTACGCGCGTCCCTGAGTCGCAAGCTGTCCTGCGCCTGCCCGGGAAAAAGCCAATCACCTAATCCGGCGCGAAATGAAGCAATACGGTGTATACCCCTGAAACGTACCGCGTTCTTTATGCCCGCCGCCACAGACAGATTTCCTATCTCGCCTTCATCCCAAGGTATTTGTTGGTCAGCTCAAGCGCCTTCTCCTGCGAGCCGTTCATGTTGAGCGCCGCGCGGATTGCATCCATATTCTCAGGAATTACAACCGCTTCCTGCGGAATGTTGATCGCAAACATGATGTCCTTGCCAGAGTGCACCACCGTCTCTTCCCATACTGCGATTTCATACATATCCCCGCGTACGTTCCCAAGATCCCTCGCATAGCGGAACAGCGACGCGTTCCCAAGGAAGCCGTCTTCCAGCCTCACTACCCTGATGCGCGGATGCTTTTTGAAGGCTGCCAGCATCTCTTCCTTGCTGATCTCCTTTTTGGGCGTCGCCACAACCGTTATGATGTGGCCGTGTGTGACCGGCGTGTGCACCAGAATGCCTGTTGCGTCCACATGCGGCATGATCGTCATCAGGTCGAGCGCCTGGTGGCTGGGCGCTTTATCCACCTGCAGCGCGTTTGTCAGTCCACGGTGGTAGTCGCCCGGATCCGCCACCCTCCTGATGATTGTGATCGCTACTTTTTCCACGCCCACCAGCTTATCGATGCAGTCTACCGCACGGATCAACCCTGTCGTATTGCACGACGTCAGCTTCAGGTAATCCTTACCTACTCCATTGTCAAAGTTTGCATAGCCATGGAAGAATGCGTCTGCGATCTCGTTCTTCTCGCCGCCCTGGAAGATGGCCTTCACCCCGTGCTTTTCATACAGCGGCTTGTTCTTTGCGCCGATTCCGTTAGGCGCTGCGTCCAGCATGATATCAACCGACTTTACCAGATCCTCGAGCGTACCTGACACAGGGATGCCCAGCTCGTCGAATTTCGCACGGTTTTCATCCGATGCAAGGTACAGGTTATATGGCATTCCCTTTTCATAGAGCGCACGCACCGCAAGCGTTGGCGCTACGTCCGCCACTCCCACAAGCTCCATATCCTCCTGTTTTGCAACTCCGTCAGCCAGCCGCTGGCCGATTACTCCATATCCCGATACTCCTACTCTTACTTTTCCCATTTCTTTTCCCTCCTGATTTTTCTCACTGACCACTAAAAAATTCCTGTTTCCCAGTGTCCAAATTATTTCTATATTTTTAAAACTGCGTTTTGATGAAGCGACTCGACTATATTTTAAAAACCGAAAGAATACTTACTGTATACGAAAAAGGGTTTTATAATTAAAAAACTTCCTCGTTATTTTCGTTTTGTTATAACCAAGCTTTTATTTGCGATTTTTTTTAATTGTTTATTGGTATACCAAGAGTATACTTTCGCTTTTCTCCTTTGTCAACTGTTTCTTGATAAAATATTGTCTTTTACATAAATTCCTTGACTCTTGAAATATTTTGGTATAAACTTTTGGTATACCAAGAAAATACAATTAGTTTTTTTAATATAATTTTACGAAAGAAAGGTTTTATCCATGGCGAAATACCAGACGGATGCAAAAAATGATAACAAACGCGATTATGCGTATAACCGTATCAAGGAAATGATTATCTCCAACGAACTGCCGGGGGGCACTTTTTTGATTGAACGCCAACTGTGCGATAAGCTCGGTTTGAGCCGCACCCCGGTACGAAGCGCTTTGCAGGAGCTGATTAACGATAAGCTTGCAGTCGGCTTCCCCGGCAAAGGCATCATGGTTGCAGAGATCACAGTGAAGGACGTGATTGAGGTATATCAGCTCAGGGAGGTGCTCGACGTGCTTGCACTGAAGCTGTTCCTGCATAAACTGGATAATAAACCTGTGATCGATAAAATGCGCTCCCATGTGCTTTCTATGAAGGAAATGCTTGAAAGCAATAATTTTGAAGACATGACCATGCACGACATGGCATTCCATAGCTGTTACCTGAACAATACCGGAAACAGCCGTTTGCAGGAAATCCTGCGTTCACTGTGGAACCAGATGCAGCGCATCGTGTTTTCTGTGAAATCGATGGAACGGTATCAGGAAACCTATCGGGAGCATCAGCAAATCATGGATGCAATCGATGAAAACGACTTCGAAAAGGCGCAGGAAATGCTTCGCGCCCATATGATTGCATCAAAAGTCTATCATATTGAAAGATTGTCATAAACCCGGAGCGAAATTATAATTGCAGAAATGCCCCTGTCAAAATGGCAGGGGCTTCTTTTCTAAAAGTAATCTGAAAAATAAGGTTTTTCTGACGGGATGAGCATTTCAAGCAAGCTCAATACGTGGTAATCCGCTTTTATCCTGTCGTTATGGTACAGGTATGTCGGCCTCTTATAGCCCATCATCATAGTGGTCAGCGTTCCGATGTCAAGCTCAACCAGAGGCTCTTCCCCATCATAATCCGACTTTTCGCAGCATGCTGACCCTTCGTTCCAGAAAAGATGGAAAACACCGTTATTCCACTCTGCCACCGGATCATGCACCTTGAAGTAAAAGTCCCGTTTTTCATCCGCAACCTGAAAAGGATATTCCTCCAAAAACGGCTTTACATCGACAATCCTTGCCATATAATAAGTTTTGATCGTTTCTTCAATTTCACTGTCTTCAAATTCGAACGCAATAGGCTGTCCGGAATAATTGGCTCCCTCGACCTGATTTACCATGGAAAAATGGGCGCTGATATAGTTCCAAATGCCATATTTCGCCTCCTGTGTCAGATATACGATTTCTTTTATCCGCAAAACCTCGTCCCGGATATAATAAATGACATACCCAAGCGGCTTTTGCTCCGTATTATAATAGACGGCTGCCATGATATCGTCCGACTCCCACCGCCAGTATTCATCCCATTCAAGCTCGCTGCGTATGAGCGCACCGTGGCGCTGCAGCGAAAAATATTTGTAAACGTTCCTGATATCCTCGTCCTCAACAGGGACGCGCTCAATCATTCCACCCGCCGGGCGAATCTTCGGGAGCTGCGTATCCTTAATGGTGAAGGTCATTTTATCAGAGACGATTTCCCATCCCTGCTTCCTGTAGAACGGAATCGAGTAAGGATACAAAAATGAAATCCATTGTTGTTGCTCACGCATATGCTCGAGCCCCATCCTGATCAGGGCATGGATAAGCCCTCTGCCCGTATACTCCGGGTAGGTCGCTACGCCTGTAAGCCCTCCCATCTGGAATATTTTCCCCTGAATGTTGACTTCCATGGGATAGATTACGATCTGCGAGGCAAGATGGTTCTTGTAAAACCAGCCAAGCACATACGCTGCGTCAAAAACAGGTTTCTTTGACTGCATGAGCTCTGTTTCGGACCACCCAATCCGCGCCATATCGCGCGAGGTTACCTGAAAAGCATAACGCAGCAGCGCGTCAAATTCCTCGAAATCGGCTTCATCGAGCCGCCGTGATTGAAAATGTTCTTCGTTCCACATGGAAAACACCTCCCTGTTGCTTGTCCTGTCAAAACGTTTTCCCTTACCTCTTATTATACATAGAATAGATTTACAGGCAACCAAAACCATTTTTAAATATTATGCCGCGAAGCAAAAAAGGCCCGGAGTCAAGCATACCGCTTTTGCCGGGCCTTCCAGACCGCATTGTACCGGCCTGTTGCAGGACATTATTATACGCTGCGTAAAAATTACCTTTCCCTTTTACCGATTGTCTTTTTCCTGTAACAAACGATGATACTTACAAATGCTCCAACCATGGCGAGTACCCACGGCAAAAGCGGCATTTCCGTGTCTCCTGTCGCCGGATTCCCGGAGTTCGGCTGCCCGGTTGGAGCTTCAGGGCCGGCAGGCCGGGTTGGAGCAGGCGTTGGCACGGCGTCCTGCGAAGTCCATTTGGCGTAGAGCGTCATATCCTCCTGCACGGTATCCGTATCGAAATTCCATTCGTTTATCCCCTCCGGTTCCCGGTACCAACCGTCAAAACAGAAGCCCTCCTTTACCGGAGCTTGCGGCGCGGCTATATGGTTTCCTGCCAATATGCCTGCCATTTCACGCACCCCGCTCCCGCCACGGCTGTCAAACCGTACGGTATAATAGGCAATATAGGGCGTATCCTCCGTATAGGCTATGGCATAAGCGGAAAACAGGTTGCTTTCCACAGTCAGCGTTTCATTGGCATCGTCCAAATCCGGCAGTACGGCAACTTCCCCGTCATGCTCCCTGAGCATGACATAAGTCCGGCCGGGGCTGAGCAGATCGGTTGGAATATTCACCACAATACGAACATGGTTCTTGATGGCAGGCACCTTTTCTCCGGGATTTCCATCGATATGCTTCAGGATCGAAATATCAAGGTGCATCCCTTCCAAATAACCGGTCTGTCCTACATCGATGCGTTCTTCTTCCCGTTCAAGCGGATTGATGACCAGTTTGAGAATAATGTGGTTGATCGTGCCCGCTTTCAGTTGTTTCGCCTCCTCCATCGAAATCGCGCTTGCAAGATTATGCAGATTTGGCGAATCGAAATCAGTGTCTGCTTTTCCACCGATCTCCAACTGGATATCGATCAAATCAAGGCCCGCGAGTTGCCCATGTAATTGTTCTAAACTGTCCGGGGATACTTTCTCTTTTTCCTCATCCGGCAGCTGCTCGTAGATAATTTTTGCAGTCAACACATCGTCAGTATGCTTGTCTTCATCCAGTTCCGGCGGGGTTATCCCTTCCACCGCTTTCTCTGCGTCCCGGGCCACCAAAGGTACGAAATATGCCTGTATGGAATGTGGCTGTTTCATTCCGGATAAGGTATATTCCTCCAATGCCCCGATATCCGAACCGTCCAGCAGTACTTTTTCCACTTTATAACCGTCGTCAGGAATAAACTGGAAGGTTTGCTCTGCATTCTCAAAAACGAGCAACGTTCCTTCCGGCGAAATCCTGCCATGTCCGCCGGATACGCCGGCAGTGACCGTAAAGGTATTTGCAATCTTCCATTCGGCCGTTACGCCGTTCTCCTGCCGCTGCAGCCCCAGGCCGTCTTTAAAATAAACAAATTTGGCGTCACCGCTTGCCGCAGCGATATATGTTTGCCCGACGGACGGCGTGCCCTCGATCCTGACGGCAGTGTCCCCTGTCGCCACATTTCCTATGCCCAATTTCTGCCCGGCGTTCATTTGTACGGTGCCGCCGCCTGTATAATTTCCGGAAACAGCTTCATCAAATGAGGAAAGAACCAGTGTACCGCCCCTGTCGACCTGAAGGTCCTTCGTGTTCCACAGCAGCTGGTATGTTCCGGCCTGGTGTGTCAATACCGCCTTGTCACAGACGCGTACCAGATTGATGCGATCATGGTATAAATACCCAACTTTAGCATTTGTCTGCGTAATTCCGTCCCCTATGTAAACGTCAATGCCGTCTGAAAGGGACGCGGTATTATTTTGCTGGATGTATCCCAGCGTGGTATCGCCCGTGATTCTGACCTGCGCATTTTTGGCGCTTGCGTTGCTGTTCCCGGCCGGATAAAAGCCGCCCGTTACGGTTACGTCATCCAGGCAGATATCAATCTCCTCGGCATACTGGTATCTCGTGGCTGTTTTATAATATCCCGCACCATAAATATCCTTCACAGTTGAATCTGTAACGGCAATCTCCGTTTTGCCACCGGTCTCGACATGGCCGCTTCCCGCTCCCCAGCCTCCGCCGAGCAGATATGCGTTTCCAAGGTTGCTCCGCGTCACCTCGACTGAAACAGGTCCTGACACACGGGCACTGGCTGTCGCGTCGTCCGCCGCCCAACCACCACCAAAAGCCCAACCCGCATACTCCTGATCGTCTATGAAAACAAGGTGCGCCGCGCCTACATCGGTATTCGCTCCGGCTGTGGCGGCATTTCCCCCGCCATAGATATATTTGGCGAATTTATCCTTCATATTCCGCAGTTCCAGCGTCGCAGTACCTGTTACCTGCGCCTTTGCCGCAGCATTGGAATATCCTCCCGCATACAGATCCTGACTGGGGATAACGCCGTCAAACACAAGCGTTGCATCCCCGTAAACCGTGACGTCCGCATTTGCGGCATAAGCACGTCCTGCTCCGGTTACAAAGCCGTTGAAAGAGGCCGTTTCGCCACCGTTTCCCAGGAACACTGTCTCTACTTTTTTATTGTTCCCCGCGCTTCCGACGCTCGCTCTGGCATCAACATTCGTCCTGCCCGCCGGTGTAAAATAAGCGCAGGAAAATCCTCCGCCCAACGTATTTGTGATGCTCCCATCTACGGATACGTCGCTGCCTGCTCCTTCCGCTTCGCCGCCGCCCACAAATTGACCGGAAATCGTACCGTTACTTCCAACTGTTGTTAATACATTTCCTTTTACCGTTGCATCGGCATCCACAGCCGTGGTAAGTCCTGCCGCAAATAACCATCTCCCAAAAGAAAAGCGATCCCCGACCACATTAACGACCGTTCCTCCAATAGAGGCGTCGCCATTTGATCCGTCCGCTGTGCCTCCTCCTATGTAATTGCCGGATATGGTACAATCGTCGCCAATGGCAGTGGATACATCGCCCCCGACTGCTACGGAAGTGTCCGTTTTTTTATTGAGTCCTGCCCCATAAAACCACCCTTCGCAGAAAAAATCGTTTCCGACGGTGGAACTAATATTGCCTTTTACATCTGTATGGCTCCCTGCCGGTACATAACTCGTATAGCTGGAATAGGGCAATCCCCCCGCAATAAAATTGCCATCCGATACACCGATCTTACGGCATGAAGCCTGATCTCCTATTGTGATATTTACAGCCCCGACATCGGCGCTTGCTGCGCGGTGGATATTACAATTAATGGTGCCGCCGCCTACGACGCCGCCCACCGTGGCATTATCTCCTACTTCTATATTCGTGCTGCCCTTTACGTCGCAGCTGCCCCCGCCCACGCTGGAACCGCCGCCTACAACAGCATTGTTCAGCGTCACCCCAGGTGCGATTTTTATGGTTACGTCGCCGTTTACATTTGCCCGGCAGATATCCATACCCTCAGCCGGGGAAGGATTTGCATAAAGCCTTCCATCGGTATCTCCGCCGCCCGCAATGCAGCGGTCTGTGTTTCCGTTTTTGGTATTGTTCGAAACATTGCCATTTACTTTGATTACAACCGCACCCGCGTCCGCAATCGCAGAGGATTCCGCAACCGCGCTTGTGGAATTTGCGCCTATGGTGGCATATCCCGCCCCAATCACAAAATCTCCGTCGTACCGGTCCGGATCCTGAGCGATATCTGAATCAATCGTAATACGGCAAGTGCCCTCTACATTCGCTTTGGAGGTAGTCCCGCTGTAATCATTCCCCGCATGGAAATTATATGCGTATCCGCCGCCGTACATTTTTTTCTGTATGGCACCGCCTGGCTGAATGTGGATATTGGTATCTCCGCCTACATTTGCCGTCGATCCGTTATACGCGCATCCTCCTCCGGCCATAAATATGACCGTGCCGTAAATATCAATATTTGTATTTCCGATGACGTTCGCGCTTTTACCCGAGCCTTCCGCATCCCCGCCACCATAAACCGAAAAAGTAGTTCCATTGCTATAAGCGGCATGGGTGGAATGGACTACGATATTCGTGTCTCCGTCCACATCCCCATTCCGTCCGCCGCCATAAATAACCGTCCTGTTATATCCTCCGGTCGCCCCATCGTAGGTGATGCTGGTGCTTCCCGTAGTACGGTCCTTTGCACCGCCATAAATAGTACCGCCTACGCTGATAGCGCCTTCCACTGAAAACGGTATTCCATTCGCGTAAATATTGGCTTCCACTCCAAGTTCAACAAAAAGAATGACCGGCGCTTCTTTTGTGGCGTCTTCTTTTTCGGTTGTAATCGTAAACGAGGTGATCCCTTTATTCGTGGGTACGTCGATATAGGTAATCGGATCGCCATATACTTTGATATTAACTTTCATCGCAGCCGGATTTACAACCAGCCTGACATCTCCCGCAGGCTTATCCTCGCTGAAATCTATGAGCGCCGCATCGATTGCAGCCTGTATCCCTGTGCTGCTTACGTTTGCGCCTTCCACCATAATAACCGTATTGCCATCTGTATCCGTCCGCATATTTTCATTCCCGGACTGCGCGATCCGCACCTGGGCATATGGAATATCCGATTGTGCAAGCGACGCATCCAGTACATACAGCGAAGTGTCCCAAACGGGATTGAAGGTATAAACGTCAAAATTGGTACCTGTGTAATCGTCTGTGCATACCCACTTAACCGGAATTTCCACAGTATCCGTTTTTCCATTAAGATGAGCTTGCAACGAGTCCGGCAGGCCAATTTCTTCCTGCGGCACCTTCCCACCCACCTCAATTTCATTGGGAACTGCGCCGCCTTCATTATAATACCAGATAAATCCAGTAATATTTTGGGGAGAGATAATCCCTTTCTTTCCTGCCGGGCAGTCCTTGTCATGCTCCACAGCACCGCATTCTCCCGAAATCGTACATTCCACATCCGTTTCATTGGGAATTGCCTCCCCGGCCGCCAGCGCTGTTCCCGCGCCAGACCATATCGAAAACAACATCCCTACGCTGGCAACGAATGCCAGCAACCGTCTTCCTCGCCACCCTTTCATGGTCAACCTCCCTAACCCCAGTTGGTAAAATCACTTTACAAAGCATAAAAGACTCCCGGATAGAAAATTTCTCCTGGAGTCTTCTCTTCCAACTACGTCTATTTTTAAAGTAATTATACCACAGAGCGCGAGGCTAAACAATAATATTCGCAAAATTTCGAATTAAAACAGCAGTTTATATTGGCTTTACAAAGCGATTTTCTGTGCTGTTCTGGAGTTCGTATCCATTGTTTAGAGCCCGTACGTATCCTTGTACAGGCACAGCACAATAAAAGTGTCGCCAAAATCCTTTATTTTACCCTACTCCTTCCGCAAAACAGTTTGTGCCGGTTCGTTCCTAAATCATTCATAGCTTTATTTGGATCGGTTATCGGCCGGCAAAAACCTGCCGTATGCCAAAAATACCCGGCAAATAAATTTGCCGGGTATTTTATCGTTTTTTTATGCCTGCGCCATTCGCAGCTTTTCCGGTATAATTTTCCTGCGCCAGTCCTGTAATACCGCCACGCATTCGTCTACCGCGTCGATATGCTGTACCTTTTCCTCCAGCATACACATACCGCTTTTGTCCCTGTTCATGATCATTGGCACCTTTGTCTCAAATTCCGTCCTGATTCCATTCCTGCGCAGAAGGTCGTATCCTGCCTCGCTAATCATCTTTGCAAACACATATTTCGGTTTCAGGCTCACCACAAACGTTGCAGCCGCTTTTCCAATCACTTTATCAAAAATGGCGATTCCGCTGCGATGCAGCTCTTCCCGCTCGAAATATTCCATTAATGGAAAGATTCCCTTGCCCTGTCCAAGATACAGGATTTCCTTTTGATAAGCCACGACACACGCTGCTTTATCCTGCAAAATAATTCTTTTCGCTTCTTCCCGAATCCACCGATCCATGCTGCTTACCTCGCTTCCGTACCTGAATATTGACAATTTCGTTGTTTTGAGTTTACAGCGATTTTACATAACGCAGGTTATGCGAAATGTTTGATAAACCGCCTGCATATGCAATTTGTACCAAAAGATTGTAGCCAGGCTTTTGACAAGTCACCATAAATGGTCATACCATTATACTAATATACCAAGCACTGCCTGTCAAGGTTAAATTTTGATCAACAAAAAGCGGACGTTATAAACGTCCATTTTTTACAGGCAGCTTAGCACATTCTTTTTTATAACTCCATTGCAATTTCATACGCTTCATGAATTACGCTCATCAGGTTGCCGGGCTGTTTTGCGTCGCCTGCCAGATGCGTCTCCCAGCCTCTTGCTTTCAATTCGTCATAAAGCCCTGTATCCGGCAAATATCCGATAGCGCTTACTACGATATCCGCCGCGGCAGTTTTCCGCTTTCCGTTTACGATGTAATTTACTTGCTTCTCTGCGATCTGTTCGACAGACGATGAGGTTCTGACAGATACGTGATAAAAATGCAAAAGGTCTCTGAGCATATTGGAATTTGCCCTGCACAGGCCGTCCACCTGTAAAATATCCTCCGCCATTTCCAAAATCGTTACATTTTTTCCCTGTCGTGCCGCATCGTAGGCAATTTCACAGCCAGTCAGTCCCCCTCCGATCACCACGACGTTTTTTTCGCTGTAGGTTCCTTTTTCCAGCAGCTCGACCGCGTCCGTCAAACGTCCGCTCCCGGGAATACGCAGCTTTTTCTTTTGCGCGCCCGCACATACGATCACGGCATCCGGCCTTTCGCTTTCCACCACGTCCGGCGTTACTTCCATGCTTAGCAGGACACGTACGTTAAGGCGGTCAAGTTC
This sequence comes from Christensenella hongkongensis, assembly GCF_000981035.1. GTDB lineage: Bacteria > Bacillota > Clostridia > Christensenellales > Christensenellaceae > Christensenella > Christensenella hongkongensis. Next base: position 10,819 of record NZ_LAYJ01000014.1, read on the forward strand.
GTTTACATACCAAGCGATCAATTCCTTATCTGCTGCCTTGAACGCAGGCATGGCAGCCGCAACAAATACGCCTCCCAGCCTTTCGCTCTTTTCCATCAGGCAGACGCGGTGTCCGCGCAGCGCCGCAGTACGCGCCGCCTCCATTCCTCCTATCCCGCCGCCGGCAACAAGAACGTTCTTCGCTTGCCCGGCTTCCGGTATTTGCCCTTCACCCTCGCACCCGATCCGTGGGTTAAGCGCGCAGGTAAGCGGCCTTCCAAGAAAGGTCTGCATACATCCGCTCTGGCAGGCGATACATGGGCGTATCGACCGTGTTTCCCCGCGCCTCACCTTGTTTGGCCACTGCGCATCGGCAAGCAATGCGCGCCCTATCGCCACCGCGTCAATTTTCCCTTCCGCCACCGCCTGGGCGGCCAGCTTCGGATCATTCATTTTACCCGCACAGAACACGGGGATCGAGACAACCTCCTTGATTTTCTCTGCCTCTTTCATGTTACAAAGCATCGGCATATAAACCGGCGGATGTGCCCAATACCATGCGTCATAGCTTCCGTTATCCATATTAAGCGCGTCGTAGCCCATCGTTTCCAGCATCCGGGCAACCACGGCGCATTCTTCGATTCCCCTTCCAAACTCCTGATATGTTTCTCCCGGCAGGGCTCCCTTGTTATAGCCTTTCATTTTACTTTCGCCGCTCAGGCGTATGATCACCGGGAAATCGCTTCCGCAGCGTTTTTTTACCGCTTTCAAAATCTCCTGCGGAAAGCGCAGCCGGTTTTCAAGGCTGCTGCCGTATTCATCCTCCCGATGGTTGATGGACGCGATTGCAAACTGATCCAGCAAATATCCCTCGTGCAGCGCATGCACTTCAATCCCGTCAAAGCCGGCTTCTTTAAGCATTTGTGCCGCATCCGCAAAGCCGTCCACAATTCTTTTGATTCTCTCCTTGCCGAGTGCACGATGCTTTAAAGAAGGCTCCCATACATTTGGCACACCGTCTGAAGGTGCCAGCGCATTTCGTTCAAGAAAGGGCCCGTTCCCTTTCAGGTCACCTTCCCGCACCACCAGGTTCCGTCCCACGCCCGCGCTCAACTGGCAAAAAATCTTTGCGCCGCAATCATGGATTTCCTTTGTCATTTTCCCTGCCTGAGGAACGAACGCATCGCGCACATCCGCAAACATTCGTCCGTTAAAGTCCTCGACAAGGCACGAACCCGTTATGATCAGCCCCACGCCGCCCTTTGCTCTTTCTTTCAGGATATTGGCATACCGCTGCGCAAACTGCATATTTTCGTCTACAAACGGCATAACGTCCATCGGGCATTGTACGATCCTGTTTTTGACGGTAATGCTTCCAACTGAAAACGGCTGGAATAAAGAACTGTACCCACTCATCTTTTTCCCTTTCCGCAATTTTTGCGTGCACAAAAGCAGGCGGCAGACATCCGCCGCCTCCTGTTTGCCATCATTAAATTGTTTCTAAATTAATACTCTTTTGGTTTTGCAGTCGATTTTCTGACGACCAGATGCGGCTCCAGCACGACCTGCCTCGGTTCCATTTTGGGATCGGCAATCTTATCCACCAGCATATTGCAGGCTTCCTCTCCCATTTTGTAGTTATCAAAATCCACCGTTGTGAGCGGCGGCATAAAATGCTTTGCTACCCAGATATTATTGAACCCGACGATCGACAAATCCTCCGGTACGCTCACGCCCATCTCATTCGCCCCGGAGACCGCGCCCATTGCAATGAGGTCGTTTGCAGCAAAAATAGCGGTCGGCCGGTCGCCCTTCATTGCGAGAAGCTTTTTGACCGCCTGCTCGCCGCCGTCGAAGGAAAACGAGGTCTCGATCACATAATCAAGGTTCAGCTCGATTCCGCGCATATGCAGGGCTGTGCGGTATCCCTGCAGCCTGCCGCTTGCCGTATCGGTGTAGAGCGGGCCTGCGATATGCGCGATCTTCTCATGCCCAAGCTCCACAAGGTGCTTCATCGCCAGCAGCGCGCCGTTGAGGTTATCAAGCCCCACATAAAGCGTATTTTCGTCGCCGCTGTTACGGTTGACGAGCACATAAGGGGTTTTCAGCTCCTCGATCAGCCGGATCGCCTTGATGTCCATGTGCGCGGAGAGGTAAAGTATCCCGTCGACTTTTTTGTTGACGAGCATCTGGATCAGCTTTTTTTCATTCTCCCACACTTCATCCGTATTGATGAGCAGCAGGCACATATCCCGCGCGAGCGCCGCGTCCTGCGCGCCTTTTATGATGTTGATAAAAAAGGGGTTGCCAATATCCGGCACGAGCATTCCAAGCGTTTTTGTCGATTTTGTCCGCAGGCTCTGTGCAAACGGATTGGGCAGGTAGGAAAGCTCGTCCGCAGCTTTAAAGATGCGCGCGCGTGTTTCCTCCTTTACCGACAAAGTCGGATCGTTGTTGATAACCCTTGATACAAGAGCCGGAGTAACTCCGGCCCTTTTTGCAACATCCTTGATCGTTACGCTCATAAAATCCTCTGTTCCTGATAAATTCACTTCTTTTATCTGTATATTATAAATGATAGTCTGCACAAACTTATAAGTCAAGTGCACATTCCATGGCAAATCGCGCGACCGCTCTGTTTTTAACTGATAACCTTTTTGCGTGTCGCAACATCCATCCATACGGCAAGCAGCAGCACAAGCCCCTTTACCACATATTGGAATGTGTTATCAAGGTTCATCAGCGACATCCCGTTATCGATGGCGGTCATGATGAGCGCGCCGATCACCGCCCCAAATACGCTGCCTTCGCCGCCCATCGTGCTCGTGCCTCCGATCACCGCGGCAGCGATCGCGTCAAGCTCCATATTCTGTCCGGCAGCAGCGGTGCCCGCGTTGATTCTTGCAGTATACACGATGCCGCTTGCCGCGCACATCGTCCCCATCACTACAAATAGCAGGAATAAACGCTTTTTTATGTTGATACCCGACAGCCGCGCCGCCTCCCGGTTCCCGCCAATCGCGTAAATTTGCCGTCCAAATGCCGTATTGTTCGAAATAAACGAGAACAGCACCGCAAGGATGATAAGCAGTAAAAACGCATAGGAAAGTCCAAGATTCAGCGACAGGATCGCCATAATGCCAATCACCACAATGCTGACGATTACGATTTTTGCAATCAGCATCCCTTTTGGCGCAACGCCCAGGTGATAACGTTTCCTGGAATTCTCCTGGCGTATCTGCATCACAGCAAATATTACGCAGATCACAACCCCGATAATGATTGCCGTATCGTTGAAGCCCGAGCCCTCCGCGCTGAAAATCGGCGGGATATAGCCTTGCCCGATTGCCTTGAACTCATCCGTCATCGGCGCAATCGTCATGCCCCGTGTGATGCCGTATACGATGCCACGGAAAATGAGGCTGCCCGCAAGCGTAACGATAAAGGACGGCACCTTGCGAAACGCAACCCAAAAGCCCTGCCAGCAGCCGATTCCAACGCCAACTGCAACCGTCACAAGAATGGTCGGTATAATCGACCAGCCCATGTTGACCATCAGCGTCGCGGCAACCGCGCCTGTAAGGCCTACGCACGAGCCGATCGAGAGGTCTATTTCGCCGGCTACCAGCACCAACGATACTGAAATTGCCACAATACCGATTGCGGAAGCCTGCAGGAACAGGTTTGAAATATTCCTTGAGGTAAGGAATGTCCCTCCTGTGAGGATCGCAAATACGATTGCGATAGCCACAAGAATCAGTACCATTGTATATTGTCTTGCATTTTTTGAAAGTTCTGTTTTGATTGTTGATGTTTTCATCCTACCATTCCCCCTGTGGCATAATACATGATCCTCTCCTGATCCACTTCGCAGTTGTTGAGCTCTGCAACGAGCTCGCCCTCGCACATCACCAGGATACGGTCGCTCATTCCAAGGATTTCCGGCAGCTCGGAGGAAATCATAACAACGCCCACGCCATCCTGCACAAGCCGGTTGATGATTTTATATATTTCATACTTTGCGCCTACGTCGATTCCCCTTGTCGGTTCGTCCAGAATGAGTATTTTGGGCTCTGTAAGCATCCACTTTCCAAGCACCACCTTTTGTTGGTTCCCACCCGAAAGGTTTCCTACGATCTGCTCGCTGGACGGTGTTTTGATCTTCATCTCCCGGATCATCTTATCTGTGGATACTATTTTTTCCACATTATTGATCACACCGCCCTTTGATATTTTCTCAAGACTGGCGATGGTCATATTATCCTGGATATCCATTTTGAGGTTAAGGCCATAACGCTTCCGGTCCTCCGATACGTAAGAAATACCGTTTTTGATCGCCTGCTTCGGTTCCCTGATCTGTACTTTTTTCCCTTCAATGGCGATTTCCCCTTCGGTGTAGCCGTTATAGCATCCAAACAGGCTGAGGGCAAGCTCTGTCCTGCCCGCGCCCATAAGTCCCGCGATTCCAAGCACCTCGCCCTTTTTGATGGTAAAGCTTGCGTTTTTTACAAGCTTTCGTTCCGGCACCTCAGGATCTGTGACCGACCAGTTTTTGATTTCGGCGATCACCTCGCCCGTCTTGAATTTTTCCTTGGGATACCGCTCTGTGATCTCGCGGCCCACCATACGCGTAATGATTTTATCTTCCGTAAATTCAGAGATATCCCCTTCGTCCACAACCTGTCCGTCTCGAATTACGACCACCCGGTCCGCGCATTCAAAAACTTCATTCAGCTTGTGTGTAATAAAAATACACGCAACGCCCTTATCCCGAAGCTGCTTGATAATTCCCAGCAGATTTTCCGATTCCTTTTCGTTGAGTGCCGCCGTAGGCTCGTCAAGAATCAGTACCCTGGAATTTTTTGAGATCGCTTTTGCAATCTCCACAAGCTGCTGCTGACCGATGCCAAGCTGTACCACCGGCGTTAACGGTTCAACATCCAGATTTACCTCCTTTAAGTAAAACTGCGTTTTTTTGATGCTTTCGTTCCAGTCGATCGCACCGAATTTATTCCTGATCTCATTTCCCAGATAGATATTTTCCGTTACATTCATCAGCTTGCACAGTGCAAGCTCCTGATAGATAATCTGAATCCCGGCATCTTCGCTTTCCTTGATATTCGCAAACTTTTTTTCTTCTCCCTCAAGATAAAACCTGCCTTCGTAGCTTCCATGCGGATATACCCCGCTGAGTATTTTCATCAGGGTGGATTTCCCCGCGCCATTCTCCCCGACGATAGCCAGTATTTCACCTTTTTTCACCTTGAAGCTTACGTCTGTGAGCGCCTTAACCCCCGGAAAAGTTTTGGAAATCGCATCCAGTTCCAACATATATTCCTGTTTCATTTGTACTTCCTCTTTCGCTGCTATTTTACGGGGCACGGTATTTCACCGCGCCCCGCGCCAGTACAGTATTTTTATTCTGCGAGTTCAGGGAAATACCCGGAATCAATCAGCTCCGCCTGAATGTTGTCCTTTGTGATTACCGTCATCGGTACGAGGAACGCCGGTACATCCTTCGTCTCATTATTCCTCACCTCGTCCGTCGAAGGCGTTTCGCCCTTCAAAATCTGGTCTGCAACCTCAACGGCTTTGCCCGCTACGTCATATTTATTTTTGAGTATCGTCATAGTCTGCGTCCCTTCAAGGATGCGTTTTGCTGCTGCCAGCTCGCAATCGCCGCCGGTTACGAGAACCTGGCCCTGCAGGTTCTGTGCGGTAAGCGCTTCGATCGCGCCGCCTGCCGTACCGTCGTTTGTGCACAGCACTGCCTGGACGTCGTTCTGGTTTTGTGTCAAAGCATTCTCCGTGTGGTTAACGGCCTCCTCCGGCGACCATCCCTTGCAAAACTGATCCGCAACAATCTTGATCTTTCCGGAATCGATTTTCGTTTGCAGCGCCGCTACTGCCGTATCGCGGTAAAGCTGTGCGTTTGTATCGAGGGAATCTCCCGTCAGTACGATCATATTGCCTTCGTCCAGATTTTCATCCACATATTCGCCGATTAAAGTCCCTACCGCTTCATTGTCCTCCGACACATAGTAATCGAGGTCTCCGCCCACCATCCGCACGTAAGAAATAACAGGTACGCCCTGCGCATGTGCGTCGTCAACGATCTGTGCCGACGACTTTTTATCCACCGGGCACACAATCAACAGCTCTGCACCGTTTGCAAGCATATTTTTGCATTGCTGTATCTGCGTATTGGAATCGTCGTTTGCCACCTGTTTGCCAACCACATCGTAGCCAAGATCCTTAAGCCCCTGTTCGATCAGGTCGGCCTCCTCCACAAACCGGTTGACAGTGCTTGTGGGGATTGCGATCCCTACTTTTTTCCCTCCGCCGGAGCCGCCCGACGCAGCTGTCTGCGATGCCTCGCCTCCGTCGCCCTGTGCCGCCGGGGCAGAACAGCCTGCTGCCATTGCAACTACCAGAAGAATCACCACTATGATCGAAACATATTTTACAAACCTACTCCTACCATTCTTTTTCATTACCGATCTCCTTACCATCGTTTATTTTATTTGCCGCATCGGCGGCAAATAGAGGTCTCTTTTCCAAAACTTCCCATTGTGTGTTAATCTCTGCGCGCTTTTGCTTATTCGTTTGTCAGAATGACTTTGATCGCGCGGTTTTTGGGTTCCCTTGTGAACTCGAACGCTTCCACCGCCTCTGTGAGCGGGAAGGTGTGCGTCATCAGTGGCCTCAGGTCCAGCTTCGTCCTCGACAGAAACTGGATGCACCTTTCCCATACTCCCGGTGAACCGTTGCTGCCAATCGCCGTAATACCCTTTACCTGGAACTTTCCAAGCGCTACCGGGATGTCTTCCCTGAAGTTGATGCCGATGAAGACCACGCGCCCCGCATTGCGCGCAACCTCCAGTGTCTGTGCCATTGCCCCTGCGTTCCCCGAGCATTCCACCACAAGGTCCGCCCCAAGTCCCCGCGAGTGCTTCCTGACCTCTGCCGCCACATCCTGCGACGTTGGATCGATCACAAGGTCTGCTCCCATTTTCCTGCCGATCTCACGTTTGTAATCGAGCGGCTCCACCAGAATCACGAGCGCTCCCATCGCATGCAGCGCCGCCACCGCGCAGTTTCCTACCGAGCCTCCGCCGTACACCACCGCTACGTCCGCCGCGTCCACTCCGCCTGCCTCATAAATGCCCTTGTAGGCGATGCTGAACGTCTCCACCATCGCTCCCGTCATATTGTCGATGTTTTCCGGCAGCACATGCAGCCAGTCGCCGTTCGCCTTGAAGTATTCCGCATCCGCCCCGTCCTGCGTGAAACCGAAATGGTTCGCGTCCGGGCAGAACCCAGCCTTGATCTGGCATACCGGGCATACCCCGCAGCCGATATTGCACTCGCCTACCACCCGGTCTCCAATCTTTACGTTCTTCACATTCTCCCCTGTCTTCACGACCTGCGCCGCAAACTCATGCCCCGGCGTAACGGGATACGTAAAGGGGATGATGTACTGGCCGCTGATCAGGTCGTAATCCGAGTGGCAGATGCCGCTTGCCAGCATCTTCATCAGCACTTCGTCCGGGCCAATCTCCGGCACCTCTATGTCCTGCATTCCGTACTTATCTTTTTCCGTGATCACAAACGCTTTCATTTTTCAACCCTCCCTTTTGATTTTTTCCTCAATACTTCCAGCAGGCGACAGGCTCCTCGCACGGGAACTTCGTGATCACACGGCATCCGTCCTTTGTCACCACGATCTGCTCCTCGAGGCGCGCTGCTTCCCCGTCTTCTCCATAATATGTCTCCACTGCAAAGTGCATGTTCTCCTCGATTACCTCCGGATATTCCATCGAGCACTGGTGCCCGATCACCGGCTTTGACCAGTGCGCAATCCCTACTCCGTGCCCCAGCTCCAGCGCCATCGTCTCGTACTCGTCCTTTGCTCCAAGCTCCCTGTACGTCGGCCACAGCTTACAAATCTCGTCCGTCGTCACTCCCGGTTTGATCGCACGGATCGCATCGTACATCCAGTCGTATGTCTTCTTGTATATCCTCTTCTGCTTCTCCGTCGGATAACCGCAGCAGAACGTCCGGTAATAGCATGTCTTGTATCCGTTGAAGTCGTTTACCACATCGAGGAACACCATGTCTCCCGGGCGGATGATCCGGTCTGAGAAGTCATGCGGGTGCGGGAACGCACGGTCCCCTGAGATCACATTCACGTTGTGCACGTTCTCCGCTCCCATTTCCACCAGCCGTCCGCGCATCACCGCGCATACCTCGTTCTCACGCACTCCCGGCTTGATCGCTTCCACAACGTCGTAATATGCTCCGTCCACCATTGCCGCCGAGATCTCCAACAGCTGGATTTCCTCGTGTGTCTTGATCTTCTGCGCCTCCTGCATCGTTGCCTGCCCGTCACGCACGTCCATTCCAAACTTCACCAGCGCCTGCATCATCGACACTGTCAGGAGGTCGATCCCGATCGGCGCTTCGTGAAGGTTCCACTCTTTGAGGATTTCGTACACCTCCCCGATCACCTTCTCATTCGACTTCAACAGCGGCGTCATGCTCCCGCGCATATCGTTTTTGCTCGGACGGATGTCCTTGATCCACGGGCACAGCATTTTCTTCGTCCCGATTGCGCTGCCGATCTCAAACAGGATCGGATCGTGCCCTTCGGCAAGAAGCGTGTAACGGTTCAGCTTGTTGTTCACCCACTCTCCAAGCTTGGTGCTCGTCACATACCTCACGTTATCCGGATCGAACAACAGCACCGCTCCAAGCCCGTCCTTTTTCATCTGCTCCCGCGTTTT
>NZ_LAYJ01000115.1 GCF_000981035.1 Christensenella hongkongensis
CAAGACCAAGTAGGCAAAAAAGACAGCCGCTTAAGCGGCTGCCCGAGATAGTAATGCGGTGTCAAACTTCGATGCCCCTTGAGGGGCTAAGTCCGCAATTCGCCCTTCCAGGGCGAGCGCAAACCACCAGTTTACTGGTGGTTATGATTATCCTGTACTTCTGGATTTACTGGAACGTAAAATATTTAAGAAGGAAATTGTCCTTTTTTGGTAGTACCGGATTACACAAAATGATATAATCAATTATGTAAACAAAGCAACCAACGGAGGATAGTGAATTGGGCGGAATATTCGGTGCGGCAAAAAAAGGGAATTGTGCATATGATTTGTTTTTTGGAACAGATTATCATTCACATTTAGGAACCTATCGGGGTGGAATGACAGTATATTCAGACGGGCGGTTCCTGCGGGCAATCCATGGGATTCAGAATTCACCTTTTCGCACGAAGTTCGAAAAGGACGTAGAAGATTTAACAGGGCCGATGGGTATTGGAAGTATTTCGGATACAGCTCCTCAGCCGCTTACCGTACATTCTCACCTTGGCACTTATGCCGTTGCTACGGTAGGGCGCATCAACAACTCCGATGAAATTATCAGCCGCTGTTTCCAAAATCATTTTGCTCAGTTTTCTGAAATGGGTAATGGCAAGCTGAATCCTACGGAACTGGTTGCGGCGCTGGTAGGGAGCCAGGCTACGATTGCCGAAGGAATACGTTATGCGCAGGAACTGATCGACGGCTCTATGACCATGTTAGTGCTCACGAAGGACGGGATCTATGCCGCGCGGGATAATGTAGGACGCACTTCACTGGTTTTAGGGGAAAAGGAAGACGGTTATTGCGTAGCGTCGGAAAGTTTTTCTTTTTTAAATTTAGGATATCACGATCTTCGGGAGCTTGGGCCTGCCGAGGTCGTGCTGATCACGCCGGATGGGGTAGAGCAGATATTGCCTCCGAAGAACCAGATGAAAATTTGCGCTTTCCTGTGGACATATTACGGCTATCCCACGACTTATTATGAAGGCGTAAATGTAGAGCAAATGCGTTATGAGGGGGGACGTATCCTCGCATCACGTGATAACGTACATCCTGACCTTGTGGCAGGCGTACCGGATTCCGGTACCGCATATGCGATAGGCTATGCGAACCATTCAGGGATTCCGTTTGCTCGTCCGTTTATCAAATATACGCCCACGTGGCCGCGGTCGTTTATGCCGCAAAAGCAGGATTTGCGAAACCTCATCGCACACATGAAACTTATACCGGTAGAAGGATTGATCAAGGGGAAAAAACTGCTCATGATTGACGATTCCATCGTCAGGGGTACGCAGATGCGCGAGACTACCGAATTCCTGTATCGCAGCGGGGCGCAGGAAGTACACGTCCGTTCAGCGTGTCCGCCTATCTTGTTTGGATGCAAATACCTGAATTTCTCACGCTCTACGTCGGATCTGGACCTTATAGCACGTAAGCTGATTGCTCAGCATGAGGGCGACGCCTCAATGGAGGTCTTGCAGGAATATGCCGATCCGGACAGCGCACGCCATGTGCAGCTTACCGAAGAGGTGTGCAGGGAATTGGAGTTCACTTCGCTTCGTTATCATCGTCTGGATGATGTGCAGGCGTCTATCGGCATCGATCCATGTAAGCTATGTACTTACTGTTGGGATGGCAGAGAATAACGTAAAATTAAGCCTTCGCGTGAGCGGGGGCTTTTATATTTACCTGATATTTAATACTTTTGTAATAAATATAGTGCAAAAAAAGAAAAAATCATGTATAATAGTAATGTTATATGTACATTATTTTGAAAGCAACCTCTATTGATATGCTTAAAAAGGAGTCTTGTTTTTATGCGAAGGAAATATATTAAGAAGCTGAAATATTATTCCTTTTCGTTCCGGGTACAACAATTTTTCAGAAATATCAAAGACCGCATGGTACGTCTCTCAAAAAGGAACAAATGGATTTTGACAGGCGGTATTGGTACCGTTGCGGTTGCTCTTGTCGTTTTGCTTGGTTTAGGTACCTTTGGGAACACGCCGTTTTTCAGTGTGAATGCAAGCGCGGCGGAAAGTGATTTACAGGCATTGCCGGCACAAACGGAACCCGACGCCTTACAGGCGCTTGCACAGTCAACGCCCGAGCCTACTCCCGCGCCAACGCCAACGCCTGATCCGACTCTGAAGGAAGGAATGGAAGGCCCGGAAATATCGGCGCTGCAGCAACGCCTGATGGATCTTGGATATCTTGCGATTGATGAAACAACCGAGTATTACGGGCCTGCTACAGCCGGAGCCGTCGGTTATTTCCAGCGTCAGCATGGCCTGGAGCAAGACGGGGTATGCGGCCCGCAAACGCTTGCGATTATCAACTCCGAAGATGCAAAGCCGTACACACTGCTTGAAGGGACAAACGGAGACGACGTTAAAAGCCTGCAAAGCCGTTTGCAGGAACTTGGTTATATTGGAAGCGTGACAGGTTATTATGGAACGGAAACGATAGATGCTGTCAAAGCTTTCCAGACGCGCAATGATCTTGGCGTAGATGGAAAGACCGGCGAGATGACACTGGATTGCATTTATTCCTCAGACGCGAAACCAACCGCAGAAATGGAAGTTGCAGTACAGCGTAAAGGAAGTATAGACAGCTTTATATCGGTAGCGGAAGAGCAGCTTGGAAAACCATATGTCTGGGGGGCGTCCGGTCCAAATACCTTTGACTGTTCAGGGCTTGTGACCTATTGCCTGAGACAGGCTGGTTCTTCTACAGGGAGGCTCAATGCCGCAGGGTTTTCACAAAATTCATCCTGGGAAAAGATATCTTTTGATAATTTGCAGCGTGGCGATCTGATTTTCTATACCAATAACGCCCGCAGCAAGGTTGGGCATGTAGGAATTGTGATCGGCGACGGTATGATGATAGACGCATCCTCTTCGAACGGCAAGGTTGTAAAACGCACCTATGATTCTTCTTATTGGCAAAGTCATTTCGTGTGCGGACGGCGTCCGTGGTAAAACATAAATTTATGGAATGTAAGGTCTGCAGGGTTTACCTGCAGACCGTTTTTTATTGCCACAGTCAGCTTGAGGTCGATTTATCAGTAGATTTTCCAGCCGGTTTGCATTATAATATTGAATATGAAAGATATGGTTTACTGGAAAAATGAAATACTGAAAAATGGCTTGAAATACCACATTATTACATATGGATGCCAGATGAATGAGCACGAATCCGAAAAGATTGCAGGAATTTTAGAGGAACTTGGCTACCGCCCGGCACAGGAAAAGGAAGAGGCTGATTTTATACTGTTCAACACCTGTTGTGTTCGTGAAAACGCAGAGCAGAAAACATTTGGAAATGTTGGTAAAATCAAAAAACTGAAGGAAGAAAATAAGAATTTGATTGTCGCCGTATGCGGATGTATGACGCAGCAGGAGGAAGTCGCTCATAAGCTGTCCAAAACATTTCCATTTGTGGACATCATCTTCGGCACACACAACATCCACGAGCTTTCTGGAATGCTGCTCGAACGCCTGTCCGAAAAGCAGCGTGTTTTGCGTGTGCAGCAAAGCGACGGGCAGGTACATGAAGCAGTACCGCTTAAAAGGGGCCAGGGCCCTGCCGCGTCTGTCAATATTATGTATGGCTGCAATAATTACTGCTCTTATTGTATCGTTCCTTATGTAAGGGGCGCCGAGCGGTCACGAGATGCCGATGACGTTTTGGGCGAAGTGAAAGAGCTTGAAATTCAGGGTTACCAGGAAATTATGCTGCTTGGTCAAAATGTAAATTCCTATAATGGCAAAGGTATCAATTTTTCACAGCTCCTGAACCAGATCTGTGCGGAGACCAAAATACCGCGTATCCGTTTTATGACCTCGCACCCCAAAGACCTCTCTGACGAGCTGATCGAAACCATTGCAAAGCACCCGCAGATTTGCCGCCATATCCATTTACCGGTTCAATCGGGCAGCACAAAGGTTTTGGAACGGATGAACCGTAAATATACCAGATCGGAATATCTGTCCCTTGTGGATAAAATACGCAGAGCAGTTCCCGGGATTGCAATTACAACAGACATTATTGTCGGCTTTCCCGGCGAAACGGAGCAGGATTTTGAAGATACGCTTTCCCTTGTGCGGGAGGTGCGTTTTGACGCTGCCTTTACGTTTGTGTATTCTGTGCGCAGCGGAACGGCGGCGGCAAAAATGGCGGACATGGTGGACGAAACGACAAAAAGAGAGCGTATAGTGAGGCTTGTCGCCCTGCAAAATGAAATTACTGAACAACGCAACAAAGAATACGAAGGGCAGACCGTATGCGTTTTGGTTGAGGGACAGAGCGCGCGCAATACACAGCATGTCTGCGGTAAATCGGGTTCGTTCAAGATGGTCAATTTTGAGGGAGATCCGTCGATGATCGGGACTTTTCAGGAGGTCCTGATCACGCAGGGTAAAAAAACGACGCTGTTTGGCACGGCAGTACGGAAATAAGAGGGAATTATGGCAGAATTAACACCAATGATGAAGCAGTATCTGGAGTTGAAACAGGAATATCCTGACTGTATCCTGATGTTTCGTTTGGGCGATTTTTATGAAATGTTTTTTGAAGACGCGGAGCTTGCGGCCAGGGTGCTTGAAATAGCGCTGACAGGGCGCAACTGCGGCCTTGAGGAACGCGCACCGATGTGCGGGGTTCCTCATCACTCGGTAGATAACTATATCAACAGGCTGATTGAAAACGGTTATAAGGTCGCAATTTGCGATCAGCTTGAAGATCCAAGCATCGCAAAGGGTATTGTAAAGCGTGGTATAACGCGTGTTGTGACTCCGGGCACGGTTGTTGAAAACTCTATCTTAAATGAAGCGGAAAATAATTATATCCTTTGTATCCATTATGGCGAACAAACAGTTGGCGTATGCTATTGCGACGTATCTACCGGTGAATTCTGCGTAGAGCAGCTGCCAGACGAAATGCAGCTTATGAACGAGTTGACTCGTATTAATCCGCGGGAGATATTGGTTGCAGATTCATGCGTAAAGAAGATGCTCACATTAACGGAAAAAACACGATTCAAAAATACCTTTGTAAACCCGTATTTTGACTGGGCATTTGAGCAGACAGCCGCGAAAAAAGCTCTGTGCGGGCATTTTAAGGTAAAATCCTTAAGCGGATTTGGCTGCGGGGAATTAAGCGACGCCATTTGCGCGGCAGGCGCGCTGATGCAGTATCTTGTGGATACCCAGAAAAATGCACTTTTGCATATCACTGCAATTAAAACACTGACAGGCAGCTCTTATATGGTGCTCGATCCAAGCACGCGCCGTAATCTTGAGCTGACTCAGACATTGATGGAAAACGGGAAAAAAGGTTCCCTGTTATGGCTTCTTGACCGTACTAAGACTGCGATGGGCGCGCGGCTTTTAAAGAAGCTGATCCTCCAGCCGTTAAAAAGTATTGATGCGATTGACGAACGTCTCGACGCGGTAGGCGAAATAAAGGACGATATGTACCTGCGTAATTCGCTGGTGGATTATCTTGGCAGTATTTACGATCTGGAGCGTATCATTTCCCGCATTTCCTATGGAACAATCGATGCAAAGGATTGCCTGTCACTGAAGCGTTCTATTGCTGCGTTGCCTACGCTCAAAGCGCTTTTGGAAAATTCAAAAAGCACCTTGCTAAAAGGTATTTACGAAAACATGGACGATCTTCAGGATCTTTTTGAGCTTCTGGACCATGCGATCAATGAAGACGCGCCGGTTGGAATTACAGAAGGTAATATCATAAAGCATGGATTCGATCCGGAAATCGACCAGTTGATCTTTGCATCCAAAAATGGAAAAAACTGGCTTGCGGAACTGGAAGCGCGCGAACGGGAAGAGACCGGGATCAAAAACCTGAAAATCAGTTACAATAAAGTCTTTGGCTATTTTATCGAAGTCACAAAATCATATCTTTCCCAGGTTCCTTATCGATACCTGCGCAAGCAAACCCTTACAAACTGCGAGCGTTATATCACCGAAGAACTCAAAGAAATGGAGGATACGATTCTTGGCGCAGAGGAAAAGCGCAATGCGAAGGAATATGAGGTGTTCCTGCGAATCAGGGATACGCTTGGAGATAATGTTTCCCGTATTCAGGCATGTGCGGCCCAGGTAGCGCTTTTGGATGCAATGCAGTCATTTGCCTGCGTCGCCTACGAAAATATGTATACGCGGCCACAAATGGCTGACGATGGCATTTTGGATATCAAAAATGGCCGGCATCCGGTTGTGGAAAATATCCGCAAGCAGGAGTTTGTTCCAAACGACGCATTGCTCAACAGCGATACGGATAATATGCTTTTGATCACAGGACCGAATATGGCGGGCAAAAGCACATATATGCGCCAGGTTGGGCTTATTGTGCTGATGGCTCATATCGGAAGCTTTGTCCCTGCATCGAGTGCGCATATTTGTATGGTTGACAGAATTTTTACGCGCGTGGGCGCATCGGACGACCTCGCTTCCGGTCAGAGTACGTTTATGGTGGAAATGAATGAACTTGCTAATATTCTCAATAATGCCACCTCAAAAAGCCTTCTTATTTTAGACGAAATCGGCAGGGGAACAAGCACGACGGACGGTCTATCGATTGCATGGGCCAGCGTTGAATATATTATTCAAAACCTTCAGGCGAAAACCTTGTTTGCAACGCATTACCACGAATTGGTAGAGCTTGAAAATATGTTCGAAGGAATCAAAAATTATTCCGTAGCCGTTAAGGAGATGGGAAGTGAGATCATATTCCTGCATAAAATCGTAAACGGTGGGACAGACCGCAGCTTTGGCGTCGATGTGGCTAAGCTTGCAGGACTTCCGCAACAGGTGATTGCGCGCGCAAGGGTATTTCTGGACCGTTTGCAGAATTATGAGATATCGCTGACAGACAGCAATTCAGGTATTCCAAAGGAAAAACCCAAGGCGGAATTGCCTGAATGTGTCAAAAAAATCAAAAATACGAATATTGACACACTGACTCCGATTGAGGCGCTCAATCTGGTTTATTCGCTCAATAAGGAGTTAAACGATGCTGAGTAAAAGGATTTGTGTACTGGATGAGGCCGTTTATGCGAGGATCGCTGCAGGCGAGGTAGTGGTTAATCCGGCCGCTGTCGTGAAGGAACTGATGGAAAATTCCATGGATGCGGGCGCAACGGCAATCACGGTGGAGATTTCGCAGGGCGGTAAGGAGCTGATCCGCGTGACGGATAACGGTTTGGGGATTTATCCGGAGGATGTGCCGCTTGCCATACAAAAGCACGCCACCAGCAAGATCAGCAATGTTGACGACCTTGGACGCATAGAAACGCTTGGCTTTCGTGGAGAGGCGCTGTCCAGCATGGCGGCAGTGTCAAGGCTCACAATTAAGACACGTACTCAGGATAGTGTAGAAGGTACGATCCTGACAGTAAGCGGCGAGCATCAGCCTGAGATTATTTCCGCAGGACTGCCGGAGGGCACGACAGTAACGGTTGAGAATTTATTTTACAATATTCCTGCCCGCTTAAAATTTCTGAAAAATACTGCAAGGGAAACGACAAACGTTACATCGGTTGTTTCCAGGCTTATTTTTGCAAATCCGCACATTGCGGTCAAGTACATCAGCAATGGAAAGGTAATTTACCATAGTCCGGGGAATGGAGCGCTCAGGGATGCGGTAGTCGCCGTATATGGTAAGGAGATTGTGCCGCGGGTTGCGGAGGTAAATTTCAGTACAACCGACCTTACAATACATGGATTGATTTCAAAACCTTCGCATTTATATAAAAGCACGCACTATATGTGTTTTTTCCTGAATGGCAGGTATATCCAATCGAAAAACCTGCAGGCCGCAGTGATGCGCGGATTTGGTGAGCGGCTGCTGAGGGGGCATTATCCGTTTTCAGTATTACACCTCACTCTCCCGGCTGATCAGGCAGATGTAAATGTGCATCCGAATAAGCTCCAGGTTATGCTGCATGAGGAGCCTGAGGTTTTGGACGCACTTAACAGGGCAGTCCATGAAGCGCTCAATCAGCAAAACGTCCCGCCAGTGTTGGAAATTCCACAGGCTGCGGAGCAAAATCAAGAGCTGCCGTCCTCGGCGGGAAAGGAAGGGAAGCC
Organism: Christensenella hongkongensis; assembly: GCF_000981035.1. GTDB lineage: Bacteria > Bacillota > Clostridia > Christensenellales > Christensenellaceae > Christensenella > Christensenella hongkongensis. The sequence goes on from NZ_LAYJ01000115.1 coordinate 8,151, forward strand.
GGACTTTCCGGAATTCCGTTCCGCCGAACGTCTCTATCAAAAAAGCGGGAGCAGGGCGGCACAGACGCCCGGGGCTTTGATGGATTACCCGGTTGCCGGGACTTCTGAGAAGCCATCCGTATACCAGCCCGATCAGGATTTTGGAGAACTGATTGAATCTGTAAAAAAATACCAGAATCCTCCGGAAGAGGAGCAGGCCGAAATCGAGGATGTGCGCCGACTGATTGATTACCGTATCATCGGACAGGTGTGGAACACATATGTTATGGTGGAAAGCAGTGAAAGCCTGTACCTCATCGATCAGCATGCGGCGCACGAGCGGATCAATTTTGAACGGATGAAAAAGGCTGCCGTTGAAGGAACGGTTGCATCGCAAAGCCTTTTGATACCTTACGTCGCTACGCTTCCTGCCGAAGATTTTGCACTGCTTCAAAAGCATGCGGAATTTTTGGAAAGTCTGGGCTTTGACTTTGAGGAGTTTGGCCCGCTAACCTTAAAGTTCAACGCGCTCCCTGTGCAGGCGGAGGTCAGCGGCGCGGAAAAAATGATCGACAATTTACTTGAAGAATTGCGCAATGTACGCGGAAATGATGTTCTTTTGCTACGGGATACGGTAATCCGTGCCTCCTGCCGCTATAGCATCAAAGCCGGCTATCAGCTTTCAGACGCACAGATTGAGGAACTTATGCAGGAAATCACAGAGCTTGACGCAATCCCAAATTGCCCGCATGGACGGCCAATCGCAATCGTAATCAAAAAAAGCGATTTACAAAAAGGATTTAAACGTATCGTATGAAGGAACAGGTATATATTATTCTTGGGCCGACAGCTTCTGGAAAGACGGCAACTGCCATAGAACTTGCAAAGCTCAAAAACGGTGAAATCATATCTGCTGATTCCATGCAGGTTTACCGCGAAATGGATATTGGGACGGCGAAGCCGGATATGGAGGAACGACAGGGGATTGTCCACCATATGATCGATGTAGCAGCGGCGGATGAACCATATTCTGTTGCGATGTTTCAGCAGGCGGCAACAGGTTGGATCAGGGACATTCTGTCCCGCGGTAAAACCCCGGTTCTGGTAGGGGGAACCGGGTTGTATTTGAATTCGATCACATACCGTTTGGATTTTACAGATACCTCTTACGATCTGGCTTTTCGGCAAAAACTGGAAAAACGCAATGCGCAGGAGCTTCACCGGATTCTGTCAGAAAAGGATCCCCAGGCCGCTGAACGCATTCATGAGAACGATAAAAAACGCATCATCCGCAGGCTTGAGATTTTAAATAACGGGGATGGAAAAAACGGTTATGAATTCCGCAGGCCGAATGACGAATATGATTTTGTTATGGCAGGTCTCACCACGGAGCGCAAGGTGCTTTATGAGCGAATCAACAGGCGCGTAGATCTAATGATGCAGCAAGGCTTGCTGCAGGAAGCGGAAACTCTCTATCATAAGTATGGGGATACGCCAACTTCCATGCAGGCTATCGGCTATAAAGAGCTGATTGAATATTTCAAGGGAAATATGCCGCTTGACGAAGCGGTAGCCGTGTTGAAAAGAAACACCCGCCGATATGCCAAGCGGCAGCTGACGTGGTTTCGCCGTGATGAGCGGATTTGTTGGTACGATATCTCGTCTTATGCGAATGCATCAGAGCTTGCACATCATATTTTAAATAAGGATAGGACAGCCAAATGAATTTAACTGAATATATCAGCAACCATTTTAAAATAGAAAAAAAGCTGGTGGATTTTGTTTATGAATGCGAAAATGACGTGAAGGACGTTTTCCATCGTTTTGAGGAAGTAGCTCAGGTCAATCAGTTTAAAGTGATTGAAGCTTTTCAGAAAAATAATATTTCCGCACGCCATTTTTATGCTTCCACCGGATATGGTTATGGAGATGAAGGACGCGAAAAGCTCTGCCGTGTGTTTGCAGATGCTTTCGGCGCTGAGGATGCAATCGTTTCGCCCATGCTTATGAGTGGAACCCACGCAATTTCTACTGCATTATTTGGTTTGCTGCGCCCGGGGGACACATTATTTTCCATGACGGGAAAACCCTATGATACGCTTATTTCCACCTTATATGGCGCAAGCGGATCCCTGCAGGAATTCCAGATTGCTTTTGATTGCGCAGAGCTCCAAAAGGATGGCACGATTGATATTGAACAATCGTTCAAAAAAATAAACGCCAATCCTTCCGTGAAAGTTATATACTTTCAACGGTCTACAGGATATGAAATCCGCCCTGCATTTACGGTCGGTTATCTGCAAAAAGTGATGGCCCTTGTAAAGGAAAAATTTCCGGATAAGATCATTATGGTAGATAATTGCTACGGGGAGTTCGTTAATATGGACGAGCCTGTGGCAGTTGGCGCGGATGTAATGGCCGGATCGCTGATCAAAAATCCAGGCGGTGGTATCGCGCCGACAGGAGGATACATTGCAGGAAAATCCGGCTTGATCGACAGGATTGCAGGAAGTTTTTCCGCACCGGGCATCGGAACGGAAATTGGTTCCTATGCCTTTGGTTACCAGCAGTATTATCAGGGCTTTTTTATGGCTCCACACACAGTATGCCAAGCGCTCATGGGCGTTTGCCTTGCGGCACGTGTGTTTGAAAAGCTTGGTTTCCAGTCCCAGCCTTCATACAATGCCGAGCGCGGCGATATTACCCAATCGATTATCTTTGGCAGTGAACAGCCCCTGACGGACTTTGTACGCGGCATACAACGTGCCTCCGCCATCGATGGAAATGTTGTCCCATATGCCTGGGATATGCCCGGATATGATGATAAGGTAATTATGGCTGCCGGTACCTTTGTGCAGGGCGCATCCGTTGAATTAACGGCAGACGCGCCCATCAGGGAACCATACGCGGCCTATTTGCAAGGCGCGCTTACTTATGAACATGCAAAATTAGGCATTTTATATGCCCTCAATGATATGAAGATTAATATTTGATTTGATCTGATGGATGATCATTATTTTCTTAATTTGATGGCTTTGGATGCGCGTTTGCGGTTGTCCTCAGACATTGCGGCATAGTGCTTACGCGTCGTATTTACGTCTTTATGGCCCAAAACATCTGCGACAAGGTAGATATCACCCGTTTCCTGATATAGCATCGTGCCATATGTACTGCGTAGCTTATGGGGCGATATTTTTTTCAGCGGACTTACGATTCGTGCATATTTTTTGACCATCATTTCTACACTGCGCACAGAGATGCGCTTGCCCTGCATCGACAGAAAGAGGGGAGAGGACAGGTCGTAATTTCCACGGTTCTTGCGTTCGTTAAGATACGCCGTGAGTGCGCCTGCCGTTTCGTCGTCGAAATAAAGCATCACCTGGTTGCCGCCCTTACGCGTTACTTTAAAGCAGCCGTTTTTAAAATCCACATCGTTTATATTTAAAGAAACAAGCTCCGACACACGGATACCCGTAGTTAAAAACAGAGTTAAAATCGCCACGTCACGCGTCACATTTTTTTTATGGTATTGCTTTTGCTTATCTGTCAGGTTTTCACCGGATTCTACCATATCAAGTAAATTGGCTACTTCGTCCGGCTCAAGGCGTATGATTGCTTTATCATGCAGCTTAGGCGTATCTAAAAGCTCACAAATATTGTTATCCAGAATGCCTTTACGATAATAATGCTTAAAAAAAGAACGCAGACAGGCAATTTTGCGTGCTTTGCCGCGTTCGTGATTTTCAATAAATTTTTCATCGTCGTCCGGAGCGGTATACAGGTTCAGGTAATCCATAAAAAGATACAGGTCATCCACAGTGATTTTTTTCAGGTCATCCTGCGTAATATCTGTGGTGCTTTTTCCAGAAAATGCAGGAAGCTCTCGTACGAGGAACTGGAAAAAAATACGGAGATCCGCAGCGTAATTAACACGCGTCAGAATCGTAGATGTATTTTCCATTGCAATAAAAAAGCTCGTTGTAAACGACGGCAGGTCACGCATGATCCCACGAAGCTTCAACGTCATTTTTTGATTTAGATTTTGATGATAGTTGGTCGACTCACTCATAATAAAAAAGGCTCCTTATCGTTACAAAACCGCTTAACCGGGCGATTTACGTATATTATAGCATAAGTGGGCTTTCAGATGCAATAACTATTCGCAAAACTTGTGTTTTGCGAATAGTTTGATTTTGGAATAAGAACCGGTCAGCCACTTCCCCTTGCGGGCATATTGTAAAAAGCGGACATTTTTGAGTTTTTTCATGAGTTTATATTTCGAACAGATTCAGGTGCTTCTTTGACGTACGACATATCTTTTTCCGATGGCGCACCTTATTATGATTTAACGTTCTTTTTGATTTGGTCGCGCGCAAGCTTATCACACAAATTGTTTAATTCGTCGTCTGCGTGTCCCTTAACTTTATACCATTTTACAACATGGTTTTTCGTTTCGTTCAAAAGCTGTTTCCACAGGTCCTGATTTTCCACAGGCTTTTTAGAAGCTGTTTTCCAGCCGTTATTTTGCCATGCAATAATCCAGCCCTTATCAAACGCATTGTGTATATAAGCGCTGTCTGTAAAAACCCTTACGCTGCAACGTTCCTTTAATGCCAAAAGGCCCTGAATGGCCGCCATGAGCTCCATACGGTTGTTTGTCGTATCGGGCAAATATCCGGACAGCTCTTTCCTGTTTCCTTTATAATCAAGCACGCAGCCCCAACCGCCGGGCCCCGGGTTTCCACTGCAGGCGCCATCGCAGTATAAAATAACTTCCTTCAGCATATTACTCCTGTTTCTATTTGGATAGTTCCTTTGATTTTGCAACGCATGCGTCAACTGCCCATTCAACCACGCCGCGCGTTTCATTCATATCAAAAACCTTCATCGCCTCAATCGTCGTTCCGCCTGGAGAACATACGTTGTGTATGAGCTGGGATGGCGTATCACCCGTCTTTTTTAGCATTTCACAGGCGCCCTCAAACGTTTGTACCGCAAGGCGAAGAGATACGTCCTCAGGCAGTCCATTTTTTACGCCAGCCTTTGCAAGCGCGTCTATAAACATATAAACATAAGCCGGACCACTGCCTGAAACACCTGTTACAGCGTCCATCAGTTCTGCGGGAACATGTTCTACAATGCCAAGCGAAGAAAAAATCTGTTCAACGAAAGCCTCTTCATCCTGTGTAAGCGTACTTGGAGTCTGAAGGCAGCTGGCACCCTTCCCCACCATTAGAGGGGTGTTGGGCATAATCCGCATAATTCTTGCGGGCACCGTCAAAAGTTCTTCTATTTTTTCTGTTTTGACACCGGCTGCAATCGACACAAAGGCTTTGTCCTGTTCCTTAATCTGTGGTAAAACCGCAGGAATAATATTGGGTTTCACACACAAAAAAATAATATCTGCATTTTGTGCCAGCTCACCGACAGATGGGCAGACGGTAATACCGTTTGCAACTGATTTGGCTTTTTGTACATCGGTATCAAATACAAAGATATCCCCGCCATCCAGTATTTTATTATTTAAAATGCCGTTTATAATCGCAGAAGCCATATTTCCGCAACCGATAAAACCGGTTTTGATCGTATTCAATGAAATTCACCTCATTCTTTTCAGATAATACTATTATATTAAAATAACCAGGCAATTACAACTTGAATCGTCTATAAGATGCGTAATACCGTTTACGCAACTGTAATTTCGAATGATCCAACATAAAAATCCCTCCGCAAAAGCGAGGGATTTTCCGTTCAGCATAATCTGCTGTGATGTGGCAGGGGTGGAGAGGATCGAACTCCCACAATTGGTTTTGGAGACCAATGCACTACCATTATACTACACCCCTAGATCAATACAACGTATTAAATTATACCCGAAAAGACATCCTTCGTCAATCATTTTTCTGCTGAAATGATCGTCGCATCAGGATGCAGCCACAAAACCGATGCGGGAAATTGCGGGTTAATATCCTTGCAGCTTTTCAGGCGCTTGATCACATCTTTTTTATCACTCCCGGCTATTAGAATGATGGATTTTGCCCTCATGATCGTTCCTGCTCCCATGCTGATCGCGCGGCGCGGAACCGCCTTCTGGTCGCTAAAAAAGCGTGCGTTTGCCCGGAGCGTATCCTCGCTGAGCGTAACAGAGGAACTTGCGTAACGAAAAAAGTCTGCGGGTTCATTAAAGCCAATATGACCGTTGCGGCCAATTCCAAGGAATGCAACGTCAAGGCCGCCGAAGGAGTCTATCTTCGCCTCGTATTCTGCAGCTTCCTGTTCCAAATCCCCTGCTTTTCCATCCGGTGCAAAGGTATGCTTTGGTGCGACATTCACGTATTGGTACAGGTGTTCATGCAAAAAATAATAATATCCTTGCGGGTTTTCCCTTCCAAGCCCTTCATATTCATCAACATTAAAGAAAATTCCCTTGGAAAAATCAAGATTTTGCTCCTGATACAGTTTTACGAGAGCCTTGTATGTTCCAACAGGCGTTCCGCCGGTCGGCATAGCAAATACAGGCCGCTGTTTTTCTTTTAAAACAGCAGCCAGCATTTGTGCAGCCAGAAGGCTCATTTCCTTTTCACTTGCTTTACTGATAAACCGCATATTTTCCTGTCCTTTATCCCTATGGCAAAAGTCTTTTGGTTGAAAACCGTGGCCAGCCTGCATACTGGCGGAATCCCTCCGCAAAAGGTACGCTGCATTGCAATCCGCGATACTTGGAGCAGGTTCGTACAAAATCAATGAAATCGATCTTGTCATGCTCCAGCATCCATTTGATCTGGCTTTCATGGCACGCAAGCGCTTCGAGTTTTGTATCAATCGTATCTGTTACGTCAACATACTCCGTGGGTACAAAGTTGATTCCCGCAAGCGTATCCATATAAAACAACGGAACGATTTCACCATATGCTTCCGTAACAGTCTCAATATGCGGGATGGATGAACCAAAGCTTGCATGGAACGCAAGCTGGCTTGTTTGCTGGTGATCGCGCATATAGTCGTCAGGATTGTGCGTAATGATAAGGTCGGGCTTTGCATAACGCACCACTTCAATCAACCTGTTGATCGTCTCGCGCTCGGAGGCTTCTACGTGCATATCGCCAACGTCTATACTAATTGATTCCGCACCGATTATTTTTGCCGCATTTTCAGCTTCTTTCATGCGTATTTCCCGGAGCTCTTCCGGCATGATTACAGCATGTCCCAAATTCCCGTTCGCTACATGGCACATAATAACCCTGTCGCCACGCGCCGCATATTTGGCAAGCGTCCCTGCACACGCAATTTCAAGATCGTCCGGATGACATCCAATCGCTAAAATATTCATAACACTTATTTCCTTTCCGCAATCATAAAAGATCAGATAGCTGAATCGTCAGGCTGTAGGTTTCCCTGCTCCCCGGATCTATCCATTTTACATATTTTCCAGTATTGATCGAATCCGGCAGGCCAAGCCACGGTTCTGCTGTCACGCGCCCGTCAAAAAGCGTGCACACCACAAGCGATTCATAGGAATCGTCCGTTTCAATCGTTGCATGATAGCCGTCTGCTTTATTGATAATTTCAGTTTTATTCCCTGTTTTTTCATAGAATACATAGTCCCCTTCCCTTGTAAGATCAAGCGGGATATTGTTTTCGTACTCTTTTCCATCCAGGTAATTTACATAGCGCCTCATATCGGTATCCAGCTGGAACTCCGCCTTATCGCTCGCTGTAAAATAATGATGCCAGCCAAAATAGTGCGGCATTGGTTCCGATGAACGATTGGCGATAGCCGCAAGGAATTCTACAGTATCGTTCTTTAAAGTATACGTGACCTCCAGCCTGAAATCAAAGGGATAATTTTCACTTTGGGAGGCCTCGTTATTTGTGATATAAAGTGTCGTACTGTTTTTTTTCGTTTCCACAACGCCGAAAGACGAACACTTTACAAGACCGTGGAACGGCATGGTGTATGTCTTTCCATTCAGGGTGTATGTATCGTTTTTCGTCCTGCTTGGGAATGGAAAAAGAACAGGACAACCGCCTGCCAGAACGTTTGATTTATGAAGCATATCCTCGTCAAAGAATATAACGTCTTTTCCATGATAGTTAAGGCGCGTCAGCATCCCGCCATAATCCGGGAGAACCTCTGCCGAAAGTCCGCCATCATCATTGCTTATTACTATTTTTTTCATGGTATGTGTTTACCTCAAGTCCAGTTAAATATGCTCAGGGGAGCGAACAAATCCGCTCCCACAGGCATACTTGCACATAATAGAAGGTTTCTTTTAGATCATGCTTATGAAACCGTAATTCCGCCGTCCGCTACAAGAACTGCACCATTCATATAGCTGCCTTCATCGCTTGCAAGGAAAAGAGCGATGTTTGCGATGTCCTGAGCAGTTCCCCACCTGCGTAACGGCGTTCCCTGCGTGAGGAATTTTTGTTCGTCAAACGTGGGCTTGTTCAGGTCGCTTTCATAGATCATTGGCGTGTGGATCGCCGCGGGGGCAATGCAATTTGTCCTTATTTTTTCCGGGCCAAATTCCACAGCCATCGACCTTGTCAGTGAAATCGTCGCGCCCTTCGAGGCGCTGTAGGCGTCGCAATTTGGAATACCGATTACGCCGCAGCTGGAGGAGGTGTTGATGATCGCCCCACCCCCACGTTTTTTCAGGAGGGGAATTGCCGCTTTCGAGCAGTACATCATGCCAAAAAGATTGATATGGATGATTTGCTCGAAGACTTTCACATCAATTACATCAATCGCTGCATCCTTTGTCCCCCAAAAGACAGAAGCGTTATTATACAGGATATCAATCCCGCCATATTTTTTATCGATATCGGCAAATACCTTTTGAACCTGTTCCCAGTTTGAAATATCAAGGGCAAAGAATTCAGCTTTTCCACCTGCGTCGATAATTTCAGCCTCGGTTTCCTTTCCAAGCGTTTCGTCCTTTTCGAGGATCAGTACAACTGCGCCTTCCTTTGCAAACGTTTGTGCAGCCGCTTTGCCGATTCCGCCACCGCCGCCGGTAATCGCAGCTATTTTTCCAGATAATCTCATGTCAGTTCTCCTTTACCAAATTGTATATCCGCCGTCCGTCACAACATTTGCGCCCGTCATGTAGTCGGAAGCGGAGGAAGCGAGAAATACAGCCATATCGCCGATATCGGCGGGTTCACCCCACTTTTTCAGAGGAATTTGCTCCAGGGAGTCCTGATAGAAATCAGGGTGCTCTTTTACATAATCCTTGTTGATATCAGTCATGTAATATCCCGGACAGATCGAATTAACTGTAATTCCATACTCCGACCATACCCCCGCCATCAGCCGCGTCAGGCATTCAATTCCTGATTTTGAAACATCGTAAGCGCCAATGGTTGGATTTCGCATGGCAACCTTTCCCGTCATAGATGCAAGATTAATGATCTTCCCGCTTCTCTGCGCGATCATAACCCTTCCGACGTGCTTCATCATAAGAAAGGTTCCTGTAAGGTTCGTGCCGATGATGCTGTTCCATTCCTCAAGCGATTCGTTTTCAAGGCGTTCGCTGCTTCTGCCTACCGCAGCATTGTTTACGAGGACGTCGATCTTTCCCAGTGTATCAACGACTGTTTTGCACGCATTGATCACGCTTTGCTCATCTGTGATATCGAGCGCGCACGTGTAAGTTTCATTCCCCGTCTCATCCGATATTTTTTTTGCGGTGGTTTCAAGACGCCGCGCATTGCGCGCCATAAGGTACACTTTTGCGCCCGCTGAGGAAAGGGATCGTGCAAACGCTTCTCCAAGCCCCTGTCCCGCGCCGGTTACAACGGCGACCTTTCCCGTCAAATCAAATTTATTTTTCATGACCGCTCCTTACCTGTATCCCGTAAGAGAGTTAATTACATTCCGCAACAAGCGGGCCCGCCAGCTCCTTGATAAAGAAGAGTTTCCCGGGAAGCGTCGGCATAAAACTTGCTGGAACCCACATGTCAGGCCCGTAGCGCAGCGCCGTCCAAAGCGACATGCCCTGCCACATCATGCCCCTGTCATAGCAACCGTCGCAGCCGCCGATAATTTTATCCGATTGCAGGAACAACCCCGGCCCGATCGTATTTGCAAATGCCGGTACCTGCGTGGTGCGGCTTTTGAAGCTATGCAATGCGTTCTGCTCTATGGTCAGCGGATGTAAATGGGCTCCCAGTCTATATGCCTGTGATTTCCACTCCTCAAAGGAATCGTATTCGCCTGCAAAATGCGGTTCCCAAAATGCAATGTGGAATACCCTTCCAATGCCAAATACCGTCACAAGCTTTGCGCCTTCAGCTTTGAGCTTCGCTATTTTTTCCGCATAGGTAGGCAAGTTTTCTTTGGTTGCAAAATTGCGCTGGTTTTCCGGAACGGTGAGCTTACCAAGCGGCCCATAAAAGCTTGCTTCCATAGCATGCTGGAAAGAACCGTTATTGTCTTTATCAAGCGTCGTACCTGTCTCGTCGCTCCATTCATCCATATTAAATCCATATACATGCTTGCAGTCAACGTTCCATTCCTTCAGGAAGTAAACCGCCCATTCGTACATTCCCATAGGGCCTACGGGGAGGATCATTGCCAGTTTATGTCCAGCGTCCTTTGCCTGCTTTATTGTCAGCGCAATTTCGTGTCCCATCATCATGCCAAAGGTTGTATTGTTTTCGCACAAAACAGGCTTGAAATCATCGTGCCAAAAGCTTTGTTTTTCAAAGATTTCCTCCGGCGCGTGGGAGCAGCAATCGTCCAGCCGTTTGAGATCCCATCCCTTTGGCAGAAAATGTTCCATATTTGAGTTCTTGATTGTCGATAATAAGTCCATTTCAGTCACCTCTGATTTATATTGTTGTTTTATTATTTTATTTGATCCAATCTTCGCGCGAATGACGTGTTATCATGGTAGTTTTCATCGTTACTGAATTCTCCTTTCCCTGCGGAAAGCGGACACTATCAATAACCGCCGTCCGCAGAGAAGGAAAAATGTTAATTACTAATATTTGACGACAACAGGCTCTCTCTTTTCTGCAGATTCGAGAACTGCAAGGAGGGCCAGAGAAGTATTTGCAGCATCTTCCGTGCTCACAAGGAAGGGCTTTCCGTCGATCAGACGATCCACGAAAGAGCGGATGCTTTCATATGCAAATCCTTTTACCTTACCGTCCACCCGGTTTCTGACAATAATGTCAGGCGTCGTAACCTTTTTGTCTGTTACTTCCTGTATCATATTGTGGCTGGAGCAATCGATATTGATCATTCCATCCGTACCAAGTACAGTAAATTTGATGTCATTGATGCAAGTGTTGGCGTTTGGCGTAATCCATCCGTTTTCCATTTGGGCGATTCCGCCGTTTTTGAATTCGATGGTAGTTAAATACATATCAGGTACATCTACGCCGAGTTTCTTCAAAACACCCTCGCGGGATACGGCGTACACGCGCTCTACTTCGCTGCCCATCAGCCAGCGCAGCGTATCGAGGCAATGACTCCCCAAAAACCACAAAATCGAGGATTTTGCCGCCCAGGAAAGCATATCGGTAGCCACCCACTTGATGTCATTCAGCCGGCCATATGCGCTGTATGGCGTACCCAGGTTTCCTGCGTCAATGGATTGTTTTGCAGTATTCACCGTCGGATTCCAGCGATTGTGCAGGTCCACCATCGCGCGCACCCCGTTTTTCTCGAACGCTTCCATCATGTTATAAACGTCGTCGCGCGTAGTCGCAAGGGGTTTCTCAATCAGCAAATCCTTTTTTGCGTTTGCACACGCAATCGCGATATCCGCATGCAAAAAATCAGGCGTAACGATAGCAATCGCGTCGCAGCTGGATTTCTCCGCCATTTCCTTGTAATCGGTATATACTTCTTTGATACCGAATTTGGCGGCAAGCGCCTCTGCTTTTGCTTTGTCCTTGTCGCAGATCGCGACGGTTTGTGCAAACGGATGCTCGTTATAGATACTGGCATGAGTTTCTCCCCAGATGCCTGCGCCAACGATGCCCATTCTAAGTTCGTTCATGTTATTGCCACCTTCCGTTGTTTCTGATTGTGATGTTTCCGGCCTTCCCCGGTTGCCCCTGTTTTGGAGCGAACCGGGAAACAAAAGCCGGTACTGTTAAGCTGTTTTAGAATTCGTAATCGTGAACATTATCCTTTGTGAAAATAATGCTGGGGATATATCCAACGGTTGTGCCGTCAGGAACGATCAGCGTTCCGCCATATTCGCCGTAATCCTGTCCATCCTTGGGAAGGCTTCCGTCTTTGAGGTAATTTACTGCCGCTGCAACCGCGTCATAACCCATTACGCCCGGATCCCACAGTGTCAGCTCAGGAATAATCCCTGCATCAACATATTCGGAGCACTGCGACGGCAGGCCGATACCAAGGGAAATGATCTCGCCTGTTTTTCCAGCGGACTGGATCGCCATAGCCGCGGCCGGAGGATTCACGGAAGAAACGCCAGCAAATGCCTTCAGGTCAGGATAGGTCTGGATCAGGTTTTCCGCCTGGGATACGCATTTTTCAAAATTATCGTCGCACGCTTCTGTTGCCACTATTTCGATGTCAGGATATTTATCCAGTACCGCTTTAATCGCGTCAAGCCTCTGGTTGAGCGTTTCGGAACCAAGTCCGCCGGTCAGAAGAGCAACCTGCCCTTTTCCGTCTACCTGTTTTGCAAGACTTTCGCCGATTGCCGTACCACTCTCGATTGCGTCGCCTGCCGTTATGCAGAAGAGCCTGTCGCTGTCAGGAGCGTCGATATCAAAGGTAAATACCGCTACGCCTGCTTCCATTGCTTTGTTGATTGTGGGGATAATCGCAGTGCTGTCTGCCGTTGAAACAAGGATCGCATCCGCGCCCTGCGTTACAAGGTCTTCAATAAAAGTAATTTCCTGGTTCACATCCTCAGAAGATGGACCTGTGTAAGAAATAACCTCCGCGCCCATTTCAGCAGCCGCTTTTTTAGCGCCTTCAGCCGCATAGTCAAAATACGGAGCGCCCATTTGTTTTACTACGATGCCAATTTTGTAGGGTTCGCCGCTTGCCGCTTTGGAAGCGTCTGCCGCAGGAGACGCATCAGAGGATGCCGAAGCATCGCCTGATGCTGCCGGTGCGGAGCTTTCCGTTGCCGGAGCCGAGCAGCCGATCACACCAATTACCATGATGGCCACGAGAACAAGTGCTACTAAAAATTTGTACTGTTTCATTTCTTTCCTCCTTGGATTTTGAGTAATAGAGTTCCAATTTGTTTTGAGTACCGCATATTCTTTTCCGCACGCGCAATGTGCAGGAATATTTGGCTGATTTTTTTCCAATATATCTCCCGTACCACCTCCGATATAAAAATTTTTGATATTTTATGCGTTTGTTGCTGCTTTCTGCTTTTTCCCAATCTTAAATCCGCCGTTGCGCCGTTTGGAATCATATCCAACTGCCGCAAGAAGTACGCATCCCATAAAGATCATCTGCCAGTATGCGTTGATTCCAATCAGGTTAAAGCCGTTGATGATAAAGTTCAAAATCAATACGCCGATGATGGTGCCCTGAATATTCCCCTGCCCTCCGGCAATGCTCGTACCGCCCAGCAATACCGCAGTAACAACGTCAAAGGCCGTATTGGTACCCGCATCCGGGGAAGCAGAGATCAACCGCGATGAAAATATGATTCCTGCAAGTGCCGACAGCAGCGCGCTCACTACATATACCAGAATCGTAATCCGGTCCGTATTGATCCCTGCAATATTTGCCGCCTTTGGATTACCGCCGGTCGCATACACAAACCGTCCGAATTTCGTGGAGGTCATGATCCAGATAAACAACGCAGCAATGGCAATCATCAGTATGATCGGAATCGGTATTCCAAGAAGGGTACCATGTGCAAGTCCGTCATAGCCCTTGGGAAAGGTGCTGATAGGGCTGCCGCCTGTGATGACATAAATGATGCTTCGTAACGCCGTCATGGTTGCCAGTGTTCCAATAATCGGCTGGAATCTTGCCTTGGCAATCAGTACGCCATTTAAGATGCCGATCACAGCCGCAACCAAAATTGCAATGATGATAGCAAGGGCAAAATTCATTCCCATCCCATAACAAATTCCCATAATTGCGGGAACAAGCGCCATCACGGTTCCAACCGACAGGTCAAAGCCGCCGGCGATGATTACGACTGTCATTCCAACAGCAACGATTGCAACCTCGCTGATACGCGTAATAACCGTTACGATGTTGCCCATGGTAAGGAAGCTTGAATTTGCAATCCCCATGATCACAAACCACACGCCGAGGAAAATCAGCAATGCGATTTCATATCCAAATTTTGAGAAAACACTTGTTTTGTTTGATTTCAATTTCTGCATTACTGTCTTCTCCTTTCCTTATAAAGCGTTCTGGCAGTATCGAGCAGCAGGGCCAGTATGATGATTACGCCTGTGATAAGCCCCTGAAAATCAGCCGATATTTTGAGAAGCGTCATTCCGTTCATCAAAAGCCCCATCAGGATCGCCCCCAGTAAGGTTCCGACAACAGAGCCTTTTCCTCCAAGGAAGCTGACGCCTCCAAGCACAACTGCTCCGATTGCATCCATTTCGTAGCCTACGCCCGCGCTTGGCTGGATTGCTCCGGTCCTGCCGATAAAGATCATCGCCGCAAGTCCGGTAAGGAGTCCGGAGCACATATAAATCATTTCTTTGGTACGGTCTACATGGATACCTGCAAGCCTTGCCGAATCTCCGTTGCTCCCGATTGCGTAAACATATCGTCCAAATCGTGTGTAACGCATGATGATCACAAAGAGAATCACCACCGCCGCGAGAATAATCGCCGGCGCAAAGTCGTTGCCCATCACAAGGAAATCCTTTGGCAGGTTCGTTGTCCATTTTCCTCCCGAATACACATAAGCGATTCCGCGGAAAATGTTCATTGTACCAAGCGTTACGATAATAGGCATTACCTTGAGCTTTACAATCAAAAATCCGTTTAAAAAGCCGCACGCCGCACCTACCGCCAGGCAGATCAGAAGTACTACCCACGCCGGCGCGCCTATCTTGATAAACGAACCTGCTACTGCACATACAAGGCCAAGCAGAGATCCGATCGAAAGGTCGACGCCCTTTGAGATGATTGCGAGCATCATTCCAATCGACATAATTCCATTTACTGCGATCTGTTTTGTGATATTAAGTGCATTCGTCCCGGTAAAAAAGGAACTGGACTGCACGCCGATAAATACGGCTACAATAATAATGAACAAAATGATCGTCAGTTCAGGGATATTCATAAAAGCGCTGAAAAGCTTGCTCCCGCCTTGCTTTTTGGCTTTCATTGTTATCTCATTTTTCACAATATAAGTACCTCCCGTTTCATATGATCATAAACTTTAGCTGTTCATCCCGGTTGCATAACTCATGATAGCCTCCGGTGTTACTTCTTTTTTGTTGAAAATGCCGGCGATTTTTCCTTCGTGCATCACTATAATCCTGTCGCTCATACCCATTACCTCGGGAAGCTCGGAAGAAATCATGATAATGCCATACCCCTGCGCCACCAATTCATTCATAAGCTCATATATCTCCGCTTTTGCGCCTACGTCGATTCCGCGTGTCGGCTCGTCAAAAATCAATATCTTCGATTCGCTTGCCAGCCATTTTGCGATAACAACCTTTTGCTGGTTACCGCCGGAAAGATTCTGTGCGAGCTGCTCGATAGAAGGTGTTTTAATGAGCAACCTTTCAACGTAATCGCCAACGAGGGCGCGCTCTTCCTTAAATTTGATTGCAAAGTTATGTTTGTTTTTTGCAAGCGAAGTCATTGTAACGTTTGCCTCGATCGACATCAGCAGCACAAGCCCCTGCTCTTTCCTGTCCTCCGGAAGAAAACCGATGCCAAGCTGCAGCGCTTCTTTTGGAGATTTCGGAATTTTGTGACGTTCGCCATATATTGTCATTTCTCCTGAATCTGCACGATCAATTCCAAAGATTGCCCGTGCCATTTCCGTCCGGCCCGCACCGACAAGCCCGGAAATTCCAAGTATTTCACCACGGTGCAGGTCAAAGCTGATATCCTCGAACACTCCCGCTGCCGTTAATCCGTCTACAGAGAAAATTACTTCCCCTATTTCATTGCTGCGTTCCTTGAAACGTACGTTCACAGTACGGCCAACCATCATGGAAAGCACCTCGTCGATCGTCGCTTCAGACGTCTTCATAGAGCCTATGTATTCCCCGTCGCGCAGAATGCTGATTCGGTCGGATATTTCAAAAACTTCATCAAATTTGTGCGATATATAAAGAATGGATACTCCCTTCGCACGAAGGTCTTTAACGATTTGCATCAGTGTCGCAACTTCATGTTCGGAAAGCGATGAAGTCGGTTCGTCCATAATAATCAGTTGTGCGTTCATGGTGAGCGCCCGCGCAATTTCTATGAGCTGCTGTGTCGCCACGGTGAGCGACGCGACCTGCGCGGTTGGAGCAACATCCACCTTGAGCTGTGCGAGCACTTCCTTTGTCAGCTCATTCATCTTTGCCCAGTCAATCAATCCATTTTTTTTCCTGGGTTCACGCCCCAGGAATACGTTTTCTGCAACGGACAGGTCCGGGCAAAGTGTCAGCTCCTGATAAATGGTAGAAATACCAGCCTGCTGCGCCTCCCACGGCTGATGAACGTCAAGGGGTTTCCCTTTCCAGAGTATTTCCCCAGACCATCCGCCCAGAGCGCCTGTCAATATCTTGATCAACGTGGATTTGCCAGCTCCATTTTCGCCTACCAGCGCCAAAACTTCGCCCTCGCCGATTTCAAGCTGTACCTTATTAAGCGCCAGCACTCCCGGAAATTCTTTTGTGATATCGCTTAACTGTAACAACGCATTTGCCACTTGTTTTCACCTCTCAATAAAATTCTGTTGCCAAACTCAGTGGATTACCATACCATATATCCGCCGTCTACCTGAATAATCGTGCCATGCACATAATTGGAAGCGCCGGATGCAAGGTAAATAAGCGTACCCGCCAAATCCTCCGGATTTGCCATCTTCCCAGCAGGGATCATACCAAGCGCTACGTCATAAAAGTCCGGATCTGCCGCAAAAAATTCTTTATTCGGATCGGTCATAAAATACCCTGGAGCAATCGCGTTTACGTTAATGTTGTATTGCGCCCATTCAGCTGCAAGCGCCCTTGTGAGTCCGTCGATCGCCTGTTTGGATACGTCGTAAGATCCGCCATGCACGCCTTTGTTGATTACTTTGCCGGATATGGAGGACATATTGATGATTTTGCCCTTGCGGTTCTTGAGCATGACCTTCCCAACTGCCTTCGCGCAAATAAAGCTGCCGTTCACATTGATGTCAATCACCTTTTCCCATTCTTTCAGGCTCGTGTCCTGCGGCGCTTTATTCAGTCGTCCTATGCCTGCGTTATTTACCAGAATATCAATCGTTCCATATTTTTCAACACACGCGTCGACTGCTTTTTCAACTTCCTGCTCGTTCGTAATATCTGCAAAATAGCTCATTACGTCATAGCCGGCCTGTGTCATTTCCTTTTCTGTCTGTATAAGGTCTTCCTTCTCAAAAGACAACAGGCAAACCTTTGCTCCTGCTGCTGCGAGCGTGTTTGCAAACATTTTGCCAAGTCCCTTGCTTGCTCCGGTTACAAATGCAACCTCTCCTGTCAGGTCAAAAAAATTCAACATGAAATAAACCTCCTAGAATGAATATCATTTTTGAGAACAGTAAAGACAACTATCAATTTTTACGAATACGATTATTGGTTTTGAAATGGCCTCTTATATTGGGATATCTTTTCCAAGCAACGCCATTTCGTTAGAAATTTGTACACTTTTCAGATATGCCGTTAAAATAGACCTGTTTGTTGATGAACGATTTTCAACGCCTCCTTTGGATTTCTTGATTTAGCTAATCACTTCTTTGATAATCACCTGGTTGAAAGCATATTCCTTCAATGCCTGTATACCGCCGATCAGCTGCGCGTTTTCTCCATGCACGCTGAGCCTGATATCGGGCTTGAAAAGCCCCAGTCTGGAGAACATTTCATTGAGGGAAGTCAAAATGTATTGGTTCCCCGTCGATATGCTCCCGCCGATTACGATCAGCTCCGGATTGATCATCAGATCGATATTAATGATGATCATAGCCCATGCTTTCAATGTTTTATCAAAAACCTTTTTTACGTCCTGATCTCCCTTTACAGCCGCTTCCTCTAATAGTTCAAGCGTCATTGTATCGGTGTCCTGTTCCTCCATGACCTGTTTTAATAACCCGCATTTACCTGCCCTTAGCTCATCCTCTATACGGTTGTAAAGCGTTTGCAGGCTTGCTTCAGATTCAAGCTGGCCTTTGCCTTTCACATATTCCTCGAAAGAACAGTTATTGTCAAAATAGGTTTGCCCTACCTCTCCCGCATAGTTTCTTCCGCCTTTTACAAGATTGTTATCGATCATTATGCCCATACCGATTCCGGTGGATTGTGTGATCGTAATATATGCCATATCCTTTACAAAAGGATATACGGAAGCTTTTTCGCCTACGGTTGCCAGCCACGATACATTGTTTACGATAACCGGCACTCCCAGAATGCGCTCGGCATAATCGAAAAACCGCGTGTCGCTTAAAAGATATACATCTGGAATTTTATGTACCATCCTGGACTTGGGATTGATAACGCCCGGCAGCGAAAACCCTGCCGCCAGAATACGCAGCGACCTTTGAGCGTTCATACCAATAAGCTCGTTTTTTACCTTTTCGATAATCGCAAGAAGCTCTTCGAGCGTACCCTGTTGATTGTATTTAATACTATACCTTCCCGCAACGTGTCCCCTGATGTTAATCAGATATCCATAAATTACCGATGAAGTCATATAAAAATGGATCATGTAGCCATATTCATCATTGATACTGAATAACTCCGGGCTCCTGCCCTTTTCCGTTTTTTCCTTGCCTAAATATTTAATCAGTTCTTTGTCTTTTAGATTCCGAAAAACCCGGCTGATTGTTGCTGCGCTGATTCCAATCTTTGAAACGATATCAGATGCAGAAACTTTTTCATGGGAAATCAGTTCATCCAGAATCTGTAACTGATTTCTGTCTTTTTCGGATAATTCCAGTTTGCTCATATCCAACATAACCATTACCTGCTTCTCTGCTTTTTCTGCATTTCATTTTAGTAATTGACCTAAGCAATACAAAAGATGTTCTGCAGATTTTGTTTCTGTATTTAATTATAATCGTCATTGATTGAAAAGTGATAGTGTTTTTATAAAATAAACATCTCTGTCTGTTTACATTTTTATCATAATATGAAATGCTCACAAAGTCAAGCATTATTTTTATCATGAAAATATATTGGGAGTATGCTTGCAATACGCTTTATAAATGTGATTTTTTGCATTTATATATAATTTCATTAAAAAATTAATTTAACATTTCGAAATCTGTTTTTATTAAAATATACCTTTTCAGTAAAAAGGGACAGTATGAAAATAGCATTCCATACTGCCCTTTCTTTGTGTTGTTTTTATGAAAAATTATTTAACGTAAAGTTTACGCGCTTCATCATATGTAAATAAGCTTCCGGTATAGTCTACGGGACGTTTTTCCCATCCCGCGTCAATTCTTGCGCGTACTTCTTCAAGCCTTGGAATTGCTCCGGTTGCGGAGAAATCTGTAACACAAATCGCTCCGGTTGCACAGGCAGTGTCGATGGCGTCATAAGGCGAATACCCTCTCAGGAGCGAAGCCAGAAAACCTGCTACACTGGTATCTCCTGCGCCAGTGGTAGATTTCATATCTTCTATGTAATAAATACCTGAGAACAGCTCCTTGTCCGCCCATGCGTCAACATCCGCAGGCGCGCCGTTGCCCATTGCGGCAATCTGATCCGCGTTTGCCGTTTTGACATAATAGCCAAGCGTGCCGCATTTGATTACAACGATTTTAGCACCCATGTCCATCAGTTTCTGTCCCAGTTCCGCAATATAATCCACTTCGATGTTAACCAAAACATCGTCGTCAAGCTGCTTGAGCCTTTCAAATTCCGGCCTGTCCAGCATAATCAAAGTTTCTTCTATACTGGGCATGATGATATCGGTATAGGGCAGCGTACTTTTAAATATTTCTTCCCAGTCCTGCAAGGCAGCCTCAGAAGAGGGATCCGGATAAGCGGTATCTACAGAGGTCGTGACGCCCGTTTCCTTTGCTTTTTTGAGAATGGCAATCATCTCTTCCCCACCATTGCGATAGAGGCTCCTCATGAGCGGAGGATAGCCAAGGTGCATAATCTTCGCGTCTTTTACCACCGAAAAATCGATATCGCATGCACAAAATGTTTCGTTGACTGCCGGATTATGCAGGAATATACGGTCACTGCCCGGAAGAGACAGCACAACCGAATAAGAAGAGCTCTCGCCTTTTGAGACGGCCAAAAATTCCTTAGGCCCGCCACTTTCCTCGAGAAGCTGGCCAATAATCCCCCCAAGGATATCATCTCCAACCTTAGCCATCAACGGCGTATTCATACCCAGCTTAATCAGCCCGATTCCGGTATTTGCTACACTACCGCCCGTAGAAAAAACCATATCTCCTACGTCGTTTTGTTTTCCTGGTACAAAAGTTTTTTTGATTCCCTCATTATGTTTTGGAAATTTTGGAGTCATATCAAGACAAATATGACCTGCACATACTACATCATATTTCATTTCACATATCCCCTTTTTCTCTTGAAAGTAATATCCGTCCGCATATTTTTATGCGGACGGGTTTTATGATTATGTTATAATTGTCATTCAACGATCCTGCATACATATTATCCCCGGTCTGCTAAAGCCGGACTGTTATTTAGCCCCTTTGATCCAAAGGAATATACGGACGTTCCTCCTGGACATTTTTATAAGCCGGACGAATAATCTTACCGGCGTTGGAAAGCTCCTCAATACGGTGCGCGCTCCATCCCGCAATCCGGGCGATTGCAAAGATTGGCGTAAACAGCTCTGTAGGAAGCTTCAGCATGCTGTATACAAAACCGCTGTAGAAGTCCACATTGGCGCTTACTCCCTTGTAAATTTTCCGTTCCTTGGCAATTACCTCAGGAGCAAGACGCTCTACGAGCGAGTACAACTGGAATTCTTTGGAAAGCCCTTTTTCTTCCGAAAGATTCTGGACAAAAGACTTGAAGATATCCGCTCTCGGATCAGACAGCGAGTAAACCGCATGTCCCATCCCGTAGATCAAGCCAGCTTTATCAAACGCCTGTTTGTTCAGGAGCTTTGTAAGGTAATCCTTTACCTCGCTTTCGCTCGTCCAGTCGCTGAGGTTCTTCTTCATGTCCTCAACCATTTGTACGACCTTTATGTTTGCACCGCCGTGCTTCGGTCCTTTCAGCGATCCCAGCGATGCGGCTACCGTGGAATAGGTATCCGTGCCGGAGGACGACACTACGTGCGTTGTAAACGTAGAATTGTTACCGCCGCCATGCTCTGCGTGCAGCACGAGTGAAACGTCGAGAATATGCGCCTCAAGCTCCGAATATTTGCTGTCCGGACGAAGAAGGTGCAAAATATTTTGTGCGGTGGAAAGCTCAGGATCCGGCACGTGGATGAATAAGCTCTGTCCGTCATGATAATGGCGGTAAGCCTGATACCCATATACCGACAGCAGCGGGAACAGCGCAATAAGCTGTAACGATTGCCGTAATACGTTTGGAATGGAGATGTCATTTGCCTTATCGTCATAGGAATAAAGCGTCAGCACGCTTCTGGCAAGCGTATTCATCATATCCTGGCTGGGGGCCTTCATAATGATATCCCTGACAAAACTCGTTGGCAGCGTTCTATAATGCGCCAAAAGCTGTGTGAAATCCTTAAGCTCTTTCTTGTCGGGCATTTCACCTACGAGCAGCAGGTAAGCGACTTCTTCAAAGCCGTATCTCTTTTCCTGTATAAAGCCTTTTACAATATCCTTGATATTGATTCCCCTGTAAAAAAGCTTACCTTCGCAGGGTACCATTTCATCTCCCTGCGCAATAAAAGACTGGATATCCGAAATCCGGGTAAGTCCTGCAAGGACACCTTTCCCGCTGATATCCCGCAATCCGCGCTTAACCTGATATTTTGTATAAAGTTCAGGATTGATGACGCCCGTCTGATAGATACGTTCCGTTAAATCGAACACTTCCGGTGTGATATCTGAGATGTTTTTATTTTCCATTCATTTTTCCTCCCGTGTTTCAAAATTTTAATATATAATAATGGCAAAAAACCAGCCGCACCCACTTTCGAATCTATGGGCGGCCTGCAATAAGCTTGGATTGTCCGCAAATTGCGCCTGCGGAGAGCTTACGCGGTAAAACAATCGAAATTCTACTGTAAAAAAAATATATAGTGTTATTATACTATAAAAAAATGCCTGTGTAACGTCTTTTTTTATTCGTTTTAAAAACAAAACAAAAAAAAGGCCGGAGAAAAGATGGTTTCCCCGGCCTTTTTTGTCATGTTTTATCAGATGCGGCTTACGCCTGAATCTTTTGCCGCCTGTGCAACAGCTTTTGCAACTGCCGGCGCAACACGTTCGTCAAACGGTGAGGGGATCACATAATCAGGCTCAAGCTCCGATTCTGTGATCAATCCTGCAATCGCATAGGCTGCGGCGATTTTCATCTCATCGTTAATGTCGCTGGCGTGTACGTCAAGCGCACCCCGGAAAATACCAGGGAATGCAAGTACATTGTTGATCTGGTTCGGAAAATCGCTGCGTCCGGTTCCGATGATGGCTGCACCGGCTGCTTTCGCGAGGTCAGGCATAATTTCCGGAACGGGGTTCGCCATCGGGAACAGGATTGGGTTTTCCGCCATGGATTTCACCATAGCTTCCGTCAGTGTTCCGGGAGCGGAAACGCCGATGAATACATCCGCGCCTTTTATCACTTCCTCTATACTTCCCTTTTTCATTTTTTTGTTGGAAATTTCGGCCATTTCCTTTTTCTCTTCATTCAGGCCGTCCCTTCCCTTATAGATCGCACCGTGCCTGTCGCACATCACAACATCTTCCAGCCCCATTGCCATAAGCAGCTTGATGATGGCAATTCCTGCAGCACCTGCGCCGGAGGTTACCACGCTGATGTCATGGATATCCTTCTTCACAAGCTTGAGCGCATTGATAAGCGCCGCAAGGGTAACCACGGCAGTACCATGCTGGTCGTCGTGGAAGATTGGAATATCACAGCGTTCTTTTAGCTTGCGTTCAATTTCAAAACAGCGCGGCGCACTGATATCCTCCAGATTGATGCCGCCAAAGCTTCCCGCGAGGAGCGCTACCGTATTGACAATGTCGTCAACTTCTTTGCTGCGGATGCACAGCGGGAACGCGTCTACATTTCCAAACGTTTTAAACAGGACGCATTTTCCTTCCATAACAGGCATACCCGCCTCCGGGCCGATGTCTCCAAGACCAAGAACCGCAGTTCCATCCGTCACAACGGCAACCAGGTTATGCCTGCGCGTATAGACGTATGAAAGAGATGGATCTTCCGATATTTTGAGACAGGGCTCCGCAACGCCCGGAGTATAGGCGATTGACAGATCATCCTTTGTTTTTAAGGGAACGCGGCTGATTACCTCAATCTTACCTTCCCATGCTTTGTGCATTTCCAATGCTTTTTCTTTAAAATCCATAGTGAAGTCCTCCTTTTTAGTCATTTAGTATAGAAATTGATTTATGCAAGAATGTTTTCATGGTTTTCGCCGATAATTTCAAATGCTCCATTTCATCGTCATTGATGTGCAGGTCGATTACCCGTTTGATCCCCGCATAGGTAACGATACATGGCAGGCTGATCGCCACGTCGTTAAATCCGTATTCTCCGTTCAACACATGGGATACAGGCAGTACGGTATGTTCATCCTCCAGTATGGATGCAACAATACGCGACGTCAGCATTGCAACCCCGTAATAGGTGGCGCCCTTCAGCTGGATAACCTCCGCTCCGCCTCCCTTTGTCTGTTCGAATATTTCCTCGCGGTTAATTTTAACCTTTTTGTTGTCTGTCAGGAATTCATCAAGGCGTTCTCCGCCTATCGTGATCGTAGACCAGATCGGCACCTGCGTATCGCCATGCTCCCCAAGGATGTAAGCGTTGATGTCACGGATATCCGCGTCAAAATGCTTGCCAAGTAAATAACGGAAGCGGGACGTATCCAAAATAGTGCCGCTGCCAATTACCTGCGAGGCGGGCAGCCCTGATTCTTTTTGTGCGACATAGGTCAGCACGTCAACGGGATTGGAAACGATCAGCATGATCATATCCTTATTGTTTTTTGTTGCCTGCCGCGCAATATCGCGCATTACCTTCACGTTTGTCTGGGCAAGCTCCAGGCGCGTCTGGCCCGGTTTACGGGCAATTCCTGCCGTAACGATTACGATCGACGCATCGTCGCAATCTTTGTACGTTCCCATTTTGATCGAAAGCTGGCGGAAAAACGCGATTCCGTGATTCATGTCCAGTACATTCCCCTGCGCCCTGTCTTCGTCGAGGTCGATCAGCACAATATCCGAGCTGAGCCTGCGAAGCATAAGCGTGTAAGCAACAGTAACGCCCACGTTTCCAGAGCCAATTACAACGATCTTGTCTTTTGTTTTTTCCCTCATGATTTTTTTACCCTCTCACCTAATAAGATTAATACGATATTTTAATAAACCTAATTTGCCCCTCAATGCAAAAAAGATATACCGACATCCCCGGAAATTTCATTCTGTTTGTGGATATACGAAATTGAAATAAAAGAAAACAGTATAACCCCAAGGGACAATACTGCAATAACGTTCCAAATATTAATTGCCTTTTGAAGCTGCATCTCTTCTTCTCTGTCAAAATAAGAGAGAATGTTTTTTTGAAAAGAAAGCTTCGAAATATCCTTCTCCGATTGTGAAGCACTGAAAAACGGATTTAAAATATCGCTTGTGATAAAAATGCTTTCTGCAACCTGCGTCCTGCCCTGGAACGGTTTTTCTTCCTGGTCATTCGCCGCAAAGGACGCGCAAATGCAAAATAGCGACACAAAAACAAAAGCAATAACAAGTGCGTATATGAACAATTTATGGTGCTTTTGAATTGTAGTCACGAATGCGGTCTGCCTCTCCAAAAAATATTCGAAAACTTCCACATATATATTATGGCCCAAGTTTTTGTAAATATCAAGTGCAAAGAAACATTAATTCCTATAATTTCGAAAATACGTCGCCAATCTTATCAGTAACCAGCAAATCCGCCCTGTGATCGAATGGCGTTGCGCTCTTATTGACCAATACAAGCTTAGCTCCCATATAATAATCAACGAGTCCAGCAGCAGGATATACGGCAAGCGATGTCCCGCCGACAATCAACATATCTGCGCTTGCAATACAGGACACAGATTCTTCCAGCACATCGCTGCGCAGGGATTCGCCATAGAGCACGACATCAGGCTTTACGACTCCCCCACAGCTGCAGCGCACAATTCCTTTGCTATTAAGCACATATTCTGTACCATAGAACTTTCCGCAATCCATACAATAATTTCGGTGAACCGAACCGTGCAGCTCCAGAACATGTTTTGAGCCCGCAGCCTGATGCAATCCGTCAATATTTTGTGTAACAACAGCAGAGAGCTTCCCTTCCCTTTCCCATGACGCAAGCTTTTTGTGGGCGGAATTTGGCTTAGCCTCAGGCAGAAGCATTTTGTCCCTGTAAAACTCGAAAAATTCTTTCGTATTGGCCATAAAGAAATCGTGACTCAAAATCGTCTCCGGCGGATACCTGTATGTCTGATGGTAAAGACCGTCCACGCTGCGGAAGTCCGGAATTCCACTTTCTGTAGAAACGCCTGCCCCGCCAAAAAATACGATCCTGTTACTGTCTTTCACCATTTCTTTCAATTCACGGATTTGATCCATCGTGCTTACCTCGTTTCAAAATATGGCGGATTGTTACCACCATTTATTTGTATGCTAAGATAAATTCCGGTTCACAGAACGTTGACGGAAGAAAAAATGAGGATAGCTCAACCCCCCGCGCCAAAATATGACTTAATCTCAATAATTTTCCTTCAAAACCGAGAGAACCAGTTTAAATACATTCTGCGCGGTCATATGGCGGACATATTCACGCTCATCGGCTTTATGGTAGTTGAGCTCCAGCTTAATCACTTTCTGAAAACGTTCGCTATCGATGGCAATGTAAACAAGCCCCACGGGTTTTTCAGGCGTACCTCCACCCGGTCCTGCAATTCCAGTCGTGGAAACTCCAATATCCGATTTCGCAAGCCGCCTGACGCCCTGCGCCATTTCCTTTGCAGTCTGCTCCGAAACCGCGCCATATTGTGATAACGTTTCCTCAGAAACACCCAGAACGCAATGTTTGATGTCATTGGCATACGAGCATACCCCGCAACCAAAAACCTTGCTTGAACCGGGGATTTGGGTGATGCGTTCCGAAATCAAGCCACCTGTACAGCTTTCCGCAGTCGCAATCGTAACATTTTTCCTGATCAACTCCTCTACGACAGCGGTCTGCAGGTTTGCAACGTCAACACCGTAAATATATTTTCCGACGATATCCTCAATATTTTTGATCACCGGTGCAATCATTTCTTCGCACTTTTGCTTTGTATCCGCAGCGGCCGTCACACGCAGCGTTACCTCGCCCTGTTTCGCATAAGGCGCAATCGTAGGATTTGTACTGTTTTTCATCAGGCTGTACAGCATATCCTCCACACGCGATTCCCCAAGTCCGAAAACCCTGATGTTGTGCGAAACCAACACTTTATCCGAAAATCCCATCAGGTATGGAATCACCGCGTGCCGGAACATTGGACGCATTTCCGCGGGAGGCCCCGGCAGCAGAACCGCCGTCTTATCGTTTTCCGATATGGCAAGCCCCGGAGCTGTACCGTTATCATTGTGGAATATTTTAGCTCCAACAGGCATCATTGCCTGTTTTTTGTTGTTTTCCGTCATGGGACGCTTTAGCCTGTCGAAAAAATCTGTAATGCTCTTAAGGGATTCCTCATCGAGCGCCATTTTTTTGTGGAAATATTCGGCAACGGTCTCCTTTGTGAGATCGTCATAGGTTGGCCCAAGGCCGCCTGTCATCACAACGATATCGGCGCGTGAAAACGCAAGCTCAAGGCTTTCCTTCAGCCTGTCGTTGTTGTCGCCGACAACGGATTGGTAATACACGTCAATCCCGATATTGGCAAGTTCTTTTGCAATATATGCCGCGTTGGTGTTGACAATATCGCCAAGCAGCAGTTCAGTCCCAACACATAAAATTTCAGCTTTCATCTTTTCTTACTTCCTTATCCATAAATTATTTGACCGATCTTTCGGTACGCACCACTTTTATACAGATGATATTTCGAGAGCAGCTGTATACGTCTCCACACACTGCACGTTTTAAGGCCTGTAAACACATTGATCAACTCTTTTTGCTCCGGCGACAGTTTGTCTTCATAGGCCTGTAAAAAAGCATCTGCCTGCGCGTAGGTTTTTTCGATAGATTCCCGTATTCCCTGTGTATTGGAGAGCTTTTGCCTGAAATATGAAGCGCTCTTCACATCCTTTGCGCCAACCTCGTTTGCCGTATGCTGCCTGTAATGGATGCGGTTAGGGGCGACCACAATATGGCCAAACGCAGAAGCGATAAGGCCAATCCACCAGTCGTGCATCAACGCCCGGTCGCTTTGCCTGATCATATCCACCAGTTCACGGTTCATCATCATCGTACAGCCCGTTATATTGTTCTGGGGTAAGAGCTGGTTCAGATACAGCCGCTCCGCGCTCAGTTTTTGCATCGAAAAAAGCGAAGGATTGATAACAGAGCCTTTATCATCCACTACGGTGAGATCCGAATGTGCAAGGATTGCCCCGCCAAAATCCCTCTCGGCTCCCTTCAGCGTTTGTAACGTAAGATTTACCTTGTCAGGCAGCCAAATATCGTCCTGGTCTGCAAACATTACATAATCGTCCTTTGCATAACGGAGCAGCTCAAAAAAGTTATCACGGGCATTCCCGATGCTTTTTTGATCGTCTGCCACTGTTATTTTTTGTGGATGGCTTTGCTGGAATCCCTCCAAAATAATTGGCGTTGCATCCGTTGAACCGTCGTCCCTGATATAGATATGAAAATCCTGTATACTTTGGTTCAGCAGCGAATGAAGCATCTCATGCAGATACGCTTCTCCGTTATATGTTGCAAGTAAAATATCGACCATATTTGTCTCCCGAATTTGTTTTCCCTATCTAATTTATCACGGTTGTAAGCAAAATAGAAGAGCAAAATAAAAAAGAGCCGAAGCTCTTTTTTATCAGATTTTTATCAATAATTGTCTTCCATCAACTGGAAATAGGCTTTCGGATGCTGGCATACCGGGCATTTTTCCGGAGCAGCTTTTGATTTTTGGATGTGTCCGCAGTTGATACACTGCCAGAGAACTTCCGTATCCCTCTCAAAAACTTTTCCGTCTGTAATATTGTCTGAAAGTGCGAGATATCTCTTCTCATGCTCTTTCTCAACGCCTGCCGCGCCTCGAAACTCTCTTGCAATGTCGGTGAATCCCTCTTCTTCCGCAATCTTGGCAAACGAAGGATACATTTCTGTCGTTTCGTAATGCTCGCCTGCCGCAGCATCTTTCAGGTTTTCAATCGTGTCCGGGATTTTATTATCCGGATGCAGCCATTTGAACCAAAGCTTTGCGTGCTCCTTTTCATTGTCAGCTGTCCAGGAAAAAATATTGGAAATCTGAACATAACCGTCTTTTTTCGCCTGTGAAGCATAATACAGATACTTCATGTGCGCCATAGATTCCCCTGCAAACGCATCCTGCAAACATTTTTCCGTTTTTGTGCCTTTCAAATCTTTCATGATACATACACCTCTATTGAAATAAATTCATGTAATAGTTACATTAATTTTAATATAACCGCATAAAATGCTCCTAAACAGGTTTTACACGCTCACATTACCATGCAACGACAGCTTTCCTTCATAGAGGTCCAGAACCGGATCGGCTACCTCAGCTATAAAATCCGATACCTGCACATCGGCAAGGCCGATAAAATTCTTTGGATCCATCAACGCGTCGATCTCCTCAGGCCCCATACGGAACGCCTTATCGCCCTTGATCAGGTCGATAAGGTTATTATTAAGGCCTTCCTCCTTGACACGCGCACCGGCCTGCATGGAATATTCACGTATTTTTTCGTGCAGCTCCTGCCTGTCCCCGCCGCGCTTTACCGCGTCCATCAGAATCGTTTCCGTTGCCATAAACGGCAGCTCTTCCCCAATACGTTTTGCAATCACCTTTGGATAAACCACCATGCCGCTCGATACGTTTAAATAAATGTTGAGCACTGCGTCAAGTGCCATGAATGCCTGCGGGATCACAAGCCGCTTGTTTGCGCTGTCGTCAAGCGTGCGTTCAAACCACTGCGTAGAGGCCGTTATCGCAGGGCTGGACGCGAGGCTTATAATGTAACGCGCAAGCGAACAAATGCGCTCAGAACGCATGGGGTTGCGTTTATATGCCATTGCAGAAGAACCGATCTGCTTTTTCTCGAACGGTTCCTCAACTTCTTTCAGGTTTTGGAGTAACCGCAGGTCATTTGCAAACTTATATGCGCTTTGTGCGATTGACGACAAAAGATCAACAACAATACTGTCGAATTTACGCGGATAGGTCTGCCCTGTCACCGCAAATACTTCGTTGTAGCCAAGCTTGCCCGCTACCTTGCGCTCCAATTCCTTAACCTTCTTTGCGTCACCTTCAAACAAAGTCAGGAAGCTTGCCTGCGTGCCTGTCGTTCCCTTCACACCGCGCAGCTTTACCTGGGATTTTACATAGCGCAGCTGCTCGTAATCCATAATGAGATCCTGCATCCACAACGTCGCGCGTTTGCCTACCGTCGTGAGCTGCGCGGGTTGGTAATGCGTAAAACCAAGCGTAGGCATATCCTTATACTCAAGCGCAAATTCCTTTAAACGGGCAATCACGTTCACAAGTTTGATTTCAATCAAATCAATCGCCTGGTCCATCACAATGATATCCGTATTATCGCCAACATAGCAGCTTGTTGCTCCAAGATGGATAATCCCCTTGGCAGAAGGGCATTGCACGCCGTAGGCGTATACATGGGACATTACGTCATGGCGCACCTCGCGTTCACGCTTTTCGGCCACGTCGTAATTGATATCCTCCGCATGGGCTTTCAATTCATCGATCTGCTCCCGCGAGATCGGCAATCCCATTTCATGTTCTGCCTCCGCAAGCGCAATCCAGAGCCTGCGCCATGTCTTAAACTTCATATCATCCGAGAAAACATGAGCCATTTCACGGCTTGAATATCTTGTAATCAGGGGATTTTCATAAACATCTTTCATGTGGTTCCTACCGCCTTATTTTTAATTTAATACGATACTATTGTATCGGTTTTACAAGCTGTTTTCAAGAAACAAAAAACCGTACCCTTCACGGGAACCGTGGAATATCTTTACAGCGGCAAATAAAAAACCCCTGGAAATACTTTTGTAAAGGACTTCCAGGGATATCGTTTTTTACTGGCATTGATCTGTCATCTTTTAATTTAAAATATAAATTGCCAGGTTGAGGTATGCGGCAAAGGAAAGCCATACAAGATATGGTATTTGCATATTTCCCGCTATAATATTAATTTTCCTGAAGGAACGAATCATAGAAAATACGAGAATCCACTCAAAAATCAACCAGAAAAATGCGAACAAATATAATCTCAAATTAAAGAAGAAAATCATCCAGAAAAAATTGACGGCCAACTGCACGACAAAAAGGGTGAGGGCCCTCTTGCGTGTTGGTGCAACCGACTCATAGATCATATAGGAAGAAATCCCCATCAGTACGAACAGAATCGTCCAAACGATCGGGAATGCCAGCCCGGGTGGCGACAGCGGCGGTTTTATAAGCTCGTTTACATAAATATCCATACTGCTGCTTGTGATTATCCCTGAGGCAATCCCCGTCCCCAGGCTGATCAGCAAACAGACACCCAACGCTTTCCAGTCTATCCCTCTTCTTGACGTCATACTCATCGTATTCATAACAAATCATCCTCCTTTTTTAAGCTTGATTGCATTTTAATAATGTCCTGAAATAATTGCAATAAACCAAAAGCACGATAATTTAATCTTTCGGGATGTCTGCTTTTCCAATACAAAAGACCTCCCTTCAACCGATATAAAAGGAGGTCTTTTTCATAGAATAAATACCCGTTTTGGTTACACTCCAAGCTTGTTCCTGCGGTCCATTTCAGCCGTTGAGAAGGAACGCCCCGGCGTATAACCCGCGAGCGGTTTTATTTTTTGATGGTATGCGTCGAGGAACCAGTCTGCCTGCGGGAAAAAAGCATCTTCCAGTTCATAAACAGGCGTAATCCAGTTTCTCGCGCCGAGCACAACCGGAGGCGCATCAAGGTAGTTAAACAGGGCTGACGTCACATTTTGGGCAAAGTCGTTGACGATAGAGCCCTTTTGACATGCGTCGCTTGCAATCATCAGCATTCCTGTTTTCTTCACAGACGCCATTACCTTTTCAAAGTTGAAAGGTACGATACTCCTTGCATCGATTACTTCCACGCTGACGCCATACTCCTTTTCAAAGATATCGGCTGCTTCGAGCGCTTTATACAATGTTCCTCCAATGGTCAGTATCGTAAGGTCCGAGCCCTTGCGCTTTACATCCGGTTCGCCAATCGGGATTTCATAATATCCTTCCGGTACCCCGCCCTCATGGAAAAGCTCTCCCATTCCATAAAGCGACTGGCTTTCAAGGTAGATAACAGGATCCGTACCTGAAAGAGCGGAATTCAGAAGTCCTTTTGCATCGTAGGGAGTGACCGGGAAAACGATCTTAAGCCCCGGAACATGAGCGCACAGGCTCGACCAATCCTGTGAATGCTGTGCGCCGTATTTTGCGCCAACACCCATCCGCAGCACAACAGGCATCTTGATCTGCCCTGCTGTCATACCCTGCCATTTCGCAAGCTGGTTTAATACTTCATCTCCCGCGCGGCCCAAAAAGTCGCAATACATAAGCTCCGGGAGCGCACGTCCGCCCATCATGGCATAGCCGACGGAAGCGCCTACGATTGCCGATTCAGAAATCGGCGAGTTGAACAGCCTGTGATATGGCACTGACTTATCAAGGTCTTTATATGTTCCATATGCGCTTCCCCAAATACGCAGGTCCTCGCCGAAGGAAACCAAAGTCGGATCTTCATAATATTTATCGAGAATCGATTCAAAAATCGCATCGCGGATTTGGACCACTGCGGTAGACGGCAGTTTTTTGCCATCCTTTACACCGTTCCTGCTTTTCTTTTGCAGGCGCTGTACGCGCGGGTTGTCTTCCTTTGAACCCCATACTTCGGGTTCGCCTTCCCGCATTTTTGGCATATGTTCGTTGGAATACATATACCTTTCAATACTGTCCGGCTGCGCGAGCAAATCCATACGCGGGGAAACCTGCTCGTCGATTGCCAGCTTGAACACCGAAAGGATCATATCGCGTACATCGTCCCTCATTTGCTGTGCCTGCTTTTTGGTCACAATCTTATTTGAAATCAACTGCTTTTCGTAATCTGCAATCGCGTCCTGTTCCTCCCAGGCGTGAATTTCCTCCTGCGTACGGTTCGGGTTTGCGTCCGAAGTGGAATGCCCGCACAGGCGGTATGTGATCACATCGAGGAGCGCAGGACCTTTTCCTTCCTCCAAAAGCTTCTTTTTACGGCGCATAGCGTCTATCACGGCAAACACATTGAAGCCGTCGACGCGCTCCGCGTGCATCTGGTCTGGATTGATCCCCGCGCCGATGCGTGCAAGCACATCATACGCCATGGTCTCTCCATGCGTCTGTCCGCCCATACCATAACCGTTATTGTTGAAGTTAAAGAGGATTGGGAGGCCGCCTTTATATCCTTCCTCCCAAAGCGTATGATATTGATCCATGGATGCAAAGGTCATGGATTCCCATACGGGACCGCAGCCAAGCGATCCGTCGCCAGCATTTGCCACGATAATTCCCTTTTGCTTCGCATTCTTTTTATACAGAGCGGCGCCTGTTGCAATCGGTGCGCTTCCGCCTACGATTGCATTGTTGGGATAAACGCCAAACGGAATGAAAAATGCGTGCATGGAATTTCCAAGGCCTTTTGCAAAGCCGTTTTTCCTGCCGAATATTTCCGCCATGATTCCATAAAGATAAAAACGTTTCGCCATTTCCTTAGAATCAAAGTCAAAATGTTCCTTTACAACGTCATATTGGGCGCCTTCACAGGACGCCTCCATGATTTCTTCCAGGTCTTTGTCGCTTAATTTACGCAGCGCGGAAAAACCTTTTGCAATAAGCTCCGCATGGCTCCTGTGCGTGCCAAATACCGCGTCGTCACGATCCAGTAAAAACGCCTGCCCTACCGCAACACTTTCCTGTCCGATTCCCAGGTGTGCAGGGCCTGAATAATCGTAAGCAACGTCGTTATATTTTCCGGTCAGGCGCAAATCCTGCATCATCGTTTCAAATTCGCGAATTGTCAACATATCGGTAAATATATTTTTCAACTGCTCCTTACTATACTCTTCCAGCACGTCTTTCATTCTCTTCTGATACTGGTTAAGCGGGATATCCTTAAATTTGGCAACCCCTTTTGCCCGTAGCTTATTCGGATCAAGATACAATTCCTTCGTCATAATATAAACCTCCTGTTTCATGTGCGGCAAGCCGCACAGATAGCCATTCAAATTCCTCTTAACTGCTCAGCTGAAAACCGCTTCGCGTATAATTTCGCACACCGTAGGATGAGGAAATACGGAGCGCCGTATGCTTTCCAATGGTATTTTGTTCTGAATCATCAGGGTAACTGCATAGATGATCTCAGATGCGTAAGCACTCACCAGCGACGCTCCAACAATGATCTGTTTTTTCCTGTCTATCACCAGCTTGCAGAATCCTTCGCTCATCCCATGCTCTGCAATGTGTCTTCCGCTCATATTGATTGTCACCTTTTTGATCTGGATATCCATGCCGGTATCCCGCGCCTGTTGCTCCGTCAGTCCTGCAAAAGAAACCTCCGGTTGGGTATAGATCACTCCGGGGATTGCGGAATAATCCATCCAGTCGGCAATTCCGATTATATTGTTGACAGCGACTTCCGCTTCGCGGTAAGCAACATGAGCCAGCATATATTTTCCATTGACGTCGCCGGCGGCGTAAAGTCCGGGGATATTGGTTTGGCACCGTTCATCCGTAACGATCGCACCGCGTTCTGTATACACTCCCAGCTCTGTTAGCCCGGGAACATCTGTAACAGCCTTCCTGCCTACGCACATCAGAAGCTTATCGTATGGCAGCTTGATCTGTTTTCCGTCCTGCCCGACAAGCGCAGTATTGTTTGAAACGTCGCATACGCGGCTTTTCATATGGAACCTGATTCCTTTTTTCTCCAGTTCTTTTTGCAGAACTTCAGCTGCGTCTTTATCGATTGGGCCTCCTGCCTGTTCGAGCATTTCCACAACAGTTACCCTGCTGCCGGCAATATTGAAATACGCCGCCATTTCAATACCAATCACACCAGCTCCCACAATTACGAGTTCCTTTGGAATCTCTTTTAAATCCAGAATTTCCCTGCTTGTAAGTACGCTGCCATCTAAAATTCCTTCCGATACGCCCGGAATGCCGGGGATAACAGGCTCCGAACCTGTCGCCAGGATCACCGTTTTTGCCAGAAATTCGTTGCTTTCACAGGAAATGACAAATCCCTGCGTTTCTTTTCGAATGGAAGCGTCCGCGTAAAACACATCCGCTTTCTTTCTTTTCAGCGCGGCAGATACGCCCCCAACCAGCGTTTTGATCACGGTTTCTTTCCGCTTTACCACTTCCTCATGATGAAGCTGGGCGTCCTTGCAGGTAACGCCGAACGTTTTACCTTCCCCGGATGCGTATTCATATAGCTTTCCGGAATATAACAGCGTTTTGGTTGGAATACACCCTTCGTTCAGGCAAACGCCGCCAACCTCCCTTTTTTCAACAAGCAATGTGCAGAGCCCCGCTTCGCTTGCGCGCTCTGCGGCAAGATAACCTGCCGGGCCTCCGCCGATTACCGCAACGTCGTATTGTTTCATGCCTGCCTCCTATACCAGCTCGTCAAACCGCTCGAGATTCTTGCATACCGCGCGCAAAAAGCGTGCCGAGGGCGCGCCGTCCACCGCCCTGTGGTCATAAGTGAGCGATAAGCGCCCCTCCGGGTAATACAGCAATCCCTCATCCGTCTTTTTGACCGCATAGCCGATTGCATCGATACCGATGATGCCTACCTGCGGCGGATTCAGTATCGGAGTAAAGCCCGTTACGCCAAAGCTGCCAAGATTTGAAACCGTAAACGTCGCAGCGGACATTTCATCCGGCAGGATGCTGCCGTCCCTGCATTTTTCCGCGAGCTCCTTGAGCCTTTGGGATAACTGTGGCAGGGATAAATCCTGTGCTTTTTTAATCGTTGGAACCATCAGTCCGCGTTCTGTATCAACGGCGCACCCAAGGTTTACATCTTCAAAATACAGTAATTTTTCATCACTTACCATATGCGCATTCATATAGTCAAAATCCTTTAATGTTTTTGCCACTGCGTAAAGGATCATGTCCGTAATGGTAATCCCCTTTTCCGGGCCGGGCGACAGCTTCAGCCATTCGCGGTATTTCTGGATTTTGGATGCGTTATAGCTCATATGCGAGGTAAGCTGCGCCGTACTCGCAAGTGAGTGCATCATGTTTTTGGCAATGACGCGGCGAATGCCTGATAGCTTTATCTCTCTTACGCCATCCTTCATTTCACACTGATTCTGCGGAATAACGGGTTCCTGTACTACAGATAGTTTGGAATCCGCTGCCACTGGTTTCCCCATCGCTAAAATTACGTCCGCTTCCAATATGCGTCCTTCAGCACCGGAAGGAATGATTCCGGAAGTATCAACTCCATTTTCCGCAGCGAGCTTTTTTGCGCGTGGGGATAGAAACGTTTCCTGCTCAGGCTCTGCAATTTTTTTCTCTGGCATTGCCGACGGTTCCGCTTTTTCTTCATTTGCCGTAATCGCAGCTTCAGTCGGCTCCTGCGCACCATCCGCAGCCGTTACTTTGCTTACGTCTTCACCCGGTTCGCCGATCACGCATACCGGCGTCATGACGGGAACAACATCATAATCCCCATAAAAACACTTTAATACAACGCCCGATGATTCCGCATATACGGTCATGGACGACTTATCCGTCTCAATAGAAAAGAGTCCGTCGCCTTTTTGTACCCTATCGCCTTCCTTTACGAGCCATTCCCCAATTACACTGGAATCCTCGTTCAGACTTAATCTTGGCATATTTACTATTTCCACCGTTCTTGTTACCTCCGCCTGATTTACATAGATTTTTGTTACGGCTGCAGTATATCACACCTTAAATAACGGGATGTGATTTTTGCATGATTCCGCACAGAATTTCAAAAAAAAACGCTTTCCTGCAACGAATTGCAAAAAAGCGTTTGTCAATATTTATTTACTGTTTTTTCAACTTTCGGGCTTCTTTCAAAACCTCGCGTGCTGTTGTTTCATCCGTATAAAGCCTGTTTAAAAGCCCACCCCGCAACGCACCCAAAACACCCAGGCTTTTGTGCCTGCCAACAGCAATGCCAATCCGGTTTTTCTTTGTCTTCATTTCAGCAAGCGGCAGGCCAATAATACGGTTGGTAATATTGCTTCTGATTTCATTTCCATGAATATCAAAATTACGCCCGCCGATATCTCCAACTCCACCTGTCAGCCCAATTCTGTTGTATACGCTGAGATTATATGTTTCCTGATCCGTAAGCACCGTATCTTTAAGGTTATCACTGCCAATGGACAGAATAACAGTTTGGGCGCTGCGGCAAAGATCCATTACATACCTGATATTGGAGTCCGAATACAACACCTTTGCGATCTGCTCATTGTCCACCAAAAGGGGCGCGGGCATTACAAAGCCCTCCGCCGAAAACACCTCTGCAAACTTCTCAATAATATGCGTGGATTTCATGGATGCAATCGTGCCCGTCACAAACCCTGCCAACATGCAAATTTTGACATTCCGTTTCTCTTTGCCTGTAATTTTCAGGTTTTTGGCCAGATATTCCGTAGTAAGTCCCCAGGTAACGCCTACCACTTCGTCCTCGTCAATAAAATTTGCAAGCTCAGCCGCGGCATAAGCGCAAACGTCGTTGAGCTGCACCAGATATTCGTCCACATAGCTTGGAAGGACAATGCAGCTTACGCCGAATTCATCAAACATTTCCTGTTGCAAAAGCGACACGGTTTCTCCCGCGTCGTATATTTTAAATTCAACATACCCCAGCTCAACCGCACGCTTGATCAACCTTGAAATTGTCGATTTTGATACAAATGCCTTTTTTGCAATCTCATCCTGACTGATTCCAAGTTGATAATATTGTTTTGCTGCGCTCATCATGAGCTGAAATTCCTTATCGTTCATTTTCGTACCGCCGATTTCAAATGAAATTCTTACCTTTAGTATACCAAAAATTGTCATTTCTGTAAGCAGTTCAGGCAAAAAAAGAGCGCTCTCTCCATAATGGAAAAAGCGCTTCTGCTTACTTTACAGCATATGCGCTCCACCGCACAGCATGAGCGATTGCCCCGTCATATAAGCGGATGCGTCCTCAGCCAGGAATACAGCCGCATTTGCAACGTCCTCCACTGTGCAGAGCCTTCCGGCTGGAATCGAATTTTCGAAATAGGGTTTTACCTCTTCCGGCTGCAGGTTCCGCTTGCGCGCATAATCTTCCAGCTGTTGATCCCATAATGGCGTAAATACAACACCCGGGCATATCGTATTTGCGCGGATGCCCTGCCTTGCAAATTCCTGCGCAATGGATTGTGTGAGCCCGACAATGCCAAACTTACTCGCACAGTAAGCCTGATATTGGCTTGTGCCTGCTCGCCCTGACTGCGAGGACATATTGATGACAGAGCCTCCCACCTGATGGTTCACCATGGAGCGGACTGCTGCCTGGCAGCATAGAAAGGCTCCTTTCAGGTTGATGTCAAGCGTTTGATCCCAAAGCTGCTCGCTGCATTCCAGAAAAGGCACAATCTTAGAAATCCCGGCGCTATTCAGGAAAATATGAATTGCTCCAAAATCCCGTTCTACGGCTTCGAATGCTTTCTGGACGGAAACCTTGTTCGCGACATCCACCTGATACGCCACAACCTTACGGCCTGTTGCCTTGGCGATTCGTTCTGCTTCCTGTGTCCCTTTCCCTATATTCAGGTCAAGGATCGCAACATCCGCGCCTTCCTGAGCGAACCGTTCTGCAACGGCAAGCCCAAGACCGCTGCCTGCGCCGGTCACAACCGCATTTTTTTGTTCCAGTTTCATTTCGTTATGCCTCCCGGATACAATACTACCTTCAGGCACTGTCGATCCTTCATCAGCGTTAGTCCCGCAATGATCTCTTCAAGGTCAAGACGATGCGAGATAACCTGCTTTAAGTCGATTTTTCCGCTGCCAATCAGCTCTGCTGCTTTTTGCACATGCTCCGGCCTGGAATCCGATGCGCCGCAGATGCGTAATTCCTTATAGTGGATCAGGCGGCTATCCAGGTTGAGTTCGGATTTTCCGGAAGGCAGGCTTGCAAAATAGCTGATTCCGCCGCCCTTCCTTGCATAATTCAAAGCGTTTTCCATCGCGCTTTTTACAGGCGCGCATACGATAACGACATCGGCCCCCAGTCCGTTTGTCTCGCCAAATATCCATTTTTCGACATCTGTGGTTGATCCGTCGATCAGCTCCACACCTTCAAGGCCATCCAGCAGCTTCAATCTTGCAGCACTGCTTCCCACAAGCGCGACGTGCTTTGCACCGTTTGCTTTTGCAAGCAATGCCTGCATTGCGCCAAGCGGCCCCCCGCCGGTCACCAGGACAAAATCGCCCTCCTTTACCCCGACGATCTCCTGTGAATTGATCGCGCAGCTTAAAGGCTCGCACAATGCTGCTTCCTCGCCAATATCCTCAGCGAGTTTGATCACATTTCCGCCTGCAATAGCTTCTGCGGGCACCTCAATATATTCTGCAAGGCCACCGTCAAAATCATAGCTGATCGGTTTGCTGTTTGGACATACATTTTGTAATCCGGCTGCACAATACGCACAGTCGTTACATGCAATCGTTGTGGCAAAGGTGATCTTTTCCCCTGGTGAAAACCCTTTTACATTTTTACCAACCTGCTCGATCCCGGCAATCATTTCATGTCCGAGTATCCTCGGAGGATGGCAGCGCGGATTCCCTGCCGTCCATATTTTCAGGTCTGTACCGCACAATGCACAACATTTTACTTTTGCTATCATATTGTTATCATTAAGCTGCGGAGCCGGGCGATCCTCCACCCTGATATCATTTGCCGCATAATAAACCACTGCTTTCATTTCAATGTTTCCTTTCTCCCTGTCATGTACACATATTAACATTATTTTACACAATCGTCAATGTATATAATGTTAATATATGTAATTATATGTCGTTTTATATTTGCTTCTTTCTTCTATCTGTGATATAACGGTACTATATAAAGTGTATATCAAACAAAAGGCAGGCAAAGCAGAATGGATCAAAACAATCCCTATTTTATGGAAGAACGGCGTAAGCTGATACAAAGCATTATTCAAAAGGAAAAGAGAGTTACCATATCGGAATTATCCCAGCGCTTTGACATCGGCGAAGCGACCATCCGCCGCGACCTGAACGCGATGGAAAAAAGCGGCCTGATCCAAAAAACGCACGGCGGCGCGATTTTGGCAGACAGGGCTTACAAAGAGGTTGCGATCAATATCCGCGATGAACAAAACAAAGAGGAAAAGGAACGGATCGCACTTGCCGCCGCTTCTCTTGTATATGACAGTGAAGCAATCATGATCGACGCCGGAAGCACGACCTATAAAATTGCACAGCAGCTGAAAGGAAAAAATGAGCTTGTAGTAGTCACAAACTCACCACTTGTTTCCTCAGAACTGGCAGGTGTGGGAAACAATAAAATCATACTGACCGGTGGAGAGCTGAACGCTGATACAAATGCCCTCATTGGGCCCGTTGCCACCGGGGCCATCCGCCAATTCAGGGTGGATAAGGTTTTTATCGGTGCATCCGGCTTGCTCTTTGAAGACGGCTTTTTCACAGTGAGCCCATATGAAGCAGAAATCAAACGTGCCATGATGGAAATGGCTGCGGAAATCACAATCGTAATGGATTCCAGTAAAATAGGCACATCCATGTTCAGCCGGATTTGCAGTATCAGGGAAATTGACAGATTGATTGTAGACAGCGGCATAAATGATGAAGTACTTATGGAATTGAAGCAATGCGGAATAGAAGTTCTTACCGTATGACGCTTATAATACTGATAAAATAGATATGTCTGTCCCTGCTTACAAAGAATAAACAGTACAAAAAAAGAAGCGGTTTGAAACCGCTTCTTCGTTTATTTAGCAAAATCAGTCGTTCTTGTTTCCCTGATCACATTTACTTTGATCTGTCCGGGATAATCAAGTTCGGACTCGATCTTCTTTGCGATATCTCTCGCAAGCAAGGTCGTTCCCGCGTCGTCAATCTCATCAGGCTTCACAATGATTCTTACCTCTCTGCCAGCCTGTATTGCAAACGATTTATCGACGCCTGCAAATGAATTTGCAATTCCTTCAAGGTTTTCAAGACGTTTTATGTAATTTTCCAAAGATTCTCTTCGTGCGCCTGGTCTCGCAGCCGAAATCGCATCCGCAGCCTGAACCAAAACAGCTTCCACCGTTTTGGGCTCTACATCGCCATGATGCGCGGCAATCGCATTGATAATATCTGCATTTTCCTTATATTTCTTTGCCAGATCAGCGCCGATCTGAATATGCGGTCCTTCGATTTCATGGTCGACCGCCTTACCAATATCATGCAGCAATCCGGCGCGTTTTGCAAATTTTGCATTTGCACCGATTTCCGCTGCCATAAGGGAGGCCAGATGCGCTACTTCGATTGAATGCTTCAGCACATTCTGACCATAACTGGTACGGTATTTCAGCCTGCCCAAAAGCCTCACAAGCTCAGGATGCAACGAATGGATTCCCACATCAAACACAGCCTGTTCGCCTGCTTCTTTGATTTGATTATCCACTTCTTTTTGCGCTTTATTGACCATTTCTTCAATGCGTGCAGGATGAATCCGTCCGTC
This sequence comes from Christensenella hongkongensis, assembly GCF_000981035.1. Classification (GTDB taxonomy): domain Bacteria; phylum Bacillota; class Clostridia; order Christensenellales; family Christensenellaceae; genus Christensenella; species Christensenella hongkongensis. The sequence goes on from NZ_LAYJ01000115.1 coordinate 49,442, forward strand.
AACAATCAACTTTTCAAGCGCAATTCTGGCAACCTCACGCCTAACCGGATCAAATCCGGAAAGGATGACCGCTTCAGGCGTATCGTCAATAATGAGGTCTATGCCCGTAGCTGTTTCCAGAGTTCTTATGTTACGGCCTTCCCTGCCGATAATCCTGCCCTTCATTTCATCGTTAGGCAGGTTAACAACAGAAACCGTGCTTTCCGCAACATGGTCTGCTGCACATTTTTGTATTGCGAGCGACAGAATATTTCTCGCTTTTTTATCAGCTTCATCTTTCGCTTTTTGCTCGATATCGCGCAGCATCACGGCCATATCATGACGCGCTTCATGCTCCACCTTTTCAAGCAGCAATCCTTTTGCCTCGTCAATCGTCATACCCGATATATGCTCAAGCTGTTCGAGCTGTTTTGCATGGATCGCATCCAGATTTTCCTTGGCTTTTGTGATTTCTTTGTTTTTCCTGTTAACCTGTTCTTCTTTCTGATCAATACTGTCTAATTTCTTATCCAGCAGTTCTTCTCTTTGTACCAGTCTTTTTTCAATCTTCGTTATTTCGTTTCGTCTTTCCCTTGATTCCTTGTCAAATTCGCTACGCAGTTTATGAACTTCTTCCTGTGCTTCGAGTACCGTTTCCTTCCTGATAACCTCAGCGCGCTTCTGCGCTTCGTCAATCAGCTTCTTTACGGAATCTTCGGCGCGGCCAATTTTTGACTCTGCAATATTACGTCTATAAACATAACCAATGATAAGTCCAACAATCAATCCGCCTACGCCTACCAAAATAGGAATAAGCACATTACCCACTTAGCAAATTCACCTCCTGTTCTTTTAAATTCTTTCATATCAATTTTAATTGGTGATTTTTGTAATAAAAACAAATATAACCAAATATTATTGTATCTTTATTTAGTAGGAATGTCAATTAAATACGCTTGTCCCAGCCAGAAATCCGGTGGAAAATGCAATTTGCAAATTAAAGCCGCCGGTTAATCCGTCCACGTCCACCACTTCGCCTGCAAAATAAAGATTTTCAACCAGTTTGCTCTCCATCGTAGAAGGATTGATTTCCTTTACCTTTATTCCACCGGAAGTAACGATCGCTTCTTCAATCGGGCGCGTATCTGCAATAGAAATCGAAAAATGCTTAAGCGCATGGCAAAGCAATGCGCGTTCCTGCTTTGTAACGCTGTTTACCGGCTTTTCCGCATCTAGGTGGTTTTCCCTCAGAAAAGGATAGATCAGCTTTTGCGGCATGAGCGTATCCATTACGTTTTTGAGTTGTTTATTCTTGTTCGCGTCAAACTCGCGCACAAGCCTTGCATCGAGCTTGTCCATGCCAAGCGCAGGCTTCAGGTCGATTTCAGCGCGCAGGGCTAAGGGCTGCTTCGTATGGTTGATAAAGCTGCTCGCGGAGAGAACGACCGGGCCTGACAGCCCAAAATGAGTGAACAATAGCTCGCCCTGTTCTTCGTATAGCTTTTTCTGATCCTGATACAGCGAGAATCCAATATTCTTAAGTGTAAGGCCCTGCATCTTCGGACAGATGTGGTGCATATCTTCCAGCGGGATGAGCGCCGGTCGGGGCGCGACGATCGTGTGCCCAAATTCCTGCGCAAAGCGATAACCATCGCCTGTCGATCCTGTTAAGGGATACGATTTTCCACCGGTTGCAATCATAAGCGCTTTGCAAGCAAGCGCTTCTCCATTGTCGAGCTCAACATGAAAAACACCGCCCTTTTTCGTCGCTTTTTTAACCATGCTGTTTAGCCTGAGTCCTGCTCCGGCATTTTTCATAATGCGTTCAAGCGTTCGAATTACATCGTTTGACCGGTCGCTGACCGGGAATACGCGTCCTCCGCGCTCTACCTTCGTTTCCAGCCCGTTTTTTTTGAGAAGCGCAATCAGGTCGGCATTGGTAAACGTATAAAATGCACTCATCAAAAATTTGCCGTTCTTCACAATTTGCGAAAAAAAGTCGCTGATATCACAATCATTTGTAATATTGCAGCGTCCCTTTCCTGTAATAAACAGCTTTTTACCAATTTTCTCATTCTTCTCAAGAAGAAGCGTATCAATACCGCGCGCCGCCGCAGCATAAGCCGCCAACATTCCCGCCGGGCCCGCGCCGATAATAATCAAATCATTCATAAATATCCTCGTCTGTGATCTGCGAATCAAGCTCCCTTGTGGCATAAACATCATTTGTCTGCCAAAGCTCTTCCAGCCTGTTGAAGTTTGCGAAGAGAATATCCTTTTTCCTTAACCCCAACATAATAATGAGAAGATTGATCACAGCGAGCGGTGCAACAAAGGAATCCACAAAGGAATTCATGTAACTTTTTGCAGTAAGGCTGTAATCCGCAATCTGGGCCGGTGGGGATGCTTCGTTGTCAGTAATCGCAATTACCTTGCAACCACAATTTTTAAGATAGGACATTCCTTCTATCGTTCTCATAGAGTATCGTGGAAAGCTAATCGCAATCGCTACGTCATGCTCGTCCGCAGTAAGTATCTGGCTGAAAATATCGCTGCCGTCAAAACGGATCAGTTTAATATTTTCATTCATATAATTCATATAATAGCGTAAAAATTCAGCAAGAGGCCCGCTGGAACGCGTTCCAAGAATATATATCTTACGCGCGCCGTCAATGCTGTCTACAATTCTTTCCAGATTCTCCGTATCGATGTGCTCACGCGTTACACGCAAATTGTTGATATCTGTTTTAAAGGAGGCGTTTACAACTTCATCTGATGTAAGGCCTTCCATCATATTAAGGCGCTGCGCAGTCGTCAACTTTGTTTGTATTACCTCTTGCAGGTCTTTCTGAAGCTTCGGATATCCGTCGTAACCAAGTGCGTAAGCAAACCGGACTACAGTTGATTCGCTTACGCCAACGAGCTTACTAAGCGTGGCCGCTGTCATAAATGCCGCTTTGTCATATTCCTTCAGAATATAATCCGCTATCAGTTTCTGTCCCTTCGACATTTTTGCATATTCATGATTGATCCTGTCAATTACGTTGCTAATCATAGCTTCCTCCGAACAAGTGTCTGGCGCGAGATTTCAATCTTGTGGCCCAACCGGGCTTCCTTTACGCCGCCACATTCATTTCACCTGTTATATTATAACACTGGTTCATCAGGAATGCAATTTCATTGAATCGATCTTGCATTTTTCGCGCTCCAAAACTTCATTTTCCGTCTGGTTCCACCGCAACGGCGTTACTGTAACGTAGTTTTCCCGCAGCCATTTCACGTCAGTCTGCTGCTCGTCATTAAAGGGATTATGCTGAAGCGCTCCGCTTACCCAATAATATTCCCTGCCAAATGGATCAATGCGTTTTTCAAAGGCTTCGTCATAATCGCATATTCCCTGTACGCACATTTTGATTCCTTTTATTTCATTTACAGGGGCAGAAGGAAAATTAATATTGTAAATAAACCCGTTCAATTTTGAAACGTCTGTCTGATCTAAAAATTGAACGGCAAGGCCAGCGGAATCCCAAAAGCGCAGCGCTCTTTTTTCTGCAAATTCTATCCGCTCTGTCCCAAATGCCTGCGAAACGGCTATTGCAGGGCAGCCCAGCATGCAGGCTTCAAGCGCTGCATTGACCGTTCCGGAATATACGATATCCGAACCGAGGTTCGAACCGTTGTTGATGCCTGAAAGGACAACGTCAGGCTTCTCGTTAAGCACATGTGAAACAGCGATTTTTACACAGTCGGCAGGCGTTCCATTGAGTGAATATGCACTCATTCCTTCATAGTCGCCGATTTCAACCGCCTTCAGGCTGAGCGGGAAATCCATTGTCATTGAATGTGCACAGGCGCTGCGTTCGCGGTCCGGTGCAATTACCGTAACCTCATGTCCAGCGTCATAGCACCTCTTTGCAAGCGATATAATCCCGGTTGCATAAATACCGTCGTCATTGGTGATTAAAAGTCTCATCATTATCTCCGTTAGCGTTTTTTACTATTATAACATAGGAAGGCATCAAAAAACACAGATACATAATTCGCACCTGTGTTTTTTGATTATATATTGTCTTTGAGGAAAGAATAATGCTTTTTATGCTTCATCATCACTGCGCTGCAGCTGAATCGTGTTGATCAGCACTGCAACAAGGATCAGCGAACCACGAACGATGTATTTTACGAAGTCGTCCACGCCGAGCAGCGTCATACCGTTTAAGATTACGCCCAGGAAGATGATACCAATAAAGGTTCCCCATGTTTTACCAATACCGCCGTTGAGCGACGCGCCGCCGATAATAACGGCTGAGATAACGTCCATCTCATAGCCTTTACCAAACTGTGACGATCCTGCCATAACCTGCGAGGAAAGGATAACTCCTGCAAATGCAGCCAGCAGCTGTACGGCGATCATGATGATGATCTTGACTTTTTTTACATTGATACCCGATAATCTTGCCGCCTCCGGGTTTCCGCCAACCGCGTATACTTCGCGTCCGAACCTTGTACGGTTCATGACAATGAATACGATCACAAACACCGCAATGAGCCAGATTGCCGGAACTGGGATTCCTGAGAAACCGTTACCGGCAAACAGCTGCCCCGCACCGATGAAGCTGTACCATGACGTTGTGATCGTAACCGGAAAACCATTGGAGATGACTGCCGCAATACCATAGAGCACGTTAAGCATTGCAAGCGTGATAATAAAGGTCGGAATGTTGAATTTCGTACGGATAAAACCGTTGAATGCACCAATCCCAATACCGATTACAAGCGCGATGATAATGCTGAGCACCAGCGCAAGGTCGGGCGACATGCCGCCGGCCGCCAGGTTATTTGATATCAGTGCCGTCAATACGGCGGAAAGCGCGATAGACGAGCCGACCGAAAGGTCGATTTCACCGCCGATGATCACCATTGTCATACCAAATGCGATAACGCCGACAATGGCCATGTTCCTAAAAATGCTTAGCAGATTATTTACAGAGAAAAATCCTTCTGCAAAGATTGCCAAAAGTATAATCATGCAAATCAGAATAATTTCCATCATATACTTTTTGGTGAATTTCTTGACTGACATTGTATTTTGTTTCATCAGATAGTCCCCCCCATACATAACGTATATAATCCATCGATCTTTAAATCTTCCGGCGATACTTCCCCGGTGATTTTTCCATAGCGCATGATCAAAATGCGGTGGCAAACCTCAAGCAATTCCTCCAATTCGGAAGAAACGACAATGCTTGATATTCCCTGCCGGGAAAGATCCCAGATAATCTTGAATATCTGTTGCTTTGCATTGACGTCGATACCACGTGAAGGTTCGTCAAACATCATGATTTTTGGCTGTGTATTAAGCCAGTTTCCAACGACTACTTTCTGCTGGTTACCACCTGAGAGCGATGAAACCGGCATATCTTCCGAGGGAACTTTAATCTGCAGATGATCAATCTGCTCGTCGACAAGCCTGCGCTCGACCGCCGTATCGATAAAAGCGCCTTTCGACATTCGCTTAAGGCTTGCCACACACAGGTTGTTTTTAACGGACATAATCTGGATCAGGCCTTCATTTTTCCTGTCTTCAGGCGTAAGCCCGAAACCCAATTCTTTCATTTTTACCGGATCTATATGTTTTACCTGTTCGCCGTTTACAAAGATTTCACCGCTTGTATAGGGATCAATTCCAAAAATCGAACGCATTAATTCTGTACGACCGGAACCAAGCATTCCTGCAATTCCGAGGATTTCTCCCTTATGCAGCTTAAAATTAACATCCTGTAATTTCTTTCCACGTGACAACCCCTTAACCTCTAAAACAACCTCGTCGGAATAGGTCAGGTCGTCTGGGCGGTTTTGTACTTCAATGTCACCAAACATCATATCTAAAATATCTTTATGCGAAGCATCCTTCATATCGGTTTTTCCGGTAAGAATACCATCGCGCAGCACCGTGCAGGTGTCCGCAATTTCCCATAATTCCTGGAGCCTGTGGGAAATATAGATAATAATAACGTCTTTTTTCTTTAATTCACGAATCAAATTAAACAGGATTTCCGTCTCTGCCAATGCGAGAGAGGATGTTGGCTCATCAAGCAAAATCACTTTTGGATTTGTGCTCATTGCTTTTGCAATTTCAATCATCTGGCACTGCCACATACTCAGATTATAAATCATTTCTTTCGGATCAATTTCGATGCCCATGCCCTTGAGCAAATCCTCTGTCATCTGGTAGGTTTTCTTCCAGTCGATAAATTTGCCTTTCATTGGAAATCTTCCCAGAAAAATATTTTCCGCAACTGTCATTCCCATTACAAGACTAAGTTCTTGATAAACAGTCGAAATTCCCTTATCAAAAGCATCCTTTGGATCTGCAAACTCCAATTTTTGATCGTCGAGATAAATTTCTCCCTTGGTAGGAGGCTGAACACCATTAATAATCTTGACCAATGTAGATTTCCCGGAACCATTTTTACCAATCAGGGCGTTTACCTTCCCGCTCTGAAATTCCACGCTGACGTCATCAAGCGCCAAAGTCCCCGGAAAGCTTTTGGAAACATGATCTACTTTCAGTATACTCATACCTGTTACTTCCCTTCAAAATTCAAATAACATTTCTGCGGGGGCATTTGGAACCCCCGCAGAAACCAATCATTTCAGCCAGCCGGATCAGCCACCCATTTTTGTTTTCAAGTCAGCAACAAAAGCTGTGACTTCATCCGGTTTTTCACGCGTCAGGAGCTGACCGGGAACGATAACCAGTTTGCCCTTATCCGGATTGTCTTTTCCTTCAACCGTCATAAGAACAGATTCCATTGTCTTCTGACCGATCGTGTAAGGATCCTGTCCAGTGAGCGCCTGGAGAATGTTTGCTTCATCCTGCAGCATAGCAGCAGTCTGTTCGCTTGCATCCGTACCAAAGGTTACAACTTTGCCTGCGAGGCCGGCATTCTTAACTGCCATCGTAGCGCCGATCGTTCCGCCTTCATTCGCACCCCACAGAAGGTTGATATCCGGGTTTGCAGTCAGCATATCGCCAGCAACCGTGATTGCCTTATCCTGCAGCCAGGCATCCTGGTCAGATACGATCTCTACGCCCGGGAGCTTGGTTACTTCGTCGATAAAGCCCTGGCTTCTTGCGCCGGACTGCTCAGGAAGCAACGATTTGAACTGAAGGATACCGATCTTGGCTTTTCCGTCCATATTCTCTTCAATGTACTTCGCGCAAGCTTCGCCTGTCATTTGTCCAAGCTGATAGTTGTCGGAAGAATAGCAAGCCGTCATCCAATCCTGTCCATCGAGCGGCGAATTAGAAAGCCCAACAGCAAGACCGGCAGCCGCAGCCTTTTTCAGCGGCTCTACAGATGCTGTCTCACTGATTGGTGCGATTGCAACGCCTGCGTAACCCTGGTCAATGTAAGTATTAAGCATTTCAACTTCCTTTGCAGCATCGTTGTTTGTGTTGCCCGGGAAGAATTCATATCCTGCTTTTTCAGCCGCGTCTTTGTAGCCAAGCTGCAGCAGTTTCATGAACTGGTCTTCCTGGAATACGACGCCTGCGACTTTTTTGCTGCCGGAAGCAGCCGGAGTTGACGCATTTGCATCGGAAGAAGCTTCAGCGCTTACGGAAGCATCCGCGGACGGTGCTGTAGACGCATCGGCACTGGGCGTAGCAGCAGGCGTGCTGCAAGCGACCAAGGATACTGTCAGTACGACAGCAAGAACGAGTAATAGTGCTTTTTTCATTTTAATCCTCCTCTTATTATGTGAGTTAATATCTCCCCAATTTATTTTGAGGAAACTTAATTACCAGTCAGTTGATCCCATGTTTCAAATACAGTGTAAACATTATTGGGATCTGCACCGATGCCAAATTCGCATTGTGCGATTGCACCGCCATTTTTCCAGAACGCATCATATAGTCTTTTTACCGCCCCTTTCACATCGTCTTTGCTTCCGTAAGGAAGGATGTTCTGGCGGTCAACTTCACCCCAAAAGGTTATTTTTCCCTGATACTGCGCAAGGTTTTCAGGCCCCATACAAAACACCTGCGAATTGACCGCATCAATGCCGATATCGATCAGGTAAGGGATGATTTTCTCTATATTTCCATCTGAATGGAAGAATATCTTTTTACCATATTTCTTCGCGATGTCGGAATAATCGCGATACATCGGCATGAATAGAGCTTTCCATGTGTCCGGGGAAATAAGCAGGTTGAGCTGCGTACCCCAGTCGTCCATGAAAAACAATCCATCTACGTCTGTCCCGGCCCATACTTCGAGAAGACGTTTATAAAAATCGTGCATTTTTTCGATAAAAGCATAGATTTTCGTTCGGCGGAAAAAAGCAAAAAAAAGAGCCCTTCACGGGCGAAAATAGCCTTAAAACGACTGGAACGAAAATCTATACAATTCAAGCGGATGATAGGCAAAATCCATAAACAGGTTTTCGGTTCCCCGTAAAAACTGCAGTCTTTCAAACGGTCTCGCAATATCGCTTGCCAATACAAACTGGTCCGTGCCTGCACAATATTCGTTGATTTTTTCCGTATCAATCGTGAGCAGCTCCTCAGGGATGTGCACGTCTTTCGCATCTCCCCATTCTTCATCTACGATGATCGGCTTTTTTACCTCGCCGACAATCCCTTTTTGGAGATTCGTGAACTGGCAGCCCCATTCGTCTATATACTCTCCCAGCTCATAAAAATCCCCTGTAATCTGCGGTTTAGTGCGATACTGTTTTGCTTCAGGCGGCACTTCTACGATATCGTTTTGAAACGTTGAAGTAATATTTTTAAGCTGCTCCGGAAAGTGTTGCTCTGCATAAGGCAGTGTCCATAGCTGCCGCGGCGCACGTCCGTTTGTATTCCGGCCTTCCAACGTTTTTAATACAAGCTCTTTTGAATTCATAGAATTACTCTCTGTTTTCCTTCGCCGCTTCGTAAATCGCGACCACTTTTTCTGGTGGAACATCCGCTTGAATATTATGAACCTGATTGAATACATATCCCCCGTCTTTTGCAAAAATGTCAATCAGGTGTTTGACCTCCTGCCGGATCGTATCGACGTCGGAATTCGGAACCGTGTTTTGCATATTGGAACCGCCTCCCCAGAATACGAGGTCTTTCCCATATTCTTTTTTCAGCTTCTCCGGACTCATCCCCTCGGCCGATATCTGCACGGGATTCAATATCTGTACGCCCGCATCGATCAACTCCGGAATCAGGTTGTAAATTGCTCCGCAGCTATGCAGGAAGACCTTGACATCAGGATAATTTTTTTGGATAAACTGATACAGCTTTTTATGGTATGGTTTGATCATTTCCACGTACATTTCAGGAGAAATCTGCGGAGCGATCTGCGTTCCGAGGTCGTCGCCAAATTGTATGATGTCGATATACTGATGAACACGCGGCATCAATTTTTTGAGATCTTCGATATACCTGTCCGTGATCCGTTCAAAATAGTGGTGCATCAAATCCTGCTCTATCGCTATGTTTACATAAAAATTCTCATATCCAAAATCAGATTGGCCGGCTTCAAAAACATTTCCGCCAAATTCCATCAAAAGCGCTTTATCCGTCGTCTCATAAAGCTTTTTTGCACTGTTTTCCATATAATCGATATCCACATCTTCAAGGCCTTCTGTGGGCAGTGCGTCTATCTCCTCAATGGTATGTGCATTCTCATATTTCCTGTCAATCAGGTCGAAATACAATCCGCCTTTGGGCATACGTGCTATGACGCCTTTTCCATCCGGGGTAAGTATGTCAATGTCACCATTTTCATTTGTAACAGGATTAAAATCTTTGGGAAAATATCCTGTAGCCCCGCTCATTAGTTTGGATTCTTTATATTCCTCAATGGAGATTCCGAATGCCGGGCACCGTTTGTGCACCTGGAGCACATCGCCCCCCATATAATCGACGATCTTTTCGCTTGGTTCCGCAAGTTGTTGAAAAATATCATAAACAAGAACCTTCTCGTCTTTAAATCCTAAATATTTTAATAATTCCGCATACGCGATTGCCTGGATACCGGTGGAACGCATGCCGCCAAAATCGATCGGCAGTTTATCCGGAGTCTGGCCGTTTAGTACAGCCTGTATTCTTTGCCTTGAATTCATTACCCAATTTCCCCCTGCAAATTGTTTGTTACTCTATTGATGTCATACCTGTAAACACTGCTGCTATCCCACCAATCGCCCCTGCGTCTGTTCCAAATGAGGAGCGAAGTTTCTTTACATCCTTCACATGAGTCGGATAAGGCTTTTGATTGATGTATTTGACAGTTTTATAGAACAAAAGATCACTGCTCTCCATAAAATCACCGCCAAAAAAAATGACGTTTGGGCTCAATAGCCCAATAATATTTCCAAGCGCTACGCTTAAGTAATAAGCGCATTTATCAATGGCCTGCACACATACTTCATCACCTTTTTTTGCACTGCTTGAAACATCCTGGAACGTAATTTCCTGATCGAGGCTGAGTATGCTTTTTTCATTCTTTGCAAGCGCTTCGCGCACGTATCGTACCGCCGCCGCTCCATCTGCCTGAGCCTCCAGGCATCCGGCGCCACCGCAGGAACAAGGCTGCCCGCCAATTTGAACTGTCGTATGTCCGATCTCCATACTTCCATTATTATAGCCATGAAAGATTTTCCCTTCGATTACCATTCCACCGCCAATACCAACACCATACACGTTTGTCTGGAAGATTCGTTTATAACCGTTACTTTTACCAAACCAGTATTCACCGAGCGCGGCTGCTGGCGTCTCTTTTTCAAAGAAGGTCTTAATCCCGGTCCGGCCCGCAATGATATCCCTGATCGGTACATTGATCCATCCGGGAAGATTTGGCGGGTTTACCATTGTTCCCTGGATATGGTTACAGGGGCCCGGAACGGCAAGGCCAATTCCGATTACGTCTTGTTTTTTGATATTATGTTTTAAAATCATGCTCTCAATGATGAGCACCATTTTGTCGATTGTAAAATCCTTACCTCGCTGGACTTCTGCGTCCATATATATTTTATCGATAACGTTCCCCTGGAAATCGCTCATAACACATATGATTTGCGATGTATTGAGCTCAACGCCAATCGCATAACCGGCATTTGGATTAAGCTGCAGTAAAATCGGCTTTCTTCCCCCAGCCGATTCCCCACTGCCGATTTCCTGAATCAGCCCTCTTTCAAGCAGCTCCGTAATCAGGTTTGTAATCGTTCCGGTTGTGAGTTCCGTTTTTTTTACCAGATCCTTGCGGGAAATAACACCATACTTACGCACGATGCTTAAAACATTTTCGATGTTTATCTCTTTCATTTTCTGGCTGTTAATCTTTTGGTACCGCATAACACGCCCCGCAATATCTTGTTTTACATTCAGGTATTTAAATTTTATTTTGAAAGCTTAATTGAAAGATTAACGATTGGTTTAATAGATAGTTTAATCGTTAATAAAAGTATAGTAAAGTAACTTTGCATGGTCTTGGAATATTAGGTCATTTTTTGTAAAATCTTCTTTCCATTTTTTTCATTTCTTTTAAGAATAAATGAAAAAACGTATAAAAACCGCTTTGTAAAGCCATTTTCATACGTTTTTATTTTTAGTGATTATTTTTATTCGTTTTAAACCGGATGTATCATGTTCTCTTTATCAAGCATTTCCGAATCCAGTTTGTATTGGTGTGCACGCCGGAATTCAAAGAATTTGGGGGCGACCTGCGGGAACATCGCATAGGTTACGATATCTTCCTCCTGCTCCATCCATCCCTTGACTTCTTCCCTGTATTTGTCCATTTCAGGCGGAAGAAGGTCTGCCGGGCGTACTGTGATAACCTCGTCGTCTCCAATACACTTTTTACGTACCTCTTCATTGACCAGAGCGGGCAACCTTCCATATTCCCCGCGCAGCATTGCCTTGGATTCCTTGGTGACCATCTTGTATCTCTCACCCGCAAGGACATTGAGCACCGCCTGCGTACCTACGATCTGGCTGGAAGGCGTAACGAGAGGCGGATAACCAAAGTCTTCGCGAACACGCGGAACCTCGGCCAAAACATCCATAAGTTTATCCTCTGCGCCAGATTGCTTCAGCTGGCTGATCAGGTTGGAAAGCATACCGCCCGGAACCTGATAAAGGAGCGTATTAATATCGATCCCCAATACTTTGGGATCAAGGAATCCGTCTGCTTTGAGACGATCCGCAACTTTTGTAAAATACTTCGCCGCTTCTGTCAGCTTGCCAAGATCGAGCCCTGTATCATATTCTGTACCGGCGAGCGTCGCCACAAGCGACTCAGTCGCAGGCTGCGACGTTCCGTTTCCAAGCGGAGACAATGCTGTATCCACGATATCCACACCTGCTTCGATTGCCTTCAGATATGTCATATCGCCAACACCGCTTGTGTTATGCGTGTGCAGGTGAATAGGAACCTTGATATGTTTTTTTAATGCGCTGACAAGGTTATACGCCTCATACGGAAGCAGCAGGTTTGCCATATCTTTGATGCAGATCGATTTAGCGCCCATTCCTTCAAGTTCCTGCGCCAGCTCGATAAAATAATCGAACGTATGCACCGGGCTTGTAGTATACGAAAGCGCAACCTCAGGCCATCCGCCATAACGGTTTGTGCTTTCGATCGACTGTCTCAGGTTTCTTGTATCGTTGAGCGCGTCAAAAATACGAATCACGTCAATCCCGTTTTCACATGCCTTTTTCACGAAAAAGTCGACTACATCATCCGCGTAATGCTTATATCCAAGCAGGTTTTGCCCGCGCAGGAGCATCTGAAGCTTGGTGTTTGGCATTGCTTTTCTTAATTTGCGCAGCCGTTCCCACGGATCCTCGTTTAAAAAGCGCAGGCACGCGTCAAAGGTAGCGCCGCCCCAACATTCAATCGACCAGTATCCTATACTGTCCATTAGAGGAGCAATCGGAAGCATTTCTTCCGTCGTCATACGCGTCGCAGCCTGCGACTGGTGCGCGTCCCTCATGATGGTATCCATAATATTTACTTTTGCCATACTATTCCTCCTTCATTAGGCGAACAGCGAAAGCAGCACACCTGCCGCTACCGCACTGCCAATAACCCCGGCAACATTTGGACCCATCGCGTGCATCAACAGGAAGTTGGATGGATTTTCAGCCTGTCCGACCTTTTGCGATACACGTGCGGCCATCGGCACCGCCGATACGCCCGCAGATCCAATGAGCGGGTTGATCTTTCCGCCTGATAATTTACACATCAGTTTTCCAAGCATCACGCCTCCAAACGTACCAAAGCCAAAGGCAATAACGCCCAGGGCGATAATCAGGAGAGTATCCGGCGACAGGAACGTAGCGCCCTGCGTTGTTGCGCCTACGGATACGCCGAGGAATATCGTTACGATATTCATCAGTTCATTCTGCGCGGTGTTGGAAAGCCTGTCTACCACTCCGGATTCCCGCATCAGGTTACCCAGCATGAGCATACCCACAAGCGGGGCTGCGGCCGGAACCAAAAGCGATACAAAAATCGTTACGGCAATCGGGAAAATGATTTTTTCCTTTTTCGATACGTGACGAAGCTGCTCCATCTTGATCGAGCGTTCTTCTTTTGTCGTACACAGCTTCATGATCGGCGGTTGTATAACCGGAACCAAAGCCATGTACGTATAGGCCGCGACCGCAATCGGGCCTAAATATTCTGGTGCAAGCTTGGACGTGACATAAATCGCCGTTGGTCCGTCCGCACCTCCAATAATACCGATCGAAGCCGCAATGTTCGGCGCAAAGCCAACGAGCAACGCAAGAATCAGCGCCAAAAAAATGCCAAGCTGCGCTGCCGCACCCATCAGTAAGCTTTTGGGATTTGCGATCAGCGGACCAAAATCCGTCATCGCTCCAACGCCAAGGAAAATAAGCGGCGGATAGATTCCAAGCTTTACCCCCAGGTATAAGTAGTCGAGCAAACCAGCCGTTGACTGGAAGTTTTGCCAGTCTACATGGCCGCCCTCAAAAAGTGCTGTGTGGTACATTTCCGCCATCGGCAGATTTGTGAGCAGCATACCAAACGCAATCGGAAGCAGCAAAAGCGGCTCGAATTTCTTTACGATCGCGAGGTATAGCAGTACGCACGCTATACCTATCATAACCCACTGCTGCCAATTCGTACCATTAAAAAAACCTGTAGTCTGTACAAAATTGACCAGTGTTTCGCCAAAATTACCCAAAATCAATCAACCTCCTTTATGAGAATAAGTCATATTTAACCAATTACCACAAGAAGGCTTCCTGTTTCTACACTTGCTCCTTTTGCTACAGATACTGCCGTCACGGTTCCCGCATGGGGCGCCATAATCTCGTTCTCCATTTTCATTGCTTCCAGAATCATAAGCACGTCGCCTTCCGCAACCTTCTGGCCGACTGTTACATTAACGCTTAGGATTGTACCGGGCATTGGAGCGCTTACCTGTGTGCCTCCTGCCGGAGCGGCGGCAGGCGCTGCTGCTGCAGGTGCCGGTGCGGGTGTTGGCGCCGCCTGTTGAACAGGGGCAGCCGGAGCCGCTGGTGCGGGTGTTGGCGTTTCCTGTAGAGTTGCCTGCGAAGCTGTTACTTCTTCCACATCCACATTATAAGTATTTCCATTTACATTAATTACAAATCTACGCATATTTGATTACCTCCGAAAATTTTACCAGTTTGTGATCTGTGAGTCTCTGCCTGCTTTATTCCATGCAGAAGGGCCATTTGTTCTCCTATAGGATCTGATCACAAATGGTGTTGACGCCTGTTCGCTCTCCATTGCCGCTGCGACTGCTGCCGTAAGCACTGCAAGCAGTTCGTCATCCTGCACCTGCAGGACGGGCGACTGTGGCAGTGGTTCCGAAACCGCCTTTTCAACTCTGGATTCTTCCGCAGGCTTTTTCCGATCCTTCAAAACAATAGAAAGAACCGTTATAACGGCAATAATAAGAGCCAGACATACAAAGACAACCAATAGTCCGAGCGCGATAGACTGCCCGCCGATCGCCAGTTCCTGTGATAAATCAAGACCACTGTTCATAAAGCCCCACCTCTCTTACAGCGGAAGCACGCCGTGCTTTTTCGGCAGCTTGTTTTCACGCTTTGAGATTGTCATTTCCAGGGCCGACACAAGGATCTGCCGCGTATGGGCCGGTTCGATCACATCGTCTACTACGCCCTGCTCCGCCGCCTGCCATGGATTTGCATACTCTTCAATATACCGTTCCTTCATTTGCTGCTTTGCAGCAACGCCGTCCTGCGCCTTGCTGATTTCATCTTCATATAGGATAAGGGCGCCCGCTTCCGCAGGCATGGATGAAATCTCAGCGGTTGGCCACGCATACACCATATCGGCGCCAAGGGCCTTCGGACACATCATCGCGAAACCGTCGCCGACTGCTTTTCCCGTTACGACTGTCAGCTTCGGAATACCCGCCTGTGCATATGCGCCAATGAGGCGCGCCGCATTCGGAATCAATGCCTTTTGTTCCCATTCAATATTTACGCCCGAGCCGTTACAGTTTGCGAGCGTTATGACCGGAATATTAAACGCATCCAGCAATCCTATGAACCGCGCCGCTTTTTTGGCTGCATTGCAGGTCATCTCCTGATCCGCATTCGCCACAAAGCCGCAGACATTCCCCCCCAGTCTGCCAAATGCTGTGATTACGCCGGGCGCAAAGTATGCGCCGCTTTCCAGAATGATTCCATGATCGGCAATCGCTGAAATAACAGCTTTTGCATCGTAGCCTTCTTCCCCTGTAAAAGGAAGTTGACGGTTTAAATCGTCCGTATCAAGCCCATAAGGCGCTTCGTCAAGATTATTGGATGGAAGGAAGGACAGAAGTGTTTTAACCGTATCAGCACATTCCTCTTCGTTTGCACATAAGAACTGCGAAATGCCTGTATTTTCATTATGATTGCGTGCTCCAAATTCTTGCGTCGCCTGAATGTTTTTTCCAAGCGCAGAGCCGTAAATCTGCGGACCGTGCAGAGCAACCGCGGAAATTCCCTCCACCATAAGCGTAAAATCAGAAAGCGCAGCAATATATGCCGCCGTTCCAATGCAAGGGCCTGCAACAACTGTAATCGTTGGAATGACGCCCGAAAGCTCCGTCAGTTTGTTTAATATAGCGGCTGTACTTTCCACCGCAGCAATTCCCTCCGATATTCTCGCTCCGCCGGAATCTAAAACGCCAATAACAGGGACGCCATTCTTTGCCGCCATATCCATAACCTTCAGGATTTTTGCGGCATGTGCAGCAGATAACGAACCCGAAAGGACTGTGTAATCCTGTGCATATAGAAAAACAGGTCTTTCGTCTATCGTCCCATAACCGCATACCACGCCCTCGCCCGTCGCGCTTGCGGCTTCAAAACCGGGAGTGGAGAAGGTTCGCTTTACAAATTTTTCAATCTCGATGAAACTGCCCGCATCGAGCAATCGCTCCACTCTTTCGCGGGCTGTTTTCTTACCCGCTTCATGCTGAGCCTGAACCTTCTGTTGCCCACCGCCGGCAAGAGCATCCAAATTCTTTTCTCTGAGCTCTTCCAGTTTGCCCATTACGTTACCTCCATATTAATAATGTATTTGTTTGAACAAAAAACTACCCTCTATTTTAACAATTCAATATTTCCCCTTCGTATCCCTGCAAAAAAATGATCAAAGGACAAATTTTTTCAAGTACGCAACTTCTTCTTTTGTCAGCATCCGGTAGGAACCCTTTTTCAGGTTCCCAAGCTTGATATCTCCTACCGCGACGCGCTTCAGATAGCATACGTTTTTTTCAATCGCCGCAAACATCCGCCGCACCTGCCTGTTTTTCCCTTCCGTAATAACGCAAAGGACTTCGCTCCTCGATCCGGAGCTGCTCAAAAGTTTCATGACGCACGGCGCCGTTTTATAGCCGTCGTCCAGAACCACTCCTTTGGATAGTTTTTCAAGCTCTTCTTCCGTAATTTCCGCATCAATGACGGCAAGGTACTTTTTTTGTACGTTATGCTTTGGGTGTGTAAGGGCATTCGTAAGCGATCCGTCATTGGTCATCAAAAGCAGGCCTTCGGTCGTAAAGTCAAGCCGTCCAACCGGATAGAGGCGTTCCTTCACATCCTTTACATATTGCATCACAGTTTTCCTGCCATTTTCATCATGACAGGTAGAAACGCATCCTGCCGGTTTATTCAGCATCAGATAGATTTTATTCTTTTCCGGCCTTACAACGCGGTTCATATACTTTACTTCGTCTTTTTCCGGATCGACAAGAAATCCCATTTCCCTGACAGTTTGTCCGTTGACTTCTACCCTGCCCGCGGCAATCAGTTCTTCCGCTTTTCTCCTGGAAGCAATCCCCGCGTTCGCTAAAAACTTTTGTAATCTCATCCGTTCTCCTTATTTATCTTATGTTAACCCGATACTATCATACAAAAACAGGAGCGCGAACCCAATTTGTTTCGGCACTCCTATGGTATTTAAAAGCTGTCTTCATCGGCCTGTGAGGATTCCTCCAACGCTTCAAAATCAATTTTCGGCAACTCCTCAAGCGATGCAATTCCAAAGTGTCTTAAAAATTCATCCGTCGTTGCGAAAAGCGACGGCCTGCCAAGCACATCCTTTCGTCCGATCACTTCGATAAGCCCTTTTTCCCTCAATGTAGAGATTGCATAATTTGAGCGTACGCCCCTTATTTCATCAATCTCCGCCCGCGTGACCGGCTGCTTATAGGCTATAATGCTGAGCGTTTCCAAAACAGAGGTAGAAAGAGACGTATGCTCATCCGGAGCAAGCAGGTCTTTAATATAGCCTCCATACACCGGATTTGTGCATAATTGCAGCTTGTCTCCAATTCGCGTTAAGAGAAGCCCTTCCTCCCTGTTTTTCTTTTCTTCGATGATTTCCTGCAGGATCACGTCAAGTTCATCGTCATCCATATCAAAAAGCTGTGCAAATACAGAAGTTTCAACTGCGTCGCCCGCCACAAAAAGCGTAGCCATAACCGCTCCGCATATTTTGTTTTTGTTCAATCTGCCATCCCTCCGTTTTGCTGCTCCAGAATAATATCCCCAAAAGCTGCCCTCTGGTTGATCATCAGCTTGCTGATGTGCCATAACTCAAGAAGGGCGATAAAGGTAACCGCTATCTCCATATGAGTGGCCTTTTCCTCAAACAGTGAAAAAAAGGATATCTTTTTTTCACGTTGCAGACGCTCCAGAATTTTTTTCTTCTGTACCCTGATGCTGAACATATCCTGCCTGATTTCAACATTACGGTATTGAACCGGTTCTTTTTTCCTGTTTTTCAGAACCGACAGGAAAGCAAGATAGAGTGCGTCCGTATCTGTACCTTCAATAACGATCTCCTGATCGGCGTCGATAATCTCTTCCGGCAGCTTATAATAAACGCCGCTTGCACCGCTTTCCATCCGGGCAAGCCTTTCGCTTGCTTCCTTGTAAAGTTTGTATGCGCGCAGGCGTTCTATGAGCTCTGTTTCTGGATCAACAAAATTCTCATCTTCCGTTTCTTCGCGCCGCGCAGGCAGAAGCGAACGTGATTTGATGTATAGCAGCGTTGCCGCCATATTCAAAAATTCACTGGCGCGATCCATATCAAGCTCTTTGATTTCTTCCATATAGGAAAGATATTGCTCCGTAATCTCCGAAACAAAAATGTCCTGCAGGTCTATCTTCGCCTTGCTGACAAGGTGCAGCAGCAAATCCAGCGGCCCTTCAAACCGGGCAAGCTTAAAAAGCGGAATATGCGAACACATACGAACCCAGAAGCATTCCTTTCATTTGAGGTACAAACAGGCTGAAGAAAGAATCATAGACATTGATCAGCCAGATCGTGAAGCTTCCCAGAAGCCAGCCTGTAAAGCCAGTTATAATCAAAATCAAAAGGATAATAAACCCATAGCGGTAAAGCACATTCAATACCTTTGTCGCTTTATACGGCAGGAAGCTGCTCAGGAACTGAAACCCGTCAAGCGGCGGAATGGGGATCAGGTTGAAAATACCAAGCGTAATGCTGAGAACCATGATCGGCACCATAATATGAATGTATATCTCGTTGATAAATCCAAGCGCCATACTGATAAAGAGAATCGCCGCGACAATAAACGAGGTGATAAAGTTAGCAATAATACCCGAAAGCGATACAATGATGTTATCCCTCTTTGGATGCTTAAAATTACGTGAATTGATCGGCACGGGTTTCGCCCAGCCAAACCGGAACAACAGAAGGCAAATAAGCCCGACCGGATCAAGATGTTTCACCGGATCAAGCGTCATCCTTCCAAGGTTGCGCGCAGTTGAATCGCCGCACTTATAAGCGGCGTACGCATGCGCATACTCGTGAATCGAAAGCGCCAGCAACACTGCCGGAATACTATACAAAAGCGCCATCCAATAGTTTGGATTTGCAAAATTGCTAAAAATCATCTGACAAACCTCATATTTTCATAATTTACAGCATATAAACAAATGCCAGTGCACGGTACGCACATTAGAATGTATGCTGCATAGCAGTTCCACACAACAGTTGCTTTCACATCCATTTGAGAAACCACAATCACATCGCCATGAAAGACGTATTAGTAAATTCTAACATATTCTACGATGATAATCAAAGTTTTGCGCTACCTAATTTTCTCAGGAAACCATCAACGAGAGCGCGCATTTTCGATGCGACCATTTTGCCCGCCTCCATGACCTCTTCCATTGTAAGCGCATGCTTTGCAACGCCTGCCGCAAGGTTACTGATACAGGAAATTGCAACGGTTTTTACGCCGGCATGGGATGCAGCCACTACCTCATGCACCGTAGACATTCCAACCGCGTCAGCGCCAAGCACCCTGAGCGCACGGATTTCTGCCGGTGTTTCGTAAGACGGCCCTACCATGTATCCATATACGCCATGCTGCAAGTCGATCTTTTCCTCCGCTGCCACCTCGTCAAGCAGATCGTTCAGCTCTCCGGAATAAGCAAAGGACATATCAGGAAAGCGCGGCCCAAGCTCGTCGATATTCGGTCCTGTAAGCGCGTTGTTCGCAGAAAAATTGATATGGTCTGTGATAACCATCAAATCTCCTGCGGAAAAATCCAGATTGACGCCTCCAGCCGCGTTGGTCAGCAATACATATTTTGCGCCAAGCATTAAAAGCGTGCGCAGCGGTACGACTGTTTCTGACGCGGTATAGCCCTCATAGCAATGAAAACGTCCGGATAAAAGAGCAATCTTCTTCCCTTCTTTACATCCGAAGGTCAGCTTTCCGGCGTGCCCCGGTGCGGTTGATACCGGAAAGCCCGGGATATCTGCGTAACAGAACTCTGCGACGACTTCATCAACCGTATCGCCATAATCGCCAAGCCCCGAACCTAAAACAATAACAACTTCCGGCTTAAAATCCGTTTTGGATTCAATATAATTCTTTGCTATCGTAAGTCTCTCTCTCATTCTGTTTCCTTTCCAGATTCAAACTGTAATAATATTTTTTCCGCCAATGCGGCAATAAACTCTCCGTTGGTCGGCTTACCCTTTTCTGCGCTGATCGTATAGCCGAAGTATTCGATAAAAGCATCCGGATCACCCCTGTCCGCAGCCGTTTCAATCGCATGCCTGATATTGCGTTCCACACATTTTTCAGTGGAACCATATTTCAGCGCCAGCGGACGGTATATGTTTTTATTGAGCGGACGAATACTCTGCTGATTTCGGCATACAAGCAAAAGCGCACCCTTCAAAAGCTTATAGCCCTGAATATTGGCGGGAACTCCAAGGCGTTTCAGTACCACTGAAATCCGCGCACTCAAAAGCTGGTCGCCGTCCAGAAGGCTAAGCGACCTGTTGTACGTATGCAAATCCGCCGCATCAAGCAGTCGATCGACAAATATCTTTTTTACATATGGTTTTACAAAGATATAATTGGCTTCAAGCTCAAACGCCTTTTTGATGATCAGCTCCTGACTCAGGGAGGTAAGAACCAGTTTTACAACATCCTTATCGGCAAGCATGTGCTCCATCAGCGCAAAACCGTCGTATCCTGGTAAAATCGCCTCGACAAGAACCAGATCAGGATGATATCTGTCATAGAGTTCAAAGGCTTCTTCTCCGCTTGTCGTACCATAAAACGAATCCGAAACATCCTGTAGTATATCCCGGACCTGATTGACATATTCATTACTTTGCTCAACTATTAATGTGCGCCTGAATCTTGTCAACGCAATCCTCCGCCCGTTTAAAACGCATTTTTTAATTGCTCGGCATTCTCAATCAATTCCGCCGCATATTTCCTGGAGCTTTCCGTCTCGACACCCCCTGAGAGACGCGCAACTTCCTGCACGGTTTCATCTCTATTGAGCTTTCTTACCATAGTATTCGTCGTATTCCCCTTTGAACTCTTTGAAATCAAAAAGTTCGTATCTGCCATTGCCGCAATCTGGGGAAGATGGGTAACGCAAATCACCTGACGCGACCTCGCGATTGACGCCATTTTCTCTGAAACAACAAGCGCCATTTTTCCGCTGATTCCGGTATCGATCTCATCAAAAATCAAGGTCGATATATCATCAATACCCGCAGATATATTTTTAAACGCAAGCATAATGCGCGATATTTCACCACCCGAAGCAGTTTTCGAAAGCGGCTTTAAGGGTTCTCCCATGTTGGTTGAAATATAAAACTCCATTTCATCGATCCCGCCGCCTGAAAAAACGGTATTCTCCAGAGCGGGAAGTTCCGCAAAACGCGCTTCGAATTTCGCGTTCTCCATTCCAAGATCATTCAACTCGGCAAGTATATTTTTTGACAGCTTTTGCGCCGCCTTTTTTCGTTCCGCGGATAATTTAATATATTCGGCATACAGCTTTTCCTGAATCAATTTTATGTCCACAGTCAGCTTTGCCGCGAGCTGCTCCGCATTTTGCAGCCGTTCAAGCTGTTCCTGTGCATCCGCGCAGTACGCAAGAACTTCTTCTTCCGTACCCCCATATTTCCGCATAAGCGTATTGATCTGCTCGATCCGCTCTTCTATCTCTGTCTGCCTCTGCTCGTCAAATAAAACATTTTCTGAATAGCTTCTCATGTCATGGGCGCATTCTTCCATCTCATAAGCCGCTTCGCGCAGCCGTTCAAGCGTCTTTTGATACTGCCCGTCATAGGAGGCTATCTGCTCTAAGCCGGTAATCGCGCTTTGCACGAGGGAAAGCGCGCTGCCACCGTCTTCCCCGCCAAGGTATAATTGCATATATCCCATATTGAGCGCCTGTACGATAGACTGTGCATTACTCAGCTTTTCGCGTTCTTCCTTTAATGCGTCGCGTTCCCCCGCGCTCAGTTCAGCTTTGGTAATCTCTCCAATCTGGAATGATAAAAGGTCAATCGTGCGCATCCGCTCTTTTTCATCCCCGCCAGTGGCTTTCAGTTGTGCCTCAAAGCCCTTTAACTGTGCGTATAAATCCGCAATTTTTGCTTTTATCGGCTCCGTCTGTTTTTTGGAATAATTATCAACAAAAGCAAGATGGTTTTTCGCGTAAAGCAAGGACTGATGCTCGTGCTGTCCGTGAAGGTCTATGATTTGATCGGTCAGCTCTTTCAGCGTCGCCAAAGTCACGACCGTGCCGTTGATACGGCATATATTTTTCCCGCTGGATGACAGATCGCGCGACAGAATCAATTCTTCGTCCGGTTCCAGACCGTTTTCTTCAAAAAAACGTTCAAAAGCAGCCGGTTCGATAGAAAGCACAGCTTCTACATGCGCCCTTTCCTGCCCGGAACGGATCAATTCGCGGTCTGCGCGTTCCCCAAGCAACAAATTCATGGAATCCACAACAATAGACTTTCCCGCGCCTGTTTCGCCGGAAAGGACATTAAGCCCACCTGAAAATTCAATATTCAGTTCATCGATCAGCGCGATGTTTCTCACTGTCAGGCTGTGTATCATGCTTTACTGCTTTCTCCTACTTATTAACCATTTTAATAAAACGTTCTGCTATTTCTTCCGCCGCCTGCTCTGATACGGTCGCTACAAAAATCGTATTATCGCCGGCAAGGGTTCCCATCACGCCGCTGTAATGGAGACTGTCCACCACTTCTGCCGCAGCATTCGCGCTGCCTGAAAGCGTCTTGATCACTACAAGGTTTCCCGCGCTGTCCACCGACATAACAGTATCCTTGAAAATACGCATCATGATATCCATATCGTTCGCTTTATTCTTTTTATTGACTGCATATTTATACGCTCCGGAGGAGGACTGTACCTTAATGAGGTGCAACTCCTTGATATCACGCGAGATCGTCGCCTGCGTCACCCTGTAATCAGCCTTGTTCAAAAGCGTTACAAGCTCCTCCTGTGTTTCCACTTCATTGTTTTCAATGAGATCTAAAATTTTATTTTGTCTTTTGGATTTCATGAATTTGCTCCTATTTTTTTGTGATGCTCCACTGCGCAAGTTTGTCCTTGAGCTGCGGGAAAAAGTGATCGTTTGTGATTCGCAAAAAACGCGCTTTCAACTGCGACTTTTGAATCGTGACCTCATCCTGATCCGTCAGGAAATACGTTTCCTGCCCATCTGCCGAAAGCGTGACGTCCGACTCCCCCTCATGGGGCTTTACCATGATCGTATCGCTATACCGCGTTACAATACTGCGTGCATAAAGCGAATGGGAGCAAAGCGGCGTAATCAAGAAACAATTCACGTTTGGCGCAATAATCGGGCCGCCCGCCGACAGGGAATATGCCGTAGAACCTGTAGGGCTTGCTATCACGAGGCCGTCTCCATTATAAAGCTCCGCAAGATTTCCGTTCACATACAGGTCTACGCGCACCATGCGGGTTCGGTTTTCCTTTGTGATGATAAAATCGTTGAGCGCAATAAAGGAACGGTCCTTCCCTGTGATTTTTGCCTGCATCATCATTCGCTCGTCAAATACGTAATCCCCCGCCTTGATGCAGCGGATCATCATTCTCACATCAGGCAGATTGATCTCGCTCATAAAACCCAAATGACCGATATTGATTCCTACAAGCGCCGTACCAAAGGAAACATATTTTCGCGCCGCACGAAGAATTGTGCCGTCTCCGCCCAATATGAAAAGCACATCTGCTTCGGAAGCGTCCGTATATTCAGAAATGTCAAGAA
Source organism: Christensenella hongkongensis (assembly GCF_000981035.1). Taxonomy (GTDB): domain Bacteria; phylum Bacillota; class Clostridia; order Christensenellales; family Christensenellaceae; genus Christensenella; species Christensenella hongkongensis. The sequence goes on from NZ_LAYJ01000115.1 coordinate 73,560, forward strand.
GCCCGGCGGTTTCATCGTCGTAACAAATTTCACAGCCCTCTTCTTCAAAGATACGTATCACTTCTTTGGTCGCAAGCAGGTCCGGATCCTTATCTGCATTTGTATAAAGGCCGAATTTCAGCATGGGCACCTCTCATCCAAAACATTTATTTTACTTATTATACACTAAAAATGAATAGATATTCAAGATAAAACGCATATCTTATCTTCAATGGATAAATCCGTTAAAAACAAAACGGCACCCGTATTTCTTTCCTTAATATGAAAACGAATGCCGTTTTACCTACTATAACATATTCTATTTTGATTTCCAATCCAAACGCTGTTGATTCTTCTATTTTTTCTCGTTCAGAAGCTTCTTTTTCAGGTTGTAAAGGCCATCCGACAGATCCACCTTATAAAGATGCGGACGCTTGATGCGCCTGAATTCATCCCAGAAGGTCGCCATATCCTTACGTGCATATTCCTGGATATCCTTCAGACAGGGAGATTCATAAACCTGCTTGCCATCCACAAAAACAGGAACCAGCAGGTCGCGCAGCTCATAATCAACGATTGTCATCTTCTTCCATGTTTCAATCGGATCGAATATCGTAAGGGGCAGATTTGCATCGATCTCCTCGGATTCCAGCATGATAAGGTCCGCAATCGCCATGCCGTCAGCTTTGCTGTAAATTCGTTTTATTTTCTTGATACCCGGATTTGTGATTTTCCAGACATTTTCACTGATTTTAAGCTTTGGAATCATTTCGCCATCCACAATATTTGCGCTCAGCTTATATACTCCTCCAAGCGCAGGATGGTCATGGCCCGTGATTAACCTTGTTCCAACGCCCCATACATCAATTTTAGCGCCCTGCTGTTTCAAATCGGCAATCGTATATTCGTCAAGGTCGCTCGATGCAAATATCCTTGCATTTTGAAAACCTGCATCATCCAGCATTTTACGCGCACGCTTGGAAAGGTACGCCAGGTCGCCGGAATCCAGCCTGATTCCCACGGGCTCATAACCCTTTTCCCGCAGCTCTTTAAATACGGTGATCGCATTGGGAATGCCGCTTTTCAGCGTATCATAGGTGTCCACGAGAAGCATACAGCCAGATGGAAATGTTTGTGCATAGGCCCGGAACGCCGTCAGCTCGTCCGGGAAGCTCATAACCCAGCTATGGGCATGCGTTCCAGCAGCCGTAGCGCCGAACATCTGCGCTGTCAGGACGTTTGAAGTTGACGTGCAACCACCGATCAGGGCCGCCCGTGCGCCGTAAATTCCCGCATCAGGCCCCTGTGCCCTGCGCAGTCCAAACTCCAGAACCGCATCGCCTTGCGCGGCATAAACAACCCTGCTCGCCTTTGTTGCAATCAGCGTCTGGTGATTCACCATATTAAGCAAAGCCGTTTCGATAAGCTGTGCCTGGCTGATTGGCGCGCTAACCCTTACGAGCGGCTCCATTGGAAAAACGACTGTTCCTTCCGGAATGGCATAAATTTCCCCGGTAAAACGAAGCTCCCGCAGGTAATCCATGAATTCCTCGTCAAAAAGGCCAAGGGAGCGAAGATATTTGATATCGTCTTCTTCGAACCGGAGATTGTTGATCAAATCAATCACCTGCTCCAGTCCCGCACAGACTGCATAATTCGTTTCATCCCCCTGCCGTCTGAAAAACAGATCATATACCGCTGTGTCGTTGTGTTTGCCGGCCTTGTAGTACCCATACATCATTGTAAGCTGATACAGATCGGTCAGCATTGTCAGATTTCTCAAGAATAACACCTACCTATTTTATTTTGTTTAAAATATTTAGTCACGCGGATGCTGTGACCTGCTTCATGATCCGAAATCCCTTCTCGCGCAAGGGCATCCGGTGCTGTGTATAAAAAATGAAAAGCGGAATCATCTTCCGCTTTTTTTATCACTAAATCAAGCCTCTTCAGGCTCTGTTTTTTCTGTTTTGCAGTACCGTCCCTCATAAAGCGCATTTGGCTTATTACGCTTACGCATCACAATCAGGTAGATTACGCCAATCGCAACCAGAACCGCAGACAGGAACTGGGAAACGGGAACGCCGGGCATGAGCTCGAGCGTTTGTATCCTGATCCCTTCGATCCAAAATCTTCCGATACCATATCCGATCAAATACATTGCAAATACATTTCCATCGTGCTTTGCCTTTCGCGAATACCATAGCAGCAGTGCCAAAACGCCAAGGTCCCACATGCTTTCATAGAAAAAAGTTGCAAGGTGCCATTGCCCGTCTGCCTGTGCAAATACGCCATATGGGAAAAACTGCAAATTTGGATCGTTGATCACAAGGCCATAAGCCTCCTGATTGACAAAATTTCCCCACCGACCGATCGCCTGACCGAGAATCAGGCCCGGCGCACATATATCAAGCAGCCTCCCGAGCGGAAATTTTCGCCATTTTGCAATAATGACCGCCGCAATAATACCGCCGATCAACGCACCATAAATCGCAATTCCACCATTCCAGACCGCAACGATCTCATCGAGGTGCTGCGAATAATATTCCCATTCAAAAGCCACATAATAAATACGCGCTCCAACAATAGACAGTGGCAATGCCAAAATCATAAAATCGATCAGCAGCTCCGAAGTATATCCCCTGCGTTTTGCTTCGTATATGGCAACAAGAACGCCAAGGACAATGCCGCACGCAATCAAAATTCCATACCACGCGACATCCAGTCCCTCTACTCCAAATAAATTATGGATCGCTATTTTATCCGGCATACTCATATCATCATTTCCCCAGTTTTATTCAGGCGGTTTCAATTTTAGCCGCATCTTTAAGGTCGAGTTCCTCGATCGCCCATTCACGCATCTTATACTTCTGTATTTTCCCGCTTGCCGTCATTGGAAAGCTGTCTACAAAGCGCACATAACGTGGCGATTTGAACCTTGAAAGGCCATTTTTGACAAATTCGATCATTTCTTCCTCTGTCGCTTCCTGCCCTTCTTTCAATATAACGCAGGCAAGAACTTCCTCGCCATATCGCTTATCCGGCACGCCGATTACCTGAACATCGCGTACTTTTTCATTTGTATACAGGAATTCCTCAATCTCGCGCGGATAAATGTTTTCCCCGCCACGAATGATCATATCCTTTAGACGGCCTGTTATTTTAAAATAGCCGTTCTGATCCATGGTGCCAAGATCGCCCGTATGCAGCCAGCCGTCCTCATCGACAGCCTGCGCCGTCGCCTCAGGCATTTTGTAATAGCCCTTCATGATATTATAACCGCGGCCAACGATCTCTCCCTGTACGTCAAAGGGCGCGTCTTCCCCTGTTTCAGGATCCACAATTTTGACTTCCACACCCGGAATCTGTTTTCCAACAGTCGCTACGCGAACCTCGAGCGGATCGTCCGTAGTAGTCATTGTCATCGCGGGAGAAGCCTCCGTCTGACCATAAGTAATCGTAATTTCACTCATATTCATATCGCTCATTGCGCGCTTCATAAATTCGATCGGGCAAGGCGAACCCGCCATAATGCCTGTCCTGAGCGTAGAAAAATCATATTGATCAAAATCCGGATGATCCAGCATGGAAATAAACATTGTCGGCACGCCGTGTACTGCGGTACATTTTTCCATTTGAATCGCGTTCATAACCTTGACCGGATTGAAGTGGTCGATCAGCACCATTGTCGCCGCATGGGTATAAGACGCCATTACGCCAAGCACACAGCCAAAGCAATGGAACAACGGAACCGGAATACACAAAATATCCTTGTGCGTAAACTTCATACAATCCCCGATTGCCATGCCGTTATTAACCAAATTATAGTGTGTCAGCATAACGCCCTTTGGGAACCCGGTTGTTCCGGACGTATACTGCATATTGATGACATCGTGGATGTCGAGCTCCTTCTTTCTTGCTTCAAGCTCGCCCTGCGATACGCGGTCCGCAAAGGAAAAAATATCGTCCCACAAAAACATACCCGGATGCCTTTCCTCGTCCAGAAAAATAACATTTTTCAGGAAAGGAAGCTTCTCTGAAACGAGCTCGCCGGGCTTGCTGTCCTTAAGCTCCGGACAAAGGCCGTTGATATGGTCGACGTAATAATTATCCTTTACCCCGCCCATCATAATGAGCGTTGTGGTATCGCTCTGCTTGAGTAAATATTCAAGCTCAAACTGTTTATAATTTGTGTTGACCGTTACCATAACGGCCCCCATTTTGGCAGTTGCAAACTGAGTGATGATCCACTGCGGATAATTGCTCGCCCAAATTGAGACTTTATCGCCCTTCTGGATCCCCATTCCCATGAATCCGCGCGCAACCAGATCTGTCAGCTCGTTGAATTCCTTGTACGTATAGCGAACATCCAAATAAGGAGAGATAACAGCATCATGATCCGGATACTGCGCCGCTTGTTTTTCCAATAAATCCCCAATCGTTATTTCCATCAGTGCAGACATTTGTGAGTGCCTCCTTGAAATTCTTAAAACTTAACTTTTATATTCTATCAAAAATATACTCTTTTAGCAATATTAGGCCCAAAGATTTTATTGCTCCAAGTCCCGAAAAAAAAGAACGCAGTATGCGTTCTTTTTTGAAGCGATTGATAAACAATGCAGTTTATAAGCTTTTTCTTTTCCTGAAAGCATCGCGCCCTGCATATACGGCGGCTGTTCCAAGGGCCTCTTCAATGCGAAGCAGTCGGTTGTATTTTGCAACGCGGTCTGTACGACTGGGAGCGCCTGTTTTGATTTGCCCGGCGCCTGTAGCCACAGCAATATCTGCAATACTCGTATCTTCCGTCTCGCCTGAACGATGGGAAATAATTGCCGTATATCCTGCATTTACCGCCATATATACCGCCTCGAAGGTCTCCGTAAGCGTACCAATCTGATTTACTTTAATCAGTATCGAATTACCCGCGCCTGTCTCAATTCCTTTTTGCAGCCGCTCGGTATTGGTGACAAACAGATCGTCCCCCACAAGCTGGACGGGCACTTGTTTTGTCATCTCCGTCCATCCTTCCCAGTCGCGGTCTGAAAGACCGTCCTCAATCGACAGGATCGGATATTTATCGCTCAATTTTTTCCAGTGGGCGATCAGCTCTTCTTCCTTCAACTGTTGTTGCTTTTTGAGCATCGTATATTGACCGTCTGCATACCATTCGCTGCTTGCGGCATCCAGTGCGATACCAATATCGTCAGTCTTATATCCTGCCGCCTGAATCGCTTCCAATATGGTTTCAATGGCTTCCTCGTCACTGGCAAGATCAGGTGCAAAGCCTCCTTCGTCGCCCACGGCGGTAGAAAGTCCCTTTCCCTTCAAAATCGAGCCGAGCGCATGATAGACCTCAACTCCCCACCGAAGAGCCTCGTGAAAGCTTGGCGCCCCTAGGGGCACGATCATAAATTCCTGTACATCGATATTGTTTGACGCATGTTTTCCACCATTTAAGATATTCATCATCGGCACGGGTAAAACGCGCGCCATCGTTCCGCCAAGATAATGATACAACGGCACCTGCTGCGCGTTTGCAGCCGCCCGCGCATTTGCAAGCGAAACTGCAAGAATTGCATTCGCGCCAAGGCCCGCCTTATTTGGCGTTCCGTCAAGTTCGTTCAGCGTTTGGTCAAGCAGTATTTGCTTTGACGCGTCCATACCACGGATTGCAGTGGAAATCTTTTCATCGATATTCTTAACCGCCGTAAGGACACCCTTTCCGCCAAACCGATCCATATCTTCATCACGCAATTCATGCGCCTCATACATTCCTGTGGATGCACCCGACGGCACGCTGGCAGTACCTGTTGCACCGCACGCGAGCATCACCTCGGCTTCTACCGTAGGATTTCCTCTGGAATCAATGATTTCCCTTCCGTGCACCGATTCGATTTCATACGGTTTGTTCATAGAGATATCCTCCTGTTTTCAATATTTATCTGTTTTCTATTAGTAAACGCAAACGAGAAGATTAACGCTCAAATTTCAGAAGATTTTTTGGAATGGGATGTGTTATATGGCCTTCAATCGATAAACTCACTTGGAATTACATGCACCGCGGCATTCAAAACGATGAAATAATAAAAAAGGGACAAAGCAAGCTTTATCCCAATCTGGCAGCGGAATAAGGGCTCGAACCTTAACTAAACGAGTCAGAGTCGTTTGTGCTACCATTACACAATTCCGCTATCTCTATAAATATGCCCCAAAGTGCCGTACGCCTTGATTCTAAAACCCGCCTCACGGCAGGTGGGTATCCCGCTCACAGCTTTAGGCTTTCCGCACGTAACGGACCTGCACACCGCTGTAAAGACATCTGATTCCCGAATTTAGAATGTGGGTTTAAAACACAAAGCGTTACGCACACCCCAGGAAACTGAATCTCTTTTGTTCGTCTAATATCATATCATAAAGAATATATTTTTGTAAACCCTAATTTCAATTTTTAAATATTCCCCTTCTCGCCTAAACGCTTCACATACATTGAAATATATGATAAGATAGGTATTACTATTTCATATTATTGGGGGAACAAAATGAAAAAATCTCGTGTCCTTTGGATTGCTACAGCCTTTCTTACGGTTTGTGTAATGCTCGTAACAGGCTGTTCTACGGATAAGTCTGCCGTGAAACTAGACTCGTCAAATCCAGTATCTTTAGAAGTTTGGCATTATTATAACGGTCCGCAAAAGATTGCTTTTGATGATATGGTTTCTGAATTCAACGAAACAATCGGCCAGGAAAAAGGTATCGTAGTTGAAGCTTTTAACCAGGGCAGCGTGAGCGACCTGCTTACAAAGGTATCCGACGCAGCCAATAAAAAAGTAGGCGCAGACGATATCCCGGACATCTTTGCCGCTTATGCCGATACGGCATATGAACTTGACCAGCTTGGCGTCGTAGCAGACCTCGATCCATACTTCACGCAGGAAGAGCTTGAGCAGTATGTTCCCTCATATATAGAAGAAGGTCGTTTTGACCAGTCAAATTCCCTGAAGATATTCCCAACCGCAAAATCAACGGAAGTAATGATGCTCAATAAAACCGATTGGGACAAATTTGCGGAGGCGACGGGCGCAACCTACGAAGATATTTCAACCATCGAAGGGATTACCGAAACCGCCCGGAAGTATTACGAATGGACCGACAGTCTTACTCCAGAAGCGGATGATGGGAAAACCTTTTTTGGCCGCGATGTAATGGCGAATTATTTAATCAGCGGAATGAAGCAGCAGGGCATCACACTTTTTGATGTCTCAAGCGACGGAAAAGTAACCTTTAACCTTGACGAGAAGGCGCTGCGGAAGTTATGGGACAATTATTATGTACCTTATATAAACGGTTATTTCGGCGCATTTGGCAAATTCCGTTCCGATGATGCGAAAACCGGCGATCTGATTGCCTTGGTATGCTCCACAACGGGCGCAACCTATTTTCCAAGCGAAGTGACGATCAACGATACGGAAAGTTATCCTATCGAAGGCGTTGTACTTGAGAACCCCTGCTTTGAAGGGGCGGAGCGTTACAGCATTCAGCAAGGTGCGGGAATGGTCGTTACGAAGTCGGATGAAAAGACAGAATACGCGGCGGCAGAATTTTTAAAATGGTTTACCGATACGCAGCGCAATATCGATTTTTCAGTTACCTCCGGTTATCTCCCCGTTAAAAACGAGGCGAATGATACTGCCCTTGTTGAGAAGTCCTTTGAAAATTCAGCCGAGATATCAACGTCATTGGAGGAATCCGTGCTCGTTTCGATTGGTCAGGTACAAAATGACCAGCTCTATACAAATAAAGCATTCAAAAACGGATTTGACGCAAGAAACATTCTGGAGTATTCCCTTTCCGATAAAGCCGCGGCTGACCGTGAATCTGTTCTTACCGCTATGGCGGAAGGAACAAGCCGAAGCGAAGCTGTGGCGGTATATGACAATGACGAAAACTTTTCAGCATGGGTGGCCGATCTGAAAAAACAATTAGAAGAAACACAGAAATAATAGAGGGATCGGCGAATGTCCGTGAAAATAAAAGAGCAATCGATCATTAAAAAGTTTATGGGGCCGATTTTGATCATCATGGTGATTCAGACCGTCCTATTTGCCTGTATTCTTTTATTCAGCGGAACAATTCGCCACTTAAACGACAACTCCTTTGATATCCTGACTGAGCGTACGATCAGCCGCAAAAACGATCTGGAAAACGAAATGATACAGCACTGGTCGGCGCTTGAGCCCCATGAAGACATTATTGTGAACCAGATCGAAAGCTTTTTGGCGGACAATAATATTTCAGCACAGGATATCGACGATAAAGCCTCTATTCAAATTTTGGATTCTGTTTCCGAACAAATTATTTCATTGCTTCGTGATAATTCTGTAACGGATGCTTTCCTTATTATGAACGGCAACCGCGATGACAATGTAAAATATGGCCTTTACCTGAGGGATTCGGATCCTACGACGAATTCTGCGGATAATTCAGACCTGCTGATAGAAAATGCTCCCGCTTCGATTACAAAGAAGCTGAATATTTCTTTGGACAGTACTTGGGATTCCAAATTTACATTGGATCCTGCCGATTCTACTTCTGCTTTTTACTATAATCCTTTTAATGCGGCGCAAGATTATCCTGAGGTGGGAAGCAGCGACTTAGCTTACTGGTCTCCTCCTTTTGATGTATCTGCTGATACCGCGCGCCCTATTATTACCTATACCATTCCTTTGCGCCTGTCGGATGGAACCATTATTGGGGTTCTGGGAACGGGAGTTTCTACCGATTATATTTCCACTCTCCTCCCCTATAACGAAATAGATATTAATAAAAATGGATTTTATTTGCTTGGCATTTCTGAAAATGGATCATTGGATATTCAAAATCTCACAACCAGCGGCCCTATGGCAAAACTGATGGTTGGAACTTCCGATACTACCCCGCTAGCTGAGGACAACTCTTACGAAAATATTTACCAGCTCCAGAAAAAAAGCAAGATTACGGATACTGTTTACACAAGCATGCAGCCCATTCATTTGTATAATTCCAACACATTGTTTGAAGGAGATCAGTGGGTTCTTTTAGGTGCGATTGAAAGTAAATATTTGCTGGACTCTTCATACCAGGTGACGATGATGGCAATTATTTCTTCTTTGATTTCCATTTTGTTTGGTATGGTCGCGGCTATGATTGCAGGGCGCAGGCTGACGAAACCTATCGTATCGCTGGCTCACACCCTGCAGAGCAGCAGTGCGGAGTTGCCGCTCAAATTTGCAAAAACGCACATTGCGGAAATTGACCGTCTTGCTGATGCGGTCGAAATTCTCAGTAACGACATTGAAGAATCTGCATCCAAATTGTCGCAGATCATACAGGCTGCCAATATAGCAATCGGCGCTTACGAATATAATGCGGTTACAGATCAGGTAATTATAACAGGTCGTTTCTTTTCCCAGTTTGGACTTGAAGAACGCACGCATATGAGCGGTGATGAATTTCAAAAACTGATAAAAACATTTTCTTCTTTCAAGGAGCCCCATGTACAGGAAAATGAATCTGTTTACCGGCTTATTGGTCAAAACGGTAATAGCGTATGGCTTCGATTGAAGTTAGTGGGCAACGAAACAACACGCAGCATGGGCGTACTGACAGATATTACGCAGGAAATGCTTGAAAAACGCAAGCTGGAATATGAACGCGATTACGACCTTCTGACCAACCTGCTGAACAGACGCGCTTTCCAATCCCTTATCCACGATTTATTTAAAAAGCCTGAGCAGCTAAAAACCGCGGCTTTTATGATGTGGGATCTCGATAACCTCAAATATATCAACGATACCTACGGACACGATTACGGTGATGAATATATCAAGAAAGCTGCAAACATCCTGAAACAGTTTACATCCAATAAAAATACGATTGTTGCCAGAATGTCCGGCGATGAATTTTACGTGTTTATTTACGGATGCCATTCCAAAGACGAAATCAGGCAAATCATTGAACCGATCAAAAATAAAATGGATACCGCCACGTTATATCTTCCGGATTCCGGCAGCATCAAAATACGTGCATCCGCTGGTATCTCATGGTTCCCTTCAGACGCTACGGATTATTCTGAATTGATTAAATACGCCGATTTTGCAATGTACACCGTCAAAAATACGGAAAAGGGCAAGATTGCCGAATTTGATAAGAGCCTGTACAGCCGTGATTCTTTCCTGCTGCACAGTAAAGAAGAACTGAACCGGTTGATTGAAAACGAGCTTGTTACATATGCCTTCCAGCCTATCGTAGACGCACGTACGGGAGAGATTTTTGCATACGAGGCCCTGATGCGGCCCCAGCCTCCTACCCTGCGCTCGCCTGCTGATGTTTTACGGATTGCGCAGGCGCAGTCCCATTTGTACCAGATTGAGAATTTAACGATGTTCAAAGCGCTTAAATCATATTTAAACTTTCCTGATAAAGTCCATAAGCGCAAGTTGTTTATCAACACACTTCCCAGCCAAATGCTGAGCGGAGATGCGCTCAGCGCATTCGAACGAAAGTTCCATTCGGTTTTGGACGACGTGGTCTTTGAGATCATGGAAACCGAACGGCTCGATGAAAACTTTACCGCCAGAAAGCTGGAGCTATTCAAAAAATGGAATTCGCAGATTGCGCTTGATGACTATGGTACAGGCTATAGCAGCGATTCGATACTTCTTCTGATCAATCCGGATTATGTTAAAATTGATATGTCGATTATACATGATATTGACGCCGATCCAAACAGACAGCTGCTTTTTGAAAACCTGAGCACTTATTTGAAACAGAAAAACATCAAAATAATTGCCGAAGGCGTGGAGACCTACGCAGAAATGAAAACGCTGATATCCTATGGTATCGACTATCTGCAGGGATATTATATCGGTATGCCTGAAAATATACCAATCGATCAGACAATACGCATGCAGGAAATACGGGATTTGAATTCAAACTAAATAAAAAAGCGCCATTGGCGCTTTTTTATTTATCCTGAAACAGTTTTAAATACATCTTTTCAAAGTCCTCGAGCGGTATGGGCTTGCTGAACAGAAAACCCTGGGCTTCGTTTACGCCAAGCTCTTTGATCAGCTTAAATTGCTCTTCCGTCTCTATTCCCTCTGCAATCGTATTGATCTTCATCTTTTTACATAATTCTGCAAGCGATCCAACCAACGAACGCGTCTTAATGTTATTCGCAATATCGTCTACAAGACTTTTATCAATTTTAAGGACATCGAAATCAATTCCGGAAAGAAGCGACAGGTTTGCGTAATGCGTACCAAAATCATCAATATACACGTTAAATCCTGCTTGACGCAATTTTTTGATGAGCTCCTTTGTATCCACTTCATCCAAAAGCTCCACCGTTTCTGTAATCTCAATGCCAAGATAACGTTTAGGCAGGTCATATTTTTCAGTGGTGCGAAGAAGGCGTTCAATAAACCCCGGCTCCGCAAGCGTATACCTGGAAAAATTAACAGACACAGGATACGGATCATTTCCCTGATCAATCCATTCCTTCAGCTTGCCGCAGACGAAGTCACAGACGAAATAATCAACTCCGCTGATCAGCCTTGTATCCTCGAGCAGCGGTAAAAATTGTCCCGGTGGCAAAGTAACATTTTTCTTTCCACGATATCGTACCAGGGCTTCCGCACCGATCACAGACCTGTCTGCGGTGGATACCTTTGGCTGGAGGTAAACGAGGAACTTATTTCCATCCAGCTCCTCCTTGAGCTTGTCTGGCGTTGCCAAGTCCAATATGTCGTCATTTTTATGACGATAACGTTTAGAAGCCCTGTTTTGATGATAAAAACGCTTTTTATCTTCATACATTTGCGCGTCCGCAGTTGAAATGATCTGCTGGATGTCCTCAGGTTCCGCTGTCCATTGATAACCTATTGCGGCTCTGCAACGCGGATCGCGTTCAAATTCATGCTTCAGTTCCATGGTCAGCGCTTTAAACTGTTCTTCCGTAAGGCCTTCCCTGATGATTACAAATTCATCGCCGCCAATCCGATAGCAATGCTCCCGTCCAAAAATTGTTCTCGCCTTTTGGGCGCATTCAGCTAAAATTCCATCACCAAATTCATGCCCGTACTGATCGTTGATATCTTTTAATCCATTGATATCGAGATACACTACGCCCACTGGCTGATCTCCCTTTGAAAGCCGATCAATATCCTTCACGTATCGGTTACGGTTATGAAGCTGCGTCAGCGTGTCGTAATAACTGAGCTTTACAAGCATTTTTTGATCGTTGATTCTGCTGATAGTCATCATCAGGAAATAACGAAGCGTCTGCAACAGCGACGATATATTTTTAATCTTGTCGACAGGAGGATTGTCTACGCCAATATACCCGCTCAGTTTGCCGCCGATTTCAAGAGGAGCCGCAACAAGGCTCTTAATGCCCTGCATATTAAGCACTTCATACTCTCCCGGCGATTCATCCCTGATCTTTTCCAGATTTTCAATAATCACGCATTCATGACGGTTAAAATAAGGCTTCCAGCGATCAATCAGTAAAATATCGATACCCTGCAAATTTTGAATCTGCGGCTCTATGCCGACCGAACACCATTCATACGTATTATACATCGTGCTATCCCTGATCTCAAAAATATATGCACGGTCTGCCGCAAGGTATTCTCCCAATGTCTTAAGCGCCCGCGGAATTGCCTTATCCAGCTCGTCTTCACGATAGAGATAGCGTACACATTCCATGATCATTTTTTCAGCACCCAGAGCATTGGTCAGTTCAAGCTTTTCGTTCTCTTTTTCCGTAATATCAAACGCAACCTCCAGCCTGACCATTTTTCCATCCCAGTCAATCAACCGGTCCTTTAAAAGATAATGATTTTTGGTAAGAGGATTTGTAAATTCCCATGTATAAATTTCACCCGCGCTCAGTTTTGAATTGGTGCAAAACGGGCACGGCTCCGTCCTGCCCTGCAATGCCTGATAGCATTTAATTCCCGCAAAATCCTCCTTCAGGCCAAAATTTTCCCGGCCTGTATTATTTATATATAATAAATCAAAATTTTCCGGATCGGCAACATATACGAGCTCTGATATATCATCCATTAATTCAAACATATTTACTCCGTTTCCTGCAGTTGCACATACATCAATAATGTCAGCTTAATAAGTATATCTCAGCGTAATATTTTTTTCAATCATTCAAATCTTAAAATGATATCAAGGCAAATTTTTTATCTCATGATTAATATAATAAAGAAAGGATTTTTTGCTATTAAAAAAGGCCGAAACCATTCCTTGGCTTTGACCTTCCTATGTTGGTGGGACTGACTGGACTCGAACCAGCGACCCCCTCGATGTCAACGAGATACTCTAACCATCACTATCATTTAACTACCACACACCAATTTTAGCATTATAATGCACTTTTCTCCATCTTGAGTTCAGTCGTTTCATCCATATATATCTCAATTTCAGTCATAAACTCCTCTATTGTTGTGTTAAAATCTATTTTCACTTTGTCTCGATAGACGTCAATTCTATTTATGAGATGTCTCAAAATTGATTTTTTTCTATCCGTCTCAATTTTTAAAAATCCTGTTTCCCATGTGTCAATAATTTCTTTTATTGTTCTTGAATCAGTAACTCGCTCTCTAACTCTTTTTATCTGTGATAAAATTGCGGTTTCTTCTTCCTTTAACTCTTCGATTTTATCCTTTTTTTCATTTACTAAATCAGACAGCACATTCGTGGTGAACCCACTTTTTCCAATTAAACTTTTAGCCACTTCTTGAAGTAACGCATTATATTCTTCTTCACTCTCTTGGATTTTTTCTTGAATTTCTTTAACTTGTCTTATTAATTTCTCTTTCTTTGTTTCGCCGTGGTTATTTTTTCCAAAAGCTTCACATTTCAGAAAACTGCTGAGATAAACATAAACTTGTCTCAGTACCGTTTCGTCAATATTTTTCCCCGAGTAGACCATCTGACCATCACAAGGCCTAGTTTTTCCAACATGGCTAGTACATCTATATTTGGGATATACATATTTAATTGATTTTAATTCATTGTATTTATAGTTATAAAATGTGGTAAGCGAGGCTCCACAGTGTCCACAATAAATCATTCCGACAAATAATAAGGGGCCTGGAGAAATCATATGTAGAGTTTCATGACAGGCAATTCCTTCTTTTCTTGCCGTTCTTTTTTCTTGTGCACGATACCACTTCTCTTCAAGTATGATAGCAAGATCTTCAAGTTTTTTCTCCGGCAAAATCCAATCTGCTTCTTTGTTAATTTTCGTCGTTCCTTTTTTTTGTGTTGTTTTACCATAAGCTGGGTAGCCCATATTTGCAGGATTTTGTAAAATATATGCAACAGTACTCGGTATCCATTTTCCGCCATTTCTGGAAGGAATCCCTTTTTCGTTAAGCAAATGTGCTATAATGTTTCTCCCATATCCATAATCCGCAGCTAAGTCATACATATATTCTAAAACCGGAGCTTCTTCCTTATCAATAATTCTTTTCTTTAATGCTCTGCCTTTTTTGTCAATCACCCCAGAATAAACCAACTTAAATCCATATGATGCTTTACCCCCACGAAACAATCCATCCCGTGCCATTTGTTCATGGGCATTTGACACTCTTTGGCTTAACTTTATGCTTTCACCTTCCGCTTGCCAAAACCGTATATGCGTAATCAATCTATCAGCATGCGATTCGATTTTTTGTTGCCCCTCTTCTACAGACCAAACTTCAATGTTATGCTCAATAAACCACTCTACAATTTGAGGCGTATCATAATCACGTCTGCCAAGTCTGTCAAACATATATACAAGAAGAACATCGAAATCGCAACTTATAGCTGCCTTTTTTATCTGTTGAATTACATCTCTATTTTCAGATGTTTTCTTATATCCACTGACACCTTTTTCATATAATTCATTTGTTAAAATCCAGTCAGGTTTACCGTCAATAAAGCTATGACATTTACGTTTTTGACGTGGTATGTCATTTTTCGTATCCGTTTGTTTTTTTGTTGATACACGGTATAAACACCATACTCTTTTTTTCATGTTTGGCAACCTTCTTACGCATTATTTCAAATCAGCTATAGCCGATTTCAATTCTTTTTTAAAGAGTTCTGCACACCCTTTTTTATGGTTAAAAGTTAAAATAATTTTATATCCTGTAACATAATCAAAAGTCTCAATCGTATCTTTTTTTCGTAAATAAATGAAAAAATCTTTTCCCTCCATTTTTTTTGCATCCATTATGCCTTCCTTTCGATTACATACGTGCTATGGAAAGGCTACAATTTTATGTTAACATCCTCGTAAAAGATGTGCCAATTTTGATGAATATAATTTTGCACGTTCGTAATCAATAAACTTAAAAAGAGCAGCGGCATTATTGATCAACTGTTTTGTTACATAGCCGCTGCTCTCTTTTCATATATTTCAAACGCTATTATTCGACACTACTCCCCATAGCGAACGGGCAATAGCTTGAACTGATCCTGGCAAAGATCATCACTGGAATTCCACCATCCATTTCACCGAACCGCACTCTGGGAATGAACCTCGACTATGCGGGAGTATCATTATAGGCTGTATCAGTTATCGCGTTTCCCCATTGCCAAGGGGAGATTACAGAAGCAACATTTATCGCTCGTACCTTGGATACGATCCTTTTGACGCCGTTCGGCGCAGGTAGTCCTGGCGTGTCCCCTGCTTCGCTCGTGATACAGTTAACGTATTCAAGCTATTGGTTATGAGCCGTTCATTTTACTGAACGGCTGTTTTTCAAGGTGCAGGGAGATAAAAACCTCCCTTCATAAACCAAGAGAAAAAACAATCAATATGTTAGCCCTTTCAGCAAAAAAGTTTTCAGATTTTTTTTTGCTTTTTTCAATGAAAGTGAAACTGCTGAATGCGTTACCCCCTCTTGCTTTGCAATTTGTTTGATGCTTAAGCCTAAAAAGTAATGTGCATACAACCGATGCGCCTGTTTTTCCGGCAATCTTAAAATTGCAGCGTACAGACGATTGCGATCCAGTTTCTGTATAAGCTGATCTTCCGGTGAGGGAAATAAGAATAATGCTGCGTTCTCAAGTCCGTCTGCCCGATCAAGGGAATAATACGCTTTGTGATACCGTATCCTTGAATAATGGGATGCTTCTGCGCGATATAATTCATCCAACACATATGCAATCGCATCAGAAACTTCAATCCACATGTCCTGTTCGTGGAGAAGTGGGTAATACTGTTTTAGATTTATTTTTTTCATGGTAACCTCCGTTTTGAGCGAGAGTTGAAAATCAACTTCAAAACGGAGGTTGGCGGCGACCTACACCTAAAAATGAGTGCAGAAAAAACACCTTTGCAATAATTTGATGCAAAGGTGTAAGGAGCTAAATTTATTTTTTTAAGAAATCAAGGCTTCTGTATACGGTCAGCCCTATTTCACACCTCTTATCCTATCAAATGGATAAATTACAGATATTGCATAAACCAAAATTTTATCTTTGAGAATTAGCTTGATTTGCAAGCCATCCCGGCCTATCACGATGACGAGATCACCGAGCGAAAGCCCTGCATCGCTGATCCATATCCAACGCAGCGCCAAGATACTCAGGCGAAAGAGGAAAACTATAATGACTGCCAAAAAAACCAAATCTTTGTATCGTCTTTCTTTTTGTTCCATCGCTGCACCTATTTCCCGTTTCTATTTTGGCTTCGAGCCGTCTCCTTCGCCGCCTTGCTTGCCGGGTAGATATTAAACAATCTCCCCATCGCAAGCAATATGGTCTTATCTTTGCTCTGCATCCCTTTGATAGCGCTCGTATATTCCTCAATTAAGAGCCAAGAATAAAATATCATATAATTGAGGCATAAAAACTAAAATAGCGCGAGATATGTGCGTATATACACGAAATATAAAATTATTTATAGAAATTGTGAAATTTAGACAGTGAAAGTCATTTTGACCGACTATTCTTATTTTGAAAATAACCTATTAAAGAAAGCGTGGTTACACCAATCATCGAAACGGTTCCGGCGTATGAATACTGCCTTAATACAGGTACGATAAAAAAGAGTATAACAAGTATGCTTTCAATCACAATGATAATTCTTGCAGTTTTTTTAACAGAATTACGTTTTGAGATTGGGATTGGATTGTTTGTATTAATAACTGGAGCCAAAACAAAAACGATAATATTGCTAAAAACAAGCCCTGCCAATAAAAAATAGGGTATGAAAAAATGATTCAGTAAGACAATAACCAAAACACTTATGATCCCTGTTAACATCGTAAGCAAAAAGCATCTAAGCTGCGTTGAAGCATGTCCGCCGCCTGCGGCATAACGAAGGCTTACCCAAAAGCCCATCCATACGAGCGTAACAGCCAACACATCAAAAATAATGGAAAGTATTGTCAGTAATCCAAATGTCAAAATGTAATTTAATACGACTTCAATCCCATAGGCATATACCTCTATATCATCTTCATTCCCGCCATTTTGTCCAAGCCATCTTGCTATTTTCAGCGCCAATTTTTCCATTTATTTCCACCTATATTTTATTGATCAATGTGCGCATAATTTCAGGCGCATATTTCTGACTTACTGGCAGCCTTGAAGCTTTTTGATCCCTTAGAACAATTCCTTTATTTGAACACAAATATATAAAGTGAATATTGACGATGATCGACCTGTGACACCTTTTAAAATAATCAGGTAATTCTTTTTCCAAGTCACTCATACGCTTGTAGTAACTTACTACTGCCGCGGTTGTATGGACGTCAATATAATGGGAATTGGACGAAAAGTAGTAAATGCTGTGAAAAGGAATATTAGTCAAACGCCCTTTTTCATAAATTACAAGACAATCGTCCTGTTTTGTCATAGCATAAGAACGCATTTTCTCCATACACGATTCAACATCGCCATATTGAGCCGGTTTGACAATATATTTGATCGCGCCAACATCATACCCTCGAAGTGCGTATTCAGGATAACCAGTAACAAAAGCTATGGGGATCATTCGGTTATTTTTCCTGATTTTAGATGCAATCTGCATACCATTTTCTTCATGCGGCAATTGAATATCAATGAAAATCCCGTCGAAAAACAAATCGTCAAGCCTGTAATAGAAAGCTTCCGCGGCAAAAAACTGATGCACAAAAACCACAGAATTGTTCCTTACGCCCCATTCATATATCAAATCTTTCAGTGTATCGTTCAGGACAGCATCATCTTCTAGTATTGCGACATTAATATCCATATGATCACCTTCGTTCAAGATAAAACGGAATAGAAATATTAATCTCAAAATGTGTGTCTTCTGCTTTTGTTTCTACAAAACCCCCTGCCTGAATTACTGTTTGAAATATCCTGGTCAAGCCATAGCCTTTTCGGCCTCCTTTGGTGGATAGAAGGTTCCCATTTTTATCCTTTCTGTAAACTCCGTCAGAACTGTTTTTGCTTTTTATATACAACATGCCGCCGTCTCGCACGATCCGCAAAAAAATGTATGCTTCTAATTTATCTTCGATTCTTCGGCATGCTTCCAGTGAATTATCCAGTAGATTTCCAACAAGCGAAACAAAGGATATTGTGTCAATAGGAAGACCGTTTAAACCTTCTAATGAAATCTTTGGAGTTACACCATCTTTTTGCGCAATCAGATACTTATTATAAATAACAGCGTCCAAAGCCGTAAGTCCCGATTCGCCAAATCCGATTGTGCTCTGCTCCAATCCATCCATCAGATCGTCTATAAAGGAATTGGCTTCGTCATATTCCTCTTTTTGCATGTAACCCTGGAGAGCTAACAGATGATTATGATTGTCATGTTTCCACATACGGAGCGTAGACATCGTTTCTTCCAATTTGCTATAATAATTTTCTTCTAGAAAGTATTGCTCACGTTCCTTTTCATAAATCATATTTTTTCTGATTTCCTTCCCTAAACGGTCAAATGCAAATATGATCCCTAAAATCACACCTAAAATTGCGATGGCAACAAAGCGAAAAGTTTCGAGCAAGTTTCGTTCATCGACATCTTCATAAAAGAGCCGTATTCCATATGCCATCGCAGTCGCCGAAAGAATCATAAACGCAATAAATATAAGATATATATACGCCGGTAAAGACACGGATGATTTTTTGAAATTTGCCATAAGAAAGAAAAGAATAATAACGACGATAATGTAGAAAATAGAACTTGCAAGCCGGACTTCTCCCGGCTGCAATGCGCTCGATATGTCTGAAATTCCCATCGTTTGCAGAATAATAAAGCATATAAGGTCGCTGATCCAGGAAACCGCAGTAACGAGGAAGCCTATCGCTATCCTCTGCGGGTATGATCCTTTGTATAAAACAACAGTATAGGCAATGTCCATTCCAAGGGAAATAATAACAATCCACGCAAGATCAAATCCCAAATAGTTGATCAAACAAACGATTGAGGCCATTAAAAAATAACCAATATACACGAACGTTTTTTTGTTTTGCTGATACCCTAAACATTTGTTGCGAAAGTATACCCCCATACCGCTTTCAACAAAGCTCATGAGTATTTCCCAGACAAGCCAACCAGCACTCATACTAAATTACCCGCATATCGTTTAATAAAATATCTTCTATAATAGTTATCGTAATTAAGCATTTTTTCTTAAATTATTTCGCGTAAGCAGAGCAATGATTGGCGTAAAAATACACTTTTCATTAAAAATATGTGCTATTTTCGGTTTAAAGGAGGTGGCGAACATGACTAAAAACAACAAAAGTCTAAAAGAAGCCATTGTAAAAAACACAACAAAATCTCTTTACACGCTGTCAGAAATTTTGAGTATCTGCTGGTGTAAAGGGGCAATCTACGAACCAAAAGTCCCTCAGAAATTGAAAAAGTAGTTTATTTGATTCACAAATAAATCTTTACAAAGGAGAGAAAAAAGATGAAAAAAGTTGTTAAACTGATCTCGTTGGTACTCGTCGTATTGCTATGTCTATCATTAGCGTCAGTAGCACTCGCAGAGGGCGCGGAAGTTGCGGAGACCACACCGGATGCTTCTGAACCCGCACCAGAAATCACTGAGGCTGCCCCGGATGCTTCTGAGCCCGTGCCTGACGAATCCGAGCTCCCTGCCGGGGAAACCGTGACGATTCCGATTCTGGACGTTGATCCCGGTCAAGAGGAATTGGTCGTTGGCGAGACAGAGGAAATGGATATTTCTGAGTTGCCGGGAGCTTCTTCCGATGTTGATGAGCGAATTTCAGAAGTCCAGTCCAAGGTTGATCAAGGCGCCTATGAAGAATTGGATCAAGTGTTAAATCCGTATTTGCGGAGCGGTACTTATGGCGCATATTATGACACGATCACGGATAGCATCTCAACCGAAGGAACGATTCAGCCTTATGGTGTGATGAAGCTTGGTCCGAACCAAATCTTGCAGGCAGGGTTAGAATGTCCGTCAAACAATCTTTTGGATTATGACCTGTATATTGCGGAAGTCAACCCGGATAATACGGTTGGCACAATTTTGACAGTATCTCAAATGGCAACCTATACAGATGATACAACTCCACAAACAGTTGACGAGGGGACAGACTATATTAACACATCATCTGAAACAAAGAGCTATTGTATTCTCGTCCATGCAAAAAAAGGCAGCGGATCACTTGACCGCTATACTGTCTACTTCTCTATTGATGCAAGCGGTAATTATAATCAAGGCGAAGAAGACCAAAATCCCGCATCTCCTGCGGGAACGTTAAAATATGGTAATTCTGCTAGCGGCGTAATTCTGAATTCGCCTGCTGACGTAGATTGGTTTGCACTCGACGCTACGGTTGGAAATGCTTATGAATATGCAGATGCAAATATCAAGGTAGTTGATCCTACTACGAATGCAACATTATCCAGCGATAAGGTTACGGTATATCAACACATCGGCAGCAACCGAATGAAAGTTGTGCAACCAACTTCAGGCTCGACCTACAGATTCACGCCTGACACATCCAAGGCTGCTTATTATGTACAAGTTAAACCGGCCAACCGCAGTAATTTCGATTGGCACAGGTATAAAATCAGCTTTGACCTCGTTACAGCAAAAGCAGCCGCGACGTCAATCACAATCACGGCCCTGAGTACCCCCAAAGACCCGACTGGCGCGAACGGTTTTGTTACTTGGCCAACGTTAGGCTATGCGTACTGTATTGATACTTCTTCATGGCTTACTGTAGAAGGAACGGCGAAAGACGCTTTTGGAAATCTTTGTCAATCGGGGACACCTATTAAAATGACTTTCTATAACCAAACATGGATTGATAAAGCAAATGAAAATCTTGGCCGTAGAGTAGTAGAAGATTCAGTTGGAGCTAATGGTGGTTTTAATATTACTTTAGACGAATGCCCACCCGCCTTTGGAGCTTACTCTGCGAGCGGATCGGTATACCGTCATACATACGATATAGTCACGATTTCTGTGACTGGTGCGACGGATGTTGGAGTATCGCAGCAGGCTTATCTCCGCGGAATATCTGTTTAACCACTATATGTAGACTGTCATCAAAAAGGAACCGGTTCGATTGAACCGGTTCCTTTCAATTTGCCGTTCTAATGCTATTGGAAAGCGTTCCTGATCTTGTTGAGCGTTCCTTCGATCCTGTTCATACTGTTTGCAAGCCGGTTACCGCTGTATCCATAAAAGGTGGAAAGAAGCTTCTCTCTCTTTTCCAAGTACCAGTCTGCTTCTTTTTGGAAGCTGTTCCAATAATCCCCGTCCATGTCGATATTCGAGAACCGATGGTAAATATCCGCGATAAACGAATTGGGATCACTCAACTCGGAATTCATCTCTGAATAGTAATGATCCAAAGAATCTGATGACTTAGGTGAGGTGAAATCGAATAAGTTTCTTCGCGATCTATCTTGTTCGTAATAATATATTTGAACACGATTTTCATACAGCGCAACAACCTTATCCGCCATTTCCGGCGAGAATTCTTTTTTGGCCAAAGCCTTTACGGTTGCCGCCGCTAGTCCTAATTTCGCGGCATTTTCATAAGGGACACCCTCATTTCCACCAATTTTCCTGATCGCCTCGTTGAATATTTTGTGTGTTTTCACCAAATCATTGAGCGTCATATCCACACCTTGTATCGTGATCGTTTTCGTCAGGTTCTCAAAGCCGGTTCCCTTTCCATCCTTGACTTGTTGGTCATATTCAAGCCATGCCTCATGTACTTGATCCTGATAGGTCCTCCAACTGTCCCAATATGTGTCAGAATCGCCCGGCAACCGGAAGAATGAAAAAGTTTCATCTAAAAAGCGTGATCCACTGTCAGCCTCAAAAAAATTGGTGGATTCGTCGAGCCAAGGCCCTCCCATCAGATTCCATCCTGACCATGAACGATAAAAATTATATTCTGGCGGATCGGATTCCCAGGGATCCGGCAATTTTGACCCATACTTTTCGCTCCAGTCGGCGAGGTAGTCCTGAAAACTATCAAATCCTTCCGGGACAACAAATTCAACGCCATCCATGCGTTCAACTTGGTCGAAATCGGCTAGTTCCACATCCATGAAAGTATCGTTTCCTTTAAACGACAGGACTTCTGTAGTTTTACCAACAACAAGTTCAAGGTTCTGAGTTTGCCGCGGTTTATAAGAATAGTATGCTGCATAATAGGCCGCAGCGCTTGAGGGTATACTGCTTACGTTTGACATAATTTTGCCTCCTTGCTTTGTCATTGAACGCATATCTATATACTTCTATAATCTTTATCGAATAAAATTTTCACAATTTAAGGAAATTACGCGAATACTGGCTCTCCTTACGCGAATTGTTATTTGAGCTAAATTTTTCTGGTTTTACTGTAAATCACTATGAGCAAGCCAAAGCTGCATTACAGTTTTGCCGCTGCTTTCATCGCAATAGGATAGGGAATATAGAAGTTCATTGTTAAATCCCTGACGATGTCCGTCCGAACTCGGAATCACATAAAAAAAATCCAGTAGTTTATTTAACAGGATTTCAAATTTTGTTTCCCCTATGCAGCTTTTCAAACTGATTGCCTTTTTTTTATATGTATCCGTCTCAAATAGTGCCGCAATTTCTTTTTTCTGATCCGACATATATTTTTTAGCTTCTATTGCGTAAAACATATCGCTCAGGTGTACAAACAAATAATTGATACGAGTCAGCCTGTCTTCAAATTGGTTGTAAACATCGAATATTTCATCCGCTCTGGCGCACAGGTCGGGGCGATTAGCGATATGATAATTTTCGTCTATAATAGCCTGACAAATTAAATGCAAATGCACGCCCGCCTGGAAACCTGCATTTACGGAATGATTGATTTCGAGGGTATTTGTTTCGCATATAATGTAGTTAACATAATCATAGAATTCATCGCACCCTTTTCCAAGTTGATTTAAATCGGAAAAAAACTGGAAAAACTCTCGATTGTGTTCATGCTTTTGAAGTGTTCCCTTTGATATTAAAAAATTGTTCAAATTCCCAACCACCTTTAAAATGGTTGGGAATTTCCCTGATAAAAAAATGCACGGGGTGATTGGCTTACGCCAAATTCCCTCGTGCATGTAAAATCACATTGCGTAACATCCTCGCAGAATGATATAATATTCTTGCGGTTCCCCTGCGGGGGATGTCTTGAGGGTGGTGTCTCACCCGATAGCATGGTCCCGGAGTGTTCCACCACTCCGGGCCTGCCGCATATTTTTATGTAAAGGGAAATTCCCTCCCTACGCCTTATTGTATTTCCTGCCTTAATGAATGTCAAGGAATGATATTATTTATTTTATCCATAGATCATATTCGGCATTTTCATCAATTCGCCGGGGCTATCGGTAGGGATTTTTGTGTCTTTTAGGAGCATGGCGGGGAGAATTGCGCGCTTACCAAACCGCTTTTTGATCGTCTCCATCACTTTTTCGAGCTTTTCGTTTTTGGTACGCTTCTCCTGATCGTGAAGCAAGGAAAGCTGCTCTGGCTGCGTGGAAGAAACCAAATTTATTGCGCGAACCGTAAGCGAGCGGATCGGGCTGCTCCACCGATACCTCTTACAAAAAAGGATAAACGCCTGCTCCGCTATATCATGCCATGCCTGGGTAACATATGGTATTTGACCTTGAAATGTCCATGAGTGCAAGTTAATATCCCTCACACTGATTTCAATGCCGCGCGCGGCCAACCCATGCTTACGGAGTTTGTGAGAAATATTTACGCTCCGATCATAAATTACCTTTTTTGCTTCTTCAGCGTTGACTAAATCCGATGTGCAAGTGATCCCGCTGCTTATACTTTTTATAGGCGGTACATAACCATATGGGGAAACCGGTCTTGCATCAAGACCGCAAGCAGCATCCCAAAGTTCGCCGCCAACCTTTCCATACCAAGAGACTAAGTGGTTTCTTTCGTATCTGGCAATCTCACCGATCTTATATATTCCTTTCCAATTCAGGGATTTCTTGCGCCGTCTGCCAATGCCGAATAAATCTTCCACAGGGCAGGGCCAAATAATTTCTTTAAAATTCTCATGAGTAATCTCCGTGATCGCGGCGGGCTTCTTATAGTCGCTGCCAAATTTTGCGAATATTTTATTGAAGCTGACGCCGATGCTGACTGTCATCCCTATTTCTCTTTTTACCGTATCCATGATTTGTTGTGCAATTTCTACGCCGCTTCCAAAGAGTTTTGTACTGCCTGTGCAGTCAATCCAACACTCATCAATTCCATACGGCTCAATCGTACAGGAAAACCGATTATAGATTTCCCGTACACGTTCTGAGATAGCAATATATTCTTCCATGTGCGGTGGAACAATCACAAGTCCGTCGCATACCTGGTGTGCTTCCCAAAGTGCCTGTCCTGTTTTCACACCGGCCTTTTTTGCCAACTCGTTTTTGGCATAGATAATACCGTGACGTTCCGAAGTCGAACCGCCGACAGCCATTGGGACATTTCGCAATTCAGGATTTTTCAGGCACTCCAC
The DNA here is from genome assembly GCF_000981035.1 of Christensenella hongkongensis. Classification (GTDB taxonomy): domain Bacteria; phylum Bacillota; class Clostridia; order Christensenellales; family Christensenellaceae; genus Christensenella; species Christensenella hongkongensis. The sequence continues at coordinate 98,565 of NZ_LAYJ01000115.1, forward strand.
GCTTGCATAGAAACTATTGAGATCGCTGTGCAATATAATTCTGTCCATTACTTCTCTCCAGATATTCTTGGTTTGAGGGTGTATTGGACATTATATATTCCGTTGTTACCACATAGCGTTAAAAATGACGAATTTTAATATTAAATTATGGATAACATAAAAAGGCCATCCCGAAGAATGGCCTCGCTCACAATGGATTTTGCTTTTGTCGTTATTTTACAGCCTTGAACGAATGATCCTCACGATATGCCTTTTCAAGGTTATCCACCCGCATTTCCAAATCCGGGATCACTTCTACGGCCTTTTGCATATCCTCCAGTTTTTTGATCTGGAGCGTTTGATTCTCCGCTATTGTTTGAATAGCAGGCTTAATCACGTTCTCATTGTCCAATTTAACAGCAAGAACATCATTTTCTATAGAATTTAATCGTTCATCAATATTATCAAATCGTTCATCCTGCTTATCAAAACGTTGGTCTATACTATCAAAACGTTGGTGCATTCCAACTAATACATCCATAATATCCTGCATATTCGGTTCGCTCATATCAATTTCCCCTCTTACTTTTTGTCTGCATTTTTGGATTGATGGTAATCGGCATAAGATGACAACAATACTTTTACCGTCGCTTTATCCAAAGAATCAAGGAGATCATATAGCTTATTTATGACATCGGCATCATACTTGTCGCTTAACAACTTCACGAGTGATGATGTTGTTTTATCTCCGCTATAATCTTCCTTAAAAAATTCTGACAACGTGATTCCAAAATAGTTGCACAGGTCGTACACAATGAGGATTGAGGGAGTATGTTTCTTGGTAAGTAACCGGGTAAGCTGATTTTCACCATGTCCAATTAAACCGCTCACTGTTTTCTGCGTTGGCGATCCTTTCGTTTTCAGAAGTTCCTTTACCCTATTGGAAATAAACTCTCTTAATTTTTCCTCACTGTTACTCATATAAATAGTGTAATCTTTATACCTCTTAAATGATTGACGTGTTTGTTTATTAATTATATTGTTTTATAACCAAATTTGATGATATAATGAAATTGCGCCTCCATTGGGCGTCTGAGTAAACTGGGGTGCGGACGGTGCAGGACAGCGTCATGAGTTACTGCCTCTTGCTGATCTGCGCCGGTTCGTACCGGCAAACAGGCTGTCAAATGGAAAGACGGATTACTCTTTTAGAAATATACTGAGTCTGAATACTTTGTAGCCAAGCTCGAATTGGATACTACAGCATAGATCCGGTACGAGTAACCGCTTGGCGGCGAAACGTATTTCGCGATCAGGCAATCCCCTGTCCCCTGGGCGGTATAAGCAGAATAATTCTGCCACGATCCGTTGCGGTATCGTTGCAGGTAAACGGTCAGGTAGATTCGCTCGTCGGTGTTATTACAAATCACCGACGTATAAAGTTTAAGCTGAGAACCGCTTTTGCTTAGGGAAACGGATATATTTGTCAGCAGCCGCGGTTGGATCTCCGGTCCTGCCAACGCTTCATTTCCAGCCTGCGCAGCATAGGCAGGCATCGAGCAAACAATGAGCATCAAAGCGATTAAGAACGATATTACTCTTTTTTTCATGACATACTCCTTTAAATTGTATTTTTGACAGCCCTATATATAAAGACGTATGAAATGATGGAAATGGGGACACGCATAATCAGGATATTTGTATGGATTGGGAGCTTTGGCAAAAATATGAGCAATATATCAAACGGTTTATACTTACTATTTCGGATTCCGACGATGACGCTGAAGATATTTTACAGGAAACGATGCAAAAGGCATGGCGCAGTTACGAAACCCTTGACAATATTGCCGCCTTTGGAAAATGGCTGAAACGGATCGCGCAGAATTGCGCCGCAGACTACTATCGAAAGCCGGATAATGCGGCCTTTCTGGAATACACAAATTCGGGACAGTTTGGGAATGTGGTCGATCACTCCGTTGATGGGAATATCGAGGATAAGATTATCATCAGGGATATTCTGCGTGAATACATTGCGGAATTGCCAAGCGAACGTGGAAAGGCGTTATATCTCAATATCATTGGCGGGTACGGGGCAACAAAAATATCAAGGGCATTACGACTGAAATATGAAACTGTCAAAAAGTGGCTGTATCGTGATAAGCGGAAGATAAGCGAATTGTTGAGGGTGCATTTGGATGAAACCTGCCGATAAAAAGAGATTAGAACAAAATATCACACCTGACCTCTTTCCAGAAGAAATCCGTAAGGAAATGGATTTCCTGATCGAGCGGGAAACAAGTCAAAAAAAGCGTCTACATAAGTGGCTTGTGGGCGCTGCCTGCTGCGCCGTTTCCGTGGTGGTCCTCTTTTCAGTTTTTACAACTCCAAAAGTCAACGCAGAGGAACAGGTCATGCAGCGTGTGGCCGAAATGCAGGAGGTCGTTCAGAGCGGTGACCTTCCATGCTATATTATCTCCTCCCCTGATGTGCGTTTTGAAGGACGCGAAAGCGTTGCTGATTTCGGCTATGACAAATCAATTTACGATTACAATGGCTCAAGCATTTTCCTATATGAACAGGATAATATACCCACCGGCTATATGGAAAGTGACAGCGAGCCTCAGGCAGAAGGGATTACACAGACAATGGATAAGAAGAACGTTGAATACTTTATCGACCAGGACGGCAGCACCGGAATTTTTAAATCGGAATACGGCGGCCAGGCGAAAATATTCACGATCACAGGACCGCAAATGAATGAGGATATTTTTATCGGAATAGTCAACAGTATTACTTTTATCGGGACGAAGTAAAGGAAGAATTATGGAAAAAACACAATCATGCGGATTTTTAGATGTACGGGCTGATTCGTTCAGAAAACTTGGTAGCAAACAGGACGATTTCCCCTATTACAGCAAACGCATACGCGCGGCGCTTCGCTGCGATATAGAATACCTGTATCAAAAGAATGTCGGTAGCTTCTGCGTATCCGAGAACAATGATTCGGATATTACGTTTATGTCGTTGGTATCGGAAATGCGCGATGAGATAAAAAGTGATGATATAAGCGCCCTGGTTTATTGTTCGCCCGATCAGGACGATTTCATAACTTTCATGGAGGATCTGGCTCCATATTCAGGTATCTTTATATCTATGAATTCGGATGCTCCGCAAAAGGCAATGCTACAAAATATAGACTGCCTTATTTATATTGATGGAAACAACAGGAAAAAATCCCTTCCGGCAATTTATAGTAATGCCCTAAAGAAAGGCGCAGTTGTTCATTATTTTGACAGCTTATATTTGACTTTCAGGATCAATCATTACAGGTATTATGATGGCCGTGGTGATTTAGCTGCCATTATCAAAACAAAAGATTTGCCGCTCATGGAGCAATTTTTGTTAGCCAGCATAGAATACGCTCAGGACCGGATTCAATCTGCAAAAATCAATTCTATCCTGAATCCCGATTCCGGCAAAACGTCGGAAGTATTTATCAAATTTCAGAACGCTACGATTGAAAGTTATTCTAAGGAAGTCAACGCGGTTCATTATATGATAACCAAGAGCAGCGGTCGTCTCAAACGGCTATACTGGAGGTGGCAAAAAAAAGCAATTCAAGGCAAAAATTTAGATGCGTTGGAAGAAGCCTTCTATAACGCTCTTTCATCTGAGCAGAAATAACAAAAGAGCCTCCCGCCGAAGCGGGAGGCGTTCCTTTACTTTTCCGGCGTTAATTCATCTACTATTTTCATCGGCCCATCGGTGTGTCCGTTCGTCATTTCCAGTCTATCTAATTTGTCTTTCACGGATGTTTTCTCTTTGATAACGGCATATTTGTCATCTACATAATATTTTCCGACATACACATTGAAAATCGCATGGCAGAGCACACCGTTATATTCAGCTAAATAGTCATTGTCCCCAATTTTCTTAATAATCGTCGCTTCCCTCAATTCACCGTTCAATGAGTGAATATGCGCTTGCGTTTTACATAAAATGGGTTCGTTCTTTTCTCCCATACTGTCCTGCCTTTCCATTTTGTTTATCCGTTGCATATGCCGAACTATATTTTTCACGATCAATTTTTCAGAATCCCTTGAATATGTTCCATAATACAGCCTATTGCCTTTCAGCAGATTTATGATCTCCCTGTCTTTTTCCAAACTTTCTTGTTCGGTGTGAATCCTCCCCGCCTGCTCAAACTGCCTATTCTTTGGGCGTTCAATAAACAGGTTGAAATTGAAATAGGAGTTATATGCCTTGAACGCTTCGCGTTTTAAATCCTCACTCGGATATTTTTGGTAAATCAATCCAAGGATCACCGGCGAATCTGTAACCGCTACATCCACCTTCCCCTGAACGCATTTAAGCCGCCTGTTTTGTTCTTCCAATATCCGCAGTTGATGTGCAAAGCTGCCGTCCAAGAGGTCAAAGCGTTCCGCCCAAACGAGATCCTTCGCATATTCAGGAATATATTCAGTCAAGACATTTCCTTTTTTCAGAATTTTTGCGATTTCCCAAGCGGCGGCGGTTTTTCCCGCTCCCGGGCCGCCGAAAAGATTTACAACCAATGTTTTCATGTTCGTCTCCTTATACATACGGTCTGCCATACATAAACGGCGTCCCCTGCACTGAAACCTCGCGGTACACAACGCCGCCCGCAGATGGGGCAGCTTCGATCATCATTCCGTCACCAACGTAAACAGCGACGTGTCCAATCGCCATAAACCGCTTTTTTACCCTGCTGCTGTTGGGATACGACCAAAAGATAAGGTCTCCTGCCTGTAACTGGATCTCGTCGATCACTTTCTCATTATCCACGCAATATTTTGCCTGATCCGCAGCCGTAGCAGGCAACTCTATCCCCACTTGCGCATACGCCCACTGTGTCAATCCTGAACAGTCGATGTAATTTCCCTGCCCGCGTAGTTCCATACTGTAAGGATCTCCAATCCTTGTAAAAGCTGCTTCCACAATATCTCCGCCAAGCGTGCCTTTGGGGAGGTTCTTCACAATATCAGATATATTCCCAATGTCGGCGTCTGTCATTCCGAAATAATCCACTCCCAATTTACGCCAAAGCGGGGCATTTTCGCTGCTCACGAGAAACTGGAGCATTTCCTTTTGTTCTTCACTCAGGTTATACTCATCAAGCATCTGAATATACCGCAGATTCGTCACATTGAGTTCAGCGTGCATACTTGCCTGCGGCAAAGGCGTATGGGAAGCAAGAGCGCGTACACTGCGCTGTGCGCCTGTTGCAGCAGGCTCCGGTTCTTCTGTCCATATCGTTACATTGATTGGATTCATTTTAAAATACAGGTTTCGTATCTCCTGAATATCCCCGTCGCTAAACCCTATCGGCGCGTTGCTGCTGTCGTTTGAAATAACAGCGTAGAGCGCAAGGCAATCCACCCAATTATCTACCCTGCCCCCCTCATCTCCAATGTCCGCACCGTAGCTGACGTCAACGGTATATCCCTGTGTCTCATATTCCCGGTGCCTTGCCGCAAGCTCCCTGTACCATTCGTTGTTGACCTGCTCCACGATACTTTTCACCTGATTCGGATTTTTCTCGTTATCTGAAAAAAATATGCCCGTCGGTGAGGATGAAATTGCCATCGTAATCAGGGCAATAATAGCCACGAGAAGCACGGCAATCAGGATGGGCAGCCCGACAAAAGGCATTTTCAATGCAATAGATACGCCTTTCCTCATTGTGCCCGCCCCACTCCTTACGACTTTTTTCACTGTTTTTTTCGCCGTGTTTTTTGCTGTCTTAACCGCCGCTTTTTTCGTTTCCCGTACAACAGCATTTTTCGCCCGTTCCCTGCGCACCATTTCGGCGGCTTTCCCCGTATTTGACGATACTGAAGGTGGACTGTTATATGCCGCAGGACGTCTCCCCCTTTCATTGAGCGGCATTCCCACTCGGCGGGAAATTATATCCCGCGCAACGCCGCCGACGGCATTCGCCGTTGCTTTCGTGTCCTCGAATAGTTCCTTCCCCACAGCCTGCTCCGGCGAAGAATCGTAATGTGCCATTGCCATTTTTTTCTTAACAAGGCTAAGGGCAGCCTGCGTATTACGCAAACCGCCCTTTCCTAAACTTTGAGGCCGTAGCTTTTGGAGTTCTTCTTCGCGGTTCATAACGCTTGGGGAAAGGCGGATGTTTCGCGCGCGTTCAGCATGAATACTGTGAACAATCCGTTTTGCTTGTTCCCGCTTATCCTGCAAGCGTGTCCACCTCCTCGATTTTGGTTGTCATCGCGCGGTACAATTTGGTGTCTTGATCAAACCGCCCGTCAAAAGGTACGACCACGGAACCACGCCGCATCAGTCCACACCCTGCTTTCGCGTTTGAAAGGTAATCCATTTGACGTTCGGATAAATTGAGCAATTCGCCGAGGGCTTTCCTATCCGATTCCGATTGCGAAAACAGCATCAGGAATTGGCAGTTTGAAATCATATCCCGCCCATATTCCGAATGGAGCAGGGAAGATACATTCTGGCTCATGGCGCCGATCAGGCAGCCATACTTTCGCATCCGGCGGTAAAAGGCGTCGAAAAACTTTGCGGTGTATTCGTCCCGGTACATCAGCCAAAATTCATCAATGTATACCCACGTTCGTTTTCCAATCGAGCGGTTATATGCAACGCGGTTTTGGATCGCATCAAGTACAATCGTCATCGCAAGGGGTTTCAACTTCTCTCCAAGATCGCGGATGTCGTAACAAAGAAGCCGGGATTTCGTATTCACGTTGGTCGCCTTTGAGAACATATTGAGCGAACCGAGCACATACATCTCCATGCACGTCGCAATATCCTGTGCCTCCGGCTCCGGCTGCTTTTTGATTGCTTGGTACAAATCCCGCAGCGTCACCGGATTCTTCCTGCGCCCGCTCATGCCGCTCATCAGAACCCGCCGCGCACAACGGTCAATAATGGATTGCTGTTTCGGCGTGATGTTTCCCCTGCCAATCGCCATTTCAATGATCGTCAGGACAAATTCTCCTTTGATCGCGAGCGGATCATCGCCTTTTTCCACATACTGCATCATATCGAGTGCATTTAGGTGCATCTGCGAACCCGCAGACATATGGAGCACTTCTCCCCCAAACATCTTGACAACAGGAAATGCCTCCCGTTCCGGGTCAAGGATCAGAATATCGTCGTTTGTATTGAGGAACACATTTGTAAACTCCAGCTTATATCCCATTGACTTGCCCCCGCCGGGCAGCCCCGCCCAAACCGAGTGCGGCGTAAGCAGCTCCCGCCTGTCCGCGATCACCAAATGCTTGCTGATCATGTTGATGCCATAGCATATCCCGCCTTTGTCCCATATTTCCTCCGACACAAACGGAAGCAGGGTCGCGGCGTTCTCAGTGGTTAGCGTGCGCAGGGAATCCATATACCATAATCCGTATGGCAGCACCGTATTCAGCCCGCATTCTTGCCGATACATCGCTGTTTGGAACCGGCACATATACCCCTGCCCAATCGCAACAATAGCTTCTGTGTCGTTATCCAATTCACGCAGCGAATCTGCCATGTGAAAAAGATTGACCTGCGCCCATACGATGCGTTGGTCGTATTCCCGGATCAGACGTATGATCTCTGTCAGGCCGTTCCGTTTTTCTTCCAGCCGGGGCGGAACCGTGGCGTTGTAATTGCCCTGCTCGTTCGCTTTTTTTGTTGAGTTTCCGATCTCTGTTTCAACGGAAAGCAATTTCCGCTGTACCTGCTGTAAGGAATCTTCACGGGATTTTGAGATCATATCAATGGAAAGCATCATCTCTTTTGGCAGACTCATCAGTTCTGTGATAAGCGTGTCCCGCAGGTATGCGGGGTATTCTCCCAAAAACAGGACGCGCCCATACCGCTTCCCAATTTTGAAATAATCGTTGTGGAATTCCATACCGTCCGGCGCGATATAATCCCGCACGCTATGGCCGCGTTTTCCGATCAGCTCCTTGTCAATATGAAACTGCGCTTCCTCACCCGCCCGAAAATAATCATAAAAGATTTTCAGGCGTTCCTCTGTACCCATCCGTTCAAAATTGCTGTCGATTTTGGAAAGCGCGCCTTTGAGGGTGCTTTCCATGCGTGTGAACCACGGCTGCGCGTCTGCGGCTTTTTTCCTGTGAGTCGTGACCGTGATGTATTTCTCCTGTACGATGTTGTTTGTGCCTTCCGTCGCGCGGCGGCGGTTTACCCTGTTGATTTCCTCGCGGTATTCGTCAAACTCATCGCCTTTGAGCGGCAGGAACATATCCCCGTGCAGGGTCGCTTCGTTGACCTTCTTGTTCACGAGCGTTATCTTCATCAGCTCGTCAATATCAAAGGATTTCAAAAGCTCCTGATAGCCCGCAAAAATATATTTTTGTTCCTCCGGCGCCGCCGCCTGATAGTTTACATCCGTAAACCGGCCTGTCATCGTAAACGCGCCGTTATGTTCAAAAATACCGTTCGGATGAACGGCTTTGATCGGAATGCTTTTTTGTACGGATTTTGGTCTTTTATACACGGGCTTACTCTGTTTCGGTTTCCACTGTGCCATGTGTGTTCTTCTCCTTTTTATGAGTATCGTTTCCTGCGATTGCTTCATACAGGCTGTTTTCCGAGATATACCACCGCTTCCTGAAGGACAGCAGTTCGCTCTCGAGCCAAATCGCGATGAATTGCTCGAGCCGCATTTTATGGGGCCGCGCGAACGCGAACAGAAAGCAGGGAAGCCCAAGCCCGATTGCCAAATAGCTTGCTGCCTGCAAGGGCAGGTACTTTGTCACTGTCGTATAGGACAAAATGATTATTATGATCCCCATGATGCTGAGGGCAAGCTGCCGCCCATTCATCCCCGCGATTATGTTTTCCTGATATTCGGATATGTCTGTTATAACTGTCGTTTCCATATTTTCCTCCTCATACGCCGAGCATTTCCCTGATGAACCTGTTCGCGGACATCACGACCACCACCAGCATCACCGATTGCAGCATGATCTGGAACAAATAATTGATCAGCGTATTCCAATAGGTAAAGTTGGCGTTGGTGTTCCCCGCTTCCCATGATGGAAAGATGAACGCGCTGTTTGACGCCATCGCCGTGAATATAACGATAGCAAGCGCGATCACACAGATTTCAAGACAAACCGCCGCGTAAGCCTTGAGGAAATGCTTCCCTGTTTGGCTTGTTTCGGGGCTGCCGAGCGTCGAGAGCGGAACCGGGGCAAGGCAGCTATAGATGAACAAGCGGAAAAAGCGCAGGTAAGTACAGACCACAAGGCATATCCCCGCCGCCCACATAATGATGTTGCCGATCATACCAAGCAGCCCCATCGGGATAGACTGGAAATTTGCCGCGATCTGTTCCCACCAATTTGCGCTCATCATCTGCTGTGCCGCTTCGATCACTTCCGGGGATATTTGTGCAAATTCAAAGTCCGTCGCATTCTGGAAAATCGTGTCGTTGATCCCCATTGAAACGTTGATTGAGAAATTCAAAACCTGTATTCCGTAGTCGATCACAAATTTCACAATCAGGAACCGCGCAATCCAGCCGATCACCTGTTGGATCGAAAGGTCTTTAAAATTGCTCGTAGTCTTGAAAAAGGTCATCAGGAAGAACAACACCAGGAGACCGTAGCCGATCCCCTGTATTCCCGTGTTGATTTTGACGACCACATCCCATATCGCCCCACCGGCATAATCGGCGGGGGCTGTCATCAGCAGGGCTTTCACATCCCCAAAACAATTATTGAGGAAAGATAAGCCCATTTGGATCGTCCATAATACGCTATACTCCAATTACCCCACCTCCTTTCCTTAGCGCCGCTGTCATACCGATACTCCAATTGCCTGCAGCACGAACTTGATTCCGACCATAATTGCGCCGCCCGCCAGAAAAAGGATCGCGTTCGTGCGCTGCGACGCATCCTGTGATTTAAGTGCAAGTGCGAGCTGTACGCCGCCCCATATGAGCGCGATGACACCCACGACGGTAACGATTGAAAGGATGAAATCCACAAGGTTGTTCATCGCTTCAAGCGGATCCATGCCTTGCTGTATATCTACGGCAAACGCCGTTTGGGCAAAAAAAATGATGGTCAGCATAACGACCACCATAACAACAATCTTTAAGTTTTTTCTTCTTTCCATGCTGTTTCTCCTATTCAGTTTTCAAGGTGCGACTGCCATCAGGCAGCTTTGTTTCGATCCCGCCTGTAATAATACGGCGGGGCGCCGCCCTGCTGAGCAAGGTTAATGTTAGGATGCTTCATCAGGTCGTATTTCCTGTCGATTATAGGTTTTTCATTTGCAATCAGGACGATACAATCCTTCCGGTCAAGCTCCCTTATCTCGCCGGGCGTCATAAGCTCCCTTCCTGTGATATTGATATTGGTATTGAGGTTGTTCGCGGATTTTCCGTATGTATCATACCGAATCGTAGCTTTGGAGAGTTCGTCGGCCACGTACCTGTGCGTACTCTGTTCATTTCCACCGAGGTAGAGCATCACGTCACAACATCCGGTGATATTCTCCCACGTGTCCTTGAACAAGCCTTTGAGCTGCGCTATGTTTTGAATCACGATATTCATACTGAAATTCCTGCTGCGGCACGTCGAAAGCACTTTTTGACCGCCGTCGTTTGACTGCCCGGAGGAAATCGAGATATTGGCGTATTCGTCCAGAATGAACCGCACATGGCGGGCAAGCCGTCCATCCGGCCTGTTATCCGCAATATACTCAAGCTCCTGGAACATCTGTGTATAGAGCATACTCGCAAGCCAGTCAAAGGACGGATCACAGTCTGAGGTAATGCAAAATAACGCTACTTTCTTTTCCGCAAGATCACTGAAACGCAGTTCGTCCTCTGAGGTAAGTTCAATGACTTCCTCGATCCCGAAAAGAGACAGCGACACTCCCGCCATCACAAGAATGGATTTTGCCGTTTTTCCCGCCGCAAGCTTATACATATCATATTGACGGCAGGCAATGTGGTTGGGGTTCTTGTGTTTCAGTTCCTCAAACAGCATATCCAGCGGACTTTTATGGTTTTCATCCTTTTCCCGCACCTCGGCATACCGCAGCATTTCCGCCATCATCGCAAAATTTTGTTCGTTGCTCGGCGCTTCGTACCATAGGTAGAACATAAGGGCTTGAAGTAAAGCGATTTCCGCTTTCTCCCAAAACGGATCGGAATTGTGCGCGTCCTTTGGCGTTGTGTTCTGTATGAAGTTTGTGATGAGGGAAATAACGTCGCTGTCCTTTCGCAAATAGCGGAATGGATTGTACCGCATGGAATTTTTCATGTCTATGAGGTTTAACACCCGCACTACATATCCCATTTTCTCAAGGGCATGGCCTGTACTTCGCAGGGCTTCCCCTTTCGGATCGGAGCAAACATAGCTTAAATCGGGGGTATTCGAAATCAGCCCCGGTATACAAAATCCCCGTCCTTTCCCGCTCCCGCTGCCGCCGACCACTAAAATATTGAGATTGTGTTGGTGCCGGTACATATCCAGTCCAATCGAAAGGTTTTGAGACAGGATGATATTTTCATCCTGCACATATTTACGCTGCAATTCCCTGAGATTGGCAAACCCCGCGCTGCCATGCTCTTTACCGTGCATATACAGACCGGCACGGAAAAGGTAATTTGACAGCAGCACAAGCCAGATCACAACAACTACTACTACAAAAGCCGCCGTGTGCTCGGCGGCTTTGAAGTAGAATATATTTGCGGCGTTTATCATAAAATTTTGCTTGAACTGCTCAAATGTGATCCCTATTTCATAGCTCATAGCGAGCTTCACGGCGAACCACAACATCCCGCCGAGAAGCACGCCCCACATGATGACCGACGATTTCAGCGTCTTTTTGTCCATCACAGTGTCATCACGTCCATTTCCTTTGTTATGGGGATCATTTCCTTGAGTTCTTTTTTCTTATCCGCAATATCCGCAAGGACACTCACCCTGTCTGAAAACAGCTTGTCCGCTTTCTCCATTGGTATTTCATCAAGCTGCGTAAAATCCATGTTCGCGGTATCGAGGCCATACTTGACGGACAGGGCATAAACAACGCTGTCTGCGCGGAAAGCATTTTCTTCCCGCGTATACTTCGCTCCCTGCTGTTTAAAGCACCGTCCATAGATCGCTTCGCGCTGCAACGCCTGAAACTCCTGCTCCGGTGAAAGCCCTTCTTTCAGTAATATTTTCTTTTTTTCCGGTGAAAACAAAGCGTCCTGTCCGAGTGTTTCGGAAACCTCCACCGGATATTTTTTTTTGAATCGTTCGTTTACTTCAATAAGCGTTTCCGACGTAAGTTTTTCAAAATATGAGCCAAATCCAACAGCCTTGCCGGACGTATCCTGTACGTCGTAGACAACAGCATCCACAAATTCTGTTTTCCCGTCTTTCTTCACAGGTCTCTTGATTATGATTTTATCTGCATCGTCCGCGATTTCCCGGCCAATCGCGCGCCAACGGGTTCTTGACATAACCATCGTTGCGTCAGGCTTTGCTTCGTAAATAAGGTTTTGATTTTTGCTCGAAAAATCGTACAAGACGGCCTGCATCTCAAGATAAGCTTTCCAGTTGTCCGGCGTATATGCTTCCTCGTTGTTTCGGTTGATTTCCCCAACGGTCTCTTGGATCGTCTCGATGTCCATATCGCTGATCGTGCAATTTGAGGGGGCAGGCTCCGGCGCATCGAGGAACGCCGCGTTGCGCTCCAATTTCTCCTTCGTGCTTTCGCGCACATCTTCAACCGTCGCTTCCGCCATTTTATTACTGTCCACGGTGACGCCAATTCGTTTTGCGATTTGGTTGAATTTTGCCAAGTCCTGCGAGGGAAACATGATGTCCACCGCATTCTGTTCGGGGTTGTCTACTGTCGCGTACAGCAGGCCGTATTCTTTGATGTGGCTTAAAAACTCATCCATTCGCTCCTTGGGTATGCTGCCGATCATCACAGACGCACCCATACGAAGTATCTTTTTCAGCGATGTTTCCCCTTTGAATACCTTTCGTTTCTTTAACGCTGCTACAAGAAACACCATGATTTTTCCCATGCCCTGTCCGGCGCGCATGACGATCTCCGTTCCTTGAAATATAAATCTGGCCGCTTCTCCTTCCATAGCTATACCTCTCTTTCCGGTTCATTGTCCGGCATTATCTTATCCTGTATCCTGCTTTTTGCCCACTCCGGCATTTTTTCAGGATTGATAATTCCTGCAATATCTGAGCGATCATAGCGAACGTCTCTTTCTTCAAAAAGGTTCATCCCAAAAACAGATTGACCTATTGCATGTGGCGAACAACCATTTCCACTTTCCGCTTTCATAATCTGATATTGTTCGACACGAAATTCCGGCGCAAGACATTCTGCCTTGATTAACACATATTGGTTCTGATAATCGCATTGTGCACTCCCTTGAATGCAAATATCTTGCGTGAGGTAATGATCCTCGATTCCACATGCTGCACGGTGCTTTTTAATTTCGTTAATTTTTTCCTTGATCCTGTCGGCAACATTTTCAAATGCTTCCAGATAGGAATCAAAGGTCTGTGCATCAGAATATTGGATATATATGGAGGTTTGCAGCCGTTCTGTAACCACATATGGTTTTTCTGTGTCAACTTTTTCTCCAAGCCACACGAGTGATTCTTTTGTGTCTAATTTTTCGCCGATTACAATATCCCGTCCGGCAAGCCATATCGCTTCTCTGATCGTATATCCACCCGGCTTTTCCCGCTTTTTAAAATCATATTCCATAACAACCTCCTAAATTTGAAAAGGAATACCATAATCTTTCCTGCGCCACGCCCCATTTGCATGACGATTTCCGCGCCCTGGAATAAATCTAGCTGCTTCTCCTTCCATTTTGTAAACCTCCTTTTAGCGTTCCGGCTCAATGTCCGGCTCCTTTTCGTGACTTTCCAACTCTTGTTTCTTTTCTTTCGCCCACTCCGGCATTTTTTCAGAATCGATGATACCCTCGATCTCATACCGCTCAAATCGTTCTGTTTGGCCGTTAAACAGGTTCTCCCCATACACTGCCGTCCCCCTGGCATTTGGGGAACATCCAAAGCCGCCTGTCGCTTTGACGATCTGATATTGTGCCACACGGTATTCCGGCAAAAGGCTGTCCGCTTTCAGAAGTACATACTCTCCTGCATAATCCAAATCCTGACTTTCAGGAATACATATATCTGCGGTTAGCGCACCTTCTTCAATGCCATTTTCCTTACGGAACGCGAGAATATCTGCGATTCGTTCTTGGATTCTATCCGCAAATTTTTGATATGCTTCAAGATATGTCGCATAGCTTTCCATATTTCCATATTCCGGCAAATCCGAAATGTGCCTGCGCTCCAATACCATAAACGGTTCTGCTTTCCCCGGCAATTCTGCAAGCAGGATATGCCTGTCGCCAATAGCTACAGTTTCATGCGTGGTGTATTTGTTTTTGTCCTTAATTTTTACATCAAACTTCATAAAAGTTCTTTCCTCCTGTCTGATGGCTTCATCGCCATCCTAAAGTTCAAAAGATATTTGGTCAGGGTTTGTTTTGGGCAATTTTCCAAGCCACCAAAGGTATACCTGTTCCGGCGAAATCCAATTACCTCTTATCAGGTCATCCCTGCCGCTTTGTTTCCTGACTTCCAGCATTCGTTCAAAGGTTTTCAGGTAAAGAGCCTTGTATTTCGGATACTGCTCCAACTCCTGTTCCTGCCTGTTTGACATAGGGCAGCCAATACAACCGAGTCGCTTATATCCCTCGTCATAAAGCCCACAATAAGGGATATTCTCTGTCTTGATAAATTCCCATACATCGGCGTCTGTCCAATCGACGATTGGGTTCAAAATTGTCTTTGAAGTCCGGTAGCACATCTCAACCATGCGCCGTGCTTCGTCGTTGTCATCGTTAAGCACCAACCCACGTTTCTTCTTGCTGCCCGTCATTTCTGTGATAACGCCATGCCCCTTTTTTCGATTCAGGCTTTCATCCCATCTAACTCCTGTAACTGTCAAACGCCCTTTACCGCCTGATTCTTTCAGCTTTTCGCAGCAATACCGGACTAAGCGGGTTGGCGGCATCATCTTTCGCGGTATCAGGTTCCACATGGTAATGAAGCCGGACCCGTCTTTGTAGTGCGGTATATCCAAAGCGACCTCCGGCATAGCTTTAATGAATCGTACCAACTCAGGGGGATCGACAGATGTAACGTTGTAATGGACCTCGTGTTTTACCCCCGCCATCTCCGCGAGACGTTTGATGACGCAGGAATCCTTCCCGCCTGAAAACGCGAGCCAGTATCCTTCCTCCGGCTCGAACGCCTGATACCTTTTAATCGCTTCTTCAACCTTGTTTTTTTCCCAAATAATGTGTTTTCGATCAGCATATTTACCTCCTTGCCGACAAAAAAAGGCGGCAGACTGTTCCGGTTAAGCGATCCGGTTCGTCTGCCGCCAATTTTTCTTTTATCCTGCTTTATAGTCAGGATATATTTTATTGTTGCTCCTGAGTGGAATCCTTTTCTGCTTTCAGCATCACCTCATCTTCATTATTCGTCAACAATTCTTGATTCCATATTGATAATTGTCCTGTTTCCTCTCTGATTCTCTGATTCGCCAATTCAACACTTTGGGGATTTAGTTCTATTCCCAAATAATTACGCCCATGATTGAATGCTACAAAAGCGGTAGTTCCAGAACCTAAGAATGGATCAAGAACCGTTCCACCAACAGGGCAGGACGCTAATATACATTGCCTGGCAAGTTCAGGTGGGTAGGTAGCAAAATGTTCACCGCCAAAAGGCTGTGTCGCAATGGTCCACACAGAATGTTTATTGCGCAGTATGGTTTGTTCTCCGTTTTCAGATTTGATACAATATTTTGGAGCAACGGCCTTCATGTTGCCGTTGATTTTTCCGGGGACTCTCATACTCCCTTTTTGACGGTCAACGTCTTGGCTTAACCGCATACGGGAACTCTGTGCCATAGGTTCGGCAATCGCTTTCGCATCATAATAATACTTCCGCGATTTTGAAAGCAGGAATACCGTTTCATGGGCTTTGGTGCATCGGTCCCTGACGCTTTCGGGCATCGGGTTCACCTTATACCATATAATTTCCTGCCGCAAATAAAATCCAGCATCACGCAAAGCAAAAGCCAGCATCCACGGTATCCCGATTAAATCCTTCGGTTTACAGCTTTCGGCTCCTGTTGTGGGGGTTATCTTCCCAATCACAGTACCCATATTTGTACCTTGCTTGTAGTTGTGGACAGTTTTATTGCGTATTCCATCCTTGTTCCTCCCCTGGTGACTTCCCGCATAACTATCCCCAATGACAATCCATAGCGTTCCATCGTTGCAAAGTACCCTTTTTACTTCAACAAAAACTTCTACAAGCCTTGCAATATATTCTTCCGGCGTCCGTTCTTTACCGATCTGTCCCTTTATTTCATAATCGCGCAGGTTATAATATGGCGGGGAAGTAACACAGGAATCAATACAATTTGCCGGTAGCGATTTCAATACCGTATATGCGTCTCCTTGCAGCACTCTATTCAGTTTAAGCATTTGCCCTCACAATTCTTTTTCGTCATTTGCTTGGCTTGGTTCGTCTAACTGCACCGCAAGACCGTCCTGTACCTGCTCATTTGATTCATGTTGACGAAATACCCGTTCAAGATTTCTTTCATACTGCACAAATAGCCGTACCGCTTCTTCCCCATTCATAATCAGTCGAAAGTTTTTTGTTTTGGACAAGAGTTCTATGTTTTCCCTGATATTTTCAAGCAATCCTTTTCGCAATTCAGGATCTAGCAGACTTTCGTGAATTGCGGATAATTCCACTTTTTTGATACAATTCGCTATCCCCGCTTCCGAAAGGCAATCCTCATAAAACTTCGTTACTCGTTCAGACAGCATTACAAAATCTGGATACTCAATTTTAAAGTCATTCAGTGTCCGGTATATACGTATGCTTTCAACTTGTTCCTTTGGTATCTCTTTATATATCTCCTTTTTGAGCGCTTCATCCGAATAATTCTTACCTTGAAAAAATGTATATCCTTTCGGCAAAGAAGATTTATCCTCGACCTTGACATAACATGCGTCTGGGTACTTTTTGATGTCCTTCTTGAATTGTCTTTCGTCCTCACAAAATTCATATAGATCGCTAATAAACCATTCATTCAATACCGGATCATGAAAATCACGGGTTGCGCAGCATTGATCGAAATTCTTTGAAATGAACCATTCCACATAAGGCGGTGCGCCCATTCCCGCCTCGTGCACCTCGCATATCCGCTTTCCCTCATAATATATACTGGCGTTATACCCGCCGCCATCCGGTGTGTTAAAGGTTTTTACCCCCTTCATTGCATATCCGTTTACATTCATATCTTTCCCTCCGATCAAAAACCGGCTGATCGTTCCAGTTTACCGCACCGGTCCGTCTGCCGCCTTGTCCTGTTGTTTCTGCTGCTCCGCAGCTAAAAGATTGCTTCTCATTTCCTTTGCGCACCTGACCACTTCTTCAAGGCTCCGTTTTGCCCGTTTGAGACGTGAGATTTCTTCCCGGTTCCGGGTAACTGCGCCTAGTATCATGATCCGCGTTTCCCTGATTGCGTTCAGGTTATTTTCATACCCATTTTCCTTGATGCCCTCCTTTGCATTTTGCAGCATCACCCGCCGTTCTTCATCCAATTTGTCAGGGATCGCACTGTACCGCTCGTAGATACTGTGTGCATCAAATAGCGGTTTGAATTTTTTCTGCGCGCTCCTCAAACGGTATTTTTCAGCCTGTAGCTGCTTTAGCTGTGCGTTGACCTGCTCTAGCGTACTTACCACCTCCGATATTTTTGTGAAGTTATTCTGCGCAACAAAAAGAAATTGACGCTTATAGTAATAAAACTTCCTGTATTCGCTGACAGGAATACGGGCCTCGCGTGGATTCTGACGTATTTTTCCAAGTAAAAACAGGTAGTACAAATATAGTGCTTCAATGCCCGTAAGCTTCCTTCGCGGGAACCGTTTTTTGACGTAATATTTCCGGGCAGCCTGCGGCGCTCTTTTTCGTTCCTGGTGGTATATTCGTGCTTTCAGTTCATCCGTCGAATATCCGAGGGTTTCAAGGCGCATAGCCTTTCGTGCTTCAGGGGCCTTGACCTTTGGGTGCATAACTGAGGTATCAACTTCATATCCCAAATCTTCAAGACGGATATATAATTCCTCAAAAGTAAAAGACTTGTCAATGCAAGTCTCAATGTCGTCAATGACGATCCCGCGTAAGGTTCGGCCACCGGAATGCCGCCGCAGATATTCCTCGTATGTCATATTCTTACCGTCCGCATATTCGATGACCGATAGTCCATTCTCGCGGCAAAGCTCATCGCTGATCCCCCGCAGCTTGCGGTAGAAGTCCCCACGACTGATGTGGAATTTCTTTCCCGTCACGCAGGATACAGAATTTACGATGATATGATTATGCAGATGCTTGTGATCCAGATGGGTTCCGATCACAACCTCAAAATCTCCAAGCCACCGCTGTGCATACTGCTTTCCAATCTCATGCGCAAGCTCCGGCGTGACCTCGCCCGGTAAAAAGGACTGGATGATATGGTAAGCGACGCGTCCGTCCTCTTTCCCAAATCTCTTTTTGGTTGCCGTCATAGCTTTGGCCGCCGTTTCAGGGCAGCAGTTGATCGCGCTGACATACCGCGCTCCATCCAATGTTTTTTTTTCGTTTTCCGCATATTCCGTAAGTGTTTCAAGCGTCTTTGTCACGTTCGCCGCATAATTGATCGTGTCTGTCAGATGCCCCAAATTCTTGATATTGATTATTTTGGTATATGCCAATTCATAAAGCACCTCCTGGTCTACAGTAATCGCAGCTTTTCATCGTACAGCCGCTTCATCTCGTCGAAATATTGCTCGACACGCCGGATGCTGTCGGCAGATATTTTCTTATCCGAATTTGCAATGTGGGCGATCTGGTTCACGTTGGAACCGATTTTATTGAGTTCCGCATAGATACTGCCGATCACCTTCCTGTCGATCACCACAACACGTTCGTCCGTCAAACAACATTTGCGAATATATGCAGCAATGGATAATCCCGTCCTTCGTGCGGTTCTTTTTAGCTGTAGGTATTCATTAGTGGTCAACCGCGTTTCTGCTTTTATCCTGCGCTTTAGCATTCTTTCACCACCTTAATTTAGTGTAATTAAGCGGCGCAGCCGCTTGGGGTTTTAGGGGCGCAAGCCCCTAACAAGCTGTAAAATGCCTGCATTTTGCGATGCTTGCGAGGGATGCGAGGGTAGGGCTTCGCGGGAATTCTGTCCTGAAAAAGGTAACTTTTCTCCCGTATCCGTTCCTCTACAGCGTCAGCTCCCACCGTTGCTTATTGCATACTGGAGCCGTGGTTTGCCGCGGGCGGTTCGGGCAATCCCATGAATGACCTCTCACGTCTGCCGCTTTATGCCACCCCGCCGCTTTGTAGCTGACACCGCTCTCCGTTTCGAGGATATAGCTGATTATTTTCGTATATCCCATAGCCTGCGCAATTCGTCTGATTCTCCCGAGCAGGAATGTGCAGACATTTTTCGTTCCGTCCGTACAGCACCGCACAACCTCTAGCGTCCTGCCATCATCAAGGTTTCGCGCAACCGGACGTGCAGCCTGCACTACGCCTACCAGTTTTCCATGTTCTGTGCATCCAATACGAAACTTATCCCGATAGACCGGCGCATGGTGCCTGTGCAGCTTTTCCACAAAAGCATTTGCATCCCGTAGTTCAAGCGGTACCGCCTGCAAGTGTTCACTTTTTACCTGCTCCATATTTCAGCCGATAATCTTTTAGAAGCTGCTCCATGTAAGCAAGCGGCTTTTGTACGTCCCGCCTCGCCGTTTCCTCGATTGCTTCAAACACCTCATCGTAGCCGTAGGTTTCTATGAACCCATTCAGCCGGATGCGCTGCGCAAGATTCGGTTTATAAAAGAGATCCGCAAAATGCTCATATACGTGCTTTGGCAAATAGTATTCGGCAATCTCGCGCGCACGCGCTTCTTCCTCATCCTCTGTATTGTCTTTCTCTTGCTCTTTCTCTGACTCTAGCTCTGTGTTACCGCTTGTTACTTCACCGTTACCTTCCGTTACATCAGCGTTACATTGTAACAACGGGGGCTTTTCCTGCGCTTTGAGCGCCCGGTGCCTCCTGACACGTTCAGCAGACGCGCTTTCCGATCCGATCATGTGCTGCAAGGCAGCCATGTAATAGGTATCGTTATCCCACTGTTCGACAAGCCCCATTTTCAGGAATGCCGTAATCGAAAGCGCAACTACCGTTTCCGGTTCGTCAAGGTATAAGGCAAGTTCCTCTGTCGCTGTCGGCAGGATTCTTTCGTACTTTATCATTCCCTCATCCCGCAGGCTTTTCAGCAGCATTTTCAGGTAGACTATGACAATGCTGTCCCCCTGCGGCAGCTTCCGTAAATACCGGACGCTTTTCTCGTCGAAAAAATCTTCTTTCAGTTTTAGCCAAAAAAAGCGTTTGATTTCCGCTTTTGCGTTCCCCATTTCCACCTCATTTTTCCACAACAAAAAAGCGCCCATTTCTGAACGCTTTTTGCTGCTATCCACTTTAGTATATTATCCGTATCATAACTCTAAATCCTCATGATCCCGGTTGTTGCCACCACCCGGTTCCCCGCTATTTTTCTGCAATTTCCCTTTAACGGAAGCCTTCGCCGTTTCCTGATCACGCTCTTTCTTCAAGCTGAGTTCTTTGACTATCTTAGCCGATTCCTGCAATGCGTCACAAATCAGGTAGGTCATCAGGCTTTTATCGCCTTTCGTATCAAACTCCTTAAATGCCTGCCTGTACTTTGACGTATGGCTGATAGCTGCCGGAAGGATCTCATTGTTCATCAATATTTGATTTAAGATGATGCGTCCGGTTCTGCCGTTTCCGTCCATAAACGGATGAATACGCTCAAACTCAATGTGGTATTCTGCCACCCGTTCGATGACTTCCGCAAAATCCCCGCTATGAAAATCTCCGATTTTTTCCATGTGCGCCTGCATCAATTCCGGCACATTTTCATATTTAGGCGGGTAATACACCGCACGGGCAGGATTGCCGACGAATACATTTTCCTGCCTGTATTCCCCATATGCCCCACAAATGATACCGTCGATCTTTTTGATCCATTCCTCGGAGATCCTGACGCCCTTCGGTGACATTTCTTTGATCGCCCTGAACAGGTTTTTGGCATCCTGGTATTCGCTGAATTTATGTCCTGCCGATACCTCGTCAAAATCCACAACCGCTATGGTTTCGTCAAGGGAAAGCGTATTGCCTTCAATGCTGTTTGAGGACCAACAAAAACGGTATTGAAACCCTTTATAAAAGGCGTCCCAAACAAGGAAATCCTTTTTGATCTCCTGTACCGAATCGAGCTTCTTTTTGGTCTCGGCTATTTTCTTTTGTATATCACCTATAATCGCCATTTCTTATTGCTCCCTTTACATGGATTATACCACAACCGCTGTTCCCGCTTCTACTCCGCAGATGATTCCGAGAATACCAGTGAATCAATATCCTCTGAATTGATCCCGCTGAAAAACGCATTGCTTTCATATGCTTTTTCAAAATCTTCGCCCAGCCCGTCTGCAAATTCAGGATCGGTTGGATATACTTCTGAGTATTCTTTTCCGTCCAATACAAGATACGATATGTTCCCGACCTGCTCACTGGACATATCCTCGAGATACATAACACTGATATACCACGACGCATTCCCACGTTCAGCCAGATTATTTTCCGTAATTATCTTTTGGAATTTCTCAAAAAACAACCTGAACCATTCCACACTTGCGTCCTCTGTATAAATGACGTAGTAAAAGGTCGGTACTCCTTTATCGGTTTTAAATGCCCTGCCCTCTTTAAACTCAAAATCTTCTGCAATCATGTCATAGATAAACCCGCCGTTTTCTGTGAACCAACCATCGGGATCGTCCTTTGTCGCTTCTTCAAAAAGTTCCTCTGCTGTCGGCAGGCCGCTTCCTGTAGTTGTACCATTTTCGCCTGGTTTTGCACAGGCACAAAGCAACACTGCTATCATCAGGAAAGATACCATAAGGGAAAAAAACTTTTTCATAATATTCCTTTCAAGGCGGGGATCGTTGGTGTATTTCTATCTTTATTATACCGACCCTTTATTGCGTTGCCAAGCATATATGAGCTTTTGGCATTCTTCTTTCGTGCGGCGGGAAAGAAGAAGCAGCCAAAAGCTCCCGTCCTCGCGCTTCCAGATGCGCCGGGTATATGCTTTGTCATTTTTATAATACCGTTCATATTCGCCGCCGTTCAGCACGCGCCAAAGCCTGTAGCTTCCACTTTTCGTTTTAGAAATTTTGTATTCCATACTATTATCCTCCAATCAGTCCTCAAAAAAATAACAGTGCTTTCGCTTGCACTGTTTTTTCATCCGTGAGTAGAACCGGCACATCCGGCACCCACGTTCTTTTTCCGTTAAAACCGCTATCCTGTAATGGCGCGGTATCTCTCTGGCGATCTGCTCGATCTCGCGTCCGCCCCTTCCAGTCAAATACAATCCAGCCCTCCCTAAAGTTCCAGAACATCATTGTTCTTATGTTTGGGGGCATATGTTACCGTTTTGGGGATTTTCGCTTTTTCCGCATTATCCTTTATGTACCTGATCTGTTTCCGTGGTTTGTCGCTGCTGTAACCGTCCAGTTTATCCCTGATTGATATTTTTTGCGGTGCTTCGTTTTGGGCAATCATTTTTTCCATTTGAAATGTGACCGCTACAAACGGTTCATGCGTATCCTTATCCATTCCTGCCGCAAGTTTTAAAAGCCCTTTCATCTGCTGCGGTTTGAGTTTTGGATTGGCAATCTTTTCAAATACCCACGGGCTTACGGCATCTGAATCTGCTGTGAGCATCGCCGCCCTTTGTTCAAAATCCAGTTTTTCAAAAATCCTGCATACCTCGCAGGAACGGATCATTTGCTCCCTTGTGAGTTTCCCTTTCAGGTATTGTCCCACCGTGTAATGAATCAGGTCGCTGTCTACCCCTTCCACAAGATACCGGTAGGTGCAGCAGGAATGGTAATCGTGCTTACCGGATTTTATCGCTTCATCCGCACAGGTCTCCGCCAAATTCAAATTATATGTTTCCTCGATCCATCTCGCCATCAGTTCCATTTTCTCAACGCTGTATCCCATTTTTACATACTGCCCGACAGGCAGATCCTTCGCTTGCCCATAGTTCACCAGCCTTACGATTCTGTTCATCTCATCCGCAGTAAATTTTGGCCTTGCAATGATATGGACATATTGTGGCGGTACGCCGCCTGTAATCACGTCCTCAACGACTTTTCGCTGTTCCCTGTTAAAATTATTAAGGTCAATCATTTCCATCCCTCCAGTAAATTAGAAAAGCGGCGCATCTACTGAGCGCCGCTCCTTCATCTCATATATTCAGTCCACAAGGGAAATCCCGTAGACAATTCCGTATTCAATTTCCTTTTCATCCGCTATGCCCCATGCCGTACCATATTTAGCTTTCAAAAGCTGCGATGCTTCCTTTCCTGCGTCTAGGCTTCCAATGATGTATGGCTGCACTGGGGAATACCAACCTTCCCTGTTTACAAGGCTGTTCCATGCGGATGTGTCCGGCGTTTCAAACCCGAACGCAATATACTCCTTTGTCTCCAGCCAATTCAAATTTTTCCATTCATCAACCGTAAATTTTCCTTCATCTACTACCTTTGGAACATTACCTTTTTCAGCAATAGAATCAACGGAAAACAAGAGCGGATATTTCCCCGTATTCCTGAATACAAGCGGCGGGGCGGAAAAGGCCTTGTTTCCGCTTGTGTCGGATGTAAAGTTGACAGGTTGGTTCGGATTCAATGTAAAGGATACCTGCGCGGGGACAAGGGCCGATATGATCCGTGGGTTTACCGTCAGGGTAGCGGCAGCAGAAGTGACCTGTCCTGCGGCGGTAGATACGACGCAGCGATACCTGGTTCCGCTGTCCGCATCCTTTACCGTCTTTGCGGTATAGGTATTTCCCGTCGCTCCTGTAATATTTTCCCATGCCGTACCATTTTGGGATCTTTGCCACTGGTACCCCGTTATGCTTCCATATGCCGAAACGCTAAAAAATGCGTTCTCTCCGTAGTCAATCTTTTGGTTCTGCGGCTGCGTTCCAATACCGCTGACACTTAATGTTACTTCCCGTGATGTAACCGATGTGCCACCGTAGTACCCTGCGTTTGACGCAACCAAACGGAATCGTGCCTGATGGTCTGCTTTGCCTGCCGTAAATCGGTATGCTGCCGACGTTGCTCCTGCAATATTCACCCATGACGAACCTTTAAAGCGCTGCCACTGATAGGAACAGGCAGGATTGCCGTTTGCCGAAGCACTGAATGTTGCTTGCGCGCCATTCAAAACATTTGTATTCTGTGGCTGTACTGTAATGGAAGGCTGAACTGCTCGAACCGTGGTAGTGGTATTCTTAGAAACATTGTATCCATTGTTGTTACCAGATATACACCTCCATGTATACACGCCTAAATCATTCGCCGTAGGATTAAAAGACCACGGGGTATCGCTCGTCCCTTTGAAATGTGTTTTTGTTACCCATTTCCCATTCTCGTATCGCTGCCACTCTGTATATGTCGACGTAGGATCGCAGTCTACTACGCCCGTAGTTCGTCCTTGCCACGCTAAAGTGACGGGCTTATTGATGTAGCCTGAATAAGCATTGGGTACAATATTTTCGTTTCCGAGGTAGGGACCATATGTAATCATGAAGTGGAATGCTTCGATAAAGGTATTATCAAAATACATATGGACGGTCCACCATCCATATTGATTTCCATGCTCGTTTGCCATCAGAACGTATTCGTAATTGTGTCCATATTCGTTAAGTCCTTTGTAAGCAGGTATTACCCAAAAAAGATCATCCTGACCGCCTGCGTCGCTCCATATTGCGTAACGCACATCGCTCGTCTCGACGCTTCCTGTGACAATAGAGAGCAGGAGTGCTCCGCGTTGTACGCCGCCTGGATTGCGCATAGTGCCGTTATTATGCGGGGAATAATACGAGTCTACCCTGTTAAGCACAAAAGGCTGGGCTTCTGGTTTTTCTGAAATCTCTGTTTCAATCATTTCTACTGTTGGTAATTCTATCTCTTCTGGATACGAGATGCTCACATTATCCTGATTTTCCGTCTCTTTTTTCTCCTCTGGAGCCTGTACTTTCTCTGTTTCAGTTTCTTCATCTTCTGCCATATCCGCACTCGACTGTGGCATAACCATCTCTGTTTTTTCTTCGGCATAAGCTGTCTTAAACCCAAAAGCTATAATCAGGACAAGGATAAGGAAAACTGCTATTAACCGCTTTTTCATAATCGTTTCCTTTCTTGCAGGGGGCGTATAAACGCCCCCTGCAATACTGTTACTCCGCTATGGATACTCCATACGCCACTTCGTAGATAATTGTCGATGTTGACGGATAGCCCCATGACATCCCATATTTTGCTTTCAGGCTTGCCTTTACTGTCGAATGGCCAACTACATCTCCAAGAGGCAAAGCGGTCAAGGGGGAAAACCATGCGTCCCCGTTATCCACTGCCTGCCACTCGTCATAAGAGGGCAAGGTAAAACCAAAAGCAATGTTAGCGTTTGTCCTTGTCCGGTTGAGATCTTTCCATTCGTCATCAGTAAAGGTATTAGCCTCCACTATTTCCGGTGCATCTCCCGATTCCGCCATAGACGAAACCGAAAATGTTAGCGGCGCATTGCATCCGTTTGTAAAGCTGAATTCTGCTGTTGTAAAGGCTTTATTTTCGTCCTGTACTGTATTTGTTTCATAGAACGCAGGTTTGTTCGGATCTATCTCAAAGACAACGATTGTCGGAACAACCGCAGAAATCATAAGTGGCTGTACCGTTCCTACAATCGTCGCGCCTGTTGAAACCGTTTTTTGTTCGCCTGCTGAACCCCGCACAACCAGATCACCGTCTGCGGCAAAAGCCGTTCCCGCAAACGCAATACAAAAGGCCACTACCAATATGAATGTTGTTAAAATCCTATATTTTCTTTTCATGCTTTTCCCCTTTATCCTTTCAGTTTTCATCCCCAACCGTAAGCGTGATAAATGCGTATCCTTTTCCAACGTACTGCGGCTCGTCACCCATCGTATAACCCTTGAAAATAGCAACCGCTTTGTGTGCGCCTGATTCAACATCTTTTGTCAGGTATCCGTACCCGTCAAGGATTTCTCCCTCCTTGCCCACACATTCAATATGCGAAGCAGGCGGCAATAGTGTATCGGTAGAATAAACGAGGTTATCCTGCTTCACATCCCGCGACTCGTCGAAGCTGTCCATATTCACATCATCGTTAAGCAGGTATACCTCTACCAAAAGATTCTTGTCGCTCCCTGAGGGATTTTCGATGCAAAAATTTACAGGGCTGACATCTGTGCGACAGTGCGGCGATGCGTTGATGTTTACCGGAATGCTCATCTTCATCATCATCTGTTCCATTTCCTCAATGGTCTTAGAATCCTTCAGGACAAGATCACCGTTTGTCCTTTGGACGCCAAATATTTCTTTCTCCGGCTCCTGCGTTCCGCAGCAATGCAATAGCAGAATCAGGATGATAACCGCAGCTACAAGGATAACGGTCAATATTTTCTTTCGTTTTTTGTTTTCCATTAGACTTGTCTCCTAGATTTCGATATTTTCTTCGTTTTCGCGCTGAAATTTCTCGATATTCAAATCACGATCCATCGCCCATGCGACAGCATCCTCTACTACTTCGGGTGGTTGGCTCAGATACCATGATTCACGATAAAGCACATTTTTCTGATATGGCGGTTCTTCAAAAGGTCTTATTTTGTCGGCCCATTCCTTTATCTCCTGGGAAAACTCATGTTTGCCTTTTTCTGAAAATTTCCTTATGGTATCCGCAAGAACGATCCGCACAAGTTCAAAATCCACATACATAAAATTCTCATTCAAATATTGTGATAAATAGCCGTTTTCCGAAGCATACGTTATTTCGTTTGAGTTTAGTTCCTCACGTATTTCGGCAAGTTCTTCAAAGGACTTATCCCACCCTGAAATATCTTCCGGGCTTCCTTTCCGTCTGTGTTCATTTATTTTCCCCATTGTTTTCTCCCTTCAAAAAAGGGGCGCCATCCTTCGCGCCCCTTACCGATTCATTTATGCGTCCTGCAACAGTCCAAGCATTTCCGAATAGAAGTCGCTGATTCGTTTGAATGCTTCCTTTGCTTCATAGAATATCATTTCCGAATCGTACTCCCTGATCCAATGAATCGCGTCATAGGCAAGCAGGGGATTCAGGTCAAGCGCCCATGTGCCGCATTCCGGTTTTGGAAGCTGTACCCTCACTTCCGATGCCCATTCCTTGATCTCATCTGGATAAATAATCCCGTTATCGACCTGGAGCCTCGCAGTGAGTGCAAGCATATCCCTCATATACCCTATTTCATGTTTTTGCGAAATGAGTTCCAGTATAAGCTCCAAATACCCTTTTTTCCATGCGTGCTCCAAATATGCCCCTTCCATCTCCTGCTTGCATTTCCTGATTGCCGGTATATCCTGCTGTGATCCGTTTTTTACTTCCTGTTCCCGCAGCTTTTTTCCAAACATTTGAATTCTCCTTTTCATCTCACGTATTCCGGTTCATAGTCCTGATCCTCTGACTGAATTTCCACGTCCGGTTCTTCCTCAACCACAATCGGCTCGTCGTGATCCAGATCGAGATCATGATTTAGCTGTGTAACCTCTTGCATCATGTCCTGAAGCTCCCGCTCTTTCTCAAACGGACGATCAAGCTCATGCTCTGCGTCCAAAATCTGCTTATTACATTTATCAATGGTTTCAAGGCAGCTTTTTTTTAGAATTGGTATATCCCTTATAAGGCTTGAAATTCGCTCAATATCCTTTACCTCGTCTTTCTTTAGTTCGCACTCGTAGTCGCCTTTTCCATGCAAATACAAAACGTAATTCCTTTCGTCTGGAATGTATTCCATATTCATTCCAAATCCCATAAAGCTGCCTATTTTTGCCGCTCCTTCGGCATCGGCAATTTCGGGCATAACCATATGCAATGCTTTACCCGCCTTCTTTTTATCTTGATATTCTATCCCTTTGACCGTCATTTTAAAGCCGGATGCAAGGTAGGGTTGTATTGTTTTCATATCCTGCTCGTATGAATTGATCCGTTTACGGTTCCTGTCAATATCTTGCTTCAGCTCGGATATTAAGCTCTGGAGCCGGAACCGTTTTGCTTTGTATTGCCGTTTCAATACCTGGACGCGCATAATCTCCGTATCAAGTTCGGATTTCCGAATCACGCGCGGATCGCCCGTCGCAATCGCCTTGATTTGCTTGAGCATTTCACTCACGATGTCCACATCATCCATCCGGCGTGCCGGTGGTTTGTTGCTGATGATCTGGTTTGTGAACCGCTGTTTGTTTTCCAAAAGCTGATAGATATATGCGTCGAACGAACGTTCCGTTAAGTACCGCAAAATACGCACCTCCGGGAACAGATTGCCCCAGCGCAGGATACGCCCTTCGCGCTGAATGAGGTCCGACGGGCGGTCGAGTAGGTCGGCGGCATTACTGCCGCCTTCCCCTCTAAGAACCGTACGTGAGAGTTTCCCCTCATACGGCTCAAGCAGTTCTAAGCCTTTATCATTCTAAAGGCCAGCTAGTCAACTAACGATTTTCTT
>NZ_LAYJ01000087.1 GCF_000981035.1 Christensenella hongkongensis
GACGGGCGTTTTGCCCCTCCTTGCCAATCGCAAGGGAAAGCTGGTAATCCGGCACGATCACCTTTGCCGCCTTTTCATCTTCGTTGATCTGCACCATGACCACCTTCGCCGGGCGAAGGGCGTTCGCGATAAACTCAATCGGATCCGCGCTCCACGGCACAACGTCTATTTTCTCGCCGTTTAATTCCTCTACTACCTTCTCGATACGGGTGCCCTTGTGGCCCACGCACGCGCCTACCGGATCGACATCCTTTTCGTCGCTCCACACGGCGATTTTTGTACGTCCGCCCGCCTCGCGCGCGATGCTCTTGATCTGCACGACATTCTGGCGGATTTCCGGCACCTCGATTTCAAACAAGCGTTTGATGAGCGCCGGATGCGTACGGGACACAATAATCTGCGGCCCCTTGTTTGTCTTTTTCACCTCGAGCACGTATACCTTGATACGGTCGTTGATGTTATATTGCTCAGAATAAACCGTCTCGCTTACGGGGATAATCCCCTCGGCGCGTCCAAGCTCCACATAGATATTGCCGCGCTCGATCCTGTGGACGATCGCAGTCAAAACCTCGTTTTCCTTTTCCGAATACTGGTCGTAGATAATGCCGCGTTCCGCCTCCCGGATACGCTGCACCACCACCTGTTTTGCGGTCTGCGCCGCAATACGTCCAAAATCACGCGGCGTAACTTCCGTCTCCACCACGTCTCCGGCCTCATATTTTTCGTTGATTTCACGGGCCTGCTCTACCGTGATTTCCGTTTCCTCATCTTCGATTTCATCCACAACGTTTTTGATCGCAAACACTTTGATCTCGCCGGTATCGCCGTCAATCTCCACGCGTGCGTTCTGATCCGTGCCAAAGTGTCTCTTGTAGGCCGAAATAAGCGCCGTTTCGATTGCTTCGAGTAAAATATCCTTTTTGATCCCTTTATCGCGTTCTAAATCTGTTAACGCTTCCATAAATTCAGTGTTCATTACCAAGACTCCTTTATATGTCCAAATGCAGACAAATTTTCGCTGTTTCTTTCAGTTCGAATATTATTTCATTTTCATCTGTTTCGATTGTGATGCTGTCCGGCGTATAGGCGGTCAATGTGCCGGTATACTCCTTTATGCCATCGAATGGTTTATACAACTTCACGTCGATCTCCTGCCCAAGGCACCGCTCGAAATCGCGTGCGGCTTTCAGTGGCCGGTCAAGCCCGGGCGAGGATACGCACAGGATGTACTTTTCCGCAATGGGATCGCGCTCGTCGAGCACAGCCTCCACCGCACGGCTTACCGCCTCGCAGTCCTCAAACTGCACGCCGCCCTCTTTGTCGATATAAATCGTCAGCTGCCAGTCCTGCCCCTGCTTGGCGTATTCAGTATCCACATAAGTAAGCCCCATGGATTCGATGATCGGTATCGCGATCTCTTCCACAACGGAACGTGTATTCTTAGCCATAATTGCTCCTGAAATCCGTATTATAATGCGAAAGAGTGGGTATCTGGTCCCACTCTTTTGTAAAGCATCTATTAACCTATCTCATAATACCACAACAAACCGCTCTATGCAAGCCTTTTTTAAGCATTTTACTTCTTGGAAAGGCTCAATTTCCGTTCATTCCCATG
This sequence comes from Christensenella hongkongensis, assembly GCF_000981035.1. Classification (GTDB taxonomy): domain Bacteria; phylum Bacillota; class Clostridia; order Christensenellales; family Christensenellaceae; genus Christensenella; species Christensenella hongkongensis. The sequence goes on from NZ_LAYJ01000087.1 coordinate 1,616, forward strand.
AATCAGCCGGACGATGTTTTCCCTGTGGCTTAAAATACCTAAAATTGCTATAATTACCACCGCGATCTGCTGGTAAACGCTGTCAGGCGCAACCACGAAAGCCGCAACCGCACTCAGGATCAGCCCGATGATCGAGCCGATACTCATGATCTTTGTTGCGATTACAATAATAATTGCCACCGCAAATATAATCAGGGTTGGAATGGTTTGGATAATCAGGAGAACGCCGATTGTAGCGGCGATTCCCTTGCCTCCCTTAAAGCGCAGGAAACAGGAATAATTGTGCCCTACCACGGCAAAAACGCCTGCCACGCACAGACCAAGCTCCCCGCCAAGGTACATCCCGATGAGCGCCGCCAAAAGCCCTTTTAAAACATCGCCTGCAAATACCAGCACGCCCATTCCCCAACCATAATTTCTCAGAACATTTGTCGTACCGGCGTTACCGCTTCCCTTTTCACGGATATCTTCATGCCTGATCTTCTTCGTAAACAAATAAGAAAATGATATTGAACCCAGTATATAGGCGATCGCCGCACATAAAACGAGCACCCAAACATTTGTCATTCCTACTTTTCCCCCTTCTCATCGCTTCGTTGTCTAATTATTATTTTAATCGGTGTGCCACTAAAGTCAAATGTTTTGCGCAAATAATTTTCAAGATAACGCTGGTAGGAAAAGTGCATGAGCGGAACTTCGTTGACAAAAAGCACAAATGTAGGCGGCCCGACGGTTACCTGCGTTATGTAAAATATTTTGAGTCTCCTGCCGTTTGTGCTCGGCGGCTCGTTCGCCGTTACGGCATCCTGCAGGCAATCGTTCAAAACGCCGGTTGGAATACGCCTCATGTTGTTGTCGTATGCTTCATGCAGCAGTGCAAACAGTTTATCAATCCGAAGTCCTGTCTGGGCAGAAATATAAATCCGTTTTGCATACGGCATAAACGCAAGGTCAGCGGCAATCTTCCTGTTGTACTCTTCGATGGTGTACGTGTCCTTTTCAACCGCATCCCACTTATTGACCGCAATGACACACGGTTTTCCCTCTGAGTCCACATAGCCCGCAACCTTTACGTCCTGCTCTGTGATGCCTTCTGTCGCGTCAATCATCACAACGACAACGTCTGCGCGCCGGATCGCGCCAAGAGAGCGTATGACGCTGTAACGCTCGATCGATTTGTCGTCGATCCTCCCTTTTTTGCGCATCCCCGCCGTATCGATAATCGTATACTTCTTTCCGTCCCGCTCAAAGGTCGAATCGATCGCGTCGCGCGTGGTGCCCGGAATATCGCTCACAATCGCACGGTCATAGCCGAGTATTTTATTGGTAAGCGAGGACTTCCCAACATTCGGCTTGCCCACAAGGGCAATTTTAAGCGAATCCTCCTCTTCCCCGTCCGTTTCAAATTCGCCAAGCTCGCCAATGATATCGTCGAGCAGGTCTCCAAGGCCAAGGCCCTGCGTAGAAGAAATCCCGACAACATCCCCAAGGCCGAGCTCATAAAAATCAAAAAGATTCTGTTCATCCTTTTTGTTGTCAATTTTATTCACCACAACAATCACCGGCTTTTTGGATTTTCGCAGCATCTTTGCCACCTCGTAATCCTCGGCTGTGATACCGGTCTTTCCATCCACCAGAAACAGGATCAGCTGTGCCGCTTCAATGGCAATCTCAACCTGCACGCGCATCTGTTTCAGAAGAACGTCGTCCGTATTCAGATCGACTCCGCCGGTGTCCACCAACGTAAATTCCTTATTCAGCCACTCCGCATCCGCATAAATGCGGTCTCGCGTCACACCGGGCGTATCCTCTATGATCGCCAGCTTTGTTCCTGTGATCCGGTTAAAAAACGTAGATTTACCCACATTTGGCCTTCCTACGATCGCAACCAATGGTTTTGCCATATTTTTATTCCTTATCCTTTCATTGCACAAATGCGCTTATCAGCATATATCCGTCGTTATCCAGCTTTGCACACGGTTTGCCCAGCGCTGCGGAAAGTTCCTCCAGCGTTACGTCGTCCAGCATGGATGTATCATTTTCTTTAAAACAGCAACGGCTCAGGAACAGTACCTCTTCGCCGCCTGTTTTCCCCGCGACCTGCCTTATCACGTCTTCTCCTGTAAGCAGTCCCGTTACCGTAATCGTCTTTCCAAAAAACTCATTTTCTACCCTATAAACGGAAACCTCCGTCCCCAAAACGGTTTGTATCTGCTTTGCGAGCTTTTTCAAAAACGGATAAAAATCAACGCCTGTAATAATTCCGGCCTTTTGATATTTCGCTTTTTTCCCTTTCAGGTCAAAAAGCGCGTCCTGCGCCTCCTCCAAAAACAGGCGGACAAGCCCGACGCCGTTTTCAATCTGTACAAAATCTTCGTACTCCTCATAAGGCGGAAGATCCAGCTCCGCGCGTAAATACATTTCATCCGACGCAAATACAAATCTCGTCTCGCCGTTCTCTTCTAAAAAACGTTTCTGGTATGCCTCGATCGCGCGCACCGCTTCTCCGGCGCATTCCCTGCCAACCGGCTTTAGCGGGTATCTTCCCTCACGGTATTTGGTCAGGCCGGCCGGCACCACTGCAACCGAACCGATTTGCGGATACAGCTCATATAACTTTTCAATGGTTTCCTCCAGCACCTTTCCGTCGTTGAGGCCTTCGCACATAACGATCTGCGTGTGCATCCTTATGCCGTTTTTTGCAAGCCGTTCAATGATTCCAAAGGTTTTTACCGCATCCGGGTTGCCAAAAAGCAGCTTCCTCATTTCATCGTCATATGCGTGAACCGATACGTAAAGCGGGCTGATGCGCTGGTCTATGATCCTTTGTATCTCTTCTTCCTTCAGGTTCGTCAGCGTGATATAGCTGCCCATCAAAAAGGACATCCGCCAGTCGTCGTCTTTCAGGTACAATGTGCGGCGCATCTTTTTGGGCATCTGGTCTACAAAGCAAAATACGCACTTGTTTTTACAGCTTATTTTTTTGCCGAAGCCGTCGTTCTCAAATTCAATTCCAAGATCTTCATACGGCTCCTTTTCGATTTCAATTTCTTCCTGCGATCCGTCCTTCTTCTGTATAAGCACAAGCACAAGATCGTCTGCCATTGCATCGATATAGTCGATATAATCCCGGATGTTTTTGCCATTTACGGATAATAAAACGTCGCCCGCGGCAATCTCACATTCCGCAGCAATGCCGTCTATGTCTACCTGTTTTACGATCATCCAAAAGCTCCCCTGATTGCAGTTTATCAAATGGTTGTGCAAACGGCATTTACCAAAACTGCTATGCAACGTTTATGATTGTATCGAATCCTTCTCTTATCAACTGTAAAACTGAACGGACAAAAGGATACCCTCTTGTCCGCCCCATTGTCCAATACTCTTAAATACAGCGCTTATTTGTAAAGCGGGAATTCCTCGCAAAGCGAAATAACGCTGTCCTTGACCGCCTGTGCGGCGCTCTCACCGTCCATAATAATCTTTGCGATCAGGCCTCCGATCTCATTCATCTGTTCTTCTTTCATCCCACGCGTTGTTACGGAAGGCGTTCCAATCCGAATGCCGCTTGTAACGAACGGGCTCAATGTCTCAAATGGAATCGTATTCTTATTAACTGTGATGTTCGCCGTGTCGAGCAACGCTTCAACCTCTTTACCGGTTTTGCCTTTTTCCCCGACATCCACAAGCATCAGGTGGTTATCCGTGCCGCCGGAAACAAGGCGCAGCCCATTATCCTTCAGCGACTGCGCCAATGCCTGCGCATTTTTGATGATCTGCTTCTGGTATTCCTTGAATTCAGGCTGCAGCGCTTCCTCAAACGAAACCGCTTTGGCAGCAATTACGTGCATGAGCGGTCCGCCCTGCGTACCCGGGAAAATCGCCTTGTCGACTGCCTTTGCAAGCTCTTCCGAGCACAGGATCATACCTCCGCGCGGTCCGCGCAGCGTCTTGTGCGTCGTCGTGGTCGTAAAGTGCGCGTACGGCACCGGGCTTGGATGGAGTCCCGCCGCAACCAGGCCGGCAATGTGAGCCATATCTACCATAAGGTATGCGCCGACAGCATCCGCAATCTCCCGGAACCGTGCAAAATCAATCGTGCGCGGGTATGCGCTCGCACCTGCAACAATCATCTTTGGCTTATGCTCCGTTGCAAGATCATAAATCTGATCGTAATCGATGGTTTCGTCGTCTTCTCTTACGCCGTAAGGGACAATGTTAAAGTATTTGCCTGACATATTGACAGGACTACCATGCGTCAGATGCCCGCCGTGTGAAAGGTTCATTCCAAGGATCGTATCGCCGGGATTCAGCACGCTGAAATAAACTGCCATATTCGCCTGCGCGCCGGAATGGGGCTGCACATTTGCGTGCTCTGCGCCAAAAAGCTTTTTCGCGCGGTCGCGCGCAAGGTCTTCCACAATGTCAACGAATTCGCATCCGCCATAATAACGCTTTCCGGGATATCCCTCCGCGTACTTGTTCGTCAGGTGGGAGCCCATCGCCTGCATAACAGCCTTCGAAACGAAGTTCTCCGATGCAATCAGCTCAATGTTGTGCTCCTGCCTGTTTAATTCCTTCATCATCGCGTCGTAAACCTGCGCGTCTGTCTTTTTCACTTCTAAAAAATCCAACATAATTTCTATTACCTTTCGTAAATTTTTTCAAAATCCGCGATTGCGGACTTGGCTGCATTTTGTTCTGCTTCCTTTTTCGAACTGCCCGAGCCTTCGCATATCGGCTTGCCGCCTACAAAAAGCTGTACGTGGAAAGTCGCATTGTGCGGCGGCCCTTCCTGGCTCTTTACCTCATAGGATATTTCCTGCTTGACGCTGCGCTGTACCAGTTCCTGGAACTGTGACTTATAATCATGATCGCTCATGCGGCTCATGGCAGAGCTGATCGCATCAGCAAACAGATCATAAATTACCGTCTTTGCGGTCTCAAAACCACCATCGAGGTATACGGCGCCCATCAGTGCCTCTACAACGTTTTCGAGGATGGATGTTTTTTTCCGTCCGCCGGACTGCTCTTCTCCCTTGCCAAGTAATATATACTCGCCAAGGCCAATCCCGCGTGCAATTCCTGCCAGTGACCGGGAGCATACGATGTCTGCGCGCTTTTGCGTCAGGGCCCCCTCTGAAAAATCGCGGTAGCCTGTAAACAGGTAATCGCTGATAATCAGCTCGATCACCGCATCCCCCAAAAACTCCAGGCGCTCATAATGCGGAACGTTTCCGCAGGACGGGTGTGTAAGCGCCCGTTTCAGAAGCTGCTCATCTTTAAAGCGGTATCCGATTTTCTCTTCGAGCGTTTCTCTATTCATGATCGTCCTTCAGGCCGGAAATGCCCTGTTGGATTTCTTCCACCACATTACCGGCTATGAATTTTCTCGCCGCGTCGATTGCATGGAAAATTGCTGTAGCGTCCGAGCTCCCGTGTGCTTTCATGACGCCGCCCGCAAGCCCCAAAAGCAAAGCGCCGCCATATTCCTTATAATCCATTTTCTTTTTAAGCTTGCCAAAAGCGCTTTTCATAAATACCGAGCCGAGCTTTGCGCTCGCGCTTTCCTTGATGTACCCTTTGAGCATTCCAAGGATTGTCTTTGCGCAGCCCTCAAGAAATTTCAAAACGATATTTCCTGTGAATCCATCGCACACAAGCACGTCAAACTCGCCGGATAAAAGCTCTCGTCCTTCCGCATTCCCAACAAAATTAATCGGCGCTTCCTTTAAAAGCTGATACGCTTTTTTGGTAAGCTCGCTTCCCTTTTCTTCCTCAGCACCGTTATTGATCAGCGCGACCTTGGGGCTTTTAAGACCAAACACCTTTTGCATATAAATGCTGCCCATCACGCCAAACTGCTGCAAATACTGCGGCTTGCAATCCGCGTTCGCCCCTCCGTCGATCAAAAGCACCTCGCCCGTCTGCGAGGGCAAAACCGGCGCAAGCGCCGGACGCTTGATTCCATTAATGCGCTTTACAATCAGCGTCGCTCCCGCAACAAGAGCGCCTGTGCAGCCCGCAGAGATCAGCATCCCGCCCTCCCCGCGCGCAAGCGCGTTCAGCGCTACAACCATAGAGGAATCCTTTTTCTCCTTTAACGCCTTCACCGGCGAGTCATCCATCTCGATCACCTGCGTGGTGCCGATAATCTCAATTCTATCCTGATTATATTCCGCCTGCGAAAGCAGCGCTTCAATTTTCTGCCGGTCTCCTGTCAGTAAAAAAGATGTGTCTGGAAATTCCTGCATGGCACGAAGCACGCCTTTTACAATCTCGTCCGGCGCGTGGTCTCCGCCCATCGCATCTATGATAATCCGCATGATATCCCCTTCTTTTCCGTAAGATAGTGCAATACTGTTATTATATAGAAATTTACGGCTTATTTCAATCAAAATTAAACCAAAAAAGGATTTGCGTAAAGCAAATCCTTTTCTCTGATCCAAAACTACTTCGTCGCTTCTTTCGGAGCCACCGCAAGTCTTCCGTTATAGTAGCCGCAATTCGGGCAAACTCTGTGGGCCAGCTTTGGCTGGTGACACTGCGGGCACACGCCTACAGCCGGAGCTGTCAGCTTCCAATGCGCTCTTCTCGTATGTTTACGTTGTTTCGACGTTCTATTCTTTGGTACTGCCATTTCACACACCTCCCTCGATTAAAACAATCCTTTTAGTTTTGCAAACGGATTTGTTTCATCCGTATCATCCTGCTTGCATTCGCACGATCCTGCGTTCAGGTCCTGCCCGCACTGCGGACAAATCCCCTTGCAGTCCTCTTTGCACAGGAACTGCTGCGGCAGACTCAGTACGATTGCATCATATACCATTTTATCGAGCGACAGCGTGTCACCTTTGTAGGTATATTCCTCTTCCTCTCCAGTGCCCTCAGGCCAGTAGAGTTCGCTGAAACGGTACCCGACGTCTGTTGTCATGCCCGTAAGGCAACGGTCACACACCGTATTCAATACTGCGTCAAAATTTCCTGTAACGGAAACCTTTTTATCTGTCACGCAAAACTCTGCTTCCAGCTCGAGCGGCTGTGCAAAATCGATATCCCCGCCAAGCTCTGGAACACCTTCATAAGAGAACGTCCCACACTCGCCTTCATTTTTCAATGCCTTTGAAATATCAATATCTATCATACTTTGCTCGCCTCTGTAAGAAAACAGGTACCACTACATTATATTTTTATGCAGCGTGCTTGTCAACTCTTTTTTTGGGCACGGTTATTTGCAGCAGATATCGTATGTATCCTTTGCAATGGTCATTTCTTCGTCCGTTGGGATCACAAGAACCTTCACCCTGGAATCCGCCGCGGAAATATCCATTTCATCACCGCGCATACCATCGTTCTTCTCTTTGTCGATCTTCACGCCCATGAATTCAAGGCCTTCCACCGCGTGCATACGGACATCCCAGTCGTTCTCTCCAACGCCGCCCGCAAAAGTGATTACGTCCACGCCGCCCATGGCAGCCGCGTATGCGCCGATAAACTTTTTGAGACGGTAGTTGAATACGTCAAGCGCAAGCTTTGCGCGTTCGTTGCCCTTCTCCTCTTCCGCCCACAAGTCGCGGAAGTCGCTGGATATGCCGGAAATGCCCCATACGCCCGACTCTTTATTCAGGTAATTGATGGCCTGTTCGACGTCCATATTGAGTTTGCCCATCAGGTAAGGCACGATTGCCGCGTCAAGGTCTCCGGAACGAGTACCCATCACAAGGCCTTCAAGAGGCGTGAAGCCCATCGACGTATCCACCGATACGCCGCCATTTACAGCCGCTACGGAAGAACCGTTGCCAAGGTGGCAGGTGATAATTTTAAGGTCCTTGATATCTTTTCCAAGGATTTCCGCAGCCCTGTGCGAAACATATTTGTGAGATGTACCATGGAAACCGTATCTTCTGACCTTATAATCTGTATAAGCCGTGTAAGGGATTCCATACAGGAAGGCCTTCTGCGGCATATTCGCATGGAACGCAGTATCGAAAACTCCTACCATTGGAACATTTGGCATGAGCGCGCGGCACGCGTCGATCCCCATCAGGTTTGCGGGATTGTGCAGCGGTGCAAGCTCGATATTTTCCTTGATTGCATCGATCACTTCGTCCGTAATGAGTACGGATTCGCTGAACTTCTCGCCGCCATGCACGATCCTGTGGCCAACCGCGCAGATTCCGGAGAGATCGGCAACCACGCCGTGCGTTGGATCTGTAAGGGCCGCGACGACCTGCTTCATCGCATCGTTGTGGTCCTTCATGGGCGTTTCGATCTCTACTTTGTCTTTACCGGACGGTTTGTGCTTGATAACGGAATGGTCGATGCCAATTCTTTCAACAAGGCCTTTTGCGATCACAGTCGCATCGTCCATATCGATCAGCTGATATTTCAGCGAAGAGCTTCCCGCATTGATTACTAATACATTTTTCATGATCCCTATTCTCCCTTTTATTGTTAGAAAGACTGCGCCTGAACAGCAGTCATCGCAACGACAGATACAATATCCTCCACGCTGCACCCGCGCGACAGGTCGTTCACCGGACGCGCAAGCCCCTGGCAAACCGGACCGATTGCATCCGCGCCGCCCAGTCTCTGTACCAGCTTATAACCAATATTCCCCGCCTGGATGTCCGGGAAAATCAGTACATTCGCATGTCCTGCGACCTTGCTGCCCGGGCTCTTTAACTGCCCTACCGCTTCAATGAGCGCTGCGTCAGCCTGCAATTCACCGTCTATATTGAGCTCTGGCGCCATTTCTTTTGCAAGCCTTGTCGCTTCAACCACTTTATCTACCTTTTCATGCTTTGCGCTGTTCTTGGTTGAGAAGGAGAGCATCGCAATCTTCGGATCGTCTATCCCGGCAAGCGCTTTTGCAGAGTCTGCGGAAGCAATCGCAATCGCCGCAAGCTCCTCTGCCGTCGGATCGATATTAACAGCGCAGTCCGCAAAGACCATAACGCCGTCCTGGCCCCACTTCGTATCCGGATGCTCCATAATGAAGCAGCTTGAAACAATCGGTACGCCCGGCTTTGTTTTGATCACCTGCAACGCCGGACGAAGCGTATCGCCCGTGGAATGGATCGCGCCGGAAACCATGCCGTCCGCGTCATTGTTTTTGATCATCATGACTGCGTAATAAAGCGTATCCTTGCAGGTTTCCTTTGCCTGCTCAGGAGTGATGCCCTTGCTCTTACGCATTTCATAAAACATATTTGCGTACTCGTCAAGCTTTGGGGAAGTTGCCGGATTGATGATCGTCGCTCCCGAAAGATCGACCTTCTTTGTGTTTGCAGCTTCGATTTCCTTCTCGTCGCCGAGCAGGATCACGTGTGCAATTCCCTGCTCCGCAATCTTTGCAGCCGCTTCGATCGTACGCGGTTCGCTGCCCTCAGGCAGTACAATGTTCTTTTGAACCGATTTTGCCTTTTCCTTGATCTTGTCCATCAATGACATTTTAGGTACACCTCACGTTTTGATATTATTATTTTAAAAAATTGGTTTCTCTGTTATAATGCACTCATATATTATAGATGAGAAAACGCTTTTTGAAAAGGGATTTTATGAAAATAGCCGGAATTATAGCAGAATATAACCCATTTCATATGGGGCACGCCCACCATATTTCGCAAACCAGACAAAAAACCGGCGCGGATTACATTATTTGTGTGATAAGCGGCAATTTTTCTCAGCGTGGCGAGTGCATGGTCTATGATAAATGGACACGCGCGCACAGCGCCCTGCTGTGCGGGGCAGACCTTGTGCTGGAGCTTCCGTTCCTCTATGCTACGCAAAGCGCGGAAGGCTTTGCGCGGGGCGGCGTGGACGTCCTCAACGCGCTTGGTTGTATTGACTATCTTTCCTTCGGTGCGGAAAACACGGACACCTCCGCCCTTTTGGATGCCGCCGCTCTCCTGCTGGAAGAGCCTCCAGAGTTTTCCACAGCTTTGAAGGAGCAGCTTTCGTGCGGCGTTTCCTTCCCTTCGGCGCGTGCATATGCACTAGCGTCCTTTTTGCCACAACATTGCGAGTCCACGTTCACCGGCTCGAACAACATCCTTGGAATCGAGTATTGCAAGGAGCTTCTCCGTATCGGCAGCAAGATATCTCCCTTCGTCTTAAAACGCGAGGGCAATGAATATTCCTCCCGCATGCTTTCAGACACATACTCCAGCGCGACAGCAGTCCGCGCGGCAATCCTCCACGGAAGGGACTACCGCGGCCACGTGCCTGCTAAATGCCTGCCCCTGTATCAGGAAGCTTGCGCCGTTTCACCGGAGGCCATGTTTCCCCATGTCATATATGCGCTGCGCATGCTCGGCATTAATGGACTCAGAGAAATTGCCGAGGTTGCGGAAGGGCTGGAGCATAAAATTTCCGCATGCGCGAAAGATGTGCAAAGCTATGACGGCCTGATTCATGCGATCAAAAGCAAACGGTATACCTACACGCGCATTCAGCGTATTTTACTTTACGCATTGTTTGGCGTTACAAAGCAGGCCCTTGCCTGCGCTATGGAGGAACCGCTTTATGCCCGCGTGCTGGGCGTGCGGAAAAAGAGTATGGAGCTGCTGTCGCTTATTTCCAGGCAAACGCATATCCCGCTCGTTACGAAAGCGGCGGAATTCCCTGATGGCAGCCTGCTGCATTACGACCTTCTTTCTTCAGACATCTATGGGCTGTTCACAAAAAAAATCGCGCCCGCCGGACGCGATTTCACACAAAAACTGATGATTATTTGATCCCAAGCAATTTCTTGATTTCCGGAAGCGCTTTTTCCGCCGCTTCCTCCCCACGCTTTATGATCGTCTGGATATCTTTATATTGATTTCCGTCAATATCGTTTACCTCCGGCAATATCTGCAAATCCGCCTTTGGAAGCTCTGTCTGCGCGCGGTACCAATCTGAAATTGTAAAGGATACCTGCGCCAGCTCGATCACGCTTTTGGGCGGCTTGATCGGCTCCCCACGATAGGAAACATCTACGGCAACCACAACGTCCGGCTTCATTTCCCACGCCGCTTCTATCGCCGTGCGGTCTATTACGCCGCCGTCCACATAGGTCTTATTGTCAATCTTCTGCGGCATAAACATTCCCGGAATCGAAATACTGGCGCGCACCGCCTCGTGAATCGGGCCGGTGGTAAAACGCTTCAATTTTCCTTCCTCAATACATGTCGCAATGCAGCAAAAGGGCACCTTTGTCTTTTCGATCAGAATATTTTTGGTCATGAGCTTAATCAGGTCCTCTACCTTGTTTCCCTTCACATAACCAACATTAGACAGCGTAAAATCAAAATATTTTTTGTAATCAAATACAACCGCAAGATTTTCAAGCGCCTCTATCTGCCCCTCCGACGCAAAAATCCCGCCGATAAGCGATCCCATACTGCATCCCGCGATCGAGTGAATCGGTACTTTATTTTTGATCAGCACATTTAAAACGCCAATGTGTGCAAAGCCGCGGGCAGAGCCCCCGCCAAGCGCCAGCGCCATTTTTTTGCCGTTTGCCATAGTTCAAATTCTCCTTATCGTAAAAAATCTTCACGTTACAGATATAACGCAAAGATTTCCCCTGAAACAGCTTATTCAAATTCCGCCTGGTCTTTGTTCTTTTTATTGATAAAATTCGATTTGTTTTCTTTGATGATATCAATATATTCCTTCATATAGGACGACAAATCCTCCAGAACATTCACAGCGTAATCGTTTGCGTTTGTGCGGATTTCATACGCCTGCTTCTGCGCCACGTCAACCATCCTGTTTGATTTCTCGTATGCAAGCTGCGTCACCCGATGCTCTTCGATTAATTCCGCAAGGCGGTTATCCACACCGTCGAGGATATCCTTTGCTTTTTGCTCGGCCTGGTCTATGATCTCTTTCTTGCGTTTTAATACTTCCTGCGCATATACGATTTCCTCCGGAAGCGCGTCCCTGATCTCTTCCAGTATTTCCAGGACAAAATCAACGTCTATCGTTTTTTTGTTACCAAACAAAGACTTGCGGCTATCGTCAATTTCACCCATAATTTCATTTAACAGGTCGTAAATTTTCATTCCGTGATTCCTCCGTTTATCATATCCGATACTTCTCTGGGAACATATGCGGAAATATCCGCATGAAACTCCACAAGCTCGCGCACAGCTGTCGAACTGATGAAGTAAGTTTCAGGTTTGGAAAGAAGCGCCAGCGTTTCTACGCCCGGCAAAAGCTGTCCGTTGATCACTGAAAGCTGCTGCTCCAGCTCCAGATCCGCGCCTGTGCGAAGGCCGCGGATAATAATCCTGCAATCAAGCTTTTTCAGAAGATCGACAAGCAGCCCGTCAAAGCAAACCACCTCAACGCCCCTTATGTGCGCCGTCGCACGGCGAATCATCTCCATACGCGTGTCGAGACTGAACAGATAGGTTTTGGAAGGATTTTTCAATACTCCCACATACACCTTCGGAAAAATATTGCAGGCACGTTCGATGATGTCCAGATGCCCTTTTGTAATTGGGTCAAAACTTCCCGGATACACGCACGCCTTCATCTATTCCTCTTCCCAACGGTAAAAACTTAAAAATGTTTTCCCGTACCTTTTTTGTTTTTCGAGCCGGTACCCTGCCTGTGCCGGAAGCAGAAAATCGCTTTCCGCAACCGCAACGGCATTTTTTGCAAGAATGCCGCATCCTGCCGCAAGCTCAAACACCCTCTCATAGTATCCGCCCTTATATGGTGGATCTATTATTACTATATCAAACTTTTTTTGATTTTGAAATAACTTAATTGCCGCCTCATAGTCCTTTTTCAGAACAACTGCTTTTTTTTCGAAACCGGCAGCCTGAATGTTCCGCTCGATTGCTTTTTGCGCCCCGCCGGCATTTTCTACAAAAACAGCCTGCGCCGCGCCGCGCGAGAGCGCTTCAAGCCCCAAAGCGCCGCTCCCTGCGAACAGATCGAGCACAACGGTTCCGTGCAGCTCGAATTGCAGTCTTCCAAAGAGCGCCTCTTTCACATGATCGAGCGTTGGGCGGGTGTCAATTCCCTCCGGCGCAATAAGCTTCGTCCCTCTTTTTTCACCTGCAATAATCCTCATTACCTGATAATCCCGTCCGGCGTTATGATCATGTCCATGCGGATATCGTGTTTTTCACCCGGAATATGATCGACAATCTGGAAATCGTAAGCAAGGGCTATCTTTTTTGCGTGAACCGCCTGCGCCAGATAAGCGTCGTAATATCCTTTTCCAAAGCCGATCCTGTTCTTTTGCCTGTCAAATGCGATTCCCGGCACAATCACCGCGTCAAGCTCCCCCGGCTCCGCCATCTGCGCATCGGAAAACCTTGGCTGTGCAATGCCGAACGCACTCAATTCAAGCGCCGCGCTTTTGATATCCGCAGCGTGCATATCGCCGCAATCGATACATGGCAGGAAAATGCGCATTCCATGATACATCATCCACCCCGTTAAGGCCGCGGTCTTTACCTCTCCGTCAAAGTCGCTGTAAATCAAAACATTCTTTGCGCCATCCAGAATCTTGCTTTCCGTCAGCCGCTCGTAAATCCGTTCAGATTCATCCTCGATGTATTTTGAAGTCAGCCCCTTTCGCATATCCAGTATTTTCCTGCGAATTTCCTGTTTTGTCATATTCTGTCACCAGCCGTTTCGCTGCCCGTATAAACGCGCGGCACCCTGTAGTTAAAATCAAGTAAAATTTCATAGCTGATCGTTTCGCAAAGCCTTGCCATATCATCGGCAGAAACGCTTTTACCGCCCGCGTTTCCAAGTACGACCGCTTCGTCTCCAACGCGCACCGTCCCCTGTACGTCCGTAATGTCGATCATTGTCTGGTCCATACATACCCGCCCGATCACCGGGGCGTAAAACGAACCCTGCTGCGTTGTGACGATCATCCTGCCGCGGTTGGAAAGCAGCCTGTTATACCCATCGCCATAGCCGATCTGCACAGTCGCCACCCGCGTTTTGCGCGCCGCTGTAAAGGTGCTGCCATAGCCTACGCTCTCTCCAATATCGATTGTCTTGACATTGGATATCTCCGCGAACACCTCCATCACCGGGGCGAGGGGCACCGCATCCTTTTTGACCTCGTCAGAAGGATAATACCCATACATGGAGATGCCAAAACGCACCATGTCGTGCGAAAACTGCGGCAGGTCTATCGTGCCCGCGCTGTTATCCGCATGAATGGCGGGATATAAGCCCTTTTCATTTAAAATTTTAATGTAGCCCATAAACCTGTGGTGCTGCATCTGCGCGTGCGCCTTATCCTTTGCGTCGCTGTTTGCAAAGTGGGTAAACACACCGTTAAGCTCCACGTCTGCGCAACGCGCAAGCGCGTCAAGGCACGCCGCGAGCTCTTCTTCGCTGCGAATACCGATCCTGCACATCCCCGTATCAAATTTCAGGTGCACAGAACACCTTTTTCCTTCCTGCTTACAAATTTGCTGCAAAAGCAATATGTCGTCCGGCGTAAAAACGCATGGCTGCAAATCGAGCGCCATAGCGAGCCGCAGCTGGTCAGGATTTGACCGTCCGATAATCATAACGGGCATATCGATCCCCGCGCCGCGAAGCTCCTGCGCCTCCTCCGCAAGGGCAACGGCAAGCATTCGCGCGCCCGCACTTTTGGCTGCAAAAGAACACTCTACCGCACCGTGCCCGTACGCATTTGCCTTCACTACGGCTACTATCCCGCACGACGGCGGCAGGTTCTTCGCCGCATTTTCGATGTTCTGTTTCAAATTCTCCAGGTGAATCCTGGCGTATGTCCTTCTATACAAGATAAGCCGCCTTTTAAATGTTATAGACCATTTCTTCCGTGAGTATTTTGAGGCCCGAATCTTTTAACGCCTCATAGGCCTTTTCCGTTTCTTCCACACGGAAAATAATAAGCGCGTTGTCGCTTCTCGTTCCCACAAACGAATATAAGTATTCGATACTGATATCGTTTTCACGCAGGATTTCGAGCACGCGCGCAAGCCCGCCCGGCACATCCTCCACCTCAATGCCAAGCACCTGCGTCATCGTGGCGGTAAAGCCCGCGTCCTTTACGATTTTAAGCGCTGATTGAGGATCGTTGACAATGCAGCGCAGGATACCGAATTCCGCGGTGTCCGCAATGCTCAAAGCCTTCAAATCGATATTGTTTTCCGCCAGTGTCTTGGTCAGGCTGTACAGCCTTCCCTTTTTGTTTTCCACAAAGACCGATATCTGATTGATCATCATGCCGTGATCCTCCTTTTTGATATAGCGAATGCGTTTACAGCCCGTAACCGAGCAAAAATGCCTTTTCGTTCATCTCAATAAATTTTGGCTTAACAACGCTTCGTATTGCGTCCAGCCAGACGTTTTTTTCAATGTCCATGTTCTTTGCAAGCACTCCCAGCAGCACCGTATTGACCGCCTTTACGCTGCCCGCCTCGTTTGCGAGCGAAAGCGCGTCCACAAAGACCGCATCCGGGAAATGCGCTTTGATCTTTCCCTCCACATCCTGCGGATATTCCATCGCGCCAGTGATCACAGGCATGGGAAGTATCTGCTGCGTATTGCAGTACGCCTTTCCTCCGTCCGGATTCAAAAACGGCAGCCACCGCAGTCCTTCGAGCTCTTCAAATGCAAGCAGGATATCCGCGCCGCATTCGTCGATCACCGGGGAATAAACCGTTTCTCCTTTATCCCCAATACGCACATAAGTGACGACGCTGCCCCCGCGCTGCGCCATACCGTGCACTTCCGATAATTTAACGTCATAATTAAGCTTTAAAGCAATCTGCCCAAACACCATACTTGCAAGCAGCGTTCCCTGTCCGCCTACGCCGGCAATCAATATACTTTTCATTCCTCAATCCCTCCAATCGCATGGAACGGACAAATGTCCGCGCACAATCCGCAGCCGACGCAAAGCGATGCGTCGATCCGCACTCCGTTTTCCCCCTTAACGATTGCAGGACATCCCAGCCGCAGGCACGCGCCGCAATTTTTGCACGCATCCGTAACGACGAGCGTTCCCTTGTTCGCATTTTTATCGATCAGCATACATGGACGCTGCGTGATGATTACCGATAGCTCTTCCTTTGCCGTCTCCTCCCGGAGCGCCGTTTCAAGCGCATCAAGGTCGAACGGATCGAGGACGCGGATGTTTTTCACGCCAATCGTCTCCACGAGTTTCCTGATATCCACAGCGGGCGCAGGTTCTCCCTTTGCATTCTTTCCCGTTGCCGGATGATCCTGGTGCCCCGTCATGCCCGTCGTGGAATTGTCAAGGATCAGCACAGTGGAGGTCGCTCCGTTGTAAATCATATTCACAAGGCCCGTGATGCCCGAGTGCATAAACGTGCTGTCGCCAATCACGCTTACAAGCTTACGCGCAAACTCCCCGCCGCGCGCCTTTTCCATACCGTGCGCCATTCCGATGGAAGCGCCCATGCACAGCGTCGTATCGATCGCGGAAAGCGGAGCCCCCGCGCCAAGCGTATAGCAGCCGATATCGCCCATCGCCGTGAGTTTGAGTTTATTAAACAGGTAATAAACCGCCCTGTGCGGGCAGCCCGGGCAGAGCACCGGCGGGCGCATTGGAAGCGTCCCGACGTCGACGGGGTTGCACACTCCTCCGCCTAATTTTTCTTTCAGCATCCGCACGGAGTATTCTCCCTGTACGGTAAACAGGTCCTTTCCTTCCACAGGAAGGCCCATAACTCTGATCTGGTTTTCAAAAAACGGTTCGAGCTCCTCGATCACATAAAGCTTTTTCACTTTGGAAGCAAATTCCCTGATCATATTCCGGGGCAGCGGATATACCATGCCGAGCTTCAGCACGCTTGCGTTTGGCAGCGCTTCCTTCACATAGTTGTAACAGGTTCCGCTCGTCACCACGCCAACTTCCGTATCGTTATACTCTACCCTGTTCAGGTCGCATGTATCCGCGTATGCGGCAATGTCCTTCATGCGCTGTTCCACAACTACGTGACGTTTTTTTGCCATACCCGGCATCATAACATATTTTTGGATGTTTTTTTCGTACGGCTTTACCGGAACCTCCGTACGCTCACCAATCTCAACCACGCCGCGCGAATGCGATATCCTCGTATTTGACCGCAGCAAAACCGGCGTATCAAATTGCTCGCTCAGCTCAAACGCGCGTTTCATAAATTCCTTTGCCTCGCCGCTGTCCGCAGGCTCGAGCATCGGCAAATGAGCGCTGCGCGCATAAAACCGCGAATCCTGTTCATTCTGGCTGGAGTGCATCCCCGGATCGTCCGCCACCAATACCACCAGTCCGCCGTTTACGCCCGTATAAGACGCGGTAAAAAGCGGATCGGCCGCCACATTAAGCCCTACATGTTTCATGCACGAAAGCGCGCGCGCGCCGCCATAAGCCGCGCCTGCCGCCACTTCGAGCGCAACCTTTTCATTCGGCGCCCATTCGGCATACACCTCGTCATGCTTTACAACATTTTCCGTCACTTCCGTACTCGGCGTGCCCGGATACGATGAAACGACATTCACGCCAGCCTCATACGCCCCCTGCGCATACGCTTCGTTTCCCAGCATAATTTTTTTCATTCTCATACCATTCCTCTTACTTATTTCAATGACTGATCATTTATTCCTTTTATTCGCTGCGGTTGTCGGTTACCCGCTGCGCTTTCCCTTCAAACCGTTTCAGGCTCTGCGGCTCCGCAAGCGTTACCTTCACGTGCATATTGAGCACTGTGAAAATGTTATGCGCGATCTGCTCGCGCAGCTTTTCGAGCGCGCCATAGCTTGTAAGCAGCGCTTCGTTTGCCACCTCCACCTTGACCTCGATCTTATCGAGATGCTTTTCTGTGGTGAGCACAATCTCGTAATGCGGCGCGACGTCCTCCATGCCAAGCAGCACTCCCTCGATCTGCGACGGGAACACATTCACCCCGCGGATAATCAGCATGTCGTCCGTCCTGCCGGATACCTTCTCCATACGCGTCGTAGTCCTGCCGCATTTGCACGGCTCGTCCGTCAGGCGCGTAATGTCCTTGGTGCGGTAGCGCAGGATGGGCAGCGCCTCTTTTGTAAGGCTCGTTACCACAAGCTCGCCGCGTTCGCCCATCTCCAGCACCTCTCCCGTATCCGGATCGATGATCTCCGATATAAATTCGTCATCCGCAATGTGCATTCCGTTCTGCACGTAACATTCCCCTGAAAAGCCCGGCCCGATCACCTCTGAAAGGCCGTAATTTTCCGTGTCGGTAATATTCAAATATTTCTCGATCTGTTTTTGCATTTCTTTGGTATGGCCTTCGCCGCCAAAGAGGCCCAGACGCAGCTTGAGTTTTTTAAAGTCGATGCCCATATTTTGCGCGGTCTCTCCAAGGTACATCGCATAGGACGGCGTACTGATAAGCACCGTGCTGCCAAAATCCTGCATAAATTTAATCTGCCGTTTTGTGTTCCCGCTCGAAACAGGAATCACCGTCGCCCCCGCGCGTTCCAGGCCATAGTGCAGGCCAAACCCGCCCGTAAAAAGGCCGTAGCCAAATGAAATCTGTGCGATATCGTCAGGAACCACCCCTGCCGCACACGCGATACGCGTCACAAGTCCCGTCCACATATCCAGATCGTGGCGCGTATAGCCCACAATCGTCGGGTTCCCCGTCGTTCCGGAAGAGCCGTGCACACGAACGATCTTTTTCATGGGAACAGCAAACATCCCATACGGATAATTGTCCCTCAAATCGTCCTTTGTGGTAAACGGAAGCTTTTCAATGTCTTTCAGCGTTTTAATATGCCCGGGCTTAATCCCCAGTTCGTCCATTTTCTTTTTGTAGTGGGGTACATTGTCGTAGCAATACTGAACAGAGTGTTTCAGCCTTTCCAGCTGCAATTCCCTGATTTTCTTTCGGTCCGCACACTCGACTTCCTTGTCCCAAATAATGTGTTCCAACGATATACCCTCCATCATTCCATACCGATATGCGCCGCATATCAAAATTGTGCCGCGCCCCTGCAGGAATAACAATAACGGCAGTCATTGCCACGGGGTTCCCCCTCCTGCCTTCCGACGCAAAGCAAACTATAAAATATTATAATACATCTATAGGGAAAAAACAAACACATATGGGCAAAACGCCATATGTGTCATTCGTTTTTTTCGTGTATTTCCGTATGTATTCCGTAGAATACTAGACTGTCACAGTGACAGCCTCCCCGTTTTGGATATCCCTTGTAAAAAGATCCGACATATCCCCCGTAAGCAGCGCCGACAGACATGCAAGTATAAACCCCTTGTGCGCCACAATCAGGATACGGTTATTTTCATACTCAAATAAAACGTCATGGATAAACTTTTCGCAGCGTTCATAGTATTCCTCCACGCTGTCTCCCCCCGGAAAAACAAACGTTTGCCAGTCCTCCATATAACGTTTCCAGTCGTCCGGATAATTTTTTGCGATCTCATCGGCTCCAAGCCCCTCAAAGCGCCCAAAATCCGTTTCGACGATCCGGTCTGATTTTAATATGATTTTAGGGACGCGTTTCATCTCGCTCAATACATAATCCGTCGTTTGCAGCACGCGCTTCATGGTTCCGTAAAAGATCACGTCAAACCGCTCTTCCGAAAGCGCCTTTGCCGCTGCGAGCGCACATTCTTTCCCCTCTTCGTTCAGCGGCAAATCCGTTTTGCCGCTGAATACGCCACTGGCGTTTGCATCTGTCTGCGCATGCCGCAAAAATGTAAAACACGTACTCACTGTTTTCCTCCGTTTTCATCTTTTTTCAGCGGCAGCAGTATACCGCTCACCGAGAGGTATACCTCGCCTGCCGCGTCCGCAATCATCCTGTTTGCCATGCCCGCTGCGTCGCGGAATAGTCGTCCCAGGGAATAAGCGGGAACAAGCCCCATGCCCACCTCGTTTGAAACGACAATAAATACAGCGTCGCTTTTGGAAATTTCGGCAAGTAATTCCCTGATTTTTTCTTCGATTTTCCGCTCAAGCGCTTCCTGCTCCCTGCGTTCCAGTATGTCCGTCCCGTCCCAGTCTGTTTTTTCCCGCAGCAGCAGGTTTGTGATATAGACGGTAATGCAGTCAATCAGGTACGCCTCATGTTCGTTTTCCCGCACGGCGCCGGCAATATCATACGGCGCTTCGTAGGTTTTCCATGTCTGCGGCCTTCTCTGCTGGTGTTTATCGATACGCCGCCGCATCTCCGCGTCAGTGCTTATTGCCGTTGCAATATAAGCAACGTCTTCATAACGGGCTGCCATCCGCTCCGCATGATCGCTTTTTCCGCTTCTCACGCCGCCTGTCAAAAAAATCAGCTTTCCCATAAACTTTCCTTTATCATTCTACCCTTCCGGTAAAGTCTCCGTACAAAAAAGGCGGGGCAACCCCCGTCCTTTTGTTTTTCTACAGTGTGGTTTTGCGCTTGGTGAGGCTGAGACGTGCCATCGCGCGCGCAAGCGCGATCTTGTTGCGCCGGTACTCTTCCTCGCTGCGCTTCTGGCGCAGGCGCTCCTCCGCACGCTCCTTGGCGCGTTCCGCCCGCTTTACATCGATCTCATCAGGCCATTCGGCGGCCTGCGTAAACATGATCGTCTCATCCGGACGCACCTCCAGGAAGCCTTCCGCAACGGAACACATCACCCATTTTTTACCGGTATTTATTTTTACCTCTCCCGGTACGACCGTCACTACCTCCGACTCATGCCCCTTTTGGATGGACATTTGCCCGTCCTCAGTCGGAAAAATAACAGACACGATGCTGTCGCAGTAAAACGACCGTTCCGGCGTCAAAATCTCCAATAGGAATTGCGAAGCCATGTTATTTCATATCCTTTGCTTTTTCTTTTACCTGATCAATGTCGCCGGTCATATAGAACGCCTGCTCCGGCAGGTCGTCCACTTCGCCGTCGAGTATGGCCTTAAAGCTTTTGATCGTCTTTTCGAGCGGCACATATTCGCCCTTGATGCCCGTATAAACCTCAGCCACAAACATAGGCTGGGAGAGGAATTTCTGTATCTTCCTCGCGCGGAATACCGTCACCTTGTCGTCCGGCGCAAGCTCTTCCATGCCCAGAATCGAAATGATATCCTGCAATTCCTTATAGCGTTGCAGTGTGTGTACCACCCTGCTTGCCACGTCGTAATGCTCCTCGCCTACAATACGTGGATCGAGTATCCTTGACGTTGATTCCAGCGGATCCACAGCCGGATAGATACCCAGCTCGGATACGCTTCTGGAAAGCACCGTGATCGCGTCGAGGTGAGTAAACGTCGTCGCAGGCGCAGGATCCGTCAGGTCGTCCGCGGGAACATAAATTGCCTGCACGGACGTGATGGAACCATGCTTCGTGGATGTAATACGCTCCTCGAGCGCGCCAAGCTCGTTTGCAAGCGTCGGCTGATACCCAACCGCCGAAGGGATACGCCCAAGCAGCGCCGAAACCTCCGAACCCGCCTGGATAAAGCGGTAAATATTATCGATAAATAATAGTACGTTCTGGCCTGTTTTATCACGCAGGTACTCGGCCATCGTAAGGCCTGTCATGGCGACGCGCATACGCGAGCCCGGCGGCTCGTTCATTTGCCCAAACGCAAGCGCCGTCTTTTCCAGCACGCCGCTCTCCGCCATTTCGCTGATGAGGTCGTTACCCTCCCTGCTTCTTTCCCCCACGCCGGTGAACACCGAATAGCCGCCGCTTTCCGTGGCAATATTATGAATCAGTTCGTTAATCAGCACGGTCTTGCCTACACCCGCGCCTCCGAACAATCCAATTTTACCACCCTTTGCGTAAGGCGCGATGAGATCGATTACCTTCAGGCCTGTTTCAAATATCTCTGATACCGGGTTCTGTTCCGCAAACGGCGGCGCCGGACGGTAAATCGGCCAATATTCGTCGGCTTTTATTTCTCCCTTGCCGTCGATTTGCTCGCCCATGACGTTTACAACCCTTCCAAGGATTGCCTCGCCAACCGGAACCGTGATCGGTTCCCCGGTATTGAATACCCTCATGCCGCAGGCAAGCCCTTCCGTTGCTTCAAGGGCAATGCAGCGCACAACGTTTTCGCCGACCTGAGACGCAACCTCCATCCAGACGGGGGCGTCGTCGTCGCTGTCGTTATGCTTTGCATAAAGAATCGTATTAATCGACGGGTTTGCCTGGTCTTCGGCAAACCTTACATCGATGACGGGGCCTGTAATCTTGATGATCTCGCCCTCGCTTTTAATCTTATATTCATACATACGTTCGTTACTCCTAATATAGTCCCTCTCGTCAGGTAAGCGCGTCCATCGCTCCCACGATTTCCGTAATTTCCATGGTGATCGCCTGCTGGCGCGCACGGTTCAGCGCAATATTGAGCTTTCCGAGCATTTCCTCCGCATTTTTGGTGGAGGAATCCATCGCCACCATACGCGCGCTGTTTTCACTGGCAAACGCCTGAATAAGCGCCCCGTAAATGAGGCCGATGATATACTGCGGCACCAACACGTCAAACACCTTGTTTGGCGACGGATGGTAATTCATTTCGTTTTCATAATCAAGCTCCGTCTCAATATCATCAAATTCCGACATCTCTACCGGCAAAAGCTTCAGCGCTGTTGGCACCTGTTTTACGGATGAATAATACCTCGTATAAATGAGGTACACCTCGTTCATTTCACTGCTGCGGTACATTTTGGATAAATCCGCAGCCAGGTTTCGCGCCTCGTAAAGCGTTGGATTCTGTGAAATGTGAAGATATTCCACGTCGATAGGCACCTTCTTGCGCTCAAAAAACGCCCGCGCCTCCTGTCCGATGGTAATGACGAATTTTTCGCCTTCCTTCATGAAGTCGTACGCAAAGTTGAGGATGTTGTGGTTATATCCGCCGCACAATCCCTTATCCGCCGCAATCACGATATATGCGGGAAAGCCCTTCTCGTGCTTTTCCAAAAACGTATGGTGCAGGTCGTGCGAATGCACCAGAATATCCTTGAGCGCGCTGCGCACCCGGTTAAAATACAACAGGTTTGCATCATAGCGCGCAATCGCCTTCTGCATCTTCGATGTGGAAATCAGCTTCATCGCTTTGGTGATCTTACTCGTATCGTTGATCGCGCGTATGCTGCTTTTTACATCCGCAGTATTACTCATGGCTGTCCACGCTCATTTCCGCAATCGGATCTACGGTAACGGCGACCGGCTCCGAAAGCCCCGCATCGTCCGCATTCTCCTTTTCAGTAAGGAATCCGCGTTTGAATTCCTCTGCCGCGTCCAGAATCATTTTTTGATTTTCGTCCGTCAGGTTTCCGGTCGTTTTGATATCACCTTTAATCTGCGGATATTTCGCGTTTGCAAAATCCAGGAATTCGCTGTTGAATTTCCTGATTTTATCGACAGGGATATCCATCAGCGCCTTACCCGTCGCGACGCAAAGCAAAATAACCTGGTTCTCTACAGAATACGGCGCATATTGCGGCTGGATGAGCGCCTGCGTCACCTTAAGCCCGTTATTGAGCGCGTCCTGCGTCGCCTGGTCAAGATCCGAAGCAAACTGTGAAAACACCTCGAGCTCGCGGTACTGGGCAAGCTCCAGACGAAGCGGCCCCGCCACCTTTCTCATTGCTTTAATCTGCGCGCTTCCGCCTACACGCGATACGGAAAGCCCGACGTTTACAGCCGGACGCTGTCCGGAATTGAACAGCTCTGTTTCGAGGTAAATCTGCCCGTCTGTAATCGAGATCACATTGGTCGGGATATAGGAGGAAATATCTCCCTCCATCGTTTCGATGATCGGCAACGCCGTCATCGATCCGCCGCCAAGCTTGTCGGAAAGCTTTGCAGCCCTTTCAAGAAGCCTGGAATGCAAATAAAATACGTCGCCAGGATACGCCTCGCGTCCCGGCGGCCTGCGAAGCAGCAGGGACATCGTCCTGTATGCTACCGCATGCTTGGAAAGATCGTCGTAAACGATCAAAACGTCCTCGCCCGCATACATAAAGCTTTCCGCAATCGCACAGCCCGCATAAGGCGCAATATACTGCATTGGCGCGGTATCGCTTGCCGTTGACGCAACTACAGTCGTATAATCAAGCGCGCCGAATTCATCCAAACTGTTAACGATCTCTGCTATTGTAGAAGCCTTTTGCGCAATCGCAACATAAACGCACTTTACATTCTTCCCTTTTTGGTTGATGATCGTATCAACGGCAATCGCAGTCTTACCCGTCTGCCTGTCGCCAATGATCAGCTCCCTTTGGCCCCGTCCAATCGGAATCATGGAGTCGATTGCCAAAATTCCGGTCTGCAACGGCGTATCAACCGACTGCCTGTCGATGATTGCCGGTGCCGGCGTCTCAATAGGCCGCGATTCCTCCGTCAGGATTTTACCCCTTCCGTCGATGGGCAGCCCCAGCGGATTAATTACCCTTCCAAGTACTGCATCGCCCACGGGCACCTTGACAACGTCGCCCGTATGGCGCACCATGGAGCCTTCGGTTACGTCGGTTACGCCATTTAGCAGCACAGCGCCCACACGGTCCATCTCAAGATTCAGCACAATGCCATAGGCTTCGTTTTCAAACTGCAGCAACTCGCCGTATTTGCAGCCTTCCAGTCCGCGTACAAATACCACCCCGTCGCCGGTGCGTTCCACGATACCAATCATCGAGATGTCGTATTTTACGTCAAACTGTGTAATTTTATCCTTGAGCTCCGCTCCAACAGACGTTTTCGCGAGTGCGCCGTCCACATTTTTCTTCAGAGCGTCTATGATGTCCTCTATGCTTTCATGATTCGTCTGTACCGTATTTTCCCCAATATAATCCTGCATCCGGTCGAGATAGGATTTCGCGCTTAAATCATAGACCATATTGTTGACCGTAGCGACAAAACCGCTGATCAGCGCCTGGTCTATCGAAACCTCAAAATCGATCTCCGCATCGAAAAGCTTGTTGAACTTTTCATTGATCGCAGAAATTTCATCGGGCGTAAATTCAGTTGCACAGACGAGTTTACCCTTCATTTTCAAATGCTAACTCACCTTCTCAAAAAATTCGTTGATTACGTTTTTGTTGTCCTCATAAGAGACTTCGCGCTCCAACACCTTTTCAGCGATCTGGATCGCCATTTTCGTCACTTCCTGGCGCATCTCAAGCACAGCCTGCTGCTTTTGGGATTCAATGTGCTTGTCTGTCCGGGTTCTGATCTCCGCAGCGCTTTCCTCCGCTTCCGTAACGATCTGGCGCGCCTGTTCGTCCGCGACATCTTTGCTCTTATTGATCAGGGCAGTCGCAAGGTCCTGCGCGTTACGCATCATCTCGTCATATTTAGCTTTGATTTGCTCCGCATCGGAATATTTTTGCGCCGCTTCGTCGATCTGTTTCTGAATCTGGTTTGTCCTGTTGCTCAAAAATTTTGTGATCGGCTTATACAGCAGCCAGCGTAAAAAGAAAAACAGAATGACAATATTCACGATATAAAGCAGTATTTCAATAAAATTGATTTCCATAACAATCCCTCTGGTGATTGACCAGCGTCAAAAACGCCAGGTGTCTTCCGTTTATTTTCCCATCGTAAATATCATAATAATAGAAATAACAAAACCGTAAATCGCGGTAGACTCTGCAAGCGCAAGGCCAATCAGCAATACCTGGTTAATTTTACCCGTCGCTTCCGGCTGGCGCGCCACTGCTTCACAAGCTTTACTCGTAGCGATACCCATGCCGATGCCTGCGCCCATACCTGTGAAAACTGCCAGGCCTGCGCCGATTGCGATTAAACCCATATCCATAATTTTTACCTCCATTTATTCTTAAAATAATAAATTTATAAAAGCGTCTCCGCTTTCTGCCTGTGTTACACCTTTTCCTCGATGAAAGACATTGTCAGCATGGTAAACACATACGACTGCATTCCAAGGTGGAATAAAATAAAGTAGATTGATGCGATGCCCGGAATGCCGATAAATGCGAAATAACCAA
Source organism: Christensenella hongkongensis (assembly GCF_000981035.1). Lineage (GTDB taxonomy): Bacteria > Bacillota > Clostridia > Christensenellales > Christensenellaceae > Christensenella > Christensenella hongkongensis. The sequence goes on from NZ_LAYJ01000087.1 coordinate 27,554, forward strand.
GCGCGCCATACAGCATATCCATTACTACGAGTCCGCTGAACATATTCCCAAAAAGCCGGCACGCCAGCGAGATCGGCACCGCTACAGAGGAAAGTACATTGATCGGTACCATAAAGGGTTTGGGCTCGGCATAGGTTTTAAGCCAGCCCTTCACTCCCCGAAAACGGATCGAATATGCGATGATCAATACAAATGAAACGACAGCAAGCGCAATCGTACAATCAAGGTCTGTAGCGGGGGAACGGATTCCCATAAATTCGAGCAGCCCGCTGCAGATAATAAATGCAAAAATCGTCATGATGTAAGGCGCGATTGATTTCGCCTTATCCCCCATAATGGAGCCGGAAAACTTATTGATCCCCTCCACCATGAGCTCCATGACATTTTGAAGCCCCTTTGGAACTCTTTTGAAATTTTTCAGGATTACAAACCGGAAAATCAGTGCAAAAATAATAATGGCGATCGTTGTTCCAAAAGCCGCGACAAGCGTCTGGCTTACCTGCAACGTGCCGAAAAGAGTAACCTTTCCCGGAAATACGCTGGGTATATCCATTACTTCTGCTCACCTCCATGCTGCTTATACTTTCTGATTGTCATAATGCTGTTTGTAACCGGTATTCCGATCATTGAGACCGCTATGCCGGAGGCACACCAGATCATGGCTTCTACTGAAACAAACCTTGCCATGCAATAAAGCACGGCAAGTATGAGCGCAAGCTTGGCAATCGTTACGGGCACTGCAAAACCGGCATTCTTCCTGCCGGACGTCATCATCATAATCAGTTTTTTCAGCAGCCAGACTTCGAAAACGCCGATCACAAGTCCGATGAAAATTCCCCACATTGCAATTTACCCTGCTTTGCTTCTTATTTATTTAGATATTATATTAGTCCTATTTTTGGCAGAATGCAACTACCGTTTTCAAAAAAAAATCACGCGTCGTTTCAGGACGCGCAATAATACTGATTCCCGGGGAGTTTTTCCATTTACTAATACGTTTCGAAAAAGCAGGAATTTTGCTTCAAAAACACTTTTGTTACCGGATCCCCTTCATTTTGCACCTGCGCGCCGGCAAGCAGTTCCGCAAGCTGTGTTACGCAAACCGCTATGTCTTCATGACCGTCCACCGGCGTAACGCCGACTTTGCCGTCCGCGTCCTTCTTTAATAGTAACCTGTATTCCCTGCCAAGAAACTCATCATCTACCAAAAGTATAAAATCATCCTGCACGAGCCGCGCATTTTGAAGAAGCTTTACCGGATCAAGCACGCGCATCATGGTAAACTCCTCGCTTCCCGCATCCTCTGCAAACGATGGCAGGAAATACGCAGCCTCCTTTGCAGGGCAAGCGCTTACCAGACTTTTACAGATTTCGTCATCGGCGGCCACAAGCTCAAACACCTCAGCCTTATCCCTCTCTTCATAATACAACGCATAGCCAAAGCGTCCTTCCCGCTCGTATACGGCTGCTTTTCCCCCATCCGCAAAGAGAAGCCCAAGCCATGCGTAAAAACGTTCCTGCGCGCGCAGGAAACAGTTATCAAACCGTTCCATATAAGCCGCATATGCGGCGCGCATTTTTTCTGCCGGCAGGTCCTGCATAGAGCGGTAAATCCTTACCCCTTCCGCAGCCTGTCCGGAAATGGCTGAATGCCGGGTTATATAAGCGATCGTTTCATATCCGAATTTACGGTAAAAAGCATGCAAAAACGGATGCAGGTACACGGCTGAAAGCCCGCGCTTTCTCATATCCAGCATCGCAAGCTTCACAAGCTCCTTCATAAGCCCGCGCTTCCTTGCCTTAGGCAGCGTCGCGCATCCCGCCAGAAAATCAGTATCATAGCTTTTTCCCGCAAGCTTTGCCTGGAACCTGAGCATAAAAAGATCCGCTATGAGCTCGCCCTGTTCATAATAGCCAAGCGTATCCTCATACCGTACTACCGTCCTGAAATATTCATCGATAAACGCATCCGAATCACCAAAGCAGACGCTCCATACCTTCTTTGCCTCTGCTTCTTCAGCTTGCCTCAGGCTCCTGATACTCATCCTTCTTCCCCGCTCAACAATACATCGTATTTTTCCAGCATAAACACCGGATGGTAGGACTGCTTTGCCTTACGAATGCCCGGTATGCCCATGTCTTCGGCACGATTGATGTATTTACAGTGCGACCAGACATTTTTGACAAACGCATTATTGACATACGTAAACAGCCCGTTAACGTCAGGCTGCGCCTTCTCAATATGGATGATCGCCGTATCGCCCTTGATCTGTTCTCCAAACGAAAAAGCGACAACCTTTCCATTGATTTTTACTACGCAGCCTTTAAAATTAAGCTCGCGCCAGTGGTCAAGCGCCTTCCTGATGGATAATATTTCCTCCTCGGCCTCCCGGGGATCCCCGTCCTTATCCTGCGCCCAGTCGCGCTGCAACTGCAGGCATTCCTCCCTGTATTTATCGTCATACAGGTCGAACTCGCTCGTATAGGTGCGCAGAAATGCGTTGATGTGATTCCTCTTGGAGTGGTACTTCTTCCCTGCGAGATCAATCAGGTCGCTTGCGTTGTAAACATATTCCGTGTTGTATTCATCATACGCAAAATCGTAACGTTCGCCGCAGTCTGCCTTTATTTTTTCCACCATTTGCGGCGTGGCGCATTTCAAATAAAAGACGCCGAAGTTTTCCACCATATATTCCTCGCACATCTTCATATATGGTTCGATAGATTCCCTGTCATCCTTCAGGTACGGAGGTAACAGAAACGGCTTGTATACGTCGCTGTACATCGAAATAAACAGCGCGTTTCCATGCGTTGCCATTTTCATATCCCACGCCTCCTGCCAGGTATACATATTTGAAAACGAGGCTTCCGAGTGCCGGTAGCCGTGGTTCAATACATAGCTGTCAAAAAGAGGTTTCATTTCCAGTTGTAAAGGTTCAAATTCCAGCATAAATTATATCAGTCCTCACGATTTTCATTACATACAAGTCCACGCTCCGCGTCCAGCTTCACATGGATTCCATTTTTCAGTATCTGCGTCGCGCTTGCCGCTCCCACAAGCACCGGGATATCCAGAGCCATACCAACGATCGCAGCATGGGAATCAAGCCCATCCGCTTCTGTTATAATACCCGCAGACTGTTTCATTAAATCCAAAATATTGTTAGACGTACTGGGTACTACAAGGATATCGCCGCGCTTAAAGGTTTGCCGCGCCTCTTTTTCCGAATTGGCAACGCACGTTGTAGAAGAAGCGCACAGCGCGTTTATGCCCGTACCCTTCACAAGAACGTCTCCCACAATATGTACCTTCAGCAGGTTTGTCGTCCCTGCAATCCCAAGCGGAACGCCCGCCATGATCGCAACGAGGTCTCCGTTTTGCAGGAGCCCGGCCTTCTTGCTCGTATTCACCACAAGCTCAAACAGCTCGTCCGTATTGAACTTCTGCTCCACCTCCAGTGGAATCACGCCCCACGACATATTCAGCTGCCTGCACACCTGCGGATCGGGCGAGCAGCCAATGATCGGAATCGAAGGCCGGTATTTGGAAACCATACGCACCGACGCGCCTGTTTTTGTCACAGCTATAATCGCCGACGCGCCAAGGTCGTAGGCAGTCGTGCATGCAGCATGCGAAATCGCATTCGTTACGTCTGAAATCTCAGTCATATCGTTCTTTTTAAAGCGCATCTTATAGTTGATGTCATGCTCCGTACGGCGCGCAATACGCGCCATCGTGATCACGGTCTCCACAGGATATTTCCCTGCTGCCGTTTCGCCGGAAAGCATGATCGCGCTCGTGCCGTCATAGATGGCGTTTGCCACGTCCGACGTTTCCGCACGGGTAGGCCTTGGATTGTGCATCATGCTGTCCAGCATCTGCGTCGCGGTAATGACAAGTTTACCCGCGCCGTATGCCTTATGGATCAGGCGTTTTTGCAGGACAGGAACCTCCTCGAGCGGTATTTCCACGCCCATATCCCCGCGCGCCACCATAATACCGTCAGACACACGCAGGATATCGTCAATATTCTTGACGCCTTCCGCGTTTTCTATTTTTGCAATGATTTTGATGCTCCTGCAATGGTAACGGTCCAATATTTTCTTAATGTCGAGGATGTCCTGTTCATTACGGGTAAAGCTTGCCGCAATAAAATCCACCTCGTTTTCAATGCCAAAGATAATATCTGCCTCGTCCTTTTCGCTGATATACGGCAGGGACACTGAAAATCCGGGCACATTCACGCCCTTCCGGTCGGAAAGCTTGCCGCCGTTTAAAACCTTGCATGTGATATCCGTATCGGTAAGGCAGGTCGCCTGCATCTCGATCAGGCCGTCGTCAATCAATATTATTGCGCCCTGTGCAAGGTCTCCCGGCAAATCCTTAAAGGAAACGGACACATGGGTTTCATCTCCCTCCACTTCTTTGGTGGTAAGGGTAAACGTATCCCCTTCTTTTAATTCTACGCTCCCTTTTTTAAACGTACCAATCCTGATCTCCGGGCCTTTCGTATCCAAAAGACAGGCAATATATTTATGCTTTGCATTGCCGATTTTCCGTACTTTATCGATCCTCGCCTTCTGGATCGCGTGATCGCCGTGGGAAAAATTCAGCCGCGCGACGTCCATACCCGCGTCAATCATACGTTCGATCGTATTTTCATCCTCGCTGGAAGGCCCTAACGTACATACGATTTTTGTTTTTCTCATCTGCTCCTACTCCCATATTTAAAAATTATATTGTAACGATTTCTATTTTATCATAGAACCGTTCAAAAATCTCCTTTGTGCACAGTTCTGTCCCCTCAAGCGTAATAGAAGCAGTCGCAGCTGCAACGCCGCGCCTGAGCGCTTCATCAGCCGGGCCGCCCAGCACGGACGTAACGCCCGCAACCATGGAATCCCCCGCGCCGACTGTGGAACGCACGTCCACCTTCACCGGTTTTGCAAAATACGCGTTTTGGGCGTCCACCATGAGCGCGCCGTCGCCGCCCATCGATACCCCCACAAGATGCACGCCGGAGGCAATAATCTGCCGGCATGCGGCAATGATTTCTTCCTTCGAATCCCCCTTGAGGTCGGTGATGCTGCGAAGCTCGTCAATATTTGGCTTGATAAAATACGGGTGCTGCTCGATCCCCAGCCGCAACACCTCGCCCGAAGCGTCCAGCACACACTTTACCTGCTTTTCATTGAGCTCCCGGATCATCCTTGCATAAATATCGGGTTCGCATCCCGGCGGCAGGCTGCCGGTCAGGATTACGATATCCTCGCTTTTTGCTGTCTGGATCACATTCTGGAATATCCTGCTCATGTCGTCCGCCGCAACCTCGTTGCCGCTCTCATTTATTTCCGTGATCTCTTCCGCCTGCTCGTCAAAAATCTTTGTATTGGTACGCGACTCGCCCGGTTTTTCAAAGAAGTCGTAAAAAATGCTTCTGGCTTCCAGCCGGCGCTTGATCAGCATCCCATCGCTTGTGTAAAGCAGACCCATCACCTTTACGTTCTGTCCAAGCTCCTTGAGCACGACTGCGGCGTTAATTCCCTTTCCCGCTCCGTCGATCACGACCTTTTCAGGACGGTTAGTCCCTCCGGTAACCAGTTTATCCAAATACAATGTTTTATCGATTGTCGGATTCAGATATACGCATATAATCATAATAAAAACTCCTTCCAAACAGGCCTTTACGCATCCTATTGCCACAAATACCCGTTTTTTATATAGCCTGTTTACTCCAGCAATAAGTAAAAAGGCTGCAATATCTTGCAGCCTTTATCTTACCAGTTTTACGTCTATTCTTCCATATCTTTTTTTGCCTGCTCGATTATTTTCCCTGCCATCTGGGCCGGAACTTCCTCATAGCGCTCAAAGGTTTGCTTAAAGGATCCCCGCGCCTGCGTCATAGAGCGCAGGTCCGTCGCATATTTGAACATTTCACTCATGGGAACCTCCGCCGTCACTTCCTGCATTCCATCCACCGGGTTCATTCCCAGAATACGTCCGCGCCTGCGGTTCAGGTCTCCGATGATGTCGCCCATGTATTCGTCCGGAATGACGACTTCCACCTTCACAATCGGCTCAAGCAGTATGGGGTTGGCCTCCGCCATGCCTTTTTTGAACGCGAGGTTTGCCGCTACTTTAAAAGCCATTTCAGAAGAATCTACCGTGTGGTAAGAGCCGTCATAAAGCGTGCATTTCAATCCCACCACGGGATATCCTGCCAGAACGCCCTTCTTAACGCTTTCGTGCAGGCCCTTTTCCACCGCGGGAATATACTGCCGCGGAACCACGCCGCCAACAATCTTATCCTCGAAAATAAAATCTGCAAGGCCGTCCGGGACAGGTGAGAATTCCAGCCATACGTCGCCGTACTGCCCGTGCCCGCCGGATTGTTTTTTATGTTTGCCCTGCGCCTTCACCGGCTTTTTGATCGCTTCGCGGTAAGGAATCTTCGGATCGTGCAGCTCGCCTTCCACGTTGAATTTGCTTTTCAGCTTGCTGTTGATGACCTCAAGGTGCATCTCGCCCATGCCGTTTGCAAGCATGTCGCCTGTTTCCGTATCTTTGACCAGTTTGAAGGTCGGATCCTCGTCCTCCAGACGGTGCAAACCGGAAAACACCTTCTCTTCCTCGCCCTTTTTCTTCGCGCCGACCGCAAGTGAAATACACGGCTGCGGGAATTCAAGCGGCAGGTATTTTACGACGCAGTTTGTGGAGCACAGCGTATCGCCTGTAGCCGTATGCTGCAGCTTTGCAATCGCGCCAATATCCCCCGCTTCTATCTGATCTACCGGTATCAGCTTCTTTCCGCGCATCACGCCAAGGTTCGAACATTTCTCCGGCTTTCCTGTATTTGCATTGGTGATTGACATATCGGATTTCAAAACCCCCTGCATCACCTTGACAATCGAAAGCTTTCCAACAAACGGATCTGCGATCGTCTTCAAAACGTGCGCGGTAAACGATGCCGCTGGATCGATCTTCACGGAAACAGGATTTCCGCTCATATCCACCGCCTGCTCCTCCGGAGCGTCGATTGCCGCGGGCATCAGTGAAATCAGTTTATCCATCAGCGTAATTACGCCGAGGTTCTGGGCTGCGGAGCACACGAATACAGGCGCAAAGCTGCCTTGTGCGATTCCTTCTCCCAGTCCCTTTAAAATATCCTCCTCCGAAAGCTCCTGCCCATCGAAGAATTTTTCCATCAGCTCTTCATCATTTCCTGCCGCGCCTTCCACAAGCGTCTCGCGCAGAGCCTGCGCATCCTCAAGAAAATCCTGCGGAACCTCTTCCTGCTTCGTGCCGCCCTTGCCGTCAAACAGATATGCCTTCATACCGATAATATCAATGATCCCCGTGAATTTGCCGTCCTTCATTATAGGCATTTGTACCGCCGCCACTGCGGAAGGATACTTCGTACCGAGCGCGCCGACCGTTTTTACAAAATCCGTATTTTCTTTATCGATCTGGTTGACTACAAACGCCCGGGGCATATCATGCTTTACGCAATATTCGTACGCCTTCTGCGCGCCAACCGGCACAATGCCATTCGGGCTCAGCATAATAAGGGCGCTGTCCGCCATCTCATACGCGGCGACTGCCTCCCCTTCGAAATCAAAATATCCGGGAACGTCGATCACATTGATCTTTTTGCCGTTCCACTCAACGGGTGCAAGCGCAAGGCCGATCGAAATCTGGCGCTTTATTTCTTCACTATCATAATCCGTTGTGGTATTTCCATCTTCAACTTTTCCCATACGCTCGATTGCCCCGGAGTCGAAAAGCATCGCCTCTGTTAGAGTCGTCTTTCCTTCACCACCATGCCCAACGAGCGCAATGTTTACAATGTCCTGTGGATGATATACTTTCATGTAATAGACCTCCTATGGAATTTATTTATATGAAGTCTTATAAACCAAAAATCAATAGTAGAAATGACAACTATAGTGTAACAGATAATAATAAAAAAATAAATAAATTTTTGAATTTAATATGGAATTTGAAAACATTCTATGCAATAATATACAAAGCACATCTGATAAAGGGGTATTCTATGAAACAGTTAACGGAAAAACAATCTAAAATAATCCAGATCATTCTGGGGCTTGTGGCAGGAATCGGTATCTGGTTTTCTATTCTTGTCGGCAGTGATTCGGATAGCGGCATCCTGCAGTATTTGTTCGTCATCATCTTTGCCGCTGTTATGCTTTTGCAGCGCTTTCTGGAAAATAAATTCGACACCAAATTCAGGACGTTCAGCAAATTTTGGCTGATTGGCCTTATTATCGGTTTGGTGGCATTTCTTATTTACGGGTTTGCATCCGGCACAATGTTTAAATGACACGGTAGTCATGACCACCCGTAAAACGGGTGGCATGAAAAGCCCTAAAAGGGCATGATACAAGCCAGCGTCTAAAGACGCTGGCTTTCTCTTCGTTCAAGCCACATGGCATTTGTTCTTATCTACCCCTAAAGGGGTCTTCTATTT
>NZ_LAYJ01000047.1 GCF_000981035.1 Christensenella hongkongensis
ATGGTAATGCCGGGAGATAACATCGAAATGGAGATCAAGCTGATCACGCCGATCGCAATCGAAGAAGGACTGCGGTTCGCAATCCGCGAAGGCGGCAGGACAGTAGGTTCGGGCGTAGTATCCGGCGTAATCGAATAAGCCGCGTTTAAAGACCAAAGGCAAAGAGCAGGTATTCGTACCTGCTCTTTTTATGTGATCAAATAGTCTGACAGATTGAATGGATATCTTTCCATACGCATTGCCTGAGAAATATTACAAATTCAGCATATTTTAATCGTTTTGCCACTAGCAAAGCCATTTTTAACGAAAAAAATGTTGCTTTCCTGCAAAATAAGTTTATAATGGGGAATAAGTGAATTTTTTAGCAAACCTGTCAAAAGGCAGGGACGCAAAGCCACGGATCTAAGCGTAAATCGTATGATAGCCGGGTTGCAAGGATAGTAAGTCATATTTATGCAACAATATCATACCTGCGTGAGCGGGTATTTTTATTGCAGGGATATTTAAAAAGGCAGCCTTGTAGCCAAATAAGATGTAGTTTTTATGTCAAAACGACGACAGCAATCAGTTTGTCTACAGGTGAAGAAATGAAGAAAAAAATCATAGCGACAGTAATCGTAATCGGGCTTGTGCTCGGCATGTTTGGGATATCGAGCGCACAGCCTTTGAATGAAGCTGTGGAAACAGAGCAGGGAACGGTACAGGCAGACGGTGTGGAGCCGGTGCAGACAGAAACGCCGGAGGAAACGGCAGCGCCTTCCCCTGCGGCGTCTGAAGAGCCGGTGCTGCCATCTGTACCAAAGGAGAGCGGACAACCGCAGCCGGGAGCTACTGCGGCGCAGCAAGCGGCAAGTGCGCCTGACGGGCAGACAGAGGCGGAAAGCGGACAGGAGACATTGCTGGCGCCGGATGCAGGCAGCACAGCGGAAGACGGGGTTATAGAGATCACGGAATTAAGCCAGATCACAGGATCGGGCAGTTATCGGCTTGCAGAAGATATTATGCCGGAGGCAGGTGTGGCGATCGCCGCAGGTGAGAATGTTTCCCTCGATTTGAATGGATATAAGATCGAGGCGGGGATACAAAACGTATTTGTCAATGAAGGTACGTTGTATGTGACTGATTCGGCGTCCGGCGGTACGATACAGGCACAGTCGGGCTGTATCCGTAATTTGGGCACGCTGACCATAAGCGGCGGTCATTATATTACAACGGATAATCAGGCGGGTTGTGCGCTTTACAATGGAAGCGGCGCAACGCTGGTAATCAATGATTGCACAGTCGACGCTGCTTTTTTTGCGGTGGGGAACCTCGGGGATTGCACGATCAACGGCGGGCAATTCCATTCCACGTCCTCCAATGCGGCGGGCGCTTATGCGTATTGTATCAAAAGCATGGGCGAAGGAGCGAACCTTACGATCAACAATGCGACAGTAACGGGGATACAAGGTGCTGTGGCGGCAGTACAGGGAACGGTTACGGTCTATGATGGCCATTTTTCCACTGAGCAGGGAAACAGCAATTCGTTTTATGCGCTGTATGTGGCGGGCGAAGAGGGCGAAGTTTCCGGAACTGTTTACGGCGGTACGTATTCGAGCCCCAAAAGCGCGGTTTACATCGGCAATGACAACACAAATGGAGACGGCGGCATCAATGCGCGTGCCTGCCTGAATATCCGCGGCGGGAATTTTACCGGCGGAGATGCGGCGCTCATTAAGGCGAAGAATACAGGAGCAACCTTTATTTCAGGCGGTACGTTCACGGATGGCAGCGGGCAATCCGGTATTGAAAACTATGTTGCGGACGGTTATACGGTCAAAAACAACAGCGATGGAAGCGTATCCGTCGTGGAACAGGTATTGTCCGTGTCGAACGAAACGACGGGAGCAAAATACGCAACCATTCAGCAGGCAGTCGACGCGGCGGGTGAGGGCGACGTAATCTGCATCACAGCGAACGGGAGCTCATACGACGAGGCTGTAACGCTCACAAAAGCGGTAACGCTGAAAGGGCCTGGAGACGGGAGCGCCGTCCTCACTGGTGGAATCACGCTTGCGGGGCCTTTCGGGGATAACACGCAAACAGTGATCAAGGGCCTTAAATTTGAAAAGAGCGGTATTTATGCGATCGCATGGGGCAGCGAACCGAATCTCAATAACCTGACAATCGAGAATAATATTTTTGAAAATATCAGCGCGTGGTCTGCGGCGGTCAATTTCAACCTGGCAAATACCAGCCCTGTCCGGAACCTGACCATTGCGGACAATACGATCACGAACGTGACTGCGGAAAACGGATCGGGCATCTGGGTATCGGCGGTAGCAGGTACGACACGGATCACGGGGAACAGGATTGACGGGACGAAGCTGAACAGCATACAGGTCACAGGCATGGCGGCAGGAGACGTTACGATTTCACGCAATATCCTCAAAAACTGGGACTCAGATATTGCGGGCGGCGGACGCGCAATGCGACTGACTGCAAACGGAAACGGAAGCATGACCATTACGGAAAACAGTATGGCGCGCACACTCGCGGCAGGCGAGGATGGCGCGCAGGTCGTCAAGATCACGGAGCTTACAGGAACGCTGGATGCTTCCAGGAATTATTGGAATGCTGCGAAACCTGATTTTTCGGCGGTGCTTAAGGCATATACGGATGGCGGCAGCACAGCGGCAGGCGGCACGCAGATTTCTGTCAAACCGTATTATGCGGATGAGGCGCTGACCAAACTTGTGTCGTATGACGTCAGGAACGAGCGCACGGGGGAAACCTACGATACGCTGCAAAAGGCGGTTAACAAAGCGCAGGCGGGCGATACGCTGCTTTTGGGCAACGACTGTGCATTCGGGACAACAACGCAGACGGGATACGACGAAGATAATATCGGTTATGGAACATACGGAAGTTTCAATAAGTCGCTTACGATCCGCAGCGAGGGTACGGCGTGCACGATAGTGGCGACGTCCATCGTTACGGTGAACAACGGGGCGCAGGTAGTCCTCGAGAACGTTACGGTAGATGGTGAAAACAGGATAGGAACGAGCGGGATCAATGTTCAGGGGAGCTCGACGCTTACCTTGGGCAATGGCGCGACGGTGAAGGGCTGCGCAACTTCCTCAGGACGCAGCGCGATCGATGTCGGCAGCGCGGGCGGAACAGGCGGAGAGGGAAAACTCGTTATGAACGAGGGTTCGCTCATAACGCAGAACGTGAACTCCGGCATTTGGCTGGAGCCGGACGGAATATTTGAAATGAACGGCGGCAGGATCGCAAACAACAACTGCCAGCCGACAGCGCTGAGCAAGCAGGCTTACGGCCTTGTGATCAGCGGCGGGAAGGCCGTGATGAACGGCGGCGAGATATTTGGAAACGGTGCCTCGATCGCCGGCGGCGGCGTATCGATGAACAAAAGCGGCAGCGTGCTTACCGTTAACGGCGGCGTTATTTCCAACAACACGAAAAACGGAAGTATTTATGTGACGGCAGCGGACTGTACGGTTACCCTGCACGACGCGGTGATCACAGGAAACAGCGTAAGCAGTTACGGCAGTGTAGGCGGTTCCTCGTCGGCAACAAATTTCAATGTGTATCTTTCAGGCAATACCCAGATCACCGGCAATAAGTATGGAAGTACGGCGTGCAACCTGAAAACGTCGGCAAATATGACGGTGGACGTTACAGGGCTTGCGGCGGGCGCACAAATCGGCGTAACGCCATACAGCAAGGCGGCAGGCTGCGAAGTGGCAAGCGCGGCGGACGCACAGTCGGTAAGGATGGAGTGTTTTACACCGGACAGCGCGCTGAATACGAACGTTTCGCTGGTACGTGTGGGAAATAAGCTGATGACAGGTTATACGACCACAATAAACGCAGCGGGACTGGAAAACAGCCAATTTGAATATACAGGAACGGCTCCGGTACCCAGGTTGCAGGGTGCTTCGCTCCAAGCTGCAAATGGCACGGAGATCGCGGAGCCGGAGGTCGGATTTGTGTATTATGCCGACAACAACGGACAACCGGGGACGGAGCTTGATAGCGCTCCTGCAGCAGCCGGAACATATTGGGCCCGTCCTGTCTATGACGGAAGCGCTACAGGTTCATATGGCGCCAGCCAGGGAACGGACGCTTACCAGTACCGTATTGTAATACCTGTTTCGGGCGTGAGCCTGAACAAGGGAGCTGTTTCCCTTGAGATGGGAACTAAAGGGCAGCTCAGCGCGGCGGTGTCGCCGGCAGACGCATACGATAAAACGGTTACATGGAGTTCGTCCAGCGAAGCTGTGGTGAAGGTAGATAAAGGTATGATTACGCCGGTTGCACCTGGTACGGCGACGGTTACGGCAACCTCATGCAATGGTAAGAGCGCATCGTGCACGGTGGCGGTCATAGTCCCGCCGGAAACAAAGCCGGTATTACCGGATACGGAAGGCAAAACGCAGGTCGTAGTGGAACCGGAGATCAAGGGCAACACAGTCGATGCGGATGCGGTAAAGAATGCGATTGCGAACGCAAAGCCGGAAGAGGCGGTTGTCGTGAAGGTGGAAACGAAGAGCGGAGAAGAGGCGCGTGACATCAAGGTAGGCGCGGATGTGGTAGAGCAGGCGGCGAAGGCTGCGGCAGACGGCACAGGTGCAAAGACAGTTGCTTTTTCCATGGCGGATGCAAGCGGGAATGTTGCGGCAGCAGTGACGCTTGACCTTTCAAGGGGCGTTGATCCTGAAAAATTAAAGGACATCAATTTAGGGTTCTCGAACACGGTAAGCGCTTCGGTGGAGCAAAAGGCAAAGGAAACGATCCCTGCGGATGCAACGGTGATGTTTATTAACCTGACGCATAACGGGGAGTTCCCGTGCCCCATCACAAGAATGGACAAAGTAGGCGGCAGCTTCAGGCCGGGCGATACGGTATATCTTTATTATGCAGGGGCGTCCGGACTTTCGGAAGAGCAGGTGCTGACCGTGGATGCGAATGGATATATCACCTACACGATCTCGCATGCTTCGCCATATATGGTGACGGATATGAGGAGTGTTGTGGACGCGGATAATCCGGGCGGAAGCGACACCCCGGGAATCGACAGTCCGGGCGGTAACGGATTGCCGGGTACGGACGATCCGGGAACAGGACAGGGTGATGGAAGTGTTACGTATGGATCAGGTGATTCGGGAAACGATCCTGTTGTTGTGGATGAAACGGACGCCAGTGTAAAGCCGGTGAGCACAGCTGCGGACGACACAAAGACCACAACGCCCCCAAGGACGGGAGACGTTCAGGATATATCGCCGTACCTGTGGCTGCTTGTGGTTGCAGGAGGTATAATTACTGCGGGAACGGTTATTGCAAATAAGCGCAGAAAAATTGAAAAGTAATACAATTTGCAAAAGAGAACGCGAAGAAGCGTTCTCTTTTTGTTATGCGGTATTCGTATCGCGGCAGGAAAAAATCTGCGTTCGATTGACGCTCCACATGGAATATAGTAATATGAAATAAGAAAATCTGAAAAGCGGGTAGGATGAATGGACAAACTGTATATTGTGGTGCCGTGCTATAACGAAGAAGCGGTATTACACGAAACGACAAAAAGGCTGGTCGACAAATTAAACCGTATGATTTCCGCTCAGCTGGTATCGGCCGACAGCCGTATCATGTATGTGGACGACGGCTCCAAAGACAAAACATGGGCGATTATCGATGAATTGCATAAAGAAAATCCAATGGTTCTCGGCGTGAAGTTGTCACGCAACCGTGGGCACCAAAATGCGCTGCTCGCAGGGCTTATGACAGCCAAGGATATGTGCGATGTAACGATTTCCATGGACGCGGATTTGCAGGACGACATCGAGGTACTGGACGAATTTATGCAAAAATACACGGATGGCTGCGATATCGTGTATGGCGTGAGGGGCAACCGCGATACGGATACAGGCTTCAAACGCAACACGGCGCAGGCGTTTTATAAGGTTTTGAAGTTTTTCGGCGTGGATTCCGTGTATAACCACGCGGATTACCGGTTGATGAGTAAACGCGCGCTTGAGGGACTCAGCGAGTTTGGCGAAGTGAACCTTTTCCTGCGCGGCATCGTGCCGCAGATCGGCTACAGGACGGCGACAGTGGAATATTCGCGGGGCGAGCGGTTTGCGGGAGAATCCAAATATCCCCTGAAAAAAATGATCAGCTTTGCTTTCGACGGGATCACGTCGTTTTCCATCAAACCCATCCGTATGATTACGGCGGTGGGCCTTATCATTTTTGTGGTGAGCCTTATTATGCTGATTTATTCGCTCGTGGTAAACGCGCTTGGAGGTACGGCGTGGGGATGGACGAGCATGATCATGTCCATATGGCTGCTGGGAGGCCTCCAGCTGCTTGCAATCGGTATTATCGGGGAATATGTGGGGAAGACCTATATGGAAGCCAAAAAGCGTCCCAAATACCTTATAGAGACCGTGCTGAAGGATGAATAAAAAATGCGGATCATTTTGATCCGCATTTTCAGTAATCAGCCGAAGGGCGCCGGTGAAGCGTGCTCTGGCAAAAAAACCTTTAAAAAAGCGGCAAAATCATTGACAACAGGGCGCTCAGATGATATTATATTAAAGCATCTTTGATAAAAGGCAGAGAGTGCCTTTTTTTAGATTGCCTAAAAAACGATGTACCGGAGGGAAGATAAATGCGTACGAAAATCACACTGGCTTGCACAGAATGTAAACAGAGAAACTATGATACGATGAAAAACAAGAAAAACGATCCTGACAGGATCGAAATGTCCAAATACTGCAAATTCTGCAAAAAGCATACCGTACATAAAGAAACCAAATAATTTTTGAGGTGGCAATACGATGGCTAAGACCAAACTATTGGGCGAGGAAAGAGAAAAGCATCTGAAGGAACAGAAAAAGCTCGCCAAAAAGAAAAATAAAAAGCAACGGCGCAGTCCCGCCCGGTTTTTTAAAGATGTATGGGGCGAAGTAAAAAAGGTAACGTGGCCGACACGCAAAGATCTGTTTAAGACTACATTTGCGGTAATTGTTTTTATCGTTATATTTGCAGTAATTGTCTGGCTGATGGATATGGGCTTTGGAGCCCTGTTCCGCAACTTCCTGCTTAGCTAGGAGCGAAGTAATTTATGAGTAATGAAAAAATCGGCTCTGAGGATGTATTGAAGCAGCCTGAAGAGACGCAAGAACAAGTAAATACGGAAACGCCAAAGGCGGAGACGGAAGAGAAGCCGAAATTTATCAAACAGGAAAAGACAGATAAACCTTATTGGTACGTTGTATATACTTATTCCGGTTATGAAAATAAGGTGATGGATAATCTTCTGAAGACTGTGGAAAACCACAACCTGCACGATACCATCATTGACGTAAAGGTTCCGATGGAAGAATCTGTTGAAATCAAAAACGGTAAAAAGCGCCATGTAACAAGGAAGCTGTTTCCGGGTTACGTCATGGTAAAAATGTTTTTGACGGACGAATCGTGGTATGTGGTGCGTAATACGCGCGGCGTTACCGGGTTTGTAGGCCCGTCAAGCAAGCCGATTCCGCTTTCTGACGCGGAAGTGCGCTCGATGGGAATCGAAAACGTACGGATTAACCTCGACGTGGAAGTGGGCAACAACGTGATCGTAACGTCCGGCCCGCTCGAAAGCTTTGTCGGCGTTGTGGAGGAAGTAAATACAGAGCGCCAGAAGGTTCGCGTCATGGTGTCCATGTTTGGGCGCGATACTTCCGTAGAGCTTGACTTTGTACAGGTCAAGAGGATTTAAGAAAAAAGCATATGCTCATACGGAGCGTATTTTGCAAAAGTTAGTAAGTGGGAGAACGCTATCCTAGTTCGTTTTACCACAATATATAAGAAAGAAGGATAAAAAAATGGCAAAGAAAATTGCAGGGTATATCAAATTGCAGATACCCGCAGGAAAAGCAACGCCCGCGCCTCCGGTAGGTCCGGCGCTTGGTCAGCATGGTGTTAACATCATGGACTTTACAAAGGCGTTCAACGAGAAAACAGCACAGCAGGCAGGACTGATTATTCCGGTTGTTATCACGGTATATGCAGACAGGTCGTTCAGCTTCATCACGAAAACGCCTCCGGCGGCAGTGCTGATCAAAAAAGCGTGCAAGATCGACAAAGCTTCCGGCGTGCCGAATAAGCAGAAGGTAGCGAAGATCACACGTGCTCAGCTCGAAGAAATTGCAACACTCAAAATGCCCGATCTCAATGCGTCGTCTCTGGACGCGGCTGTCAGCATGATTGCAGGAACAGCGAGAAGCATGGGCGTAGAAGTGGAGGGCTAAGCGATGAAAAGAGGAAAAAATTATCAGGACAGTGTAAAGTCCTATGACAAAATGAATTTGTTCGATCCGGAAGAGGCGATCAAGCTTTGCCAGAGTACGGCAAAGGCGAAATTCGACGAAACGATCGAGCTTTCCGTAAAATTGGGCGTTGATCCCCGCCATGCAGACCAGCAGGTAAGGGGCGCTGTCGTTCTTCCCCATGGCACCGGTAAAACGGTGCGCGTGCTTGTTATCGCAAAGGGCGACAAAGCAAAGGAAGCCGAAGATGCGGGCGCTGATTTTGTAGGCGCTGAGGAAATGATCGAGAAAATCCAAAAGGAAAACTGGTTTGACTTTGACGTAATCGTGGCTACGCCTGATATGATGGGCCAGATTGGCCGCATCGGTAAGGTGCTTGGGCCTAAGGGACTCATGCCGAACCCGAAATCCGGTACGGTTACGATGGATATTGCTAAGGCGATTGCCGATATCAAAGCCGGTAAAGTGGAGTACAGGGTTGACAAGACCTCTATCATCCACGTTCCGATTGGCAAAAAGAGCTTTACAGAGGATCAGCTGAGGGAGAACCTCAAAGCGATCATGGATGCAATCGTGAAGGCAAAGCCATCCGCTGCAAAGGGTACGTACCTTAAGAGCGTTGTGCTTTCTGCAACGATGGGCCCCGGCGTAAAGTGTAATCCGATCAGGTTCATCTAAAATATCACAGCAAAGAAGCAAAAGACCTTCAGGCACAATGCCGAAGGTCTTTTTTGTGGGATTCTGTAAAATTGGTAAATTGTGGGAAACAATTTTGGAATCAACAAAGAAAGCTGTTGCATAATTATACATTTAGATGTATAATTATGTATAAAATATACAAGGAGTATCAATTAACATGATTAATGTCAGCGTAATCGGCGCGACGGGTTATGTGGGCGAGGAGCTTTTGCGGCTGCTCTCGGCACATCCTGAGGTATCGGTGAAGAAAGCGGTTTCAAAGAGCTTTGCAGGGCAAAGCCTGAAAGACCTGTATGCAAATTTTGTTCCGGGCAAGAACATTGTACTGGACGAATCGGACGGGGACGCAGGAGAAGCGGAGTTCGTATTTTTATGCCTGCCACATGGCGAATCCCTGAAGGCTGCGCCAAAGCTGCTCAAAAAGGGGCACAAGGTGATCGACCTGTCGGGTGATTTCCGCTACGACGACGTCAGCCTGTATGAAAAATGGTACAATATCACCCATACGGCAAAGCAGGAGAACCAGCAGGCAGTTTACGGTTTGCCGGAGTTTTTTAAGGACGCGATCAGGAACACGGATTTTGCTTCAAATCCCGGCTGCTACACGACTACAAGTATCCTTGCGCTTGCCCCGCTTCTCAAAGAAGGGCTTGTAAGCGAAAAGGGAATTGTGATTGATGCAAAGTCCGGCGTAACAGGAGCGGGACGTAAGGAGAAACTTGCTTATTCCTATTGCGAAACAGCGGATAATTTCAAGGCGTATTCTGTGGTGAACCATCGGCACACCTCGGAAATCGAAGAACAGCTTTCCTCTATTTCCGGCCAGGATGTGCGCTTGTTGTTTACGCCGCACCTTTTGCCGGTGAAGCGCGGCATCCTCGCTACGATTTACGCGGATATGGAGGAAGGTGCAGACGCGCTTTCTATTGCCGGAGCATACGAAAAGTACTATGGGGACGCTCCCTTTACACATGTACTGCCCCATGGGCAGCTTCCCGAGCTGAAATTCGTGGTCGGCTCCAACAACTGTATGATCGGCTTCGAGCTTTCGCCAAGGACGGGCAAGCTCGTGATTGTTTCCTGCACGGATAACCTCATCAAGGGCGCCGCAGGGCAGGCAATCCAGAATTTTAACATTATGAACGGCTTTGAAGAAACGCTCGGTCTCCCGCAGATCGCATGGTATTTATAAAGGAGTAATACAATGCAAAAATATATTGAACGTGCAAACGTGCTTATAGAGGCCCTTCCCTATATCCAGCGCCTGTTTGGAAAAACGATCGTAATCAAATACGGCGGCGCGGCAATGACAAACGAGGATCTGACGCAAAAGATACTGGAGGATGTGACGCTCCTGAAGTTTGTAGGGATGAATCCGATCCTCGTGCACGGGGGCGGGCCGGATATCAACCATATGCTCGATTCGCTTGACATCAAACCAAAGTTTGTGGACGGGCTGCGCGTAACGGACGATGCGACCATGGAGGTCGTACAGATGGTGCTTACAGGAAAGATCAATAAGGAGATCGTAGCCAGGCTAAACGGCATGGGCGCGGGCGCAATCGGCCTTTGCGGTATCGACGGAAACATCATCAAGGCGGTAAAAGCGCCGCCCAAAAACGGCGTGGATCTTGGAAATGTGGGGCAGATCGTATCGATCAATACCGATTTGCTCAATACGCTTGCGCACGACCAGTATATCCCGGTGATCGCGCCTGTGGGCACGGGCGACCACGGCGAGAGCTATAATATCAACGCAGACACGGTAGCCGGTGCAATCGCAACAGCGCTGAAAGCGGAAAAGCTGATCTTCCTGACGGATACGGACGGTGTGCGGACAAAGGAAGACGATCCGGAATCCCTCTTGTATGTCGCGTCAAAAACGGATATACTAAATATGATCGACGAGGGGAAAATTACAGGGGGAATGCTGCCCAAGGTATCAAGCTGCCTTTCCGCTATTGAAAAAGGCGTCGGCAGGGCCCATATCCTGAACGGCACGATCCCGCATCCGATTATATTGGAAATCTTTACGGATTCCGGTATCGGCACGATGGTGACGGGCTGAAGCAGGCGGTCACGGTTTTACTGTGCGTAAAGGATACCGGCGCGATACCTGTATATAGGAGATAAAATGACTTACGATGAACTCAGGGAACTGGATTCCCAATATTATATGGAAGTATTCGGCGAACGGCTGCCCGTGGTTTTTGACCACGGAAAGGACACCCACCTGTTTGATATTGACGGGAAGGAATATGTGGATTTTCTTGCGGGGATTGCGGTAAACGCGCTAGGCTATTCCGATGGGGGGTTCCAGGAGACGCTCAGGAACCAGATCGGCCGGGTGATCCACACCTGCAATTATTTTTACAACGAACCGCAGGCAAAGCTGGCGCAGCTTTTGTGTAAGAAGACAGGTTTTGACCGTGTGTTTTTTGGAAACAGCGGCGCGGAGGCAAACGAGTGCGCATTGAAGCTTGCAAAAAAATATGCGTTCCGCAAGGGGCGCGATACGGCAAAGTTTGTCTGCCTGAAAAACAGCTTTCACGGGCGTACGCTTTTAACGCTTTCCGCCACGGGACAGGAAAAATTCCACACTGCGTTTGCGCCGATGGCTTATGACTTCATTACGATTGAAGCAAACGACATGGATGCCGCAAAAGCCGCTGTTACACAGGAAATTTGTGGTGTAATACTAGAAGTAGTACAGGGCGAAAGCGGTGTTTTTCCGCTTGAAAAAGAGTTCGTTCAGCTTGTGGCAGACCTTTGCAGTAAGCAGGATGTGATGCTGATCATTGACGAGGTGCAAACCGGCATGGGGCGCACGGGAACCTTCCTCGCGCAGGAGAAGTTTGGCGTGAAAGCAGATATCACGACGCTTGCCAAGGCCCTTGGAAACGGCGTGCCGATCGGCGCGTGCCTTGCAAACGCAAAAGCAGCCTCCGCATTTACAGGTGGGGATCACGGCTCTACATTTGGCGGCAATCCGCTTGCGTGCGCGGCGGGACTTTATGTTACGGAGAAGATAGACGGCGCGATGCTGGGGCGGATCGGCGACCTCGGCGGTTATTTCAAATCCCGCCTGCAGGATTTGATGGAAAAGCATCCGGCCCGGATCACCGACGTTCGCGGCATGGGGCTTATGCTCGGGGCGCAGCTTTCAGAAAAAGAGGACGCGCACGATGTCGCGCTCAAACTTCTGAAAAACGGAGTTGTGATCGGAACCGCAGGCTGCAATACATTGCGGTTTGTTCCACCGTTTGTCCTGACAAAAGGGGATATCGACCATTTGATCGATGCGCTGGAAGCAATTTTTTCATAGAAGGAAGAGCAGGCAAGGTTGTCTGCTTTTTTATAAAATTTAGATTGAAGTATTTGGGGGACAAAAAATGCCAAAAATAACCGACATTCAAAAGATACTTGTTATTGGTTCCGGGCCGATCATCATCGGCCAGGCAGCTGAATTTGACTACAGCGGCACGCAGGCCTGCAAAGCCCTGAAGGAAGAGGGCTATGAGGTTGTGCTGATCAATTCCAATCCCGCGACCATCATGACGGACGTTGGAATGGCGGATAAGGTATACATCGAACCGATCACGCTCGATACGGTTATCAGGATACTGAAAAAAGAAAAGCCGCAGGGCATCATTGCAACGCTTGGCGGACAGACGGGGCTCAACATGGCGATTGAGCTGGATAGCTGCGGCATTCTCCCAAAGCTTGGAATCCGTCTCCTTGGTACGCAGCTCGATTCCATCAAGCTCGCAGAGGACAGGGAGCTGTTCAAAGACCTGATGGTGAAAACAGGCCAGAAAACAACGCATTCCACGATTGTTACCTCGCTTGAGGAAGCGGAGGCGTTCTCGCATGAGTGCGATTTTCCGCTTATTGTCCGTCCGGCGTATACGCTTGGCGGAACGGGCGGCGGTACAGCGCACAATATGGACGAGCTGATGGACATCACCGCGCGCGGCCTGAAAATGAGCCTCATCCACCAGGTGCTTATGGAGCAAAGCGTAGCCGGATGGAAGGAAATTGAATACGAGGTTATCCGCGATAACGCGGATAACTGCATTATTGTATGTAATATGGAAAATATCGATCCGGTGGGGGTGCATACGGGCGACAGCATCGTTGTTGCGCCCTCGCAGACGCTGACGGACAGGGAATACCAGATGCTGCGCACCTCAGCGCTTAAAATCATCCGTGCGCTCGACATCAAGGGCGGCTGCAACATCCAGTATGCGCTTGATCCCAATTCCTATGATTATGTGGTTATCGAGGTGAATCCGCGCGTGTCGCGCTCCTCGGCGCTTGCTTCCAAAGCAACCGGCTATCCGATTGCGCGCGTTGCCGCGAAAATTGCCGTGGGATATAACCTCGACGAAATCAAAAATTCCGTTACAGGAAAGACGTACGCCTGCTTTGAGCCTGCGCTCGACTATGTGGTCACAAAAGTACCGCGCTGGCCGTTTGACAAGTTTTCCGGCGCGGACAGGGCGCTTGGAACCCAAATGAAAGCAACCGGAGAGGTTATGGCGATCGGGCGTAATATAGAGGAATCGCTTTTGAAGGCGATCGACTGCCTGGACGTAAAGCTGAATTATAACCTTGGCATGAAAAATATCGATAACTGGACGCTGAACGAGCTGGATGAATCGCTTAAAAATCCGGATGATGAGCGTATCTTCGTGCTGTCAAAGGCGCTCGAGCGTGGCTATACGGTGGAAAAGCTGCATGAGATTACGCAGATTGACGAGTTCTTTATCAATAAGCTCAAAAACATTGTGGACCTTTCCAAACGGCTCAGGAGTTATACCATAGAGGATTTGCCTGAGTGGGTGCTGCGCAAATGCAAAAAGGTCGGCTTTGGCGACGGATATATCGCAGACTGTATCGGCGCGCACGAATCACAGATCACGTATATGCGTAACGCGCTTGGCATCAAGCCGTCGTTCAAGAAGGTAGACACCTGCGCGGGCGAGTTCAAGGCGGTTACGCCGTATTATTATTCTACCTACGACAACGAGGACGAGGTGGAGCTTTCGGATAAAAAGAAGGTTATTGTACTTGGTTCCGGGCCGATCAGGATTGGTCAGGGAATTGAATTTGATTACTGCTCCGTGCATTCGGTCAATACGCTCAAGGAGCTTGGTTATGAATCGATCATCATCAACTCCAATCCGGAAACGGTATCCACAGATTTCGATACGTCCGATAAGCTTTATTTCGAGCCGCTTACCAAGGAATGCGTGCTCGATATTATCGATAAGGAAAAGCCGGAGGGCGTGATTGTACAGTTTGGCGGGCAGACCGCGATCAATCTGGCACAGCCCATCCACAACAACGGCAAAACGATCCTTGGCACCAGCGTGGAGGATATCGACAGGGCTGAAGACCGCGATAAATTCCTGCACGTATTGCAACAACTGGATATTCCGCTTCCCAAAGGGGATACGACGTTTTCACTCGAGCATGCGCTCGAGGCGGCTGCGGACATTGGCTATCCGGTGCTTGTCCGTCCTTCCTACGTTCTTGGAGGACGCGCAATGGAGGTCGTTTACAACGATGCGGAGCTGACCGAATACATGACCATGGCTGCGGAGGTATCGCCGGACAAGCCTGTTTTGATCGATAAATACGTAGTGGGCAAGGAAATCGAGCTGGACGCGGTATGCGACGGCGAAGACGTGCTTGTAGTTGGAATCATGGAGCATCTCGAACGCGCAGGCGTTCATTCGGGCGACAGCTTTGCTGTGTATCCCACACAGTCCATTTCAAAAGAGGCAAAGAAGAAAATTGCGGAATACGGCATTGCGCTGGGCCGCGCCCTCGGCGTAAAAGGGCTTTTCAATATCCAGTTTGTTATGGATAAGGAAGAGAACGTGTACGTGATAGAGGTGAACCCGCGCGCAAGCCGGACGGTTCCGATTCTTTCCAAGGTTACTGGCATCAATATGGTGGCGCTTGCGACACGCGTCATGATGGGAGAGAGCCTGAAGGATATGGGCTTTGAGACAAGCGTACACAAGGAATCAAAGTTAATTACAGTCAAGGCGCCGGTATTCTCCTTTGCCAAGCTGGCTACGGTGGACACCTTCCTCGGGCCTGAGATGAAATCCACAGGCGAGGTCATGGGAACGGACAGGACGTTTATCAAGGCGCTTAAAAAGGCGTTTCTGGCGTCAGGCAGCAGCATCCCGGATAAGGAAGGCAAGATACTGATCAGCGTTGCGAACCGTGATAAGGAGGAGGCGCTTGGCATTGCCAGGGAAATGCAGGAATGCGGCTTTGAGCTGTGCGCGACTCCGGGTACGCACGCATATTTTAAGGAGCATGGCTTTGACGTGGAGCTTGTGCCAAATGAGAAGGTATTGGACCGTATCAAAAACGGCGATTTTGTGCTGATCGTGAATACGCCAACCCGCGGCAAGCAAAAGACGCGCAGTGGTTTTCACCTGCGCCGCACGGCGGTGGGCTTCAACGTGCCGTGCATCACCTCCATGGATACGGTGAATTCCATGCTGAAGGTGTTGCAGTCGGACGATAACCTCAGCATCATTCCGCTCAATGAGTATAAGTAAGGCGGGTGAACGGTTATGATGGACCAGATAACGCTTGTAAAGGCGACTGACGCGGACGCGCAGGAAATACTCGATATCACAAGGCTCGCCTTTGATTTGTATGCGCAGGAAATCCGCAAGCGCGAGAGCGTGGCGGCGCTTTATGAGACGATTGACGACGTGCTTTCCGATATCCATAACAAAAACGTAATCGTAGCCCGTATTGACGATGAGATGGTTGGAAGCGTTCGGTTTGAGATCCTTTCGGACGGCATTGCCTATCTGAGCAGGTTTTCCATCGATCCGCAGGCGCAGAACCTTGGAATCGGCGGGCTGCTGCTCGAAAAGGTAAAGATCGAATGCCTCGCAATGGGGGTGCGCGCGATCACGCTGCATACGGCGTCCAAAATGCGCTCCACTGTTGCGTTTTATCTCAAAAACGGATACTATATCCATTCCATTTCGAGGGACAGCGACTATATCCGCGCACTGATGGTGAACGAGATATGCGAAATGGATGAAATGTACGACTATGAATCCGTATGCGCCCGCGCAAAGCATTGATTTGCGGTTTGTGCACCGCAAGCCGTGTTTATCAATAATAAGCAAAAAACGGAGGAAAATGCTATGATTTCTTTATTGCTTGGCCTTGCCGCACTGATTTGTGATATTTTATCCCTCTTTCCGCAGGTGGGCGTGCCTTACCTTTCGTTGATTGGCTTTGTGCTCGCGATTGTTGCGGTTGCAACCGGTAGCAAGATCATCAAGGTGGATCCAAACGATAAAAACGCACGTGCCGGTAAAGCAATCGGCGTGGTCTGCATTGTGCTTGCGCTCCTGGGTGTGATTTTCTCGTTGATATTGATCCCGCTCGGTTGCCTTGCATTTGTGTTTTAACCGGAAAGACCGGGCCGCAAAAGGCGGCTTATAAGAAGCGGACAGTTTTGGAACGGTATAGCGGTTTTCGCTATACCGTTTCTTTTTTCCCTGAACAAAAATCAGAAGCCCATTGGATTCCGCTATGGCATGAAGCAGTAACTGGTTTTCGTCTTGTCATTTCCTTTAAACAATATAATTTTATTGTTTTTCGATAAAAATTTATTGACATAACGAAAAATGGGCGATATACTTGCCATGATAACATATGCTTGAATCACCGGAGGCAAACTTATGAAATATGGACAAATAAGTGTAAAGATACTGAATGGCGCAATCATAGTATGTATGATGGCGATTATCGCCCTGTTTACAACCACGCCGGTTTTGGCAAAGTACATATTCAGTTTGTACATTGTACAAAATCTTGTGTTCTGTTATACGGCAGGCGCTATCGCACTGTGGTTTCTTTTTGAACTGCGTAAGCTGATTTTAAGCGTGCGCGACGGCAATCCATTCGTCCGCCGGAACGTAACGAGCTTAAAACGGCTGTCGCTGGCGTTGGCGTTGCTGATGGCAGATTTTATCTTTATATTTTGTTTCGTGCCTTCCATTTCCAAGCTGTTGTGTATCGCGTTGCTGCTGCTCGGCGTGCTTTGCGCACAGGTGCTTGCATACCTGATTGAGCGCGCGGCGGAATACCGTGAAGAAATCGACCTTACGGTCTGAGGTGGGGTATGGCGATACTTGTGAACCTGGACGTAATGATGGCGAAACGCAAAATAAGCCTGAACGAGCTTGCGGCGAAGGTGGATATCTCGCTTGCGAATTTATCGATTCTGAAAAACAACAAATGCAGGGCGGTACGATTTTCAACCCTGAATGCACTTTGCAGGGCGCTTGACTGCCAACCGGCAGACCTTCTGGAGTATGTGCCGGAGGAAGAAGCCTGATCCAAAGCGTACATTAGAATGACGATCCCTGTTTCGATAAGTATTTGCGGGGAAGTATTTTGTGCACCCAAAAATGAACGCTATCACATAGATTGGAGTACTTATGAAGTATAAAATATTACTGATCCAGCCGGAAAACAAAGAGATCAACCGCGTCCGAAGGAAACAGCTCAATAACTTCGTCCAGATCACAATGCCTTATCTGGCGGCATTCATCGACGAGACGTTATTTGATATCACGCTTGTGGATGAATACAACCAGTCGGTTCCGTTTGACAGGACGTTTGACCTGGTGGCGATCACGGTCAATACGCCAAATGCGCGGCACTGCTACGATATGGCTGAGCGTTTCCGCAGTAAGGGAGCCAAAATTGTTATGGGCGGGCCGCATGTTACTTTACTTCCTGAGGAGGCGGCAAAGCACGGCGATTTTCTGGTGGTTGGCGAGGGAGAACGGACATGGCCGGTATTCCTGAAAGATTTTGTATCGGGAAATGCAAAAAAACGGTATGAAGACAATGAGGCGCCGCCGCTTGACGGCTTACCCGTTCCAAGATGGGATTTGCTGCATCACAGGAGCAGCCTGATGAAAGGCGCGGTGTTTGCGACGCGGGGGTGCCCCTATCACTGCCGCTATTGCAATTTGAAACAAATTTACCATAATTCCTTTCGGACGCGCCCAATCGATGAGGTAATCAGGGAAATCAAAGCGGTACCCTCCGGTTACTTTGTTTTCTGGGACGACAACTTTTTTGCAGACAGGGAATATGCGCTTGCAGTGATGAAAGCGATGAAGCCGCTCAGGAAGCGTTGGGCCGCACAGGCGACGCTCAGGGATTGCGACGACGACGAACTGCTCGGCGCCGCCCACGAGGCAGGCTGCATTTATCTGTTCGTGGGGCTGGAATCCTTTTCGCGCGCATCGCTTGCGGACGCCGGAAAGCCGATCAACCGCGTAGGGGATTACAGGGCGATCATACAAAAGGTGCACCGTTACCGGATATTGATACAGGCGGGGATCGTGTTCGGTTTTGACTCCGATACAAAGGAAGTCTTCGCCGATACGCTCAGCGCCTGCGAAGCCCTGGGAATTGACGGCGCAACGGTGAGTATTTTGACGCCGCTTCCCAAAACACCGATTTACGAGGACTTAAAACGTGAAAACCGGCTGAAGCATTCTGACTGGCAATTTTACAATGGGAAGACATACGTTGCATTCGAGCCAAAGCATATGAGCGCGCAGGAGCTGTACGAGGGGTATTTGTGGTTTCGGAAACACTTTTATTCGCTGCGTTCCTTTATCAGGCGGATGCGTATTTCAAGGACGCGTACCGGGCATAACTTCCTGATTAACCTCGGTTACCGGTTAGCGATCAAAAAGCCGCGGCGGGGTTACTGGGAATCTATATCTTGCAGGGCATGGAAAAGTTATGCAAAGGACGCGCGAACGCTTGAAAAAAGGGTATAATGATGGTAAACTGAAATCAACAAAATAGAAAGAAAGAATCAGCCGCGGCGTGGCCTGTAAGGCAGTGCGGAAGCGGCGCGATAAGGAGAACGAAACAAACAATATGGCAAAGCAAAACGATGGATTTGTAGAGCACATCACACCCCAGAGCGAGGATTTTTCGCGCTGGTATACGGATGTGATCAAAATGGCGGATATGATCGACTATTCCGAAGTGAAGGGCTGCATGGTCATCAAGCAGTATGGCTACGGAATATGGGAATTGATCCAGCAGCAGCTTGACGAACGTTTTAAGGAAACGGGGCATAAAAACGCTTATTTCCCGTTACTGATTCCAAAGCACCTGCTGGAAAAAGAGGCCGAGCATGTGGAAGGCTTCGCGCCGGAGGTTGCCTGGGTTACAAAAGGAGGCACGGAGGAACTCGCAGAGCCGCTGTGCATTCGCCCGACCTCAGAAACGATCATTTGTTCCATGTATTCCAAATGGGTGCAAAGCTATCGTGACTTGCCCGTATTGCTGAACCAGTGGTGCAATGTGCTCAGGTGGGAAAAGAGCACCCGCCCGTTCCTGCGCACCTCGGAATTCCTGTGGCAGGAAGGGCACACCGTTCATGCAACGCAGGAGGAAGCGGAAGAGGAAACCGTCCGTATGCTGGGCGTATACCGTGATTTTATGCGCGATGTACTGGCGATTCCCGTGATTTCCGGGCAGAAGAGTGAAAAGGAAAAATTTGCGGGTGCGGATCACACCTACACAGTAGAAGCAATGATGCTGGACGGCAAAGCGCTGCAAATGGGAACCTCGCACAATCTGGGGCAGAATTTTGCGAAAGGCTTTGACATCCAGTTTCTGGATAAGGATGGGCAGCTGAAATATGCGTGGCAGACCTCGTGGGGCGTATCTACGCGTATGATCGGCGGCATTATTATGGTGCACGGCGACGAGCGGGGATTAAAGCTGCCTCCACGTGTAGCGCCGGTCCAGTGTGTGATCGTGCCGATAGCCGCGCATAAGCCGGGCGTGCTTGAAAAGGCCGAAGAGCTGTTCCAGACATTGAAAGCTGCGGGAATCCGTGTAGAGCTGGACGACAGGGACCAGAGCCCAGGATGGAAATTCAACGAATGGGAGCTTAAGGGCGTTCCGGTTCGCCTTGAGATCGGCCCGCGCGACATTGAAAACAATGCGTGTATGCTTGCGCGCAGGGACTTGTGCGAAAAGGAATCGTATTCGCTTGACGGAATCGCGGCAAGCGTTCAGGAGCTTTTGGATAAAATCCACGATAATATGCTTCAAATGGCTTTCGAATACCGTGAGGCGCGAACGTTTGACGCGACAAACTGGGAAGAGTTTATGCAGGGGATCGAGAAAGGACACGGCTTTGTCCGCGCAATGTGGTGCGGAGATACCGAGTGTGAGGAGCAAATCAAGGAAAAGACCGGCGTAACCACACGCTGCGCGCCGTTTGAGCAAAAAGAGCTTGGCGAGGTGTGTGTGCATTGCGGCAAACCGGCCAAAAAAATGATGTATTTTGCAAAGAGCTATTAAACATTGTGATACAAGGCAGGGAAGAATTTGGCGGCAGGGCCGCACGTATTGGCAGGCTACTGGCAGGAGGAGAACAAAATGGGCGTTGAACTAAGGAAAATGACACAAAATGATATCTTTTTTGTAGTAGAGCAGAGAATGGATCTTTTGCGTCAGATATCAGGGGAACGGATGACTGAGGAATTCCAGGAGGAAACCGTTCATTATCTGCAAAAGCACATTGCAGACCAAAGCTGCGTTGGGTACGTTGCGGTAGACGGCCGCAAAATCGTTTCTGTGGCTATGATTTGCATGTATGAGGTAATGCCGAGGCTGTGCAATGTCACCGGAAAGACAGGCTATGTTTTCAATCTGGTTACGCAGCCCGAATACAGGAAACAGGGGCTTGCGACAAAGCTTTTGGAGACGCTGTTTGAAGAAGTAAAGGCAAAGGGCGTTAAGCAGCTGTTCCTCAATTCGGAACCTGCGGCGATTAACCTGTATCGGCGCCTGGGCTTCCAGATGGTAGACCGGGAAATGGTGTTGAATTTTGAATAGTAAATAAAAAAAGGGCGCAAGCCCTTTTTTTGTATCATCATTTTTCAGGCGCGGTATGCAGTTATTGCTCCATGTTCTTACGGAGCAGCTCCTCAAACGCGTCTTCCGGCATGGGCTTAGCATACAGGAAACCCTGTACAATAATGCGATAGCCGATATTCCTTAAAAAGTCTGCCTGTGCGCGCAGCTCAACGCCTTCTGCAACCACCGTAATTCCAAGCTTTTCAGACATCGCGATAATGCTCGAGATAATAGTGGTTTCGCGGTCGTTATCATCCTCGTGGGTAAAGAAACGCTTGTCGAGCTTGATCACGTCTACGGGCAGGGTACGCAGCAGGTTAAGCGAGGAATAACCTGTGCCGAAATCATCGATGGAGATTGAAAAGCCCGCGTCCCGCAGCTCATTCATACGCGTTAAGATCAGATCGTCGTTGTCAATCAGCGCGCTCTCCGTAAGCTCTATTTCCAGCAGGCCCGGGGAAAGCCCGTACTTTTCGGTAATGTCAAGCAGTTGTTTCACAAAATCGTCATTATAAATATGAAGGCGGGAAAAATTCACGGATATCGGAACCACAGGCATCGCATGGTCAAGCCAGTCCCGCAACATCCGGCACACCTGCTCGAAAACGTAAAAATCTATTTTTACGATAAAACCGTTTTTTTCAAATACAGGGATAAACTCTCCTGGATTCATAAAGCCCTTATCCGGAGATATCCAGCGCACAAGAGCTTCGGCAGCGACAGGTTTCTCGCTATCCAAATCAAACTTAGGCTGGTAATAAACCACAAATTCGTTGTTTTGGAGCGCGGCGTCCA
Source organism: Christensenella hongkongensis (assembly GCF_000981035.1). Taxonomy (GTDB): domain Bacteria; phylum Bacillota; class Clostridia; order Christensenellales; family Christensenellaceae; genus Christensenella; species Christensenella hongkongensis. The sequence continues at coordinate 21,783 of NZ_LAYJ01000047.1, forward strand.
TATCGTTTTCGAGTTGCTTTTCATGCAGCATCTTTTGGTTCATGCTGTCGTCGTAAAAAGCATAATAATTGTGCGCGTTACTTTTGACGCTGTTTTTGGCAGTCTTGCTCCAATCGCTCATGCGCGTGACAGAATAATCGTTTTTGGGAACGATGTAAACTCCATAAGAGAGCAGCAGGTTATAATTCTTTTTCCGGATAAAAGGAAAACTCCTGATCCGGTTGTTCCAGCCGGATATGCGGCCTGAAATCTCATTTTCATCAGAATAAGTGATGAGTACATTAAATTCATCCGAACCAGCCCTGCAGTAAAGCTCGTGCTCCCTCATGTCATTTTTAAGCACGGCGGAAATATGCCGAATCAGCAGATTGCCGTTCCGGTAACCGTAAAGCTGGTTGAATATCTTGAATTTATTAATATCAAAGTTGATAAAAGCATATTTTTCATTGGCATGATCCTTAAGTATATCATTACAATCGCTGCGGAATTTCACCCAGCTTGACGCTCCGGTAAGCTCGTCTACAAACGCAATGCGCTCGAGCCTTTTTTTGGCGTTGCTTTGGGAAATAGCGATATATACAAGCAAAATTACCACGGTAAAAACGATGATACCTGAGATCCAGCCGGTAAAGGCAATCAGGAAGGAGCTCTTTTCCGAAACCACGGAAGCAGGTACAACAGAGAGGATATACCAGTCGTTTACATTGATGGGCGCGTAGCTCATGTAATATAATATGCCTGCTTTTTTGTATTGTGTTACGCCGCTTTCTCCTTTTTGCATATCGGCGTGCATGGTTTCAAATGAATTGCCGTCTATACTGACAAGCAGGTTTCCGTCCAGCTCGAAGAAATTTTCAAATTCCACACTGTTTTCATGGTGGGACCTTGCGATTTTGTCGCCGTTCTTTTCCACAACATAGGCATATCCGTTGCCTTCAAAGGTAGAGACGGAAATTTTATTTTCGAACACGTCTGTGGCGTGCGTTGCAAACAGTACGGATACCACATTGCGTCCGGAATAGATCGGCACGGCGTAAACATTAATACTGTTCCCGTCCACTATATCCGTAAAGGTATCGGAAATATTTGGAATACCGGCCAAAGCCTTGCGAAAATATTTTCTCTCCGAAAAATCATAGGAAAGACCGTCGGTTGTAACGGCATTGCCGTCAGGATCGATAAGCCCCATACGCTTAAATCCATTCTGGTCGCGGATTTTATCCAGCAGTTTCATAGTGGATTCCGTATCAAGCCCGCTGAAATCATTGCTCTGCAATACGGTTGCGACAGATTCAAGCGTGTAAAGGTCGCCGTTTACCTGGGTTTCAATGATTTCTGATTCCTGCAAAGTGATTTCCTTCAAATTTGAGGTGATCTCATCATCGAGCACGCTTCTTACGGTATTGGCATAAAACAGCATCAAAGAGATCGCGATAACCGCGATGATCAAAATAATGACGATTGAAACCATGAGGAGCTTTTTTGGTTTTGCCATAAGACCTGTCTTTCCTGTTTTTGTCGTGCCTGCGCTCATTTGGGGAGCACGCACGCAAAACCGGTTATTTTTCGCTATGCCCGATGGTAAATGGAGTATCGCACAGCTCTTTGCCCAGATATAACTTTGCATCCTGTGGTGGAACAGGTTTTGAATACAGGAAGCCCTGGATCATATCACAGCCGCAATCTTCAACAAAATGCTGCTGTTCTTCGGTTTCAACGCCCTCTGCAAGGATATCGATACCAAGCTGCCTGAATGCAGCCGTCATATGGCGTACCACAACTGCGGAACGCGGATTGTGGGTAGACGACCACACAAGGCTTTTATCAAGCTTGACCGTGTTAATTGGAAACCCGAGAACAGTAGAAATATTGGAATAGCCGGTACCAAAATCGTCAAGCGCAAAGCGTACCCCTCTGGCGTGGAGCACGTTGATAAAGTTCCTGACGGTATCGAGGTTTTCAATTAACACGCTCTCCGTAATTTCGATTTTGACCTTGGAGCAGGGGATTCCGTTTGACTCAATAATTTCAAAAACGCGTTTGGAAATATCTTCCTGTGTAAACTGCATGGAAGAGAAATTAACGCTGACAGATAAAATATCGATACCGTCTGCAATCAATTCTACAATATATTTGCATACCTTGTCCAGAACCTGGTAGGTGATATCGATAATCAATCCGGTATCCTCCGCAAGCGGAATAAACTCGGATGGATAAATCGGGCCAATGGGCGTATCGTTTAGCCGCAATAAAGCTTCAGCCCTGTGAAATTTGCAGTCCGCTATGGATAAAATAGGCTGATAGTATACTTCAAAGCTGTTGGTTGCGAGGCGTTCGCGCAAAATTTCAATGATGCGTAGTTTTCGTTTTGCCTGCTCGAGCATTTGCGGCGTGCAATAGGAGTAATGCTCCGGCTTTTGCTTTGCCTGCGCGACGGTGGTTTCAATCCCATCGATCAGCCCTTCCACGCTGTCGGCGCTGCTTGGATAATGCACAACTGCAAGCGCATAAAAAAGGATGCAGCTGCAGGTAGCGGTTTTCCATGGCAATGTCATTCTATGCTGGAGGCGCTCAAAAACAGGACGGATAATCGTCTCGTCCGAGTGCCCGAGCAGAATGGCGAATTCGTCCCCGCTGAAGCGGTAAAGCTGGTGACCACCGAGTATTGAAGCCAGATAGGTGGAGACAGACTGAAGGAAGCGGTCGCCGTTTTGTTGCCCAAATTTATCGTTGATCAGTTTAAAGTTTTTCAACGACAGGACAATGATCGCAAACGAATCATTTTTGTGATGCTCAAGCTTTAGCTCCAGCATTTTTAAAAACTCGTGGCGGTTGGGCAGGCCCGTCAGGTGGTCAATCGAAATTTGTTTATTTTGCAGGTACAAATAGATAATCAACAAAGCGCAGGTAGCGGCGGAACCGGATAGAATATATTCCGGAACAAATTGCTGGATTACGATTACGATTGCTGCAATTACGGGAAATGAAATCAAAATGCGGCGTATGGATCGATCCAGGAGCTGGCCCTTGAAAAGCACAAGGAACAGGCAGGCAAAACAGTAGATATAAAATATGATATAGGTGAGGGAAATGAGGCTGCCGCGCATATAACCAGTTGACGGATCGATGTCAAAAAGGAGTTTCGTTGCAGGATTTATCAGCACAAAAACGAGGTAAGCCGCCGCCGGAACAGAAGCAATAATGAGAACCTTATTGAGCGCCTTATCGTTTTCAAATACAATGGAAGTTACATAGAAAAAATAGAAGACGCCCATAAGCGGCGTCGTTACAAAATAAAATGTCGTGACAATCCATATGAGGGCAAGCGGAATCTCCTGATAATAATACAACATCACGGTGGAAGCAATATTTGAAGTGATCGCAAAAAAGGTTACTAAAAAACAAACCTGAAAAAACTGGTTTTTCAAGGTGGGAAGAGGATTCCCTTTTCTGGAATAAATCCAGATGATACATAAGATAATTGCGGAAATACATTCCGCAGAAATATTCCAAACCATTCTTACTTATTTCCTTTGTATGAGTGCTCCACAAATATGTTGAAAAACAAGAACTACTATATTTTAGCATAAAAAAAAGAAAAAAACAGCAAACAATACCACATTGGTACTGTTTTAATATATCTGTGGAAACATTATTTGACAGAAATGAAAAAAAGGCGTTGAAACGGCTGGGAAAACTTTATGGGACAGCCTTCTTGCCTTTGTTGCAGGGGCAGAATAAAAAGTCCCCTGATGGCCGGGGAGACTTTTTGATTCTATAGTTTATCTCATAAATGCAGCGGCTTTTTCGCCGTCGTGGTAGCCTTTGTCGTACAAGCGCAAAAACGCGTCCTTATCTTTGGTAAACGTACTGACGCCACAGCAGTCTGACGGGCCGATCAAAAGGGCCTTCCCCTGACGCTCAAGCTCCTTGATTTCCGCAATCTCACGGTTGTATGTTTCATGGCGGTGCGCGAGCCTGCGTACGATTTCAGGATATTTTTTCAACGTCCGCGACAGAAGCCCCATATGCTTTTGTTTGGGCTTGATATAATCCGGCGGATGTGTGATCAGTACGATGATTTTATCACAGCCATCCTCAAATGCTTTGCGGTAGGGGAGCGGATCGGAAACCCCACCGTCGAAATACAACCTGCCATTGACCGGATACGGCCTGCACGCAAGGGGCACGGCGCAGGATGCTTTGAGGATATCATAGCTATGCTGTGCAATATCGTCACGGGTAAAATAGACTGAATTGCCTGTTTGCGAATCTGTCGCAACGATATAAAAAGGGCAGGAGGTTTTTGCGAACGCTTCATAATCCAGCGGGTTTTCGCCGCCGCGGTTGGTGAGAGTGGAATAGATATAATCAAGGTTCAGGTAGGAACCTTTTTTTAACCAGTTTGAAAGGCTCATATATTCTCTTCGGAATGTGTACTCAGCAAAAAAGGTAAGCGTACGCCCATGCTGGCCCGCGAGGCAGGTGATCATATTTGCAGCTCCCGCAGATATGCCGATGCCATAATCGATTTTTGCTTTCTCATCCAACAGGCGGTCATAAATACCGGCAGTGTATACACCGCGCATTCCACCGCCTCCGTCGATCAGTCCAATCATATTGTTTCCTCCGATATTATAATAACCTGTTTTATAATTTTATAAAAAATAAAAAATTTTTTCAACCGGGATTGTATTGGTTGCAGGCATAACTCCGCCATTATCTGCACTGGTTTATCTGATTATAAAAATTATTTACGGTACCTGTAAAAAATAGGTTGACAAGTTTGACAGGTACCGTTATAATAAAAACAACAGGTACCGTTAATAGTTGCGGTATCTGATTGAAAAACAGGAGGATTATAAAATGAATACAATAAATACAGAACTATATGAGAAGATTTCCAGGCTTCAATGGCTACTGCATAAACATCAGATGCGAGGCTATGCACAGGGAGGCCCAATGGCAGATCCTACACGCGGGCAGGGGCGGATCCTTGCGATCCTGAAAATGCAGGATGGGATTTCCACAAAGGATTTGTCCTATTTGCTGGGGATTCGCGTGTCGTCCCTCAACGAGCTGCTGGCAAAATTGGAAAAGGCGGGTTACGTTGCACGCGAACCGTCCGAGGCCGATAAACGTGTGATGCTTGTGAAGCTGACAGAAAAAGGGAGATCGGAGCAACAGAGGGAATGGACGCCGGGCGATATCTTTTCCTGCCTGAGCGCCGAAGAGCAAAGCGCGTTTGGAGGATATCTCGACCGTGTTATCGCATCCTTGGAAGAAGGCTTTGCGGATGAAGAAAACGATGACGAACGCACATGGTGGATGCAGGGCGCACGCGAGCGCATGGGCGACGAAATGTTTGAGCGGTTGTTCTCGACAATGCACGGCGGACATGCGCCGCATGGATTCGATCCGCGCGCAGGTTTTATGCGGGGGCGCGGTTTCGGCGGCTTCGCGCCTGACGGGCGTGCAGACGGGCGTGGTACGCCGCCTGAAGCACCGGATGCGCCTGAGCATAAGTAACAGAACAAATTTGTAAGCTGCTGAAAAAGACAACGCTATTTCTATGATTTTCGCAGGACGTAAATGAAAAGTCGCGGCGTTGTCTTTTTTGCGGCCAAAATTCAGGAAAGAAGGTAATTTTATGTGGAAAATAATCAAACGGCTTCCCCCCTTAAAAACGTTGGGGGCGATCCTGTTTTTGTTTGTTCAGATCGGGTGTTCGCTGTATCTGCCGTATGTCACCGCAGAAATCGTTAACAATGGCGTTGCATCGGGGGATACCGGGTTAATCTGGTCAAAAGGTACGTTTATGGTCGTCCTGTCAATTATAAGCCTCGTGGGAGCTCTTTTTAATACCCTGCTCTTTTCCCAGATATCCTACAAGCTTGGCGAAGAGCTGCGTTCGGACGTTTACCGCAAAGCGCTGAAATTCTCAAGGTGTGAATTTGATAAGCTGGGAGCTTCGTCGCTTATCACGCGCAACACAAACGACGTAACACAGGTGCAGACGCTGGTGGAAATGGGACTCAAATTTTTACTGCTTGCCCCCATCCAACTCGTCGGCGGAATTGTGATGACATGGCTGCTTTCCCCTGCGATGGCAACTGTTTTTATTGCCGCTATTCCGATTTTATTGATTGCGTATTTTGTTATTTACCGGTTTGCCAGCCCGCTTTATGCCAAAATGCAAAGCCTTCTGGATAAATTAAACCTGTACTTTAAAGAAGGGCTTACAGGTGTGAAGGTGATTCGGGCATTCAGCAAAGAAAAATATGAAATGAAAAAATATGAGGCCGTAAATAAAGAATATGCGGATGCGTCCATCAAAGCAGGAACGATTATGGGCTTTTTTATCCCAATTCTTACCATGCTGATCAGCTTTGCCACACTTTTTATTGTGTGGATCGGCGGGCAGGGAGCTTCGCAGGGAACGATGGAGGTCGGTTCTATCATCGGCGCAATCAGTTATGGAGCCCAAATTTTGACGGGTTTTGCCATGCTGACGCAGGTTATCCTGTCCATCCCGCGGGGGCAGACGTCCGCAAAACGGATTAATGAGGTTCTGGATATGCCCATTACCATCAACGATCCGGATACGGAATGCAACACCGCTGATCGGAATATTTCACTCACCTTTGACGATGTCGATTTTCGCTATTTGGGTTCTGAACAAAAAACATTGTCAGGAATCAGCTTTACGGTTCATGGCGGGCAGACACTTGCGCTTATCGGCTCGACCGGCGATGGAAAATCCTCGCTTGTAAGCCTCATTTCCCGCATGTACGATGTAGAAAAAGGACATGTGCGCCTGAACGGTGCAGATGTGAGGGAGCTTTCGCAAAAGACGCTGCATGATAAGGTCAGCTTTGTGCCGCAGACCTCTACGCTGTTTTTTGGAACGATCCGCTCCAATATGCTGGTGGGAAAACCGGATGCGACGGATGGGGAAATATGGAAGGCACTTGATATGGCGCAGGCCACAGAGTTTGTACGTGCAATGGATAAAGGGCTTGACAGCACAGTGGAAAAAGCGGGCGGGAACTTTTCAGGCGGTCAGAAGCAGCGGCTGTGTATTGCGCGCGCGCTGCTAAAGGACGCGGACGTGTATGTTTTCGACGATTCGTTTTCAGCGCTGGACTTCAAAACAGACGCGGCAGTACGCCTTTCCATGAAAGAAAAAGTGAAGAATGCCGTAACGGTAATCGTTGCACAGCGCGTATGTACCGTGCAAAACGCGGACCAGATCGCCGTACTGGACGGAGGCGCGCTGGCAGGGCTTGGAACGCATGAGGAGCTGATGGCGGATAATCCGGTGTACCAGCAGGTCGTCGATTCGCAAACGTATAAGGAGGCGGCTTAATATGGGCATGAACAATCATGGCGTAATGAATCCAAATAAAATGGGGGCAATGGCAGCTCCCAAACCAAAAAATGTATGGGGCACGATCAGGCGGTTGCTCGGCTACATGAAAAAATCCGGTTTTCTTATCGTGCTCAGCGTGGCGGTTGCCATTGCCGGAACGGTAATGCAGGTTATTAACCCGAAGATGCTGGGTAACGCCACCACAGTGATCTTTGAAGGAATCAAGCAGGGAACGGGAATTGATTTTTCCGCGCTGGGAACGATCCTGCTGTTTGTGGGGCTATTGTATGCAGGCGTATTCGTTACTTCCTTTTTGCAGCAACGCCTCATGACGGTGGTATCGCAAAAAACAACCCGCGTTTTGCGTGGGGAGCTCAAAGCGAAAATGAACCGTGTACCTGTCGCATATTTTGATAAACATCAAAACGGCGAGCTAATGAGCGTAGCGGCCAACGATGTGGATAACATCGTCACCAATTTACAGCAAAGCCTTACTAGCCTGATTTCCAATGTGGTGTTGATTGTCGGCGTGCTGTGGATGATGCTTTCCATCAGCCCGCTGCTTACGCTTGTGGCGTGTGCGATGGTTCCTGCCAGCCTGCTTGTAATGAAGCTTATCACGCCAAAAGCAAGCAAATACAACAAGGAATATTTTGGTTCGCTTGGCAAGCTCAATGGCAGGATCGAAGAAACATACCAGGGCTTTTCTGTGGTTAAGAGCTTTAACGGCGAGCAGGCGGCGCTTGCTGATTTTGACGAGGTCAATGCAAAAATGTATCAGACAGGGTGGAAAGCGCGCTTTGTAGGCGGCGCATCCATGCCAAGTATGCTGCTCATACAAAACATCGCTTATGTGTTAATTGCCGCGATAGGCTGTGTGAATGTAGTATCCGGTTCGATTCTTATCGGTAATATGCAGGCGTTTTTGCAGTATTCATCACAGTTTTCCAATCCGTTGATGCAGTTTACGCAGATATGGAACAACCTGCTTTCCATGATTGCCTCGGCGGAACGCGTATTCGACGTGCTGGACGCGGAAGAGACCGCCGAGAAAGAAACCATGCTCCCGGATAAAAAAGAGGATAGCAAGGTTGCGTTTGAAAACGTGTGCTTTGGCTATGGCGATACGCCATTGATGAACGGTTTCAATCTGCATGTGAAGGAAGGCCAAATGGTGGCTATCGTAGGGCATACCGGCGCAGGAAAGACGACGCTCATCAATTTGCTTGAGCGGTTTTATGAAATACAGGACGGAAGCCTGCGCATTGACGGGACAGACGTCCGTAATATGGCGGCTGCCGAGTTGCGGTCGCATATAGGAATGGTGCTACAGGATGCGTGGCTTTTTTCCGGGACGATTTATGATAACATTAAGTATGGCAACGAAAATGCTACTGACGAGCAGATTTATGCAGCGGCTAAAGCAGCCTATGCGGATGAGTTTATCCGAAAGCTGCCGGACGGTTATCAAACGGTGCTCAGTGAAGACGCGGGAAACATCTCGCAGGGGCAGCGGCAGCTTATCACCATTGCACGGGCGTTTGTATCCGATCCGGAAATACTGGTTCTCGACGAAGCGACGTCCAATGTGGACAGCCGCACAGAGCTCATCATCCAGCAGGCAATGCGCCGGTTGCTGAAAGGCCGCACAAGCTTTGTGGTCGCACACAGGCTTTCCACCATCTATGATGCAGACCGCATTCTGGTAATGGACAGCGGGGACATCGTGGAGACAGGGACACACAAGGAATTACTGGCGCAGGGCGGAACCTATGCGGACATTTACAACAGCCAGTTTGCAAGGGATGCGGCATAAAAAAGAGGCTTCAATAAAAGAGCGCGATTACCGTTATGGCGGAACCGCGCTTTTGTTATTCCTGACAAATTAAGTTTATTCTGGCAGCAAGGCAAATTCTCATTTTCATGCCGAATGGATTTGGCCTGATTATTTATCCGTAGGGACAGGGCCTTGCCCCACTACAAAATCACCCTCGTAGTAGCGTTTGCGAATACCGGCGGATTCTTCAATCCACGCATCCATACCGTTGAGTTTCATTCTGCAAAGGTTATATACTTTCATATTGTGGGGATAGCTTACCCCTTTTGCGGAAGGGGCCAATAAGCCGCATGGGAATTCGCCGCACTCGAAACAATAAGTAACGCCCTTTTTTTCCACGCACGCCCACGTTGCACAATCACCCTGCGCCCAATAGCATTTTCCCTGCTCGCCCCTGCAGCCCCTGCACCCAACCTCGTCGGGCGGTATTCCAAGCCGGGTGGCCTCGCTGCGTTTGAATTCGTCCGTTACGTTTTCTTCAAACCAGCTGCAGTTAAAGCAATCCAACCCACAAGGCGCAGTCTGATATTTTTTATCCATGTATCATACCTCCAAACATATTATACCATACCTGCAAATATGAAGCCTGCCCGTTTGCCCCGCAACCCGGAAGGAACGAAAATCCTTTACACATTGCAAATAGGGACTTGTACTTTTCCGTTTTTCTGGCGGGATAAATTCTAAAAGACCGCCTGTGGCGATTCTGTTTCTTATAACTTATTTTGCTTATCCAATTCAATCAGCCGCTTCCTTTTTGTTTCAAAATACAGGTTTTCTTCACTTAAAATGTTAGCAATCCTCTCTACGGTTTGCGCCGCGCCCTTGGCCTCCAATTCCTTTCGGAACCAGCGTATAAATAGTCTGTTTCTTGTGCGTTCGATGGCAGAATCGTCTGTCACAAGCAGCATAATGGCGAGAAGAAATTCATAGCCCTGAAAGTGGTCGACCTTAATGTCCAGCATGAGCTCCTGAACCGACAATCCCTCGCCATCGTTCATATAATATGCAATCTTCTGGGCTCCTTCTATGTTCTGCTCCAAACACTCCAACACCTCTTTATTTAACATGGTTATACCTCTTTCACAGTGATTGCCGTTCCGGCATTGCTTGAAAGGTTTGCCAGCGCATGTTATAATATTTACGCTGTATATGCCTTTTGGCATGTGCCGGCTGGGGAAGTGGTGTAGTACGTTTGCCAACATGCGCACCGCTTCCTTTTATTTTTCATTGAGAGCTTTGATACCGTCACGCAAACCCTGCGGACGTTTCACGCCTTTTCGTTTGCAGTAATCATCAAGAATTTTCAATTCATCTTTTGTCAAACGAATATCTACACGAAAATTTCTGGGGTTTTCTGAAAAAGGACGCCCTCGTTTTTTGTTGGGCATATTCACCTCCTCTCTTTGCCAACAATTCAATTATAATTTATTACCGCCAGTAAATCAAGCGTTTTATTACCGCCAATAATTATGACTAATCGCGCAGAAAAAATGTTCCGATAATTTGTATATTGCATCATCCAATAATGTGTTATAATAATAGCATGTAAAATCTGACGGGAGATAATTACGGATGGCAAACGAAGCAACCTTAAACGATATTATGGAAGCTATTGTCGGTCTTAATCAGAAGATGGACAATAGGTTTGAACAAGTAGATAAGCGTTTTGAGCAAATAGATAAGCGTTTTGACACGCTGTACGATGAAATGGATTTACGGTTTCAGGAGCAGAATATGAGACTTGATCTCATTGAAAGCAAACTGGATCAGGTCGGTGTTAATCGTATATTGGTTTTGGAGCGTGAAGTAGAAGTAATCAAGGCCAACCTGAAAAAGGCGCTTGATGCCGTTGCGCAGCTTCAGGAAGCAAAATAAAATTTTCATAAGCATAAGAGTCTCATATGAGGCTCTTTTTTATTTAACAAATAAAGGAATTGAATGACCAAAAAAAGATAATGAGACATGGGAGATTCCAGTCTATATGATTCACACATTAGTGCGCTGCTTTTTCTTCCAAAATTCAGAACTGTTTTGAGATCGAGGAACCGACAAGAAGGAATTTGGGGAGTGGAAAAAACAATAGAAAGTAAATGGAAAAGAATTAAATATAATAGTGACAATTTGTAATATCACAATTAGTACTCCCTGAATGATGAAGTTAAGTTAAACGAACTTACTATTTTATACATATTTTGTATCTTTATATGATATAATTAAAAAAACTTCACTTTATATATTAATTTAGGAGATACCTATTATGGCAGAAACTATTGCTGATATATGGAAGAGAGATAAGGAAACTATCGAGAGGAAAAGCCTAGCGCAAATTTTATCCTTTTCCGGGGAAGGCAAATTAAGAGATAGCAGCCAAACTTGTTATGAAATGAGAGAGTTTTTCGATTTATTACCAACAGAACAAATTGAAAACTATATTGAAGAATGTTTGTCACAACCATTTGATGCTTCAGGATATGCTTTACAAGACCTAGTCAATGAACTTGGTAAAAGATTAGGATTTAGTGTAGAATATGGATTGTATAGAGGGAAGAAAGATCGAATTGGATTTGATGGTTTATGGCTATCAAAAGATCACGATATAGTTATTGAAGTTAAAACTACGGATACCTATTCAATCAATATTGATACCATTGCTGAATATCGACAAAAATTAGTAAACTCCAATAAGATCCAAAGTGATAGGTCCTCTATATTGATGGTGGTTGGCAGAAAGGACACCGGAGGACTTGAGGCGCAAATTCGAGGCTCAAAACACGCTTGGGATATACGATTAATTAGTACTGATGCTTTACTAAAACTATTGCATTTGAAAGAAGAACTATTAGATGACGAAGCTACATTTGAACACATATGTCAAGTTCTCAAACCTATGGAATTTACGCGGTTGGATTATCTTATTGATACGATCTTTATAGCAGGTCGAGATTCGCAGATTATTGAGGAAGCAGCGCCGGGTATATCTCAACAATCTTATGAACTAAATAAAAAGGCTAAACCCAAACCAGTGGCATTCCATGATTCGTGTGTTTCTGTAATACAGAAAAAAATGGGAATACCATTTAAAAAAAGAATGCGGACATTGTATGATAATGCAGAACAAAGTACTGGTCTAACCTGTGCAGTCTCAAAAAATCACGGGACAGAAAAAAATGGGAGTTATTGGTTTGCTTTTCATCCCTCGCAAAAAGAATCATTAAGCAAATATAAAAAAGCGTATGTTTGTTTTGGCTGCGGTAGTGAAGATTTAATATTTATGTTTGAATATAACGTATTTCTTAAATATCTAAGTAAAATGTGGATAACGGATAATAATGGTAGAATGTATTGGCATATTGTAATTCGACAACATGGAAATAAATATCTTTTAGCTCGTGGTGAAAAAGAACATATTGATATAACCGACAATCTTTTAAGTATGAGTGAGGGATAAGTATAGGAAGTTAGAAAAATATATTATTCAAATTTAACAAAAAATCCACTGTCGCCTTCGGCTAGGTGGATTTTCGCATTTCATGTGTGGTGGAGCATAGGAGAGTTGAAAAGGGCATTCTTTGTTGATTTTAGACAGATAGAGCAATTTGAATAATCGCATAACAAAGCGATTTTTGACGATTCTCGTTTTTGCATGGAGGGGTTCAAAATATCAAAGTTGGAAAAAATCGTGTACAGATCGTGTACAGAACTATATAATTTTGTTAAGAATTTCAACTGCTTTTTCCTCTTCTTTTGGGTACAAGTGCGAATAGGTATTCCAGGTCATTTCTATTTTCGAGTGTCCCAGCCGACGGGCAATTTCCTGAATGTTGATACCGTTATTTGCGAGTAGCGAAACATGGGAGTGCCGGAAGTCGTGAATTCTTATCTTTTTCACTCCGGCAAGAAGCGCGAACTTTTTATTATGGTTTTCGATTGAAGTATCGCGCAAGCACTTTATTCCACCGCACACCTTAAAAGATGAAGAAAAGCCCTCGTAATGTTTCCAGCGTTTTTTATGCTCAGACAATATTTCCTTCAATGGAATCGGAACCTGAAGGGTACGAACAGACGCGGTATTTTTAGGCGGAGTTTCCCGGTCTTCTCCTTTGAGCTTTTGGGTAACGCTTCGCTTGACCGATAAATAATCCTTGCTGATATCATTCCACTGCAACCCGTGTATTTCGCCCTTCCTGAGCCCTGTATAAAAGGCTATGGCAAAAAATACATAGTAATCCCATTCAGAGCGAAAACCGCGTTTCTCGGCTTCCTGCGCATTTTGGCGGGCTACTGAAATAAACTTCTTGAATTCGTCTGCGGTGTAGAAGTCCATTTCTTTTTTGATTTCGCCGGAGTTCCTAAAATTACCTACTCTTACCAATGGATTTTTCGAAATATAGTCCATTTTGACTGCATAGTTGAGTAAGTTGCGAAATACAGAAAACGCCGCCTGTTTGGTATACAGCGACAATCCTTTGTTTTCCATATTAAGCTTCCATTGGGCTAATAACTGCGGGGCTAGCTTATCCAGCTTTATATTTTCAAGCTCTGGCATAATATGGTATTCCATAATGCGCTTGAATTTATCGAGCGTGGACTCTCTGATCTCGTTCTTTCGCACCTCACAATACTCGTCAAAAAGCTCACGCAGGGTAATGCGCTTTGCAGGCGCTTCATGGCGTATCTCCTGCAAAAGCTTCAATTCAAGAATCTTCGCTTCATCAGAGCCGTAAGTAACCCGATCTACCTGCCGGGCCTTTCCGGTGGCATCTATGTAATTGATCCGCACACGGTATTTATTTTTTCCGTCGCGTTTCCCGTCCATTTTGTAAATTGGCATTACTTTCTCCTGTGGCGATCTGTGATCCCAAAATGTACTAAAAGCTATATCATAACGTGATGGTTTAATTAATCATAATAGTACTCTAACTTTTGAGTAGGATCAAAACTAAAGTCTACATCACACTTTGAACACTTTATCCTTATATAGTTGCTGATAAGATCGCATTTTACAGCGTTTACTTTTCCGCTGCAAAACGGGCAAATAAATGAAAAAGAATCTTTGTTAGTTGTGCTTCTATATGCCGCTTGGGCGGTACTCATTATTATTTCCGAAAGTTTAGATTCTTCGTACGTAATTTCTTCCATGTCAGCACCCTTCCCAATCTTCAATAAATCCCTTGTCTGGATTGTTTTTTCGTCGTGATTTTTTTATGTGGAGAGGATTGAATGTAAAGAGCCAGCCTTTATGGTTTACCATTACGCCGTACTTACTGCAGTAGATTTTTATAACCTGTAAAAAATAACGTTCTGATATCTCGAGGTAATCACATATTTCCCAACAGTTCCGGCAACCGGCCTTATAAGCAGCAAGTAGTTTATCAAGCGTTATAAATTCCAGTATGCCAGCCCTGTCGGCTCGATATTCGTAACGAGCTCGAATTTCCTTGCTTTCAGCTAAAAGGTTTATTGGGGGAGATGTCATATAATGGCCTATTTCGTGGATGATGCTACTATTTTTCTCAGCTTCACACTCGACATTGCGACTAATCAAGATTTCATTACCTATAATTAAAGCCGGACATTTCCCGGTATTTTCATCTTCACATAAAACTAAACCTTCGCAGCGCAAACGCTCCCGTAATTCATCCTGAAGCATTGTAACCACACTCCTTTTCCGTGTGATTCTATGATAACATGGGGGAGCACAAAATTAGGTCACTCGTCTTGATTTTTTTGCCGTTCGAGACGCATTTTAATAATCATATTAATTTCTTCCTGATCCTGCGGAGATAATTTATCAAAACCGGAAGCAGCGGCTAGGGTATTGTTTGCTCCGTTGCCAATAGGGGTGGAACTATCAGTGCCATAATAAATAGCATCTGTCGTTACGCCAAAAAATTCTGCGATTTTTGGAATTTGAATGGCAGATGGCTTTGACCGTCCGTTTTTCCAATCTGTTACATTTCCTTGTGATACACCAATGGAAATGGCAAGCTCTTTTGCTGATTTTCCACTTTTTTTGAGAAGATCAAATATTCTGTTTACAAATGGTTCCATAAATATATACTCCTTTACAAATTCGTAAATACGAAATATAATATGCTTATCAATGACGTAGGAGGTAGCGTTATGGATTCAAATACATTGATAGCAGTTATATCAATTATAGGAAGTACTGTGCTTGGCGTTATAACCAATATCCTAATTGCCACAATACGGAAGAGATAGCCGCCGTTAAAGGTGAAGATCAGATTTCAATATATCTGCAACCTTTGGCCATGTTGCTTGCATTGAATTGAACAATTTTTGTTTTTCTGTAGAAAGCCCATCCTGCACGCTTTCTTTCGTTATTGCGTTCCCTTTTATAGAATAAAAATGTTCTGCCGTGTCGGTCGCGAACTCAGCAAATAAAATATCTCTATACTTTAACAACAACTTTTCATATTCGTTGATAATAAGAGAATACTCTGAGGCTATTAACATTTTTACAGAGTAAAAAATTTCAAGATATTGCATGATTTGCTCATAATTAAAATAGATGCGGCTTTCCATTTCTGTTGAAAGTGTAATGAACTTAGAAAATACAGGTAGTTTTGTCTGCAATTTTTCAACCTGATCAGCGTGAGTTAACTCATTTTTCTTCAAGATAAAGTTGAAAACGGTTGGGATAATTGCACCTATCAATCCTGCAACTACCGCAACCACAGCGATTATATCGCTGGAATTCCACTGTATAATATCTTTAACTTCCATAAAATACCTCTTTTAAAAAGTTCGTAAATAAGTATTGACATATACGTAAATACGAATTATAATAAGCTTAACAAAAGGTTAACAACAAACTCTAACCTAACATCAAATTATACAGTATAGGAGGGGAAAAAACAATGGCACTTGCTAATCAAGACATTCGCGCAGAAATCAGAAAAGCACGTATCTATAATTGGGAAGTTGCGGAGGCGCTCGGGATTGCAGAAGAATCTTTCAGCCGGAAGCTTCGCCGCGAAATGCCGGACAAGGAAAAAGACAAAGTGCGTAAAGCGATTTCTAAGATTATTTCGGCGTGATTCATTTTTCAAGGTACAAATCTATTTTACATGAATCAGGAGAATCCAACATGGCAGAATTTACACATAATGACCTAAGAAGTGCGCGAGAGGCGCGGAAAATCCAACGGTGGCGGCTGGCAAATGAGCTTGGCGTATCGGAAGACACTGTGAGGCGGTGGGAAATCGGGGAAACACAGCC
Organism: Christensenella hongkongensis; assembly: GCF_000981035.1. Classification (GTDB taxonomy): domain Bacteria; phylum Bacillota; class Clostridia; order Christensenellales; family Christensenellaceae; genus Christensenella; species Christensenella hongkongensis. The sequence continues at coordinate 38,234 of NZ_LAYJ01000047.1, forward strand.
CACACCTGACGACGTAGGCAATATTGAAAGAATTCTTGACGCACCAGGACTATGGCACCGATGGATGTTGAGTAATTTTGAGAGTTACAGGGAGCGGTACACGGATATTCCAGTCGCAGGACACTTAGCAGCTTCAGTAATCAGAATGAAATATGAGGTCGAGGACCTGATTCCGTATTTCAAGAGGTTGGAGAAAGACGCAATAGACGGGCATATGGATAATGATGATCTAAAGCGCGAATTCCCCAAAGAAGCGCACGAAGCGATAGCAGCAATCCAACAGATACTGGATATTATGAAAAGTGAGTGAGAGGAATGAACAAAAAGAGACCATTTAACGCAGAAACGGCACTTCGAATTTACTACACCTATCCAAACGAGATAGGCAACCCGCAGCTTAAAGAGCTATTTGACGTTGCTGCAAATTCGACAGTAGCGGTCATAAAAAAAGAGATTCGTAAGCTGATGAATGAAGCTGGGATAAAGGTGTGGAACCCTCAAAATGTAGACACAAAAACTGCCTATGAATACGCGGGGATAGATATTGAGACAATCGAGAAGAGTTACATGAAAATAAAAAAACTTGGATTGGAGATGCAAACATGAAACTGCTATCGGAAACGCTAATATTGGCAATGGTCATAACGATTTTGACATATGGACTATATAGCCTGCGGCTCCGAATATTATGGACGTGGAGGAAGCGAAGGGCAAGAAAATATAGAAAAGCCGCAGGAGCAGGCACTCCCACGGCAGGAAAATAAAGATCACACAATATTTTCGTGGATATTATACCACGGGAAAGGATTGAGCGCAATGAGGATCAATGAAATAAAACAGCAATTCCAGAATGGAGCAACGCGGATTGTATTTGACGACAAGGTAGCGTTTCCAACCTACGAGGATAAAAAGCTAATCGGTGCAGACATTTACAGACAAAAACCAAATGGAGTCGAAATGTGGAAGCGGGTGACGTTCAGGTGTTAGTACCAGATGCGCCATATATACAGAACTACATGGGTGCCGGGGAAGAGTACCCGGAGCGGTACAATCCAAGGCTGGAACGGGAAAGGGAACGGCTTTTGGAGCTACAGGAGCAGCTTGAAACCGAACAAAATGAATCTTCCTGGAATAGCAGGAGGGCAGAGCTGATCGATTTTCTCGAGAATGAGATCGCGGATTGTAAACGCAATATAGAGTATTACGAAGGGATTGGTGCGTAATGTTTGAAAAAGGAGTCCGGTATTATACCGAGGGGAAACTGGTGTTGAAAGTGCCGTTTCCGGAAGACCAGGTATATTGCAGGTGGTGTCCGTGGTGCAGGCCGCAAAGGGGAATAGACCGCCATCGATGTGAAATTACCAATGAAATACTATACAACATCGATTTTCGCGGGGACGGGTGCCCGGTGGAAGTGGAAGGAATGGAGGAACGGTAAATGGACAAAATTATTCTGGAAATACACAGGCCCGTTCCG
>NZ_LAYJ01000093.1 GCF_000981035.1 Christensenella hongkongensis
GTATTCGTACTGATCGCGCTGATCGTGGTGTTTGCGATCCTGTCGAACAGGTTCCTGACGCCGGATAACATTTTTAACATCTTAAGGCAGGTATCGATCGTAGGAATCATAGCAGTAGGTATGACGTTCATCATGCTGACAGGAGGAATCGACCTTTCGGTAGGATCGGTAGCAGGCTTCGCAGGAGTAGGGGCGGCGCTGCTGATGACAGAGCAGTCGATGAACCCGGTGCTTGCAGCGATCATCATGTGCCTGTTTGGCATAGGACTTGGGCTTGCGAACGGGTTCTTCATTTCGAAGCTGGCGGTACCGCCGTTCATCGCAACGCTGGGTATGATGGTATCGATCAGGGGACTTGCGTACATCATCACAGGAGGACTTCCGGTATTCGGGTTTGACTCGTCGTACACGCAGCTTGGACAGGGATACCTTGGGCCGATCCCGATCCCGGTGCTGATCATGGCGGCAGTATTCATCTTTGGAATTATATTCCTGTCGAAGACAAGGGCAGGGCGGCACATCTACGGCGTAGGCGGAAACGAAGAAGCGTCGAGGCTGTCGGGAGTAAACGTATCGAAGATCAAATTCCTGGTATATGCGGTAGGTGGATTCATGAGTGCGCTTGCAGGGCTTGTAATCCTTGCGAGGACGAACTCAGGGCAGCCGAATGCAGGAGAAGGCTATGAAATGGACGTTATCACAGGCGTAGTACTGGGCGGCGTTAGCATGACAGGAGGCCAGGGGAAGCTGTACATGGTAATCATCGGTGTACTGATCATGGGAATCCTGCAGAATGGTATGACAATGCTGGGAATCAACGAATTCGTACAGAAGTTCGTAAGAGGTATGGTGCTGATTGCAGCGGTAGCGTTCGACAGCTTCATCAAATCCCGCAGGGCCAAAGAAGTTAACGCGTAATCATTTTTTACGCAGGCTGGTATCAGAATTCATTGTGGCAGGCGGCGGGGTTTTCGATTCCGCCGCCTGTATAAGTAAAGGCTATAACGCTAAGGGTTTAAGGAGTAATATTATGAAAAGATCAGAGATCAACCAGATCATGAGGGATGCCGTTGAATTCATCAAGGAACAGAATTTTGCATTGCCTCCCTTTGTAACATGGACTTACGACGAATGGAAAACAAAAAACAGCGAATATGACGAAATCAAGGATTGTATGCTCGGATGGGATATTACAGATTTTGGAAAAGGCGATTTCAAGAAGGACGGCCTTTTGATGATTACGCTCAGGAATGGCAGTTTTGATAATCCGAAGTACAACAAAACATATGCGGAAAAGCTTTTGATCAGTGAAGAGGGACAGGTTACGCCTTACCACTTCCACTGGAAAAAGCAGGAAGATATCATCAACAGGGGCGGCGGGCTGCTGGTTCTCAGATGCTATAATTCAAATGAAGCCGGCGAAAAGCTGGATACGCCTGTAACGATCTTCAAGGACGGCAGGGCTTATGAAGTGGAAGCCGGTTCCAGGATTGAAATTGGCAGAGGCGAAAGCATTTCCCTTCCGACAGGACAGTATCACACGTTCTGGGCTGAAGGCGGCAAGTGCCTGATTGGCGAGGTATCGCGCACAAACGATGACAATGTAGATAACCGCTTCTATGAAAAGACAGGCCGTTTCCCGACAATCGAGGAAGACGAGCCGATTCTGTATCCGCTGTTCAGCGAATACCCGAATATGCCGAAAAAATAAGAAGAATTCTTTTGGGAATATCGCACTTGCTTAGGCTTGTGTGGTATTCCCATAATAAATAGATGGAGAAATACTTTTATGTACGTAATTGGGCTTGACGTGGGAACATCCGGTGTAAAGAGCACGGTTTTTGACGAGAAGGCAAATGTGCTTCACCACGCATACAGGGAATATGATTTGATTTGCCCCGGGGACGGAATGTTTGAACTCGATCCGCGGGTTTTAATTGATAAGGCTTTTGAAGTGCTGGCTGAGTCGACACAGGACTGTGACAAAAAGGAAATTCGTGCGATTTGTGTTACATCCTTTGGCGAGTCCTTTGTCTGCTTTGATGAAAACGATCAGATTTTAGCAAACACGATGATCTACATGGATCACCGGGGAACGGAAGAAGGAGAGGAATTCACAAAATTATTCTCCGAAAAAGAAATTTTCAGCAAATCCGGAAATTACGTTGATCCAATGTTTGCAATTTATAAATTGAGATGGCTTCATAAAAACAGACCGGAAATGATGGCAAAGGTGAAGCGTATTTCATTTATTACGGACTTTATTACCTACATGCTGGGCGCAGATCACATTTGTGATTATTCGCTTGCCGCACGCAGCGGAATGTTTGATTTTAAAGAAAAGACATGGTGGAAAGAAGCGGTGGATTTTGCCGGGCTTAAGATATCCATGCTACCAAAGCCGGCGCCGGGCGGCAGCGTTGTGGGAACCATGAGCAGCAGGGTTGCAAATGAGCTGGGAATGACAACGGGCGTAAAGCTGATTGTCGGCGGTCACGACCAGATTCTGGCCGCAGTTGGAAGCGGCGCGCGCGATGAAGGCGATATCGCCAACGGAATGGGCACTGTGGACTGCCTGACGGCTGTTATGGACGGCGGCAGTATGAATATGGAAAAGATGCTGAACTATAAGTTCCCAATCGTACCATATCTTGACCAGCAGGACCAGTATGTAACGTATGCTTTTAATATGTCGGGCGGATGTACGGTAAAATGGTTCCGGGATACCCTGGCAAAGGATATTGCGGAAAAATCCGACGCATATGAGCTCCTGAATCAGGAGGCGCCGCAAAAACCGACCAGTATTATTACGATACCTTACTTTGCGGGAAGCGGAACGCCATATTCAGACAGCGTGACGCCGGCTGCAATGGTTGGGATGAGGCTCAATACCTCGCGTGGAGACCTGTTCCGTGCGTTCATGGAAGGGGAAACCTACGAAATGAAGCTCAATATCGACTGCCTTGAGGATATCGGTATCCATCTGAAACGGATTATTACGGTGGGCGGCGGTTCCAAATCGCCGATGTGGATGCAGATTCGTGCGGATATTTTTGAGCAGGAGGTGTGCCTGCCAAAGAACAGCGAAGCGGGAACGCTTGCAAGCGCGATCCTGTGCTACACGAATATCGGTGTATACGACAGCATTGCACAGGCACAGGGAGACCTGATCGAATATAAATCGACCTTCCTCCCGCAGCAGGAGAATGTTCCGACCTATCGTAAAAACTATGCGCAGTATAAACGAATTTATGAAGCGATAAAGGAGATATATAAATAATGTTGGAAGCAAAGGATGCAGTAAAAAGAGCAAAAGAGCACGGAACGGTGATTCCTGCCTATAATATCCCATACCTGCCGATGGTAAAACCTGTGATTCAGGCCGTCGTTGATATGAATTCGATCGCGATGATCCAGGTGGCGAGAGTGGAATGGGAAAAATTCGGTTCGCAGAGCCTCGAGGCTGTTGCGGAGGAATACAAAAAATATATGGATCCGAAGCATACGCTTCTCCATCTTGACCATGTACCGGTAATCGATGAGGACATGAAAGAGGTAGACTATATGCCCATCATTGAGCGTGCGATCAAGGCTGGTTTCCAGTCGGTTATGATCGATGCTTCGCGTCTTGATCTCGAAGGCAACATCAAGGCGACAAAGCAGGTCGCTTCTGCCGCGCACGCGGCTGGAATTCCCTGCGAATCCGAGCTTGGCGCGGTTATGGGGCACGAAAGCGGCCCGCGGATTCCCTATGAGGAAATTTTTGCAACGAAAAAGGGCTTTACAGACCTTGAGGAAGCCAAAAAATTTGTAAAGGAAAGCGATTGCGATTGGCTTTCTGTCGCGGTAGGCAGCATCCACGGTGCGGTTGCGGAAAACCTGCGCAATCAGAAAAAACCGGAAGCAAGGCTTGATATCGACCATATCAAAGCACTTTCGGCGGCAACGAATATTCCGCTGGTATTGCACGGCGGCAGCGGCATCAACAAGGAATGTATCCGTGAAGGGATTAAGGCGGGCATCGCTAAAATAAATGTCGGCACGGAAATCAGGCAGGCGTATGAAAGCGCACTCTTGGGCGATGAAAAGAATGTAGAAGCCGCGCAGAAGGCAGTTTATGATAAAGTATGTGAAGTAATCACTGATATGCTTTGCATTAAAGACACACGTTCGCTTCTTTACGAAGGCTGATAAAAGTCAGAAAGGCGTAATCATGAACGGATATGAGAGGATGCTTGCTACGCTCCATAAGGAGAAGGTAGACCACACTCCATCAATGGAAATCATGATCGATCAAAAGATTATTGATGCGCTTACAGATACGGGGGACTATATGGACCTGTGCGATGCGCTCGATCTTGATGCGGTCATCACAAATACACCTTCCACGCTTTACCGCAATGAGGTAATCGACGCGGAAAAGGGGACGTTTCGCAATGAATGGGGAACGGTTCGCCAGCAGGGCAGGGAAGTTGTTTCTGCGATTGTGGACGAGCCAATCAAAAATGCGGAGGACGTATACAAATACGTTGCGCCCGATCCGAATGATGAGTACAGGTTCGAGTACCTGCGCGCGCTGATAGGGCGCTTCAAGGGAAAAAGGCTGGTGGGGATGCACATCCATGACGCATTCAATTATCCCTACTACCTGATGGGCATGGAAAACCTGTTCGTTACAATGTTTGAGAATCCGGATGCTGTCCACAAGATTGTGGAAATATCGGTGGATCATAATATTGCGCTTGCAAAGAAAGCGGTGTCGCTTGGCGCTGACTATATCCTGCTCGGCGACGATTACGGCGGCGGGAACCAGCTGCTCGTGTCTCCGAATATGTTCCGCGAGTTCTTCCTGCCGGGCTTTCAGCAGGTGGTATCGGCAATCAAGGATATGGGCGTATTCTGCTTTAAGCATTGCTGCGGGGATATCAATGAAATTTTGGATGACATGGTGGCTACAGGCATCGATGTGCTGCATCCGCTCGATCCGTCTGCAAATATGGATATCATGGCAGTGAAAGAAAAATACAAGGATCTTGTCGTGATGGGCGGAATCAACTGCTACAAGCCTTTGTGCGAATTCAGCGAGGAAGAAATCGCTGCAGAAACAAAAAGGGTGATTGAAACGATTGGCAAGGATGGAAGATACATCATTGCATCTTCCAACAGCGTGCATTCCGATGCGAAGCCCGAAAACTACAGGGTGATGCAGGAAGTGCGCAGGGAAATGCCGGTTGTTTACAGCAAATAAGAATTGGTATGGTCTTGATTAATGGATGGGAGGTAATCCACTTATGACAACATTTGCATTATTTTATGGAAACAGGGCGTTTATGCCTGACGATGTAATAGACGAAGCACGCCCGCAGCTTGAAAAAGCGGTAAAAGACGCGGGCTGCGACTTTATCAGTATGGACGTGAGCCTGACGAGCCACGGCGCTGCAGAGACGGTTGCGGAAGGCAAAATATACGCAAAGTTTCTGGAAGAAAATAAAGGGAAATTTGACGGCGTGATCGCATGCCTTGCAAACTTCAGCGACGAGGCTTCGGCTATCGCGGCACTGAAGGACTGCGGCGTGCCAATCCTGATTCAGGCATGCCCGGACGAGATTGGTAAAATGGACTTTGCAGGCAGGCGCGACGCTTTTTGCGGAAAGCTTGCGATCACTGATCTTTTTTATCAGTACGGCATCCCGTTCTCGCTGACGCAATCCCATGTTGTAGCGCTTGACGGCGACGAATTCCAGCGGGAACTGAAAAAGTTTGCAGCGGTATGCCGCATCGTAAAAGGCTTGAAAAATCTGACGATCGCATCGATCGGCGCGCGCGTATCTGCATTTAAGACAATGCGTTTTGACGAGCTCACGGCTCAGAAATATGGCATTACAGTTGAGACAATCGATCTTTCAGATTTCTTCCTGAGGATGAAATCCATGGATTCGTCCTCCAAAGAATTTGCGGACAAGCTGGAGTTTTACAAAAATTATGCGAACTGCACCAAAGTTCCTGCAGAATCGATGGATAAAATGGTTCGTGCAAGTCTTGCTGCAGATCAAATCGCCGCAGAGCTTGAGACGGATTGCATGACGATCCGCTGCTGGGATGAATTCCAGCGCGAGATGCAGATTTCAGTATGCAACCTGATCAGCGAGCTTAACGACAGGGGTATTGTAACGGCATGTGAGCTCGATATTGCAAACGCAATTTCCATGAAAGCGCTCTCAAGCGCTTCGCAGGATCCGGCAATGTGCCTTGACTTTAACAACAACTATGGCGATGATCCCAACAAGTGCATTTTGTTCCACTGCGGGCCGATCTGCAATACGCTTATGACGGGTAAGGGAGAGATCGTAGAGCACAAGATGTTCAAAAAGACAATGGGCGACGACGTGAGCTGGGGCGTAAACCAGGGCTATATCAAGGCAATGCCCATGACGTATTCCAGCGCAAAATCCGACAACGGAAAGATCGTTGCTTATGTGGATAACGGTATTTTCACAGGAGATCCGATCGAAGACGGTTACTTTGGCACGGGCGGCGTTGCATATATCGAAAATATGCAGAAGAAGCTGTACGACATCGCAAAGAACGGTTTCCGCCACCACGTCAGCGTTTCGTCCGGACAGAATAAGGACGCAATGCTCGAGGCATATAAAACATACATCGGGTTTGACATCATGGAGCTGTAACAGGTTTTCATGATTATTGCAGTTTGCCAAATGGTTGCGCAGCAAGTATTTGTAAGAAACTGCTATGCAGCGAACCTCTATAGCGGCGCAGCCATGCGACGCCATAAGTTAATACGCTGTAAATGAGTGAGGCAGAAATAGAAGCATATAATCTTGCAGCTCTATTTCCTCTAAAAAAGGAGGCGTGAAAACGCCTCCTTTTTACATATTCAAAGCCGTTTGCACAGTGAAAAAAATAAAAATGAAAAATCATAAAAAAGATATTGACAAAAGCGGCAAATCGGTTTATTATTTAGGCATAAAGTAAAACGATTTAATATTTCCGCATCTTAATTACACAATTTTATTTTTCATAGAAAGTGTACTTTTTCGTTCGATTATAAATGTTAATTATTGCGCCTATAAGGCGCTTTTTTTATGTACTTTTTTTGTGAACGAAAAAGTACTATTTATCGCGTAACAAGAAAAACCAAATGAGAACAAACATTTTTAAAAATTAAAACGATTTAACAAACAAAGGGAGGAAAAAGAAATGACATTAGGGACAATGGCGGTAGACCATGAGCAGAGGATCGATTACGACAAGCTGAGGAAGGACCGCCTGAAGAAAACGCGGGAGCAGATGAAAAAGGACGGGCTTGGAGCGGTGCTGTTGTTCGATCCGGATAACGTGAGGTATGTGACGAGCACCAAGCTTGGAGAGTGGGTGAACAACAAGCTGAACCGTTACACGCTTCTTGCCGAAGGGCACGAT
>NZ_LAYJ01000105.1 GCF_000981035.1 Christensenella hongkongensis
AAAAAGAAGCCGGAAACCGCCACAGAAGAGGAAGAAGCGGGAGATGACGGCAAATGAGCGATAAAAGGCAGAAGAAAAAGCGCGAGTCAGACGGCGCAAACTGGATGGACACCTATGGTGACTTTGTGACGCTGCTTTTGACGTTTTTCGTTATGCTGTTTGCATCTTCCCAGATGAGTGAATCGAAATGGATTCGTATTGTGGAATCGTTTACCGGGGAACCGGCTGCGTCGATCGTGGAGCCGATTGATCCCTTAAACCCCACATCGGGGTTTGCGCCCAGCGACTATATTCCAAAGGTTACGCCGCGGGATAAGACGGAAGAAGATAAGGCCAGTAATGACAATCCTGAAGAGAACGAATACGACCAGGAGCTTGCGGCGGTATTTAATGACCTGTATGAGCAGCTCCAGCAGTATGTAAATGATAACGGCCTGCAAAACACGATTGCGTTGGAAAAGGAAGGGGAATATATCTATATTACGGTTCTGGACGGAATTTTGTTCGACGAATTAAAGGCCGATATCAGGGATGAGAATGCCGAGAATATTCTGAATAATGTCGCAACTATGATCGCAAATTCGCAAAACAGCGTCAGGGCGATTACGGTACAGGGCCATACGGACAGTACGCCCATCAAAAACACAACGCAGTTCAAGGACAACTGGTCGCTCTCTTCCGAACGCGCGAATGAAGTAAAGCGGTATATGACGGAGCACAGCGATCTGACGGATGACAAGTTTTATACGACGGGGAGGGCGGATCAGGATCCCGTCGCCCCAAATGATACGGAAGAAAACCGGCAGAAGAACCGGCGCGTCAAGTTCATTGTGCAGAGCATGAACGCCCCGCCTGACAAATAAACGGGCATAGAGGTATTGGAAAACGATAACAGCAAAGGATACAGGAAAAGATGAAGAAGAAAATTGTACCGATCATAATTGTGGTAATTGTAGTTGCAGCGGCATTCTTTGTATATTTTAACTTTTTTGCGAATAAAGACGAGACGGATCAGGGCGCGACAGGAACCAATTATGAGGAAATTTATTACTATGTTCCCGGTGAATATTTCGTAACAAATATTGTAGACAGCACTGCTCTGTGCAAAACCAGTACTTCGCTTGCGCTTTCAGGTAAGGATCAGACTACTTTCCTGGAAACGAATGTAGCGGTAATCAGAAACGAAATTGTAAAGGTGCTGCGCTCGCATAATGAAGAAGACCTCCGCACTCCGGGGGCAATCGACCAACTGGAGCAGGAAATGACGGCTGCAATTCAGGCGGAGTTACAGCTTACTGACCTGGTGCAGGTTTTTATCAGTGATTTCGTTATACAGTAGCCAGAAAAAGGCCATTACTTATATATTTTACAGCATACAAACAATTCATAGCGCACGCTGTGCGCATGGAAATGTTGTTGCGTAGCAGTTTTATGCAAATGTTGCATGCGCCACAATTTCAGAAACTGCAATAGTCTTTAGGAGGAAGCTAATTGGCGAATGTATTATCGCAAAATGAAATAGACGAGCTGCTGAATGCGCTGAACGCAGGGGAGGACCTTTCGCTTGGCGACGAAACGAACGATCATTCAAACAGCGTGCGAATCTATGATTTTCGAACTGCAAATAAATTTTATAAGGAGCAGATGCGAACCCTTAATGTCGTATATGACAGCTTCGCGTATCTGTTTGCCAATAAACTGACAGGGCTCCTGCACACGGTTTGTACGGTGGAGGTCGTGTCGGTGGAGGAACAAAGCTTTGGCGAATTCAATAATTCGCTTCCCTCGCCCGTTGTGCTTGGGGTGATCGATATGAAGCCGTTTCAGGGTTCGATCCTTGTAGAGCTTTCTTCAACGCTCGTCTATGCGCTGATCAGCAGGTTGTTTGGCGGTGCGGCGGATTATTCGCAAAACGAAAAATCGTTTACGGAAATCGAAATGTCTATTGTGGAAAATATTCTGCACCAGATGATTGGCGTGCTCAAGGAAGCGTGGGAGAAGATCGTCGATGTGCACCCCATCCTGACAAGCATTGAAAACAGCTCGCAGTTTACGCAGATCGCGGCTATGAATGAACCGGCGGCTATTGTTACGATGAATACGAAGCTGGACGAGATTGAAGGAATCATATCCTTTTGTATCCCGCATTTTTCGATCCAGCCGGTGGCAAAGGAACTGAATACCGTAAACTGGACGCTCGCCGATACTGTGACGGAAGCAAAGGAAAGCAAGCAAAAAACACTGGAGGAGCAGCTTAACAATACTTATGTGACGCTGCAGGCCACCTTTAACGAAACAAAGGCGCCTCTTTCTGAAATTATCGGTATGCAGGTGGGGGACGTTATCTGCCTGGATCATGGAATCAGGGACGGGATTAATGTAAGCGTTGAATCGATTCCCAAATTTATGGGTGTGATTGGTACGGAAAATCATAAATATGCAGTACAGGTAGCAAAGATTATCAAGGAGAATGAGAACATTGAGTAATGAAGTTTTAGACCAGGACCAGATTGAGCAGATGCTCGTAGAGGCAGGGCAGGTGAGTGAGGGGCCGGACCTGTTAACGGATGATTATCTGACAAAAAATGAACAGGATCTGCTTGGCGAAATCGGCAATATCTGTATGGGCACCTCAGCCACTACAATGTCTACGCTTCTTGGACGAAAAGTAGGAATCACAACGCCGATGATATCGATCCACACGCTCGATTCCCTGAGCAGGGAGTATCCTGTGCCGCTTGTGGTTTCCGAGGTGCAGTATACCGAGGGGCTTGAGGGAAATAATTTACTGATTTTAAAAGAATATGACGTAGCGCTGATAACAAATCTGATGCTTGGCGATGAGGAGGAAGTGGATCCCGATCACATTGAGCTTACAGAGATACATATGAGCGCTATGGGGGAGATCATGAATCAGATGGTCGGATCTTCGGCGACGGCGCTCGCAGATATCCTGCACAAGCTGGTAAATATTTCCACACCGACCACCAGACGGCTGGTGATGGACAGCGGCGTAGTGTCGGACTCCTTTGCGGATCCGGAAAGCCCGCTTGTAAAGATCAGCTTTAAAATGGAAATCGAAGATTTGCTTACGAGCGAGATTATGCAGATTATACCGGTGGAATTTGCAAAGAGTACGGCGGACAGCGTTTGGCGTCAAATGCAGGAGGACACGGGAATGACGGAAGAGCCATTGACTTCTGTGCCTGCTGCGCAAGTACCGGCGACGCCTGCACAGCAGGCGCAGCCGCAAAGCAACCCGCAGCCTGCCGCCGAATATGTGCAGCCGCAAGGAGATATGCAGCCGGCGTACAACGCTCCGGAAAATAATGTAATCCGGGAACGGCAGAACATACGGGTATCGGAACCGCAATTTCCAAGCTTTAATAATATATCCGGGAACCCGCAGATACCGTCGCTGGACAATATCGAGATGATTATGGACGTTCCGATGAACGTAACTGTGGAGCTTGGTAAAACACATAAAAAGATCAGGGATATTCTTGATTTTAATATCGGATCGGTGATCGTCCTGGACAGAATAGCCGGGGACATGGTGGACATCCTTGTGAATGGAAAGTGTATCGGCAAGGGCGAGGTAGTTGTCATTGACGATAATTATGGAATCCGCATTACGGAAATTAATATGCCAAATGCAAACGATTTGATTTGAGCGGAAATGGGGTAGAACTCTTTGAAAGCTATCGGCAACGAAAATAAAATAAAGCTGCTCATTGTGGATGATTCCGTATTTTACAGGACGGCAATCGCAAATTCGCTGATCAATCATCCTAAAATACAGGTTGTGGGCACTGCGGAAAACCCATTTGACGCAAAGGATAAAATACTTGCCCTGAAACCGGATGTTATGACGCTGGACGTTGAGATGCCAAAAATGAGCGGCATTGATTTTTTAAAGATTATGATGCAGCAAAGGCCGATGCCGGTTGTGGTGGTAAGCTCCGTATCGGGCATTGTTTTTGAAGCGATGCGTGCGGGTGCGGTTGATTTTGTTGCGAAGCCATCCGCCGGCCAAAAAGGATGTCTCGAATCGTTTACCCAGGAAATTGCAGCCAAAATTGTAATTGCATCCAAAGCTTCCATGAAACGATTCCAAAGGCCGGCTAAGCCTGCCGCAAATACAAAAACGGTAAATGTAGCTCCGGGAGTGACTGTGGGTAATCCCTACGGACTGATTGCGCTTGGGGCTTCGACAGGAGGAACGGAAGCGACGAGCGTTATTTTGCGGAGACTTCCTAAAAATATTCCGGGAATGGTTGTAACGCAGCACATGCCGCCGGTTTTTACCAATATGTACGCACAGAGGCTGGATAAAGAATGTGCCGTTTCGGTCAAGGAAGCCGCGGATAACGATGTTGTAAAACCCGGATGGGTGTATATTGCCCCGGGAGACAAACACCTCACGGTTACAAAAAGCGGAAACGATATGGTATTGCATTGCCGGGCGGGGGATAAGGTCAACGGGCACTGTCCGTCGGTGGATGTGATGTTCCAGTCGGTCGCTAAATTTGCAGATCAGAGCACGGTGGGGATTTTGCTCACGGGAATGGGCGCGGATGGCGCGCAGGGATTGCTCGAAATGAAAAATAAGGGCGCATTTACGATTGGTCAGGATGAAGCGACATGCGTCGTATACGGTATGCCGATGGTCGCGAAAAAATTAGGCGCCGTAACAAAGCAAGAGCCGCTCGAGGAGATTGCTCCTGCGTTGATGAATTACCTGGTTGCGGGAAACGTCAAAAAATAAAGCCGCTATGGTTTGATTCTGGAATGGAACTCGCTGTCCTTCTGGCTCAGGAACACCAGTATCTGCGCGACGGCCTCGTACAGCTTGGGAGGGATCGCATCGCCGACGGACAGCTTTACCAGAACGTCCGAAAGGGATTTATCCTCAACGATGGGAATGTTGTGTTCCTCGGCGGACTCAATGATTTTTTCAGCGACATAGCCGGTGCCGAGGGCGGAAATAATTGGAGCGTTGTCACGCTCAGGATCGTATTTTAAGGCTGCGGCCTGTGAGCCCGGTTTTGAATTGGTTTTCATCTGGTACTCCGTATCGGTTGATTGGGAAAACGTATAAATCCCTTTATAGTTTATCGAAGGGATTTGGCAAATGATTAGCGCTTTTGCGTAAGAAAGGGATTACAAATGCAGATATCGGGTATGATGCAGGTTTCTCCTGCGGGAAACGGGAATAAGCCAGGAATTGGCGGCGGATTGTCTGCATTTGAGCGCCTTGCTCCCGGGCAGAGCACACAGGCGCAGGTTGTGGAAGTTTCTGAAGGAAAGCTGACGCTTAAGACCGCAACCGGCGATTTGGTTCAGGCGGATTTCCCCAAAGATTCAGGGATTGTGCCCGGTGACGTTTTAGAGCTGACGCTCGTAACAAAGGGCGAAGGCCAGATGCAGCTCCGCCTTACGGCAATCAACGGGCAGACGGTGAATCTGGAAGCGAACGAAATGCAGGTATACCTGATGAACATGGGGGTGCAGCCCTCGGAAAGCAATACAAAGGCAGCCCAGTTTTTGCTGGACAGGAATGTATTTCCGACAGCGGCAAAAATCAGCACGCTGCTGAAAATAGCGGAGCAGTTTCCGTTGCTCGAGGCGGCGGTGGCGTTTTTCATGGCGGAAAACGAGGTGCCGGTTACAAGGCAGAACGTTGAGACTTTGCAGAGATGGTTTTCACAGCCGCAGCCCATTGGCGATACTGCACAGGAGCTGAGCAATATTCTCGAGCAAATGATAACAAGCGGGCAAACTGTGGAGGAAAAGCCTGATTTTATAGAATCTTTTTTGAACCGTGTTTCGGCTCAGGAAGGGCAGGCAGCAACGAAAAGCATTGCACCGGAAGCGTTGCGCGCTTTGGCACAGCAGCTTTCCGGTCTTGAAGAAGGACAGGCGGTAGCCGCAATACAAAAATTTACAGCGGCTGTGCAGGTGACGCAGGAGCAGAAAGCAGCCCTGAGCGCGATTCTGGTTGGAGCCTACGAGACCGCAAAACACACACAGGCAGCGAGCGAGGCTCAAATGCCTGCAAGCGAAGCCGCGCCACAGGAACAGGCCGGCATCCAGAAGCAACAGATTGCGGAAGGACAGGAGCAGCCTGCGGGAAGAACAGACAGGCAGGCACAGGGAAGCGCCGCAGGAAGAGAAACAGCGGCAGCTACCGGACAGGGGGTTCCTTTACAGGAACAGCCGGTACAGAGACAGGGCGGCAACGGTCAGGCTGTACAGGAAGCAAAACAGATCATCCAAGCGCTGGAGAAATTTTTCACACCGGTCAGGCAGGATGCGGAAAATGCGGCAGTGTTGCAGCAGGCGCTTAAAGGGCAACAGGCGCTCGCGGAGAATGTAAGGGAGAACGCGGCAAGGCTGACGGGCGAAGGGGGGTATCTCACGCAAAAAGCGGGAGAAATGTCCTCGCAGATTAAAATCGGCGCAGAGCTGAATCATTTTTATTATTGCCAGATACCCTTTGAAACCGGTGGGAATAAGAACACTGCAGAGCTATATGTGTTTGAACGCAACCGTGGAAAACAGGAGGGTGAGCGCACGCGTATGACGGTGTTGATTGCCCTGGAAACCCAATATATGGGAAGGGTGGAGTCTGTGCTCAGGACGGAAAGCGGGGAGCTTACGGTTGAGCTAAGGGTGGAGAACGAACGCGTGGAACGATTTTTACAGGAAGCCGCAGAGCAGCTAGCCGGCGAGCTGAAAGAAAGCGACTTTAAAATTGGCGGGATCAGCGTATGCCGGATCAAAACGCCTGTAACGCCGCTCAACGCGACGCAAGCGCTTGGAGCAGAAGCGCCAGCAGCACGGGTGGAAGGAATCGATATCAGGATTTGAGTCCTTATAACGGAGGAGAAAATGTCTACGATCAATGGAATCAATTCAAATTTGTATAACGGCACGGCCACGGGTACGTCGCAAAGCGGCTCAAACAACAATATGTTTCTTGAGCTTCTGAGCAGTTACATGGGCTCGCAGGCCGGATCAATCGGGGGCTTTGCTGATTCTTCCTCATCAGGCAGCTCTATGAGCGGGCTTCTTGGCGGAATGGGCGGCTCTGACAGCAGTATGATGCTTATGTTAATGATGATTTTGTTATCGCAGCAGAAAAGCGGAAACACAAACCTTACCGGCAGCACGGGGACGACGTCGCAATGCCAGCATTATTTTGTGGATTCTTACCAGAATGCAGCGCAGCAAGGAATACCAAGCTCGTCCTGGCTGCCGTCCAATCCATCGCTTACCAACCATGTCGGAGAACGCAGCGCACAGGCGTACGAAAGCGTGATCGATCAGTTTGGAGTGGAAACGAATGAACGCTACCGTGTCAATAAAAACGGTACAGGAGATACATACTGCAATATTTTTGCGTGGGATGTGACGCGCGCGATGAGGGCGGAGATACCCCATTTTATCAATACGGCGACGGGCGTGCCTATGGCCTCGGCAGGCGCGAATGCGAAAGAGCTTGATGCGAACGGCGTGAACGACTGGCTGAACGGTAATGGAGCCGCTTATGGATGGAGAAAAGCAACCGCTGAGGAAGCGCAGCAATATGCGAACGCAGGGATGCCCGCGGTAACATCGTGGAAAAATCCTTCGGGGCACGGACACCTGCAGGTGGTGAGGCCATCCGCAGACGGAACTTACGACCAAACGCGTGGAGTCGCGATCGCACAGGCGGGCAGGCAGTTGATTCGCAACGGATATTGCTCCGACGCATACAGCAATAATACGATGTCACAAATCGACTATTTTGTGCATATTTGAAGAAAAGCATTAAAGTTTTTGGCAAACAATACGATATAAACAGTGTAAGACCGTTTGTTTACCAAACGAAATGTTTTGAAAGGAAGTATGAATTATGGCAACAAATCCAATCAGTTCTTATTCCACGTCGAGGATTACCGGACTCATCTCTGGAATGGATACCGACTCGTTGATTGAAAAAGCGATGAAATCGGAGCAGGCAAAGCTTGACCGTATGTATCAGAGCAAAACGAAGCTGGAATGGAAACGGGACGCATATACGGACATTAATACGAAGCTTTTGGAATTCAGCAATAAATATATGAGCCAGACAAGCGCGGATAATATATTCTCTACGAATGTATACAAGGCTTATAAAATCAGTATTTCAGATAAATACAGTTCATATTTTGACATCAAAGGCACGGCAAACGCCACGATTTCAAACCATAAAATTACAAAAACCACGCTGGCGGAATATGCGACGGTGAATGGGGCGAAGTACAGGAACAGGGTTGCGGGGCTTACGGGAACGGCAAATTCGAATTCGCTTGCATCGGTTTCAGGCACAAAAAAGCTTGGAGCGGACTGGCAGGACCAAAAGTTAAGCGAGCTTACCTATGAAGACGGAACCAAAGTATTCAATTTTTCAAGCTCGGGCGATAAGCTTTCCTTCTCTGTCAATGGACAGACCTTTGTGTTTGACCAGGACGAGAAAATGACGGATGTGCTGGATTCGGTGAGTGGAAATCCGTCCGCCAAGGCAAAAATGTCGGTTGTGGGAGGACAGATTCATTTTGAAAGCACGGTAAAGGGCGAAAAAACAGCGCTTGTATTCGCAAATTCCGCCGGCCCTGAAGTGTTTGGCAAAAACGGGGCGTTTGGAATTACGGATACCACAATTAAAGCCAAAAGCCTGATCAATGAGGATATGACGCTCGGGGAGATCGCTACGGCGACCGGTAAGGACCTGGGATTTGATGCCAGTGGGAAAATAAGCTTTGAAATCAATGGAGAAACCTTTACCTTTGAACGGTCAGATACGCTAAAATCCGTGTTGCAGACTGTAAATGACAATGCGGACGCCAAGGTCACGATGACCTACGACCAGGAGAAGGATCAGTTTATGCTGCGCAGCGATGTGACAGGAACGGGTACGGAGGTTTCCGTATCCAATAAGACGGGAAATTTCTTCGGGAATGATGGCCTTACGGGCATCAAGGAAGATACAACGACAAAATATCAAACCATTGACCGCGGAACAGACACCATTGCGACAGCCGCGGCAAAAATGGGCATTGACCTGCAGCTTGATTCGGAAGGCAAATTCAGTTTCACTGTAAACGGAGTGGATTTTTCTTTCAACACTACCGATACGCTGCAGACAATGATCAATAAAGTGAACGGAAACGAAGAGGCGAAAGCAAAGCTTACTTACAGCCAGATTACAGATTCGTTTGTTTTCACCAGTAGTGAAACAGGGCGCGATGCAACGGTAACCGTCGCAAATAAAGACGGCGCGAACGCATTTGGCGGCGCTGATTCCTTTTTTGGGACGGCTGAAGCAAGCTCGCGCGGAACAGACGCGACGATTGAAATCGACGGGGAAACCATCACACAATCCTCCAATTCCTTCGTGCTCGATGGAATGGAGTTCACGCTCAAAACGGCGTTTGACTCTTCAGATCCGAAGGTGGCGGAGCTTGGCCCGGCTTCTTTCTCGGTGGAGCAGGATATCGATAAGGTGGTTGATAAGGTCAAGAAATTTGTAGAAGATTACAACAAGCTTGTCCAGTCCCTTTACGAACAGATTACAGAAGAGATTGATTATGATTATTCGCCGCTTTCCCAGTCCGCACGTGCCGACTTGTCTGAAGATGACCTGAAGCAGTGGGATGAAAAGGCAAAACAGGGCATATTGAGGAACGACAGCGTGGTCAATAACCTTCTGTTCGGCATGAGGACAAGCCTTTTTGAGGCGGTAGGGGATACAGGGCTTTCGGCCCATGACCTCGGGATTTCCACGATTGCTTACAGCAAGGAAAAGTATGGCGGGCAGCTTGAATTTGACGAGGATAAATTCCGGGAAATGATGAAAAAGGATCCGGATGCGGTCGCAAACGTTATGGCGGCTACCTCAACGGCTACGGACAGCAAGGTTGAACACGCGCAGTCAGGCCTTATTTCCCGTTTTTTCGACCAACTGTCTGATGCAAGGAGTACGATTCGCAGCACGAACCTGAAAAATACCAACCAGCAGATCAGCGATACGGAAACAAAAATGAGCGACCAGCTGAAGAAGATGTATGAACAGCAGGAGGCGCTATACAATAAATTTGCAACGATGGAGACGTTGATGTCACAGTATCAACAGCAAAGCACCTGGCTGACGCAGCAGATATCGTCGCTCAATTCACAGCTTGGAAGATCGTAAGCGCAATTTGGCGGATAAAAACTGCGTGGCAATTACGAAAATAGTAGGAGGAAACAGCTTTGTACGCAACTGCAAACCTGCAAAACAGGTATAAACAGGAATCTGTAACCACGGCCAGTCCGATTGATTTGGTCATTATGTTATATGAAGGCTGTATTAAACAGCTGAAACTGGCAAAGATATTACAGGAAAACAATGAGCCCGGCAAAATACTGGAATGCTTTGAAAAAGCGGAGAACATCATTTTAGAGCTTGTAAGGAGCCTTGATTTGAGGTTTGACGTATCAAAGGACCTGCTCGAGCTTTATCAGTTTATGATAGACGAGATCGTCCAGGCGGGCCTTACGAGGGATATGGAACGAATTGATCCTGTAATCGGAATGCTGACATCCCTCTGCGAGGCATGGGGAGAAGCAAAAGGAAGCGTGGATGGAGATGTGTTCAGTGAAAGCGGAGCGGAATAATGATGAAGCCGCATGGAAAGCGGCAACTGCACTTTTGCAGGATTTTTTAAAGCTGACGGAGGAAATTTCGACGCTTTTGACCGGGGAGGTTGACGAGCCCGGCGATGTGGAGAAAAAGCTCGATGAACGTGCGGAAATCATTCGGAAGATACAGGGCTTGAATTTACGCACGGACGATGGAGATGCAGGCCAGGAAGTGCAAAAGCACAGGTGGCTTTACGGGCAGCTGCTCGAAAAAATTGAAAAGGCAGAGGACGCCAACAAAAAACGGCTTTCAGAGATCATGCAACAGCAAATGAAGCAGATGCGTGAGACAACCAGGTCTATCAGGACGATAGACGCGTATAACAAACAAATGCAGGAAGTGGAGATGCCTGATGAGCAAGTGCCGCTCAAATAGCAAAGGGAAAAGATGAAGGTTCAGACAATCAACAGCCTGTCGATGGAGACTATTGCCAGAAACGATGCGGAAATTTCAAATCCGCTGGATGGGGAACTGGTTTTCCGGAGCCAGATGACAAAGGAAACCAATTCCGCATATATGAAGCACGTCAGCCAGCTGGTTGCCGACATTGAGAAACAGGGAACAAAGCTTGGGCAGCGCGCAGATATGGGCGAGCTGCAAAAATACAGGGAGATGATTACCAGACTGATCAATGAAACCGTGAGCAATGGGTTTGCATTCTGCAAGGAAAGCAAGTTTGGCGTGAATGGGCGCAGCAAGATATTTGCCATGATCAAAACGGTAAATGGAAAGCTGGACGGTATGACAAAAAAACTGCTTGAGCAGGAAAAGGAGAATATCAGCTTTTTGGATGACATCGACGACATACGCGGCTTGTTGGTGGATATGTTTTTATAGAAGAGACTACAAATTGATATGACGAGGATTGTATGCAGCTAAAAGAACAAGAGTTTCATCGCCTGCGCGATTATATGTACCAGAATTTTGGAATCAACCTCAGTGAGAAAAAGCTTCTTATTGAGGGAAGAATGGCAAATGCGCTCAAACAAAAGGGCTTTCATTCTTTTGGAGAATTTATCGATCATCTGGAGAAGGACGATACCGGCGAGGATGTGTCCATGCTCGTTACAAAGCTTACGACCAATTTCACGTATTTTATGCGGGAGGAACAGCATTTTGATTTCATGAAAGAAGTTGCACTGGCTGAAAGCGTTGCAAAAATACGTGACGGAAATCTTTGCATATGGAGCGCGGGCTGTTCGTCAGGCGAGGAGCCATACACGATTGCGATGCTCATTGACGAGTATTTTAAAGGAAATAAAAGAGGACTCGATACGAAGGTGCTTGCGACCGATATTTCAGACAAGGTATTGCGCATCGCAAAAACAGGAGTGTATAAGGATGAACGGATGAACCGCATGCCGCCTTACTGGAGCAAAAAGTATTTCAGGAAGGCAGGAGACGACACCTATGAGGTCAAACAGGAAATCAAAAACGAAGTAATTTTCCGCAAATTTAACCTGATGGAGCCTGTATTCCACTTTAAGAGGAAATTCCACATGATTTTTTGCAGGAATGTAATGATCTACTTTGATTCGCAGACAAGGGGAAGACTTGCTAAAAAGTTCTATGACAGCCTGCATCCGGGAGGATATTTGTTCATCGGCCTTTCGGAGACGCTGATCAATAATGAGACGGATTTTGAGTATGTCAGGCCGTCGATTTACAGGAAGAAGTAAACGGAGGAAAGCAGATTGGGAATTGAAAATGTACAGGCGAGGGTTGGGGAAATCCAGGCGCGTATTCAGAGCGTTTTAGGGACTCCAAACGCACAGTTCCAATCGATCCTGCAGGATAAGCTTGGGGTATCGCAGCAGACAACCACGCAGGGTACTGCGGATACTGCTTCGGCACAGACGGCGCTTTATAACACGCTGACGCAGGATACGGGTGTGCCAACGGGAAGATATTGCGCGAAATGCGGTACGCCGGAGCTCATGAGCAGTTACGGCGTATCCTATACGGCTGCCGTAGATACAAGCGACGGTATGATTGAAAAAGCCGCGCCCTATATGGATATTATCGAAGAAGCGTCGCAAACGTACGGCGTTCCCGTAAACCTTATTATGGGGATTATCAAGGCGGAGTCGGATTTCAATCCACAGTGCGTGTCAGGCGCGGGAGCGAAGGGACTGATGCAAATCATGCCGGAGAACGCCCGGGAATTTGGCGTAACCGACGTGTATGATGCACGTCAAAATATATTTTGCGGCGTCGACGAGGTAGCCCGCCTGATCGATAAATACGACGGGGATGTAAAATTGGCGCTTGCAGCCTACAATACCGGCCCCGGCAATATCGCAAAACGCGGCGTAACGAGCAGCAACAGCCCGGAATATCTGACCGTACCGCAGTCAATCAGGGATTATGCGGACAGGGTGCTTGGTTATGCAGGGCTCAGGACATTGGTGTAAGGAGAGGTTTATATGCAGTCATATATTGTAAAACAACCGATCCACAATGAAGAGAATGAATTGTGGGCATATGAAATCCTGTATGTGGACGAAGGAACAGGAATGGGAATCGTTGGGGATTCCAATGCGGCAAATGCCGTGGAAACGTTATTGATGCAGTTCCAGAGCGGCGATTTTCTGGAGGGGAAAATTGCGTTTGTTAATTTTACGCCCAACCTCCTGTTCCGAAATGTGCCGCGCATATTTGATCCGGATAAACTCGTAATACAGATCGATGAGGATGTCCTGCTGAATCCGCTGGCGGTTAAAATCGTACAGAAATATAAAAAACAAAACTATAAAGTAGCGCTAAAAGGCTTTGAGTTCAACAGCCGGTATCTGACTGCACTTGATTACGTAGACATCATTAAACTCAATTTCGCAAGGGGCGTTGCGTCGCTTGATAATATTGTAGAAATCGCAACAGGTCTTAAAAAAGAGATCGTCGCTTACAATATCAACGACCAAAAGGCATTGGACGCTGCAAAGCATCTGCATATCAGGTTTATGCAGGGGCCCTACATAGCGACGGTGTTGCCGGAAAAGACCAGGAATATGCAGCATTTGCAGGGGAATTTCCTGCAGCTTATGGCGGCGGTTACGAGGGACGAAATTAATTTTGATGAGGTAGAGGAGCTTGTATCGCGGGATGTAACGCTTACGTATGCTCTCTTCAAGCTTGTGAATTCGGCATATTTTGCCTTGCGCAAGAAGGTGTCCTCTGTGCATCAGGCGCTGGTGGTGCTTGGTATGGGACAGCTCAAGCAGTGGATTTACCTGATGAGCTTCCGTTCGGACGCGCAAATGCCTTCTGAATTTATCAAGGTGTCGTTCCTGCGTGCGAACCTGTGCGCAGAGCTATTGTTACTCGCGCAGGATATGCCGCTTTCCAAATCGGAGGCATACCTTATGGGGATGTTTTCCACGCTGGGCAATCTTTTGGATATGCCGCTTGAAGAAGCGCTTGGGCAGCTCAACCTTTCAGACGTTATCATAGAAGCGCTCCTCGAAAAAAAGGGACGTGCGGGTACGCTGTATAGCCTCGTGCTGCATTACGAGCAGGGAAACTGGGTTGAAATGTCCAATAATGCGCAGGAACTCGGCATACCGGTGCATGTAATTTCGCAAAAATACTTCGAATGTATCGATATGGTGAACGAGATGTGGGACAGCGTTCTGGGGTAATGCGAAAAAGATAAAAATTGTGCTAAAGTTTTTTGGAAAAGTGACGATAAAAGAAACTAGAGAACGCAACACAAGTTACCTGGCGCGGCAATCCTAGGCAGCGGCGCAATAGAAACAATATGCTGCGGTTTCACAATAAAACGGCAAGATGCCAAAAAAGAATCAGGAGGATTCAAAAATGAGGATTCAGAATAACATTATGGCGCTTAACACACAGCGTCAGTACACGATCAACAACGATAACGTAGCCAAGAGCGCTGAAAAGCTTTCGTCCGGCTACCGCATCAACCGCGCGGGCGACGACGCTGCAGGACTTGCGATTTCTGAGAAAATGCGCAGCCAGATCCGCGGCCTGAACATGGCGACAAAGAATTCGCAGGATGCGATTTCGCTCGTACAGACGGCTGAGGGCGCGCTGCAGGAAACGCACTCCATGCTGCAGAGGATGAACGAGCTTGCCAACCAGTCCGCTACAGGCACCAACCAGGAGCTTGACCGTAACGCGCTTGCAAAGGAATTCGAGCAGTTAAAGCGCGAGATCAACGACGTTGCAGAGCAGACAACCTTCAACAACATGAAGATCCTCGACGGCTCCCTTTCCTATCAGGGACCGCAGAGAAGCGCGCAGACAGCGGGCGTGAACGTGACGGAGACGGTGGACGCTGCGAATAACGGCGTTATGACTACGGAAGTGACAACCAAGGGCCAGGCGGCTGTTACGGCTGTAAAAGCAAAATACGAGATCGATTTTACAGGTACGGCTGCAGTTGATGATGCACAGGGTAAGGTTACGATTGGCGGGAAAGAGCTTACATGGACTGCTAGCGCAGGCGATACTTTATCAGATAACCTTGACGATATCGTAACAGCTTACAATGCTTCCGGCGATCCGATTCTGTCTGGCTATACGGCGACGAAAGATGGTAACAAGATTGTTCTTGAAGCGGATACTGCTCAGGCGGATCCGAATAAATCTGCAATCATGGGTACGACAAGCGGCTTTGGCGGCGGAAAAGCTGTTTCTGAAGTGACAAAAGGTGTTGACACGGTCGCTGCTGCACAAGGCGTAACGACGGCTAAGGTAAAAGCGGAAGACCTGAAAGTGGGAGACCAGATTACGATTGGCGGCAGGAAGTTTGAACTGATCGCTGCAGGTGATGCGGCTCAGACAGGCAATGTCGGTATCGAATGGGATTCCAGCAAAACGCTTGCGGATCTCGTGACAGCGCTTGACGGTGGTATGAACGATGTTACCGTTGCAGCGACAGCTGCTGGAGATGGCTTCACAGTAACGCAGGACGTAGCCGGCACTGGCGAATATGGCGTGAAATTCACGGCTGCTGCAGCAACGAAATCCACAGTTGAGCTTGACACAGTAAAGCTCAAGAGCGGAGATACGATCAGCATCAAATCGAACGGTACGGAATACACCTATGAATTCCAGTCGGGCGATACGGTGACAAACATTGCACAGGGCCTGAAAGACGCTGCTGGCAACGTGCTGAACGCTCAGATCAAGGGCTCGGCATTCATCGTGGACGGCAAGGTCGATACGTCGGGCTTCACACCGGTGACGGAAACGAAATTTGACGCGATCCGCATCCAGGTCGGCGCTCTGGAAGGCGAGCAGCTTTCCGTTTCGATCGACTCGATGAACACGAAAGGCCTCGGCCTTGACGGCATCGAAATCAACACACAGGATGCTGCCGGAAAAGCGATCACCGCCACAAGATCGGCAATCGACAAGGTTTCCGACCAGAGGGCTGCGCTTGGTTCCATGCAGAACAGGCTGGATCACAAGATTTCCAACCTGAAGGTTTCGGCAGAAAACCTGACGGCAGCTGAAAGCCGTATCCGCGACGTGGATATCGCTTCGGAAATGACAGAGTTCACGAAGAATAATATCCTTGCACAGGCTTCCACAGCGATGCTTGCACAGGCGAATTCTCTTCCGCAGAACGTTCTGTCCCTGCTCAGATAAGTTTGGGCTGAGAGGTTCTGAAAAAGTAAGGGGAAAGAAGCCTGAAACCCTTTTGGTAAAAGGCTTTCTTTCACCGGATCATAAAGCCGCGCGGCGGGGGAAACCCTGCTGCGCGCTTTAGGGTTTTCCGGGAAATTCATGATAGCAGTTTGCCAAAAGGCTGGTTACAGGCTTTTGGTATCAATTACAAATGCAAGAGATTTGCACAATCTGCATTCAGTGAAATCGCTGTAAAAAGCGGGAAAGGGGGATAAAAATTTATGGCATATGTATTCACAAGAGACCTGGAAACGGGTAACGCTAAGATCGATTCGCAGCACAAGGAATTGTTTGATGCGATGAACAAACTGGAGGCTGCATGCTCGCAGGGCAAGGGACGCGTTGAGGTAGAAAAGACGCTGCAATTTTTAAGCGACTATATTACAAAGCATTTTGGTGACGAGGAAACGCTGCAAAGGCAGTCGGGTTATCCTGATTTTATGAAACATAAGGGCTATCATGAAACATTTAAAAAAGTGGTGGCAGATATTGCGGCGGAATACAAAAGGGATGGCTCGTCTATCGTTTTGGTGGGCAAGGTAAACGCAAAGGTAGGAATGTGGCTTTTGAACCACATTAAGCGTGAGGACGTAAAGCTTGGGCAATACCTGAAGAGCAAAAATATGTAAGTGTGAAGGGAAGCGGTAAGGGGCTATGGATGAAAATGGTGCAAAGCAGGGAATCCTGCTGGAATCCGGGACAAATGAAATAGAAATCATGGAATTTACGATCGCCGGCAATACCTTTGGGATCAACGTGGCAAAGATCAAAGAGATCATGATGCCTTCACCAGTCAAAAAAATGCCGCATGTACATCCGGCGGTTGAGGGAGTATTTAAGCCGAGGGACATAGTGATTACTGTGATAGACCTTCCGGCATACCTCGATATGGACGAGGAACACGATAAGGATAAGGACTTATTCATTATAACCAATTTCAACATGATGAATATTGCGTTCCGCGTACATACAGTAGAAGGAATTGACAGAATTTCGTGGAAGGACGTCGATAAGCCTGATAAAACGATCTATGGCGGTATGGAAGGAATTGTGACCGGACTTGCACAATACGGCGGGAGGCTGATCTCTGTACTTGATTTCGAAAAGATTGTGGCAGATATCGCGCCGGAGACGGGCATTCAGTTATCGGAGATCGATAAGCTCGGCGAGCGTATGAGGGACGAGAGGCCGATTTTAATCGCGGAGGATTCGTCGCTGCTCGCGGCAATGATAACAGAAGCGCTCCACAAAGCGGGCTATACCAATACGGAACGCTGCGACAACGGGCAGGAAGCATGGGATTACCTGTGTAAAGTGAAAAAATCCTGTGAAAATGGAGCGCCTGTTTTGGAGCGTGTCGCGTGCCTCATAACGGATATCGAGATGCCAAGAATGGATGGGCATCACCTGACAAGGCTTGTGAAGGAAGACGCCATTTTGAAAAAAATACCGGTCATCATTTTTTCTTCGCTTGTCAATGACGAAATGCGTATTAAGTGCAAAGAGGTCGGGGCTGACGAACAGCTCTCCAAACCGGAAATCGGTCATTTGGTTTCGGTGGTCGACCATCTTTTGGCCGAATGCGAAAAGGCGGACGAAAACGTTTGACAGAAAATTTGAAATCGGATATACTTGGTATAGTATGATATAATATTGCAATAGCTATATGCTTTTTTAAGCGGGGATATTGTTTTGCGGGAAGGATGACTGTAAATATGAATATTTTTGATGGAGTCAATTCGCTGCAACAGGGTGTCGCAGCTTCGTGGAAACGTAATTCTGTGATACTGGATAATGTGGCAAATAATGACACGCCGGATTTTAAGGCTTCCCATGTGGAATTTGAGTCGCTGTACAAAGAAGCGCTGCAATCCGAAGAAGAAGGCGGGTTCCGGCATACAAGGACGCGCGATACCCACCGTACGATTGGCGCGGGAGATTCTTCGAATGTGCAGGCCGCTGTTGTTAAAAATGCGGACACAACCTACCGCATGGACGGCAATAATGTGGATATCGATCAGGAAATGGCTGATTTTGCAAAAAATGTGATTTATTATAACACGCTTTTAAATAAGGTGAACGGGCAGTTTAACCAGCTGCGTACGGCAATTAAGGGACAATAGGTTTTTGACGGGGAGGTAGGAACATGGCTTTTTTACAGTCAATGGACATTACGGCTTCGGCGCTTACCGCGCAAAGGCTGCGTATGGATGTTGTCGCGGAAAATGTGGCAAACATCAACACAACGCGCACTGCGAACGGACAGCCCTACAGAAGGCGTTATGTGGTATTTCAGCAGAAGGAGGAAACGCCGTTTTCAGCACAGCTCAACAATTCGCTTTCCGGTACTGCGGGGAGCGGAGTCCGGGTTACGGAAATTGCGGAGGATCCATCCGAATTCAAGCTGGATTATAATCCGACGCATCCGGATGCGGATGAATTTGGATATGTGCGTATGCCCAATGTGGAGCTTGCGCGCGAAATGGTGGACATGATGTCTGCGACGAGGTCTTACGAGGCCAATATTACCGTTATGAACTCAACGAAGAGCATGGCAATGTCCGCGCTTGATATTGGGAAATAACAGACGATTTACGGGGGTATCGATTCATGAATATCACTTCTATTGCCTCGCCGGCAGAATTATATCAGGCTGCGGCAGGCCAAAAGACAGAAAACAGGCAGGGGGCTTCATTCAGCGATATGCTGACAAACGCCATAGCCCAAACCGATCAGCTCAATCAAACCGCACAAAGCGACACACAGGCGCTGCTTGCAGGCGAAGTGGACGACATTGCAGGCGTAATGATCAACAGCAATAAAGCGGGAATCGCGCTTGATATGGTCGTGCAGGTACGCAATAAGGTGCTTGACGCATATAACGAAGTTATGCGGATGCAGCTATAGCGGGGATCAAAAAACGTGGTAGAAGAAAAGACAGTCGAACTGGCTAAGGGGATCGATTTCCAGAATATACTGGTTATGATCGTCTATTTAGTGTTGATCTTGCTCGCCGCTTATTTCCTGACAAAATTTGTTGCGAAACGCTCTATGCGCAAGGGAATGAAAAAGGAGCCGGGCAAGTCGGGGCCGGGTATAAAGCGCCAGGAGCTGGGGCATTTGGTGAGTGTTGCAGACCGGATTGCGATTGACAGGGATAAAACGGTTATGGTGGTCGAATTCCAGGGGAAATATTATCTTCTGAGTACAACGGCGCAGGAAATCAAGTGTATCGACAAAGTGCCGATCCAAACGGAAGAAGAGCTGGAAAAAACGCCGCCGGAACCGCAAGCCGGTCAGGAAGAGCAAACGCTTGAAAATGCAGCTGGAAGCGGGGAAGCGCCGGTAGCTTCGGCGCCCGTGCGGCCGGAGAACTTTTGGAGGCGGTTTTGCAAAAGTTTCCGGATTGTTGCGTCGGGCTATTTCCAAAAGGCAGGCAGAAACAAAGAACAGCAAAGGATGTTTGACGCACAGCTTAAAGAAATGATGGCTGAAAAGAAGACGCAGCCGGATGCTCAGGACGATAATCAGGACAAAGGACATTTGGGTAAGGAATGATCGCCGGCGGCGAGGGGTATTGTTGATTGAAAAAGAAGGTAGTTTTACTCACCGTTATTATAATTGTGGCAGTGGTTTTGTTATGCGGCTGTGCAGATACGACGGGCGACGGCACGGGGGCGGACAGCGGATCTGATCCGCTTACACAACTCGTGGGGAGCCGTTCCACGGCGTTGCAGCTTGTGGGATTGCTTACGATTCTCAGTATAGCACCCGCGATTTTGTTGATGGTGACAGGGTTTACCCGAATCATCATTGTACTTTCGTTTACAAGAAATGCGCTTGGGTTGCAGCAGATGCCGCCCAATCAGGTATTGGTTGCTCTTGCGCTTTTCCTGACGTTTTTTGTGATGGCCCCGGTATTTACGCAGGTAAAAACCGAGGCGATCGATCCGTATGTGGCGCAGGAAATCACATTTGAAGAGGCTGTCGACGCGGCGGAGGAACCGATCCGTGATTTCATGCTGCATCAGACCTATAAGCCGGACCTTGAAATGTTTATGGAATTTTCCGATACGTCGGATGTGCAGAACCTTGACGAGGTGCCGACTACAACGATCATTCCGGCATTTATCACGAGCGAGCTGAAACGCGGATTCCAGATTGGATTCTTTATCTATATTCCATTTATTGTGATAGATATGGTCGTATCCAGTACGCTGATGGCGATGGGCATGATGATGCTTCCGCCAATCGTTATTTCGCTGCCTTTTAAGGTGCTGCTGTTTATATTGGTGGACGGCTGGTCGCTCACGATGCAGTCGCTGCTTACAACGTTCACATAGTTGGCCTGAGAGGGGAAGAAATACGAAGACAGGCCGATATTGGCAGTGAGGCCAGGCTAAGACAAGGAAGTGATTATCATCGATCAGGCGACAATTATAAAAGTAATGCAGGATGCAATCAGCACAGTGCTCACAGTGGCGCTGCCGCCTATTTTGATCGGGCTTGTAATCGGCATCATTATATCGATTTTCCAGGCTGCAACGCAGATTAATGAACAGACGCTTACCTTTGTGCCGAAGATTATCGGCATACTGCTGGCAGTGCTCATTTTTGGCGGGTTGATGCTGAACAATCTGACTGAATTTACGGATCGTATTTATGGTTACATCGTAACGGTGGCGTAAAGGCGGTTGCGATGGATTTTTTTACGGTGTTTGCGCAAAATTGGGATTTTTATCTGTTGCTTTTCCTGCGGGTGTCCGGACTGATTTTTTCCTCGCCGATTTTTGGCAGGAGGAATATCCCAAACGTTGTAAAAATAGGGTACTGTATCTGCATATCGCTTTTGTTTTTACAGTCGATACCGCAGATTTCAGAGCAGATGCAGGCATTTGATTATCACGATGACACGCTCATCTACATTTTTTTGTGCATCAAGGAGCTGCTGTTCGGCGTGATATTGGGATATGTGCTCAACCTGTTTTTCAACCTGACGTTTACGGCGGGACAGCTCATCGATATGCAGATGGGGTTTGGCATGGTCAACGTGTTTGATGTGCAGAACAATATCAGTATACCGATGGTGGGAAATTTCCTGAACATACTGATGCTGCTCGTGTTTTTCGCAACAAGAGGGTATGAGCGGCTGCTGAAGATTATGTATCTGTCCATCGAGAAGATACCGATCGGACAGGTAAGCTTTAACGCAAATATTGGCTGGGTGGCTCTGGAGCTGTTCATTCAGGCGTTCCTGCTTGCGGTGATCGTCGCGATGCCGATTATTGCATCCGGGCTGCTCGGAGAGGCGTGCTTTGGGATACTGATGCGCATGGTGCCTCAGATGAACGCATTTTCGATCGGCATACCGGTAAAGATCGTTTTGGGGTTTCTGGTGCTGTTTGCAATGATTCCGGTTTATGTGGCCTTTATGCCGCAGGTGTTTGACCAGATGTTTGCAGGGCTCGAACAAATGTTCGCGGCACTGACGGGTTAGGGAAAATGGCAGATAACAACAGCAGCGGGGAAAGAACCGAAAGCGCAACCCCAAAAAAGAGGCAAGACGCAAGAGAACGCGGACAGGTTTTAAAAAGCACGGAAATCGTGATGACGGGTACCCTGCTTATTATGTTTGGCGCGCTTAAGCTGCTGATGCCTGTGATTGCCCAGGGGCTTATTAATTTTTCCGGAAGCTTTTTTTCCGGACAATATATACAGGACGAGGTTACGACAGAGAGCATTATCCCCGTGATGCAGACGATGATCTACGGTTTTTTGCAGATCATGCTGCCAATACTTGCGGTGGCGCTTCTCGCGGCGGTTGTAGTAAACGTAGTGCAGACAGGCTTTTTATTCAGCACCAAGGCGCTGGAGCCGAAGATGAGCAGGCTTAATTTCTTTGAGGGGATCAAACGTGTGTTTTCCACACGCACGTTGTTTGAACTGATTAAATCGATCCTGAAGGTTGTGGTGATCGGCGTCATCATTTATTTGCAGATAGAGGGCAATATGCCTGCGTTTGCAACCATGATGAGTACAAACATCGAGGCCAACATACTGAAAATCGCTGATATGATCATCAGCGCGGCATTTAATATAATGCTTTTCCTTGCTGCGATTGCCCTGATGGATTTTATGTTCCAGAGGTGGCGGTATGAAAAGGACCTGCGGATGTCCAAATACGAGGTCAAGATGGAAATGAAGCAGCAGGAAGGCGATCCGCAGATCAAAGGGAAAATACGCCAGAAACAGCGCCAGATGGCGATGATGCGTATGATGCAGGACGTTCCGGATGCGGACGTGGTGATTACAAATCCGACGCAATATGCGGTAGCGCTGAAATACGATGATGCAAAATACAGCGCTCCGATTATCCTTGCAAAGGGCAAGGACAATGTGGCGGCAAAAATCAAAGAGATCGCAAAGGAAAATTCCGTGGAGCTGGTGGAAAACAAACCGCTCGCACGAAGCCTGTACGCGACCTGCGAGGTGGGCGACATGATACCGGTGGAACTGTACCAGGTCGTAGCGGAGATACTCGCTCAGGTTTACAAGGCAAAAAACAAAAACAGGTAAGTAATCCTCCGCTTTCAGGCGGAAGATTCAGATAAGTTTGGGAGATAAAGGGTAAACGAGGTCAGGATGAAAATAAAGGACGCCGGAATTGCATTTGTTGTTTTAATCGTAGTATTGCTGATCATAATTCCACTGCCGCCGGTGTTGCTGGACGTGCTTTTGGTCGTTAATATATCGACGTCCCTGCTTGTGCTTCTGATGACGCTTTACGTCCATGAAGCGCTTGATTTTGCCGGGTTCCCGTCACTGTTGTTGATTTTGACACTGTTCCGTTTGGGCCTCAACATCGCTTCTACGCGGCTGATCCTGGGGAATGGGGGAAACGCAGGCTCAGTAATCGAGGCGTTTGGGAGCTTCGCAACGGGCGGGAACCTGGTTGTAGGGATTATTATATTCCTGATTATTATCGTAATACAGTTTGTGGTCATTACAAAAGGCGCAGAGCGCGTGGCTGAGGTGTCCGCACGGTTTACGCTGGATGCAATGCCCGGAAAGCAGATGGCAATCGACGCAGACCTGAATTCAGGATTGATTAATGAACAGCAGGCAAGGGAACGCCGTGAAAAAATTTCAAATGAAGCGGATTTTTACGGTGCGATGGACGGTTCGAGTAAATTTGTAAAGGGCGACGCCGTGGTTGGCATCCTCGTAACGGTGATCAATATCGTCGGCGGACTCATCATAGGCTCTATGAACGGGGATGGAGCGCCGTTTGACGAGATTTTACAGACATATACGATTGCAACGATTGGCGATGGACTCGTCAGCCAGATACCGGCGCTGATGGTATCGACGGCGACCGGAATTATCGTGACGCGCGCTGCGTCGCAGAGCAATCTGGGCCGTGACCTCATCAACCAGCTGACAAGGCAGCCCTATGTATTTATTATGCTCGGGATCATGCTGATTTTTATCAGCCTGATTCCAGGACTGCCAAAGCCGCCGATTTTCATAGTGGCAGGGCTTGTACTGGTCATTGGGATCGTACTGCTGCGTGCGAACAAAAAGCCTGAGCAGCAGGCGCAGGAAGAAGATAAGGCGCTTGCCGCCGCGCGTGAAAAACGCAAGCCGGAAAATGTAACCGCATTGCTTCAGGTGGAGCTGATAGGGATTGAAATGGGATACGGACTGGTTCCGCTTGTGGACACAAGCCAGGGCGGGGATCTTTTAGAGCGTGTGGTGATGATACGCAGGCAATGCGCGATCGATCTTGGAATTATCGTGCCGGTTATCCGTATCAGGGACAATATACAGCTTAGCACCAATGAATACGTGATTAAAATCAAGGGTGTGGAGGTCGCCAAGGGAGAGGTAATGCTCGACCATGTACTGGCGCTCAGCACCAATGATGTAAAGGGAAAATTACAGGGGATTGATACGGTGGAGCCGACCTTTGGTTTACCTGCCGTGTGGATACCGGAAAGCGAACGGGAAAAGGCAGAGCTTTTGGGATATACGACTGTAGACGCGCCCTCTGTGATTGCTACGCATCTTACAGAAACAATTAAGCGCCACTGCTTCGAGCTTTTGACGCGCCAGCAGGTGCAGACGCTCGTTGATAATCTCAAAACAACGCAGCCCGCCCTTGTCGATGAAACGGTGCCAAAACTGTTTTCGCTTGGCGAAATTCAAAAGATACTTGCAAACCTGCTTCGGGAAAACATACCCATTCGGGATATGGGAACGATACTCGAAACGCTTGCCGATTGCGGCGCTGTGGTGCGCGATATCGACCTGTTGACAGAATACGTGCGCAAGAGCCTGTACCGTACGATCTCCAAACGCTTTGTGCCGGACGACAAGGCGCGCGTGATTACGCTCGATCCGTCGCTTGAAAAGCTGATTGCCGATAAGACCAAGCAGACGGAACAGGGGACTTATGTTGCGCTTACGCAGGGAGAAATTCAAAAGATTTTCAGCAGCCTGAAGGCTGTCATTGAAAAGATGAATCAAATGGGTATTACGCCTATCGTGCTGACCTCGCCTCTGGTGCGCAGGCAGTTTAAAAACGTGACGAGCCAGATGATACCTGATCTGATTGTGCTTTCCTATAACGAGCTTGACAATAATGTCGAGGTTTTCTCGGATGGTGTGATCAGCATCACCCCCGATCAGCAATGAGCGGTCGGATCGAATATACAGTAGAGGCACGTGTGGCCGGAATTGCTGACCGGAAGTGGAAAGGGTTTGTGCAGAAATGAAATTAAAAAAGTTTTACGTGGAAAACATGTCGGAGGCAATGAAGGTTCTGAAGGACGAAATCGGACCGGATGCGGTGATTTTGAGCAGCAAGCAGGTTCGAAAGAAAAAAGGGCCTCTGGGGATTTTTTCTAAAAAAGTATTCGAAGTGGTTGCGGGTTACGAAGACGAAGCGGTAAAACAGGAAAGGTACAAAGCGCCTCCGGCTGCACCGGCCTTCCAGCCGATGCGAAGCGATGTGCAAAACGCTTACGCTGCCTCTGCCGCCGCTGCACAACCGCATAATACAGGGAAAGCTCCCGATGCGGAGGGGCTTTCGGACAGCATTGGAGAGCTGCGGAGCCTGATCGGCAAACTGAGCGAAAAGGTGGATATGCAGCAGCAGCCTGCGGACAGGCGTTTTTCCAAAGACGTCATGGAAGTTTACCGCAAACTTACGGCAGGCGATGTAGATACGGAAACGGCAGAAGAATTATGTGCTGAAATTGAGAGCGTCTGCAGCAAACGCAGCGCGTCTGCAACAGATGTTGCAAAATCCCTGCTCGAGGAGATGCTCGGAAAACCACATACGGTTGAATGCACAAAATTCAAGCAGAAGACGGTTTTATTTGCGGGGCCGACGGGTGTTGGCAAAACAACAACGCTCGTTAAGCTCGCTTATATGCTCGTTTATGATAAAAAGTTAAACGTGGGGATCATAAACGCGGATGTATTCCGCGTCGCGGCACAGGAGCATTTGAATGCTTACTGCGAAATACTGAAAACGGATTGCATTACGATTTACAGTCCGGAGGAAATCAAGGATGCGCTTGAAGCCATGAAAGACAAGGATATTGTACTCATCGATACGGCGGGTAAGGTTTCGGACGATAAGGAGTATCGGCTTGATATCGCTAAGCTTGTACAGCTTGGCAGGATCGATGATATTTATATCACGTTGAGCATGTCTACAGCCCAGCGCGTGCTCAGCTCGACGATTGCCAATTATTCTTTTCTCAAGCAATACAGTATTATTGCGACCAAAACGGACGAACTGCCCACAAAAGGTCCGCTTGTAAGCGTTGCAAAGATCAGTGGTATGCCGCTTTCCTATCTAACATGCGGCCAGAATGTACCGGATGACATCAAAGTTGTATCCGCCAAAGAGATCATTACGTCGATTTTGGAGAACTGAGATGAGTAAACAGGCAGAACATCTTCAGGAAAGAGTGGACGCGGCCTCGAAGAAAGTTGGAGAACCGGCGGACAAAAAAGCAAAATTATTTTGCGTTACGAGCGGAAAGGGCGGAGTTGGAAAAACAAGTTTTTCTGTGAATTTTGCGCTGGCGCTTGCGGAATATGGGAAAAAATCGGTAATCATCGATGCTGATTTTGGGTTTTCAAATGGCAATATCATGCTCGGGAAAAATTCACAGTATAGTCTGGAACACGTAATCAGCGGCGAAAAAACGCTGGAAGACGTAATCGAAGAGTGTTTTCCGGGAGTTTGGTATATTTCCGGAGGCTCCGGGGTTGCAGAGCTATTGGCCCTCAAAGAAGAGCAAATGGAAAAAATTATGGCACAGCTCATGGGGCTGGAACAGGAAATGGATTATATTCTGTTTGATACGGGGGCAGGGCTGAATCCAAATATCCTGCGGATGATCAGCGCGAGCGATGAAACGATACTGGTGATTACGCCGGAACCGACCTCGATAATCGACAGCTATGTAATTTTGAAAACAGCCCTCGAGGAGAATGAACAATGTAAAATCAGCGCGCTCATCAACCGGGCGCCGGAACAGAATGCACAGCTTACGTTTTCCAACTTCTCAGCGGTTGTGAAAAAGCATCTTGATTACGATGTGCGCATGATCGGCTTTCTTCCCGAGGACACAAGGATGTCGCAGTCAATTTCCGCAATGGTTCCATACATCATACAATACCCGAAAAGCACGGTATCCATGCAGTTGCGGAAAATCGCGGAGGAGATTGCGTTCCAGGAAATAAAGGAGCCGCCACGGGGCCTTAAAGGTTTTTTCAGCAGATTAATCAGGCGGAGCAGGTGAGAAGATGACAGAAAAAACGATGCAGCCAAAATTCGGAGACCTATTGTATATTGAAGTTCCGGAAGAAAATATCATTAAAACGCATATTGAGTTTGTAGAAGGAAACGATATTTGGGTACAAGAGATAGCGAGCGAACTGAGGCAGATAAACAATCATAAAAAGCGTTTTGACGTACGCTGCGTGAGACGTAAGGATATTTGTTCGTTTCGTGTTCAGTTGTTGGGGAGCGAGTGGATTGAAGATATCTGGACGACGCATCTTGGGATTATTTCGCCGATCATGGAGGATGACCGCAGGGAAGCCTACCGCCTGCAAAAGCTGTTCGACGTTTTGTTGAAGAGGATTGTTGATGGAAGTGAAGAAGAGGAGGCGTGGCAGTGCCAGGGTACGGACATTTCCGATATCGGCCTTGGCTTCACATGCAGCGTAAAAAACCGTTATCGCTATAAAGTGGGAACGATATTGGGATGCCGGTTTCGGCTTGGCGATACGGAATATGACCTTCGCGCAAAGGTTGCGCGCGTCATAGACGGAGGAGATGAACGAAACAGGCTTATCCGCGTGGGCGTGCATTTTATTGACCTGGACGATGCGCGCATAGGCAAAAGCCTGAGGCAGTATATATACCGCCAGCAGGTAAAAGGGCGCAAGTAAGTAAGAGACGCGTAATTGGAGGGAAAGCTTTTGACGGATACGGCGGGCGAAAAAGTGAAGGTTTTATGGGACCGCTATTTCCAGGATCCCTGCGTTGAAAACAAAAATGCGCTTCTGGTACACTACTTGTATCTGGTAAAGGCGATTGTGCTTCGTATGATGCCGGTGTATAAGCACCAGAACGATTATGACGACCTGCTCAGTAACGGCGTAATCGGCCTGATGGATGCGATCGACAAATTTGACCCGCAAAAGAACGCAAAGTTTGAGACTTACGCAAGTAAACGCATCCGGGGAGAAATACTTGATTATATGCGCCGGCAGGACTGGATATCGACGACGATGCGGGCAAAGATCAAAAAGGTACGGGATGCTGTGACAGAGCTTACAATGAAGCTGGAGCGCGAACCGCATGACCAGGAGCTTGCAGATTACCTTGGGTTCAGTGTAAAGCAGGTTCGCAGCACGCTTAAAGAAGAATATATCTACAATATTATCTCTTTTGAAAGCGTTATTATTGCAGGAACCGGCACGGACGAACCTTTTCGCGTGATCGATACGATCCATGATGAAAATCAGGACAATTTACCGGAAAAAAGGCTGGAAAAGCAAGAACTGAGCGAGGTACTGGAAGAGATTATCGGGCAACTCCCGGAACAGGAGAAGCTTGTGCTCGACCTGTATTACAGACAGGAGCTGCTTCCAAAGGAAATTGCAGAAATTTTACAGGTGACGAAATCGAGAATATCACAGATCCATACCAAAGCAATCAATACCATCCGTAAAAAGCTGGCGAAATATTAGGGGGGATTTTTATGTCGTTATTCCAGAAAAGAAAACCGGAACAGGAGCCCGTTGTTTGTGAAGTATCTGCGACGCCTGAGGAACGCGAAGAACAGGCGCAGCCGGAGATGGATACAAAGCAGGATAGAAAAGAGGGTTTGTTTTCACTTGCTTATGAAGAAGAAGGCGTATATTTTATCATTGAGCCTGCTGAAAATGGAGATACCGTGGTCGCGCCGGATAAGGTTGCGGATTACCTGAAAAGAAAAGAAGTGGAAGGCGCTGATATGGCGCTTGTTGCGGCACTCATTAAAAAGGGTGCTGCATGCCGTGAAAAAATAGCGGAACCACAGAAGGAGAAAAAGCTTGACGAAGAGATCAGCATAGAGCTTTCCGGCGACAGGATGCAGGCTTTTCTGACGCTTCATGCGGGAGAAGAAGGCGGAAAAACAATGTCGCTTGAGGAAGTGCTTGATCAGATGGGCCGCATTTATAAAGTGAAGGCGGGAGTGGATGAGGAACAGATTGCCTTTATGCTTGAAGGAAAAATGTACGGGCAGAAAATTTTGGTTGCAAAGGGAAAACCGGCGGTGGATGGTGAGAATGGAAAATTGACTTTTCATTTCTCGATGGATGATTTTCTGAAAGTCGATGAAGAACGGGAAGACAGAATAGACTTTCGCAATGTCATGAAATTCGAAAAAACAGAGGAAAAACAGGTTCTCGTGTCAAGGAGCTTCGCTACGCCGGGTTCCGATGGTTATGATGTGCTTGGAATGAGACTACCCGCAAAATGCGGAAAAGACGTTTCTCTGCCGGCGGGGAAAAACGTGCTCATATCGGAGGATAAAAGCCAGCTGACCGCAAAAATCAGCGGCAAAGCCAGCTATATTGGGGGCAAGGTTTCTGTGCTCCCGCATGTTAAGATTAGCGGCGATGTGGATATGTCGGTGGGAAACATAGACTTTGACGGCGATGTTGTGATAGGCGGGAATGTGAAATCCGGATTTGTTGTAAAAAGCAGCGGTAGTATTACCGTTCAGGGAATCGTAGAAGCGGCAACGCTTGTAAGCGGCGGGGATATCGTGATAAAAGGCGGCGTGAGCGGCGCGAGCAAAGGAAGGCTTGAAGCGGAAAACGATGTTGTGACTTCATACATGGAACGCTCAGAAGTAAGCGCTGGAGGGAACGTGATCTCGGGCTCCGTACTGCATTGCCGCGTGGTATGCGAGGGCGCGGCAAATGTAGTGCTTGGCAAGGGAGCATTGATTGGAGGGTATACCAGCGCAGGGAAACATATCGCTGCAAAAACGATCGGTACGGAGGCGGGAATTGAGACCGTATTGGAGGTGGGCGCTCTGCCGAAGAAACGCCAGAGGCTAAAGGAGCTTGAAGCCGAGCTTAAGGCCGTTTCCGCCAAGATAGACAGGCTGGAGCTCGCGCTGCAACAGGCACAGAAAAACACCTCGCAGGAGGCTGGGAAAGCCCGGCTTGACGTTGTTATCAGGATTTCGCAAATGAAAAAGCAGCAGGAAGCAATGAAGACGGAAGCGGAAGAACTAAGTGGACTCATGGCGGGCGCGGGCGGTGGATGTGTCCATGTGCTTGGCAGGATTTATCCGGGAGTGAAAATACATATTGGTTCTGTAACGATGCCTGTTTCGATTGAAAACCAGTACGTGACCTATAGCAGGATCGGCCCTGATATCACATCTGCGCCCTGCCGGTTCGATCCGCAGACAGATCCAACCGTAAAAAGGGGGAACAAA
Organism: Christensenella hongkongensis; assembly: GCF_000981035.1. GTDB lineage: Bacteria > Bacillota > Clostridia > Christensenellales > Christensenellaceae > Christensenella > Christensenella hongkongensis. The sequence continues at coordinate 30,397 of NZ_LAYJ01000105.1, forward strand.
CGATGATTAAGGGGATTGATGCGCAGATTATGATACAAAAATCTGTCGATTATGCCAAACAGGTTTCAGATCATGTGAACCGCGCGGAGCAGGGAAAGGATTTCATGACGCAGATGGAGCAGGCAAAGATTGCGCGGGATGCGGAGACCGTAAATAAGACGGACGAAGCGGAGCAGGGACGTATCAGAAGAGAAAAAGAAAGCGGCAGCGGGGGCCAGGAACCGGAGCAACGCGAGGCACGGGAAGAGGAAACGTCCGCAGACGACATTGGAAACACACTGACGGAAAAAGAAAAAATGCTGGGATCGGAGATCGACATCAATATTTAGGAGCGAAAGTTTTTATGGGAGCGGAATATTATATATTTGCATTGTTCGTATTCTGCCTTGCACTGATCATTGTTTTTCTGGTGCTGAAGGGCAGAAAGAAAAACAGGACGGAGGACGACGGCGCACTGGAAGAAAAAAAACAGGAAATCATGCTTGCGATGTTTGAAGCGGAGCAGTTACTTGCCGAGCTCAAGGACTATGTAAAAAACAGCGAGGAAAAAATATCATTGCAGCTTCGTCGTATGGAAATGGATATACAGGCATTTGAACTTGCAAAAGAAAAGGATTCTATGTTGAGGCGGCAACCTGTAGCTGAATTTAAAACAGCTGATCCGGAAGAAAAAACGCTGTCGCAGGAGAATGTGAAAGCCCAGAACGGAAAAGAGCTTTATCAAGAGGCGGAACAGATGAGGCGCAGCGGTATGAACGTCGCGCAGATCGCCCGGACGCTTCATATATCCGCAGGCGAAACAAATTTGATTCTGAAGATGGCGGGAGAGGCAAAAACCACTTCTTAACGCAATATAGCACGCTAAATTGATTAAAATGCGAAAATTACTAAAAAAAAATAAAAAAGCAACGATATATACATAGAGTAATAGGAAGATTAGGAGATCATAAGATGATTAGAAGCTTTTATATTGCCGGAACAGGAATGCTGACGCAACGTTCCAAGATGGATGTGGTCATAAATAATATTACAAATTCGGATACGACCGGTTATAAAAAGGATCAGGTGGTAACCCGTTCCTTTGAGGATATGCTGCTGGACCGGCTCAACGATCCTTCTATATTATCGCAGACTCGAGTAGGCGGCCAAAATACCGGAATTTATGTAGATGAGCTGTCGGTTGATTTTTCGCAGGGGCCGATGCAAACGACTGAGCAGCAGACCGATCTTGCGATTTCGGGAGATGGTTTTTTCTGTGTGCGTACGCCACAGGGAGTGCGGTATACGCGCAGCGGAAATTTTCAGGTTGACCTGAATGGCAATTTGTTAACGCAGGAAGGCTATAATGTGTTAGGACAGAACGGCGCGCCAATCAACGTTGGCACAGGGGAATTCAAGGTGACGCAGGATGGCGGCGTTTATGTGAACGGTCAGGCTGTCGGGCGGCTACAAATCGTGCAATTTGCCGACAACACAGTACTGCGAAAAGCGGGAGACAACCTGTATTATCCCTATAACGGCGCACAGCCTGCGGTGATGCAGAACCCAACGGTAGCGCAGGGGATGCTGGAAGGCTCAAACCTTGATATCGGGCGCGAAATGGCGGAGATGCTGATGACAAACAGGGTCTATGAAAGCAATCAGCGTATTTTGCAGATGGCGGACGACTCGCTTTCCAAGACAGTAAACGATATCGGAAGATTTTAGGGGTGAATAGATTATGATGCAGGGAACATACACGGCGGCGCTTGGCATCGCTTCGCAGCAAAAAAGGCTGGATACCATTGCCAACAATATTGCGAATATCGATACGAACGGATATAAGACCAGCAGAACCGATTTTAAGGATGCGCTTTATTACAATATGTCAAGGGTAGAACAGCCGCAGGATACCAACAATATGCGAAAAGGCGTTGGAACGCTTGTCTCCGGGATCAGCAGGATTTATACGCCGGGCGCGTATAAGGAAACGGGCATGGAAACGGACTGCTATATTAACGGAGAAGGATTTTTCATGGTACAGTCGCAGGACGGGCAGGTATATTATACACGCGATGGAAATTTTGCGAAAAGCTCGCAGGCGGATGGAGAATACCTTGTGAACGGAAACGGCTATTATGTCCTTGGCAGGGACGGTCAGAGGATACGTCTCGAGGGAACCAAGCTTGAAATATCGCCCGAGGGGAATATTTCGGCGGGAAACGGGGCAGAACCCTACGCTGCGCTTGGGCTTGTAACGTTTCCAAATCAAAAAGGACTGACTGCTGCATCGGGAAACCTGTTTACCGCTTCTGCAGCTTCAGGACAACCGCAGGCAGCCGGAGAGGAAACAACCGTGATCCAGAAGGCGCTTGAAGGTTCTAACGTCAATCTGGCGGAAGAGTTCTCCAGCATGATTCGCGCTACGCGTGCGCTACAATTATCTTCACGGGCGCTTTCCATGGCAGATCAGATGGATGGTACGGCAAACTCAATCAGGAGATAGAGCTTACAAGCCAGGAGTGAATAAATATGGTAAATAATTTCAGGACGTGTAAATATTGCGGAACTATTTTCCAATATATGGGCAATGCCTTTTGCCCCAAATGCCTGAGGGAGATGGATGAAAAATTTTCAATCGTTAAAAATTTCCTGTACGAAAACCCGGGCGCTTCCGTCGCCCAAATTTCAGAAGATACTGAGATCGATGAAAAAATGATTCTTTATTTTCTGCGGGAAGGGCGTCTGGAGATGATCACGCCGGACGGCTCGCTCGTGTGTGAAAAATGCGGGGCGCCAATTACAAGCGGACGCCTATGCAATCATTGCAGGAGCTCGCTTACAAGTATACTGGATAAAGCGCTTCCACCAAAAACTGCGGTGCAAAAGAGTGAAAAAAACAATGTGGGACGCAAGGTAAGAGATAAGCTCCATGTGGACGTAACAAAAAAGTAAGGAGAAACACAAATGAAAATTGATGCGACAACGTCGGTTTACGCAGTAGAACGTTACCGCGCAATTACCAATAAGAATAGTATTCAGGCTGAAATGCCGGAGCAGCGGGACGAAATACAGATTTCAGACGACGCAGCTTCGTTTTCTGAGGCGTTTCAGGTGGCGCGGGAAACCTTAAATACCAGACTGGAAACTTCGGATACACAGCGGATCGGCATGATTCGCCAGTCGATTGAGGATGGAAGCTACCAGATCAAAACAAGCGAGCTGGCAAACAGGATTTTGGCGAATTATAACGTTGTGAAAGAGGATGCAGCCAATGGTTGAAAGGTTGGTTGGAGCACTCGACCAACTGAGTGCGCTTTATGAAAAGATGCTGGAGCTTTCCACGAGGAAAAATGAGTGCATTGTAAAAAGCGACGTACAGGCAGTCGGCGATATTGTGAAAGAAGAATGGCTGCTTTTGAGCGAGATTGGCAAGGCGGAGGAAGAACGCGCACGGGTTGTATGCGAAATCGACGCCGGCGTGGTGGCGGGCACTGAAAATATTACCGTACAGAATGTAATCGACGCTGCGCAGGGAGAAGAGAAAAAACGCCTGTCTGCCGTGGTGGATCGGCTGAAAGCATTGATCGATATGCAAAAAAAACTGAATGCGGAAAGCCGGGCGCTCATCGAGCTGCAATTACAATATGTAGATTTTATGATCAATACTTTTTTGAAGGAACCACAGGTGAGCAATATCTATGGAAATTCAGGAATTGTAGAAGAGACGGAAACGGAACACAAGGGAATTATCGATAATCAGGTGTGAGGAGCAATAAATGAGATCAACTTTTTATGGCTTGGAAATAGCGAAAACAGGACTCTTTATCAGTCAGAACCAGCTTGACGTAACCGGACATAATATTTCGAACGTGGATACGCCGGGATATACGCGCCAGCGCCTTGCAACCTCTGCAATACCGGCAGGCTCACAGAACGCCTATATTGCGGTGGACAAAAGGGGAACCTCGGGGAGAGGCGTTGAGACCATCTGCGTGGAGCAGTTGCGTAATCCGTTTCTCGATTATCAGTACAGAAACGAGAATTCCACGACAACAAAATGGCAGACCAAGGAACAATATTTTGAATATGTGGAGGCGCTCTTTAATAACGAGCTTGACAGCATAGAGACCTCATCCGGTATTTCCGCTATTTTTTCTGAATTCTACAACAGCCTGCATGAGCTTGAAAAAGCGCCTGCAGACCAGGGCGTCAGAAAGAATGTCCAGCAGAGCGCAATCAAGATGACGCAAAGCATGAATACCTATTACGACCGTTTGATCGATCAGCAGAATACGCTCAATGAAAGCGTGCGAATTACAACAAATGAGATCAACGATATCGCGAAATCAATCGCATCGCTCAATGAGCAGATTTATGGATACGAGCTTTCAGGCGCGAAGGCAAACGACCTGAGGGATCAGAGGAATACCCTTCTGGATACGCTTTCAGGGCTTATTAACATTGAAACTTCCGAAGATATCAACGGACAGCTTATCGTTCAGGTAAACGGCCGGAACCTTGTACGCCATGCAAGCTATAAACAGTTTGCTGTCGCAGAGAACAAGCCGAATCCGGTGGACGGCGGGGAGACGATGCTTTATGGCGTTTACTGGGCGGACCAGAATGGAAATCCGACGACAAGCGAGGTAGATCCGCAAAACGGCGCGTTGAAAGGATATCTTGATATCCGCGATGGAAATACAAAAGACAATGTTGGTATTCCGTACGTTATGCAGCAGCTAAACGCACTATGCCAGAAAATAACGGATGATTTCAACTCGGTGCATGAAAAAGGATATACAACGCCCAACGGCGCGGAAACGGACAGCCGGACGGGAATCAAATTTTTTGCACAGGAATACAATGCAGATGGAACAAAGGTTGCCGTTACTGCAAAAAATTTCAGGATCAGCGACGATATTATGAACGACGTATTCAATATCGCGGCGTCGGATATGCCTGTATCTACAGGCGGCGACAATGAACAAAAGGGCAACGGGAAAATTGCGCTGCAAATGTGTGAACTGATATCAAAGCAAAACAGTTCAGGGAACGCCGATAATGTTGACAGCGCTTACCGGCAATTCCTTTCGGAAATCAGCATAGCGCTCGAGCATATGCACGATACGGCGGACGCGCAATCGATTATGAAGTCGCATCTTTCCCTGCAACGGCAGTCGATCAGTAATGTTTCGCTCGATGAAGAAATGACGAACGTCGTGCGTTACGGGCACGCGTATAATGCGGCTTCCCGGCTGATTTCCGCGATAGATGAGGAGCTCGACAACCTGATCAACAAAATGGGCCTTGTAGGCAGGGCGTAGGAGGAAAACTGATATGAGAATAACCAATTCCATGATGATCGATAATTTATTGAGAAATCTCAACGGGAACCTCACCCGTGTCAACAAATACAGTTCGCAGCTTTCCAGCAACCGCAGGATTGTGAACCTGTCGGACGATCCGATCGGGGTGATGAACAGCATGAATGCACGCCAGCAGATCAGGAGGCTGAACCAATACCGCAGCAATGTAACAACGGCGCGCAGCTGGGCGCAGCAGGCGGAATCTTCCGTATATGAAATGCAGCAGACCGTCGTTAAGATGAAAGAGCTCATGGTCGACGCGATGGGCACGAAGACGGAATCGGACAAAAAGAATTTTGCCACGCAGATCAGGGAATTGACCGAGCATTTGCTGCAAACATGTAACTCCACTGTAGGGGATAAATATATTTTTTCCGGATTCAACAGCACAAAAGCAGGGTTTGAGGCAGTTCGAGACGAAAATGGAAATTTAACAAACGTACTTTACAATGGTCTCGACCTTACTAAAACCGGTGCGGATGCAGTCACGGGGAAACGTATTGAAAATTCTACGAACGCAACAAATTACCAGTGGTCGGGAGAGCTTGCAAACCCGCAGAAATATACAATCAGCGTAGGTGCGACGGACGCTACGGGTACGAAAGTAATTTTTACGGATGCGGCGGGAAATACCGTAACCAAGACTGTAACGGATGCAGATGCAGCCGCCGGAACCATCGATCTTGGGGATTTTGGAACGGTTACGTGGAAAAATGAGGCAACAGCGCCCAATTCGGAAGAGATTGCAAACGCGATTGCGTCGGCGGGCAGCGTGACTACGCCTGCGGCAGCCGTAATGGGCCCTAAGGCCGAGCAGGCGATCAATGATAACGGACTACGATGGACTGGCGCATTGAACGACTCAACGCAAAAGTATAGCATTGAGGTAAATGGCGATACGCTTGTTTTTAAAAATTCCTATGGCAGCCAGGTTGCTACGCATCAGGTGAGCGCGGCGGATGTGGCGAATGGATTTATCGATCTCTCGGCACAGGGCCTTGGCCGTGTGGAGTGGGATACGGCGCCGGCGCCGGATGCTGCAGATCCGGCGGATACGCAGGAGCAGGCACTTGCGCGGATGATCGGCTCGGCAGAATTTGTAACGTCACAGCTGGGTGAGGAGTCCACGCAGGATGTTGAATTTGAGATTGGATTCAATATGAATTTTGACGTAACCTTTACAGGAATCGATATCGTGGGGACTGGTGAAAATAATATGTTCAGTATACTAACCCAGATGACAGCAGACCTTGAAGCAGGTAAATCAAATGATGAACTGACGAAATACCTGACAAAACTGACGGGAATACAGGACCGGTTTGTATCCACGCTTGTGGAATCGGGCGTACGTACCGTGAAGCTCGATACGATGGTAAACCGGTATTCCATGGATGCGATCAATTATGAGTCAATCCGCTCTGATGTGGAAGATATCGACCAGGCTGAAACGATTATGAATTATAAGTATTGCCAGTCAATTTTTGAGCAGGCGCTTGCAAGCGGCGCACAAATTATACAACCAACACTGATGGACTTTTTGAGATAATGATATAAAGAGGGAAAGAAGGAGCGCATATGAAAACGTTGAATATCCAGAGCACAAGGCCTACGCTGGATATTACATCGACAAAAGCCGAATTGCAGATCGTTAACAAGATGAGACGATTTCGAACGGAGACAGTACGCCCTGAAATGCGTGTTGTCCGCCAGGCTCCTACAATGAAAGTAAACTGGAAAAAGGTCTGGTCGGACAGGGGATTTCGTTCACCGGATAATTTCCGGCAATATACGCAACAGTATGCAAAACAGCTTGTCGGAGAGGCGATCAGCAATATTCGGGCACATGGCGACTATTTCATGAATCTGAAAGGATATAGGGGCAGTGACAGAAATCCTGTGGGGGAATGGGCGTTGCAACAGATGCTCGATAACACGCAGGATATTACGATGGCGCAGCCAATCGATCCGCCGGAGGTCGAATGGGATCCGGGATATGTAAAGGTTGAGTGGACGCAGGGCGACGTAAGAATCGAATGGGATGACGATTTCATGCCGGAATTTACCGTTACGCCTTATTCCGTTGAAATCAGACTGGAAGGCAGGGCAGAAGTAAAGATTACGGTCAATGAAGACCGGATTGCCTCCAATCATGGGAAAAAAGTAGATAAAAAAATTTGACAGGGGAGTAACGAAGTGGAGATCAAGTCGGCAAGATTTGGAGAAGTAGAAATCAGCGAGCATAGCGTTATCACATTTCCGACAGGGATACCGGGCTTAAAGGATTTGACAAGGTTTGCCATCATAAGGTGCGACCAGACTGAGCCGATCCAGTGGCTGCAGAGCATGACGGATGAAACGGTATCAATTCCAATCATCAATCCGTTTATTATTAAGCCTGATTATGAAATCGAGGTGAATGACGAAGAGCTGGATCTGATAAAAACACATGATGAAGAGGAGCTTGTAGTACTCAATATTATGGTGCTGCCGGAAGAACTGCCAAAGATGACGGTAAACCTCATGGCTCCATTGCTCATCAATATCAAGGAAATGCTGGGGATACAGGTTTTGATGGATTATAAGCCAATGCCGATCAGCTATCCCGCCTTTGACCTGTTGATGGAATACTATAAAAAGAAGGAGGCGGACGACAATGCTGGTGCTGACAAGAAAAGCGAATGAGGCAATATTGATTGGCGACGACATCAAGATAACTGTGTTAAGCTCGGAAGCGGATCGTGTAAAGATTGGAATCGAGGCACCGAAAAGCTTGCGCGTCTACCGCTATGAAACACTGAAAAAAGTGGTGCTGGAGAATCAAACGGCTGCCAATGTAAATGTAAACCTGGTAGAGCTGGCCAATTTAAAGACACAGGTAGAGAAAAGCAAAGAATAGATGCGCTATGGTGGGTGTGTCAGACAGGGCGGCGGCATGGATGCTGCCGTGTGATGGAGGACAAGGATGAAATTTCAGGTTAGAACAGTATATGCGTTACGCGTACTCGGATATTTTTATAAGAACAACAACTCGTTATCCAAAGCGGTGGATATTTCAAACAGGTTAAATATACCTTATATGTTTTTGATGAAAACGATCGGGATCATGAAGGAAGCCGGCTTTATTCGTTCAATCCAGGGTTGTAACGGAGGGTATATGATGGCGCTTCATTCGGATGAGATTAACGTATATGAGGTGGTAAAAGCGCTTGAAGGTGATTTTTCGCTGTTTCAGCAGATGGGAGAAAAAATACAGGAAGGCGAGATCGAGATTAAGCGTTTCTTTGACGAAATACAGGAACAGATGGTTGGAGTCCTCAAAGATATGACGATCAAGAAGTTGTATGAAAGTAAGAGTGTGGAGCAAAAAGCGATCTGATTGACGTAAATGACTTCCCGTAAAAATAAAGTAAGTATCATGGTAAATGAAAAAACGGCGCAGGCTTGCAGTTGCGCTGTTTTTTCATTTAAGCGGCGGGGACGAAACTGCGTTTATCAAATCAGGCTTTTCGGAACATGTTTGCGATGGAAACGTGAAAAATATTCATCGTCGCTATCGAAAGGCATGACGAAGGGAATGTTTGTTTTAAAAGAAGTTACCCGCCTTTTTGATTCGTATTTGTGCTTGAATTTTTTTTGAATCCAAAATTCTTACAAAATAATCAATGAAAAATTTTTATAAATTGTCCGGCTTTTTAAAAAATTTTAATGATTTAACAATTATTCGTTCGAGATAAAAACGGAATTGCTATTATTTTTTTACAAAAAAGTGACATTAGTATTATGTTTTGATAAAATGCAATGAAAATAATCGTAGAAATTTTCATTAAATCAGCCTAAAAAAGAGTTGTCTTTTTCCCGAAAAGATTTTATACTTCATACAACAGTCAAAGTAAATTTTACCCATGAGAAAAACTACAGAACATTTTTTAAATAGCGGACAGAAAAAAGTCGAATTTTTAAACAAAGAAGATTTAAAGCGGTTTAATAAATTTCTATCAGGTTCTATCGGAGCATCTGCAGATGATTAAAGACAGGGCAGGAAAAAAAATTACAATCCATGATGTTGCAAGGGAAGCGGAAGTTTCAATTTCGACTGTATCCCACGTTTTGAATGGAACGGCGAAAATTTCAGAAGCAACCCGGCAGCGTGTAATCGATATTGTTCAGCGGTTCAATTATGTGCCAAACGGTTATGGGCTCAAAGTACGGGATAAGGGTTCAAAAGTCCTGGGGGTTATGGTCGCAGACATCAAAAACGAATTTTATGCAAGGTGCGTACAGTCTATTATGAACACGGCCTTACAGGAAAATTATACGACGATGATTTGCGAAATGGCGTTTAACTATAAAAAGGAATGTATGGGCGTGGACGCGCTTCTGGATAAGGGTGTGGACGGTATTATATTTATCGGCGGTTCGATGGATGGAAATATCATCCGCAAGGCAAATAAATCAGTCCCGGTCATGCTGTGCGACAGAAAAATAACCGGGGTATCCCTGCCATCCGTTACAACGGACAACGTAAGCATCATGCGCAGCCTGATTTCGCTGCTGAAAGACTGGGGATATATGAAGATAGGCCTTCTGTCCGAGACGCTGGAAATGGATAACCTCAAAGACCGCTGCCTTGGGTTTAAGGCGGGAATGGAGGAAAACGGCCTGAAGCAATACAAGGAGTTTATGTTGTTCCATCCTGACTTGAAACTCGATAAGGCAACGGCAGCCAACTGTTTCCTGCGCGAATACCTTGAACGTCACGGCACAAGAAAATTGCCGGAGGTATTTGTAACGACAAGCGACCTCATAGCCGCCGGGGCGATTTCAGCATTGAGGGAATATGGAATACGTGTTCCCAATGATATTGGCATTACCGGTTTTGACGACATCTCCCTCGCGGAAAATCTTGATCCGCCGCTTACTACGGTAGCGCAGAACATGGAGGAAATGGGGGTTTACTGCTTTCGGAATATCCTGAGCTTAATTAATGGAACTGCAATCGGGGTTCCGCATAGTGTGATCGATGCCCAGATTGTGATCCGTAAATCCGTAATCGACCGGCGTTTGCCGGTTTGGAGCAAAATGAAAAGGAGCTGTTAGAATGGAGGACAAAATGATGTTTCAACCAAAATATAGTATTATCCTTGCAAATGTTGGAATGTGTGCCGACCGTTATATGAGCGGCGGGTATTCCAGTCCTTATTCGATTGATGAAATGTTTGCGCGTGTTGCATCGGTAGATGGCGTAAGCGGCGTAGAGCTGGTGAGCGACTGGAATATTACGGCAAAAAATGTGGAGCAGATCCGCAAAAATCTTGACGAATACAATCTGAAGCTCGTATCGGTTATTCCCGATCATTTTGGGGAAATGAAGTGGGGCAAGGGAGCCTTTACGTCCAAGGACAGCTCCATACGTAAGCAGGCTGTGGAAGATACCAGGGAACTGATGGATATTACGGCAGAGCTGGGAGGGAACCTCATTAGCCTGTGGCCGGGGCAGGATGGTTACGATTATTATTTTCAGGGCGACTATATCCGTGAGCATGAATGGTTTGCGCAGGGCGTGGCGGAATGCTGCGATTACCGCAAGGACGTCAACATCTCCATAGAATATAAAATCAAAGAACCGCGCAATTTCTCCTATCCCTCCACGATGGCGGTGATTCTGCTGATGCTTGGAAAACTGGGACGGGAAAACAGCGGCGTTACAATCGATTATGGACATGCGCATGTGGCGGGTGAAAATGTTGCGGAGTCTGTTGCGCTTGCAAAGGAATATGGAAATAAACTCCTGCACGTCCATATGAATGACAATTATGGTTTTTGGGATGACGATATGATTGCAGGCTCGATCCATACGATTCCATTTATTGAATTTTTCTACTGGCTGAAAAAAACCGGATACAGCGGCTATATTTCAACGGATCAATACCCTTATCGTGAAGATGGAAGGGACGCGGTGAACGAGACGGTAAGATGGATGGATATTTTTGTTGAACTTGTAAACCGTATCGATGATAAGAAAATGGAAGAGATATTTAAGACGGGAAATGCTTGCGAAGTAAGCGCGATGCTGAGGAACCTGATGTTTGGAGAACAGTTCTGCCGCAAGGGAGGTGCTGAATGAAGGTGCTTTTGGTTGGCGAATCATGGACAGTCCATGAGACGCATATGAAGGGATTTGACATTTTTGACGTATGCCGGCACGAAGAACACTGTGGCGATATGCTGGCAAATGTGCTGAGAAAAGAAGGGATTGATGTTGATTTTATGCCCAGCCATGAGGCGCAGGTCGGCTTTCCCGATACGGTAGATAAGCTGAATGCGTATGACGCGGTCATTTTGAGCGATATCGGCAGCAATACGCTGCTCCTCGCGCCGGACACGTTTTACCGTGGCGTACGCAGCCCCAATAAGCTCAAGGCGCTCGTAGATTATGCGGAGCAGGGCGGAGGTGTTGCAATGATTGGCGGATACCTCAGCTTCGCGGGAATCGATAATAAGGCCCGCTATGCAATGACGCCCCTTGCAAAGGCGCTGCCTGTTGAGATCCTGAGCTATGACGACCGCGTGGAATGCCCGGAGGGAATCGTACCTCAGGTTAAGGATGCTTCACATTCGATTTTTGATGGAGTGGGGAAAGACTGGCCATTTTTCCTTGGATACAACAAAATCAAAGCGAAGAAGGAAGCAAAGGAACTTGCCACAATTAACGAAGACACGTTTATTGCCGTAATGGAGTTTGGCAAAGGACGTACGCTCGCTTTCGCGTCAGATTGCGCGCCGCACTGGGGACCGAAAGAATTTGTGGATTGGCAGAGCTACCAGCTGCTGTTTGGAAATATGGTACGGTGGTTATGCGGGAAAATGTGAATTAAAGCGCTTTAATAAATTCTTGACAATCGAGCCATGATAGAGTTATAGTAAAATTAATTTTTCTATATTTCTTAAAACCGTAGATAAGCGGGGCGGCAAAATGGCGACAACACTCAAGGATATTGCAAAAAAGCTCGGGATTTCGGAAGCGACGGTTTCGCTTGCGCTTAACAACAATTCTCTCGTCAATGAAAAAACGAAAAAACGTGTTCATGCGGCGGCAAAAGAGCTCAAGTATTTTCCCAATATGATTGCCAAAGGTCTCGCAACAAATAAGAGTAATACGATCGGCGTTATTGTACCGGATATCAATATTGTGTTTTATGCCAATATTTTGCGGGCAATCGACGAGGTCGTAAATCGGGCAGGGTACAGCCTTCTTGCGGCAATGTCCAACAGTGATCCGCAGGTCGAAGAAGAGGTTATCAGGACGTTTATCTCCAAAAGGATTGAAGGGATTCTCGTTGTTCCAAGCAACCAGCCCACAAAATTCCTCACCTCTTACCAAAAGGCCCTGCGGGAATACAACATCCCGCTTGTGTATATCACGTCATTGTATACGATTGACGGAATCAGGTATGTAATGGGAGACATCCGGGAAGGCACCTATATGCTCATAAAATACCTGGCAGACCTTGGGCATCGGGATATTGTCTTTATCGGCGGTAATAAGACGGTGCCGACAACCTCGCTGCGGCGGGAAGGATACAGCAGGGCGCTTGGAGAAAAGGGGATTCCGATTCTGGCGAAAAACCTGATTGAATGTGACGATATCCATTATGAACAAGCGGTTCTGGCAACAGAAAACCTGATCAGCAAGCGACGTGATTTTACAGCGATATGCGCGATGAACGATGAAATGGCGCTGGCAGTAATCAATACCCTGCAAAAGGCAGGAATCCGCGTTCCGCAGGATGTGTCGGTGGTTGGATATGATAACACAATTTTTTCCAAAGTATCTATGGTGGAGATTACCTCCATGGATTCCGATATCGAAGGGACCTGCGGGCAGGCGGTGGATATGCTGTTACAAGTCATCCACGGAGAAACTCCAAAAGAACCGCATATTATGACAAGGCCGACCATGATTGAAAGACAGTCATGCGGGCCTGTAAAGGAAAAAAGCAATTAAACGGTCGAAAGATCGTTCCATCAGTAACATAGCTTTCAATGAACCTTGAAGCGTTCCATACAGGAATGCGATTCAAAAACAATCGGCAGTTAAAGTGTTAAGGCAAAGGCGTTAAAAGCGCTTATATAAAATAAAATCGAAATTTAAAGCGCTTTAAATAAATGAGAATATAAAATTTGCCTTTAAATGGCAAAATATAATAAAAGGACCAAACTAAGGAGGAAAAAAATGAAAAAGATTTTGGCAGTTTTATTGGTAATAGTGATGTCTGTTGCACTGTTCACCGCATGCAGCGGCGGGACGGAGCCTGGCGCGTCCGCAAGTGCGGCGGCTTCCTCGGAAGCGTCGGCAGCGGCGAGCACGGAAGCGTCGGCATCCGCTGACGCCGGCGGCAGCGCTGCAAAGGGCGATGGGAACTATACGATTGCCGTTGTTCCCAAGGACAGCACGAACCCATGGTTTGTACGCATGGAGGAAGGCGTTGCGAAATATCAGGAAGAAAATCCCGGTATGACCGTATTCCAGAAAGGGCCTGCGGAGACAGACGCAGCACAACAGATTCAGGTTGTAGAAGACCTGATTGCACAGGGAGTTGACGCACTTTGTGTCGTTCCCCACGATCCGGGCGCAATGGAAGACGTTTTGAAGAAAGCGCGCGACCAGGGAATCGTTGTTGTTACGCACGAAGCATCGTCTATGGAAAACTGCGACTACGACCTGGAAGCATTCAACTATGACGAGTACGGCGCTTACATCATGAATACCCTTGCAGAAGCAATGGGCGGCGAAGGCAAATACATCTGTATGGTTGGCTCCCTCACAAACGACTCGCATAACATGGAAGCGGACGGCGCGATTGCAGCGCAGCAAAAAGATTATCCAAACATGGAGCTGATCGACGAACGTATCGTAACGGACGACAACGCAGAGACGGCTTACCAGAAAGCGAAAGAAGTTCTCAAAAAGTATCCTGACATCAAAGGTTTCGTAGGAACCTCTTCCTTTGACGCTCCCGGCGCAGGCCGTGCAATCGAAGAAGCGGGCCTCATTGGCAAAGTATTCGCGGTTGGTACCGGTATGCCGCAGACGAACAAAGAACTGCTTGACAGCGGCGCGGTTTCCGCCCTGACGCTGTGGGATCCGGCAGACGCAGGTTATGCAATGTGCAAGCTGGCGACCTTGATCCTGAATGGCGAAGAAGTTGGCGCAGGAACAGACCTCGGCTTAAAGGGATATGACGACCTCACGCTCGACGGGCACGTATTGACAGGCAGCGCGTATATCACGCTCACAAAAGAAAATGTAGACGACTATAATTTCTAAGAACTGGGCTTCTTGCAGCGGGCGGCATAAAAGCCGTCCGCTGTAAAAGTCTTTAAACAGTCAAAAAGCGGTGAAAGGATTGGGTATCTATGCAGGATGAATATATTTTAAAAGCCACGGATATCATAAAATCGTTTGCAGGCGTAAAGGCGCTGATGGGAGTTAACCTTGAGATAAAAAAAGGTGAGATACATTGCCTCGCCGGAGAAAACGGTTGCGGAAAATCGACGCTGATCAAAATTATCTCCGGTGTTTACAGCCTGGACAGTGGCAAAGTAGAATTCAATGGAATCGACCAGACGCACCAGCTTTCTCCAATCAATGCGATCATGAATGGAATTCAGGTGATTTATCAGGATTTTTCAATTTTTCCAAATTTATCGGTCATGGAGAATCTGGCGTACAACAGCGAACTCATGCAGAAGAGGAAGTTCGTGAATTGGAAGCGTTTTCGCAGGATCGCCGAAGAAGCGGTCAGTAAAATCAATTTTGACGTAGATCTTGAAGCAAAGGTAGGCACGCTGCCGGTTGCGGATAAACAGCTTGTTGCAATTTCCCGCGCGCTCATCAACAACGCAAAGCTGATTATCATGGATGAGCCTACTACGGCGCTCACCAAAAAGGAAGTTGAGGCGCTTTTCAAAATCATCAAGGACTTGCAGAGCCAGGGAATCGCAATTCTTTTCGTGAGCCACAAGCTCGACGAGGTGTTTGAAATTTCGGAGCGTTTTACCATTCTGCGAAATGGACAGAACGTCAAAGATGGCGATACTTCAGAGCTCGACAGCGATAAATTCACTTATTATATGACAGGACGTCATTTTGAAAACGAGCATTTCACGGCGGAGATTAAAGATGAAAAGCCGGTGCTTGAAGTCAGGAATCTATCGTGCGAAGGCGACTATGAAGACGTTACGTTTGATCTGCGCAAGGGCGAGATTCTTGGAGTGACAGGGTTGCTTGGTTCCGGGCGTACGGAGCTTGCCCTCTCCCTGTTTGGCCTGAAAAAGCCGACGGGAGGCAAGATTTTTATGAACGGAAAGGAAATCAAGCTTACTTCGGTTGAGGAGGCAATGAAAAACAAGATCGGTTATGTGCCGGAAGACCGCCTTACGGAAGGATTGTTCCTGGACCAGTCCATCAGCCGGAATATTGTGATCTCCGAACTCAAAGCGCTTTCCTCAAAGCTTGGCATGATCGATCAGGAGAAGCGGCAGGATGAAGTGAGAAAGTGGGTTGACGAACTGAAGATCAAGGTGGCGGATCCGGATCTGCCCGCATCAACGCTTTCAGGAGGAAACCAGCAGCGTATCGTACTTGCAAAATGGCTGGCGACGAACCCGGAAGTCTTGATCCTCAATGGGCCGACGGTGGGCGTTGATATCGGCTCGAAACATGATATGCACGCCATCCTGCATGAGCTTGCAAAGAGCGGACTTGGAATCATTATCATATCGGACGACCTTCCTGAGGTAATTACCAACTGCAGCCGGGTATTGATTATGCGCGGCGGCAGGATAACAGGAGAAGTCGACCCGCTCCAGGTCACGGAAGCCGACCTCGCAAAACAGGTCACGGACGTTGCCGTGAACGGTTGAGGGAAAGGAGCGAAACTATGAACAAAATAAAAAAACTGACTCATCAGACGGAATTTTATATTTTCCTTGTCATCATCGTTTTGGCACTGATTATACAGGCGCGCAGCAACCAGTTCTTCACAGGGAATAATCTCGTAGACCTTGCCAACGCACTGATTGTTCCCGCATTGTTCAGCATCGGAACATTTATGATCATCGTGTCCGGCGGGATAGACGTGTCATTTCCGGCACTTGCGGCGCTTGCGTCGTATATTGTAACCGTTGTGCTCAATGGAGCAAACTATACTGGGCCGATTGTCGTTCCATTCCTGTTCGCCGGAGCGATCGGGCTTGCGTGCGGCGCGTTCAACGGACTGTTTATCGCAAAGATGCGGCTGCCCGCGCTGATTGCAACGCTGGGTACGCAAAGCGTATTCCGCGGAATCCTGCAGGGGGCGCTCAACGCGCAGCAGATCAATACGCTGCCGCCTTCCATGAAGGAATTCGGGCAGAGCAGCCTGTTTGTTTCACAGAATGCGGAGGGTGTGACATCAATGATGCCGACAGCCTTCCTGGCGCTTGTGGTTGTATTGGTAATCGCGTTTATCATCCTGCGTTATACGATGCTGGGACGCGGGATTTATGCAATCGGCGGGGATGAAAGTTCGGCAAACCGTGCGGGCTTCAAAGTAGTAAAAACGAAATTTTTCGTATATTGTTTCGCAGGCGTTGTTGCCGGTATTACAGGCGTTATCCGTGCGTGCATGATGAACATGGTTCATCCGACAAACATGTTTGGCATGGAAATGACCGTTATTGCGGCAATCGTCCTGGGCGGCACGAGCATTACGGGAGGTACGGGAACCCTTACGGGGACGATCCTTGGTATTTTCCTGTTGACCATGGTACAGAACAGCCTTATTATGCTCGGCGTACCGGCTTACTGGCAGGATTTCATGACGGGCCTTCTGATCATCATCGGTACGGCAGTGTCCTCCGTACAGATACTTCGCAGCCAGAAACAAAGAAAACCCAGCCTTTCAAAGGCGGGATCGTAAGGGAGGAATGATGAGATGAAAAATGATGCTACATTTTCCATGCGAATCAGGAATTGGTATGGGCACGATAAGAATTTTGCGAGGCTTTTGATTATCTTTATATTGGTTGTCGTTGCGTTCAGCATTATCAATCCGTCGAAATTTTTGTCGATAGCCAATTTCCAGTCCATGGTGTACCAGTTTCCGGAATTTGGCCTCATGTCACTCGGTGTTATGCTGACAATGCTCCTTGGAGGAATCGACCTTTCCGTTGTGGGTATGGCAAACCTGACCGCAATTACGGCGGCTTCAACGCTTGTTGCATTTGTGCCGGAAGGGGCAAGCGACGGACAGACAATGATCGTCATCGTGTTTGCGGTAATCCTCGGAATCATAGTGGGCAGCGCGGCGGGGTTCCTGAACGGCAACCTGGTTTCACGGCTCCATATACCGCCGATTCTCGCTACGCTTGGCAGTCAGCAGCTTTTCACCGGTATCGGACTGATTATTACGCAGGGGAGCTCTATCAGCCGCCTGCCCGCAATGTATGCGGAGACCGGGAAGACGCTGGTAGCGGGATTTATTCCGCTGGCGCTGTTCTTTTTTATCGGCGCTGTCATTGTCCTGAGTATTATGCTCAATAAAACGAGGTTCGGAACGAGCCTTTACATGATGGGCTCCAATCCCGTTGCGTCTAAATTCAGCGGGCTCAACAACACGGCGGTGACGAATAAAGCCTATATGCTTTCCGGAACGCTTTCCGCTGTCGCCGGACTGATCATGCTTGTAAACTACAATTCGGCAAAACCGGATTACGGCAGTGCCTACACCCTCCAGTGCATCCTGATCGTCGTGCTGGGCGGCGTGAATCCAAACGGCGGCTTTGGAAAGGTCGGCGGAGTAACGCTTGCGATCCTGATATTGCAGGTGCTTTCTTCAGGACTCAACCTGTTCCCAACCATCAGCAATTTCTACCGCCAGCTGATTTGGGGCGGTGTGCTTCTTGCGGTACTGACGCTTAATTACTTTACCGAGCTCAGAGAGAAGAAGAGAATATCGACTTCCTACAAAAAGGATAAGCCTAAGGAAGCGGCAAAGGTGTAAAAACGGGAGAGGGATGACAATGAAAATAAGATTGAACGAACCGGCGTTTACAGACAGGGAAATGCTGTTTGCAGACGCTGGCGAACTGAAAGCGTACATTTTCCGGTACGAAAGCGGAATCTGCGCGGTTAAAATCGAGAACAGCAAAGGGTATATCACGGTACTCCCTTTCGACGGGCAAATGGTGTGGGACGCAG
Source organism: Christensenella hongkongensis (assembly GCF_000981035.1). GTDB lineage: Bacteria > Bacillota > Clostridia > Christensenellales > Christensenellaceae > Christensenella > Christensenella hongkongensis. The sequence goes on from NZ_LAYJ01000105.1 coordinate 48,988, forward strand.
TTTTCTGCGGCCGCTCCCTGAAAATGCAAACGAGCTTTGATATGCCGCGCAGACGTGAGATTTTTCGCGATACCTACGGCTGCTATGTGATGCACTGCGGCGCGCTTGCAATGGGATGCCCCTCGCCGGAAGACGACCATGGGCACCATGGCGAATTGCCATATGTGAGATATGACAGGGCGTTCGTCGTGAGCGGGGAAGACGAAAAGGGCCGTTATATGGGCGTAACGGGGGAATACGAATACAATCGCGCGTTCGGCAGCCACTATATGGCGCGGCCTGTTGCAAGGGTATATGAAGGAAGTACGCTCATCGATGTCGGAATTGAGATCGAGAATATGGCGTCGCATCCGATGGACCTGATGTATATGTGCCATGTCAACAACGCACCGGAACCGGGAGCTGAAATTTTCCAGACGCTTGCGTGGACGAAGGAAAATATGGTTGTCCGGGTAAGTATTCCGCAATACAACGAGCCCGATCCCGCATTTATGGAGCTTCTTGACCGGGTTCAAAAGGATGTGTCGGTTACACGCGTGATAGGTGAAGGAGATGTATATGATCCGGAAATCGTGCTGTTCCTGCGCGGCGTGCAAGGCGATGAAAACGGAAAGGCGCATTTCCTGTATATGCACAAAGATGGTTCGGCGGATTATACGACGTATGATGCGGCGGTATTAAACCGCGGGGTGCGCTGGATGGTGAACCATAAAGACTGGAAATCAATGGGCATGGTACTTCCTGCGACAGCAGAGCCAGAGGGCTATCTCGCGGAAAAAGAAAAAGGTAACGTACGCATTTTGCCCGGAAAAGAAACCTTCCGCGCGGATGTTACGGTTGGCTGTCTTGCGCCAGAAGATGCCCGGCGAATCAAGCATAAGATCGAAACGGTCATGAAATAAGGAGACGAGAAGCGATGGGGCAGGACTTGAAATCAATTTTTACTTATGAAAAACCGATTATCGGCATGGTACATTTGCGGCCGCTTCCCGGCTCGCCGATGTATGATAAAAAGAATATGTGTATGCAGCAGATCATCGACACCGCCGTTCAGGAGGCGCGGCTTTTGGAAGAAGGCGGTGTGGATGGACTGCAAATTGAAAACATATGGGATTATCCCTATGTAAAGGGAGAAGACATCAGTGACGAGACGATTGCGGCAATGACGGCTGCCGCGGTGAATGTAAAACAGAACGTTAAAATTCCGATTGGGGTAAATTGCCATCTTAACGGTGCACAGCAGGCGCTTGCAATCGCGGTTGCCGCAGAGGCCCGCTGGATTCGTGTGTTTGAATGGGTGAACGCCTATGTTTCCCATGCGGGCATCCTCGAGGGAGTGGGCGGCAGGCTTTCAAGACGCCGCACTGCGCTTGACGCACGCGACGATGTATTGTTCCTGTGCGATGTGAACGTAAAGCATGGGAGCCACTTTATCATTTCCGACAGGACGCTTGCTGAGCAGGCGAACGATGCGGTCACAGAAGGGGCTGAAGCGCTTATTGTTACCGGCTTTGAAACGGGGATTGCTCCCACGCCCGAAAAGGTGCGTGAATTTTCGGAGCATGTGGATGTGCCGGTATTCCTTGGAAGCGGTACGACAAAAGAAAATGTGCGGGAGTTATTGAAGTATTCGGACGGCGCAATCGTTGGGAGCTATTTCAAGGAAGCTAATCATTGGAAAAATCCAGTGAGTCTGGAGCGTACCAAGGGATTCATGGAACAGGTATGGAGTATGCGTAATGAAAAAGCATAAGAATCGTATATTGTGCATGGGCAGCATCAACATGGACCTGACAATGTTCATGGAGCGCCTGCCTGAACCTGCCGAAACGGTGGCGACAGATAATTTTGCAACTTACCCGGGCGGAAAAAGCGGGAATCAGGCGGTAGCGGCGGCACGACTGGGCGGGGAAGTTGGATTTTTCGGCAAGCTGGGCGACGACATGTTCAGCAAGGAGCTGCTTGCAGCCATGCAGGCGGATGGGGTTGAAACCTCAAATATCCTTATTGAACCGGGGGCGACAGCAGGCGTTGCAATGATTCGGATTGATGCGGAAGGAATCAATTCAATTTCTTTTACGCCGGGTGCAAACGCCCTGATCAGGCCGGAAGATGTACAGGAACACGAAACGTTATTTGAACAATATGGTTTTTTACTGATTACTGCCGAGATTCCCGCAGACACCCTGTTTGCGGCGATACGTATGGCAAAAATCAAAGGAATGACGGTTGTAATGGATCCTGCTCCTGTTCCAAAGGAACCGATCCCGAGGGATATTCCGCCTATGGTAGATTTTATTAAGCCAAATGAAATTGAAGCAGGGCAGATTGCAGGGATAAAGGTAACCGATAACGCAACGGCAATAGAATGTATGAAAGCTCTGCGCGAAATGCGCTTCCAAAATCCGCTTATCACACTTGGAAAAGACGGGTGCCTGGCATGGAATGGGGAAAATACGCGAAAGTTTTTGCCGCCTGATGTGGAGGCTGTCGATACTACGGCAGCAGGCGACGTTTTTCTTGGCGCGTTTACAGCCGCGCTTTCGAATGGCAGGGAAATCGCTGAGGCTGTTGAATTTGCTTCGGTTGCGTCTGCGATGAGCACAACCTTGAAGGGCGCGCAGACCTCGATTCCAACGCGCAGCCAGGTGGAAGAATTTATGCGGCAGGAAAGGAAAAGATAAAATGAAATTAGGAATACACGCATATGAATGGTGCGGCGAATGGTCGAATGACACGCTGGATATCATCGATAAAGTAAAGGAATGGGGCTTCGATTTTATTGAAATTCCACTGATGCGCCTTGATCTTTTCGATCCCAGGGCGGTAAAGGAACGTCTCGACGGTTTTGGAGTGACAACATCAAACGTACTGCTTTCGGACAACGTGGATGTTACCTCCTTTGATCCGGAAATACGGAAAAATGGGGTGAATTACCTGAAGGATTGCGTCAAGGCGTCCGCCGAAGCAGGCGCAAAAATGTTTTCCGGAGTGATCTATTCCCAGTATATGAAGGACGCTAAAAAAATGCCCTCAGGGGAAGAGTGGAAGTTCAGCGCGGACAGCCTGCGTGAAGTTGCGCGGTATGCCGCGGATTTCGGTATGTCGATTGCATTTGAACCGGTTACGCGGTATGAATCCTATTTGCTCAATACGGCTGAGCAGGCGGTGCGGCTGGTGGATATGATCGGGGAACCAAACGTATTTATCCATCTCGATTCCTATCACATGAATGTGGAGGAAAAGAACTTCCATGATGCGGTTGTAACAGCGGGAAGCAGGCTTGCCAATTTTCATATGTGCGAAAATGACAGGGGAATCCCGGGGACGGGACATGTGGATTGGGACGGTATTTTCCAGGCCTTCAAGGAGATCGGGTTCAACGGTTACCTTGGGTTTGAAGGGTTTTCCGACTGTACGGATAATATGAGTACGTGGGTATGGCGTAAACTGGCGCCGGACGGAGATACCTTTGTACGTGAGAGTATTGATTTTGCAAGAAAAATGATACAGAAATACGATCTTTGATACGTTTGCCTTCTATGTTCCTATTGCTGTTTGCTTCGGAAAGCGTTCGGATAAAAGAAATGTATTGTCAAAGAAGCAAAGGCAGGCGGCACGCTTGAAATAAAAATAAAAAAGCGGCGGCTATATCAAAAAGAGGCTGTCTCAGTTATATGCCAAGACAGCCTCTTTTTTGTGCTGTTTTTATTCTGCGCCAAGTGCAGCCATCGTAATATAATTATACGGTTGGTTGAAATGCGGGAGGAAGAAGATGTCGAGCAACTTCAGTTTATCGATTGTAACGCCTTCCTCGATTGCGAGGGAGAACATATGGATACCCATTGAGATGTCCTCATAAGAAGCAATCTGCGCTCCAACAACCCGGCGCGAGCCCTTTTCGTATACAATACGGATTTTTACACGTTTGTTATCGTGAATGAACGCAGGTTTCTGCAAATCTTCATAATCCGTGTAAAGCACGTCGATACCGGCTTTTTCGGCAGCCTTGAGGTTTAGCCCTGTTGAAACCATATTGTAACCGTAAATGCTGATGCCGTTCGAGCCCTGCACGCCCGCAGATTCAAGCGGGGTACCGCACGCGTTATGCGCCGCAACAATGCCGCTGCGTACCGCGTTGGTGGCAAGCGCAATATATGCAGGGGCACGCAGGGCGTTGCTGTATACTGTCGCGCAGTCGCCCACCGCGTAAACGCCCGGAAGACTCGTCTCCTGATGAAGGTCTACAACGATTGCGCCATTTTTGAATAATTCAAGCTGATCCTTTGCGAGCTTGTTGTTTGGAATAAAGCCGATTGCCATAATGACAAGCTCTGCCTGGTATTCGCCCTTATCCGTCACGATAGAGCTGACTTTTTTGTCGCCCTTGATTTCTTTTACGATTTCACCAAAATGCAGGTCAATACCATTTTCGGAAAGCACCTGATCCATATCGTGCGTAAACCATGGATCGTAATAGCTGGAAAGGGAAGTGTCCTGCGCTTCAAAGAGCATCGCGTTTTTTCCGCGGCGGCGAACAGCTTCCGCAATCTCAACACCGATATACCCTGCGCCTACCACAGCGACATTTTTGATGCTGTCGTCGTCAAGCGCGGCATTGATGCGCTGCCCATCCTGAAAAAGTTTTACGACGTCAACGTTTTCAAGCTCAAGCCCGCTGATTTTGGGAATGATTGGGAGGGAACCGGTTGCGAGGATGAGTTTGTCGTAATCTTCCACGATTTCCTTGCCGTCCTTACCGGACGCATAAACTTTCTTTCCTGCAAAGTCAATATTCGTAACCTCGGTTTCCATATATACCTTTGCATGTTTTTTCTCGAAGACATCCTGCGAACAATAAAACAGGCCGTCTGTTCCTTCGATCTGGCGGCCAACCCACAGTGCCGTGCCGCAGCCAAGGTAGCTGATGTTGGAGTTCCTGTCGATAATCACCAGCTCATTATCCGGATATTGATCCAGGATTGTGTTTGCCGCGGCTGTACCCGCATGGTTTGCACCGACCAAAACAATTTTACTCATTTCTATACCCTCTCTTTCAATGGCCGTTTTAAATTTTGATGAAATCAGACCATATAAATGATTAATACCCGTTTTCAGCGGTATTACACGATTTTTTGATGAAAAAACAAAAATATTATTGAAATATAAAAAGCCGGAAGGGAATCCGGCTTCAGATCAGCTTGCCTGAACGGCGCGGTGTTGGATTACAGGCGGTGCACCTGTTTGTATACGTCAAAGGTCTCGCGCATCCCCCTGGTAAAAGCGGTGTATTCAAAATCAAAATCCTTCGATGCTTTTTCGCCGGAAAATAAGTCGTTCTGGTCGAGCGGAAAGGGAAGGGGAATCTCCTGTGCATAAACATTCTGGATTGTGACGGGCCTTGTTGGCAAATTTTGTCCAATCGCGTCTTCCAGCGTTTTTAACAGAGAGGCGTAGGATATTTCCTCCGGTGCGGAAAGCTGGTATATATTATGGCGTGCCTTTTCATTGCCGATACATTTCATGATGATACGCGCGATGTCTTTCACGTATACGAACTGGAAACGGGAATAAGAATCGATGGGAACCGGAATGGGCTTTTTTTGCCGCCACAGGTCAAAATAGAAGGATTCACGCGGCGCGTAATTATAAGGGCCATAAACGTAAGCGGGGCGCAGAATAGTATCGGAAAGGGCGGAGCGATTCGCATAATCCGCAAGCTCTTTTTCAAGCAACATTTTATCATAGGAATATTGCTCCACAGGATTCCTGGGTTTTGTATCCACAAGGGGCGAAGACTCTGTGCGGGATTCATTCCCCGGCTTTGCAACGCTGCAACTGCTGATATAAATATACTGTCTCGTATTTTGATCTATTATGTCGAGTATAGAGGCGATATCCCCCGGTTGGTAAGCACAAAAATCAATTACCGCGTCAAATGAAAGTCCGCCGACGCAATCTGAAAACATGGCTGCATCGTGGCGGTCACATATATGTTGTATTATGCCTTTCTGCCTGAAGGGGAAGCGTCCGCGGTTCAGTACGTGAAGCTCGTATTCATTTGTCTGCAACGCCAGAAGGGAAAAAATGCGCCCGATAAAATAGCTGCCGCCGATTGCCAGAATTTTTTTCATGAGGTGATTCCTCTCGTTTTCCTTTCATTATAATAAAGAAATAGCCTGAATGTAAAGGCCGGTTGGCGCGGATTATGCGATGAAAGAGAACGGCAGGCCAATAAATATCCTGTTTTATTTAAAAAAGAAGAAAAAGGATTGACAAAGCGTCACTATTGATATATTATACTAATAAAGAATAATTACTAATAAGGAAATGGAAATGGAAACAAGGAATACGATGCAAAAAAGCATCATATTGGAACAGCTTAAAAAGCTGCAGCATCCGACAGCGGACGAGGTGTATGGCGCCGTTGTGAAGGTGCATCCAAGTATAAGTAAAGCGACTGTGTACCGCAACCTGGGTGCAATGTCTGAAAAAGGCGCCATTTCCCGCGTAAAAATACCGGATGGGGCGGATCGCTTTGATAAAACGCTGGAAAAGCATTATCATATCCGGTGCAGCGAATGCGGGAAGGTATTCGATGTCGATATGCCATATCTTTCGAAACTGGAAGATGAAATACGCGATACGCACGGATTTGATATCGAAGGACATGAGATTGTATTTGTCGGGGTTTGCCCCGGCTGCAAAATAAAGAAACGAGGTATGAAAGAATGGAAAATTTAAAAGGAACGAAAACGGAAGCGAACCTGCAGGCAGCATTTGCAGGAGAATCCCAGGCAAGGAACAAATATACTTATTATGCTTCCAAGGCAAGGAAGGAAGGATATAATCAGATTGCGTCGATCTTTGAAGAAACGGCAGGGAACGAAAAAGAGCATGCAAAAATCTGGTTTAAGCTGTTGCATGAAGGCGATATTCCCGGAACGGAAGCAAATCTGGAAGACGCTGCAAACGGTGAAAACTACGAGTGGACGGATATGTACGCAACCTTTGCAAAGGAAGCAAAGGAAGAGGGCTTTGACCGCATTGCATATTTATTTGAAATGGTCGGCAAGATTGAAAAAGAGCATGAGGAACGGTATCGTAAGCTGCTTGAAAACCTCAACGACGGACTTATTTTCTCCCGCGATGGCGATATGATTTGGCAGTGCGCAAACTGCGGACACATTGTAATCGGCCAGAAGGCTCCGCAGCTTTGCCCGGTATGCGCGCATCCACAGGCATATTTCCAGATCAAAGCTGAAAATTATTAATGAAGGCATAGTGAAAGGGTTGGATTGAATGGCGAAATATGTTTGTGCCCTTTGCGGCAATACGTATGACGAGGAAACAGAAGGAGTGCTGTTTGCCGATCTATCCGGGGATTGGGTTTGCCCTGTGTGTATGGGGCCAAAATCGATGTATAAGGGAGCGGATGGCGGTATGCAGGCCGCTGTGCAGGCGAAAGCCGCTCCAGTGGAACAGGAAGGGAATTCTCTTGCCTGGCCGGAGGAGTTCGTACAGCACGACGGAGGAATCCTCGACGAGATCCACGCCATGGCGGAAACTGGCAAATCGATCACCGAACCGATGAATACGCAAAAACAGGTTCCGGGTTTTGAAGAGATCGTACTTTTGGGCGCGCAGCTTGCAACGGCGCCGCTTGATGAAAATGAGCCGGTGAGCCTTGAAACGGTGATTGGCAAGCGGGCAAAAAAACCAATGGTTTTGAATAGTCCGGTTTACATTTCGCATATGAGCTTTGGCGCGCTTTCCAAAGAAACCAAGATTGCGCTTGCAAAGGGGAGCGCTATAGCGCAGACCGCCATTTGCAGCGGAGAGGGAGGCATTCTTCCTGAGGAAAAGGAGGCGGCGTACCGTTATATTTTTGAGTATGTGCCGAATCTTTACAGTGTGACGGATGAGAACCTGCAAAGCGCGGATGCGATTGAAATCAAGATTGGCCAGGGTACAAAACCCGGTATGGGAGGTCATTTGCCGGGTGAGAAGGTAGTCGGCGAAATTGCGCGGATACGCAACAAGCCGGAAGGGAAGGATGTAATCAGCCCGTGCAGGTTTGATTGTGTCAACTGCCCGCAGGATTTGGAAAAACTGGTTGGCGAGTTGCGCGAACGCAGTGGAGGAAGGCCGATTGGCGTAAAAATAGCGGCGGGGCATATTGAAAAGGACATGCAGTACATTGCCCAGGCACAGCCGGATTTTATTACCATTGACGGGCGGGGCGGAGCTACAGGCTCGTCGCCGAAATTTCTGAAGGACTCGACGAGCGTGCCGACCGTATATGCGTTGTATCGCGCGAAGAAATTCCTGCGGGATCATAACCTCGATATCGATCTTGTGATCACAGGAGGACTTCGCACGAGCGGCGATTTTGCGAAAGCGATCGCAATGGGAGCTGACGCAGTGGCGATTGCATCTGCGGCGTTGATCGCGCTTGGCTGTCAGCGGTATCGCGTATGTCATAAAGGGACCTGCCCTATGGGCATCGCAACGCAGGATCCGGAGCTTCGTGCACGTCTTCTGGTAGAAAAAGGGGCGCAGCGTGTGGGCAATTTCCTGAATGTAGCGGCAGAAGAGCTGCGCGCGTTTGCACGGTGTACCGGGCACGGGAACATCCACGAGCTTTCAATGGACGATATCGAAACGACAAGCTCGGAATTATCAGGGCATACCGATATCAGACATGTATAAACAATAGCAAAAAAAGAATCGTAGCGGTAAAACGCTTCGGTTCTTTTTTATTTTTTGTGAGAAATATTCTTTTTGGGGGATTCTTCCTTAACGAGCTTATTTTGCGTCACCAGTAAGTCTTTTGCAATTTTTACAAGAAAATCCTGCGATTCGGGAAGCAGCTTTTCGAAAATGTCGATGAATTCTTTATCATAACAGGAAACAAGGAACATTTCGCCTTCGCCGGTGCGAAGCCATTTTTCGTTGACGTGGAATTCAGAGCAAATAATTTTGATATGTTTATCACTGAATTTCCGTTTTCCAACCTCTATCATCGCCAAAGAAGACTGGCTCAGGCCAAGTCTTTTGGAAAATTCCATTTGATTCATATGTAATGCGTTTCGTATTTCCTTTATTCGTTGATACAAACTTTCATCGCCTCTCAAAGAATGCTTCAATTTTACCATAGATTAAATAATTACACAACATGATATAAAAGCTCAAAATAGGCGCTGCCTCAGTGGAATAGGAAGAATAACGGATTTTCACGTATTATTACAAATAGATTAAAATATATTGACTTTTAATGTGTAAGTGATTAAAATGAAGTTGTGGATAAAATGCGATGGGGATGAGATTGATATGAAAAATTACGATGCCCGGTTACACGAAATCAAAATAATCTATTCCCGGCTTACGATTGAAAATAAATGGAAGCTTTTATTGCTGGCAAAAGACATCAAGAATATACAGGAGGGCAAAAATAAGAGAATTATGAAATAAATTTTTTTTACACCATACAGTCACGAAAAACAAAATTATAGGGAGGAAGAAAGATGAAGAAAAAATTGATTGCGTTATTAGTTGCGGCGCTTATGGTCGTTACTATGCTGCCCGCAATGGCATTGGCAGAGCCGGCTGCACAGTCCGGGGATGCGTTTACACCGCTTACGGGAACGCAAAACGAGAAGGATGATGCGGATTTACAAGTGAATCCGGACGAAAGGAGTTCCGAGGCTGCGATTCAGGATGAGGCCAGCGACGAAAGTGAAACCGCGAAACCAAGCACAGGAGTAACTTTCAAAGCGCTTAACGGAAGTACGGACGCTTTTGGTAAGCAAGTATCGGAATTTGTCGGGAAAGACCTCAGCTTCAGCGTAAGTGAGGACAATAAGATCGTGCCGGAAGGCGCGCTCAACTATATCACTGGGTTTGAGGCGTTCAATGAAACGGAGCCGGACCAGCAGAATGGTTATTACCTGCCGTTTGGGGTAGAGCTTCCCCAGGGGAGTTTTCCGAATGTAAGGGTAACTCTGAACGGACGCGGCGGGGAAAAGGATATTACGAACGATCCTGAATGCCTGGTATTGCTTCCGGAAGACCAGGAAAAACCGATCAGTGTAGCGGTCGACCTTGATGGCGATGGAGCGGAATATGGCGAAACGGTTTACACGTTTGATTACAGCAGGCTCCAGCTTGGCGAGGACAGCGCAGTGTCGATCACGCGCGATCCGAGTCCGGCAGGGGGAACCGGCGGAGTGGACTGTACTTTTGATGATACAGCACTTGCAAGCGATCATACGGTTAAATTCACAGGAACTGTCGACTGGTATGCGGCGGATAAAAGCCTCGGACGCACTGCGGGAAACCGCGTTGGCGTGGAAATCAAAGCCCCCGAAACAATAACCGATTTTTCCAAAGCAACGGTCAGGTTTGGCACAAATGATCAAACGTATACCTGGGAGGAAGTACAGGACGGCGATGATTTCTTCTGGTGGTATCCGCTTGTCAAAGAAGACGCGAAAGAATTTACTTTCACGATTGACTGGGACGGCGAGAATGGCATGGTATATGCGCCTACCACTTATACGGTCGACTGCACTGGCGTAACAACGCTTCGCAGCAATGCGGCAACAAACGCAAACGTTAAATTTATTGACAGCACGAACTGGAAGACGGCGCAGGATGTCAGCGCGAGCGTAAGGCCGGTCGACCTTCCGTGGTTCGAGATTTCGTATACAAGAGACCTCGCCAATATGAGCACTGCAAACAAAGCTGCACTTAAGGCTGTGATTACGGTAGAAAACGCTAATATCACTGCGGATGGAGACCATAAGTCGGATGTGTTCGACGGCGGCTCCAATGTGTTTACGGATGGGAAGGCTGTATTTACCAGAACGGTGAACAGCGAGAACGGGAACGATGGATATTTCCAGGCGGTACTGGGAGAGCTCGTTAACGGAACGAACCATGATTTTCTGGGAATCCCGGCAGATAAGCAGGAGGGAAAATATACCTTTGCGCTGCAACTGCTCGGCGCAGGCGATGAAATCATCGGAGCTTCGGAGCCGGTGGAAATGACATATGGAGCGCCGGCAACGGACGATCTGGTCATGAACCCGGAAGTGCATTTTGTCGACGAAAGCAATTATGACAAACTTGGAGAGGATGGCGGAATATTTGATCCTGCCCATAATGACCTGCCGTGGATTGAGACGACCTTCCAGATCAACAAGAGCATGGTCAAAGATCCGGTGAACTTTGAATTTGAGGTAAAGATAGAAAACAGTCATATCGTGTCAGGCACAACGGCTGCGGTAGACGGCGGCGTGCCGGCAGGAAACGCGTACAGTGACGGATCGGCTACATTTACCCGCACGATAGACCTGTCAAACAGCGCAGCCTATCAGGATCCTACGCGGGATACGATCACACTCAAATACAATGCGGCGATTGGCAGGCAGGTATTTTCCGGCCATAACGATTTCCTTGGGATCGCAGATGCGAACCAGTATGGTGATTATACGGTGACAATCAGCGCGAAAAACGGCGAAACAGTCGGCGACGGGGTTGCAAAGACTTTAGAACCTGTTGTAGCAACCTATGGCGGACATGAATTGAAGCCTGTTGAGCCTTCTGATCCGGACAAAAAAGTTGAGATTTCACAGCCGGAAGAAGGAACGGGTAACCAGTACGTTTCCGGTGGAGGAATCGGTGACGGGACGAAAGACGGGGTTCTGAAAGCAGATGCTGTAGCGGCGCTCTTCAATAACCCGAATGGCGCGATTGCTGTAAAAGACGCTGGCGGCAATGTGCTTGCGGCGGACGCAAACGTAGGAACAGGCTGCATGATCCAGCTTCTGAACGGAAACGGAACGCCATTCCAGACTGTACTGGTAGTAGTACCGGGCGACGTCATGGGAACAGGTGTTGCAAGCATCGGCTCCCTTGTGAAGATGTCGGGCGATATAGCAGGAAATGCCTCGCTTGATGGCGCATACCTGAAGGCAGCGGACATCAACGGCGACGGAAAGGTTTCGATTGGCGACGTTGTAAAGGCTTCCAAGCTGATATAACTGTAGCCACGACAGATTAAGATATTTCAAAAGCAATAAATTCGGAGGATGAACAGAAATGAATAAAAAGAAAAAGATTGTTTTATCGATCGTGCTGGCGGCTGTGCTGGTAATGGCGATGAGCGTTACCGCGTTCGCCGCGGCTCCCTCGGTGAGCGTCAGCAATCCTTCGCCAAACGTTGGCGATACGGTTACCTTTACAGTGAGCTGCCCGTCGGATGTGGCGGGAATCTCCGCGGATATCGCAACAAGCGGACTGCAGTATGTCAGCAAGTCGTCCAATATGGGTAACGAAAGTATGCTGATCACGCTTGGCAACTCCGCTTCCTACACCTATAAGGTAACGGCTGCGGCAGGGGAAACAGTGAGCTTCTCCCTGTCTGGCGTGGTAACGTCCGACGCTTCCGGCAATGAAACAAACGAAACAGGGACGTATGCGGCATCCGCAACGGTGGCAACGCCGGCACAGCCGACAAGCGAGCCCACTTCCCAGCCGACGAGCCAGCCAACCTCAAATCCGGGTTCAAATCCGTCTGCGAGCGCGAGCGCTTCGGCAAAAGCCGGCGGCCTGGACGATGTGCCGAAGACGGGCGATACGACGACAGATATCATGCTGTTTGCGGTGATCGGCCTTGCAGCAGCGGCAACGGTCGCAATCGTTGCGGGCAAAAAGGCACTTTCGCATAAATAAGCCATTCAATAGAAATACAGGCAAAGTACACTGAGATACATACACAGAAAGGCGGGAGGTTTCCCGCCTTATGTGTTTGGGTGGCGGCTTCCGCCACCTTACATGGAGAACAAAAGGAATGAACG
>NZ_LAYJ01000103.1 GCF_000981035.1 Christensenella hongkongensis
CCACGATCCTGTGGTCGTACGTCAGCGTCATCGACATGATCGGCCTGATCACAATTTCATCACCGATTACCACCGGCGTTTTGGTGATCGCTCCCAGTGCCAGTATGCCCGATTCCGGCGTATTGATAATCGCCGTGAATTCGTCCAGTCCGAACATCCCAAGGTTTGACACCGTAAACGTGCCTCCGCTCATTTCCTCAAGCGCAAGTTTGTTTTCCTTCGCCTTGCCCGCAAGCTCCTTTGTCATGAAGCTCAGCTCTTCCAGCTTCATCAGGTCTGCGTCCTTGATATTCGGCACGATCAGCCCGTTATCAACCGCTACCGCTACCCCAAGGTTCACATAATCGCGCATCACAATCCCTTCGTCCGTGATCATCGCGTTCATCATTGGGAAGTCAAGCAGCGCCTGGCTGACCGCCTTTAATACGATATCGTTGTACGATACCTTCTTATCCACTTTTTTGTATGCTTCACGCAGCGCTGCCGCGTTCGTCATATCCGCGCGCACCGTATGTGTCAGCTGCGCGTGCACCCGCAGGCTTTCCTGCATCCGGTCCGCAATCACCTTGCGCATCCCCTTCATTGGGATAACGCGCTCCCCGCGCTGCGTCCCGCCACCGGCTGCCGCGCTTCTTGCCGCTACCGCAGCCAGGATATCCTCCCTTGTGATCTTGCCGTGAGAGCCGCTGCCGCTTACCTCCGCAAGTTCTACGCCTTCAAGCTGCGCCACCTTCTTTGCAAGCGGCGTTGCTTTGACTGCCCCAGCTCCTTCATACGAAAGCACATCCCGCTCGATCACCAGGTTTTCCGGCCCGCTTGCAGGCACCTCCAGGATATCAACGCCCTTTTCTTCCGCGCGCATCCGCGCCCTGGGCGTACTGAACCTGCGCGATCCATCCGCAGCCACCGCTGCCGGAGCTGCCTTTGCAGCTACTACAGGCGCAGCCGCAGGTGCCGCGGCAGGCGCTGCTGCTGCCTCTGCCGCCGTATCGCCCGCTTCCGCCAGCAATGCCGTGATATCCTCGCCCGGCTCCCCGATCACTGCGATCATCTCCGTGATCGGCACCACTTCGCCTTCCCCTTTTACGATCTTAAGAAGCGTCCCGCTTGCCGGCGCGTCCATCGTGATCGTCAGTTTATCTGTTTCCATTTCAAACAGCGGTTCCCCTTCCACGCATTTTCCGCCTTCCGGCACCAGCCACTGCGTGATCGTTCCTTCTGTCATCTGAAGCCCCTGCTTGGGCATGATTACTTTTTCCGCCATTTCCTATCACTCCCCTATTTGTACATCGTCGCTCGCGCCGCTGCTACGATTTCCCCTACCTGGGGCACCACAGCATTCTCCAGCCCGATGTTAAACGGCAGCGGGCACTGCTTTGCGCCAAGACGTACAGGTGCATGATCCAGATACGGGAACACCCGTTCCGTTACCTCTGACGCGATCTCCGCTCCCCACCCTGCCTGGCGGTGCGCTTCATGCACCGTTACAAGCCGGCCTGTTTTCTTCACACTTTCGATGATCGTGTCATAGTCGAACGGCACCATTGTCCTCGGATCAATGACCTCCGCGGAAATTCCTTCCTTTTCCAGCTCCGCCGCTGCTTCAAGCGCCTTTGACACATAAAGCAGGTTTGCTACGATCGTCACGTCCTTTCCTTCTTTCCTGACCTTTGCCTTGCCGAACGGTATCATGAAGTCCGGATCGTCCGGAACGTCTTCCTTTGTGCTGTACAGCGCCTTGTGCTCAAAGAACATTACAGGGTTATCGTCACGGATCGCCGTCCTCAGAAGCCCCGCTACGTCCGTCCCGGTGGACGGGCACGCTACCTTGAGCCCCGGGAAGTGCATGAATATCGTTTCCAGCGACTGGCTGTGCGTTGCCGCGTTGCCACGCCCGATTCCCTGCTGGCCGCGGATCACCAGCGGTATCCTTGCTTTCCCGCCGAAGATATATCTTGTCTTTGCAACCTGGTTGATGATCTGGTCCATTGCCACAAGCGTGAAGTCCATATACATCAGCTCCACCACCGGGCGCATTCCCGCGCACGCTGCGCCTAACCCCGCTCCGATCATTTCCGCCTCTGAGATCGGCGTATTGAAGCACCTGTCTGCCCCCAGCTCGTCCGCAAGCCCGCGCGTACATCCAAATACTCCGCCCAGCACCTGGACGTCCTCTCCCATTACAAATACTTTATCGTCACGTTTCATCTCTGACAGCAATGTGTCCCTCACTGCCATTGCATACGTTTTATTGCTCATCTTCTTTTTCCTCCAATCTACGCTTCGTAGTATACGTCGTCCATGACGTGCGCCGGATCAGGCTCTGGGCTGTTTAATGCAAACTCCGCCGCCGCATCCATTTCCGCATACGCTGCTGCCTTGATTTTTTCAAGCTGTTTTGCCGTCGCCATTTTCTCTTTTACCATATATTTCTCGAACCGCGCAATCGGATCTTTCTTCTTCCATTCATCCACTTCCTTGCGGCTGCGGTATGGTTCCGGATCTCCCGTCCAGTGCCCTCTCCAGCGGTACGTCTTCGCCTCGATCAGCGTCGGCCCCTCTCCTTTGAGCGCTCTTTCCTTTGCCGCACGGAACGCTTCGTCCACTGCCAGCACGTCATTGCCGTCCACTACCACTCCCGGAATTCCATAGCCTGCCGCCCGATCCGCTATGTTTTCCACGCTCGTCGACTGCTTCACCGGCACCGATATCCCAAAACCATTGTTCTCACACACAAATATCACCGGCAGTTTCATCACTGCCGCCATATTCAGCGCCTCGTGGAACGTTCCTTCGTTCGACGCCCCGTCTCCGAAAAACGCTACTGAAACATGCTTTTTCTTCTGCAGCTTCTGCGCCAGCGCCGCTCCCGACGCGATTGGAATCCCTCCGCCTACGATTGCGTTTGCTCCCAGGTTTCCCTTCGTCAGGTCTGCTATGTGCATCGAGCCCCCGCGCCCTTTGCAGTAGCCCGTCGCCTTGCCCATCAGCTCTGCCAGCGCAAGGTCAAGCTTCGCTCCCTTTGCTATGCAGTGCCCGTGCCCCCTGTGCGTACTTGCTATGTAATCCTCGTCGTCCAGGCTCGAGCATACTGTTGCCGCAATCGCTTCTTCTCCTGTGCACAGATGCACCGAGCCCCTAAGCTTGTTTTCCTCAAACAGCTTGTATGCCTTCTCCTCAAACGCACGTATCTCATTCATCGTCTGGTAGATCTTTAATGCCCGCTCTTTTTCCATTTCCTTAAACCCCATTTTCCTAATCTTGACCTTAGTTTCGCAAACTNTTTGTTTTCCGCTTTCACAACCTGGCCGCTCAAAAACGACCGTGTTGCCAAAAGCGCAATCTTTGTCGCCTCTATCGCATCGTCTATCGTCAGCTCCGGCATGCGTTTTTGTTCAATACAATCAAAAAAAACTTTTTTCTCAAGAAGGAACGCTTCCCGAAAGCGCTCGACAAAGGTGGGCTCGCACTCCACGAGGCAGCCCCTCCCTTCCAATAATTCCACCCGATTGGCGCGTGGAATATTCGCAATCCTCAAAATTCCTTTTGTTCCCCATATTTCGGTTTCCGTATGATATCCGTGCGGCGTAATTCTTCCTGTATGCAAATAACAGGTTTCGCCGTTTTTAAACTTCATCAGGGCATAAGCGCTGTCCGCATCATAATACTGTTTTGCCTCTGGATAAAGGTAACAATCACCGACTGCATACACCGATTCCAGGCCGCAACCAAAAATCCAGCGCGCGAGATCTATATCGTGCACGCAGCAATCAAAATACGGCCCTCCGCTCGTAGGCGAATACCGCAGCCAGCTTCCAGCAAATTCTTCTTTGTCACAGCTAGAGCATTTCATCAGGTATGGCCTGCCGATAATGCCTTCCTTAATTTTTTCCTTTGCATCCAGATAGGACGGATCAAACCGCCTCTGGAACCCTACCATAAAGATAAGGTTCCTGCAGCGTGAAAGAGTCGTTTTTACCCGGCTGCACTCCTCAATCGTAATTCCAAGAGGCTTCTCAACAAATACGTGTTTTCCATGTTCCAACGCCTTGACTGCCTGCTCGCAGTGCATATCGGAGCTCGAAACAATGCAGACCGCTTCCATTTCAGGATCATTAAGAAACTCGTCATAATCTGTGTATATTTTGACTCCGTCAAATATATGATCAGTTTTTTTATCAGGATCTTTCCTGCAAATTGCGTATAACTCTGAATTCGGAATCGAAAATGCAATGTCTTCAGCATGGATCGTTCCCAGCCTGCCGAATCCCACGACGCCTGTCTTAATACGTCTCAAAGCAGTTTCTCCTTTCCCTGCCGCCCTGTACCTTCTGTATTTAAAATTTCTTCCAGAAGCACCGGTCTGTTTTGCTTTGCCGATTTATTGGCGGCCATTGCAGCTGCAAGTGAATATAATCCGTCCTGCGCAGAAGTCGGCGTATCGAAATTATGGACGACCGCCTCCACAAATTGCCGCATCTCTTCCTCATACGCGCGCTTGTATCGTTCCAAAAAGAAATAATAGGGTTTTTCCATATGGAATCCGTCACAGTCGCTGACCATTACGTTTGTTTCCCTCTCATTTTCAGCGGCTGCAGCGCCCTTTGTTCCAAAAACCTCGATCCGCTGGTCATACCCGTACGCACAGTCCCTGCTATTATCGATCACGCCAATCACGCCGTTTTCAAATTTCAGCGTCGTAATCGCAGGCTCATAATCATCCAGTTCTTCCCCGTCAGCACTTCGCATAGACACCACGTTCGCATAAACCTCCATGATTTTTCCACCCGCCAGAAAGGCAGCCATGTCAAAATCATGGACCGTCGTGTCAATGAAAAGCCCGCCGCATTTTCGGGCATACTCCCCGCTTGGCATTTCCGGATCACGCGAGGTGATCCGGATCATTTTCAGCCTGCCAAGCTCGCCGCTGAGCGCCATGCTTTTGATCTTTTGGAAATTTGGATCGAATCGCCTGTTAAAGGCTACCATCATCTTTACACCTGATTTTTCCACCGCTTCCATTGTCTCAACAATCCGGCCGATCGATACATCCACAGGCTTTTCGCAAAAAATATGTTTTCCGGCCTTTGCCGCCTCAATCGAAATCTCCGAATGGGTATCGCCATTGGAACAGACAAGCACTGCATCAATGCCCGGATTGTCCAAAACCTTACGATAGTCTGAAAAATACTGCTCCGCCCCATACGTTTGCGCCGCTTCGGCAGCTGCTTCCTCCGATACATCGCATACAGCTGCCAGCCTTGCATCCGGTATCCGGCTCACAACCGTTTCCGCGTGCATTTTCCCTATCCTGCCGCATCCGATCAAACCAATATTCAGCATTTCTATCTTCCTCCGGTCATCTATTCCAATCTTTCAGGCTTTCTTTGCCGCCAGCTTATTTTTGCTCACGTCGATAATGACAGCCGCAATGATCAAAACACCTTTCAGGATATTTTTGTAGTACGCGGAAACGCCCAGCATCGTAAGCCCCGCCTCGATGCAACCTACGATCAGTGCGCCAATGATACATCCGGGGATCGATCCCACGCCTCCGGAAAGGCTGGTTCCTCCGACGACTGCCGCGATAATCGCGTCAAATTCGTAATTGAGCCCTACGGAAGGGTTGCCCGCCGCGGTACGGGAGGTAATCAACACTGCCGAAATACCTGTCAGAAATGCTGAAATCGTATATACTGCAAGCTTTACTCTCTTTGCATTTACGCCGCAAAGCCGCGAGGCTTCTTCGTTTCCGCCAATCGCAAATACCTTCCTGCCAAATACGGTTTTACTGAGTACCAAAAACATAATGATTCCCAAAACCACATAGATCACAACGGGAATCGGTATCACGCCGCCAATGGTTCCCTGTCCGATCTCCTTGAACGCATTATCAAAACCAGTCACCGTAAATCCTCCTGTTACAAGGTTTGCTGCGCCACGCAGGATCAGTTGCATTCCAAGCGTCATGATAAACGGCGGTATCCCCGTTGCCGATATCACAAAACCGTTGATCAGTCCGCAGGCCGTTGCTACTGCAATGCCAAGTACTACCGCTGTCGCTGTACTGCCTTTTTCTGCAAAAACGGCAATCACCATACAGGAAAATGCAAGCATAGATCCTGCGGAAAGATCGATTCCTCCGGTAATCATTACCATAACCATCCCATAAGCAATGATACCTGTGGTTGCTACCTGCCGGATGATGTTCATAAAATTATTCACCGACAGAAAATTGGGCGCTAAAATACTGAGCAGTATAATGATCCCGATCAGGATCAGCAACGTCCCCATCTTTGAGGTAACGCCGCTCATTTTTTCTTTTAAAGTCCTTCCGGCTGCGATATTATTCATTTTCCCATAGCCTCCTTTTTGTCCTCGATAATCTCGTCTGTTATTTTTTGGGCTGCATAGTGCATAATTGTTTCCTGTGTGAAATCCGAATCCTTAACGAGCTCTGCGGAAAGACGCCCGTTTGAAAGCACCAGTACCCGGGTGCTTACACCAAGTATTTCCGGCATTTCAGATGAGATCATAATGATCGCTTTTCCGCTTTTTGCAAGATCGCATATAATTTTGTGGATCTCATATTTTGCCCCTACGTCGATTCCCCTTGTCGGTTCGTCAATAATCAGGATGTCCGGATTCCTGTGTAACCACCTTCCAAGTAGAACCTTTTGCTGGTTTCCCCCGGAAAGCGATGCCACAGGCGTGTCGTTACTAGGCGTTTTCACATTCATATTCCTGACCTGTTCAGTGCTTGCCCTGCCGATTTTGTCTCTTGACAAAAACAAGCCGTTCTTAAATTCGCTCAGGCTGGGGATCGACATATTATCCGCGACAGACATATTCAGGAACAGCCCTGTCCTTTTTCTATCCTCAGTTAGCATTGCCATTCCATTCTCTATCGACTGTGCCGGATCGTTTGGCCTCATTTTTTTGCCTTTCACATAGACTTCGCCCGAATCTGGCTTTGTGATCCCAAAAATTGCAGAAACAAGCTCGGAGCGTCCCGCCCCCATCATTCCTGCGATCCCGAGGATCTCGCCCGCCCGTACGTCAAACGAGATGTCTTTAAATTCTCTTTGCCTGGACAGGTGCTTCACAGAAAGGAGTACTTCTCCCAACTGCGCCTCATATTCCGGATACATCTGCGTCATTTCCCTTCCTACCATATAGGAAATAAGCTTATCCTCCGTTGTATGCGCCACCGATACCCTTGATTCAATGAGCTCGCCGTCGCGCAGCACGGTCGCCACATCCGCAATGCGGAATATTTCATCCATTTTATGCGTAATATAGATAATCGATTTTCCGTCGTCTTTTAATTTCTTAATGATATTGAATAAAAGCTCAGTCTCTTTATCCGTAATAGCGGATGTCGGCTCGTCCATAATAATAAGATCCGCCTTCAGTGAAACCGCCCTTGCGATTTCAACCATTTGGATGTACGATGTCGTGCAAGACCTGATCTTCTTTTTGGGATCAACATCCATTCCGATATACCGGAACAATTCGATCGTTTCCTGGTTCAATTTTTTTTCGTCTACAAAAATTCCTTTTTTCGGTTCTCTGTTCAGGAATATGTTTTCGGCGATCGTCATATCAGGAAACGATGCCAGCTCCTGGTGAATCATTGCAATGCCGCTCTCCAATGATTTTTCGATCGTAGCCTCGTTACGTGTACGTTTCTCACCCTTAAAAACCACTTCCCCCTTATCCTGCGGATAAATGTTCATCAGTATCTTCATCAGGGTTGACTTTCCCGCTCCGTTTTCCCCCAGCAGGGAATGCACCTCGCCCTTTTTGACTTTAAGCGATACGTCGTTGAGCGCCAAAACTCCTGGAAGCTGCTTTGTGATATGATTCATTTCCAATAAATATTCTTCATTGTTGTCATTCATATTGCCACCTGTTTCTTGAGATATCTTTCGGCTGTGCCTTCTGAAAAATAATTTCTCTGTATTGCAGGGCGTCCCGCCTTTTTGGGGCAGGACGCCTGCCACAATTTTTACAGAAGACAGATAGTAATTGTTATCCGGTCACCTTTCAGCTGGTTATTCCAGAGGTTCCCCAAAAATGATCTCCCAGAATTTACTAAGGTTCTCCTCTGTAACAATCTCTGGCTCTACCTGAAGCCATTCTGGATCCCCTTCGCCGGTATATTTTCCATTGATGCAGTCAAGGCAGGCCTCAACAGCCATTTTGCCTTGTTCTGTAGGCTGGAATACTGTTGCAGTAAGCGTCCCGTTCTTAATCTCTTCTAGTCCTGCCTCATTTCCGTCAATCCCAAAAACTTTGATTTCATCTGTTTTTCCGGCTGCCTGAATCGCAAGCGCCGCCCCTACAGCCATTTCGTCGTTATTCGCTACGACCGCATCAATATGTGTGCCCGACTGTAACCAGTTTTCGCACGCTGTCATTCCCTTGTCCCTTTGCCATTCACCGGTTTCCTCAAACACGATATTGATGTCTGGGTGCTCGTCAAATACTTCATGGTTTGCGCTTGTCCTTTGTTGCTGATCTTCCGTACCAAGCGTCCCCACCAGGAGCGCTACGTCAAGCTTGTCTCCCAGGGTGTCTACTACATACTGAGCCTGCATTTTACCAACCTTTGCAGAGTCGACGGAAACCTTTACCCAGGCTGACTTCAATTCCCTTGCGACGGACACGATCGGTATGTTATATTTATCCGTAATCGCACGGTACTCCTGTCCATCCCCGCTTGTGTCTACCGGAACGACAATGACTGCATCCGCGCCATTAGAGCATACCGTTTCAAGCTGCGTGAGCTGGTTGCCCGTATCGTTAAGGCCGTCATACATGGTCAGGTTGATACCATTCGCGTCACAATACTCTTTTGCACTGTTGAACACATAGTTTTCATAAGTATCGTTTGCCGAGTTGATCAGATAAGCGATTTCAATTCCATCGCCTGCTGGCTTGGCTTCCCCTGAAGCCTCAGATGAGCTTTCCCCCGCCGTTGATGCCCCTGTTGATGCCTCTGTCGCCGGTTCACTTGCCGCAGAGCATGCTACAAGGGCAAACACCATCAATAACGCCATAACACATACCAGTACTTTTTTCACTTTCTTTTCCTCCTAATTTGTTTTTTATTTCATTTAATGTAAGCCTACATTAAAAGCATAGATTCATATTTCGATCTATTTTTACGATATTTTACCTTTTTTCATTTTTTCCGCACATTTTAGCCAATACAAACACAAGGCAAGGTAAAACGTATAAAAATGATGATTGTTTTTATGTGGTCAGAGTAGAAATATAACTTGAATTCTTTAAATTCCTTTGGGCTCGCCGAGGAGCGGTGGGACGCCGCTCCTCACCTATAAGCATATGGAGTAACTGTTGATATTGGTTTAGGGTTTGACTCCCGTCGATCTGTTAGAACACCTCGCATCCCGGCGTTCCGCACGAAATCAGGTGATCAGACGGATAACAGGTCAATATCTCACAGGAATCCTTGGTTACGTGGATAAGCTCCTCTATCCTTGCCGAACCGGAGTTGTCTTCTGCCTTGCACCAAGTTTCCAGCGCAAACACCATGTCTTCCTTGATCTCCTGCGGATGGTCGATAGAGAACCGCCTTGAAATAATGGGTTTTTCCCACTGGGCTATCCCCACGCCATGCCCGTACTGCTGGAGGAACGCTTCGTCCTCGTTGCGGTAGCCAAATTCCTCCGCTTTTGGGAACGCTTTTGCAATATCCGCAGTCGTCACACCCGGCTTTACCACGTTCATTGCGTCCCGCAGCCACTTTGATGCTTGTTCGTAAGCGTCGATTTGTGCTTGTGTAGGTTTGCCACAAACATAGGTGCGATAATAGCAGGTACGGTATCCAAGGAATGCAACGGTGGGATCGCAGTAAACCATATCCCCTGTTTGTACAATCCGGTCTGTTGCACAATGTGAATGTGGGATACCGCGGGGCCCTGTCACCGTCTGGATAAGCAGTATCGTTTCCATTCCCATGTCAAGTACTTCCTTGGAAGCTATCGATACGATCTCGTTTTCCTTAATACCCGGGCGGATCGCACGGACAACCTTGTCATGTGCCGATTCCGCGATCGCACAGCATTGCATAATGAGCTCGACTTCTTCCTTGGTCTTGATCGCACGTGCATCAACGATCGCCTGCTGTCCGTCAACGACCTCAATTCCTTCATCTTCGAGCGCCCTGATCATCGTGATCTCTGCAAAGTCCACGCCAAGTGGCTTTTTCTCTACGCCCATTTCGATCAATCTTTCCTTGATTTGCTTTGCAAACACTTTGTGAAGGCCTGTAAACGGCTCCAGAGCACCACGTAAAAGCGTGATCGGCGGGGCGATCCTGTCCTCGAGCCACGGACAGGTAATGCGCTTTGCCGGAGTTGCCAGGTCGTACAGGAAGGGCTTTCCTTCCACCGGAAGCAGGCAGTATTCATTTAAATATTCACGCATCCCGTAAGGTAAATACGCCGAAGAAATATACCTGCAGTTATCACCGTCAAAACACAGAAGTGCCCCCAGTCCTTTTTCCTTAAGCTGTGCCTGCGCCTTTTTGACGCGGTCGGAGCGAAGCTTTGCAAAATCCACGCCCAGTTCGTAATCCTTTGCCATCGTCCCATAACGGGAACGCCTGTATGGTCTGTCGTATTTCATAATAGAATCTCCTCTTTTTTCGTTATCTTCTGTTTGTTTTAAGCCATATCGGCCTTATTTTTCTACTTTTTTATCGTACGCTTTTCCCGCAGAATATCCGCCGTCAATGTTCAAATACTGGCCGGTCACGTACCCGGCGTCGGGACCGACGAAAAAATTCACAGCTCCTGCAATATCAGCCGGTGTGGAAAGCGTACCCATTGGGATCGCATCCAGTGAATCATCCAGGTTCTTGCCAACCAACGGATTACCCTGATCGAGAAACAACCTTGTTGGAATTGTCATTGGGTTCACCGTATTTACCGTAATCCCATCATGGCAGGTTTCCATTGCAAGGCACCTCGTAAGGCTGACAACACCGCCTTTGGATGCGCCATAAACTGCATGTCTTGTCCATCCGAGCACACCTGCTTCAGAAGCGATGTTAACGATCCTGCCAAATTCATTTTTTCTCATCTCAGGGATTGCAGCTCTGCACATCATCCATACTGCACGCAGGTTGATATCCATGATGAAGTCCCAGTTTTCCAGCGGTTCCTCTTCAATCGGAAGCCTTGATGATACACCTGCACAGTTTACGAGAATATCAATTCTACCATATTTTTCAACCGCAAAATCAATTACTCCTTTACAGTTTTCCCACTTGGTGATGTCTCCCTGAAATCCAATGGCATTACCACCCGCTTCCTTGATTGCAGCAACCGTTTCGTCCGCTTCACGTAGGTCACAGCAAATAACATTTGCTCCTTCCATACCCAGCCTCAGCGCGATTCCCTGGCCGATACTCTCCGGTCTTGCAGCACCGGTTACAACTGCCACCTTGCCTTCTAATGTCATAATTATGTCCCTCCTTTGGTAAAATTAATGATTATGGTGTTAGAATTTAACATCATTTGTTGCTTTTCTATCTGTTTTGTAACGATTGATTATACTAATACCCTGCTCCGCTTTTCGCGCGCAGCCCTATCTGCTTTGCAGGAGGTCTATCTCTGCGATTTGCTTTCTGTATTCCGAGGGCGACGTCCCATACAGTTTTTTAAAGTGCATACTGAAATGCTGTAATGTTGGGTAACCGCACTGAAACGCTACTTCTGATATGCTGAGCGTTGTGTTTTCCAAAAGATTTTTGCCCCGTTCTGCCCGTATTCCCATCACAGTATCCATAACCGACTTTCCCGTGCACTGTTTGAAAAGGTGCATCAGGTGGTTAGGGCTGAGGTGAATGTGCCGGGCAATATCCTTGGGTGTAATTGGATTCAAAATGTTTTCATAGATGTAGGTCATCGCCCCGTAAATGTGCTCGTTGCTTTTATTTGTAATTCCTTCGTACTGTTTTTTGATATTTTTATATAATTTGATGAATAGCCCTACTGCTTCAAATTTTACAGTTTCTTCCCAATCGGCTTCTTTTTCGTTGATTTCCCTGATGATGCGGGTGATATTATCGGCTATCGTGCTGTCGTCGAGAACTTTGATAAATCCTTTGCCACCATAGCACTTATCCTTTAAAAGGTTAAACTCTTCTTCAATAAAAGGCCCGCAGCCAAGTCCGGGAATAATTGCGTCTTTGTTGATCTGGATACAGACACATAACGCGTTGGCATCTTTTTCCAGATATATCCTGTGTGGAATGCCCTGCTCGAGAATCAGGCATTCCGGCTTTTTTACCATTACTGCATTGCTTTCCTTTTGTGCCCACGCATGGAATCTTCCATCTATGCAGCAAATGATTTCAATAGCATTATGGGAATGCGGTTTTTCCATCTTCCATCCTGCCTGAATGTCCCGGAAATAGTAATTATATATCAGCCTTCCGATTGCAACATCCTTAATACTTTGATACAATCTGTCAAACCGTTTCATCCCACATTCCCCCTTCTGCTATTTGCTCCACGTCATACGCAATTAACGGGCGCGCCCTTCAAAAATGCTTCAAGGTTTGATACTGCAATATCCATCAGCCGTTGCCGGCTCTCCCTTGGAGCCCATGAAATATGCGGTGTAATAAAGCAGTTTTTCGCTTTAAGCAACGGGTTATCCCCACGGATCGGTTCAGTAGATACAACGTCCAGTCCCGCTGCCGATACCTTTCCACTTTCAAGCGCCTGTGCAAGGTCGTGTTCGTTGATCAACTGTCCCCGTGAATTATTAATGATGATAACTCCCTCTTTCATTTTATCGATTGTCTCGGCACGTATGATCTGCTCCGTGTCAGGAAAAAGCGGGCAGTGCAGCACGATTACGTCAGATTCGCGAAGAAGTGTGTCAAGGTCGCAACTCTCCTCTTCATGCACATATGTGTCATAAGCAATCACCCGCATCCCCAGTGCTTTTGCAATCCGGCCTGTCGCTTTACCAATCCTGCCATATCCAATGATGCCCATGGTCTTTTGGTCCAACTCGATCAGGTCGTAATTCCAATAGCACCAGTCTTTGCAATTTTCCCATTCCCCTCGGTGTACACTTTCACTGTGCGCGCCCACATGGTGGCATATCTCAAGCAACAACGCGATCGCCATCTGCGCGACTGCCGCTGTGCCATAGGTGGGAATGTTGCTGATCACAATTCCCCTTTCCTTTGCCGCCGCTACATCCACCACATTGTAGCCTGTTGCAAGCACGCCGATAAATTTAAGATTTGGACACTTTTCCAGCGTTTCGCGCGTAACCGGCGTCTTGTTTGTATAGACAGCCTGTGCGTCGCCAATTCTCTGCGCAACTTTATCTACGGGTGTCCTTTCATACACCTTCAGCCTGCCCAGCGCTTCCAGGCCTTCCCATGAAAGATCGCCCGGATTTTCTGTGTATCCATCCAAAACTACAATTTTCATTCCACGCCTCTCTTATCCAAGAACCCTCTTATCTTCTATGACATTTCCAAAAAGCTCTTCGTCTGTAGGAACCTTGAAATTCGGTATCTCCCGAATCACCCATGTTGTATTGATGTAATGTTTCCACGTAATATTTTCACTGGCAATGTTTCCGCCCCACGTGCCGCATCCAAGGGATATTGTAAATGGCATTCCGTTGTTCCAGTTCCCTGCATTCGCTTTTCCCTGCGCTACCCGAACGCCCACGCGCGTGGTATGGGTTTTAAGCGCATATTCCAAAATCCTGTCGTCGTCGAAGCTGTGGATGCCACAGGAGTGCCCTGCTCCAGAATACGCCTGAATTCCATTTACCAGCTCAATCGCATCTTCAAACGTATCATACTGGTAAAGCGTCACCACCACAGAGAGTTTTTCACCAGAGAACGGAAATTCCTTGCCATAGCCCGTTTCTTCCACGAGGATGCACGTCGTTCCCTCCGGAACCGTAAATCCGGATTTTTCAGCAATATTACTTGCCGTCGTGCATATGATATCCCCATTGAGGTGTCCGTCCACCCAAAGTGTATGCTGGAGCTTTTCCTTTTCCTCCGGGCTGCACAGGTAAGCGCCCTGCTTCTTAAGTTCGTCCAGTATCTTCTGGTAAACACCTTTTTGGATCACGAGGGAATTTTCTGTCGAGCAGCCGATCGCGAGGTCGTTTAATTGACTTTCCACTGTTTTTTGTGCCGCATCGGCAAGGTCTGCCGTTTCATCCACAACCGTTACGACGTTTCCTGCGCCCACGCCATAGGCCGGCGTTCCTGATGAATACGCGCTCTTTACCATTCCTGCGCCGCCTGTCGCCACAATCAGGTCGCACTGCTTCATCAGTTCTTTTGATAAAGCCATCGTTGGCTGTTCGATACACTGGATCAGGTCTTCCGGATATCCGAACCGCTTAACAAGCGCGCGCAGTTCTCCTACCACCATATTTGTCGTTTTTTTAGCCCGGGGATGCGGCGAACAAATAATTGCGTTGCGGCCCATCAGCGCATTCATCGTTTTGATAAATACCACCCCCGCAGGAACCGTCACAGGCACCATCGCTCCAACTACGCCCACAGGCTTTGCAATCTTTACGAGACACTTTTCCGGCAGTTCTTCGATGATCCCTACAGTTTTTGCTTCGTTAAGATCGCGCATCAAGCCGCGTGCACGGGCTTGGGTACGGGCGATTTTACTTTTCACATCCCCCATCTTTGTCTCTTCAAAATTAAATTCCGCCCAACGCTGCGCATTGTTAATTGCATACCAGCCAATGGCTGCCGCAAGCTCTCTCACCTGCTCCTGTGTGCAGAACTCTATTTGCTTCTGCGCTGCACGCGCTTTGTCCATCAGGCTTGAGATAAGCTCTTCTTCTGTTCTTTCTTCCTTCACAGTTTCCTTAACCATTTTTTTCTTCTCCTCTATTTATGATTACGATATTCAAAATCCTTTGACTTCATTGAGCCCTGCGCTTGCTAAAACATCCGCAGCCCTTTTGGCAACAGGCGCGTCCACCATTTTTCCGTTGATACTGATTACGCCCAGTCCCTGTTGCACAGCCTTTTCAAATGCTTCCACAATTTCCTTTGCCTCAGCGATATCGCGCTCGGAAAAAGTAAATGCCTGATTGATTTTTTCAATCTGAGACGGATGGATCGCCGTTTTTGCCGTCATACCGATTGAGCGGATATACGCAAGGTCCTGTTCGAAGCCTTCCACATCCCGATAGTCCACATATGGGGTATCGATCGCATCCACACCAAACGACCTTGCGATAAACGTAAGCTCGCTTCGTGCGTAGGAAAGCTCCTTTCCCTGCGCCGTGCGCCTGATACCCATTTCTTTTGTCAGGTCTTCCGCTCCAAACTGGACACCCGTTATTTTATCTGAGCTATTTAAGATTTCACGCAACGTTACAAGCCCGTGCATAGTCTCGATCAGCGGTATCAATCCAATCTCTCTGTCTTCTCTAAAAATAGTAACAAATGTATCCGCTATCGTGACTTCACGTGCTGAAGCCTTGGGCAGGATTACCGTATCCGGCTTGCACGGGAGGATCGCTTTCAGGTCTTCCATGCCAACAGAGTCCGACACCTGGTTTACCCGCACAACCAACTCCTTGCCTGTTTCCCTCGGTGCTTTTAACAGCTCACATACTGTCTGGCGCGCAAATTCCTTTTGGTCCGGCGCCACCGCGTCCTCCAGGTCAAAGATGACGCTGTCGCTATTGAACATTAATGCCTTCAAACATTTTTTGGGATCGCTCCCCGGTACATATAACATCGACCTTCTTTTTGCCTGCATGACTTTTCTCCTTATTGTAAATGACTTCTGTCAAATTTCTCTTTAATCCGTTCGAGGCTGTTTTTGATGTGGCTGTCCATCGCTTTCCAGGCACCCTCACAATCTCCGTCCTTAATCCTTTGTACAATCAACTCATGCTCCGCACAGGATTGCTTTGCCGATTCTATATCATATAGTAGTACTCTTCTGGGCATGGCGGCCTTTTGCCACAAACTGACAATTTCCGTTTCCATCCACCGGTTCCCGCACCCATTGGCAATCGTCGTGTGAAAGCGGGTATCGTTTTTTGAAAAGCTTACGCTATCGTATTCTTGTATAAATGGATTCCCGCTGCTCAAACACGCAAGGTTCTTAATTATATCAGACTGTCGGTTGTTCGCCACGCGGGCAGCTGCCGTCGACTCCAAAACGGACCTTAAATCCCACAACTCTTCCACATCTTCAATCGAATAACTCGATACCGTTACGCCACATCTGGGCTTGTATGAAAGGAATCCTTCCACCTGTAACACCCTGAAGGCTTCCCGGAGCGGCGTACGGCTGATTTCCATTTCATTACAAAATTCTTCTTCAACGATCTTTTCCCCCGGAAGCAATTCTCCTTTTATGATGCGCATCCTCAACTGTTCTGCGACTCTGTCTGCAACTGATGTTCTTGTAATTTTCATATAGCACTCTTTAATCTGCGAAATTGTTCGGTCTAATTTTGTTTGATGCTGGAACTTATAATTTAATGGGTGTATTGCATTTTACATTTTGTGTATTGCATTTTGTATGCAATCGCTTATCGTAATTTAAAACTAGCACATGGTTTTGGGGGTGTCAATACTCTTGCAGCCCTTTTAACCAAAGCCCGCAGCGTGATGAATTTTATTTATATCAAAATGTTGAAAAGGGCTATTTTTCTACAAAAACCAAACGGATGACTTGCATTATTTTTGTGAGGATGTAATATTGAGACATAAAAATTTGGAGGTTATAAATCGTGAAACGTATTGTACTCGTTCCTGATTCTTATAAGGGTTCTCTTTCCAGCAGCGAGGTCTGCCATATTATGAAACATACGATTTTAGAAGCACTGCCTGAATGCGACGTTGTGTGTATTCCAGTGGCGGACGGTGGCGAAGGAAGCGTTGATTGTTTCCTGGAAGCACTGGGCGGTCATAAATCTTATTTAACTGTAACAGGCCCGTTCGGCGAACCTATGCGTTCTTTTTATGGGGAGTGCGGAAATTTCGCAATGATCGAAATGGCAGCATGCGCGGGCCTTCCTCTCGTAAAGGGGAAGGAAAATCCTTTGCAGGCAACTACCTTCGGCGTGGGAGAGCTGATTCTTGACGCAATTTCAAAAGGGTTTCCCCAAATCATTATCGGACTGGGTGGAAGCGCTACCAACGACGCAGGCTGTGGTATGGCCGCCGCTCTCGGCGTCAAATTTTATGATCAGGACAATGTGGAATTTGTGCCAAGCGGCGGGACCCTGCATAAAATAAGCCGCATTGACACAACCCATATCGATCCGGCTGTACGGAATACGAAGATCATCGCCATGTGCGATATTTCAAATCCGCTTTATGGTGAAGAAGGCGCCGCGTGGATTTTCGGGCCCCAAAAAGGCGCTGACCATAATATGATTCGGTTTCTCGACCAGGGTCTGCGCCATTTTTCAAAAATGGTAAAAAAAGACCTTGGTGCAGATATCGCCTTTCTTCCCGGAAGTGGGGCTGCTGGCGGGCTTGGTGCAGGGCTGGTGGCCTTTTTGGATGCGACCATGCAAATGGGGATTGATACCGTGCTGGAACTCACCGGTTTTTCCGAAATCGCCCGGTCTGCCGATCTGGTAATCACCGGTGAAGGCCGCCTCGACTCTCAAACACAACGCGGCAAGGTAGCGTGTGGTGTGGGAAAAGCGGCAAGGCGCGTTGGTGTTCCTGCAATCGCCATTGTCGGTTCTATCGAGCCGGGTTTTTTTGACTTTGACTCCCTTGGATTATCTGCCGTGTGGGATACCGTCGTTGCGCCGATGCAGTTAGCAGATGCCCTTGCGTTTACCAAAGACAACATTTCGATGATGACGCGCAACGCAATCCGTTTCTGCCAAAGTTTTTCCAAATAAAAAAGGCCTGGCCCTTTGCGCTTGAAGAACCAGGCTTTTTTATCGATTCACAAACTATTTTTTGTATTACTTTTCAACTCGTTTTATGCGCCGTCACTCCTCATTTATTCCGCCCAAACGTCCTTCGCCATCCGGAAGGCTGCCCACGCTTTTTGCCATCCCGCATAAAAGGCAAGATGTGTCAGCGCCTCCGCAATTTCTTCTTTTTTGATGCCGTTTGCCTTTGCGGTTTGCAGATGATATTTTAGCGAGCCGTCCAAACTACCACCGGCTATTAATGCGGTCACGGTAATCAAACTCCTGTCACGCGGGGAGAGTTCTTTTTCTCTCGCCCATACTTCGCCAAACAATACGTCGTCGTTTAACTGTGCAAACTTAGGGGCAAATCCGCCTAAGTCGTCTCTGCCTGCCGTCACTTTCTTCATCATCATACCTCCTGATATCCCATAAAAATCAAATTCTGATTCCGCCAGTTTAAATTGCGCCTACGATTTTATGCGGAACATACGGTTCCTCAAGATAAGTGATTTCATCGCCGGAAAGCCGGATATTGAGCGCACCTGCCGCATCGTCAAAATATTCTGCCTTAGTTGCGCCGATAATCGGCGACGCGACTCCTTTTGCAAACTGCCATGCCAGGGCAACCTGCGTCATTGTGGCATTGTGTTTTTCCGCCAGCTCGTTTACGCGTTGTACGATGGCATAATCTGTTTCCTGCGTTCCGTCGTATTTTGAAGCGGCCATCTTGTCGGTCTCGCTTCTCTTTGTATTGGCCTTCCACTCCATACGCGAAAGCCTTCCCGCAGCAAGCGGGCTGTAAGGTGTAAGCGCTACATTTTGCTGCTTACAAACAGGGATCAGCTCACGTTCATCCTCACGGTATAAGAGATTATAGTGGTTTTGCATAGAGACAAAAGGCGACCAGTTGTTCTTTTCTGCAGCAAGCTGCATATTAAAAAACTGATAGCCATACATAGCGGATGCGCCCAGCGCCCTGACCTTCCCGGATTTTACCAGACTGTCCAGCGCTTCCATCGTCTCCTCTACCGGCGTGTTGTAATCAAAACGGTGAATGATATACAAATCGACATAATCGGTTCCCAGCCGTTTTAGGGAACCGTCGATTTCCCTCAGGATAGCCTCTTTTGATAAATTTCCCTCGTTAAAATAAACCTTGGTGGCAAGCACCACCTGATCGTGCGGCACATTGCCGCGAATAGCGCGTCCCAGATATTCCTCGCTGGTTCCGGCAGAATAAGTGTTGGCAGTGTCAAAAAAATTGATGCCAAGATCAAGTGCGTGCTTTATTATGGTTTCGCTTTCCTTCGGATTCAGCGTCCATGCGTGCATTTTACTGGCAGGATCGCCAAAACTCATACATCCAACACAAAAGCGCGACACCTCGATGCCGGAATTACCCAATTTTATATACTCCATATTCTCTCTCCTTTCTGATTTACTTTTATCATAATACCTGGAGTGCACTCCAAGTCAACAGGAAATTTAATCAACATTTTTGCACCGCCCGCTAACGACTTGATTGCTTCAGGTGGAAAACGTATTTGAATCATACTAAAATAAAAAAAGCCCGGCATAGCCGGGAGTATTTCATATGCGGGCGTAGCCCTAAGATACTAGCCGCATCTCAAGACGCATATTGATCTGCCACTTGCGCTGCTGCTTCTTGCTACCCATAAACGGGTAAAGGATAGAATTTGGAATTTATATCCCAAATTCTTTTGCATAGATAACTTTACCACCAATCGGCTTCGCTTTTTCCTGTAAGTTAATTGCCATAAAATTATCGGCAGATATACCATTTGGGACTTCAATATTGAACCGTTCCGCAGGAATATATCCAACTTTAGGATAGTACGTATTGCTCCCCAAGACCAATGAATACGGATACCCTAATCGTTTCGCAATCTTATGCCCTTCCAAAATCAAAGCTTTTCCAATTCCCTGTCTTTGATATTTCGGTTTCACTGATAGTGGCGCTAAAACAAGTACTTCATCATTACCTACGTTAGCTTTTGTAAATAAAATATGCCCTGCCATTTCTCCATTTATTTCAGCAACTAAAGACAATTCTGGAATGAACGCATTTCCTGCTCTTAAATCAACCACTAAATCCTGCTCATTTCCGTCAGAATGTTCTGCTGTCATAAATGCTTCTGCAATAAGTTTATAGATTTCCTCGTAATCCTTATGCGTTTCTTGTCTGATAATCATTGAAAACAACCTCAACAAATTTTTATTTTTTCACTTCTATTGTATCATTTTTTTACTCATTTTGATTGTTTCAAGCCTTTCTCTCCCGATATTCTTATAATTTTTTGTGGTAAACGATTTTTCCACCGGATAAATATAGGATACTATCTGCCACAAGGTCTATTAGTTCCATATCGTGTGTAATGAGTACCACATAGTTGCCCTTGCTCGCCAATTCTTTCAAAATGCCAGCAGTAAGGCGCATATTATGGCCGTCAAGCCCGCTTGTCGGCTCATCGAAAACCAGGATACGTCTGCCGCTTACAGAGGCGAGCGCTAATAAAAGCCTTTGTTTCTGGCCTCCCGAAAGGGAAATCGGATGCCGCTCGCGGTATTCCCAAAGCCCTACTGCTGCCAGTGCCTTTTGCGTTTTTTCGCGGCGCTGCGGATCGGATTTATATCCGATATAAAATTCTTCTTCGACCGTAGGCGCATAGAGTTGGTAATCTGCGTCCTGCTGGACAAAAAAAGAAGCTTTGGTACGTTGTTTCCGCCGGAGGAACCGTCCCTCATTCTCCACCGCCCCCTGTGAACGGTAAAGACCTGTCACAGCGCGGCATAATGTAGATTTTCCCGCTCCATTCTGCCCTGCAACAGCAAGGATTTGCCCCCGTTGTACATGGAAGGATACATCATCTAATATTTGGCTTCCGCTCCGGAAACAGGAAATCCCCTGTACGCGAAGAACTTCATCGCCTTGTTCCAAAGCAGTTCCACAAATCTTGAGTTTTGGTTCCTGAAATCCACGTATCCCCATCGCGCTAAGCTGTTCCGGAGTAAGGGAAAGCGCCTCGTCCCGACTCAAAATGGAGCTAATTTTCCCATTTTCCATGAAAACCAACCGGTCAAATAACTCACGCACATAGGAAAAACGGTGTTCGGACAACACGATCGTACAGCCCTTTTCTTTTAAGCGATATAACAAAATGGAAAGATGCCGTATCGCTTCGCTGTCAAGGTTTGCAGATGGTTCATCAAGCACGAGTACCTTCGGCTCCATGGCGCAGACAGAAGCAATAGCAAGGCGCTGCTTTTCTCCGCTGGATAGCGGGAAAATCCGTCGGCCCATCAGGCGTTCAATCTCCAAAAGCGAAATCGTTGCAGCCGTCCTGCGGTGCATTTCTTCACGTGCAAGCGGAATATTTTCCATCCCCAATACGAGTTCATCTGTTGCGTTGGTTGCGAAAAACTGACTGCGGGGATCTTGGAATACGCTTCCCACAATGGTTCCCAATTCATGGATCGGAATCCTTCGGGCATCCCTTTCGCCAATGCGGTATTCTCCAGTGAGGACTCCTTCGTAAAATTGCGGACAGAGTCCATTCAAAACACGTGTAAGCGTTGTCTTTCCACAGCCGCTCACCCCGGACAAAAGAATGCACTCTCCCTGACCGATGGATAGGTTGATTCCCTGAAGTTGTCCGGCTCCTTTGTGTGCGCCTGGATAGGCATAACAAATATTTTTCAGTTCAATCATCATATGCCTCCCAATCCAGCTTTATCGAGAAACGCAAACAAGAAGACTGCTGCGGTATATCCGGCGCATAAAGCAATATCTTTCCGCGAAAAACAGAGAGGGCGGTAACTTACAACCTGACCGCCAAACCGCACGCCGCGAACGGTAATGGAAGCGGACAGTTCATCCGAGATTTTGGTAGTGCGCATAATCAGAGGCACCAAAATATACTCCAGTGTCGAGGGCAAATGTGCCAATGTGTTCCAAAGCCCGACGCCAATGCCCCGGAATTTTTGTGCGTTGCGAATACACCGATATTCCTCCCCAAGCGTAGGAAAAAAACGCAGTATAACAGCAACCGCGATTCCGCCGGATTTGGGGATATGGAGCACATGGAACGCAGCGAGCAAACTTCCGGTCGGCGCTTCCCCGATCAAGAAGGCAAAGGAAAGCGGGATCATCGCCCGCCTCCCTAAAATGCCAATGTTGGAAAGCGCGCTGCCAATAAAAAAGGTAGAAAGGTCTCCCAGTAATTGTACGCCTGCCCAGGAAAGCCAGAGCAAAAACAAATATCCGCCAAGGTAAACCGGAATCCGGACAGCTTTGCCGCACATTGCCTGTATAACCATACAAGCGGCAAAAAGGAATGCAAGGCTTGTTTCAGTTCGAATTACGATAACGGCTATAATGCTGGCAATGCACAGGAACAGGTAAGTCCGTGGATCGAGAAGTTTTTTTTCGTTATTCATGGATTTATACGGCACCAGCCGGGCGGAAATGTTTTTTCATCAGCTTTCTTCCTAAGAGGTAACCGACGAAAGTAAGCGCAGCGGCGCATACCAGGGCAATCGCAATATTCTGTGGTGCAAGCCAGAATCCTTCCACTGAGGAAAGCGCGGCGTCCGCTGCGGCCTGATCCATACCCATTGCCATATAGCTTTGTACCATACTATCCCGAAACAGCAATAACGTCAGGGTTGATCCCATTGCATTCAGGCAGCCCATGAGAATAATGGGGATAGCCGGCCGCCAACGGCTTTCATATCCGCCCTTCAGCATAATGAGTTCATTTACAACAGCAAGGATTACAAAGAACAAAAATACATAGACGCTGCCAGACAACAGAAAATACAATCCGTAAATAAGAGCGGGGAAAATCTGTGCGCCGGGATGCGGGCATTTGGCAATGATTACCACGTAGATAATTCCC
This sequence comes from Christensenella hongkongensis, assembly GCF_000981035.1. Lineage (GTDB taxonomy): Bacteria > Bacillota > Clostridia > Christensenellales > Christensenellaceae > Christensenella > Christensenella hongkongensis. Next base: position 22,872 of record NZ_LAYJ01000103.1, read on the forward strand.
CAAAGTATCCCCGCCAGGCCGGGTACGAGAAAATAAAGAAGCGGCATACTTGCAGAAAACGGCGCGCTAATGATTAACGATAGCACCAGCATCAAGACAGAAAGAAGTACATCTGTTACAAGTTCTTTCAAGTTTAAGAATTTTCTTTTTGGAATTTCCATTTCATTTTTCCTCCATATGTTTGAATTGTATTGATTGGGCTTCATTTTGAATCGCCCATAATCTTTGATACAGTCCTTCCTGCGCCAGAAGTTCGTCATGCGTTCCATGCTGAGTAACGCTTCCGTTCTCGATCACAAGAATTTGATCTGCCCCGCGAACAGTTTTTAGGCGGTGTGCAATCATAATTACCGTTCTGTTTTTTGCAATTTCGTCTAATGCGTTTTGTACCAAGGCCTCATTATCTGCATCCAGCGAAGCGGTCGGCTCGTCCAGAAGCAAAATCGGAACGTCTTTGAGTAACGCCCTTGCGAACGCAATCCTCTGCCGCTCCCCACCGGAAAGAGTGGCGCCGCCCTCTCCTACCATCGTGTCATATCCCTCTGGCAATTTACTGATAAAGGTATGGCAGCTTGCTTTTCGACAAGCTTCTTCCAACTGCTCGTCCGGAATATCTTTACCAAAACACAGGTTCTCACGTATGGTCCCGCGGAACAGATAGGTATCCTGCATTACCATAGAAATATTGGAAAGCAGGCTGTCTGGCTGAATCTGGCGAATATCCCGTCCATTTGCAGTAAGCATCCCTTCCTGATTGTCCCAAAATCGTGCCATCAACCGGAGCAAGGTCGATTTTCCGCTCCCGGAGGGGCCTACTAGCGCAGTAAACCGGTCGGCCGGGATATCAAAGTTTGCCGAGCGAATCACGTTCTCTTCACTGCCATACGAAAACCCGACATCCCCGAAACAATATTCATCCACTTTTTCCACCGTCTGGCTGCCTTCCTGTGAAGGTGTCTCCATCACGGAATCCAGCCGTTCGCCGGATGGGGCCATACCGCGCAATGCGCCAAGGCTCGTTACCAACATCATCATAGGAGATGAGAGCTTGGTTGCAACAATGATAAGCCCTATATAATCGAGGATATGCAGTCCCCCGCCAAGAAGCATATACATACCGGATACCACGATGACCGGGACGACAAATTGTGTAAGCACGGAACATAGATTTCCCAGGCTCCCGGCCACAAGTTCGTCTTTCATGGTCGTTTTCCGTAGATTGTCGTATGCCTTCTGAAGCTGTTTGAATCCTTGGCCGGCTTGTCGATAGGCCTTAAGGTCTTTCATGCCATGCAGATATTCGTTCAGCTGGGTAGCGGCTTTCGCGCGCGCTTCCAAGACTCTACGGCTGGTCCTGCTTTTTATTTTTCCTGCGAAATGATTCATCAGCAGACATACCGGAAGCAAGGCAAAAGCTGCGATTGCCATACGCCAGTCAAATATAGCCATCCAAACGGCGAATACTACCATTAACAAACTTGATGCAATGGTAAATGGGAGCCAATAACACATCGTATATTCGACATTTGCAAAATCGTTCCCAAACGAATTGATCAACTCTCCGGATTCTTTTTTTGTAAAAAATCCGAGAGGTAACGTGCGCAGTTTTTTAATATAGGCAATCCGTTTTTTCGCTGTGTCACGATAAGCCCTGAAATAAGTATTCCAATAGGAGATCAATTCAATGACATATTGCAGGGCGCAAAATACAAGCGCAGCGACAGACAACTGGATCAGGCTCCCGGTGTCCAGTGTATAGGGTGGAAAAAAGGCTGCGCCAAACACATATATTCCGAAAAAGACCAAAATAGCGGGAACCAGCGTGGACACCTCAGATACAAACAGCCATACAGTGGGCGCAATTAACTCTTTGGGATGGTGAAACGTGAATTGTTGTATCATCTTACGCATGGGTAGTGACTCCTTTCATACTCCATTGTTCGCTTTCGCTTTGGATCTTCCACAGATGGGCATATAGCCCATTTTTTTCCAGCAGGAACCCATGCTTCCCTTCTTCCGCTACTTTTCCTTCCGATAAGACGAATATATGATCAGCATCCTTTATGGAGTACAAGCGGTGTGCAATCATCAGCACAGTTTTTCCCTGCAACAGCTCTTCCATCGCTTGGCGAAGCGCAAGTTCATTTTCCGCATCCGTAAAAGCCATCGCTTCGTCCAGTACAACAATCGGAGCATTTTTCAAAATTGCCCTCGCAATGGCGATCCGCTGCGCTTCCCCACCGGATAATTTGTGTCCGCCATCGCCCAGACGCGTATCATATCCTTGTGGAAGCGCGGCAATAAAATCGTGGCAACGTGCGGCACGCGCAGCCTCTTCAACCTGAGCCCGGCTTGCTTGGCGTCCCATTGCGATATTGTCGAATGCGGACTGTGCGAAAATGTGCGTATCCTGAAAAACGAATGCAACCTGGTCCATCAGTGTCCCGGTTTTCATGTCCCTCAGGTCGACACCGCCAATGGAAATCGAACCTCTCTCGATATCCCAAAACCGGGCAAGCAGTTGTCCTGCCGTCGTTTTTCCGCCGCCTGAAGGCCCTACAAGGGCAGCAAAACTTCCTGATGGAATTTTCATGCTGACATGGTCAAGCGCCATTCGCCTGAGCGGATCAGATGCAGGCTGATAGGAAAAAGATACGTCATGGAAAACAATATCCGCGCCCTTTGGAGTTTTTCCGTTCTGGGGTTCCACCATAGGCACACAGTCGAATACGTTGTCGATCTGATCCATCTTAACGGAAAGATTTTGTAAATCAGAGCCCATCTCAACAAGTTCCATCAACGGATTCATGGCAGCCGGACCAATGATAAGGAACGTCAATATCTGGCTCACCATTTCTTGGTCGCCAGGATGATTTAGGACTAGAATCGTTCCCGCAGCAAGGATAAATGCAAGAAGCGACAGGGTAATTGTTTTGTATGCTCCAAAAATTGGAGTAACACGTTTTAAGTAAACGGCCCAGTATTGCCGGGTTTTTTCAATCAGTTCTGTCAGCTTGGAAGCGGCCGCTTTGGAATGCCCGAATATCTTTTCTTCTTCCATTCCCGATACATACTCCGAAAAAGAAGCGTCAAGGTCGGTTACCGTTTTATTGAGGTTCGCCCAGTTTTTTTGTCCGCGGCTCCCGCCAAAAGCGGAAAACTGAATGGCGAATGCAATTCCGAGCGCGGCAAAAACCGTTATAGCCAGCCATACGTTTAAATAAAACATCAGCGCGGCAAGTGCAGCCAGCAGCAATGCGGCTCCTACCACATTGGGAAACGTATGAGCCATGATCGATTCCATTTTTTCGACATTATCTTCCATCATTTTTTGCGTAGCGCCCGCGCGCCCATCAGTAAAAAATCCCATACTTAGTTTTCCCATGTGTTCCATGATGCGCAGCCGCAGGCGGTAAAGAGCATCGAAAACCGACGCGTGGCACAGGCAGCTTCCTCCGATCGTGCAACCAATCCCTGCTGCAATGCTGCCTACTGTAACGCCCGCCCATGTAAAAGCAGAGGCTGATTGAAAAACCGTTTCTTGGGCTGCCGCAAAAAGGAATCCCTCAACGATCCGGTAAATGGCATAAAACGGTACTGCGGCCAAGAGGATTCCGCCTGCTGACAAAATAATGCCGATCGTATATTTCCCTTTCGGGCAGCAAGCCATGGAAAATACCCTGCTAATTGTATTTTTCTTTTGCTTGTACATACCCTTCCTTTCCCGCCGTAACCATTCTTGACCGGCGAATCGAATCATAGTATAATTTTCCGTAGTTAGTTTACGCTAACCGTTTGAAAGAATAGCATAAAATTATCTTACAGGCAAGGCCTTTCCTGTGTTTGGAACGATACCCTCCAAAGGGCCGGTAATTCGTTCATCGCCTTTGTTTTCCAGTGTTTGACGAAAAACAGGTCGGGAAAATGTGTGCCAAAACAATACGGCTTATGCCAAAATAATACGGAGTAAGAAAATGATCGTATCCAATTCAATAAAAGATGTATATACATTGTACGAACGGTTGGGTGGTGTCAGGGAAGATACCCAAAGAGGCGTAATTTACCGTTTTCCCGGCGGCTGCGGGGCAAAGGCGTACGGACGTGTAGAATTGTGCGGCGATCCTGCATCCCTGATGTTTGCAAAATCAGACATTACGATATACGAAGGATACTTGAGCCGTACGCAGCTTCGACAAAAATATATGGGGTTTTCCATCAATAACGCAGACGCAGTAGAGACTTACCGGCGTAGAGATGAAAAACGCACGCTGGATGCAGGGCTTCATTTTTATGTTTGTATTTCCACCGTACCGTTTTTTATGCGGGTACCAAAAGGGGCCCATCTCACGTTTACTGCGTTATATTTTTTTGAAGATTTCTTCACCCGTAACAATGTCTCCCTCCCTGCCGATTTCTGGCCTCTTTGCGATAAGTTACTGAATGCGGAGACAGTGTTTCTTCCCACATTATCCGCCCTGTGCCGGCAAATTGAAAGCTGTTCCCTCTCCGGTGCTGCATTCGATCTTTTCCTGCGCGGACAAGGGCTTGCTGCGGCAGGAATGATCATGGACTATATGGATCGCAGCCGCACGGAACCGTGTATCTCATTGCGGCGGGAAGACCATTTGCTGCTCGAACAGGCAAAACAAATACTAAAAAAAGAATTAATCCATCCACCGACAATTTCTGTACTTTCTTCAATGGTAGGAATCAATAAAAATAAATTGCAGGAAGGGTTCCGGCTGACCGAAGGAAAATCGGTTTCGGAATATTTGCGCGCGGTGCGGGTAGAACGTGCGGTGGAACTTTTGACTTCAACTTCTCTTCCAGTGGAGAAAATCGCGGCAGAAGTAGGATACCACAGCAAAGCAAACTTTTACCATACATTTCAAAACGTCTACGGATATACGCCGGGGCAGCTGCGTGGTATGATGGCAGAAGAAAAAAGAACAAGAATAGATAATTCCTCTTGGTCTAAGTGAGGAACCATACCAGGGAATGCCTTAACCATATAAGCGGGCTGCGCGTTCGCTTTTTCTTGTTTCAAAGGCTCTCAACAGGAGGTTATTACAGAAAACTCCTGATATCGTAAACACGGCGATACATCCTTTGCTACCGCATACAACATGGCTATACAACATTCCTTTGCGGTATGGCGCAGAGCTTTGACATACTATGTGGTGAAATCGTACTAAGGCTTAGAAAGCACCCTGATTGCGAACATATACGGCTTGTAGCGGTAATTCCATATATGGAGCATAGCGAACGCTGGAAAGAGGATTGGCGTCTGCGCCACGCTAACTTAGAAGCTAACGCCGATCAGATTCTATATGTCCAAGAAGAATATTCGCGTGATTGCTTTTTTGAACCTAACCACTTTATGGTGAATAATTCAAGCAGTTTGATTTGTTATTATGATGGCAAACGGGGCGGAACGGAGTATACGCTAAAATATGCTTTGAAACAAAAAAAGTATGATCAGAAATCTAATTGAAAGTTCAAAATACTAAACTATTTTGGATTTTCGCTTTTTAATCGTATCGGGCTTTTATAAATTTGTTCTTCCATCAATTCATTAAAGGTTTTGGCATTTTTATAATCGGTTTCATAACTATCAAAATCTTTTATGGCTTCGTTTGCTTCATCCAATGTTATAAAGCCTTTATATGAAACATAAATAGGTGCAATATCACTACCTTTACATTTAATGATGAGTTCGTTTTCAGCTTCGTTATCTTCTATTGCATCGATAACGGAATTGAAAGTAACTCTAACTTCATGTACTTCAAATGTTTCCCCATAAATTTCATATTCTTGCGTTATTGTTCCTGACATCCTTATGCCCTGTCCAATCTGATACATGGTTTTTTCCGATGTTGAATCATATTTAGCTGAATAAATGGCATCCTTTAAATTTTGCCTTATGGCGTATTTTTTTACTAATAATAAATAGAGTTTTTCAATGTTCCCTTCATCAGAAGCATTATCATTTATATTTTCGGGATTAAAACTAATATGAAGAGCGGTTTCAACTTCATGAATACGTTGCCAATATTGTTCTAATTTTTCTAAGCTTGTAATTGCATTATCTATTTCTTTCGGAGTGGGTGACTTAAATATTTTCTTTAATAAATGTTTTGCACGATTATATTCCAAATGCAGTTCCTCAACACTTTTTGCTTTGTTAGGGTTTGTTTTATATGTAAATAGAGTTTGAAGAGCACCAGATTCTGGTTGCTCTTTATTATATTCAATACGAAAATAAACAATACTATCCTTATCATTTTCAAAAACACGTTTGCTTTTATAGTCATACAACTTGAAATAGTAAGTATAATCACCGTATTCTGTCTGCACGGTCAAAGAGTGCTCATGATAGGGGGCACCAAGGTAAAATGCTACTAAATTTCCTTCAGTTTCTTCTACCAGATGTGAATGTTCGCCAACCTTGATGAAACGCCGGAGACTTTCAGGAGTTGGGACTTTTTTCATTTCACCATCCTCAACATCTGCATTAACCGTTTCAACAAAAGATTTATATTGGTTTTCGTCCTTAAATTTAAATGTAAATTGCATTTGGGGTTCGTCAGTAGAAAATATATCTTTAAGAATATTACTCACTTTACCAATCCTTTCTTATGTCGTCCAAAACCATTATTTTGCTAATCAGCACATATCTTTCTAAAAGTGTATCATTCGGATCGACAAAATTAGAATCCTCCAATGACATTATGAATTCAATCAAATCGATTCGGCTTTGTTGACTGGGGACAATTATGTACTTGATTTCTGAATAATTATATTTTAACCAGAGTACATTATTCTCTTCTTTTTGTATTTCTAATGATTGACTATTAATATATTCTTTGTGGTATTCTCTTGCTCGTAGGTTTGCAAGGATAGGATCAATGGTATAATCCCGTTCTGCATTTAGTTTGTTTATCTCTCGTAAATCAGGAATAAATCTCCATTCCTGCTCATCATGAAAATTTTTATTGAATTCAAGTTCAACGCGCTCACCATTAATATCAAAAATTCGTTTCATTTTTCCGCGAAGAGGCTTGATAAGGGACAATCTCTGAAGAATATCCGAAGCAATAATTTCATCTAAATTTTCTCGTTCATAAATTTCTAGAAAATGGTGAACAAAATCGCGGGTATAGGGTGAGGTCGAGTTTAGATAATGAATAGGCTGCAAATCGTGTTGTTCTCCCCATTTTTTAGAAAATCCAACAGCATATTCACCATAGCAGTCAGGATGGCTGTTTACAATGGGACACTTTGCTTCGTCAATTTCGGCAATCCGAATTAATGAATCTGAAGAAAACTCGCAGTTAAAATTTGCGGCAATTTTATGGAGTGGGATATCACAAAAACATTTTTGCAAAACTGCTATTTCTTGGAACTCTTTTTCTTGAATTTTCAACCCAAGATACTGAATATCTTCTACGCAATACCTTGGAAATAAAGCTTTCTTCTTTAGAGCTAATTTGAGGAAAGTAAACTTGTTCATAAAATGGAAAAGGGTATTTGCGCTTTGAGTATAATCTTCTTGTGAGGAAAATGCACCTTTACTTATGGCTATATTGTTCATTTTACACACCAAATCATATTAGTAATATAATTATATCATGTTTATTATAAAATATCATAGAATAAAATGCTGCTTACCGACCGCCCGGAAACCTTTATTTAATAATTTTTTTGTTGTAAGCCTTATAGTACCACCCCGACCAATGCAATCAGAGAGATTACAGGTTGCTTATATAATTAAAAATGGTTAAACTTCGAAGTCTAACCATTTTTTTGCGTATTCTCTTTGTTCTGGTCGTAAGTTAGTCGTAAATTTTGCGTTTTCCACCTTGAAACCCGCATAAACACTGGGTTTATTCGCTCTTCGGTTTCATCGTCGGGAACAGCAGCACATCACGGATCGAGAAGCAATCCGTGAGCAGCATAACCATCCTGTCCACGCCGATTCCCATACCGCCCGTAGGAGGCATTGCGTACTCAAGAGCGGTTACAAAATCTTCGTCCATCATGTTCGCCTCGTCGTCTCCGGCCTCGCGCTTCGCAACCTGATCCATAAACCTTGCGCGTTGGTCGTCCGGATCATTAAGCTCTGAAAACGCATTCGCAAGCTCCCTGCCCGTGATAAACAGTTCGAAACGCTCCACCAGCCAGTCGCTGCCCGGTTTCTTCTTTGCAAGGGGCGAAACCTCGATTGGATAATCGCATATAAACGTCGGCTGGATGAGGTTTTCTTCCACCTTCTGCTCAAACGCCTCGTTCAAAAGCATCCCACGCGACGGCTCCCCTTCGAACGCGATTCCCGCCTGCTTTGCAAGCGCACGCGCCTCTTCGTCCGTCTTACACGCCGCAAAATCCACGCCCGCATATTCCTTCACCGCGTCGTTCATGGTAAGGCGCTTCCACGGCGCGCCCAGGTTGATCTGCGTTCCCTGGTATGTGATCACATCGCTGCCAGACACCTGCTTCGCGCAATAACGGAACAGCTTCTCGCACAAATCCATCATACCCTTATAGTCAGTATACGCCTGATATAATTCTACTGTTGTAAATTCCGGATTGTGCTTGGGATCCATGCCCTCGTTCCGGAAAATCCTGCCAATTTCATAAACGCGTTCAAAACCGCCTACGATAAGGCGCTTCAAATGCAGCTCCGTTGCAATCCGAAGATACATATCGATATCAAGCGTATTGTGATGCGTAATAAACGGCCTTGCAGTCGCTCCGCCCGCGCTCGGCTGGAGCACCGGCGTTTCCACCTCGATATAGCCCTGTTCGTCCAGAAAATCGCGAATCCCCTTAATAATCTTCGAACGCGCGTAAAACGTATCCTTCACATCCGGATTCACGATCAGGTCTACATACCTTTGGCGGTACCGAAGGTCCGTGTCTTTCAACCCATGCCATTTTTCCGGCAACGGCAGCAGGGATTTGGAGAGCAAAACAACCTCGTGGCTTTTTACCGATATTTCGCCTGCATTCGTCTTAAAAACCTCGCCCGTAACGCCAACGATATCGCCGATATCAAAGCGTTTATATTCCGCATAAGGCTCGTCGCCCATCACATCGCGCCGGGCGTAAATCTGTATCTTGCCCCTGCCGTCCATAATATGGAAAAAGCTTGCTTTTCCCATAACGCGCTTAGAGATAATCCTTCCGGCAACGCTTACCGTGCTGCCCTCAAGCGCATCAAAATTACCAATAATATCAACCGAGGAATGTGTCTTATCAAAGGTTGTAATTTCGTAAGGATCCCGTCCTTCTTTCTTGAGCGCGGCGAGCTTATCCCTGCGCACGCGCAGAATCTCAGACAGCTCCTGCGTATTTTCCTGCTGTTCCATTCTATGCTTCTCCTTATCTGTGAATATCCAGTATCTTCAGCTTGACTACGCCGCCGGGCGTTTCCACTTTCACGAGGTTGCCCACTTTTTTGCCCAAAAGCGCGCGCCCCACAGGAGACTCATTCGATATTTTATTGATGCTGACGTCCGCTTCTGCAGATCCGACAATTTTATACTCGATTTCCTCGTCAAATTCTTTGTCCAGAACCCTGACCGTCGTCCCTACGTTTACACGCTGAACATCCACGTCGTCCTGGTCTACAACCGTCGCGTTGCGAAGCATTTTTTCCAGCATTACGATCTCGCCTTCAATCTTCGCCTGCTCGTTTTTCGCTTCGTCGTATTCGGCGTTCTCAGAAAGATCGCCAAACGCTCTTGCCACTTTAATCTCTTCCGCAATCTCAAGCCTGCGGACAGTTTTTAAGTATTCCAGTTTTTCTTCCAGCTCTTTCACACCCTGGTGTGTTAATACTACATCCTCGTTTGCCATTCATTTCTCCTTCTGCATACGGCGTTTACCGCATACTCCTATCCATTTTACATGACATATATTATCAGGGAAAAGGCCCGGTTTGTCAAGTTGCCGGCTGTCCTCCTACTCCTGCGGCGTTCCCTTTGCTGCAAGAAATTTGTCGATTTTTCCCTTTGCCCGCTGCAATGCGTTATCGATTGACTTTTCATGCCGGTTCATGATCTTTGCAATTTGCTGGTAAGAAAGCCCCTGAAGGTAAAAGGATAACACCTTTTTCTCAAGGCTTGAAAGCATATTGGTAATTTCTTCCTCAATGCTTGCATAGTCCTCTTTATCAATAATAATCTCCTCCGGGTTAGACACCTTTGTCGCCGCGATGATGTCCACCAGCGTGCGCTCCGATTCCTCGTCGTAGACCGGCTTATTGAGGGATACATATGTATTGAGCGGCTGGTGCTTCTGGCGTGTCGCCGTTTTGATCGCCGTGATAATCTGGCGCGTAATGCACAATTCTGCAAACGCACGGAACGAAGCCTTTTTTTCAACGTCGTAATCACGAACCGCCTTATAAAGTCCAATCATGCCTTCCTGCACAATATCTTCCTTATCCGCGCCGATCAAAAAATAAGACCTTGCTTTGGCGCGCACAAAATTTTTATATTTATGCAAAATATATTCAAGGGCAAGGCTGTCCTCGTCGGCAAGCGCAACAGCCTGCTCGTCCGTAAGCAGGGCAAAACGTTCAAATCCGGCGTGTACGACAACCTTTTCGTCCTGCGCCGGTTCCTCCATCAGTTCCCCATCCTGCCCCTTCAAATTCTTTTCCAACTGCGTCCCCCGCATTCCAATTTTATTTCAGCAAATCCTGCCTGCGCTTTTCGTAAATCATAATGCTCGCCGCGCACGACGCATTAAGAGAGGTCGTCTTTCCTCCCATCTCGATTTTTACAACCATATCGCATAATTCCCTGGTAAGGCGTGCAACCCCTTCGGATTCCCCGCCTATCACAAGCGCTATCGCGCCCGTTAAGTTTGTCCCCGCAAGCGGCTGCCCATCCATATCTGCCGCTGCGATCCAAACATTTTTTTTCTTGAGTTCTTCGATTGCATGATTGATATTCGTAACCTTTACAATCGGAATATACTGCGCCGCTCCGCACGACACCTTAAACGCAGAGGTTGTAAGCGAAGCCGAACGGCGTTTGCCAATAATCACCCCGTGCGCTCCCAGTGCTTCGGCGCTCCTGATAATCGCGCCAAGGTTGTGCGGATCCTGTATGCTGTCCAGTATCACAATAAAAGGTTGCTCTCCCCGCACCTGGGCAAGCTCAAAAATATCGTCCATTTCGCTGTAGGCAAATGCAGGAATCTGTGCAATGATGCCCTGATGGTTCCCGGGTTTTCCGTCATGCCCCATATCGGCGCACATCTCGTCCATTTTGATGCGCGGCACTTCTGTTATCACAATCTTATTCTGGCGCGCAAGCATAATGAGCTCGCGGATACTTCCTTCCGACTGGTCCTGCATCACATAGATACGGTCTATCTGCTCTCCGCTGCGGATCGCTTCACGTACGCTGTTGCGTCCAAATATATATTCGCCCCTCTTTTCAATCATTGCGGTTACCCTCCATCAGAGCTTTATGCCGCCGCTTTACCTCCGCAGCCCTGCCGCACGTCATCCTGCCTTCCTGGCATGCGCCGCCCACGCAGGACGGCCCCGCGTTCTTAAAGAGCCCCGGCGCTGCCTCCATCACAAGCGCAAGCATCTGCCATGCAAGCTCACGTATTTCCCACTGTGCGCGATTGCAGCACCGCAGGCTAAAGAAGTGCAAAAGCTCCCTTGCGTTCATCGTAATAATCATTTTTGTCTCGCAGGCATTTGGCAGTACAAACCGCGCATCCTCATTGGATTTTTCCCCACTGGCGCCAAGCGCCGTTACCCACTCGTCATACCACTTCTGCATGGTCTGCATCTGGTGTTCATACTTCTCCACCGCTTCGCTTCCAAGCGCTTCAATGCTTGGCGGTATGATATAGGAAAACTCCCCCTTTTTCGCACTCTGGTTCACATAGCGCTGAGACTGCACCGAAAAACTCGCCAGCCTGTGCCTTGTGATCTGCGCGAGAAGCGCACGTGATACACCCTCCACCCCAAACGAAAACGACGCGTGTTCTATCGGAGATAAATGCCCCATCTGCGTCAGCCTGTCAATGAACTCCGCGCTTTTGGCGGTCTTTTGCAGTTGTTCGATATCCGCTTTGGAATAACAGAGCTTCGCCCCCATCGAAACGATAAGCTCCGGGTCCGGCGTAGCCATCAGCAATACTGTTTTTAAAGTCGTCTTGGGCATTGATACTTCCTCACTCTCAATATAGGTTTTATGTCTGTCGCGCTACAGGTCAAACTCCATCGTACCGAGTATCTCGTTCACGCGTTCCGCCTGTCCGCTCAGGTACAGGTAGCCAATCACAGCTTCAATCGCCGTCGCGTATTTATAATCCGCAACGCTCATGTTTTTTGGTGCGGAAGGGCTTTTGGCATTGCGCCCCCGCATAAAAATTTCACGCTCCTGCTCTGTAAACCGTTCCAGCCAGCGGTGCGCAAATTCGGACTGGGCCTTCGCGTTCACAAGCCTGATGCTCATGGAGTGCAGTTTGCCCGCATTTTTGGAGCAACCCAGTACGTGCTTCGTGCGCACGTACAAGTCAAAAATACAATCCCCAATATATGCCAGAGTAAGCGGCGGCAGCTGCGCCGCTTTTGTTTCGCTTAAAATAAATTCATCCTGCAGATTATTCAGCATTCCCCTGCTCCAGTTTATAATATTTGATCCCGTCCACGATACCTTTGACTACCTTATTCTGGTAATCGTCGTCCTGCAGCTTCTTTTCCTCGTCCGGATTTGTAAAAAAGCCGCATTCCACAGTTACGCTCGGCTGGCTTCCCGGCTTCAGGAGGCGGTACCTGCCGCAGTTCACTTTTCGCGGCGATTCGATTTCCAGCTCGTTGTTCATAATTTCCTGAATACACTTTGCTAGCTCGTTTCCAAGAACGGAATCCGTATGGTAAAAAATTTGCGGCCCAACCGCGTCGGCGCTTTCAAAGCTGTTCTGGTGCACGCCGATATACATATCCGCTTTTGCATCCCTGATGATCTGTTCGCGTTTTTGCATATCCGCTTCCTTGCGCTTGGCGATGTCCGTTTCTTCCGCCGCTGCAATAGGCTCATCCGATTCGCGCGTCATAACGACCGTGACTCCCTCGTCCTCAAGCGCTCTTTGCAGCTTCAGGCCGATCTCAAGGTTCACTTCCTTTTCCAGCCTGCCGGTGGAAACGCCTATCGTCCCCGCGTCCGTATCTCCATGCCCCGGATCTACAACGATTTTCATTCCATCAAGGCTCACAGAAGTAAGGTCCGGCCCATCTGCGTTCCCCTCTTCCTTTGCACAGGCGGTTATTGTAAAAATAAGCAGCGCCGCAAGCAATATGATTAATGCTTTTTTTAAACGCATTCTCCCCCGTCCTAACTTTATGTGGAAAGCTCCATAACAGGCTCCGCGTTGAGGTCAAGCCCTGCGCGCGAGCCCTTCAAAAATTCATAGTACGCACACGAAGCAATCATAGCCGCATTGTCAGTACAATATTTCAGTTCCGGAAAATACAGCCGGAGCCCTTCTTCTTCCGCTTTTTTCTCAAACGCAGAGCGTATTTGCTCATTGGCGGAAACCCCGCCCGCCACAGCGATTATTTTTGAGTTTGTCCTTGCCGCTGCTTCAAATGTATTTTTTACAAGCGTGTCTGACACATTTTTTAAAAAGGATGCGGCGACGTCCTCTTTCCTGTACGCTTCGCCAGTTTGCTCAAAACGGTGGAGCAGGTTGATCACCGCGGTTTTCAGTCCGCTGAATGAAAAATCAAGGTGAGCCTCCCCACGAAAACTGTGCGGGAACCGATACTTGTTTTCATCGCCTTTTTTCGCGAGCTCCTGCAGATTCGGCCCGCCGGGATACGCAAGTCCCAGTACGCGCGCCACCTTGTCAATCGCCTCGCCTGCCGCATCGTCGCGTGTCCTTCCAAGCGTTTCATAGGTCGTATAATCGCGCGCCAATACAATCTGCGTGTGCCCGCCTGAAACGACCAGACACAGGAAAGGCGGCTCAAGCTCCCGGTGCGAAATATAATTCGCACAAATGTGCCCTGCAATGTGATGCACCGCAATCAGCGGTTTTTTCAGCACATAGGCAAGGCCCTTCGCGTAAGAAACGCCCGTAAGGAGCGCGCCCACAAGCCCCGGTCCGTTTGTGACCGCAATCGCGTCGATTTCGTCAAATCCACCCGCTGCCCGGACAGCAGCCTCCACCACGCCCGGCAACTTTTCCACGTGGTTTCTTGACGCAAGCTCCGGTACCACCCCGCCATACTCTTTATGTATTTCAATCTGCGTATACAAAGCCTCAGAGATAATCTCGCGTCCGTTTTTCACAACCGCAGCCGCCGTCTCGTCACAGGAGGTTTCAATCGCTAATATTCTAATGTCTTCCATGCTTCTTCATCCTTTGATATCCAATTCCCGCCGCTGCGGCAGTTCCGCACGTAACAGCCAAAAACCAAGCCAGTATCTTTGCCACCATATCTGCAAAGAAATCCTGTTCGAACATACGTATCATCCTCGAGGTAGCCGGATCAAGCATCCACAGGTCGTTCGTAAAGAACACATGGTGAAAGCTAACCCAGAAATAATTGAAATCGGCTGCCGCAACGCAGCCAATCACGGCGAAAAAAGCAAGCACGCCGACCGCTGCCCAAAAATATGCCTGCAGTACCGGCCCTGCCGCCCTTCTTCGTTTCAACGCAAAGCAAAGCGCAAACAATCCCCCGCCCCCGCAAAAGCCAATCGCCATAAACTGTAAGGCTTTCTGGTAGAGCGCCTTCACATCCACCATATGCGCCTTTTCACGCTCGTTATAATATTCTTCATCCTGCCCGTTTACCTGTACCTGCAAATCGAGCGTGGGGGTTTTATCTTCCAGATAATCAAGCAGCGTATCAGTCGCCATCCCGAGACTTTCCCCGGATACGCCCACATACGCCGCCGTATTCATCTTCTTGTATTCATTTTTATAAAAATCGTGATCAAAAGCAATCGCCTGAATGCAGAGCACCGCAACCGAAAAAATCAGCAAAACCGCGGCAACCGCCGCCATGAGCCTTATTCCTGCCAGATTTTCCTTTTCGGCTCCGATTTCGCTCATTCTACCTCTCCGCTTTCAATCAAACAGGCGCGAATCGGCGATCCGTCGGCCTCGATTTTCAATGGCAGGGCGCACAGGAAATAATCTCCCGCCTTTACCTTGTCAAGATACAGGGATTCCAGTACGACGATTCCTTCCGAAAGAAGTATTTTGTGCACTTCGTCCCCGCCGATGGAAAGATCGTCCGTTCCAATCAGGCGAACGCCCGCGTCCACAAGCTTCTGCGCGCTTTTTGCCGTCAGCTTCGCTGGAACGCCGGGCGCGCTCTTGAGCAAAATCTTCTTGGTTCCCGCCGGAACCCGGAAATCCTTTTTATCCACAACCACGCATTCTCCTACCAGATCGTTCAAGGGAATGTCTTTGGTTGTACGCGCGCCGTTCAGCACATGCGAGGGCGCGTCAAGATGCGTGCCGCTGTGAGAACCCATCGAAAGCTTGGTAACGGAATAACCGTAATTATCCACTGTGAAAAAGCATTCCAGACGAACGTGCGGGTCTCCTTCATAAACCTTTGTTTCCGCGGTCAATTCGCGGGTAATATCAATAATTTTAATTTTAAACACCTCATATATTTTAAGCCTCAGCGAATGGTTGCAGGCTTTCCCCGCCGCCACTCTGCCCATACGGTTCCGTAGTTTATATTATAGTGATTTTCATCTTCTTTTTCAACTCTCCCGCAAATTATTCATAAAATTGTATCAAATTGCGTATTCACAACAAAAAACAAGCGGGCAGCGCCCGGACGCATTCCCGCTTGTTTGACTGATTCATCCGTTTATTTCATGATTTCCTGCCCGACGATTCGCGCCGCGCATTCCACAAGCTGCGCACACGGACGTTTTCTGTAGTACTCCTGCGTCCGTTCCTGCGGCGTTGGCTCGCTCGTTTTTTCCGCAAGTCCCAAAAGCTCCCTGCATACAATAGAGCCATTTTCCTTTCGAAACTGTTCGCCAAGTTTCTGGATTCTGGCATAATGCGCCTTTTTCGCTTCCCTGTCGGCTGGATCGGCATACCCGTTTTTCAGGCCTTCCACGATAAACATTCCGCTTACCGCTCCGCAAACCTCGCGCAGCCGCCCCATGCCCCCGCCAAATGAGGAAGAAAGCTTTGCGGCAGTCTGCCGGTCAATGCCGATCTCGTCCGCATATGCAAGCACCACGGCCTGAGCGCAGTTATATCCCTGCTTAAAATAAGCGACAGCCTCCTCTGGTTTGGTACTCATAGCTTGCTGACCGTCTCTGCGGCGTTCTCCAGCCACTCGCCCTTTACCTTACCGATTGTCCCCGCATCCGCGGCCCGCGCGATTTCAGGATCCACAGGTACCTTTCCAAGCACAGGAACGCCAAAGCGTTTTGCGGTTTCCTCGATATGGCTTTCTCCAAATACGCTGATCTGCTTTTTGCAGTCCGGGCATTCGAGATAGCTCATATTTTCAACCAGGCCAATGATTGGCACGTTCATCATCTTTGCCATGTTGACGGCCTTTTCCACAATCATGGACACAAGCTCCTGCGGTGAAGTAACAATCACGATTCCGTCAAGCGGGATCGACTGGAACACCGTCAGAGGAACGTCGCCTGTTCCCGGCGGCATATCTACCAGCATTACGTCCACATCCGTCCAGATCACATCCGTCCAGAACTGCTTGACCGTGCCCGCGATAATCGGCCCGCGCCACACGACAGGCTCCGTTTCATCCGGCAGCAGAAGGTTGATGGACATAATCTGTATCCCTTCCTCCGTCTCCACCGGAAAAATCGTATCCTCCGTGCCCCGCGCTTTTTCGGTCACGCCAAACATTTTGGGAATCGAAGGGCCTGTGATATCCGCGTCCAGAATCGCTGTGCGAAGGCCTTTGCGCTCAAGGAGCACTGCCAGCATGGAGGTCACGAGGGATTTTCCTACGCCCCCTTTCCCGCTCACAACGCCAATCACCTTTTTGATGCTGCTCGACTGGTGCGGCGATTCCAGAAAATCCGCCGGATTCATCTGTCTCGAACCGCATTCCTCCCCGCAGCTTCCACAATCGTGCGTACAATTTTCACTCATTTGCCTCATTCTCCTTATCCGTTTTAAAATCTGCCTGTTTTATTGATAAACCAGAGCGGCTGCTTTTATTGCTGTTCCCTGTCTTTTTTCATATCGGCTTCCTTGATTTCCTTATTCAGGAAATATGAAATCACCGTACGGATCGCTACAATCGCCGCCAGCCGCACGATATCATCAAACGTCGGCTTTACGATCGAATCTATGATATCTGCCGCGATCAGTATTTCAAGGCTTAACAGGACATAGCCGCCAAGGCGGTTTTTGATTTCCGTCAGCATCTGAAGCCTCGCGTTTTTATCCCGCGGCCTGATTTGCGAAATCAAAAAATCCTTTACGCTGAGCACCACGCCCCACACCAGTATGATAATGGAAACAAAACTGAGGCACGTGGTGATAATGTCAAGATACGGCGCAAAATATTCCATGTTTTTTCCTCCCGCGATAAACGCATTGTTTTGGCTCCGGCCAAGGCGCACCGGTAGCCTTATACGCTATACGCAAAAAAACGCAGGCAAGAAATGCTGCGTTTTTCCTGAAAGCGCAAAATTTCTTACGCTTATCTTTTCCGCTCTTATTTCTTGGGCAGATTTTTGCGCGGGTTGCGCAGGTATTCCTTGAATTTCACACGGAACATTACAAAGTACACCACCACGCATGTCAGGATATACACGATGCTGATAATGCTCCAGATGGAAGTAATCCCCTCGCTGCTGGTGTATTCCAGAATAGAAAGAACAAGCAGCGGAACACCGGCAATCCAGCAGAACCTCCTGAGCATTTTGCAATGTTCTTCCTGCATCTCTGCCGGATAATCATTTTCGTAAGCCTTACCTGACCCCTTGATTGCGTAATACAATAAATATACCGCAATAAAGATGTCAAATAACATCATAAAATTAAAAGCGCCATCCATTTACCTGTTTCCCCCTATATTTGATTGATTTTTACGCCGTCCGGCGTATCCTTTAGTTCATATCCAAGCGAATTAATTTCGTCGCGCAGGCGGTCTGCTTCCGCCCAGTTTTTTTCTGCGCGTGCCGCTTGTCTTTTCTCTGCAAGCTCCATCACTTCGTTTGGTATTTCACTTTCCTCTGCCGGAAGGATGCCGAGCACATCAAGAAGCGCATCCATCGCATCCTTTGCAGCTTTTGCGTCCTGCGCCCTTCCACCGTCCGAAAACAGCGTGTTGATCTCCTTGACATATTCGAATATTCCGCCGATCGCGTCCGCAGTATTGAGATCGTCGTCCATCGCCGCGTTGAATTTCTCATTCAGGGCGGCAATCGCCGGAGCGACCTGCACCGCGTTGTCCTTTGGATTTGCCATCACAAATTTCAGGTTCTCACGGCAGTTCAGGATACGGTCGTATGCCGTCTCCGACTGCTGTAGCAGCTCCCGCGAAAAGTTGATCGGATTTGCGTAATGCGCGGACAGCATAAATAGCCGCACCGCATTCCCGCGGAATTCCTTTAATATATCACGGACCGTAAAAAAGTTTCCGGCCGATTTGGACATCTTTTTATTGTCGATATTAATATATCCGTTGTGCATCCAGTAGTTTGCAAACGGTTTTCCCGTGGCCGCTTCGCTCTGCGCAACCTCGTTTTCATGGTGGGGGAATTTCAGGTCTTGCCCGCCGCCGTGGATATCAAGCGTATCCCCAAGGTACTTCATACTCATTGCCGAGCACTCGATATGCCAGCCCGGGCGGCCTTTGCCCCATGGACTGTCCCATGCGATTTCGCCGTCCTTCTGCGCCTTCCACAGCGCAAAATCCATAGGATTCTTTTTACTCTCGTTGATGTCGATCCGCGCGCCAAGCTCAAGCTCGGACAGGTCTTGCCCGGACAACTTGCCATAGCCCGGGAAACTCTGCGTATCGAAATATACGTCGCCGTTCAGCTCGTATGCGTGGCCTTTATCGATGAGTTTTTGCACGAGCGCAATAATTTCGCCAATATGTTCCGTCGCTTTCGGATGAATGGTTGCCGGACGAACGTTCAATGCCTGTGCATCCTTGAAATATTCATCGATGAAGCGGTCTCCAAGCTCTTTTACCGTAATGCCTTCCTCTGCCGCCACGCGGATCATCTTATCGTCCACATCCGTAAAATTCTGTACGAAATTCACTTTGTAGCCCCGGTATTCCAAATACCTCCTGAGCGTATCGAATACGATCAGCGGACGTGCGTTCCCGATATGGACATAATTGTAAACCGTCGGTCCGCACGCGTATATATTGAACTGCCCCGGCGTGAGCGGATTCAGTTCCTCTTTTTTGCCTGTCATTGAATTAAAAATCTTCAAGCTAACTGCCCCTTTGTGTGCCCCGCCACCTCGCAGAGCCTAATTTTCTATGCGTTCTTATTATAATATAAGCGCGGTAAATTCACAACACAATTCCTCAAAAGAAAATTGCCCGCCAAAGCCGCCGGGCATTTCCTGACCGGATATCCCCTTCTATTCTTCCTCGGAAATGAGCAACCATTCTTCCATCAGCTCTTCATGCCGCGCTTTCAATTCTTCCAGCTCCGCACAATTCCTGCCAATCAGTTCGAAATCGGCAGCGTTCTCGGCTATCTCCATATTGAGCTGCGTCTCGCGCGCTTCAATTTCAGCAATGTTTTTCTCCAGCGATGAAATCCGCTCCCTGCGTTTTGCTTCCTGCGCCCTGCGCTGCTTCGGATTTTTCACCTCAGCGATCTCGCTTACGGTCTTTGTCTTCTTCTCAGCAGCTTCGCGGCTTGCAGCCTCCTGCTGCTCTTCCTGCTCCTTTAATTCCCTGTACTCGTCGAAGGTTCCGTCAAATTCATTGATGCCCCCGCCTGCGATCTCATAAATCTTTCCCGCAAGCGCATTGATGAAATAGCGGTCATGCGACACAAAGAGCAGCGTTCCCGTATACTCCTTCAGCGCCGCCTCCAGGCTTTCGCGCGCCGGAAGGTCTAAATGGTTGGTCGGCTCATCCAGGAGAAGCACGTTGTATTCCCCGCACATAAGCAGCGCAAGCCCAACCTTGGCCCGCTCCCCGCCGGAAAGCTCTCCCACTTTTTTGAATACATCCTCCCCCGTCAGAAGCACTCGACCAAGCATGGAGCGCGAGCCGTATTCCAGCAGGGAAGGATACGCGTCCCAAATTTCCTGCAATACAGTCTTGCCCGGCGTCATATTTTTGTTTTCCTGATCGTAATAACCAACCAGTGTATTTTTTCCAAACGCAACGGCTGTATCTGCCTCACCGTTTGCCACAGCCACCAGCTTTTTCATGAGCGTCGATTTGCCCGTTCCATTATCGCCGATAATCGCCGCTTTTTCGCCACGTTTCATTTCCATGCCGATATCCCGGGCCAATATTGTTTTTTCTTCCCCCACCGCAAGCGTAAGCCCCGTCACTGTCAGGATATCGTTTACCGGCCTTTGCGTAAAAGTAAAGTTGAAGCTGGGCGCCTTAACAGAAGTCTTTGGCTTCCTGATCCGCTCCATACTGCTCAGCTTTTTCACGCGGCTTTGCGCGCTTTTTGCCGTGGAGGCCCTTGTGAGGTTGCGCGCGACGTAATCTTCCATGTGAGCGATCTGCCGGGACTGCTTTTCGTATTCCTTCATCTGGAAAGAGATATAGTCCGCTTTCAGCTGTTTATATTGGGTATAATTTCCCGTATATTCCGTAAGCTCCGTATCGTCCACTTCCCATATCTTTTGCGCCAGTTTATCCAAAAAATAACGGTCGTGCGACACGATCAATACCGCTCCCTTATAGCCGTTCAGGTAATCCTCCAGCCACATCAGCGTCTTGAAATCAAGA
Source organism: Christensenella hongkongensis (assembly GCF_000981035.1). Taxonomy (GTDB): domain Bacteria; phylum Bacillota; class Clostridia; order Christensenellales; family Christensenellaceae; genus Christensenella; species Christensenella hongkongensis. The sequence continues at coordinate 43,822 of NZ_LAYJ01000103.1, forward strand.
TGGTTGGTCGGCTCATCCAGAATCAACAGTTCAGGATCCATAAGCAGCAGCTTTGCGATCGCAAGCCTCGTTTTTTCTCCTCCCGAAAGTGTCGAAATATTGGTATCACAGGCTTTATCTGCAAAGCCCATACCGTTCAAAATCTTTTTGATCTTTACCTCTACCTGATACCCGTCGCTCGCCTCAAAGTTTGTCTGCGCCTGTGCATAAGCCGTCTGTAACGCTTTGTCCTCCGGATGCAGCGACATCTGCTTTTCCAGCTCGCGCATCTTTTTTCCTGCGGCAAGCGCCTTCGCAAAAACAGTACGCATCTCCTCAATAATGGTATGATCCGCCACAAGCCCGCTGTTCTGCTCCAGATATCCGATGGAGAGGTCCGCCTTATGTGTAACGTTCCCTTCCTCCGGAAGGATGCGCCGCACAATGGTTTTTAAAAGCGTGGTCTTCCCCGCGCCGTTCGCGCCGATCAGCCCTATTTTATCTCCCGCGTTGATATTCGCCGTAATGTGATTTAATATTTCGGTCTCGCCGTACGCAACGGTTACGTCCGTAATTGATACAAGCATTCTTTTCTTTACCTATCTGATGTAATCTTTAAATTCCTCATAAGTTCCTGATCATCTCTGCAACCAACTGGTTTTGCAGGTCAAATCCGCGCCTTGTCGGCGCAATACCACGATCGTCAAGCGTAATCAAGCCCAACTCGTATACATGGAGCACCTCTTTACGAAAACGCTCTAAAAAGTCTTCCCCAAACCTGCTCTTATAATCGAAAAAAGAAAATCCGTTTTTCAGGCGAAGCTTCAGCATGATATATTCTATCTTCCGCTCGTCATCCGAGCACATCTCATATGACGAATAATGAAGCTTTCCCGTACCCAAATTCGCAATATATTCGTCAATATCCAACGTATTTGCAAACCGCAGGCGGTCTATACACGAATGTGCCGCGGCGCCAAGTCCGAGATAATCCTTGATATTCCAGTACTTGAGGTTATGCCTGCATTCACGCTTTCTTTGTGCAAAATTGGATATTTCGTAATTCTCATAGTCCCTGTCCGCAAGCAGGTCCTGTGCCATATGATACATGGCAAGGTCCATATCCTCCCCCGCAGGCTCAAGCTCCCTGTTTTCAACCATTTCATACAGGAGGGTTCCTTCCTCCAGCCCCAGCGCGTAAGCGGAGACATGCTCCGGCCTTTTTTCGATTACATGGATAAGAGTCGCTTCCCAGTCCTCAAGCGTTTGCTCCGGAAGCGCGTAAATAATGTCGATATTGATATTGGTAAAGCCCGCTTCTCTCGCCAAATCATATGCTTCGTCAAAGAGCTCTACCGTATGCTGCCGCCCCAGTGTCAGCAAATGCCTGTTTTGTGCCGCCTGCAATCCGATGCTCAGGCGGTTTATTCCCGCCTCCCGGTAGGCTGCAAGCTTTTCCTTCGTAAGGGAGCATGGATTTGCCTCGAGCGTCACTTCCGCGTCGCTATAGAGTGCGTACGACCTGCGCAGCTCGTCCATGACCGCAACGATATAGCCCGCATCCGGCAGCGACGGCGTTCCTCCTCCGAAAAAAACGGAATCCACCGGCTTATTATACATCGCCCCGGTGAGCTCCGTTTCCTTCAAAAGAGCACGCATATATGCGTCTATCCTGTCTTTTTTATCAATCGACAAAAAATCGCAGTACGAACATTTTTTCAGGCAAAAAGGGATGTGAAAATATAATCCAAGCATAACAAAACCTTTACTTATCCATCTTCAAAACGCTCATGAACGCCTCGGACGGCACCTCTACGCTGCCCACCTGACGCATCCGTTTTTTTCCTTCTTTCTGCTTTTCAAGCAGTTTCTTTTTCCTCGAAATATCCCCGCCATAGCACTTTGCAAGCACATCCTTACGCAGCGCCTTCACTGTCTCGCGCGCAATGATCTTCCCGCCGATTGCGGCCTGAATCGGGATTTCAAACATCTGGCGCGGAATCACTTCCTTGAGTTTTTCCGCAATCATCCTGCCACGCCCATACGCCCTATCCTTATGGACAATCAGCGACAGTGCGTCGCACATTTCCCCGTTTAAAAGGATATCGAGCTTCACAAGCTCGCTCTTTTCGTATCCCTTGATTTCGTAATCCATGGACGCATAGCCCCGGGTACGCGATTTCAGGTTATCAAAAAAATCATAGATGATCTCGTTGAGCGGAATCTCGTAATGCAGCAGCACACGCGTGGATTCAATATATTCCATGTTTTTGAAAACGCCTCGTTTTTCCTGGCACAGCTCCATCACCGCGCCCACATACGTATCCGGCATCATAACCCCCACCTTTGCAACCGGCTCCTCCATATATTCGATGAGGGAGGGATCCGGCAGGTTCGTTGGGTTTTCAATCTCAATTTCTTCCCCACTCGTAAGGCGCACGCGGTAGGAAACGCTTGGCGCAGTCGTAACGAGGTCCAGGTCAAACTCGCGTTCCAGCCGCTCCTGAATGATCTCCATATGCAGCAGTCCCAAAAAACCGCAGCGAAATCCAAAGCCCAGCGCCACAGACACTTCAGGATCGTAAATCAGAGACGCGTCGTTTAACTGCAGGCGCTCCAGAGCGTCGCGCAGGTCGTCATATTTTGCACCGTCTGCAGGATAAATACCGCAGTAAACCATCGGCGTAATCTTCTTATATCCGGGGAGCGGCTCATTCGCAGGCTTTTGCTCATCCGTGATGGTATCGCCCACGCGCGTATCCGCGACGTTTTTGATGCTCGCGGCAATGTAACCCACCTCGCCTGCCTTGATTTCCTTGGTCGGTATCAGTTCAGGCGTAAACATGCCAACCTCTGTCGCGTCAAACGTCCTGCCTGACGCCATAAATTTGATACGCGTTCCTGCGCACGCCCGTCCGTCCATCACGCGCACATAGCTGATAGCGCCCTTATAATTATCATAAAAAGAATCGAATACAAGCGCTTTCAACGGCTTTTCTACCTCGCCTGACGGTGGTGGCAGTTTCTCTACAATGGCTTGCAGCACCTGCTCTACATTTTCCCCGCTCTTGGCGCTGATGCGCGGTGCATCCGAAGCATCGAGGCCAAGCACATCTTCGATTTCCTTGGCGATTTCATCCGGGCGGGCGCTTGGAAGGTCTACCTTGTTGATCACCGGGATGATCTCAAGGTTGTTATCCATGGCCAGATAGACGTTTGCCAGTGTCTGCGCCTCGATTCCCTGACTCGCATCCACCACAAGCACAGCTCCTTCGCATGCGGCAAGGCTGCGTGAAACTTCGTAGGTAAAATCGACGTGGCCGGGCGTATCGATGAGGTTCAGTTCATACTCTACGCCGTTATATTCGTAGATCATACGCACCGCCTGCGATTTGATCGTAATTCCGCGCTCCCGTTCGAGCTCCATCGTATCAAGAAGCTGCTCTTTCAGATCGCGCTGGGCCACTGTTTCCGTCATCTCGATCAGACGGTCGGCAAGCGTTGATTTTCCGTGGTCTATATGTGCAATAATGCAAAAATTACGTATATTTTTCTGGTATTCGTTTCTCATAGATTCTCCTTGCGTGACCATTCCCCGGCAGACGCCCTGTCAAAAATCTGCACACGACAAAAATACGGGCAAACTGTCCTATTATCATGATACAGACAGCCGCCCTAAAAATCAACAAAATAATCCGTGTTGGCAAATATAATTGTGTTATAATAATAGTGTTAATGAAAAGGCGGCGCAACTGCCGATCGATGTATTTGCGCTGATTGATTATACGGATATATGCACAGCAATGAAAACAGAGCGTTTGGATTTTAAAATACAAGGAGGATTCTCATGACTTATCAGGAAAATTATGAGGTTTGGAAAAAGGCCCTTGCAGGAACTGAATACGAACAGGAGATTGCAGACGTTGCAAAAGACTCGGAAACGCTTCAGGATTCGTTTTATAAAGAAATGGAATTTGGTACTGCCGGAATGCGCGGCATTATTGGCATGGGTACCAACCGTATGAACGTGTTTACTGTAAAACGCGCGACGCAGGCCCTTGCAAACAACATCCTTGCACATGGAGATCCGCTTGCGGGCGTAGCAATCGCTTATGATACGCGTAAAAACAGCGACCTTTTCGCACGTGAGACGGCGGGCGTTTTGTGCGCGAACGGCATCAACGTATTTATGTACGATACGCCCCATAGCGTTCCGCAGCTTTCGTTTACGATCCTCGAGCTCAATACGACAGCAGGTGTCGTGATCACGGCGAGCCACAACCCGCCTGAGTACAATGGATATAAGGTATACGGCGAGGACGGCGGACAGTGTCCTGTCGCTGATTCCGACCGTATTACGCAATACATTTCAGAAATCGACGATATGTTCCATATCAAATCCATGCCGCTTGACGAGGCGGAACGCAAAGGCCTGCTGACATATATCGGCAGGGAGCTCGATGAAATCTATTTCAAAAAAGTTGAGGATTTGTGTATTCATCCTGAAATCGTCAAAAAAATGGCCGATACGCTCAATATCGTCTACACGCCGCTGCACGGCACGGGAAACGTTCCGGTGCGGCGCGTGTTAAAGGACCTGGGTATCAAACGTCTTCACGTCGTTCCCGAGCAGGAGCATCCCGATCCGGCGTTTTCGACGGTAAAGGCTCCCAATCCCGAGGAACGCGAATGCTTTAACCTCGCAATGGCGCTTGCAAACCAGAAGGACGCGAACCTTATCCTTGCCACCGATCCGGACAGCGACCGCCTTGGCGTTGCCGTGCGTAATACGGAGCATGAATTTGTGATCCTTACCGGCAACCAGATCGGCTGCCTGCTTATGGATTATGTTCTTTCCCAGAAAAAGGCCGGTTTCACAGGCGGCGAATTTGTGGTGAAATCAATCGTGACAAGCGATATGGTGGATACCATCGCAGCTCATTACGGTGTAGAGCTTCGCAGCGTATTTACCGGATTTAAGTTCATTGCCGAACAGATCAAGCTTTCGCAGCGTACCGGAAAGGGTAAATTTGTATTCGGCTTTGAAGAAAGCTACGGCTATTTGCAGGGCGCGTTCGTCCGCGACAAGGACGCCGTGCAGGCCGCGATGATGATCGCCGAGGCCGCATGCTGGTATGCTTCCCTTGGCAAGACGCTTTACGAAGTATTGATCGATATGTATGAAAAATACGGCTGGTTCGAGGAACTCGTGATTTCTAAAACGCTGTATGGCAAAGAAGGAATCGAGAAGATACAGAACGCGGTCAAAACCCTGCGCGCGCATTACCCGGAAACAATCGGTGATTTCCCGGTTGTCGCGGTGCGCGACTATCTGAAACAGGAGCGCATCGACCTTAAAACAGGCAAAGCAACGCCCATCGATATGGAGCAATCCAATGTGCTTTATTTCGAGCTGGAGGGCGGCAGGTTTATTATCCGTCCTTCAGGCACGGAACCGAAGTTGAAATCCTATCTTTCCACCTCCTCTATGGATAAGCAGGAGGCGGAATACCAGCTCGGAAAGCTTAAGGAAAGTGCGGAGAACCTGATCGAAAAATTGATCAGCTGAATCACTCATCAAAGCAATAAAGGGCTGTGGGAATTTCTCCCACAGCCCTTACTGTTTAAACTTTTTAATCATTCTGCGCCTTGCTTTTCTTCTCGAAGATTTCCTTAAGGGAAACATCAAACGGCGGATATGCAATGCCGTATTCTGTGATGATCGCCGTGATAAACTGCGCGTCTGTCACGTCAAAGCTTGGGTTGTATACCTTTACGCCCTCAGGGGCCATGCGTTTTTCATACCACATTTCCGTTACTTCCTCCGCGGGGCGAAGCTCGATATGGATATCTCCGCCGGACTCGCAGTCCATATCAATCGTGGAGGTCGGCGCGCAGACATAAAACGGAATTCCATAATTTTTTGCCGCAATGGCAACATAAGAGGTCCCGATTTTATTCGCTGTATCCCCGTTTTTCGCCACACGGTCACAGCCCACAAACACAGCGTCCACAAGCCCCTGCCGCATAACGGACGGAGCCATATTATCACAAAGAAGCGTCGTATCGATGCCCGCCTCCATCAGCTCGTAAGCAGTAAGGCGCGCTCCCTGCAGGAGTGGACGCGTTTCATCGCAAAACACACGGAAACCGTAACCTTTTTCCTGTCCAAGATACATGGGCGCGGTTGCCGTTCCGTACTTTGATGTGGCAAGCTGGCCCGCGTTGCAGTGCGTCAACAGCCCCATGCCCGGTTTTAAAAGGGATAACCCGTTCTCTCCGATGGTTTTGCAAACCCGGATATCCTCGCGCTTGATTTCGTTTGCCTCTGCGAGCAACAGCTGCTTAATCTGCCCGACTGTTTTTTCGCGGTTGGCAAGAACAACCGCGTCCATGCGGTTCAGGGCCCACGAAAGGTTTACCGCAGTTGGCCTAGCCGAATCAAGGTAGTCCTTCGCCCGCTTAAATTTTTCATAAAATGCGTCAAAATCCTGTTCTTCTATCTCTTTTGCCGCCAAATAGATACCAAATCCCGCCGCAACTCCGATTGCCGGCGCACCGCGTACTTTAAGAAGGTAGATCGCATCCCAGATGCTTTCCTGATCCTTCAGGTGAAGTATTTCCTTATGATAGGGCAGCTGCGTCTGGTCGATAATCAGAAGCGCGCTGTTTTCATCGTCCAGGGCGACGGTTTCCATGTCAAAGATCGTATCCATTGAATCTCCCATAGTATCGTTATTTTTTCTTTCTGTTGCGGTATTTATCGAGCCGTGAAAAGGTTTCTTTCTGCTCTTCATTTTCCGCAGATTTATCTGTCGTTTGCCCCGGCTGCGTACCTTCCTGCATTCCTGTCTCTTCCGTGCCGATTTGCCTCATATAGGAATCTGCCGGGATTTCGACAGGCTTGAATTCGGTCGTCAGGTATTTTGCATAATCTTCATATGGCACCGAGCTTGTTACCTGCGGTACAGGCTCCTGCGGCGCTTCCTCCCTGTAGCTGCTGTCAAGCTCTTCGTGCAGGGCTTTGAATTCCGCTGTGAGGTCTGTCACAAGGTCTACCGCGGCTTCCGGAGCAGGCGCTTGCGCCGCTTCCGTTTGCTTTTGCTCTTCTTCAAGCGCCGCGTAAATATCCGGAATCGGCGCCGTCACATATTCCTCTTCCGGCTCCTCCTGGCGTGCGGCAATCTGCTCGAAATAATTTTTGCCTTCAAATTCAAGAGACTCGGGAATCGCCACCACGCGCTCATCCGGCGCTCCGGCAGCCATTCCGTCCCACGAAGCGCTGCCGGATGAACAAATTACGATCTGCCCGGTCTTTGCTCCAAGCCTGTCCATCACCAAAAAAGACGCTCCGTTTTCTTTTAACGTATCCACTTCCACAGGAATTGCGATCAGTATATCCGTTCCATATAATTCGTCTGATTTTGTCAGGCTTTGCGCAACCCCGACTATTTTTGCCAGCCGCATATTTTTACTCCTTTAAAATCATAATCAATCAAATTACAGCGTATTAACTTGCGGCATCGCAGGGCTGCTCCGCCGGAAAGGTTCGCTGCATAACAGTTTCTAACAAATGCTTGCTGTGCAACCATTTGGCAAACTGCAACAAAATTCTACTTTTCATCTTATTATTTCTGCCTGCCAATGTCAACCGAATCAGTCAAAAAAGCCCCGCCGGATAAATCCGGGCGGGACTGCTTTGCAAAATTTCGATCAATCCTTTTTAAGCCGGACCGTGAAGGCGCTTCCTTCGCCAAGCACGCTTGTAAGCTCCAGTTCCCCGTCGTAATGCGCAGCAATGTGCTTGACAATCGCAAGGCCAAGGCCCGTACCGCTGACAGTCGCGCCGCCGGAATTTTTCGCGCGGTAGAACCGCTCGAAAATCCTGCCCGTTTCATCCTTGGGAATACCGATTCCCGTATCTTTTACTGTAATCGTCACGTAACCGTCCTGCTCTGAAAGGCCGATATCGACGTTTCCCTTCTCCCGGTTATATTTTACCGCGTTATCGCACAGGTTCAGCATCAGCTCGCTTATCCTGTTTTTGTTTGCTTTGAGGCTCGCTTCTCCCACAACGCTAACGGTAAGTTCTTTTTCTGAAATCTTGTTCTCCAGAAGGTGCAGAGCATCCTCCGCAACGTCGCGCACATTCACTTCCTCTGTATTTTCGTCAATGCTGATCTGCTCCAGCTCCGAAAGCATCAGCGTATCGTTGATGAGCCCCATGAGCCTGTCCGCTTCGCCTGAAATCCGCTTTGCGTAAGATTCCACACTCTCCTTATCTCCCGCCATGCCGTTTGCAATCAACTGCGCAAAACCGTTGATGGATGTAAGCGGCGTTTTTAACTCGTGCGAAACATTGGCCGCAAAATCCCTGCGTACCCGCTCTGAAAGTTCAATATCCGTTACGTCGCTGATCAGCACCAGCATACCGTAGCTGTTCCCTGCGAGAAATGCCGGTTCATCCACAATACTCGTATAAAAACGGTATGTTTTGCCGTTCATATCGTCACGCGCCTCAAAGCGCGTGTTCTTTTTCTTCCTGAGCGCTTTTTCAAGCTTGGAGACCACGTCCTGGCGGCGCACATAATGGAGAATATTTTCGTTGGCCCCGACCGCCTGCACGCCAAATATCTCTTTGGCGGCGGTGTTGATCAGCAATACGTTGGAAGACTCGTCCATGATCAGCAGGCCTTCGTTGATGCTGTCTATGATAAGTGCCGTTTTTTTATTCTCTATCTTGACCTTCTCGATATATTGGTTCAGGCTTTCTGAAATACGTCCAAACGCCTGCGTAATATCGTCAAGCTCCGGATAAGGGCTTTCAATTCGAAGCTCCTTATTGTCGCCGTCGATATATCCCTGTATGGAATCGTGCAGCTGTGTAAACGGCATGAGCGTATTCTGTACAATCTTATTGGATATCACCGCCGCCACAATCACAAGCAGCACAAAAACAATGATCACTGCGGGAAGCGTCTGGTTGATAATTGCCGTAGCGTTGTTAAGCGGCATGGAATTGCGCAAAATTATCCCGTCCGGCATTTGCTTCGTTACGTAGATCATATCCGAACCCGTCGTTTGCGAGTAACGCACCTGCGCTCCAAACCCGCCCGCAAGGGCTTCCTTTACCTCCGGGCGGTCCAGATGGTTTTCGGCCTGCGCAAGGTCGCCCTGCGTATCCGCAAGCACCGTTCCATCCCCGGCAATGATCGTGATCCTGTTATTCTGGCCGTATGCCTGCTGATATTCCTGCGCAAACTGCTGATAATCGGTCCTGCCCTCCATCGCGAGCTCCATGCCGTTGATATTTCCCCTTAAGACCGCAATCACATCGTTTGTATAAGTGCTTTTAAAGCTCGCCATGGAAACCAGTACCGTCACCACCAGCGCGATGACCATCATGCAGGTAGTCAATAATACAATTTTCTTTTTCACCTTTTATACCTCAAACCGATATCCCACGCCACGCACCGTCTTGATGTACGAACCGCAGCGCCCTATCTTTTGCCTTAATGTCTTGATGTGCATATCCACTGTACGGGTTTCGATATCCGTATCAATGCCCCATATTTCATTGAGAAGCATTTCACGCGTAAGCACCATACCCTCGTTGCGCATGAAATAGTGGAGTATTTCAAACTCTTTATAGGTGAGGTCTGTTTTTTCCCCATCTACATACAACACATGCGCCGCCGCATCAAGCCGGACTCCTCCTGCCTCCCGCACCTTTGGCAACGGTTTGACAGAAATTTTCTGTGCCCTGCGGATAACCGCATTTACCCTGGCGATCAGCTCCAGTACGCCAAACGGCTTGGTGATATAGTCGTCCGCCCCCAGGTTCAGGCCCGATACCTTATCTACCTCGGTGGTGCGGGCAGTCAGGAACACAACAGGAACATTGAACCCTTCCTGCGCCGAAAGCCGCCGGTATACTTCAAACCCGTCGATACCCGGCAGCATGATATCAAGCAAAATTGCCTGCGGCGCATCGTCCTCGCTATAGTTTTTCAAAAGCTCTTCGCCGCATTCATATGCCCGCACCTCAAATCCCGCCGATTTGAGGGTACACACAATCAGTTCCCTGACCGAAGCGTCATCTTCTACAATCATGATCGTCGCCACTTTATCACCTCACATGGATATTATATCACAAAATACGTTTGTCTTTATGCACGCCCGTTTCTGAAAACACCGTCCACTCTGCTATATTTTCCGCATGGTCGCCGATCCGTTCCAGGTACTTTGCGATCATCAAAAAATCCACAATCTGGTCGATCTTGTCTTTATCCCTGATTGCCATCTCAAGAAGCTCGTTTTTGACAACGTCGTAAAGCCTGTCTACCTCGTTATCCATTTCGATGACCTTTTCGGCAAGCTCCATATCCCTGTGCACATAGGATTCCACCGCCATGTGAACCATTTGCGCCGTGGTTTTTCCCATTTTGGGGATATGCTTTGGTTTTTCGATCACAATTTCCTTGCATACGCAAAGCGTTATTTCTGAAATATCCGCTGCCTGGTCGCAGATGCGTTCAATATCGGTAATCATTTTAAGCGCTGTGGAGATCATCCGCAGGTCTTTCGCCACCGGCTGCTGCTTCATGATGAGCTTCATGGAACGGCTCTCAATCTGGCGCGCCATCGCATCCACAAGGTCGTCGTCCTCGATGATCTCTTTGGCTCCTTCCATATCGCAGTTTTCAATCACGCTCACAACTTTTGTGATCGTTTCTTCCGCCCTCGCGCCCATGCGTATGAGGTCCAGGTTCAGATCCTCGAGCTCAACGTCAAATTTATTTCTCATAATCAATTCCTTTCTTTTCCTGATGCTCCGTCCTTATCCAAAACGACCTGTAATATAATCCTCCGTACGCTTATCCTTTGGCATACTGAACAGGTCCTCTGTTTTATTATACTCTACCATTTCACCAAGCAGGAAAAACGCCGTCCTGTCTGATATCCTGACGGCTTGCTGCATATTGTGCGTGACAATCACAACTGTGAATTTCTTTTTGAGCTCGCTCATCAGATCTTCGATCTTTGTCGTGGAGATCGGATCGAGCGCGGAAGTAGGCTCGTCCATGAGAATCACCTCCGGCGAAACCGCAATCGCCCGTGCAATACAAAGGCGCTGCTGCTGCCCGCCGGAAAGCCCGAGCGCGCTTTTTTTGAGCCTGTCCCTCACTTCTTCAAAGAGCGCAGCCCCCTTCAGGCTGTTTTCCACGATTTCATCAAGATCCGTCCTGTTTTTGATGCCATGGATACGCGGCCCATAGGCTATATTATCATAAATACTCATTGGAAACGGATTTGGTTTCTGGAATACCATTCCTACCTTTTTACGCAAAATGGTAACGTCCACTTTGGTATCGTATATATTTTCGCCGTCCAAAAGAACTTCTCCTGTAATTTTTACACCATCCACAAGATCGTTCATTCGGTTAAGCGTTTTCAGGTAAGTGGACTTTCCGCAACCTGACGGTCCGATCAGGGCTGTGATTTTTCCTGCTTCGATATCAATATTGATGTCCTTTAAGGCATGGTTTTGCCCGTAATATAAATCGAGATGCTTTGTTTCTATTTTAGTACTCAAGATTTTTCCCCTTTCCGCTACTGCCTCTTATTGCTGAAACGCTTGCTCAGGTAATTCGTCAGCAGGTTGATTACCAATACGATCACCACCAATACGGCGGCAATCCCGAACGCAGAATCGTTCTGCCCCTTTGCCGCGTATGTGTAGAGCTGCACGGTGAGCGTTGCGCCCGATTCCATCATATGCCCAAAGAAATTGGTGGGCATATTGGTTCCAATCCCCGACGTAAAAAGCAGCGCTGCCGATTCACCCACGATCCTGCCGATTGCAAGGATCACGGCCGTAATGATTCCCGGAATCGCGCCCGGCAGGATGATCGTGCGGATCATGTGCCACTTTGTCGTTCCAATTCCAAGCGCGCCCTCGCGGTATTCGTTTGGCACTGTTTTAAGCGCCTCCTGCGTAGTACGCACAATGATCGGAAGGATCATCAGCACAAGCGTCAGCGCACCGGCAAGTATGGAGTATCCAAGCTGCAGCGTGACGCCGAAAAACACAGCGCCAAACAGTCCGTACAATACGGAAGGGATGCCTGCCAGCGTTTCTGTTGTAAACTCAATCACCTTGACGATTTTACCGCGTTTGGCGTATTCATTGAGAAAGATCGCCGCGCCTACTCCGATTGGCGTTGCAATAAGCAGCGTTATTCCAATCATGTACAGGGTATTGATAATGCTGGGAAGGATTCCCACGGTTTTATTAAGCGCACTTGGCGCGGTGGAAAGAAATTCCCAATTTACGGACGGCAGCCCGCGCACCATGATATAAACAAGCAAATAAAACAGGATAACGACCGTAAGGATTGCACACGCATAAATCGTGATCTGCTGCGCGCCATCCTTGGGGCGGCGCTTTTTTTTCATAAGGCTTACGTCGTTGGAAAGCTTTTCCGCACTACTTTTCATTTCCCGCAGCCTCCTTTTTCAGTAACGTATTCAAAATAACGTTAATGACCATAATAAATATAAACAGAACAAGCCCGATACTGAAAAGCGCCTCCCTGTGGAGCCCGGACGCATAACTCATCTCTGACACAATACCCGTCGTCAGGAACCGGACGCTGTTAAACAGCCCCGGCATATTCACAACGTTGCCTGACACAAGGATGATTGCCATTGCCTCGCCGAGCGCCCGGCCAATGCCCAGCACTACGCCTGTGATAATTCCCGATTTTGCCGCCGGTATCTGCACCTTAAAGATCGTCTGCATTTTGGTGGCGCCGGTTGCAAGAGACGCCTCCATGTATTCCCTTGGAACTGCTTTCAAAGAAGTAATGCTGATATTGACCACTGTTGGTAAAATCATAATCGTAAGCACCACAACGCCTGAAAGCAGATTTGCGCCGCCGGTAAAGGCATGCGTCGGATCGTTGGCATACAAAAGCATTTCGAGCTTGGATACCTGAGGAACCAATATAATCATTCCCAAAAGTCCGTATACCACTGAAGGGATTCCTGCCAAAAGCTCGATTGCGGGTTTTACGATCCCGGCAAGCTTTTTATGTGCCACTTCCGAGACAAAAACCGCTGCCATAAGCGCAATCGGAACGCCGACCGCGATTGTGATTCCCGTACCTACCAGCGAGGTGAGTATCATGGGCAGGATGCCGAATTTTGGATCCGCAGCCGTAGGCGCCCATTCCGTACCAAACAGAAAATCTTTAAGACCTATCTGGAACATCGCCGGGGCGCCGGATACGACCATATAAATCGTGATGACCAGCACCGCCACCACCGCAAACGCGCCGCACGCAATAAAAACGCCTTTCATTGTTTTTTCAAGGGCGGTCTTTGTCTTCCTTCCACCCATGATTGTCGCACTGACATTCATTTCTGCTTTTTCACTCCTTTTTCCCATCGTTTTGGAACGCGCCATGTTTCGCCTTCCACAACCGCCGAAAGAGACGCAGACTCCTCTGCGTCTCTTTCTTTATTCTTCATAAGAGGAAATTTATGAAATCGTGATCAGTTTATTGTCTGCGACAACCTTTTGGCCTTCCGCACCGAGTACGAAGTCGATGAACGCCTGTACCTCCGGGCGAAGCTCGCCTTCCGCAGTTACCATGAGGAAGGGCCTTGAGAGCGGATACTCTCCCGCCTTGATCGCCTCTTCCGTGGCAGGAGCGCCGTCTACATTGAGCGCTACTACCGTATCGTCAAGCGCCTCGAGTGAAACATATCCGATTGCCGCAGGCGTTGCGGATACCGCTGTTTTTACAGCGCCGGTTTCGTTCAGCTCCTGGGCGTACTGGCACTTGTCCTCCACCTTCAGAAGTTCTTCAAACGCTCCGCGCGTTCCCGATGAAGCTTCGCGTCCGATAACGACGATTGGCTGATCGTCCCCGCCGAGGTCTTTCCAGTTTTTGATCTCGCCTGTGTATACTTTGGCAAGGTCTTCCGAAGTGATTTGCGTTACCTTGTTTGCCGGGTTCACAACCACTGCGATGCCGTCGATTGCGATTTTATTTTCCGTAAGTCCTGTTTCATCCTCTTTAAGCTCTCTGGAAACATTACCGATATCGGATTTCCCGCTCTGCGCGTCCTGTACGCCGACCGACGAGCCGCCAAGCTGCACATCCACCGTTACATCAGGATATTTTGCCATGAACGCCTCCCTGAGCGCATTTGCGATGGTCTCCATAGATGTAGAACCGGACATGGATACCTTGCCTGAAATTGCCGTGTCTGCCGGGGCCGACGATTCTGCCGACTCCGAAGCGGAAGCCGACGCCGGGGCCGAAGCGGATTCGCTGGCCGCCTGGGACGGTTCCTGAGCCGCCGGGTTTCCGCCGCAGCCTACTGCAGCAAATACCATGCAGAGCACCAATGCTGTTACCATTACAATTTTTTTCATTTCTGTTCTCTCCTTGTGATAAATATTTTAAATATATTATTTTCTTAACCACAATTTGCATTATAAGGCGGCATTGTAAAATTGACTGGCAGTTTATGTAAAATCCATGTAAAATCAAAAAGCATAACAAAAACCCCTGCATAATCTGCAGGGGTTTTCAGCTTTTAGCGTTATTTGAGCCATTATTCTTCTTCGATCGTCACCTTTTCCATCACGATATCCGCAACCGGCTTATCGGAAAAATCTGTTTTCATGCCGGCGATCTCATCGACAATATCCATGCCTTCAACGACCTTGCCAAACGCCGCGTATTGTCCGTCAAGATGAGGTGCGTCCGCGTGCATGATGAAAAACTGCGAACCTGCGGAATTGGGATCCATACTGCGCGCCATGGAGATTGTTCCGCGTTTATGCTTCAGCTCATTCTCCACGCCGTTCGAAGAGAACTCCCCTTCGATGCAATAGCCCGGCCCGCCTGTGCCGTTTCCTTTGGGACATCCTCCCTGAATCATAAATCCTTTGATAACCCTATGGAAAATCAAACCGTCATAAAATCCTTCATTTACCAGTTTTTTGAAATTCTCTACCGTTTTCGGCGCTGCTTTTTCATCCAGCTTAATCTTGATTGTGCCGCCGCCTTTGATCTTGATTACAACCATTATTTTGCCTCCCGGTATTATTAAACAGGCCTCGCCTGCCTTTGTAAGCATTATAACTGCTTTCCGTTTCTTTGTAAACAGTGGTCACCCGTTTCAAACAGCTTTTACCATGTCACGCGCTCCAGCATACCGTTTAAAAATGCAATCGCCACGCCAAAATTGGTGATCGGCACACCTGCTTCCTTTGCGTACCCAATCTTCGAAAGCATGTTCTTGCGGTTCACCATACACCCGCCGCAATGCACAACCAGCTTGTAATCCGTTAGGTTATCCGGAAATCCATGGCCCGCGCAGTTATCAAAGGCAAGCGCGCCGCCTGCATATTTGCTGAGCCAGTTCGGGAGCTTTTCCCGCGCAATATCCCCTTTGAGGGCATGATGCGTACACGATTCGGCGATCAGCACCCTGTCGCCCGGCTTCAGGGAGGCAATCGCCCGTGCCCCGCGCACAAATTCATCGATATCGCCCTTATATTTCGCCATCAGCATAGAAAAAGACGTAAGCGGGATATCCTTTCCCAGATGCTCGTTTACATATTTGAACACCTGTGAATCGGTAATCACGAGCTTTGGCGGATGCCGCAGCTCTTCGAGCATGGGTGAAAGGTCTTCCGTTTTGATGGAAACCACGCGGCAGCCCTTATCCAGAAGATCGCGCGTGACCTGCACCTGCGGAAGGATCAGCCTCCCCTTGGGCGCCTGGATGTCCTGCGGCATCACAAGCACTACAACGTCTCCCGCCGATGCAAGCTCCCCGACAATCGAGGGCTGTTCGTAGTTCGTCACCTGCTCTGCAAGCTTTTGCTTCAGCGTTTCGATTCCTTCTGCCGTTTTCGCGTTCAGCACCACCGTATTTTTGCCGACTGGAGCAACGCTGCCCGCATTCCCCTCGTCAAACGCATTATAAGCAACGATATACGGCGTATTTTTCTTGCGGAACACTTCCATATATTCTTTCTCAAGGGAGGTGTCCCCGTCGCCCGCGCGTATGATGATCACGGCGATATCCGTTTTGTCGATAACTTCGTTCGTTTTTTTGATCCGCGCCTGTGCAAGCTCCGTCGTGTCGTCAAGGCCCGCGGTATCGATAAATACCACCGGGCCGATTGGCAAAAGCTCCATCGCTTTATATACGGGATCCGTAGTCGTACCCGCAACATCTGAGACAAGCGCGATATCCTGCCCGGTCATCGCGTTGATGACGCTCGATTTCCCCGCGTTCGTTTTTCCGAAAAAGGCGATATGCAGCCGGTTTGCCTGTGGCGTTTCGTCTAAATTGGATACCATCTGTTTTCTCCTTCTCCTAGAATCGGAAATCGCGCTCGCCCGCTTCGATTTTCGCGATGTATTCGCGCGCTTTGTCGCGGACTTTTTCGCTTGGTATTTCCTGCAGCTGTTTTTCGATCAGTTCGTTCGCCATTTGCTTAAACTCGTCGTCGCCATAATCGACCGCATATTCCTTTAAGGTAATAAGCGCATTTGGCTGACAGATATTTCCGATCTGCCCCGCCTTTGCAAGGCGCATAAACCGGTCTCCCGTCCTTCCCTCGCGGTAGCAGGCTGTACAGAAGCTTGGAATATATCCGTCGCGGATCAGCTCCTTGGTCATTTCGATCGGCGTGCGGTGGTCTTCCACTTCAAACTGCGGCTGCTGCGTTTTCAGCGTATAGCCGCCTACGCCCGTCGCGCTGCCCGCGCTGACCTGCGAAATTCCAAGCTCGATGACGCTGTCGCGATATGCGCCGCCTTCGCGCGTCGAAAGAATCAGGCCCGTATACGGTACGGTCATACGCATTACCGCCACGATCTTTTTGTAATCGTCGTCTGAAACCGCATGTTCATAATCTGTTTTCTTCACGTCGCCCGCGTCGCGGATGCGCAGCATGGAAATTGTATGCGGCCCTACGCCGAACACTGCTTCCAGATGCTCTGCGTGCATAATCTGCCCTACGAAATCGTAATGCCAGTCGTAAAGCCCATACAGTACGCCGAGCCCTACGTCGTCGATACCCGCCTCCATTGCGCGGTCATGCGCGGTGGTATGATATTCATAATTACTCTTCGGCCCCTTCGGATGCTGATGCTCGTAGGTTGGTTTATGGTATGTTTCCTGAAACAGGATATAGGTCCCGATTCCCGCATCCTTGAGCTTCTTGTAATTTTCCACGGTTGTCGCCGCGATATTCACGTTCACCCTGCGGATCGCCCCGTTGTCAAAGTGGATGGAATAGATTGTTTTGATGCTTTCCAGCACGTAATCAAGCGGACAGTTCTTCGGATCCTCGCCCGTTTCAAGCGCAAGCCGCTTATGCCCCATTTTTTCAAGCGCCTTTACCTCCTGAACGATCTCCTCCTGCGTCAGTCTTTTACGCGTCATGCACGAGGAATGATGATATCCGCAGTAGCGGCACTCATTTACGCAATAGTCCGACAAATACAACGGTGCGAACATCACGATCCTGTTGCCATAGATATGTTTTTTGATATCCCTGGCGGTTCGAAACATCTCTTCGATCAGTTCCTTATCCTCCACAAAGCTGAGGACAGACGCTTCCTCGTGCGTGAGTCCGCCAAAGCCGCTCGCCTTGTGGATGATGCGCTTCACCTCTTTTTCGTCCTTTGCAAGCTCCCTTGCAGCCGCGAGCGTACGCTCAATCTCCCCATGATCCATAAACTCTGCTACCGTTTTTCCCATTCTGTTATAAGCCATTTGACTTCCCCCTTATTCTGCGGTCAAATTCAGTTCCGCAAGTTTTTCCTTCAATTCTTCATACTGCTCCCTGAGTGGTATATCCTTTGCATCCCTGCCGGGATAGATATCGTACAGCTTTCTATATTCATACGGCGTGGCTTTTTGCATAATAACGTTCGCGCCGCATAATAAAGCGTTTTTCATGCCGCCCTTTACATTGAGGGCCGTTGTGGACGGCAGGTGGCATTTCGGAAGGAGCAGCCGCGCAAGCGCAAGCACCTTCAGCGTTTTGTGTGCGTTTCCATCCGCACTGCCCCGAAGCGGCGTATCCGGATGCGCGATAAACGGCCCAATGCCTGCCATATCCACGCCCTCGCGTACCAACGTCAGCAAATCCTGAGCGAGGATTTCATCCGTTTGCCCCGGCAGTCCCACCATAAACCCGCCGCCAAGCTCAAAACCAAGTCCCTTGATCCTGCGCTGCGCGTCCAGCCTGCCTTCGAGCGGTACGCCGTGCAGCGATTGATACAACGCGGCGTTCGCCGTCTCATGCTTGAGTAAAAACCGGTCTGCTCCCGCCTGCTTCATAATACGGTATTCTTCAAGCGATCGTTCCCCAATGGACAGCGTAACAGCGCATTGCGCCTTTTCTTTGATGCGCCGGACGATGCCGGCCAACATTTCCGCGGTATAGTAGCAGTCCTCTCCGCTTTGCAGGATAACCGTCCGGTAGACCTTTGCCGTATCCACCGCCGCCTCTACAAGCTCGTCGGGCGCCATGCGATAGCGCACCGCATCCTTCATCCGCGCGTTGATGCCGCAGTAAGCGCACAGGCATCTGCAATAGTTTGAAAATTCAATGATGCCGCGTACAAAAACAAGATTTCCATATTGTTCGGTTTTTACCTTGTTCGCCGCGTAAAAAAGCTCCTCATTTATAGAATCGTCTTTCAGGATTGCAGCCAGCACCTCTGCCCGCGGCTGGCCAGTATCCAAAATATAGTTTCCCAGCGTATATTGCGCCATACTCCCTCCAATCAAAAAATGCCGCCCCTTCTGTAAAAAAGGACAGCATAACAAAAAATTATCATTGTTATAAAGGCCGTCCTCCCACTCAGATTCCTCCTTGTGGTCAGATTGTCTGTTGCTTGTTTTCTATTATATACTATTATTACCTATAAACCCAATACTATTTCGCCAATCAGGAAATTATGTGGAAAGCCCTGCGATCGCGCAGCCTTTCAGCACAGCCAGGTCTACGCTGATCACATCTGCCGCAATGCCTATCGAATCAAGATAAGGCAGCAGGTTTGTAAGCGCTTCCTTTTTGAGCGCAAACATTTTATCGTATGTCGTGCCTTCAATCGTCATACAAATATGGCTGTTGTCCTTACACGCCTTTACAGCCATCGCAGCCATTTGAAGCGCAAGCAGCCGTCCTGCGCGCAGCACAATATTGAGAATGATCTCCCGTGCCGTCCACGCGTCCCGTTCCGTTTGGAAGTAACCTTTGAGCGCCCCTGTTCCATCCTCCAAAAATTCATTGACATCCACGGTGGTAAGCGTTTTCGCCAAAGTAAACTCCTGCGAAAATACGCCCTCACGTCCTGCGGCCCGCAACGTAAAATCGCACAGCCCGCCAAGATAGCCCCCGCTGGCCATTTTTTCAAAAATTCCCCTTCCGGGATTCAGCATGCTTTCGTCGAACGCAAGGTCAATATCGCTGCGTGGGATTTCGGAATAATTTCCCGCCTCTGTATTGATCACCATCACGCCGTCATCAGAGAATCCGTGCAGCTTGGCAATATTCTGGATGTTTTCCATATAGCAACTGTTGCTGCCCGTGCCAAGGATCGTTCCCGTAAACGAACCATAGCCTTCGTTGATCTTTTCCGCTTTTCCCGCAAGGCAGGTCGCTACCGAATCGTTGATCACAACGATCCTGCCCCCATGGATTCCAAGCTTTTCAAAGGATGCTTTCAGTTCATCAACCATCTTCTTTCCGCCGGCGTTCTTCACTTTTACTTCTTTGGTGATTTCTACGATCTCACAATCGATGTTCGGAAGGCTGGGAATCACTTTTCCAGGATATGCAAATGAAATGACAATATCCTTAGTAATCCCTGTAAGGGGCGCAATTAAGCCCGCCAAAATGTCAAAAAATTCTCCCGCTTCTACTTCCTTTTCCACACCCGGCATCATATACCGGTTGATCTCTTCCGTATGAAAGCTTCCGTCCTGTAAAAATTTTGCGACCGTTATCCGCAGGTTTGTCCCGCCCGCATCCACGCAGATTACGGGCTTTTCGCGTTTTACTTCGCTTTTCAGCGAGATATAGGTCGGTATCATCAAAAGGGAGCTTTCTTCGCCGCACAGCCCTTTTTTCATCTCATCGAGATATGCCTCCATCTGCTCCGCAATATCGATAGAGGTATATTCCATTTTGTGCGTTTTAATAAATTCCTGCGCTGTCAGCATCCCGCTCTCCCTTCCTGCCTTAAGCTTCTTCTTTCCATTATATAAAAAATTCCCTTTTTTGCAATGTTATTTGACTATCTTTCCACGCTGCCGTAAAATAAAATCGTATTTCTATTTTAAAAAAGGAGTTAAATTATGTTCGAAGAAATTTTGGATGTCAAGGGCTGTGCCTGCGGGCATAACCACACGCTCAAAACGCGCGACTATATTGTCGAACGCAATGCCATGGAAAAACTCCCGGCGCTGCTTGAAAAATCGTTTGCCGGTGCAAAGCCTCTCGCGGTATTTGACCAGAACACCTATGACGCGGCATATCCCAAACTGAAAAAAGCCCTTCCGGATATAGATACGCTGATCCTGACAGGCGAAAAAATCGTTCCGAACGAATTTCAGCTTGACACCGTCACGCAGGTGTTAAAAACCGGCGGCTTCGACTTACTGCTGGCCGTGGGGGCGGGCGTGATTACCGACGTCACACGCTATGTGGCATTAAAACAGGATGTTCCGTTCATTTCCGTTCCAACAGCTGCAAGTGTGGACGGCTTCGTATCCGATAATGCCGCGCTTACGTTAAACGGCGCGAAAGTAACGCTTCCGGCCAAGGCTCCGGACGCAGTGGTTGCCGATCTTGAGATCATTGCGGCCGCTCCGCTCAAAATGACCGCGTCCGGCGTGGGCGACATGCTGAGTAAATACATCAGCGTCGCTGACTGGAAAATCGGCCATCTTATCACAAACGAATACTATTGCCCGTTCGTCGCAGACCTTACCCTGAAAGCCGTCAATATCATTGTGGACAACATTGAAGCAATCAGGAAAGGCGACATCGAAAGCATCGGCACCCTGATGGAAGGACTTTTGCTCTCAGGAATCACCATTCAAATGGTCGGCATCACCCGCCCGGCATCAAGCTTCGAACATCATTTTTCACATTATCTGGAGGTAACACCCATCGAGGGAATCGACCACGACGCGCTGCACGGTGAAAAGGTTGGGATCGGAACCGTAAACGCAGCAAAATACTATCCTATCTTCGCGGAACGGCTGGGGCGGATATTCAGGGAGAATCTGGAAAACCAGTTCAGTATGGAGCGCGTAAAAGAATATTACAGTAAATATCCCCAGAGCGTGGTGGAAATGGTCGAAAAAGAAAATACGCCCACCATCACGGGTAACCTCAACGTAGGCTTGCTTCGCCAAAACTTCGACAAGGTCCGGCAGGTTGCCTCTGAGGTCCCCTCTTCCGAAAAAATCGTAAGCACGCTTCGGACTGTAAACGGCTACACTGATTATCACCAGATCGGTATGACCGACGAACAGTTTAAGGAAACAATGAAAATCTGCTGTTATATCCGCAACCGCTTCACGCTGCTGCGCCTGATGTGCGATTACAGGTTGTTTGATTTCGATAAAGAGCTTACTTTCTGACGCACTTGTTACGGAAGTTTTCTTTCATTTATAATAATGCAGTCCCAAAACGATGCGGCGTGAGGCCGCATCGTTTTCAGGTTCTTATACACATTCTGCGTTGCGCTTCCGCTCATTGCCACCCTCTCTTTTATGGTATTTTTCCTATATCATGTTTTCGTGATCTTTTCGGATTACCCCTTTACTAATTTAGCACGATGAATTATAATATCAAGGTAAGTCGCCTGAAATGGCAGCAAAACAGGTTCTGTTTTGTAAGAAAATTTGGTAAAGAGGTATGATACAAATGAAAAAGGTACTACTCATTGTTCTCGTGATCGCGTTTGCGGCGGTATGCTTTGTCGGCTGTGCCCCAAAGACGGAAACATCCGGCTCCGAGGCTTCCGGTTCGGCTGACGCATCGGCTGCAGCTGTGGATGATTCGCTCGATAAAATCAAGGAAAAAGGCGAATTCGTTATGGGTATGGACGACAGCTTCCCTCCGATGGGCTTTAAGGGAGATGACGGCGAGCTGACTGGCTTTGACGTGGAAATGGCGCAGGCGGTTGCAGAGCACATGGGCGTAAAAGTGAATTTGCAGGCAATCGACTGGAGCGCAAAGGAAATGGAGCTTGACGCAGGCAATGTTGATTTGTTGTGGAACGGCTATACCATCACGGACGAACGCAAGGAAAAGGTTCTGATGAGCGAGCCCTATATGGAAAATGAACAGGTAATCGTAGTAACGAAGGATTCCCCTGTAAATACGCTTGCAGACCTTGCCGGCAAAAAGGTTGCGGTGCAGGACGGTTCTTCCGCACAGGAAGCAATCGACGGGAATGAAGAACTAAAGAACTCCATTGCGGAGCAGATCGACTTCAAGGACAACGTAACGGCTATGATGGACGTTTCCTCCGGACAGGTGGATGCGCTTGCGGTAGACCTCGTTGTCGCGAACTACTATCTTGCAAAGCAGCCCGACCAGTTCCGTATCCTGGACGAAACGCTCGCTCCTGAAGAATACGGCATTGGTTTCCGCAAGGGTGAAGAGGCTTTCAAAAAGGCGGTAGAAGAAGCGCTTGCAGAAATGAAAAAGGACGGAACCGCAGCTGAAATCAGCACAAAATGGTTTGGTAAGGATGTTACGACGTTCTAACCGGTATCTTCTGGAAATGACGGGCAGCCTATCATCACGATGCTGCCCGATTTTTCATTTTATTTGTACTTTTGGAGTAATATGTAATGGAAAACTTTCTTAGTTTGGTTTTAGAGCTTGCAAACGGCCTTGGAGTAACGCTCTCCCTGTTTGCGCTCACGCTCGTCATTTCGATCCCGCTCGGTTTTTTTGGCTCGCAGATCAGCCTCAGCAAAAATAAAATCGGGAAAGGCATCTATAACGTTTACCTTGTTATCATGCGCGGTACGCCGCTTATTTTACAGGTGCTTTTCTTATATTTCGGTTTGAACCTGCTTTTTACAAATATTGGCGTATCCTTCCGGATCGGCCGTTTTGAATCTGCACTGCTTTCGTTCGTGCTCAATTACACGGCGTACTACAGCGAAATTTTCCGCGGCGGTATCCAGTCCATCAACCGTGGCCAGTATGAGGCCGCTTCTGTGCTTGGACTGGGAAAAGGGCTTACGATGCGAAAAATCGTCATACCACAGGTATTCAAAATCGTCATGCCCTCGCTTGGCAACGAGGTTATCAACCTTGTGAAGGATACCGCGCTCGTAAGCATCATCGCTCTTGGCGATTTGCTCAAAATGGCCCAGTCGGCAGCAATGCGCGAGGCTTCCGTTGTGCCGTTTATTGTGGCGATGTTATTCTACCTTGCCATTAACGCGATTGTGCAGCTTGTTTTAAAGCAAATTGAAAAACGCATGAACTATTACAGGATTTAGGTGATATTATGAGCGTACTTGAAGTTACAAAATTAAACAAAAGCTTTGGGACAACCCATGTTTTAAAAGATATAGACCTGACGCTTGAGAAGGGCGAAACCATGGCGATTATCGGTCCGTCCGGCAGCGGCAAAAGTACCCTTCTCAGGTGTATCAACTGTCTGGAACGCGCGGAAAAAGGAACGATCGTTTTGAATGGCATCACGATTGCAAGCGAACAAAACGGCGTGACGCAATACCTGAAGGAAGACGAGCTGATGAAGGCGCGCCTCCATCTCGGAATGGTATTCCAGAACTTTAATCTGTTTCCCCATCTCACTGTGATGGAAAACCTGACGCTTGCCCCAATTAATGTGGATAAAATTCCCAAAAACCAGGCGGAGGAAACCGCAATGACGCTGCTCAAAAAAGTTGGGCTCGGAGACAGGGGCGACGCATATCCCTTCGAGCTTTCCGGCGGACAGAGCCAGCGTGTGGCGATCGCGCGCGCGCTTGCTATGGATCCTGACATTCTTTGCTTTGACGAGCCTACATCGGCTCTCGATCCCGAGCTCACAGGCGAGGTTCTCGCCGTCATCAAGGAGCTTGCGGCTGAGCATATGACGATGCTGATTGTCACACACGAGATGGGATTTGCCAAGGAGGTTGCCAGTGAGGTTGTATTTATGGACGAGGGGCGCATTTTAGAGCGGGGCACACCTCAGGAACTCCTGGTCAACCCAAAGGAAAACCGTATCAGGTTGTTCCTGAACAAACTTCTCAGCGTATAAAAATATATCGTGATACAGCGCGGACAGGAGGAAATCCTGTCCTTTTCTTTTTTCTTTTCATTTGATTTCCAAAGTGATACTATAGTGATAAGAGAACTTTTGAGACAACCTGGAGGCATTTGATGAATACAAAACTGGAACAATTATACACCATCCGGGCCTTTGATGTAGACACGAAGGGAAAATGGCGTCCATCCGCTATCCTGACGCGTTTACAGGAGATTGCAGAGGATCACGCAATCGCTGTGAACGCAGGCCGGAAGGAGCTTGTGGAGGAACGCGGCATGGCATGGATGCTTACCCGGCTCCATCTCCAGATGAAGCAATATCCTGAC
Organism: Christensenella hongkongensis; assembly: GCF_000981035.1. Lineage (GTDB taxonomy): Bacteria > Bacillota > Clostridia > Christensenellales > Christensenellaceae > Christensenella > Christensenella hongkongensis. Next base: position 68,495 of record NZ_LAYJ01000103.1, read on the forward strand.
CTTACGGATACCATCAAGGTCGTGACCTGGCCCGGAAAGCCGACCAAGCTTTTTTTTGTGCGGCACTCGATGTTTTTCAGTGAAACGGGCGAGGAGCTCGGACGCGCAACCTCCCTTTGGGTGCTGTTCAACATCCGCGAACGCTTTTTATGCCGTACGGGCGATATCGGTGAAAATTATCCTTACGACCTTTCGCATGGCCGCGCGCTGCCCGATCCCGGTAAGATCAAGCTGCCGGACGAAATGCAGTATATGACTACGCGTACTGTGGCATACAGTGAGGTCGATATGAATGGCCACCTCAATAATGCCAAATACGCAGACTGGATTTGCGAGCTTTTTGATATCTCCCATTTAAAAAAGGCTTATATGGATCAATTCCGCATCAACTATATTGCGGAAGCCTATATGGGACAAAAGGTTGATTTATACTGCAAAGAAATAGACGGAACATGGTTTGTCTGTGGAAAAACAGGCAACAAGACTGTTTTTGACGCTTCCATCCAATGGAAATAATAGAAAGACGGGGGAAATAAATAATGGCAAAACGAATTGGTATCCTCACAAGCGGCGGAGACTGCCCGGGCCTTAACGCGGCGATCCGCGGCGTTGCCCGCGCTGCATACGAACGCATGGAGGGCGTAGAGATTATTGGCATTGCAAGCGGCTTTGCCGGGCTGATCAATGGTCAGTACCGCGCAATGGACAAAAGCGAATTTTCGGGCATCCTGACGCTGGGCGGCACGATTCTTGGTTCGGTGCGCACCCCCTTTAAGGATATGCGGAAAATTGGCGCAGATAATGTGGACAAGGTTGCCAGTATGGTGCAAAACTACGAAAAAATGAAGCTCGACTGCTTATGCACGCTGGGCGGTAACGGTACGCACAAAACGGCGAACCTGCTTTCCGAGGAAGGGCTGAATGTGATTGGCCTGCCCAAAACGATTGATAACGACATCTGGGGTACAGACGTTACCTTTGGTTTTCACACCGCTGTTGACACCGCCACGGACGTTCTTGACAGAGTGCACACGACTGCGGCAAGCCATGGACGCGTAATGGTGGTTGAGCTGATGGGCAACAAGGCCGGCTGGCTTACAATTTACGCTGGTATCGCAGGCGGAGCGGACGTAGTGCTGATCCCTGAAATTCCGTATGACCGCGAAACTGTAATCGAGGCTGTAAAACGGCGTGCGGAAAAAGGCAAAGCATTTTCTATCGTGGCGATTGCCGAGGGCGCGATCCGCAATGACGAAACAGGCATGAAACGCAAGGAAATACGTGCCAAACGCGCGGAAGAAGGCTATCCTTCGATTTCCACGCGTCTCGCGCATGCAATCGAATCCATAACGGGAATCGAGACGCGCACCGTTGTCCCCGGACACGTTCAACGCGGCGGGAGCCCAAGCGCATACGACAGGGTTCTTGCAACAAAATTTGGTATTCAGGCAGCTGATCTCATTTGCCAAAGCAAGTTTGGATATACGGTGGCAAAGAAAAACGGAAAGCTGACGCAAAACAAACTGGCGGACGTCGCCGGCAAAACAAAGCTGGTTACAAAGGACGACGACATTGTCCGCGCGGCTAAAAATATCGGGATATGCCTTGGCGAATAAAGAACTTTTGCTCATTGACATGTGAAAAGAACGGGCGCCACTTTGTGGCTGCCCGTTCCTTTATTTCAGCCTATTTACAGGTATCAGCCTTGTTCTTCGTCTTCCTTTCTTTTCAACGCCATTTTATTTTGATACATTGCACTGTCCGCCCGTTTGAAAACATCGGCGAAGGTCAGGTCCATATTCTCTTCATAAAGCGCGATTCCCCTTGCAATGTTAATTTCCCCGCCCGGTCTGGCGTTTGCGTTAAACTCCTCTACCGCACATTCAAACCGCTCCAATATTTCCGTATAATGCTCGTATTCATCATTTTCCAGAATTACTACAAACTCGTCCCCTCCCACGCGGTAGACAGGGCTTCGCTTAAACACTTTACAAATCAGCTTGCAGGCATCAATCAGCAGCATGTCTCCAAAATCATGACCGCAGGTATCGTTTACTGTTTTCAGGTTATTCAGGTCAAACACGATTACCGCAAATTCCGGCCTGCCTGTCCGCATCTTTTCTTCCAGCGCATCCGCCGCATCCTGATATGCGGTTTTATTCCTGCAGCCTGTCAGGCCGTCCCTGTAGGCCAGTCCATTGATATAGCCGATGTATTCCTGCAGATGGTTTACCGTTTGCTGGAAACTGTCCGCCAGCGTGCCCACCTCGTCCTTTGTCTGGTGGGAAAGCGTGACGGAAAGGTCTCCCTCCGCAATTTGCCGGGCAGCGGCATTCAGCTCCTTGAGCGGTCTCACGATCCTGCGCGTCAGCAGCACAGTCAGAAGAACGGCCAGCGCGGAGATTGCTATGACTGCAACCGAAATTTGCAGAATCAGATCATTTTTCGCCTTATCTATCTCGGAAGCCGGAGCGGTGATTGCAAGTCTCATTCCATTTCTCAGGCTTTCCAGAGCCATTTGCTTTTCTTCCCCGTTCCAGGTATAAGAAAACAAATAAGTGCTGTTTCCTCCATTTTTCAATTCTTCCGCAACCGGAATCAGGCTATTCTCCAGGCTGCCCATTGGCGTTCCCATTTCTATTGTTTTGTGATACATAACATTTGCTGATTCATCTGTCAAAAAGGCATAGCCGCTGTCATATACCTTTGTATCCTGAACAATATTTTTGATCACATCAAAATCAATATCCATACCAACCACGCCAATGGTGGTATTATTAGCATAAAGCGGTACAACATAAGAGATCATCTGGACATTGATGTTTTTATTCATATAAGGCGCCATCCACGTTGCCTTTCCGCTTTTGACAGGAACATAATACCAGCCCACGTGCTCAATATCATCAGGATTATAGCTTGAAAAATCAGTAGGAGTCAGCTCCTGAAAGCTTCCGTCCAAAGCTGTTTTGCTCCAGAAAAGGCCGGAGGTGGATTCTGAAAAATCCGGATTATACCGAATATAAACCGCAAGCGCGCCCTCTGTGTTGTTCGCGGCGTTGACCGCGACGTTCTGGATGTATTCTGTATATTCATCGACATAAGATGAATCCGTTTTGAACCTGTCAACGTCTTCGAGCTCTTCCATGGAATAATTGGCGAGCGTATCTACCGACTGCTCGATACGAGAGAGAAGCGCATCGATATTCTGCGCCCGTTCATTGCACAGCAGGTTCATGATCTGCGCCGAATCGTTATCGACTACTTTTTGAGCGTTATAAATACCCGCCCCGCCAATTACCACCGACGAAAGCAGGACGCATCCCAAAATCAAAACAACAAATTTTGTCTGGATCGATTTCATGCACTATCCCCCTGTTTTGTTTTACTATAGCATTAAAACCGCAAATAGAGCGCAAATAAAAAACCCCGAAAACGGGGTTTTGGTAAATTACTAATTTATTATTCAAGAGCGCCCAGCGTCATCTCTGCCCAACTGTACTGCGCCATATATTCGCCGCGGTAAGCATTGACAGCCTCGGTATCCCTGCACAGGAAACGATACAGGTCACAGTCCACATTCCCACAATTAATGGCAAAGCTGTTGCGGCTTTTTACCAGAATGTCCTTTGCGCCAAGTTCTGTAAGGCGCCGTGTGAGATCCGCTATCAGAGTACGCAGATGGCTGCGGACAGAAACAGTATCCGGTTTATTTTCCCACAGCACAGCGCAAAGTTCGCCCGTGTTTGCCGAAGCTCCGCGCCTGTCTATGAGATAGGCAAGCAGCTCTTTTGTCTTTGCATGCGAGAAGCGCAACGGTACTCCATCCACAAAAACCTCAAAATTACCAAAGGTCTGCACACGTATCCTACCGTGTTCATTGGGAGGAAGCGCCTTTAATTCGTCAAGCTCCTCGCGCATCCGTTCTTTGGAAACCGGCTTGAGCAGGTAGCCTTTTGCATGAACGGAATATGCCTCCAGCGCATATTGCGGATAGCCGGTCACAAAAATTATTTTTGTGCCGCACGAAAGCTCGCGGATTTTTTTTGCAAGCTCCAGACCATTCATGCCAAATATCTCAATGTCAAGAAACGCCACGTCCGGACGCAAGCCGCCAGCTATTGCGCCCAGCGCTTCCGACGGTTTTTGAAATCCACATACTTCACAATCCGGCTCCGCCTCTTTTATTGTTTTTACCAGCAGGCCAAGTACCAGCGGTTCATCATCTACGGCAATCGCTTTCATCGTTCAGGCTCCTTTGGAATCGTAATAATAACCGTTGTCCCTTTACCAATGCAGCTGTGGCCTCCTACGGAAAATACCGCTGTAAAGCTGTAAAAAGGATACCTTTTGAGTCCAGTTCAAATATTATACAAATATTGGTAAGATTGCAATTCATTTTTACGGAATTTGCAAAATTTCATTTAGTCCATATGATTTTTGAAGGCTTATTGACTGCGGCACACGCATTCCGGCTTTTCTGCATAGAAACCGCCTATACAAATCCCGGGTTCTGAAATTCCTGCACCCATGCCACGCAAAAGGACCGGCAAATGCCGGTCCCTCCACTTTGAGGTATCCTTGATGGTTCAATCGCCGTTCCCCATTTATTGCTCGATTAATGTTCCGCTCTTCCCCTCCAATGCAAGAGGCGCTTTTTCGAGCGAGCCTATCACGGCCTTCCTGCCCGGAAGGCTTTTTGCAAACTCGCACGCCGCCTGCACCTTGGGCAGCATGCTGCCCGGCGCAAACTGTTGCTGTGCGATAAATTCCTGCGCCTCGTCGGGCGTCATATGTTCAATTTCCTGCTGGTTCGGTTTCCCAAAATTGATAAACACACGATCCACCGCCGTCAGGATAAACAGGTATTCCGCATGGACCAGCTCCGCGAGCTTTTCCGCCGCAAAGTCCTTATCCACCACAGCCGCAACGCCATGATAACCGGTCTCTGTCTTGATAACGGGAATCCCGCCGCCACCGCCGGCAATGATCACTTCTTTATCGCTGATGAGCGCATCAAGCGTCATATGCTCGTAAATGCTGACGGGCTTTGGCGAAGCCACCACACGCCGCCATCCCCGTCCGGAATCTTCAACGTATTTGCATCCTGTTTCCGCCATCAGTTTTTTCGCCGTCTCTTCGTCATAGAAGCCGCCGATTGGCTTGGTTGGGTTGGAAAAGGCCGGATCGTCCTCATCCACAATGACCTGTGTGAGCATTGTGATTACAGGCGTATCGTTACACCCCTGCGCTACAAGCTCCGCATCTATCGCCTGCTGCAGATGGTATCCAATATATCCCTGACTCATCGCCGTACATTCCGCAAGCGGCATTAATGGCGTATATCCGCCTTCGTACCCTTTTTCAAACGCAAGATTGATCATGCCTACCTGCGGGCCGTTTCCGTGGCAAACGATTACGTCGTTGCCCGCTAAAATCAGGGGAACAATCGCCTTTGCCGCATATCTCACTTTTTCTATCTGCTCCTCGGGGTTATTGCCAAGCGCATTCCCTCCAAGCGCAATTACCATTCTGCTCATCGTATTTTCCCTGCCTTTTCGGTATTTTGGGAGTATTCTAACCGTAAAACGAATCAAACATCCGTTCCTTTTATCCTGTTTTATAACAATTTGCCAAAAGATTGGTTACAGGCTTTTGGTATAAATTATATATGCAAGCGGTTTATGAAACGTTTCGCATTACCTGCATTATGTGAAACCGCTGTAAACCGGTGCGTTCCGGCACAACTCCGGGGCGGCAGAGCCGCCCCATGTGCCTTTTAAGTAGATGAATGTCTTATCTTTTCCCTGAGGGTTGTTGCTGCGTAATACAGTGGATGTTTCCGCCGCCAAGCAGGATTTCCCGCGCGGGGATCTGGACGATCTCCCTGTCCGGGAAGCATTCCTTAAGCGTCTGTACCGCTTTTTCATCGTTCGGATCGCCAAAACCCGGAACCGCGATTCCGCCGTTTGCAATATAGAAGTTGACATAGGAAGCCGCAAGCCTGTCGCCTTCCTCACGAGGGAGCGTACCATCTACCGCATCAACGCCTTCGGATTCCTCTTTTGTGATCGTCACAGGGGAAGGAACATACATCTTTACGATTTCAATCTTCCTGCCCTTTGCATCCGTCGTATTTTGGAGGATATCATAATTCTCTTTGGAGATCGCATACTGCGGATCGTTTTCGTCGTCCGTCCATGCGAGCAACACCTTACCCGGCTTCACAAAACAGCAGATATTATCGACATGGCCGTTGGTCTCGTCAAGATAGATACCGTTTTTCAGCCAGATTACCTTATCAGCCCCAAGGTAATCGCACAAAACCTGCGTAATCTCTTCTTTTGAAAGCTGCGGGTTCCTGCCTTCGGAAAGCAGGCATTCCTCGGTCACCATGACCGTGCCTTCGCCATCCGAGTGGATGCTGCCGCCTTCCAGGACAAAATCATCCAGGCGGTATCTGCCCTTATATTCCATATCGCACATTTTGCGCGCGACCTCGTCGTCCAGATTCCACGGGAAGTACAGGCCGTCAACAAGGCCTCCCCACGCATTGAACGTCCAATCTACGCCGCGCACCTCGCCTGTCTTGTCGTTTACGACAAATGTTGCGCCGCAATCGCGAATCCAGGAATCGTCGTTCGAGAGTTCCACAACGCGGATATCCTCAGGGAGCATTCCCCTTGCATTCTCGTATTGGTCTTCGTTCACGCCAACTGTAACAGGCTCAAATTTATTAATGGCCTTTGCAACCTCGACGAACACCTTTTGCGCGGGCTTTCCGCCCAGCCTCCAGTTATCAGGCCTCTGCGGCCACAGAATCCAGCAACCGTCGTGATGCTCAAATTCTCCCGGCATCCGGAAGCCGTCCGCCTTTGGTTTTGAAGTATAATTTTTCATATTAAACACTACCTTTCACTTTCAATATCCTTATTTCCGGCGGCGTTAAGGCCGCCATAAGTTACTCTTTTTGCTTAACCGCATCCGGCGGCGCTTTCCTTGTGGTAACCGCGGCAATGATTTCGCCAAGCACCACAGAAATCACCACGCCGATGATCAGCACTACATCCGGCTCCAGCATTCCCGTATCCGCATTGTAAGGGAACAGCAGGAATATGATCGCCAGAATCAGCAGCGCGAACGGCACCCATGTCATAAGGCCGATCATGCCTTTTTTGCCCGGTACTTTATAGGGGCGCTCCCTGTCCGGATCGGTCTTACGCAGCTTTTGGAAGGCCGGGAACAGGAAAATGTAGGATGCGAGCAGCGTTACTACGTTAAGGGCAAACAATGTCCAGAAGGAATCGACTGCGTCCGGGTTTACCTGCCCGAGAATCGCAGCGATCACCACAATGACCGTTGCCACCACTCCATTGATAATGTTGGCGCTCGACGGCACCTCGTCCTTGTTTTCTTTTTCGAATACCTTGGGCATTGCATGATCGCGCGCCGCATACATTGCGACATAGTTGACGCCAAACGACCACGAAGAAAGGTTTGCAATAAGTGAAAACATAAACAGAATGCCGATAATCACAAGGAAGATGCCCGGTGCGCTTGCCAGCAATATACCTGCCGCATCCATAAATCCACTGTCTACGGAAAGCTCGTTATATGGAATCGCAGCGCTCACGCCGAATGCGCCAAATAAGTAGAATATCGCAATCAGGATACCGCCGACAACAATCGCCTTTGGAATTTCCTTCTTTGGATTTTGCATGTCGCCTGCAAACGTCGTAACGACCTCAAAGCCCATAAAGTTAAACAGGATGATCGATATAAACGAAATACCCATCAGGGGCGAGATGTCAGCGAGCGAGCCTGAATTTGCAAAGCCGTTTACAACCGCGCCGTAAATACCCAGTACGCCCATCGCCACGATCAATATTACTTTGACGATCGTTCCAATGTTGATAAGCCATTTGCTTTGGCTCACCCGATAATTGCTGATTAATATAACAACCCAGATAAATACGAGCTGTATGACGAGAGTTACGATCCAGTTGATCTCCGCGCCTGTAACCGCCATCAGGATATCTGTGAACAAAACCGCCAACGACGCCATCCACAGCGGAAAATTAACCCAATAGTACCACGCGACGCGCGATCCGTTCTTACGTCCGAATGCACGCTTTACCCAATCGTAAAGTCCGCCCTCATCGTCGTAGGTTGTTCCGAGCTCTGCGGAAATCATTCCGTACGGCAGGAAAAAAGCAATGAGCATGATTGCCCACCAAATGTACTGCCATGGACCGATTGCCGCCGCAGGCGCTACCGCTTCCACAACAAGCACGATACATACCGCCGCGAGGACAGCGTCAAACAATTTGAATTTCTTCTTTGTAGCCATCATCTACCATTCCTCCTTCTCAGTTGCACATGCTTTGCCTTCGCTGCTATCCCTCGAAAGGGATGGTTTCAACGGGGAACAAAGCCTTTGCGCGTAATTATATTACCTTATTATTCCACACTTCCGCCCTCGTTATGCACCGACGGAAGCATCGGTATCAATATTTTTTTGGGGGCGGAAACCGCCCCCGCAGAAGTCAGGTTCAGATTAGCTTGATTTCTTTCATGTACGCTTCCAGTCCGGCCTTGGAAGCATCACGCGCTACCATATCGACTGGTTTTTCCGGATACATAAAGTACACGAGAAGCGCGCGCATCGCTGTCAGGCGATTTTCCGCTTCGTCGATAACGATGGAATACGGCGCGTCGATTACTTCGTCCGTTACTTCCTCGCCGCGCGATGCGGGCAGGCAGTGCATGAATTTTACCTCAGGAGAAGCCTTTGCGATCATTGCCGCATCCACCTGGTATTTTGGATAGAAAATACGCATGCGTTCTTCCTTGGAAAGCTCCGCTTCATACAGTCCATACCAAACATCCGTATAAATAAAGTCAGCATCCTTGATGGCCTCGTCCTCATCTTCCGTGATCAGGAAGCTGCCGCCTGAAACCTTGCAGTTTTCTTCCGCGATTTTCTGGAAATTTTCCTTGAGCTGAAAACCCTTCGGCCCAAACTGCACAAAGTTCATGCCAAGCTTTGTGGTAAGCATCATAAGCGAGGCGCAAACCTGCGTCGCGTCGCCCACGAATACAACCTTGCAATCCTCCATCTTCTTGCCCTTTGGAAGATGCTCTTTCATGGTGATTGCATCGCCCATTTCCTGCGTGGGATGGTTATAGTCGCTCATTCCGTTGATGACCGGAATAGAGGCTGCTCTGCCCATCTCAACAACCGTGCCGTGACGCTCTACGCGCGCCATCAGAATATCGACCAGCCTTGAAAGCACCTTTACCGTATCGCTCACGGATTCATGCTTGCCCATTTGTATCTGGCCCGGCGCGAGGTATTGTGCGTGCCCGCCCATCTGCGCCATTGCAGTTTCAAAGGAAACCCTTGTGCGCGTGGACGACTGCTCAAAAATCATACCCAGCACCTTATTTTTCATAAGCTGTGGATAATATCCCAATTTGATACATTTTTTGATTGCTATTCCGAGGTCAATCATCTCAACGAGTTCTTTCTTTGTAAAATCTGTAGTGTCAATAAAATCTTTGATACGAGCCATAACGGCGTCCTCCTTAGAATTTGGATTAATATAACACCGAAAAAAATTCGGTAAAAAGACATTTTGTTACTTTGTCGATGAAATGTGTTCCTCTGTTAGCTTCATCTTAATGAAAATCGTCCTTCAAGTCCATAGCTCCACAAGCTTTTGTAATAATCATAACGCATTTGACAGTTTGTTTCGTTCATGTGTACAAAATATCAAAACCCGGCGTTTTTCCTTCTCAAACGCTCTTCGCGCCGTTGCAGCGCACGCTCGTACTCCAGCTTTTCTTCGCTTGTCTCCGGCAGGAATTCCGGCACCTCCTGCGGGTTTCCATCGTAGCCCAGCGCTACAAAAACCAGGTATGCGGTATTGGTTCGCGTCTTTTTTTCACTGCGTGCCTTTTCGCTGTATACGTCTACACGCACTTCAAGCGACGTACGCCCCGTCCATGTGACGACCGCCTGCAGCGTTACGATAGCCCCAAGCGGAACCGGATGCTTAAAATCCATACTGTCGAGTGCGGCTGTCGTTACAATGGTATGCGCATGCCTTGTAGCGGCAACTGCCCCAACGATATCTACCCATTGCATGAGCGTGCCGCCATGCAGGTTCCCAAGCTGGTTAATATCCTCAGACATTACGATGTGCGTCGTTTCCGCACAGGCTCTTTTTGATCCTTCCATACTCAATTCCCCCAAATCGTATTGATAGTTTACTTATACCCAACTGTTTTTCATTTATTCAAAACAATTAAAATTATTTGCTTTCCTGCATAATCCGGAAATTGTTGTTTATTAATAATGAAACTGTTACTACAAAAAAGCTTTGGGAAGTATCACAATGAAAAAAATAACGTTCTTACAATTAATATTTTTAACAATGGCTTATTTTGCTTCGGTACGCCGCATCCCAAACATTGCCTACGCAGGCTGGGAATCCGTATCGTTCATGATCTTTGCGGTGCTTATGTTCGTAATTCCCATTTCCTTTGTGTCCGCGGAGTTCGCCACGGCAATGCCGGTAGATGGAGGCCCTTCCGTTTGGATCAGCAAAGCGATGTCCCCGCGCTGGGGTTTTATGGCTGCATGGCTGATTTGGGTACAGATGTGCTTTGGTATGGTGACCGTGGGCGCCGCGTTTGCGGATATGATCGCAACCATGCTGGGTGCGAAATCCCTGTTGAGCAACAACATTTTTATTGGCCTTATTGTGATCGCAGTTTTTTGGCTGATTACCTTCCTGATCATAAAGGGCGTTCCCATTACGCTGATCAGCACCTACGGCACGATCATCGGCCTCTTTATCCCGCTTGCGGTACTGCTCATTTTTGGGACGATTTATACATTTACCAACAACCCCGGCGTTTTTGAAGCGCCGTCTTTAAGCGACATGATCCCCAACGCAGGAGATATTGGGACGCTCTCGCGCCTTTCAGGCATCATATTCCTTTTTGCGGGCATGGAGCAGGCTTCCAGCTTTGCAAACCGCATCGATAACCCAAGAAAAAATTATCCGCGGGCGATTATACTGGCGACATGCCTCACCGCGGGATTATTTACTTATGCAGGCCTTATCACCGACTCTCTGGTTGCGGAGAGTAAAATTGCGCTTGCAGATCCCGCGCAGGTCTTTTCCGTTATGTTCAACAACTGGGGCGTGGGCTGGATCACGATTATCATTGCTGCAATGATTGCGCTATCGTGCATCACAGAAATCTCCGCCTGGACAGTCGGCCCTTCGCGTGGCATGCTGCAAAGCGCAAGAGCCGGTTCTCTTCCGCCCGTATTCCAGAAAACAAACAAACGCGATATTCCGGTTCCCCTGATGATCCTTCAGGCTGTAATTGTCACCGCGATTGCGTTGATTTTTGTATTTATTCCCGGAACAAACGGCGTATTTAATACAATCCTCACCATGGCGGTCGTATTATATTGCATTGTATATATTTTTATTCTTCTGTCCGGATTTATTTACCGCAAACGCCACCCCAATGAGAAGCACGCGTTTCAGCTTCCCGGCGGCAAGGTCGGCGCTGCAATCATTTCCGTAATAGGGCTTATCGGGGTGGGCTTTGTGATCGTCACCAGCTTCTTCCCTCCCGCTTCGCTCAAGCCGGACGAGCACGCGGGGTATATTCTGTTTATCCTGCTTGGAACGATCCTTTTAACGGCAATTCCTCTCCTCATTTACCGGTTCCGCAAGCCTTCGTGGAAAGTGGCTGAAGAGCGCACTGACGCATCCGTTGCGAAGGAGTCTGCCGATTCCTGAACAAGGCAACAAAAAACGCCTGATTATCATCAGGCGTTTTTATATTTGGGCTATATGCGGGAGAAAGCTTCAAAAACCAGTGCCAATCCTCCCATCGCGCCATTTCGTTCTCCGAATGCAAACAACGATTTCTTTGCTTCGCGCGCGCCGACCGGATACTCCATCCGTTCCAGATATTCAACAACCTTCTCATATAAAAGCGGGCATTCGTCGATAAAATCTCCACCAAAGCATATCTTTTGCGGGCTTAACAGGCACAGTGTATTTCCAACCGCCATGCTGATATAAAAGGCGCACTTTTTGACCGCCTCCACACACACCTCGTCTCCCTCCGTCACGCCTGCAACAACATCCTCAAATGTGACGTGCCCTTTCAGCCTGCTCTCTTGCCCGCCTGCCAGAAATTCTTTCGCATAGCGGACGGCAGCCTGCCCGTTTGCCTGCGCCTCAAGGCAGCCCCTGTTTCCGCAGGTGCAGGGATAACCGTCTACCTGCACAACCGTGTGCCCAATGTCCATGGATTCGCCTTCCTTCTCCTGGAAGATTCGTCCGTTTAAAACCAGCGCGCCTCCTATGCCAACTTCCCCAACCGTGATTCCAAAGATACGCTGGCTCCCGGCGTCCGCTCCAAACCAGTAATCCGCAAGCACAGCGCACGAGGTCTCCTTGCTTGTAAAAATCTTCAGCCCGAGCCTGTCTTCGAGGATGTCTTTGATTGGCACATTGAGCCATCCGGGAAAATTGGGCGGATTGATCATTATGCCCTTTGCATAATTACAGGGCCCGGGAATTGCAAGCCCAAGGCCCAAAACCTGTTCCTTTTCGATTCCAACTTCTTCGATTGCCTTTTCTACAATCTGCGCCATTCGCTCGATGATTTCGTCCCTGCCCTCCGCAAGGTCGATCTGCACGCGTTTGCCATACAGCACGTCGGCTTTGAAATCACTCACTACGCAGACAATATTCGTTACGTCGAGCTCAAGGCCCACCGCATAACCCGCTTTGGCGTTCAGCTCGAGCAGGATCGGCTTTCTGCCGCCCAGCTCAGACTCTCCGCTTCCCGTTTCGATCACATAGTTCTGTTCGATCAGCATAGCCGTGATATTCGTGACGGTTCCAGTAGTAAGGCCGGTCTTAGCCGAAAGGTCCTTTCGTGAGATATTTCCCGCCTTACGAATTTCACTGAGGATATTCTGTGCATTAATCTCTTTCATTTTTTTGTTGTTAATGCGTCCCTGTGCCATGGCTAACTCCTGAATCGTCTTTTACTATTATTTTATACGTTTTTTGACGAAATCTCAATAGATTCCTACGCTTCTTAAAAAACAGGGCACAGCCGTCCTGTGCCCTGTTCCAGTTACCGTGTCCCGGCGTTTCCCATACACGTTTGCCGGATTCGGTTTTCTCAGCCTTTTTTGAGACGAATCAATGCGATCGTGTTCTCTCCGCCGCTTTCTTCACTCAAAATTTCATATTCCCCAAATGACGCGGGAATTACCGCCGCCTGATAACGGTTCAGGCGCGTGCAAAGCTCCGGATTCTTTTTGGAACGGATGATCGCGCTCTTGCCGGCCGCTAAGGTCAGTACTTGTGCGAATTTCCCTTCCGTATCATTTTCAGCCCTGTCATAATAAAGAATACGCTCGATTTCAAACGGCATTTCCGGCAGGCTGGAATACCGCTCTTTATAGTAGTCCTTCGTCCACTTCACAACGCTGCGCTGTGCGCGCAGATGATCCTTCACGTAGCTTTCCCTGCGCCACCTGCTGTTTGGGAAAACATGATCCGGCTGCATTTTCATCGGGCTTCCTGTCATAGATTTCGCGTTATCATCCCATGTCTTTGCCGCATATCCGTACGAGAAGAAGGAGTATTCCGTACCCGCTACAGACGGGCAGGTATCCATCTCAAGCACCATCTGATTTCCGCCGTGGCCGTGGTCTGTTCCCGGTGGGATCAGATACAGGTCTCCCACCCGCGATTCCCAGCGGCACACATAATCCTTCCAGTCCTCAAAAAATGTTTTGTTATCGGATTCCCGGCATTTTCTCTCCCATGCTTCAAGATCTGCGTCATCCTTGAAGCCCATGAGCGTATTCGCCCCTTCATATGCTTCCATAATGTAGTAGGTTTCATACCGTCCAAGAGGCTCGTTAAAATGCTTCTTTACGTAATCCGTACTTGGATGGTTGTGGATCGGCATACTGCTTCTTTCCTGCGATACCGGCTTTTCGAAATACCCGTCGTCGCACCAGACGCTAAGCGGGAACAGTCCGGGATATTCCTTATCAATGGTTTCGCCGACAAGCTCTTTTCCATAGTAAGTCATATTCGAAAACGGCATATTGATCACAATCCCGTCTCCAATATCCGCCATCACTCCAAGCTCTACGCCCGCAAGCTCGTTCCAGCCGCTGCACGAAAGCCCTTTTACATCCCACAAATCTTTGAAGCGGTATCCTCCCCACGGGCCGGGCTGATATATCTCCACTTCCTTGATCGGGTATTTCACAAGCGTGGAGGCGATTTCCCGGTAGCTCTCCATGGGCATCAGCTTCAGGTCGTCCGCGCTGACCGCCTGCACATAGTAATCCGCTTTGCCAAACAAATTAAATTTCTGACGGATCAGCAGGTAGTAATCGCAATAATAATATTCCTTCCAGTTGTAATCCTTTTTGGGCTGCGTCTCGCCAAAGGGAACCAGTTCCCCGCCCCACATCTGCCACAGCATGGGCTGCTGCGTTTTATCAAAATAAAATACTTTGTCATATTCGCTATAAAGCTCTTCCACCGCGCTGCCGTAACCATAAACCAGGGTTGCCTGTTTGCGCGAAGCAAGCTCTTTTTTCAGTTCGCTGACTTTGCCCGGATCCATCACGTCACTGATGGTACCGCTATCGTTCACCCAGCCAAACGACGGATCGTCCGTAACAAAGGTCTTTTTATACTCCGCCATTTTATCCGCAGGCAGCGCATAATGCGCCGCCGGAAGAAGCTGCGCCTCAATCCCTCTTTTTTCAAGCTCTTTTCCAATCCATCCCGCAATCTTTTCAAATTCTACGCCATACCATCCGTCAAGCGCTATATTTGCGTGCTCCGTTACGGAAAATGCGTCTGCGATTGCTGCGACCACTGCGTCCGTACCCTGCACGACCGATTCCCTGACCTCAGGCTTTACGCTGATTTCATTCAATACGTTTTCTGTTCCTTCGTATAGTGGCATAAATCCATCCTCCTGTTTTTTTGTTTGCATCCTGTGTTGAGATTTGTTTTCATCGCCGATACCGGCATTTATTTATCAATTAATTTAAAGTTTAAATTAATTATATGCCCAACACCTTTCCCTGTCAAGCCCTTTATTTAAAAATTTACAAAACAAAGGGAACGGCGGCGGCCATTCCCTTTTCCTGAAATCAATATGAAGATCGATTTAAAACATACCCGCGGGTTTTTCTGAAAGGTTGATCAAAATATTCTTCATTTGCGTATAATGCTCCAGGATCACCTTATGTGTCTCGCGCCCGATTCCTGATTCCTTATATCCGCCAAACGGCGCGCCTGCCGGGAAGGAGTTGTATGTGTTTACCCACATACGTCCCGTCTTCACGCCGCGCGCAACACGGATGGCACGATTGAGGTCCTTTGTCCATACCCCGCCGGCCAGGCCGTAATCGCTGTCGTTCGCCATTTCGATCGCTTCTTCCTCCGTACGGAATTTGATTACAACCGCTACGGGCCCAAATATTTCTTCCTGCGCGACGCGCATGCCGTTTGTCACATCAACGAGGAGCGTGGGCCGCATAAAGCAGCCTTTGCCAAGGCCGTTTTCCGTCATACGTTCTCCGCCGCACGCCACCTTTGCCCCTTCCTTTTTGCCAATTTCAATATAGTCCAATATCTTTTTGAGTTGTCCTTCCGATATCTGCGCGCCCATCTGCGTATCTTCCTTCCACGGCTCGCCGACTTTGACGCGATTGAAACGCTCCACTGCATCCGCAACAAATTTATCGTAGATACCCTCCTGTACAAAAACGCGCGAGCCTGCGCTGCACACCTGCCCCTGATTGAACAGGATGCCCATTTGTACGCCTTCCATTGCCATATCCCAGTTACAATCGTCAAAGAAGATATTCGCGGATTTTCCACCCAGCTCGAGCGTCGCCGGAATCATCTTCTCTGCGGCGGCCTCGGCAACCGATATGCCGACCTCTGTGGAGCCTGTAAACGCAAGCTTGCTGAAGCCTTTGTTTTTCAGCATATATTCGCCCGACTTTGAGCCCTTGCCTGTGATTACGTTAAATACGCCCGGCGGGAGTACATCCTGCGTCAGCTTTGCAAACTCAAGCATACTGAGCGGTGTACTGCTGGAGGATTTCAATACCGTGCAACAGCCGGCTGCAAGCACCGGGGCGAGCTTCCATGCTGCCATCAGGAAAGGAAAATTCCATGGAACGATCTGCCCCACTACGCCAATCGGTTCGCGCAGGATGAGGTTCAGTGTGTTTTTGTCGAGCATCACAGCTTCGCCTTCCTCTGTGCGGACTGCACCCGCAAAATAACGGAAATGGTCCGCCGCAAGCGGTACGTCCGCACCCATTGTCTCACGAATGGGCTTACCGTTATCCATCATCTCGATTTGTGCAAGGCGCTCTCTGTTTTCATCAATGATCTCCGCAATTTTGATCAATATTTTTTGCCGTTCCTCCGGGCTGACGTCCTTCCACGTTTCCCATGCCTTCCATGCCGCCTTTACTGCGTGATCCACGTCCTGCTCCGTCGCCTCCGCGCACGTTGCAAGGCGTTCCCCGTTTGCCGGGCAATACGTTTCAAAAGTGCCCGCGTCGCTCGCATCCACCCATTTCCCGCCGATGTACAGCTTATAACTATCGTCAATATACTTTGCCATTTGATTTCCCTCCGATTATTTTTTACTCCCGTGACTCCTGTGCCGCGCACAGGCCTGTTTCTTTGCTTCATTTGTAACCAAACGGCGTATTGTGAACATTAAAATCACAAAAAAATGCCGTGCGTTTTATTTTCGCACAGCATTTCATTTTGAAACAATTTTATTGTGGATAGTCTTCTGTTGCTTTTATGCTCCGCAGATACTTTATTGATCTCCCATCAGCATGACCATAACAGCCTTTTGCGCGTGCATACGGTTTTCCGCTTCATCAAAAATCTCCTGTGCGTGCGCTTCGAATACGTCCGTTGTGATTTCTTCCTCCCGGTGCGCGGGCAGGCAGTGCTGTACCATCGCATCCGGCTTTGCCACAGCCATAACGTCCCTGTTGATCTGGATGCCCTGAAACGCCTGCTGGCGCTCCTTTACCTGCGCCTCGTGGCCCATGGACGCCCAAACGTCTGTAAAGAGCACGTCCGCATCCTTTGCCGCGGCATAAACATCGCCGGAAATAGAGAACTTCGGATTTCCCTTTGCAAACTCGAGCACAGACTGGTCTGGGTAATAGTTTTCCGGTATCGCGCAGGCGACCTCCATTCCAACCGTTAATCCTCCTACGATCAGCGAATTTGCCATGTTGTTGCCGTCGCCGATATACGCCATCTTAAGCCCGTCAAAACTCTTTTTGTATTCACGGATGGTCATCAGGTCCGCAAGCACCTGACACGGATGCGCAAAGTCGGTGAGGCCGTTGATGATCGGAATGCTGCCGTATTTGGCAAGATCCTCAACTTCCTTCTGCGCGAAGGTGCGGATCATAATCCCGTCAAGATAGCGGGAGAGTACGCGCGCCGTATCTTCCACCGGCTCTCCCCTGCCTATTTGCAGGTCGTTCGAAGACAAAAACAGGGGATAGCCGCCGAGCTGGTACATCCCTACCTCAAACGATACGCGCGTCCGCGTGGAAGACTTCTGGAAAATCATGCCCAGCGTCTTGCCCGCGAGAAGCGGATGCTTCACGCCCTGTTTATTCTCCGCTTTCAGCTTGTCCGCCAAATCGAGTATTTCAATGATCTGCTCTTTAGAGAGATCGCTCATTTTGAGTAAATGTTTCATATCAAAAAAACCTTCCTTATTTTTATTCTGGTTTCAACATTTATAATTATACATCAAAATGAATATTTATGCAAATTATTTTTTACCGTTCCGCCTGTTGTTCACAGTATGCACAGCGGTATACGCCGCGTTCCTCATCCGCCAGATTGAACACATGCGGTAATTCCTGCTCTACAGATGTAATGCAGCGTGGATTTTTGCACTTTACAATATTCACCACGCGCGTAGGGAGCGTCAGGTTCATTTTATCGATAATCTTCCCGTTGTCGATGATATTCACCGTGATATTCGGATCAATGAACCCCAGCATGGCAAGGTCTGTCTCGATCTCATCTTCAATTTTGATGATATCTTTCTTTCCCATACGGTTGCTTTTTACATTCTTGATAATCGCTACGGCGCAATCAAGCTTGTCAAGTCCGAGATAATTATAAATACTCATAGCCTTTCCAGCCTTGATGTGGTCGATTACGACTCCTCTTTCCAAACTATCGATACTCAGCATTACGCATTTACCTCCAACATCGTCATGATAAGGGCCATACGGACATATTTGCCAAACAACGCCTGCCGGAAATAAGCCGCTCGCGGATCCTTGTCCACCTCAACAGAGATTTCATTTACCCTGGGGAGCGGGTGCATTACAATCATATCCTCTTTTGCACGTTTCATTTTTTCCGTGTCGAGGATATAGCTGTCACGCAGGCGTACATAATCCTCTTCGTTAAAGAAGCGCTCACGCTGCACGCGCGTCATATAAAGGATATCAAGCTCTGAGATAATCTCCTCCAGACGTTCGTACTGCACGTATGTCACATTTTTGTTGTTTTTGAGCACGTCCTCTTTTACGTAGCGCGGCACTTTCAGTTCCTTTGGAGAAATCAGCACAAACTTGATATTCTCATACCGGGACAACGCGCGAATCAGCGAATGCACCGTCCTGCCGAATTTCAGGTCTCCACACATTCCGATTGTCAGATTATCGAGCCTCCCCTTTAAGGAGCGTATCGTGAGAAGGTCTGTCAAAGTTTGCGTGGGATGCTGGTGCCCGCCATCGCCCGCGTTGATGATCGGTATCTGCACGTTTTGCGAGGCGACCATTGCAGCACCCTCCTTTGGATGGCGCATTGCAATGATGTCTGCGTAGCATTCCACCGTGCGCACCGTATCCGCGACGCTTTCTCCTTTGGAAGCGGAGCTGTTGTCCGCCCCTGCAAAGCCGATTACATCGCCGCCAAGCTCGTGCATGGCAGCCTCAAAGCTCAGGCGCGTGCGCGTTGAAGGCTCAAAAAAAAGTGTCGCCAACTTTTTGTGCCGGCACACTTCCTGGTATTTGGTCGGTTCTTTGATAATGTCTCCCGCAAGGTCTAAAAGTTCGTCTATCTCTTCCACAGAGATATCCATTGGATCCAATAAATGTTTCATGAATTTCCTCCCGTTTTTGTTTTGCACTGGCACAAAAAAACGTCTTCTGTGCACCAGAAAGACGTTGTAACCGCATAAAAATGATGTATCAACCTTATCAGCCTCTCTGTACCAATTTAAAGGTTCTTTGTATCCTCAACTATTTTACTACACAAATTCACCGATAGCAACCACAATCCAAAACTTTCTTTTAAAATCAATGTATTTAATGTTTCCATGTCAGGAAAACTGTCTATTTTAGAAGCAGAACGAATCATGACTGATAGAAAGGAAGTGTAAACATGGTGCACAATATGGCTCTCAAATTTGCGGCGTTATCCGCAGTGATCATTCTCGGTTTGGTGATGATTTTTGTCGGACTATCCTCCACACCGAACGTTGTGCAAAATTTTGCACAAAACCTGCAGGCATCCCGCACGGAAGCGGCGGAACCCGTTTCCCAGGCGATTCGCTGAGTGCATGATCGTTATATCTCTTTATCTCTAAAAGCGGCTTGTGAAAGCGACAGGCAAGGCTTTGCACCGCCGCGGTCAACAAAAACAAACGGACGCACCGCCAAACAAGGCATTGCGTCCGTTTTTTGCATCAAAGCAAAATTTTGCGGCCACCCCTTCGCACCTGAACGTGCGCCGCAGGGTTACATACTCTTTGCGTCTTCACCCGTACGCATTCGTTTTCAGGAATAAACCTCCTGCATTGGCGCGTCCTGCTCTTCCACAAGCGGATTGATTTCCTTTTTGTATACCCGTTTCAGGAACAGGATACACAAAACAACCGCCGCAACCTCTGCAATCGGGAACGCCCACCATACGGTGTCGAGTCCCCCAAACACGGAAAACAGGTATGCCACCGGAAGAAGCACCACAAGCTGCCGGACAATCGATACAACCATACTCAGCACACCGTTTCCAAGCACCTGGAATACGGAAGACGTTACGATTCCAAATCCCGCGCATACAAAGCTCAGGCTGATAACATGCAGGGCGGTGGTTCCGATTTCCATCATTGTCTGCGATGCGTTGAAGATGGAGAGTAACTGGGCCGGGAACAGTTGGAATACCAGAAGGCCTATCAGCATAATACCGACGGCATAAATGATGCTCAGCTTGATCGTTTTCGTAATGCGCGTCTTTTTACGCGCCCCGTAATTATACGCAATAATCGGCACCATACCGTTATTGAGTCCAAACACAGGCATAAATACAAAGCTTTGCAGTTTAAAATAAATTCCGAATACAGCCGCCGCAGTCGACGAATAGGCAAGCAAAATCACATTCATTCCAAAGTTCATGATCGAGCTGATGGAAACCATGATGATCGACGGTATGCCAACCGAATAGATCCGTTTGATAATTTTTCCGCTTGGACGGAATTTTTTAAGCGACATCGTAATTTCCGTATTCTTTTTCTTATTGATCACCGCGGCGACAATGCAGGCAACAATTTGCCCGGTAACCGTCGCGAGAGCCGCGCCCGCGACGCCCATTTCCGGGAAACCAAAATAGCCGAATATCATAATCGGATCGAGTATGATATTAATGATTGCGCCGATGAGTTGCGTGATCATCGTATAGAACGTTTTTCCTGTGGATTGCAGCAGCCGCTCGAAGGCAAACTGGCCAAATAATCCAACTGAAAAAACGCAGCAAATCGTCATGTAGCTTGTCCCATAATCCACGATTTCCGAAATATCTGTCTGCATCTCGAAAAAGGCCCTTGAACAGAATATCCCAACGCACGCAAATACAATGAAGCTTAAAAGTGCAAGGAATACCGCATGATTTGCCGTTTTATTAACGCGTTTGAAATTCTTTTCCCCAAGGCTTCTTGACAAAAGCGCATTGATTCCGACTCCCGTACCCGTACCCACTGCGATCATCAGGTTCTGGATCGGAAACGCAAGCGATACGGCTGTCAGAGCATTCTCGCTGACCTGCGCTACAAACATGCTGTCCACAACATTGTAAAGCGCCTGGATCAGCATGGAAAGCATCATGGGCACAGACATCGAGATCAATAGCTTATTGACGGGCATAACGCCCATTTTGTTTTCCGCCACTTGCTTTGGCATATGATTCCCCCATTTCAATCTTTAAAATTATTTTTATAGTTGCACTTGCAACTATATGAGCAAAAAAACAAGCTACACGCAGTAGCTTTCAGTTGCATTTGCAACTATATTGATAGTTTAATAAAAAATCGAAACATTGTCAAGAATCATTCTGAGATTTGTTTCCCGTATCCTCGATTGACAACCCCAACAATGAGAGCTACAATAAAAGTTGCAATCTCAACCATTCAGGAGATGAATTCTATGTCCGAAATGCCTAATATGTTGAAAGAGATTTCCACCCTGTACAGAAAGACACAAATGTATCTCGAAGAAAATTTAAAACCGCTTTCCCTTTCCAAGGGGCAGGCGACCTTTATCATGTGCATCTGCGACCACAAAGTCCTTACGCAAAACAAGCTTGGAGAAATGCTTGACATGGATAAAAGCACGGTCGCAAAAACGCTTGCACGTATGGAGCAGCAGGGATATATCACCCGCAGCACCAACAGCGATGACAGCCGCTCGCTGAATGTGCGCCCGACTGAAAAAGCGTGGAGTATCTATCCAAAGACACGGGCCATTGGCGATCAATGGTGTGAAGAGATCACAAAAGACCTGACCGGCATCGAGAAAGATATCTTCTATCAGCTGATGCAACGGACAGGCCTCAATGCAACCCGATATTTCGAATAAGTTATTTTACATCAACGGGGCGAACACGCGAAGCAGCGCCTGCATCAGGCGTACATACCACTTCCTGCCCCGCGCCTCTTCATAAGTGACCTCTTGGCATTCGCCAAGCGTATTGAGGTAATCTTCCCTGAGCTTTGCAATCGCGGATGTCTGATACATCCACACTCCGCATTCATAGTGCAAAAACAGGCTGCGGTAATCCAGATTAATCGTTCCGACAATCCCGAGCTTGTCGTCGCACACGAAGGTTTTGGAATGGATAAAGCCCGGCGTATATTCGTATATCTTCACACCCGACTCCAAAAGCTGCTCATAATAGGCGCGCGTTACCAAAAACACCATTTTTTTGTCCGGTATATGGGGCGTTGTGATGCGTACGTCCACCCCGCTCTTTGCCGCATTGGTAAGCGAAGACATCAGCTGGTTATCCAAAATCAGGTATGGCGTATTAATATAAATGTAATCCGTCGCCCTGTTAATCATATTCAGATAGGTGTTTTCGCTGACGTATTCGTTATCCATCGGATCATCTGAGAATGGCTGCACATAGCCGTCCGATTCATATTCACGGATAAACCGTTCCTCAGGCCGGAACACCGAATAATCGGAATCCTCCTGCGTCATGAACTCCCACGCCTGCAGGAACATAAGCGTGAGAGACCACGCCCCCGCGCCCTTGAGCATAATTGTCGCGTCTTTCCATGTGCCGAAACGTTGAATGGCATTGATGTACTCATCCGCCAGGTTTGCCCCGCCGCAAAACGCGGTGTGTCCGTCTATGGCGGTAATTTTCCTGTGGTCGCGGTTGTTGAAGATGGAGGAAAGCTCCGGCTTCAGAGTGTTGAACACCACGCATTTGATACCCATTTCACGTAGTTTTTTATAATAATGGTATGGAAGCGTACGCGCACAGCCCATGTCGTCGTACATAAACCGGACGTCTACGCCTTCGCTTACCTTTCGCTTGAGTATTTCAAGAATACTATTCCACATCACGCCTTCCTGCACGATAAAATATTCCATGAAAATATACCGCTCGGCTTTTTCAAGCTCAATTTTAAGCTGCTCGAAAAAGTCCACGCCCATTGGGAAATACTGCGTTTTTGTTTGGTCGTAAACCGGAAACATACTGGCATTGCGAATATAGTCCGATTGCCGCTGTACGTTTTTGTCCTGTTGTCCGATTTCGCGAACGATCCTGCGGTCCTGACCGAGCAGCTTATTCGTGCCCTCATATACCTCTTTTGCCCGCCTCCTCATTTTCCGGCTCAGCTGCCGCTGGCTGAAAAACAGATACAGTAAAATTCCAAGCACAGGCAGCACGAGGATCGGTATGATCCATGCCAGCTTATAGGAAGAATTTTGCCTTTTATTCACGATATAGAGAGCCATAACAAGGCTGAGTATGAAAAATATCGTACGGATAAACTCTGATTGTTCGTCAAAATAAAGAAACAGGCTGATAATAATCCATGCCTGAATGCCAATCAACGCGAACACAATGAACATCCGGCTGGTAAAAAAACTCAAAATTTTTTTCATAAGGTACTCCCGTCGTCGTTATCCTTTTCATTTTACGTCAGCGGCTCCTGCTTTGCAAGCCTGCACGTTTTTTGCGCCCATCCTTTGGCGGCCCTTTTCAATCCTTTCGCGGCAATAAAAAAGCCGTGCCTCCATTTTGGATGCACGGCTTCTTTCCTTTACCTTACTTTTCCAGCGCGGATACGTCCGGCAGGCTGTCAAAGCCCTTTTGAAGCTCCTCATCGGTTGGGATGTAGTCGTTCATTTTCCCATCGTGATAGGATTCGTATGCCGTCATATCAAAGTATCCGGTTCCCGTCAGGCCAAAGAGAATCGTTTTTGCCTCTCCCGTTTCCTTGCAACGCAGCGCTTCGTCAATCGCAGCGCGGATTGCGTGTGCGGACTCCGGTGCGGGAAGAATCGTTTCCTTCTTTGCAAAAAGCACGGCGGCTTCAAACACTTTGCTCTGCTCCACGGAAACCGCCTCCATGTATCCGTCATGATACAATTTGGAAAGAATGGGCGACATTCCATGATACCGCAGGCCGCCCGCATGGTTTGCCGAGGGGATAAAGCCACTTCCAAGCGTATACATCTTAGCCATAGGCGTAATTTTACCGGTATCGCAGAAATCATACGCATATTTCCCGCGCGTAAGGGACGGGCAGGATGCAGGCTCTACCGCAACAATACGCGGATTTGCCTTTCCTGTGAGTTTATCCTGCATAAACGGTGCGATAAGGCCTCCAAGGTTGGAGCCGCCGCCAGCGCAGCCGATGACCACGTCCGGATATTCGTCCAGCTTTTCCATCGCTATTTTGGATTCCAGTCCGATAATCGACTGGTGCAGCAACACCTGATTGAGCACCGAACCAAGCACGTAGCGGTATCCCTCTGTGGAAACCGCCTTCTCCACCGCTTCCGAAATCGCGCAGCCAAGGCTGCCTGAGGTATTTGGATTCTCCTCGAGAATCTTCCTGCCGATTTGCGTCGTGGTGCTGGGGCTTGCGATTACATCCGCGTCAAATGTCTGCATAACTGCCTTGCGGAACGGCTTTTGCTCATACGAAACCTTGACCATAAATACTGTGAGCGGAAGGCCGAAATACGAGCAAGCCTCTGCGAGCGCCGTGCCCCACTGGCCTGCCCCCGTCTCTGTCGTGAGACCTGTAAGGCCCTGGTCCTTTGCATAATAAGCCTGCGCGATCGCTGAATTCAGCTTGTGGCTGCCCGATGTATTATTGCCCTCAAACTTGTAGTATATCCTGGCGGGCGTACCGAGCTCCTTTTCCAGATTGAACGCGCGGATCAGCGGGGACGGACGGTAAATTTTATACATCTCGAGAATCTCTTCCGGGATGTCCACATAACGCGTCTCATTGTCCAGCTCCTGATGTGCCAGTTTTTTGCAGAAAACCGGATAGAGGTCCTCCTCCACTGCCGGTTTCATTGTCGCCGGATTGATGAGCGGATCCGGCACTTCTTTCATATCTGCACGCATATTGTACCACTGCTTTGGCATCTCGTCTTCACTTAAATAGAGCCTGTGCGGAATCTTTACCATTTTCTTGTTCTCCCTTCAACATTGTTTTATTTGTCATAAACAAAAAGACCTTTGTCCCAATCTCTGGGACAAAGGTCTGAAACCTCTGCGGTGCCACCCGAATTGACGCGAAGCGTCCTCTCATAAGCAATCAATCAACTGCTTTTCCCTCATAACGGCGGGAATTCCCGTCAGGTATTACTCGGCGCGCTGCCTTTCTCCCTGCCCTCATCAGTCCATTCACCCAAAGTCCTGTGCTGCGGCGATCTCACCATCCGCCACTCTCTGAAAAGCGGTTCTTTCGGTTACTCTTCTGAATCACTGGTTTCGTCTTTATTTATGATTTTATATTATATCAGAAATCGCAAAGCGCTGTCAAGCGTTTCTTTCCGGCATACCGCCGTGAAAAGTCTTTATCGCAGACTATTACAGCATTCCGGAACAGCCCAGAATACCTACGACGCCCGTAATGACCAATAGCAGCGGAATCAGGGATAGCACAAGGCCTGCAATCGCAAGTCCCCTGCCTTCACCCCTCGATTTTGAAAGTGCAATGCCAACGATCGAAAAAATAAGCCCCAAAAGCAATAGGATTGCTCCAAAGAAAGGCACCCAACACAGAATCAGCCCAATCAGCGCGCACACAAACCCTGCTGCCGCGCACCCGTTTGACCTCGTTGCGGCAGGCGGAGCCGTATGGTAATGGATATGCTGCTCGATTGGCGGTTGCTGCTGCATATACGGCTGCCCCTGCATTGGCTGCTGCCCGGCATACTGCTGGCCCTGCGGCGGTGGCGGTTGCTGCGCGTATTGCTGCTCCTGTACCGGTGGCTGCTGCTGTTGCTGCTGATTGTTATTGCCTTCACCTGGCTGCTGGTTCCCGTTCATCTGTTCCATATGATCTTCCTCCTGATATGGTTTTACCATAAAACCTTATTCGCTGAACAAAAAAGCCTGCCAGCGGAAAACCCAGCTTAATTATGCTGCATTCCCTTTAACTGGGCGGCAGTGACCTCAAAGTGTTTATCCCTGCAATCCTGCTCGGTAAACCGTCCGTCCTGCTGTTTTTCATCTGTGGAATCGTAGAATAAAAACGGCACCGGCTCCCCGCCGTGGCTGCCCGTATCCGAAAATGTAAAATGGTCGGAAGCAATCGAGAGGGTATAATCATCCTCAATGCTTTCGAGAAACGGCTTCAAAAACACGCGGTCAATCGATTCGATTGCCTGCATTTTTTCCACCGGCATCAGTTCGTGGCTCAAATCGTCCGTTTCCTGAATATGCACATAGATGTCCTCGTATTCGCGTACTGCCTTCACTGCTTTTTCAAGCTTCTCCTCCAGAAAATCGTCAAAGCTGCGTCCTTCACGTTCTGTTCCAATATTTGGCAGACCTGCAATCGTTGTAATCCCATCCATAAGCAGCGTCTCTGAAAGCGCTACGCGTCCACGCGTATCTCCTTTGATTTCCGGCATGATAGAAGCGCCCCAGAACCATAATCCGTTTGCCGGGATTCCCTTATCCTTCAGGAAATCATATGATTTCTTCATCAGTTCAAAAAATTTCGCCTGTTTGCCCTCCGTCCTGATAAACGGCGCGATATCCTGGCCGATGATGTCGTGCGCAGGTTCAAAGTCTACCGGATACAGCTTTTTGCCGCCCTTTACGATCAGAATATTGCGGAACGAACCGCAGTAATGAAGCTCATATTCGCCTCCAAACACCTCTTCGGCAAGCTCCTTCATTACCGGCTCCGCCACCTGTGTGGCGATGTCGTACGCGCTGTAGCTCTTGATACGGCTCGTTTCAAAGCTGTCTCCTTCAAAGGTTACCATATTGCAGCGGATGTACATATCGTCCTCATTCATCGGCATATGCAGCCCCGCAGCCTCGATGATCGCGCGGCCCCTGTAGGTATGCGGATCAAAGCCCAGCAAACTCAGGTTTGCGACAGCGCTTCCCACTTCAAGCCCTTTTGGAATCGTAAGCACCGTCCCACCCGTGGATTTTTGGAATAACCCGTCGAGCGCGGGCGTTTTTGCGTATTCCAGCGGCGTTTTATTACCCAAAGCAGCATTCGGCCTGTCTGCCGAGCCGTCTAATACGAGAGTAATTTTTTTCATGTCCTTCCTCCTCTGTGCAAATCTCATTTACCCTTTTATTATACGTCACTTTGCACCCTTGTTCAATGCGTATTTCCCGCATCGGAAGCAACAATTATCCTATTCTGCCTGCCGGAACCTGCCAAGTTGCGAATAAACGTTTTTCAGGTCGTGGTAGCTCTGGGAAAATACTTCCATCAGTTCCCCGTATACCTGCCGCTCCTTAGGATTTGGGGAAACAGCCCTGTCCACGTGGATGAATCCCTTCGCATCGTCGAAATCAGCGTAAATCCCAAGCCCGACCACTGCTGCCGTAGCAGCTCCAAGCGACGTCGCGTGCTTGTTGTTCTGCACCTTGCAAATCTGTGCATCCATTATGCTGCTCAAAATCTGCCGCCACGTATCGTTTTCGCTCCCACCGATCTGGTTTAGCTGCGTGATTGGTATAAAATCACGGAACGCGTCCAGAATAAGCCCGAGGTTCATACTGATGCCCTCGGTAACGGCACGCATCATGTCTCCCCTGTTATGATTCATGGCAAGCCCGACAAACGATCCCCGCGCGCCCGGATCCCAGATCGGCGCGCGTTCGCCGGACAGGTATGGCAGAAAAACGAGCCCGTTCGCCCCTGCCTGTGATTTACCGATTTCCTGTTCCGCAAGGCTGAACGCATCCGCCTCACCGCGGTAAAGCATATCGATCATCCAGTTATACACGTTCCCGCACGAAGAGGTCGGGCCGCACGGCATATACATTCCCTTTTTGAGGTGCAGGAAGTTAATCACCCGCATCTTATCGTCCAAAAATGGTTTTTTGGTGGCAGCGCCCACCCATGCGGACGTTCCCATACAAATATATGCGCTGTTTTCCTCCACAGCGCCCGCGCCCACAGCCGCGCACGATCCGTCGCCGCCGCCGCAGACCACGCGCGTTCCCTGCGCGAGCCCCATTTCACGCGCAATCCCGCCACAAACCTCGCCGACAATATCCGTCGATGCGACAACCTCCGGCAATAAATCCGGGCTGATCCCTGCCGCACGGCAGATTTCCTCCGACCACGCAAGCCGGTTGATGTCGTAAACGCCCATGCCGGACGCGTCCGAATAATCCGTCACATATCGTCCGGTGAGCCGGTAGATCACGTAATCCTTCGCTCCGACGATCCGGTATGTTTTGGCAAAAAGCTCCGGCTCATGCTCCTTCAGCCACATCGCTTTTTCAATCGTATAGACAGGGCTTGCCCTGTGTCCTGTAATGCGGTATACATTTTCCGCTCCCATCTCGCGCACGATGATTCCGGTCTGTTTTTCCGCACGCTGATCGCACCAGATGATTCCGTCATGCAACAAATTCCCATCCCGGTCGAGACAGACGCACGCCTGCATCTGCCCGCTGAAGGTAACCGCCAAAATATCTTTGCTGTCTACGCGGCTGGCAATGCTTTTTGTCGTTTTGACCACCGCTTCCAGCCAGTCCTGCGGGGATTGCTCCGCACACCCCGTTCCAAAATAATTTGTATTATAGTGATAGGTCTCGTCCATCACAACCTTACCGTCGGTTCCTACCAGAGTCGCTTTGTTTCCCGACGTGCCAAGATCGTGTGCAATTACATATTCCATCCCCATTTACCTCCTGTTATTTCCTTCATTTTATACGCATTGGCAATAAAATTCAAATTTACTTTTCAGGAAACGGGAAAGACGCGCCGCAAAAAAGCAGCGCGTCTTTCCCTGTCGTCCAAAGGGAACGGTTCATTTATTATTTTAGCCTGCTCAGCACATCTCCAGTCCTCCGCTTACATTGAGTGATTCGCCAATCGTATAACCCGAATCCTCCGAGCAAAGGAATACGAGCGCCCGCGCGATATCATCGCCCGTGCCATGCCGCTGGACAGGAATCGCCATGCGGTATTTTTCCCTCATTTCTTCAAAGGATACTCCTTCGATCTCCGCTTCTTCCTTCAGGGACTGTACGTGCATTTCCGTATACATATTGCCCGGACAGATCGCATTTACAAAGACGCCATGCTTGATTGCCTCAAAGGCAAAGGAACGGGTAAAATTGAGTATCGCCGCCTTTGACGCGCAATAAACCGCAAAATATCCATATCCGCGTTTTGCATAGGTTCGGCTACTTTAAAATAATATTTTCCCTCCGGCTATACTGATTGCCACTCCCGTAATGTAGCTTGATTTATCGCTTGCCAGAAAGGACATCAGCTCGCCGATCTCATCCGGACGTGCCATTCGCTTTAACGGAACATTTTCCAAAAAGTCTTTTTTGCATTCCTCCGGCGTCATTCCAAGGAGAGGCCCTCTTTCCAAAAACACCTGCTGCATAATGGCAGTATCCGTATAGCCGGGGCATACCGCGTTTACGTTGATTCCATATTCTGCCAATTCCAACGCCATCACCTGTGTCATCATAACGATACCCGCCTTCGAAATGCAATATACTCCGTTTCCTGCTTCGCCTACCTTTGCCGCCTGTGAGGCGGTATTGACAATTTTACCATACCCTTTTTCGATCATGATTTTGCTGACAAGCTGGCTTAAAAAGAAAGTCCCCTTTAAATTGATATCCATGACTTTATCCCAGTCTCTTTCCACCAGTTCGTCCAATCTTCCCGCGTGGGAAATGCCCGCACAGTTCGCAAGAATATCGACTGTCCCAAATTTTTCCACCGTCCTTTGGACGGACGCTTCACAATTTTCCTTTTTTGAAACATCTGTTATGCAGTAAATTGCGTTTCCGCCTCCCGCATTGATTTGTTCAGCCGTCTCTTTAAGTCCTTTTTCATTCAGATCAAAAAGTGCAATTTTTGCACCGTATGAGGCCATATTGAACGCAACCGCCCGGCCGATTCCCCGTGCCCCTCCCGTTACAATAGCAATTTTATCTTTTAACATGATGCTCTCCTTTTCCTACGCCTGGAAAGCGGAGAAGATTAGATTCGCCATACCTTCTCCGCTTTTACAGGAATCAGGTTATCAGCCCTGGTAAAATGCGTCAAGGTTCTCTGCTGTGACGATGTCAACGCCTGTATCCACATAAGGCGGCAACGGACTGAGGCCGTTTTCTCTCCATCCGTCTACAGGATTAACCAGGTTATTCTTGGTCGCGAAGAGGAACTGCATAGACCAAAAGCCCATATTATATGCGCCCTGTTTCACTGTCGCATAAATAGAACCGTCTTTGATCGCCTGGTAAACAGTTTCATCATGGTCAAATGCGATTACTTTAACAGAATCTGACAGTCCCGCCTCACGCACTGCCGTTGCCGCGCCAAGGCCGCCGGGAGAATTGACCGCAAAAACACCTTTGATGTTCGGATTTCCCTGCAACATCGCGGAAACCGCACGCGATGCGTCCGCCTGTTCGCCATCGTAATTCCCTTCTGCAACGACCGTCATATTGGGATAATTTGCCTCGATTGCATCCTTGATCCCCTGTGCGCGTGCTTCGTGCGTGGGCGTTCCCGCCGTATAAATAACACCGACTTCTCCTGTACCGCCAAGCGCTTCCGCCATTTGGTCTGCCGCCTTAGATCCGGCGTTTGCATTTCCGGTCTGCAGAATGGAATACCTGTCGCTTTCCGGCGAATCCGAATCGAAAACCACAACCTCAACGCCCTGTTCAATCGCTTTATTGATCGGTTCTCTGAGCGCTTCGTCATTCACGCAGGTAATCGCGATTCCGGCAGGATTTTTAGCCAAGACCTGCTCCAGTACGGTAATCTGCTGATTGATGTCAAATTCCTGTGCACCGGTGTAGACCGTTTTCGCGCCGTAAATTTTTGCGGCATCTTCAAATCCGCGGTAACAATCCTTCCAGAATTCAAGGCCGTTCATAAAAGTGATCATATAGTATTCATCATTTGCATCTCCAATGGATACCGTTCCCGTGGCCTCTCCGCCTTCCGATGTCCCGGACTGCTGGCCACACGCCATAAAGCATACCACAGCAAAAACCACTACCATTCCCACCAACAGGACTCTTTTCAAATTTTTCATTTTCCCCTCCATTTATTATTGTGATACTCACATTATCGTTTCGGTGGCCTTTCAGGCCCCAAATCTTTTTTATCTTGCTTTTCTCGCATGACTAAACGTATCAATCGTAACAGCGATCAGCAGAATCGCTCCGCTCACAAGATCCTGCCCATAAACCGATACATTCAACAGAATAAGGCCGTTATTTACTACATTGAGCAAAATGATACCAAGCACTGCGCCGAGGATTGAGCCTTCGCCTCCGGAGAGGCTTGCCCCGCCGATCACTGCTGCGGAAATCGCATTCATTTCCACGCCTTCGCCGGTAGTCGGCGTACAGGCCCCAAACCGCGAGAGACTGACGATTCCTGCGAGCGCCGACAAAAGCCCTACCAGCGTATACATCACAAATTTCATTTTCATTACGTTGACGCCGGATAGCCGCGCTGCCTTTTCATTGCTTCCGACGTAAAACACATTACGAAATAGCTCCGTCTTTTTCATCAGGAAATAGAATAAGACTGCCAGCGCTGCAAAAATAATGATAATAAACGGTATATTCCCGATCGTCCCCTGTCCCAGGAAAAGAAAGCTTTCATCCGCGCTGGGAATTGATAACGCAGATCCAGAGGTCGCGAGCATGGTGATTCCCTTGGCAATACTCATCATAGCGAGCGTCATAATAAACGGAGTCAATTTTACTTTGCCAATCATGAAACCGTTTGCGAATCCACATCCGGCACCAGCGATGATTCCTACGAGCGCCGCAAGCCAGATATTGGCTCCCGCCGCCGCCATTGTCGCTGCAATCATCGACGCCAGTCCCATAACTGATCCTACGGAAAGGTCAATCCCTCCCATTGCCAGGATCAGTGTCATCCCGATCACGACGATTCCTTCCGCCGATAGCCCTACCAGTGTTGTCAATATGTTTTTTTCCGTTAAAAAGTGTGGCGAAGCGATCGACATGATAATAAAGAAACCGATCGTTATCAGAAGGACTGGTACCTCCTTCGCGCCCAAAAACCGTTTGAAAGTCGACTGCTTCAAGTTTTCACTGCTTAAGTTATTTTCCATGTTATTGTTCCCCCATTAATGTGATGCGGCCCGCATAATCGCCTCTTCATTGATTTCATTTTCAGAAACAACGCCCGATACCACGCCTTCACGC
Source organism: Christensenella hongkongensis (assembly GCF_000981035.1). Lineage (GTDB taxonomy): Bacteria > Bacillota > Clostridia > Christensenellales > Christensenellaceae > Christensenella > Christensenella hongkongensis. Next base: position 100,840 of record NZ_LAYJ01000103.1, read on the forward strand.
ATAATAATTACCCTGTCGCACAATCCAATCACTTCCGGTAAATCCGAGGATATTACAATCACGCCCTTGCCGCTGTCGCATAGTTCCCTTAATATCTTGTAGATTTCAAGTCGGACTCCTACGTCGATCCCCCTGGTCGGTTCGTCGATAATAAGAATCTCAGGTTCTACCGCAAGCCATTTGGCAAACAATACCTTTTGCTGGTTGCCACCGCTCAGGCTGGAACATAACTGCTTGAGTGACGAAACCTTGATTTTTATTTTCTTTACATAGTCCTCCGCCAGCTTTGTTTCCTTCCGGTCATCCAGCAATTTTCCTTTTTTTACTTTCCTCAAAGCCGCGGCTGAAATGTTTTGTTTGATGTTGTAATCAATGAAAAGTCCGTCGCCTTTTCTGTCTTCCGTGATATAAGCAAGCCCCTTACTGATTGCATCTTTATAATCGCGAATATTGACCTTTTTCCCTTTTATTTCAACAACCCCTGATTCCTTCGGATCAATTCCGCAAATTGCCCGCGCCACCTCGCTTCTCCCCGCTCCGATGAGTCCTGAAAATCCTAATATCTCACCCCTGCGCAGGGAAAAACTGATGTCCTCAAATTTTCCCTGCCGCGAAAAACCCGATACCTTTAGCAGTTCTTCCTCCGCAATATGTTTCGACTTTGCAGGATAGATGCTTTCCAAAGTGCGCCCCACCATCATCGAAACCATTTTATCCGTATTAATATCACATACATTCTGAGTGTCCACATATTCTCCGTCGCGATAAACAGAAACCCTGTCGCAGATTTCAATCACTTCAGATAATCTGTGGCTGATATACAGAACGCTGATTCCCTGCTCTCTGAGATGATTCACCACTTTAAAGAGATCCCTTGTCTCTACTTCTGTCAGCGAAGAGGTCGGTTCATCCAAAATAATCAATTTACAGTCAAGCGAAAGCGATCTTACTATTTCCACAATCTGCTGTTCAGCTATGGATAAATCCATTACCTTTGCTTTTGGCGATATCTGTGCGGAAAAATTCTTGAACAACTCTTCACATTCCCTGTGCATTTTTTTGTAATCGACCATTCCCGCTTTTGTTTTGGGCAGCCTGCCCATATAGATATTCTCCGCTACCGATATTTGGGGACACAGGCTTATTTCCTGATGTACGATTCCAATCCCAAGCTTCTGTGCGTCCAGCGGACTAAAAAAATGCACTTCTTTTCCTTCAAATTCTATCGTCCCCGCAGTTTGTGGGAATACACCCGCAATAATATTCATCAGTGTTGATTTTCCTGCGCCATTTTCACCAATTACTGCATGCACCTCGCCTTTTGCTACCTGAAGATTGACTTCTTTGAGCGCCCGTGTTCCCGGGAAGTCCTTGATGATTCCTCTGAGTTGAAGCAACATTTCTTTTCCCATTCCAACGCCACCTTTCAATTCGTATTGTTTTCAGCCATCTCCTCATTCAAAGGAAATCTGGATCTTAACCTCCTGTCCGGATTTGTCCGCCGACAGGATATCAAACGCTTCCTTCGTCTGCTCCACAGGCATTACGCGCGTTACCACCTTCTCTACCGGAATCCTCCCCGATGCGATCAGCGCTACGCTCGCTTCAAAATCATATGTATTGAAGCACCACAGCCCGCACATATTGTAATCCCTGTATGCCCAGTCGAACGCCGGCAGTGTCACTTCGCCCACCGGCAGCCCGCTCTGTACGTACATACCACGCTTTCTCAGCGATCCGAACGCATCGCGCATTGCCGCTTCCGCGCCTGTACACTCGATTGCGATGTCCACTCCGTAGCCGTCCGTCCTTTTACGGATCTCCTCCGCCACGTCCACCTTTGTCGGATCAAATACCTCGCTGGCTCCCCACTGCTCGCAGCGCTGTCTGCGCCCCGGCTGGATTTCCGTCATGTAGATAAACGATGCTCCCGCAGCCTTGGCTCCAAGAAGCGTCAGGCTCGCCGTCGGGCCGCCGCCTGTGATCAACAGCTGGTTGCCGATCTGCAGGTTGCCCCTCCTGATTCCGTACAATGCCACCGATAATGGTTCTACGCACGCCCCCTGCTCGTACGTCACATTGTCCGGTATCTTCACCAGATTATATTCCTTTACCGTGCAGTATTCTCCAAATCCGCCATAAGGCCACTGCAATCCGATTGCACCAAACTGCTCGCACATATGCTCAAGCCCCATCCGGCAATACTTGCATTTTCCGCAGTGCAGCAGCGGCATCACGCATACGCGCTCGCCTTCCTGCCACCTGCTTTTATCTACTTCTGATCCCATCTCCGCGATCACGCCTGAGAACTCATGTCCCATCACAAGAGGGCCCATGTGCCCTGTCAGTGGATGCGGCTTATCCACCCACAGCGTCTGCGCGCCGTGCACATACTCGTGCAGGTCTGTACCACAGATGCCGCACCTTTTCACCTGAATCAATACCTCGTCTGCCGCCGGCTTTGGAACCTCCAGTTCTTCAATCCGGATATCCTGTTTTCCATGCCATCTTGCTGCTTTCATTTTCATTTGTCCTTTCCCCCCTTCATTTTTCTTCCTACAGAATCGGGCAGGCAATCAGCTCATGCCGCGGGAACTTGCTGAATACCAGCGGCCCGTCCTTTGTGATGACAAGCTCGTCCTCGATGCGTGCTCCGATATGTCCTTCCCCGTCGTATGTCTCGATTGCGATCACCATTCCTTCCTTCAGCTCTACAGGATGGTCAATCGAGAAGCTCCTTTCGATCATAGGCCTCTCCCATAACCCCACGCCAAGGCCGTGTGCGAATGCCAGTCCGAATGATTCTCCCTGGTTTTTGAATCCCCAATGGTCGCACTTCGGCCATGCGTTCACCACGTCCGCCGTCGTGTTTCCCACCTTACACTGCTCGATCCCCGCCAGTATCATTTCGTATGCGCTTTTGTATACGTCCTTCGCTTTTTGCGTCGGCTCCCCACAGCACAGGGTGCGGTAGTAGCACGTATGGTATCCGTTCATCAGCGTCACAATATCTGCAAATACCAGGTCTCCCGGCTGGATCAGCCTGTCTGAAGACAAATGCGGATGCGGGTGCGTCCTCGTTCCGCTCGTCATCTGAATGTTAATCGCCCATTGCCCGCCAAGGCGATGCAGCTCGTTTGCCGCAATTCCCTGCAGCTCGTTCTCGCGCACTCCCGGATGCAGCGCACGCGCCATCTGGTAGAAGGCCGCGTCTACTGTCGCCGCAGCATTCATCATCACAAGTATTTCATCGTCCGTCTTGATTTCACGCGCCTGCAGCATCACCTCCTGCCCGTTGCCAAGCGTATATCCCCGTGCCTGCAGCTCTGTCAGCAGCTCTCCGTCTATGATATCCACGCCGATCGGATCCTTTGGATCGATCCCATTTTGCTCCATCACCATCTTAAGGTCCGCCTCAAAGTTATCAAGATGTGTTTTCCATGCTGCCGGCAGCGCCCCGAACATGGTTGTATGCGCCGGATACGCACGATCTGCGATCCACGGGCAATTCAGCTTTTCCGCTGCCGCTTCGGAACCGAATCCAAAGATATATGGCTCGCCGTCGCGGGGCACGATTGCATAGCGTCCCATGTTATCTACCTCAGGCGACGCAACCGCCGTCGATGTGGCGTACCGCTTGTTCTCTGTTGCGAACAGCAACAGGCAGCTGAAATCCGTCTTTGCCATTGCATCCTTAATCCTCTGTACCCGCTGCTTTCTCATCCGGTTAAAGTCGATTCGTTCTTCATAATCAACCTGCATCGTTCCTTTTGTTCCGTACAACATCTCTTGTCTCTCCTTTGTATTTTATTGTTATAAAACATTCCTTTTGATCCGGCACCCAGCAAACACCCGATACAGCAATATTTTTTCATTCACAAAAAAGCGCAAAAGCAGTTAGCTTATGGATGAATCAGTTGCGAATGAAAATGTCCATATAAACGATCATCATTTCTGGTTATTTGCTATTTTGTTATTAGAATAATTTTGTTTTGGATTAAGACTGGTGTCCCATTTCAACACACGATTGAATACTACAGGTATACAATTTTATTTTGTCATAATTTTCTCTGTTATACTAAATTTCTATGATGTTTCTGCTCTTAAGTAAAAAATGTATTGCTAAGATGTTTTTGTGTTTTGGTATACCAAAAGTATACTTCATGATTTTGTGTTTGTCAATTACTAATTCTATTTTTTTCGGAAAAGGTTTCAGGGAAAATCACATTTCCAAAATCCGAACGCCTCTAAGTCCGAATCATAGCTTTGAGCCGTGCTTTAAGGCCCTGATAACCGGAAGCTCTTCGTTGGAAAGGAAGCGCACCAGGGCTCCGCCTCCTGTGCAGATGTACGACATCTCATCCTTGAGCCCGAACTTCTTGGTTGCGGTCACGCTGTCTCCTCCGCCTACCACTGAATATGCGTCCGAATGCGCGATCGCTTCCCATACCGCCCTTGTCCCAAGCTCGGATTCCCTGTCCTCAAATACGCCCATTGGCCCATTGATGAAAACCGTCTGCGCATAGTTTAAGGTTTCGCTGTATTTGGCCGCAGTCTCTTTCCCAATGTCGATATACACTTCCTCGTCCGATACGCCGCTAAGCGGCACATCCTTGCGTTTGCCGTCTGTTACGCATGCAAGGTCAACGGGCAGTACGAGCTTATCACGGT
>NZ_LAYJ01000061.1 GCF_000981035.1 Christensenella hongkongensis
AGCCTATACCATTTTGGAAAGAAAAGATACATAATAGTCAAGACGGCAACAATCAGAAGTTATGGAGGGTAACAATGGAATATAGTAAGGAAGATTTAATGGAAGCAAAAAGGCAAATTTTGGGAGTGGGAGAGAACATGGGAACAGAGGAAAGCAAAAAGATCTGGGAGAAAAACGCACAATTTTGGGATGATGCAATGGGTGACGAATCCAATGAATTTCACAGAGAGGTAGTACGTCCCAAAGTAACGGAACTTCTCTCTCCTGATCCTTCGGATTACATTTTGGATATTGCGTGCGGCAATGGAAATTATTCTTCGTATCTTGCACAGAGAGGCGCTTCGGTCGTCGCTTTTGATTACAGCAAAAAAATGATAGAATTGGCTAAAAGACGGCGATCACAATATGCAAAACAAATTGAGTTTTGCGTAGCGGATGCGACCAATAGAGAAAGCTTATTAGGATTAAAAAGAAATCGAGCCTTTACGAAAGCAGTTTCTAATATGGCAATTATGGATATTACGGATATTGAACCGCTTTTTATGGCTGTTTATGAACTATTGGAGGAAAACGGGATTTTTGTCTTTGCAACGCAGCACCCTTGTTTTATCACATTGACTGAAAAATATATGACACCGCACAGTTACTATGATATAGCGATCGAAGGGCAGCCGGAGGAGCAGATTTATTATCATCGTTCCATACAAGATATTTTTAACCTTTGTTTCAGAGCTGGATTTGTCATTGATGGATTTTATGAAGAATGTTTCAAAAACAATAAAGAAATTCCTATGGTAATGATAGTAAGGCTTAAAAAGGTAAAACGTGATAGCTTAAAATAAATTCAAGTTTGCCGGATAAATAGCAAACCCGGCCGAGCCAGTCAACGGTCAAGATGAACGGGCTTCGCCCGCCGTTGACAGCCCCGCCCGGTTTTGCAGTTAGGCAGTCAAGGAGCGACAGCCTAAAGTGCTGCCGCCCCTTACTATCATAAAAAGCAACTACTAACCAGCCACAGCCCTTTTGGGAGGAAAGGGGGATTTTCCATGACCTGTACAGAAGAATATCGGGAACATATCGAGTACACTTTCCATGCCTTTTGCAAAGTCGTTATCCGAAATGCAACGATCAACGCAGCGAGGACACGGAGCAGGAAGCACAAAAGAGAAATATCCCTTGAATACCTCACAGACGAAAAGCACTACCCTTTAGGCACGACAGATGAATATTTCCAAGCCCCGGAGCCGGACGAGGAATACATACTTACCCTTTGCGGCGATACGGTCATTTTCAGCAGCGGTTTACTTGCGGAAGCCCTGTCACGGCTGGACGAACGGGAGCGGGAAATGATTTACCTGTCCTTTTTCAAGCGTATTCCACAGCACGAAATTGGCAGACAGTACGGGCGCAGCCGCAGCACAGCGGGCTACCATATCCGAAAAGCCCTACGGCAGCTCCAAGCGGAAATGGAGGGAATGGCATATGAGAAATAATAGGCTTCTCCCCTATGAAACAATCGTCCAAGCCGCCAGCGGGGAGCCGGAAGCGGTGGGAACTGTATTGCAGTATTACCGCCGCCGCATACAATGTGCCGCCCGTGTGAATGGACGGGTAGACCAAGATACAGAGGACTACATCACCCAGACGCTTCTCACAGCTATTTTCAAGTTCCGCTTTGGGAGATAGCCCTACCGCCTACAACTGAATAACCGCCGCTTCGCCGGCAACCAGAAAGCAGTAAATCTATTCAACAGATTTGCTGCTTTTTTTCGTTCCTGTTTGGCATTTTTGAAAATCCCCAGTATGAAAAAACAAAAGGGAAAATAGCCGCCGCAGTTGGCAAAATCCCTTACTTATCCGTAGAGGGTATCAAAGAAAAAAATACTGCCATTGTCCGCCTATTCCGGCTTGCGTGGTGTTGTAGGGAATAGAGGGGAAATTCTAAAAATCTCCGTCCATTTTGCTTTGCGTGGTGTTGTAGGTAGTGAAAGGAAAATTTTCAAGATAAGCCGGAATAGCGGGTAGCAAAGCCCTTTTGAAACGTTTTGTTAGCGGAAAGGACGGGAGCCGGGGAACGCCGGAGTTTTTCAGAGCAAGATTCTACCGAGGTGCCAAAATTCGCTCTCCGCTTATTTTTGCCCCTGCGGGAATCTTGTTGGGGAGTGCCTTCCCCAAACCCTGCTATGCGCCCTGTCGGGCGAGAAAGGAGGTCACAGACCATGCGAAAGAAATACAATACGCCCCACCGCCGTCATGTGGTAAAGACCCGCATGACCGATGAAGAATACGCCGACTTCACCGGGCGGCTGGCGGCTTATGAAATCAGCCAGTCCGAGTTTATCCGGCAAGCCATACGGAAAGCGACCATACGCCCCATTGTCACCGTTTCCCCGGTCAATGACGGGCTGCTTGCCGCCCTCTCCAAGCTCACGGCAGAGTACGGGAAAATCGGCGGCAACTTAAACCAGATTGCCCGGAGCCTGAACGAATACGGAAGCCCCTACCGGGGGCTGGAAAAGGAAGTGCGGGGAGCCGCCGCCGACCTTGCCGCCTTGAAGTTTGAAGTCTTGCAGAAAGTAGGTGAAGCCGTTGGCGATACTCAAACATATCAGCTCTAAAAATGCCAACTACGGGGACGCTGAAAAATACCTCACATTCGAGCATGACGAGTTTACCATGAAGCCCACCCTTGACGCAGACGGGCGGCTCATACCGAGGGTAGACTACCGCATATCCTCTCTGAATTGTGGCGGGGAGGATTTTGCCGTTGCCTGTATGCGCTCCAATCTCCGCTACGGCAAGAACCAGAAACGGGAGGACGTAAAGAGCCACCACTACATCATCAGCTTTGACCCACGGGACGGCCCGGACAACGGCTTGACCGTTGATCGGGCGCAGGAGCTGGGCGAGAAGTTCTGCGCCGAGCATTTCCCCGGACACCAGGCCCTTGTCTGCACCCACCCGGACGGACACAGCCACACCGAAAATATCCATGTGCATATCGTCATTAACAGTCTGCGGATTGCGGAGGTTCCCATGCTGCCCCACATGGACAGGCCAGCGGACAGGAAAGCAGGCTGCAAGCACCGCTGTACGGACGCAGCTATGAACTATCTGAAAGCCGAAGTCATGGAGATGTGCCACAGCGAGGGGCTTTACCAGATAGACCTTTTGAACGGCAGCAAAGAACGCATTACCGAGCGTGAGTATTGGGCGCAGAAGAAAGGACAGGCTGCCCTTGACAGAGCCAACGCCCCTATTGCTGCGGACGGTATCGCGCCCCGGCAGACCAAGTTTGAAACGGATAAGGCGAAGCTGCGCCGGACTATCCGGGAAGCCCTTGCCGCTGCTTCCGGCTTTGATGAGTTTGCCGCCCTGCTTCTCCGGCATGGTGTGACCGTCAAGGAGAGCCGGGGGCGGCTAAGTTACCTCACGCCGGACAGGACGAAGCCAATTACCGCCCGGAAGCTGGGGGACGATTTTGACCGGGCTGCTGTCCTCTCCGTTTTGGAGCAGAACGCCGCCAGAGCCGCCGAAAAACCCGCAGCCATAGCGGAATACCCCGGCAGTATCAAAGACCGCTTACGGACGAAAAAAGAAGCGAAAAACGCCCCGAACAATGACGCTGTACAGCGCATGGTAGACATAGCCGCCAAGCGAGCCGAGGGGAAAGGACGGGGCTATGAGAAGTGGGCGACCATGCACAACCTCAAACAGATGTCGGCTACCCTCATGCTCTACCAGCAGTATGGCTTTTCTTCCCCGGACGAGCTGGACGCTGCCATTTCCGCAGCCAACACCGCCACGCAGGAGAGCCTTGCCGGACTGAAAGGGCTGGAAGCCGCTATCCGGGAGAAAAAGGAATTGCAGCGCAACCTTTTGGGCTATATCGGCACGAAGCCCGCCCGTGACGGTCTGAAAGCGCAGAAATCGGAGAAAGCCCGGAGAGCCTACCGGGAACAGCACGAAAGCGATTTTATCATAGCGGACACAGCCGCCCGTTATTTCCGGGAGCATGGAATAACCAAGCTGCCAGCCAGCAAAGCCCTGCAAAGGGAGATTGAGCAGCTTACCGTCCAGAAGAACGCCGGATATAACGACTACCGGGAGAAACGCCAGCGGGCGCAGGAGCTTCAGACAGTCAGACGCAATATCGACCAGATTTTAAGGGGCGCACCGAGCCAGCAGAAAAAGCGTGAACAGGAGCGTTAAAGACCGCCCCGAAATGATACCGAAACCCTACAAAAATACAGGTATGATATGAACCCTTACCGCAATACTCCCCGACTTCCAAACGGGGCTTACAGGGCAGAAAAAGCCCGAAAATGATACCGAGAACATACAGAAAATGCCCCCTATCCCGCTACACCGATAGGAACGGCAGAAAGGAGCTTACCATTGCCGAGAATGAGCAAGAAGCGGCGGCTGGAATGGTCTTTCTTCCTCAACCACCGCAACCGTATCACTTACAACGACCTATGCCGGGGCTGCACCCGTGACTGCAAACAGAGCTTCCGGGCGGTTATCATACTATGCCCTCGCTATTATTCCAAACGCTGGAAAAAGGAGGACGCAGCCTATGGCAGATAACCGCAAATATTACTACCTCAAGCTGAAAGAGAGCTATTTTGACGATGATGCAATCGTTCTGCTGGAAAGTATGCAGGACGGCGTTATCTATTCCAACATTCTCTTGAAGCTGTACTTGAAATCGCTGAAAAACGGCGGGAAATTGCAGCTTGACGAGAATATCCCCTACACCGCCCAGATGATTGCGACCATTACCCGCCAGCAGGTAGGTACCGTAGAGAGAGCTTTGAAAATCTTTATGAAGCTGGGGCTTGTGGAGCCTTTGCCAAGCGGCGCACTCTACATGAGCAACATTGAGCTTTTAATCGGCCAGTCCTCTACCGAGGGGGAGCGCAAGCGCAGGGCGCGGCTGGCTTTGCAGGAACAAAAAGCCCTGCCGCAGACAGGGGCGGACAAATGTCCACCATATCGAGCGGACATTTGTCCACCAGAGATAGAGATAGAGAAAGAGATAGATATAGAAATAGAAAAAGAGAGAGAGTTAGAAACGGGACACCCCGCCCCCGCCGCCTATGGCAGATACCACAATGTCATTCTTTCCGATACGGAGCTTGACGGGCTGAAAACAGAGCTTCCCGGCAAGTGGGAGTATTACATTGACCGCCTATCCTGCCATATCGCTTCCAGCGGGAGGAAATACAAGAGCCATGCAGCCACGATTTTCAAGTGGGCGCAGGAGGACGCAGCCAAGAAAGCCCCGAAAAAGGGCATACCCGATTATACCTGTAAGGAGGGCGAGAGCTTATGACGAATGGATTTGATGAAATGATTTTGAATATGACCGACACCACGCCGGAGCCGGAGGACTACACCGGCGAGGACGGGCTTTTATACTGCGGGAAGTGCCACAAGCCCAAAGAGGGCTATTTCCCCAAAGAAACCGCCGCATGGCTGGGGCGTGACCGCCACCCGGCAGAATGTGACTGCCAGCGGGCAGAGCGTGAGGAACGGGAAGCCGCAGAGAAACAGCGCAGTCACCTTGAAACTGTCGAGCGGTTGAAGCGGCGGGGCTTTACAGACCCGGCTATGCAGGGCTGGACGTTTGAGAACGACAACGGCAAGTGCCCGCAAATGGAACACGCCCATTTCTATGTGGAGAACTGGGAAACCATGAAAGAGCGCAACATTGGCTATCTGCTATGGGGCGGCGTTGGCACAGGCAAGAGCTATTTTGCGGGCTGTATCGCAAATGCCCTTATGGAGCGTGAAATCCCCGTGTGCATGACAAACTTTGCATTGATATTGGGTGACCTTGCCGCCAGCTTTGAGGGCAGGAATGAATATATCTCCCGACTTTGCAGCTTCCCGCTGCTTATCCTTGACGATTTTGGAATGGAACGGGGAACGGAATACGGCTTAGAGCAGGTCTACAACGTGATTGACAGCCGTTACCGCAGCGGCAGGCCGCTGATCGTCACGACTAATCTCACGCTGGAGGACTTGCAGCACCCGGAGGACACCGCCCACGCCCGCATTTATGACCGTCTGATTGAAATGTGTTCTCCTGTCCGCTTTACCGGGAGCAACTTCCGAAAAGCCACGGCGCAGGAGAAAATGGGACAACTGAAAAAGCTGATGAACAGAAAGGAGAGCCGCCTATGACCAACACCCCAAAGAATGACCGCAGCACCCGCCGCCCGGATTGCGTGACGGAAATCCGCATAGGTAATTCTGTCCTTGTCGTTTCCGGCTATTTCAAGCAGGACACCACCGCCACCGCCGCCGATAAAATGCTGAAAGTGCTGGAAGCGGAAGCTGCTACACAAAAATCGGCAATTTGACGGGACGTAAAGAAGCAGAAAGGACTGTACAGCCAGCCCCGGCGTGTGGTATGATAGTCATACGGAATAGTGGGGCTGGCTGTCGGAAATGGAGGACACTATGTTAAGACAGACCACCCGAAACCTTATTACCGCCCTTTATCCGAGATTATCCCACGAGGACGAGCTGCAAGGTGAGAGCAATTCTATTTCAAACCAGAAGCGTATTCTTGAAACCTATGCGAAGCAGAACGGCTTTTCCAATCTGCAATGGTACACAGATGACGGTTATTCTGGGGCGAACTTCCAAAGACCCGGTTTTCAAGCCATGCTTGCGGACATTGAAGCCGGAAAAGTCGGCACCGTTATCGTCAAGGATATGTCACGGTTAGGGCGAAACTATCTGCAAGTGGGAATGTATACGGAAATGATTTTCCCACAGAAAGGCGTCCGCTTTATCGCTATCAATGACGGAGTGGACAGCGCACAGGGCGACAATGATTTTGCCCCTCTGCGGAACATTTTTAACGAATGGCTGGTGAGAGATACGAGCAAGAAAATCAAAGCAGTAAAACGGTCTAAGGGTATGAGCGGGAAGCCCGTCACGAGCAAACCCGTATACGGCTACTTTATGGACGAGGACGAAAATTTTATCATTGACGGGGAAGCCGCCCCTGTTGTGCGGCAGATTTACAGCTTGTGCCTTGCCGGGAACGGGCCGACCAAGATAGCCCGTATGCTCACAGAGCAGGAGATCCCCACGCCGGGAACGCTGGAATACCGTCGGACGGGAAGCACCCGCCGCTACCACCCCGGCTATGAGTGCAAGTGGGCGACCAATACCGTGGTACATATCCTTGAAAACAGGGAGTACACGGGCTGTCTGGTAAACTTCAAGACGGAGAAGCCGTCCTACAAGACCAAGCACAGCGTAGAGAACCCCATTGAGAAACAGGCGATTTTCGAGAACCACCATGAGCCTATCATTGACACCCAGATGTGGGAGCGTGTGCAGGAGTTACGCAAGCAGCGCAAACGCCCGAACCGCTATGATGAAGTGGGCTTATTCTCCGGCATACTCTTTTGTGCCGACTGCGGCAGCGTCCTTTACCAGCAGCGTTACCAGAACGCCACCCGCAAGCAGGATTGTTATATCTGCGGGAGCTACAAGAAGCGTACCCGTGACTGTACGGCGCACTTTATCCGCACCGACCTGTTGACCGCCGGAGTGACCGACAATCTGCGGAAAGTCACCAGCTATGCAGCGAAGCACGAAGCCCGGTTTATGAAGCTGCTGATCGAGCAGAACGAGGACGGGGGCAAGCGCAGGAACGCCGCAAGGAAAAAGGAGCTGGAAGCCGCCGAGAAGCGTATCAGCGAGTTATCCGCTATCTTCAAGCGGCTGTATGAGGACAGCGTGACCGGGCGCATTTCAGACGAGCGTTTCACGGAGCTGTCGGCAGACTATGAAGCCGAGCAGAAAGAACTGAAAGAGAGAGCCGCCGCTATCCGGGCAGAGCTTTCCAAAGCGCAGGAAGCCACGGTAAACGCAGAAAAGTTTATGAATGTTGTCCGCAAGTACACCAGCTTTGAAGAACTTACCCCTACCCTTTTGCGTGAGTTTGTGGAGAAAATCGTTGTGCATGAGTGCAGCTATGACGAGAACGGCACACGCAGACAGGACATTGATATTTATTACTCTTTCGTTGGCAAGGTAGACCTGCCCGAATGACCGCCCGACCTATCCGGCGCAATGCGCAAACGCCGGATAGGAACGGCAAAATTTTTTACACTTCTACTACTTCTTTATCACACATCAGCAAAGTCGCAAGGGATTAAACAGCTTATGGCGGGTGGCGGTGTAATCGTTATAGGCATTACCCTTGTTCCGACGTTAGCCGGACTATTCGGGTAATCGCCTATGGGTTGGATATTTGAACAGATCGGAAACGCGATCAAGGAATTTCTAAAAGGCGTTGTTGAGGGAAACTTAACGGATATGTTCAATGACGTAAACGAGAAGGTCGCCACCATTGCCGGGGATGTTGGACAAACCCCGGTAGGCTGGAACGGTGAAATATTCGCCATGATAAAGAACATATCCGATACGGTGATTGTTCCCGTTGCGGGCATGATAATCACGTTTGTGCTGGTGTACGAATTGGTGACGATGATAACCGACCGAAACAATATGCACGATTTTGATACGTTCAGCTTTTTCAAGTATTTTCTCAAAGCCGGGATTGCGGTATTTATCGTCGCCAACACAATGACAATCGTTATGGGAATTTTTGATATTGCGCAATATGCGATCAATGCCAGCGCGGGCGCGATTGGAGAAAATACGGCAATCGACATTGCCGCCGTATTGGAGCAGATGCAAGCGGGTCTAAATGCAATGGGAATCGGTGAACTGCTGGGGCTTGTCCTTGAAACGTATATTATCAAGTTTGCAATGCTCATATTCTCATTGCTCATAACCTTAGTAATCGCGGGCCGTATGATCGAAATTTATTTGTATTGCAGCTTGGCCCCTATCCCCTTTGCGACGTTCACCAACAAAGAATGGGGCAGCATGGGAACAAACTATTTGCGGGGGCTTGTGGCCCTAGCATTTCAAGGGCTGTTAATCATGGTGTGCGTGGGGATTTATGCCGTCCTGATTAACACGTTGACCGTCACGGAAAACATTCATGCGTCTATCTGGATGATTGCGGGCTATACCGTGCTTTTGTGCTTTGCCCTTTTTAAGACAGGGACGCTCTCAAAGAGCATCTTTAACGCCCACTAAGGAAAGGAGTTGATTATACATGCCATACGTACCAGTACCAAAGGACTTAAACAAGGTCAAAAGCAAGGTAGCCTTTAACCTCACGAAACGGCAGCTTATATGTTTTGCGATTGCCGGGTGCGTGGGTATTCCGTTTTACCTTTTGACAAAATCCCATATTGGAACATCTCTAGCGGCTTTTATTATGATCGTGATTATGGTTCCATTTTTCTTTCTCGCCATGTACGAGAAGGACGGACAGCCGCTTGAACAGATTTTGAAAAACTATATTGGGTCGCATTTTATCCGCAAGCGCAAGCGGCCCTACCAGACACGCAATTTTTATGCGGAACTTCAAAACGAGATCGACGAACGAAAGGAGAAACAAAGTATTGTCAAACGTACAGAAAAAGCCAAAAAAGGCGCAAGCCGCAAGCACTAAAACAGGGCTTAAAATTTTGAGCGGTTCCCCAAACAGGAAACTATCCCAGCAGGAAAAGAAGCGGTTCGTTACCGCGATGAAAAAGCGCAAAGCCGCGAACCCTCAAACGGCCCAAGATACGATTCCCTATTTACGCATGTACCGGGACGGAGTTTGCCGGGTAACGGAAAGGCTCTACACAAAAATGCTTGAATTTCAAGACATCACCTACCAGCTTGCGAACAATGAGGACAAGACGGTGATTTTTGAAAATTATTGTGATTTCCTAAATTATTTTGACAGCAGCATTACGGTACAGTTTACATTTATCAATCAATCCGTCAATATGAAAGACTATGAAAAGACCATTGATATACCGCCACAAGGCGACGGATTGGACGACATACGCAACGAATATGTGGGTATGCTCAAAGATCAACTAGCTAAGGGTAACAATGGTCTGCAAAAGCATAAGTACATTACATTCGGCATTGAAGCAGACGACCCTATTATCGCAAGACAGCGGCTTGAACGTATTGAAATGGACGTAAAAAACAATTTCAAAGTGCTGGGCGTGCGGGTATCTCCCTTGAACGGGTACGACCGCCTAAAGGTACTACACGACATTTTCCATGCCGACAGCAAGGAACCATTCATCTTTAATTGGGATTTAACCTATCAAACGGGTTTATCCACAAAAGATTTTATCGCACCCACATCGTTTAGTTTCCGTGAAGATCGGACGTTTACAATAGGCCGTAAGATCGGCGCGGTATCGTATCTGCAAATACTCGCCCCGGAACTGTCAGACCGTATGCTTGCGGATTATCTCGATATTGACACGGATTTGATCGTCAATATGCACATACGGTCAATCGACCAAAACGCCGCCGTTAAGCTGGTAAAGCGCAAGATAACGGATTTAGACAAAATGAAGATAGAGGAACAGAAAAAGGCGGTTCGCAGCGGGTACGATATGGACATAATACCGTCAGACCTTTCAACCTATGGAGATGAAGCAAAAAATTTGTTGAAAGATTTACAGAGCCGCAATGAACGAATGTTCCTTGTCACTGTGCTTGTGATGAATACGGCAGACGATAAAAAGAAGCTGGACAACGCCATATTTGCGGCGGCTGGTGTCGCGCAGAAATATAACTGTACCCTAAAGCCGCTGGACTTCCAGCAGGAAAACGCACTTGCAAGCAGCTTGCCGCTGGGCCGCAACCTTATTCCGATTCAAAGGGGCCTTACCACGTCCAGTACGGCAATTTTCGTGCCGTTCACCACGCAGGAACTTTTTTCTCGCAGTAAGCAAGCCCTTTATTACGGACTTAACGCCTTATCTAACAATATGATAATGGCAGACCGCAAGGAACTGAAAACGCCGAACGGCCTTATTTTGGGAACGCCCGGTGCAGGGAAAAGTTTTTCGGCAAAACGCGAGATCGTAAATGTGGTGTTGCTCACGAACGATCAAATATTGGTTTGCGACCCTGAAAGTGAATACGGCCCGTTGACCTTGAAGCTGGGCGGTCAGGTAATCGAACTATCCCCGAACAGCAAGCAGTTTATCAACCCGCTGGATATTAACCTTAATTATTCGGAGGATGATAACCCGCTTACCCTCAAAAGCGATTTTGTGCTTTCGTTCTGCGAACTCATTTGCGGCGGCAGGAATGGCCTTGAACCAATCGAAAGAACGGTGATTGACCGTTGCGTTAGTCTCATTTACCGGGACTATATTGCCAATCCGAAGCCTGAAAATGTCCCGGTCTTGGGCGACCTTTATCGGGCGTTGCGCGATCAGCCGGAGCCGGAAGCCCAGCGCGTCGCTACGGCCCTTGAAATGTACGTCACAGGAACGCTTAACGTATTCAATAACCGCACGAACATTACAGGGCTTTCTGACAAGCGCATGATTACATTTGATATTCGACGGCTAGGAAAGGCTTTAAAAAAGTTGGGTATGCTCATACTGGAAGATCAGGCGTGGAACATGGTTACGGTAAACCGTTTCGAGGGACACCGGGCAACCCGGTTTTACATCGACGAATTTCACTTGCTTTTCAAAGACCCACAAACGGCGGCCTATTCGGTTGAGATTTGGCAGCGATTCAGAAAGTGGAACGGCATACCGACCGGGATTACCCAAAATGTCAAAACGCTGCTTTTGTCCCCGGAAATTGAAAATATTTTCGACAATTCGGATTTTGTGTATATGCTCAATCAAGCCCCCGGAGATCGTAGCCGTATCAGTAAAGCTTTGGGTCTTTCCCCGCAGCAGCTTTCCTACATCACGAATAGCAACGAGGGCGAGGGCCTTTTGTATTTTGGCGATACGGTTATCCCGTTTGCCGATCACTTCCCGAAAGATACGCTGCTTTATACGACCATGACAACAAAACCGAGCGAAACTAATGGAGTATAGCCACATGGAGCGCAAAGAATTTGAACTGAAAGCGAAAGACAAGGTTGTCCAAAAAATGACCCGTGACGGGCTGGTTGATGAAAACCTTGCGGACGGGACGACTAAAAAAGCAAGGCCCGGAGATCCGACCCAAGAGCAGGAAACGGGAAAAGCAACGAAGCCAACCCCGGAACCAAAGCCACGGGGCCAGCCCAAACGCCGGGCCGCGTCCCGAAAGCGTCAAACACAACTACGCACAGAACCCCAACCGCAGGGCAAAAAAGCTGCTAGGCCGGGAAAACTGGACGAAAAACAAAAAAAGGCATACAAAAGTAAGTTGCATTTTGACGATCAGGGAAAGGCCCCGAAGCTCGCGCCGGTTACAAAGCCGGCAGGAGCCGCCGCAATGTATATGAAAAGCAAATTGCACCAGCGGACGGAGGACGACAACCTAGCCGTGAAAGCCGCGCAGCGGACGGAGCAGCAGACGGAATCGGCAGCGGTCGTCGTAGGGCGCGCGATCAGGAACCGCACCAGTACAGCAAAAGCCCGCCGAACGCTGGGCCTTGACCGCCGCACGGTCAGGACGCAAACAAACCGCATTTACCGCTGGAAAGCGGAGAGCAGCGCGGCAACCAAGAACGCCCCCGCGATCAAAAGAGCCATGCAAAAACACGCAATCAAAAAGCAATATGCAAAGGGAGCGCGTAAGGCAGCAAAGGCGGCGGCAAAAACAGGGGGAAAGGCCGCGAGGACAACGGCGCGGACAGCGGGCGTTTTGATGCGTCATCCCGTCGCCCTTGTTATTGCCATTGCTGTAATCGTGATCGTTATTTTCATAGCGTCTATTGTGGCAACCGTGGGGGCCATGATCGCACAGGGTAGCACGGCAATGATCGGCACGGCCTACCTTGCGGCAGACCGGGACATTAACGAAGCCGAAAACTATTATTGTCAAAAGGAAGCTGAGTTGTTGCAGGACGCACACAGCTTAGAGGGCCAAAATCCCGGTTATGACGAATACCGATACAACATAGGCGAAGTGGAACACAGCCCTTACGAGCTTATGGCGTTTTTGACGGCTGTTTACAAGGATTTCATTTTTGAGGACGTAACCCCCACACTTGATGAGCTTTTCAATGAGCAATACGAGCTATGGACGGAAATTACAACCGAAACGCGCACCCGCGAGATTGAAACGACCGACCCAGCCACAGGCGAGACTGTTAAGTCAACCGAAGAATACGAAGTCAGGATTTTTAATATCAATGTGACGGTCAATATGTTTTCAGGAATTGCGGCGGGCCGCATGGACGACGAGCAGCGCAATCTGTATGACGGGTATGTAAAGAGCCGAGGGAGCCGCCAGCATTTCGGTAAGCCGATTGATTGCGATTGGACGCTATATATCACGACCCCTTACGGCTATTCGTATAATGGCGGCGTTTCCTATTCGGACGGCGCGACGCTTTCTATTCCATATGGTACAACCGTTCTTGCAGCACAACCCGGCACGGTCACGGAAGCAGGGAGCCGTCTTGTGGTCGATTGCGCGGACGGCTTGCGATATATCTATGACGGGCTTGCCAGCGTGAGCGTGTCCGAGGGGCAGGAAGTGAAAACCGGGGACGAGATCGGCACGAGCGGCGGCACACTGTACCTTGAATATTCGCAGGACGGCGAAACGCTAAACCCATACTTTTTTGTAGAGTGTGGCAGCGGCGGGTTGAACGGCGTACCGGGTGGCGGCGGTATGGGCGGTTATCCGGGCGAACCCTACGACGACGAGACCTACCAGCGGCTTTTAGCCGAAGCAACAAAGTATATCGGCTATCCGTATGTATGGGGCGGCAGCACCCCGGAAACGTCCTTTGACTGTTCGGGGTATGTTTGCTGGTGCCTTAATGCTTCCGGGGTCGCAAGCGTGGGCCGCACGAACGCGCAGGGCCTATACAATATGTGTACCCCTATTTCCCGTGAGGAAGCCCATCCCGGCGACCTTATATTTTTTACCGGAACGCACAGCGCGGGCCACCCTGTAACCCACGTCGCATTTTACGTCGGAAATGGAATGATGCTTGAAGCTGGAAAGCCCATAGGTTATTCGTCATTTGAAACGCCATACTGGACGAAGCATTTTTATTCGTTCGGTCGGCTTGCATAACGGAAAGGAGCAATATGGACAAGATACCCAAAATTGAAAAAGAAATTGCCAAGACAAAGGCGCAGATTGCGGGCGCACAAAAGAAGCTAAAGGAGTTGGAGCAGCAGAAAACGCAGGAAGAAAATTTGCAGATCGTACAGGCGGTACGGGCTATAAAAATGACCCCGGACGAATTGCGGCGATTTTTGCAAAAACAGAAAGCTCCCAAGATCAAAGACGACCAGCCGGGAAACCCGGCCCATGAAGAAAGCGAGGAAAACAATATATGAGGATGAAAAGGAAACATAGAATCACGATCAGCATTTTATTGATGCTTATTGTCGTTATCATTGCCATGCTTGCAATGCCAACCGTGGCGGCGGCCCAAGCGGACGACCCCGCGGCAGGAACCCCGACCGCGGAGCCGATGCCCACGGCGACAGTTGAAACAACCGCTAATAGCGCGACCCCACCGAGTACGGCAACGGCAAGTACGACCAGCGCAGATCAGGACGGCGGCGGCAGTTCCACGGACAAGGCCGAAGCCCCGGAAAAAGAATTTTTCACGATTGAAACTAAGAGCGGCAAAGTGTTCTATTTGATTGTGGATAATAAGAAAGCGTCCGAAAATGTATTCCTGCTTACCGAAGTTACGGAAAATGATTTGTTGAATTTTACCGAGGACGAACAGGACAAAAACATTTTTGGTGGAGCAACGGCCCAGCCTACCCCGGAACCGTCACCCGAAACGACGGCAAGCGCGGGGGCGCAGGAGGAAAGCCCGACCCCGACCACTACCCCGGAGCAGCCCCAGCCTGTCAATAATAACACAATTATGATGATCGGCGCGATTGTAGTGATTGCCGTAGTGGGCGTAATCGCATTTGCTGTGAAGAAGCGCAAGGCAAAAAAGGCGTTAGGCAGCATGGACGATCTGGAAGATTATGCAGACGATTTCGACGAGGACGACACGGACGAGATCGAGGACGAAAACAACAAAGATCAGGAGGATAACGAATGAAATTAGTGATTGCGGAAAAACCGAGCGTCGCCCGGACGATTGCGGGCGTAATCGGCGCGGATGAATTGAAGGACGGATATTGTGAGGGTAACGGCTATCTTGTATCGTGGTGTATCGGTCATTTGGTGGAGCCAGCACACGCCGAAGTGTACGACCCTAAATATGCCAAGTGGACAAAGGAAGATTTACCAATCATCCCGGACATATGGCATTACGTGATTTCAAAGGCAAAGCAAAAGCAATATTCCATACTGAAAGAGCTTATGCGGCGGGCAGACGTCGAAAGCCTTATTTGCGCGACAGACGCCGGACGCGAGGGCGAGCTTATTTTTCGGCTGGTCTACAAGCAAGCAGGCTGTAAAAAACCGTTTTCCCGCTTGTGGATTTCCTCAATGGAAGATAGCGCGATCAAACAGGGCTTTGACGCGCTCAAAGACGGTGCGGAGTACGACGACCTTTACGCTTCCGCTCTGTGCCGCTCTAAGGCTGATTGGCTGGTGGGTATCAATGCGACCCGGTTATATTCTGTACTCTATAACGGTTCTTTGAATGTAGGGCGTGTGCAATCCCCGACCCTTGCAATGATCGTACAACGGGCCGAGCAGATCAGGGACTTTGTAAAGGAAAAATATTACGTTCCGCATATCCAGTGCGGCGAGATCGACGCGACCGGGGAAAAGATATTTGACCCAGCAGAAGCGGAAAAGATAACGGCGGCTTGCGACAAACAGCAAGCCGTTTTACGTTCCCTCATTTCCGAGAGCAAGACGGCCCACCCGCCGAAGTTGTACGACCTTACCAGCTTGCAGCGAGACGCAAACCGTATCTATGGATATACGGCGCAGCAGACGCTCGATTATATTCAAAACCTGTACGAAAAAAAGTTGACAACCTACCCGCGCACGGATAGCCAGTATTTGACGCATGATATGACGGACACCGCCGCCGAAATCGTCAAGGTGGTTTTGCTGAAGCTGTCCTTTGCTGAAGCATTCCGGGAAGAACTGAAGCCCAACGTTTCGCAGACGGTCAATGACAAAAAGGTTTCCGACCACCACGCAATCATACCGACCGTGGAACTAGGAGCCGCAGACCTTACCGCCCTACCAAGCGGGGAACGCAACCTTTTATACATGGTTGCGTCCCGCCTGGTATGCGCGGTAAGCGGCCCACATACTTTTGAAGCCATAACCGCTGAATTTGATTGCGCGGGCCATGCGTTCGCTGTAAAGGGACGTGCTGTGACCGCCGAGGGATGGAAAGCGGTTGATAAGGCTTTCAAGAGCAGCCTAAAAGAGAAGCCCGACGACGAGGAAAAGGAAATGCCGCCGTTGCCGCAGCTTGCCGAGGGACAAACATTTTCATGTGTGCAAGCGTCCACGTCCGAAAGCTGGACAACCCCGCCCAAGCCCTATACCGAAGATACATTACTTGCCGCTATGGAACGGGCCGGGAACGAGGACACAGACCCAGAAGCCGAACGGCGCGGGCTGGGAACCCCGGCGACGCGTGCGGGTGTGATCGAAAAACTCGTACAAAAAGGCTTTGCCAGCCGCAAGGGCAAGCAGCTTATCCCGACCGAGCGCGGCGCGGCCCTTATTTCCGTACTGCCCGAAAAGCTCACGTCCCCAAAGCTCACAGCGGAATGGGAAAACACCCTTACCGAGATTGCACAGGGCAAGAGCAGGGCCGCCGAGTTTATGGACAGTATCACGGGTTATGTCCGGGAGCTTGTTGAAACAGCCCCGGAAGTTAACGACGAGCAGCGGAGCCGTTTCAGTTTTGACAAGCCCGTAATTGGCGTATGTCCCCGGTGCGGCGGCAACGTCCACGAAAGCCGCACGAACTTTTATTGTGCGAATAAGGATTGCGGTTTCGTGATGTGGAAAAATGACAAGTTTTTCCGAGATAAAAAGACGAGCCTTACCCCACGAATGGCAACGGAGCTTTTAAAGTCCGGGAGGGTGAAAGCAAAGGGCCTTTACAGTGTCAAGACCGGGAAAAAGTATGACGCGCAGATCGTCCTTGCGGACACGGGCGGCAAGTACGTTAATTACAAGCTGGAATTTGAGCAGAAAGGCAAAGCCCAAAAGGCCTAAATACGGGAAATGGCATCTTAGCAAGCATAGGAAGTGTATTAACACTTCCGTCCTTTGCCCCGACCCTGCACGGGGTCGGGCGCAAAGTGCTTGTTGAGGGGCAAGCCCCCAAACCCCCGGAAAGAAAGGAGCAAAAACACTTGAAAGAAAATTGCGCTTTTGAAGCATATATAACCAATTTAGGGAAATATAACGAGGGCGTGTTAATCGGTGAGTGGGTAGGTTTCCCTGCTACTACGGACGAAATGAAAGACGTATTAGATCGCATTGGTATAAACGAACAATACGAAGAATTGTTCATTACCGATTATGAAATGCCGATCATAGGAATGCACGGCGCACTGGGAGAATATGAGAGCTTGGATGAACTCAATTATCTTGCTTATAAAATAGATGATATGCAAGATTACCAGCGGGATATATTTGAAGCTGCTATTGAATTAGGAGATTATGCCAGTAGTGCGAAAGACCTTATAAACCTCACCGAAAACCTTGATAATTACGATCTTCTCCCCGGTGTTCAAGATGATTCAGATTTAGGCTATTACTGGATAGAGGAATCAGGCATTTATGACCTTTCCAATATGGGAAACCTAGCGAGTTATTTCGACTATGAGAAATTTGGACGGGATATACAGCTTGACGAATACGGGACATATACAGATAGTGGGTATGTCCGCAGGACAGGGGACGACTTCTACGAGGAATACGACGGCGATCTTGACAATATCCCGGACGAATATCGTTTGACGGCTGAAAATAATGTCCTTTCCATTTCTCCAAAATCCCATGAAACGGAAAAACAATCACAAGGGCGAATACTTGACAACCCCGGTTCCTATTCCATTTACCAGCTTAAAGGCGGCGATAATCTGCACTATTATCGTTTTGCCAGTTATGACGAATTGAAAAACGCAGGGCTTACGGTTGATTGTAAAAATTATAACGAGGTTTACAGTGCAGAACTACCTAAGCATTTCACGGCTGATGACATTTTTATGAAATTCAACCTTTACCCGCCCCCGGAATTTGAAGGACATTCGCTTTCAGTTTCAGACGTGATCGTTATGCGAAAAAACGGCACGGAAAAAGCTCTATATGTTGATATTGCAGGGTATAAAGAAATCCCGGAGTTTTTAGAGCCGATAAATAGCATTGAAACCGCCGAGAAGTCCACGGAGCAGAATTATAACATGATTGACGGACAAATCAACAACACGCCCACGGTTGACGAACTGGAAAAGCGGGCAAAGGCCGGGGAGCGAATCTCTATTACTGAGCTTGCAGCGGCAAGCAATGTGGACAAGGCGTATGCCGCCAGCAGTAACGAGAAAAAGCCGTCTGTCCGGGCGCAGCTTAAAAAGGACAAGCAGGGGATTATGAATGCCGAGAGCCGCCCGGAACGTGAACCCAAACAAAAAAACGAGGAACGCGAGGTATAATCATATGGAATATTTCACAGTAGAAGAAACGAACATTATTTGCATTTACGATATTCGGACACGGGCGGGATTGTTGCGCGATCTACGCGCTGCCATAATGGACGTTTACGACCCGGAATTAAAAGAGATTTTCAGAACGGCAATTCGTAAGCTGGAGCATTTGACAGACAGCGAATATCTGGAGCTTGCCCCCGGTCTTGTCCCTGCTGATGATTTAGAGGTCGAAGCATGAAACAGTTTACCCCGCAGCAGACGAAACAGGTAAACGCCCTTGTCCGGGCCGAGTGCTGCAATTTCTTTCAAGGAAATTGCGACGCGCTAGACGTTGGCGAAGCTGTCCCATGCCCGCAAATAGCGTCTCAATCAATGCTGTGCTTATGGTTTCAAAAAGCGGTGTTGCCGATTGATAAGGTGCTTTGTGCGGAGCTTGCGCCCCCGGACACGCAAAAGCATTGTGTAAGGTGTGGGGGGGTGTTTCTTTCATCATCAAACAGCGTAAAATATTGTAGAGCTTGCGCCCGAAAGGTACGCCGGGAACAACAAGCAAAATTCGCACGGGAAAAGCGGGCTAAAGCATCGACAAGTAAGGCAAAAAAAAGCCTTTAACCATGCGGTTTTTACAGCCCGCATTCGATAGGTTAAGGTGTTTATACCTTAACCCCCGAAAAAGGCGTTTAGAATGTCGATTTTTTCAAATAAAAAGAGCGTGGCAGCTTGCGATTTTTCGCGGCTGTCACGCTTCTTTCTATTTGTAGGCTTTTACATACGCGCTTGCAAAAGCATTATCCAGTTCTTCTGCCTCAATGTCAGTTAAATTAAATTCCAATCCTTTATTTTTTGCAAAATCCCGTAAAAATTCTTTTGTATAAGAATCCACAACGGAAATCTCAATGTTTTTGAATCCCACATTTTTTAGTTTATTCGTATATTCATCAATAGAGAGCGCACCCGCAATGCACCCAACCCAAAGTTGGGCATTTTTGCGCAAATCAGTCCGCACTACTTTCAATTCAATCACATCGGCAATCGCTATTCTTCCCCCCGGTTTTATTACCCGGTAGGCTTCACGCAAAACGGCACTCTTGTCCTCGCTCAAATTGATAACACAATTTGAAGTGACAACATCTACGGTGTTATCCTCAAGTGGTATATCCTCAATATAACCCTTAATAAATTCGATGTTCTTTTTACCGCTTTTTATTTTATTCTCATTTGCCAATTCCAGCATTTCATCTGTCATATCAAGGCCATAAACTTTGCCCGTTTCGCCAGCATATTTCGCAGAAATTAAAACATCAATTCCACCGCCGCTTCCAAGATCAAGTACGGTCTCGCCCGGTTGAATATTAGCTAAAAAGATTGGGTTTGCGCAACCGATAGAAGCTTTCAATGCTTCTTCGGGTAAATCATCCAGATATTCATCATCGTATAATATTTGACTTTTTTGGGGCTTACAACAGCAACTAGGAGCTTCACCAGTACCAGTTGTAACGCTGCTTGCAATACCACCGTAGTATTTTTTGATTTCATCTTTCATGTTATTCATTTTTGATTCTCCTTTAATTTTTTTCATAAACAGAATTGATGGCGGGAAACCATCGTTGTGTTTTATTTGCAATCTTAACAAGTGTTAGCATTATAGGAACTTCCACTAGAACGCCGACGGTTGTTGCAAGTGCGACAGGGGAATTTGCCCCAAAAAGTGCGATTGCAACTGCAACTGCCAGTTCAAAAAAGTTTGAAGCTCCAATCATTCCGGCAGGAGCCGCTATATCAAATGATAGCTTTAACAGCTTGCAGGCAAAGTAGGCGATAAAAAAGATCAGGAACGTTTGAATAATAAGCGGAACAGCGATCAACAGAATATGTACTGGGTATGCAAGAATGGTCTGCCCTTGAAAGGAAAAAAGTATAACAAGCGTAAGGAGCAGGCCAATAACTGTTACGTTATTGAATTTTGGTACAAATTTTTGGTTGAAATAATCAGCACCTTTTTTCTTTATCATCAATATTCGTGTGAGAATCCCCGCTGTGAGCGGTATCACCACAAACAGCAGAACCGATAAAAATAGCGTGTCCCACGGAACTACAACATTACTTACACCAAGCAGAAATTTTACAATCGGCACAAATGCAAAAAGGATAATTAGATCGTTTGTTGCCACCTGTACCACAGTATAAGCAGGATTTCCTTTTGTGAGTGTGCTCCATACGAATACCATTGCCGTACAAGGAGCAGCTCCCAATAGTACGGCCCCGGCAAGATAATCCTTTGCAAGTTCCGGGGGCATAAGGTCTTTAAATACGATATAGAAAAACAGGGCGGCGATACCAAACATAGTAAACGGTTTAATCAGCCAATTTGTAATCCATGTTACAAATAGTCCTTTTGGATTTTTACCTACATTCCTTATGCTTTGAAAATCAACTTTCATCATCATTGGATAAATCATGATCCAAATTAGTATCGCTATCGGAACAGATACGTTAGCGTATTCAAATTGATTTAAAAATGCTGGGAACTGTGGAAGAAATTGACTAATCAAAACTCCTGCAATCATACAGATCACAACCCACAACGTAAGGTATTTTTCAAAAAATCCGATTTCTTGATTTGTTTTTGTTTCCATAACACACTCCTTTATATAGATAGGAATCTATATATAATGCAAAAAAATTATTCGTTGCAAATACAATCTTTCGTTGTAACTGTTAACAGATTCATAAAATCGCGAATTTCATTTAGACGTTGTCCGTTTAAAGAATAATGTGTCCATTTTCCGTCTTTTCGCGGAATAACAATCCCACTATCACATAACACTTTCATATGATGGGAAAGGGTTGGTTGCGTGATATTAAACTTTTCAAGAATGATGCACGCACATAACTCACCACAAGAAAGCATATCGACAATCTGTAAGCGAGTTGGCTCTGCAATCGCTTTTAAAGTATTGGCATATTCTGAATAGTTTCTTTTCATTTCATTCCTCATATTCATAAATATCTATATATAATATATACTTTACATTGATATTTGTCAATGTGTTTGTAAATATATAAAAAAGAGCATGGCAGCTTGCGATTTTTCGCGGCTGTCACGCTCTTTTTGATTGGGGGTATGTTAAACTTCCATAAGTTCGATCTTTTTGTAGCCCGCGATCTTAACGGCGGCAATGATCGTCTTGACGATGTAGACGACCGCCTTTATTAGCTGATAGGCGAGAACCACCACGCCGATCACAGCCCCGACAATGATATTGAGGGCGAATATACCGACTGTCCCGGCAAGGCCGTGACCGACCGGAATAATCCAAAGGAACATACGCCGTATGCCATAAGGCACACCCATAAATAATAACGTGTACGCTACCCGGTGTTCGCTGGTCTCGAAAATAAGCGTTGCCAGCCAGTAAAGCACAAGGGCAAGCACAATAGGCAACACGACGAATTTAAGAAACTCCTTGCGCGTCTTTTTGACGGCGCAATCGTGGCACAACGGAATTTTGAAAATGTCCGGGCAAGGTGCGCCGCACTCTGCACATTCGGTTATATATATGCCGCTTTTCATGGCAATTACCACCCTTTAAGTATAACCTATCACAATGAGTATGATATGTAAATGACTATTTTCAACCTCACAAGGCAGAAACTATTTTTACATGATGATCCCAGCTTTTAGACAAGTCCATAAGCCATTCAAACGTAAGCATATCGGGATAAGGTGCATATCCAACTATAAGGTGTTTGCATACTTTCTGCATTCCCGACGCACATTTTTTATATGTTTCTTCGGCGTTTTTACAAGGCTCATTGTCAACAATATGACACCAATCCATATTATTATATGCGTCAAACCAAAAATCACCGTCATTGGTATGTTGGCAAACAAATTGTTGATAAGGTAATATCCCTATTAAACCTGTGTAATAAGTTTTTTTAAATTCTAATGCGATTTCCATAGCAAAAGTATTCCCATACCCCAAAAAAGGCAATACAAAGGTTTTGCGTTCCTCTGTTAATGCCATTTCCATTTGTTTAGTAAGATTATTTTTTAAATTCTGACCTTTTTCTTTAATATCACAACACCATATCCCTGTTACTTTATTTTTGTATTTGGCGAAACTCAAATCTTTTATCAATTCCATAATAATATACTCCTAAAAATAACTTCAATCATTCAAGTTTAAATGCTCTGCTTAATCATCTTTTCGATTGTCTTTGAACCGCAAAAATAGCCTGTTTCAGAATTTTCCAATATTGGGCTGCATCAATTTTCGCGTTTTTTACCTTTTCCCGCCCGCCGTTATACATTTCTGTTGATAAAATGTCGTTCAAAAGATTGTCCTTCCTTTTCCAATTCCAGTAATGCTGATTGATCGCGTCGTCGTTTAGATTGAGGATGCTTTCAAGCAAATCACATTCTTCATTTAATTTGTTGGCTTCCAGAGCATATTGTTTTAGCAATTTATTATTCGCTTCTTTTGTATTGGGGCGTAAAAGGGTTTGCATTGTCTTTAAATATGCCTGTTTCTCTAAAAACTCAACTCTCTTTTTCTGTTCCAAGTATTCACGTTCAATATCGCTTTTCGCAAAGATCGCTTTTCGTAAATTACGTGTTCCGCGCGTTTTCAGCGCATTTCCAATCGTAAATTCCATTTCCACCGGGTTTAGTAGATGTATTTCTTTTCCAGCCTTTACCGCATATTTGTAATATTTAGATTCACGGTCTTTGTCCATGAGCAGGAGAATATCAGAATTGTTTATAACCGCCCTGTATAGCATTTCAAAAATTGCGGGGTCGGTCGTTGCCCTTTTCCTGATATACACCACTTCATCAACAAGCAGCTTGACGGCTTTTGATTCATGCGATTTGTCCCATACATAATCCCTGCAAGGTGAAAACAGGTATAACATCGGCTTGTCTAAATCAAGGTCATATAAAGTGTTTTCAAGAATTTGCAGAAAATACAAGTTGACTTCGGAATTATCCATGAGGGTATAAACGCTTACGCCAATGCTGTAAAGATACAAAATTTCGAGACGTAAAGCGTCAACCGTTTTCCTGAAAAAAGAATGATTGTGCTCGTAATCGCCGTCAACTAAATTATCAATAAAGGAACAAAATTTTTTTTCTAATGTCATTTTGCGCCCCCTTTCATGCTGTGCATTACGACATTATATTTTTCAAATTCTAAAAAACGTAAATTAGTAATATTCAAAACGTTATAAAAATCAATTTATAATATTCGAATTTACATAATCAATCAATTAAAATCGAATATAGGGCCTGTGTAATCACCTATAATAGAATAAAGGTGGCTATATATGGATTTTGATTATATAAGTGAGCGTATCGCGCGTTTAAGAATGAAAAAAGATGTATCGCAAAGGGAAATGAGTTTAGAGCTGGGTCAAAGCATTGGTTATATTAACCGCATTGAAAACAAAAAGGCTCTGCCGTCTATTCCTATGCTACATTATATTTGTGAATATTTTGGTATCACGCTAAAAGATTTTTTCGATGACGGGATTGAATATCCCGTTTTGCTAAATGAACTGATTGAAGAAGAAAAAGACTTGGATGAACAAAATATCTTGACCTTGCTTAGTCTTGCCAAGCAGCTTAATGCACGAAAATCAAAAAAGTAACAGGGAATGAATTTAGCGGGTTTTCAATCCGCTTTTTTTGTATGCTTTTTTCAATGTATGTGGCGTGACCGGAGAAACGGATATAGGCTCTCTTATATCCCGTTCCCCGTGCGCCCGGTATATCCCCTACATATACCACTGGATTTATCAACAAAATTGCATTAAATTTTGTTGCAAACCGCTTGATTTAACCCAACGATAGCGCAATAAGGTGTAGACTGAATTTAAAGAGTGGGGTTTGGAGTATGGTTGTGTATGGGTAAACAAGCCTACACCTTTTACGCCGTTGAGAGTGGGTTCTGTAATTATTATAGCATATAAACGAATCCAAACAAGCATAAATTAGACATATAAATAGGTCTTATGGTAATTTTTTCATTTTATACTTGAAATATGAGAAACAAAGAAGAAGTACAAGAATTTTTAATAAATCGTGTAAAGCAACTTATCGAATCCAGTAGTACAAAGAGTATGAAAACTATTGGTCAGTTGTCGGGCCATTCTGGAAATGTTTTGTCCTCTATAATCCGTGAAAAACGCATACCTAAAGTAGATACTTTGAATGATATATGCCATTTTTTCGGAATAACGTTAGAGGATTTTTTCAAATTGGATTATAGTGAATATAAATCAGGAACAGCGTTGATGCAAGTGATAACAGAAAAGTTAGACCCTGAATACATAACCGCTTTATACAAAATAATTTCATCAGCAGATAAAGTTACCTTACAGGCTACAATAGATATTTTTGAAGAGTATCACAAAAATCAGGAGAAGCAAAATAAGAAAGGCTAAATGAGAAGCGCGGAAAACCCGCGCTTTTATTTTACCTAACACTCGCGCTTACATGAGCCTGCGCGGGTTCTCATCTTTTCATCAAAAGAAATATTAAGGAAGTTCTGTTTTGCTTCGCAAAAAGAACCGCTGAACTGCAAAAAATCCACGGTCGCCTTGCGGCTCGGTGGATTTTCGCATTTCATGCGTGGCGGAGAGGGTGGGATTCGAACCCACGTGCCGTTTCCAGCAAACGCATTTCGAGGGGAATTTTTTCAAAATAAGCTCCCATAACTTCGTATAACTTGCCATATCTTGTTTCACCAAAACCCCGTTCTAAAAAGATTCTTGAATAACTTTGCACAAAACGTTATTAGTTTTTATATTGTTACTTTGTTCGTCCGGGCAACAAAAGGGCAACACGGTAACAATTTTAGGAATAACAACTGCTCACTCATTTGATTTCTTCTTGATACTTGAATCAGTATTTGGCGGCGGGGGTGTCGGTGAGGGTGCTTGAGGAGGCTGATATCCTCTGTCTTCTTTCTTGGACGGTTGATATCCATAATTAGATTTTTTTGGCTGATATCCTTCATCTTGTCTTTTCATAATTTTCTCCTTTCATTTGAAAAATTCTATAGTCCTTATTGAAGATGCTAAAATAAGCATCCCATCTGTACATTTAGATTCATTCCATTTGCTATCATCGTCAATAATATAGGTTTTTTCTAGATAAATATCTCTTTCATCACAATCGGAAGAAGCAAACGATTTTGAACTAAATAGACCTGCTACAGTACTTCCATCATTTAAAGTTATTATAACATATCTATAATCTGAAATATTTGAAAATTTATAATCCCACGATGCAGGTATGGGATGTGATATATCGATTCTAAACAAAGAAAAGAACTTCATTACAAGTGCTTTTTTTGTAATTAAACCGATTATTGTTCCGATAATAGCTGCTCCTATAACGGTAATCATCGCACATAGGAACCAAAACAAAGCAGTATTATTTGTATATAGATTTGAAGTCCACAGAATAACATAAAGCCAAGACCATACACCGCAGTCTAAAACACTATACAATAAAAACCGCAGGAAACTTTTTCCATCGCTTTCTGCTTTATGCGGCGAAAGACTATTCATAATTCCGGTAATAATGAAGCCCGGAATAAGGAAAAAACAAGTTAAAATTATAATATCCATTGATTCAATATACATATAGTATATCCTTTCCTCTTTTGCTAATTACGCATAAGCAAAGAATAGCAAATTCTCAATCGTAGTAGCCAAAAATTTCATTATACGCATCTTTTAAATTATTATCTTCCAATAATTGTTTATACTCTCTTGATGAAATTTTAACCCGCGGATTCCCATTTTTATCTTTATAGTGTGCCCATGTTTTTTGGTTGCGCATTTCGTGTATACATTTGAATATTTGTTGTGTTATAGGCAATAAAGTTGTTAACTGACCTAAGCCTGCTCCAAAATCACTTGGAGTTAAGCTTTCATTTTCCACAATAATATCAAATAAAATATTGTGCATTAAATCTAATGCCATTAACGATATACTGGGGTTAATTGTTCTATTTACCAAAAAGCATCTAAGTTCTTCCTTTAACTCATTAAATCTGCGGTTATCTTTATTTAAAATATTTAATAGTGTGCTTGGTACTGAAAGGCCATACTCCATATTCATTGTATGGCAGAAATAATCTGCCTCAATATGTTTTAGAATCCTTTTACTAAACCCATTTTTAGGTTCGCATACTGGATTGCTATTGAAAAAATGGAACCACAAATACAAACCGTGTAATGATATTAGTATGTTTTCATCAGAAATCAATGCTTCTAAAAATATCTTTTTTGCATCTTGATCTGTCTGTAATGTCGATTTAATATAGTCAATTTCTCGCATAACATAATAATTATTTCCATCATAAGTTTCAACGGCTAGTTGTTGCTTATTGCATTTGGTCAACCATAAAACTAAGTGATATTGCACAATCCAAAACCGTTGTTCATTTTTGAAATTAGTCCTAAAAATTTCCTCATTATATGGCAAATGATCATATGATTTAAATAGTAAAGACTTATTATACTGAAAAAGGACTGTATCCCCTAGTAAGTATGAAGAAATTTGTTGCATAAAATCCTTATCTCCGGGATAGTACTTATTAAAGTAATAAATTATACCAGCATAAAACCATTCGCATAAATCTAAATTTTTAAGCAACAAATTTTTAAGTTCATCGTCTTTATTTAATTTATAAAGCGAGAATCTAAAAAGGGTTTTATCTATAGAACGTTCGGTAAGGCATTGTTTGATCTTTTGTTTTAACTGTTTATGGGTCTTGGACTTCAATTTTCCACTTTTGCGATGTTCGTTTACTATTTTTGAAAAACGCAATAATTGCCTGTTTAAAAATTTATCTATATCCACAATATGTTCAACGCCTATCTTTTCTGATTGCGGAATTAGCGAAAGATCACGAGCTAATAAATCTAAATAAACTATAGATTTTTTACATTCTTGTTCTGTCCTACTCATTATACTGATGTCGTCTGCATAACGAAAATATTTAACGTTAGCCATTCGACGCATCTCTTCATCCAATTTATAAAGGTATAATTCTGCGAAAAATGATGAGCTAATAGGCCCCTGCGGTATACCACAACTTTTTGTAAAATAAATTTTAGCAGATGAAGTTGTTGTCCAAGCCTTTAGACAAGTATTGAGCAAAGAAATAATTTGATTATCTATGTTGAATTCTTTCAGAATTTCAAACAGAATACTATGGTCAATGGTATCATAATATGAGGCAATATCAAAATCTGCACTAAATTCATATCCGTTTTTATAAAATATCCGTTTTTGATTATTGTATCTTTTCCATTGGTCTTTCCATTTCTGGAAAAAGAAGATTGGTTCGGGATCGTTAGAAGTTTTAAAAATGTTCCCATAAATGTGAACGTTAAAATACTTAGACAACTTATTAAACACTTTATCGGCGATAATATTGCTGATAGCTTGATACACTATCAAATCAGTCAACGATAATAATGTAATAGGTCTTGCAAGATTGTTTTTTTTCGGCATATAGTATTTTTCACAATCTGTTGGTGCAAAGATACCCTCTTTTATTTCGTGTATAAGTTGCGCTATATTATCGTCTAAAAAGTATTCAAAAGCATCGAAATCCCTATAATAAAATTCCTTATAATCATTTCGCGGCGCGGTTTTTACGCGCGCATAGGCTAAAAGGAAATTGTCTTTGGATAAAAAATCGTCATATTGCTTTCCCATGTCCCACCTGTCAAATATCAAAAGTAAATTAAATAATTTATTTCATACTACCACAAACCCGCATAATACTCAATAAATCACGAATTATGGCATTCGTTGTAATTCGTTGAAATAAATAAAAACGAAAGGAATATTAAAAATGCAAAAACAAACCAAAACTTTTATTGAAAAAGGTCTAATCACCCCATCAGGCGAGATCAACAAGGACAAGATCAACCTTGTTTCCGGGGCGATTACCCCGCCATTTGCTGAAACAGTTTGGATATTCACCAACGGCGATATGGACACAATCAACCGCCTAACTCATGTATTTTTAGATATGGACACGGACAAAGACCGGAAGCGGCTTTTTAACCTCATACGCGCTTTATACGGTCTTACGGGGTTGCGGTTTTCAGATGAAGCCGTCCCGATAGCTTCCCACCCGCAAGCACTGGAATACTTTATATTCTCATTTCTTGCAGATTTTGGCGAAGTAATACAGGAATTACGCAACGAGGAAACCGCATAGCCTACATCTCTCCCGGCACCTGTTTTTTACAGGTGTCTTTTTTTTACCCAAAAACGAAAGGAATAAAATCAATGAAAAAAGGAAAAAGGATAATTGCGTTTATCATTATGCTGGTAATGGTGATCGTGGCGTTTCCGCTTTCGGCTTTTGCGCTGGACAGCGGGGCAACATTCCACTACACGCACCATAGCCAGTATGAATATACGTTCGGCCCCAGCTTCCCGCCCCCGTTTAACGTGACGGACGGATATTATAAGGAATGGTCTACATTCCATATGACGACCAATGCGGGCGATACAAAAATAGCGTATTGCCTACAATATGGCGTAACGGTCGCGCAAGGCAGTAAATACGAATGTACGGCAGATTATGACGACCTTGCGGATTGGCAAAAGGAGCTTATACGGCGAACGCTGGTTTTAGGATATAACGACCATACGGGCGCGCTTTACGGCGGCGATTGGTTGGATAACGCAATGGCGACACAGGGCCTTATTTGGATTATTGCGTCAAGCCAGATCGACGACCCAAACGAAGAAAGGATTATTGATGCCCTTTTAGGTTGTAACCCGACAGCACGGGGCATTTATGACGATCTGAAAAGCAATGTCGAAAATTACGACACTAAGCCCAGCTTTGACGGAAACGAAATAGAGTTGAAATATAACCCGATAAACAAGCGGTTTGAAACGACGATCAACGACGCGAACGGAGCGTTGCGGTATTATGATTTTTCTGCAAGTGGCGTGACCTTCACACGTAGCGGAAACACGCTGCATATTTCCACAGCAAATATGTTTGACAATGTGGAAGCCACGGCGACAAAGGAGCTTCCAACAGACGAATTTCCCACGATCATAAACGGAAGCCCTGAGTATTGGATTCACAATAAATACCAAAACCTTGTTTCGCTTTCCCCGGTGTCAGAGGGCGGCGAAACCATGTCCGTAACTTCATCCTTTAAGCTAAAGACGGAAAAGGTCGGAAATATTCGAGTTGTGAAGCGTTCCGAGGACGGAGCGATCGCTGGTATGCAGTTTCGCATTACCGGGAATGGTGTTGATCGGACAGTCACGACCGCGAATGACGGTACAATTACGACCGAGGGCCTTTTAGCAAATTTGAATTATACCGTTGCCGAAGTTGGCACGGCTAACCGCTATGTGCAGCCCGCCGCGCAAACCGTCCGAGTATTGCCGGGACAAACAAGCAGCGTCACATTTTCCAACGTCTTAAAGAAATTTAATATTGTTGTGACTAAATCGGACGCAGAAACGGGAACCCCCAAGGACACGGACGCTACGCTTGACGGCGCGGAATATGCCCTATACGATAGCGCGGGACAGCTTATAGATTACATTGTTGCCAACGGGCGCACGGCCACCAGTAAACTAATTCCCCTGCAAACGGTCAAAGTCGTGGAGAAAAAGCCGCCGACCGGGTATAATCTCAATTCAAGCCCCTACACGGTAACGCCGAACTTTGCGGGCCAAACGATTGAGATCGGACGGGCCGATGTGGGCGTGACTGATACGGTTATCAAGGGACAGGCGGCTTTTGTAAAATTTGCGGACGTTCCGCTTACCGGGGACAGCGACGACGGCGGTATAAAGCAGCCGCTTCCAAACGTCGAATTTAAGTTGTCCCTTGTTTCCACGGGGAAAGAGATTTGCAGGGTCAAGACCGACGAAAACGGTTATGCGATCACGCCCATGCTGAACTACGGGCGGTACTTGTGTGAAGAAATCCCCAGCGACGCAAACGCAGGGTATAAGCTGATAGACCCGTTTGAAATCGAGATCACGACGCAGGGCAAAATATACCGTTACATTTTGGAAGATGAAGCCTACAACAGCGAGGTTAAAATCATTAAACGGGACGCAGAGACGGGGCAACCCGTACAGGCTGAAACGAAATTTAAAATCATGGATGGTACGGATAATTGGGTCGTCCAGAAAATCAACTATCCGACACCGACGGAGATTGACACATTCACGACGGCCTTTGACGGTTCCTTAGTTTTACCCGAACCCTTGCGGCCCGGTGATTTTGAGCTTTACGAGGTCGAAGCCCCCCACGGATACACGATTAGTCCCGACCCCATACCCTTTACGATCACAGCAGAAAACCACGCCGCAGTTTTGGAAGTAGAAAGTCATAACGAACCCGTGAAAGGCACGATCACAGTTTTAAAACAAGGTGAAAGCCTAACGGGTTTCGCAGAAACCGAGGACGAGGAATACGGCACGGTATATAACCCGGTTTATTCCCTTACAGGGATTCCCGGTACGGTGTATGACGTTGTTGCGGTGACGGATATTGTGACCCCGGACGGTACGACAAGGGCAAACGCTGGGGACGTACTGGACACGATCACGACGGGCGCGGATGGACGGGCCACGTCAAACAACCTGTTATATATCGGCAGCTACCAGCTTATTGAAAAATCCGTCCCGGCCCCGCTGGTGCTTGACCCTACCCCGATACCGTTTGAGATCACCTATGAAGATCAGGATACGCAGATTGTAGCGACAAAAGCGGAAACCATAAACGCGCGGCAAAAGGCGGTTATTACACTGAAAAAAGAGTGCGAAACCACACTGAACCAGACTTATGACCCTTACCCGGATATTAAGCTAGGGCTATTCAGCCGGGACGAAATCACAGGTACGGACGGCGCGGTATTGCTTCCCAAAGATGCGCTTTTAGAAGTGATTAAACTGGACGAAAACGGGGCCGCCACGATCAACACGGATTTACCTTGCGGCTATAAGTGGTATATCAAAGAATTACAGGCGGGCAAAGGCTATGTACTGAACGGTTTGGAGTATGATTTTGCTTTTGATTATGCGGGCATGGAAACACCTACGGTAGAAATCGCGGTTAATGACGGCGACCCTATCCCGAATGATTTAATGCACGGCAGCATTAAGATTACAAAGGCCGCCGAGGACGGCAAGATCGAGGGCATATCGTTCAAGATCACGGGCGTATCACTTACGGGCGTACCCTATGAGAGCGTTTTTGAAACGGACGAAAAAGGCGAAATCAAAATCCCGGTGCTTCTCGCGGGCCGCTACAAAATAACCGAGGTACGCAATGAACGCACGGCAGGATATATTGAACCGGGAAGTCAAACCGTCGAAGTGACGCACAGCGGAATGGTAGCGGCAAATTTTGAAAATATCCTGCTACATGGGAATGTTAAGATCATCAAAACGGACGAAGCGGACAACAGGCTTAACGGCGCGGTGTTTGGTCTTTTTAAGATCGAGGACACAACCGAGCAACCCGAAGCCGAGCCTACGGCGAGCGGGACAGCGGAGCCGACCAACGCACCAACCCCGGAAACGTCCCTCAAAGGAAGCGGCGGAAAACTGATTCAAGAATTTACGATCACGGAAAACGGGGAATATACGATCACGGGCCTACCTTACGCGCATTATTACATCAAGGAATTGCAGCCCCCGGACGAAAGCTACCAGCTTAACGAAGTGGAATATAAATTCTCTCCTATCCACGACGGCGAAACGGTGGAAATAGCGGTCATAAATGAGAAGATACCGCCAGCGGAGCCAGAGAACCCGGAGGAACTACCCCGGCAAGCAGGGAACCCGCCAAAGACAGGCGACGACACTAATATTCTGCTATATATCCTGCTTGCGGTGATCGGCGGCGGTGCGCTTGCAATTTGGATTGTGGGCCGCAAAAAAAATATATTTTAGGCTTGGGGCGAAAATGACCTCTCCCCGGTGAGAAATGTTATAATATGGCTATGATACCGGGGAGGTAATACCGTGGATTATTATTTCATCATTTTTGATTTTGGAATGGCGGCTATTATGTTTTTTGTTGGATTTGCATTTTACCATTCCAAAGGAAAGGCCAGTAAGTTTATTGCAGGATATAACAGCAAAAATGAAAAAGAAAAAATGGCCTTTGATGAAATTAGAATGTGTAAAGACTATGGAAAACGGATGATGATATGGGCTATTCCTTTTTTGATTGGTTTTGTTATTGACGTGTTCAAACCCGGTGTTGGCTGCATAATTGCGTGGATAGCTTTTGCGGCCTTGCTAATTTGGCATATTATTGATATGTCAAAAAACCACAGTAAAAGGTATCGGCGGTAATCATTTAATAACATTTCAAAAGAGCGTTTCGGCTGAAACGCTCTTTTTTGTTGGAAGGAGTTGATAAATTGGCAGTATACCGGGTCGAACGGACACGGGACTACACCGTTATGGCAAACTACCATTTGAGGGACACGGCCCTATCCCTCAAAGCAAAGGGCCTTTTGTCCCTCATGCTGTCATTGCCCGATAGCTGGGATTATACGACACGGGGCCTTGCCGCTATATGCCGCGACGGTGTGGACGCGATCAGGGCCACGGTGCGGGAGTTGGAGCGCAACGGGTATGTTATTCGCCGCCGTATCAGGAACGCGCAGGGGCAGCTAACAGTTACGGAATATACGATATTAGAGCGGCCCCAGCCTAAACGGGAAAATCCAGTCTTGGAAAATCCAGTGCAGGAAAATCCAGCATTGGGAAAACCAATACTGGAAAATCCCACACAATCAAATACTAAGAAATCAATTATACAAGAATTAAGAAATGATGAATCAAAGAAAGATCAATCTATCAATCCTACGGACGAGATCGAAACGATTGAAAAATGCCGGGCGCAGCTTTGTTCAAATATCGAATATGACACTTTATGCGAGCGATACGGCCCGGAACAGGTAAACGAGATCGTGGAGCTTATGACTGAAACGATATGCAGCAAGAAAGACCACATACGGATTGCCGGGGAAGAAAAGCCCGCCGAGTTGGTAAAGGAACGGTTTATGCAGCTTAGATTTTCGCATTTGGAATACGTCTTGAACTGCATGAAGAACAACACCACCAAGATCAGGAATATTAAGGGCTATCTTTTGACGGCTATATTTAACGCCCCGGCGACGATAGATAGCTTTTATCGGGCCGAGGTCAACCACGATCTATATTTGTAAAGGAGTGATGAAGTATGATTATGTGCATTGAATCGCTGGGAAAGGCCCAGCAGGAGCAAGCGGACACGGGCGGCGGTGATGACGATTGCAAGAATCCGTAACAGAAAAAACGATTGCGTTTATTATCCGGGGCGAACAAATGACCGCTAACCTTTTGAGAAGCGCAATCCAGCAATACCAACAGAATAACCGAGTATCAAAGGCAGATAAGGTGCGAGGGCCGATGCAGGAATATAAAGGGAAACAGAGCCTAAAGAAACTCAAAGAATCGGCAAACGGGAATATTTCAGATATTGAAATCACGGACAAAAATATAAAGGCGTTTGACCGCTATGCCCGGAAATATAAAGTCGATTATGCGTTGAAAAAGGATAAATCCGTTGACCCGCCCCGCTGGTTGGTGTTTTTCAAGGGAAAAGACGCTGATTCCTTGCAAGCGGCTTTCCGGGAGTTTACCGCCCGGAAGCTAAAGAAGCAGGAGCGGCCCTCTATCCGGGAGCAGCTACGGAAATTCAAAGAACAGGTTAAGACGTTCACAAGAAACAAGGTTTTGAAAAAGGATAGAGGGATTGACCGATGAAGATTACCCCTGAACTGAAAAAACGGCTTTTGCTGCTTATCCCGTTTGGCCTTATATTTTGGATTGCGGATAAGCTGGGAATGGTCTATCGGTTGTCAGCCGGGACGGGTGCAGTCAAACTTTCAAACACGGTGCGGAATTTACCGCACCTTTTTGATTTCCCGGTAATCAGTCCGCACGGCAATGATTTATTGTTTGCGGTGATCGTTTCGGCGGTCATGCTGCTTGCGGTCTATCTCAAAAGTAAGAACGCGAAAAAGTACCGCAAAGGCGAGGAATACGGTTCGGCCCGTTGGGGAACCCCGGCAGATATTAAACCGTTTATGGACAAAGACCCACGGAACAACGTCATATTGACGCAGACCGAGGGGCTAACCATGAACAGTCGCCCCAAAAACCCGAAGTATGCGCGGTCGAAAAATGTCATTGTGTACGGCGGGAGCGGGAGCGGGAAAACGCGCTTTTTCCTAAAACCCCAGCTTATGCAGCTACATTCAAGTTATGTCGTGACAGATAGCAAAGGTACTGTGATTTTGGAATGTGGCAAGCTGCTTGAACGGGCCGGGTACCGTATCAAGATTTTTAATACGATCAATTTTTCAAAATCCATGCACTATAACCCGTTTGCCTACATTCACAGCGAAAAAGATATTTTGAAGCTGGTTAATACGATCATTGAGAACACCAAAGGCGAGGGAGAAAAAGCGGGCGAGGATTTTTGGATTAAGGCCGAGCGATTATATTACACGGCGTTGATCGGATATATCCATTACGAAGCCCCGGTGGAAGAACAAAATATGATTACCCTGCTTGAAATGATCGACGCTTCCGAGGTGCGCGAGGACGACGAGAATTTTAAAAATGCGGTTGATTTGATGTTTGATCGGCTGGAAGAAAAAGCCCCGGAACATTTCGCGGTACGACAGTACAAGAAGTATAAGCTCGCCGCAGGAAAAACCGCAAAATCAATTCTTGTATCATGCGGTGCGCGGCTGTCCCCTTTTGACATTGCGGAGCTACGCGAGATCATGGCCTACGACGAATTGGAGCTTGACACGCTGGGAGACGCAAAGACCGCCCTGTTTATTATCCTGTCCGATACGGACGGGACGTTTTCATTTTTGGCGGCTCTTATCTTTTCCCAGCTTTTTAATTTGTTATGTGAAAAGGCAGACGATATATACGGCGGGCGGCTCCCGGTTCATGTGCGGTGCTTGATCGACGAGGCCGGGAACATTGGCAAAATAAACCAGCTTGAAAGGCTGGTAAGCGTCGTAAGATCGCGGGAAATCAGTATTTGCCCGATCTATCAAGCCTATTCGCAATGTAAGTCAACCTACAAAGACAATGCGGAAACGATTATTGCGAGCATGGACAGCACCCTATTTTTAGGCGGGCGGGAACCGTCCACGATAAAGGACTTAAACGAAGCACTAGGCCGTGAGACTGTTGACTTGCTCAATGAAACGGAAAACCGGGGGCGCGAGATCACGCATGGGCTTAATTATTCTAAAGTCGGAAAGGAGTTGATGAGCAAAGACGAGATTGCCGTTATGGACGGTGGAAAATGTATTTTACAAGTGCGCGGGGTACGTCCGTTTTTTTCGGATAAGTACGATATTACGAAGCACACAAATTACAAATACCTGTCCGATTACGACAAGAAAAACACATTTAGCATTGAGAAGTTTTTAAGTACAAGGTTAAGGGTCAAGCCTGATACGGTGTTTGACCTGTACGACATGGGGCCGTGAAGATCACGGCCCCTTTTCTATTTCAGGAAAGGATGATTTAATACATGGAATTTTTCAGCGAAGCGGTAAACGTACTGCAAATGCTTGTAATCGCGCTGGGCGCGGGTCTTGGGATTTGGGGCCTTGTCAATCTCTTAGAGGGTTACGGTAACGACAATCCAGCGGCGAATGCTCATGTACGGTAAGGAAGCAAGCAACCGAAAACAAGAGATAGACCGCCAGCACTACACTATTCCGAACCAAAGACCAAAAGATAAGCATTGTGGGAAAATCTAAACTTTTGGATTTTCCTACAATGCCGACTACGGCGGAATCCTTCCCACTCCTTATATCTTTATTTCCGTATACATTGAATTTGTATTTAGTAAATGCTATAATGTCCCTATTCAAATTATAAATGTGTTGAATTAGTTACATGTACATATTTTTTGTGCCGCATAAATACCCTGTTGAGGTTGTCGTTCTTTGTCCAGATGTGGAAACAATAAAAGGAAGGGAACGATACAGGGAGAAAACAGGCTATTCCGGCTTTACGGTTGAAACCTTATACGATACATTTATGCAGACAACACCACGGATCGGCTTTTGGCTGGACAATTCCAACCAAACACCACAGCAGACAGCAGAAACCATTCTGAACGCCAGAAAGTCGGTATGATTGTTACATATAAGGGGAAGAAAAATTTCTTTTAGGTACTTTCTTTCCTAAAACTAATGTGATATAATAGCATCATTCCAAAAAAGGAGTAAAAAATATGCGGCAAGGTATTCTTAAATAAAACTATAATCAAATAGTGGGAACAAAGGATTATGATAGTCCCTTTTGTGGGGGCTTGGTTTTTTGTACCCAATTTAAGAATACTTTTGCCTTATCAATTTTGACATATCCGAAAAACAGCAATCACAAACAGGTGTATGCTGTATATGTGTATGTCCGCAAATTATAATCCCCAGTGGTAAAAGTATTTTACTGCTGGGGATTTTTATGCCCTTTTGGGGCTGTAAAAGGAGGACAATCACATGAAAATAATCAATATTGGAATTCTCGCCCATGTAGACGCAGGAAAAACAACATTGACGGAAAGCCTGCTGTACACCAGTGGAGCGATTGCGGAACAAGGAAACGTGGATAAAGGAACTACAAGAACAGACACTATGATTTTGGAACGGCAGCGCGGAATTACCATTCAGACAGCGGTTACTTCTTTTTGCTGGAATGATTATAAAATCAATATCGTGGACACTCCCGGTCATATGGATTTTTTAACCGAAGCATACCGCTCTTTATCTGTCCTTGACGGAGCTGTTTTAGTCATTTCGGCAAAAGACGGCGTACAGGCACAAACCCGTATATTATTCCATGCGCTTCAGAAAATGGACATTCCGACAATTATCTTTATAAATAAGATAGACCAAAATGGGATCGACCTGCGGCGTGTTTACCAAAGCATTAAAGATAAACTTACCAGTGATATGATTGTCATGCAGGAGGTTTCCCTGTCGCCAAAGATAACCATGACCGATATTTCTGATTTGGACAAATGGGATATGATTATTTCCGGAAGCGATGAACTATTAGAACGATATGTTGCAGAGGATTCTTTGGATATACAGGAATTACAATATGAAAAGTGCAAAAGAACCAGATGCTGCTCTTTGTTTCCTGTTTATCATGGGAGTGCAAAAGACAATTTAGGAACAGAAAAACTGATTGAAGCGATTACAGAAACTTTCATTACAGAAACAGACGATATTCAGTCTGAATTATGTGGATATGTTTTTAAGGTTGAGTATACAGAGCGGAAAAAACGGCTTTCTTATTTACGCCTGTATCATGGGACGCTCCATTTACGGGATACCCTGCTGCTGTCAAAAAAGGAAAAAATAAAGATTACAGAAATGTGTATTCCGTCAAATGGTGAAATCGTCCCGGTTGACCATGCCTGTCCGGGAGAAATTGTTATTTTAGCTGATGATACTTTGAAACTGAACGACATTCTGGGAAATGAAAAACTCCTGCCTCACAAAACACGGATTGATAATCCCATGCCATTACTTCGGACAACGGTAGAGCCGCAAAAGCCGGAGCAAAGGGAAGCCCTGTTAAATGCCCTCACAGAGATTGCTGATACAGACCCTCTTTTGCATTTTGACATTGATACTGTTACACATGAGATTATATTATCTTTTTTGGGAAAAGTACAGTTAGAAGTTATTTGTTCGCTATTAGAAGAAAAATATCATGTGGGCGTGGCTATGAAAGAGCCTTCGGTTATTTATCTGGAAAGACCGCAAAAAAAAGCGAGCTACACGATTCATATTGAAGTGCCGCCGAATCCGTTTTGGGCATCTATTGGTTTGACTGTAACACCGCTTCCTGTTGGAAGCGGAACACAATATAAAAGCGAGGTATCTCTCGGCTATTTAAACCAAAGTTTTCAAAATGCCGTCATGGAGGGTGTGCGTTATGGAATGGAGCAGGGCTTATATGGCTGGGGAGTGACAGACTGCCAAATTTGTTTTGATTATGGAGTTTATTACAGCCCGGTCAGCACCCCCGCTGATTTTCGTTTTCTTGCGCCTGTCGTGTTGGAGCAGGCATTGAAAAAAGCAGGAACACAACTGTTGGAACCATACCTTTCCTTTACCCTTTTTGCACCGCAGGAATATCTTTCACGGGCTTATAATGACGCACCAAAGTATTGCGCAATCATTGAATCAACCAGACTTGAAAAAGATGAAGTTATTTTTAAGGGGGAAATCCCTGCCCGTTGTATTGGTGAATATAGAAATGATTTGAATTTTTATACAAATGGAAGAAGTGTCTGCATTACAGAATTAAAAGGGTATCAGGAAACTTCCGGCGAGCCTGTGTTTCAGCCACGCCGCCCGAACAGCCGTTTAGACAAGATCCGGCATATGTTTCAGAAGATAATGTAACATCTTGCGCAATGCAAACGTTCATTGCTGGCTATTGCGAAATATCATTGATAAAATCAGCATCAGAGAGGAGGAACCATTTTGAACCAGAAACAGACGGATATTACAACAGGAAAGCAAATACGTCATCTGCGAACACAATCGGGAATGACACAGGAAGAACTGGCTGGGAAATTGAATGTTACCCGGCAGGCGCTATCGAATTGGGAGAGAGATGTTAATGAACCCGATTTAAATACGTTGAAAAAAATTTGTTTTCTTTTTGGAGTCCACATGGACGATTTTGCGAAGGAGGTAATAACAAAAATGGAAACATGTGAAAAAAAGAGAAACGACAATTTAATAAGTATGATATGGCAATTGGACTTTTTTATGGTGTCGGGATATTTCTTGGCATTGGTATTTTCTTTGTTGGCGGTTTTATGACAATGTCGGGTGCAGGGTGGGGAGCATCACTATTTGGCGGTGGCTGTTTTTCTCTTGTATTTGGCTTGATATGCCATGCAGTTATTACATTGAGAAGAAATGACAAATGATGACATATCCTGCTTTCTAGTCTTTTCGGTCATATCGCGTAAAAAAGCCGCTGCTTTTGGCTTTCCAATAGCGGCGGCAAAGGGAAATATCCTTTGAATACCTTACAGAA
Source organism: Christensenella hongkongensis (assembly GCF_000981035.1). Lineage (GTDB taxonomy): Bacteria > Bacillota > Clostridia > Christensenellales > Christensenellaceae > Christensenella > Christensenella hongkongensis. The sequence goes on from NZ_LAYJ01000061.1 coordinate 39,841, forward strand.
GAAAAGTTTTGCAGCATTATAAAAATAAAAGCCTATACCATTTTGGAAAGAAAAGATACATAATAGTCAAGACGGCAACAATCAGAAGTTATGGAGGGTAACAATGGAATATAGTAAGGAAGATTTAATGGAAGCAAAAAGGCAAATTTTGGGAGTGGGAGAGAACATGGGAACAGAGGAAAGCAAAAAGATCTGGGAGAAAAACGCACAATTTTGGGATGATACAATGGGAGACGAATCCAATGAATTTCACAGAGAGGTAGTACGTCCCAA
>NZ_LAYJ01000116.1 GCF_000981035.1 Christensenella hongkongensis
GCACCGCTCCAAGCCCGTCCTTTTTCATCTGCTCCCGCGTTTTCTCCAGGCGGTCCTTCCTCAGCTTGTCGTAATCGATCCTCTGCTCATGGTCTACCGCCATTGTCCCTAATGTCATTTCTTTTTCCTCCCTTTGTTTCCTTTTCTGCGCCGGATCAGGTAAAGTCGATCCCGCCGTTGATGTTAATCAGCTGCCCCGTCACATACGAGCCCGATTCCGACGCCAGCCACATAATTGCCCCTGCATAATCCTTCCCGTATCCGTAACGGTGCAGCGGGATCGTATCAAGCTCCTCTTCCTTCAGCTCGTCGAACGTCATTCCACGTTCCTGCGCTTCCTCGCGCATGAACCCCCAGTGCATTTCCGTCGCGGCAAGCCCCGGGCACAGTGCGTTCACATTCACATGGTACGGCGCCATTTCAAGCGCCAGCGCCTGCGTCATCGTGTGCACCGCTCCTTTTGACGCTCCGTAGGTCGCGCTCCCCGCGTGCCCCACCTTTCCAAAGAACGAGCCCGTGTTCACGATCGTCCCATAGCCCTGTTTCCTCATCTGCTGCGCCGCATATTTGCACCCGTGGAATATCCCCTTGAAGTTCACAGCCAGCACACGGTCAACGTCCTTCATGTCCGTATCCGCTACATGCGCCGCTCCCGCGTGCATCCCCGCGTTGTTGTAGATGATATCCAGCCTGCCAAATTTCTTTACTACGCCTTCCACCATTTCCTTTACCGCTTCTTCATCCGACACGTCAAGCTGCACGCCGTACCCCTCGTTTCCCGGAAACTGCTCCTTGATTTCCTTCCATGTCTCGTGTACCTCCGGCAGCAGGTCTGCGATTACCACATGTACGCCTTCCGCTGCCATTGCCTCCGCGCAGCCCCGGCCCATTCCCCGCGCCGCTCCTGTTACGATTGCTACCTTGCCTTCCACGCTCCTGAATTCACTCATCTTTTTGCCTCCTTTTTACTTTCTTTATTTTTGATTTTTGGCAGCATGCCGCTGCCGTATTTTTTAGTTCCCTGTCATTGTTATATTCCTGTCATTTTTCCCGGACGGGGCCTGTGGATTCCCGCACGACCAGCTCCGGCTCAAGGGTTATTTTCTTTTGTACGTCCAGTTCTCCCTTAATCAAATCCCGCAACATCCTGAACGTAATCCCTCCCATTTCAAGCAATGGCGTATTCATGGTCGTAAGGGAGGGGGCAAGCAGCGGCGCCACCCAAATATCGTTATATCCCGCCACCGAAATATCCTCCGGGATTGAGAGCCCCTCGCTTTTAATTGCCCTCATCGCGCCGATCGCCACCATATCGTTGCCCGCACAGATTGCCGTGGGCCTTTCCTCCAGCTTCAGCAGCTCCTTGCATGCACGGTAGCCCGACTCCTCGTCATATTTTGTTTCAAGCACATATCCGGAATTGTATTCGATTCCTGCTTTTTTCAGTCCCTTGCGGTAGCCTTCCAGCCTCCTGATTGCCGTATCCACAAAGAGCGGCCCGGAAAGGTGGGCGATCTTTGTGTGCCCCATCTGCACCAGATGCTCTACCATATCCATCATTCCGCCTATATCGTTCGTGCGGACATAAGGCGCGCTGGCGTTCGCCGAGGCGCGGTTCACCATGACATATTTGATATCGCTTTTTTCAAATACCCTGACCACATCGTCCTCAACGTAGCTTGATCCAAGGATAATACCTTCCACAAACTGTGATTGCAGGATTCGTATATACTCTTTTTCTTCCTCCGGATTATCTCCCGTATCGCACAGGACGATTCCGTACCCCGCCTCACGCGCTGCCAGCTGAATACCTTTGACGATCTCTGTAAAAAACGGATTCATAACATCCGCGATCACAACGCCTATCATATTACTGGAGTGCATACGCAGGCTTCTCGCAACCGAGTTTGGGGCGTAATTCAATTCCAAAATGGCCTGGTCTACCGCGCGCCGCGTTTCCTCCCTGATGTTAAGCGTTTTATCTTTATTGAACACGCGCGACACCACGGCGGACGTTACCCCGGCCTTCATCGCCACGTCTTTGATCGTAATTCTTTTTTTGCCATCCACGTTTTTATCCATAAAGCTTCCAGTCTTTCTGCTTTTATACAAATGCTTTTTTCAGCGTTTCTACGTCCTGTGCAAGAAGCCGCTTGGGTGAATTTCCTTTTGTTGATAAGGGTGGCTGCGTATAATAATTTTCGATCACAATAAATCCACGATAGCTGCTCTTCACAATTTTCTCCGCAGTTTTGAAAAACTCTGTGTCGCCCGTTCCGAGAAGCGCTCCGCTCAGATCGTTCCCCCTGCCGTCCTTCACATGGATTTCATAGACCTCGTCCTTGAGCATCTCAAATAAATCCGGCGTGGACAGCTTGTATTTCAGGTAATGGTTCTGCGAGTCGAAATAGATCCCGAAATTGTCCGCGTTCACCAGCCTGACCAGCGAAAGCATATCCTCCGCGCCCATATTGTTTTCGGTGGTCACCATAAGGCCCTGCGCCGCGGCCTCCCGGCAAATTTTTCTGTAATTTTCCACCGTCATCTCAAAGGCGCTTTTTCCGCTGATCTCGCTTTTGTTGAAGGACGGACACATCAGCATGGGCATACCCATGCGCTTGGCAATACGTATCCCTTCAAAAATGAGTTCCATCGCTTTTTCGCGCGAAGCCGGATCATTTTGATCGCACATACTGATATGGTCCAGCACCGTCATGGAAATCGACGTAAACGTCAATCCGTATTTTTCCGCGGCTTCCATATATTCGTCCTGAAGCTCCCTGCAAAGCAAGCCCTGCCCGCGCAAGGCCTCTTTTCCAATCCCAAGCTGGATCGCTTCAAGGCCTGCTTCGGATACGATTTTGCACAGCGCCGCCCCGCGGGCTTTAAGCGCCCATTCGCATAACCCGAATTGAAATCGTTTCATGTCCTTTTCCTCCGTCATACCGCTTTTGTGCCTGTAATTGTGATCGCCTTGATCAGGTTTTCCTCTGTAATCTCGTCACCCGTGAATTCCGCAGTGATCTCTCCTTGTGTGATCGCGATCAACCGGTTGCTGATGCCCATAACCTCGGGCATCTCCGACGAAATGACAATCACGGCGATTCCCGACTCCGCCAGCTCCGCAATCAGCTTGTGTATCTCTGCCTTCGATCCGACGTCGATACCCCTTGTTGGTTCGTCGAGAATCAACAGCTGCGGTGAAATGCTCATCCATTTGGCGATTACGATTTTTTGCTGGTTGCCGCCGGAGAGGTTGACCACCTTTTGCTCCGGGCTTGGGGAGCTTATGCTCATTTTTTGTTGATACTCATTGTAAATTTCCTTCGTTTTCTGGTTATCGATAAAGCCGTGCCTGCGAATCCACGGAAGCTTTGCCATACTGATGTTTTCCCTGCATGTCATATCGAGGACGAGGCCTTCCTCCTTGCGGTTCTCCGGTACAAAACCAATGCGGTGCTTTTGTACCGCGTCGACACTGTTCCTGATCTTCACCTGTTTTCCATTGAGGTAAATCTCGCCTGAATCCGGCCTGCGTATACCAAAAATCGTTTCTACAATTTCTGTACGGCCCGCTCCCACAAGTCCGTACAATCCAACGATTTCACCTTTGCGAACATGAAAGGAGATGTCCTGATATACGCCTTTCAGGCAAAGCTTTTCCACACGGATCACTTCATCGCCCGGCACAGCGTGGCTTTTATGAAAATAATCGTCAAGCGTACGCCCGATCATGCTTTGCACGATATCCTCGAGCGTAATATCTTTCGTATTAAACTCGCCCGTAGGCTGTCCGTCCCGGAATACAAGCACCCGGTCGCTGATTTCAAATACCTCGTCCATTTTGTGGGTAATATAGACGATTCCAACACCCTGCGCTTTCAGGCTGTTGATATTCTCGAACAACGAATCCTTTTCTTTTTCCGTAAGCGATGAGGTTGGTTCGTCAAGAATCAGTACTTTTGCCCCAAGTGCAATTCCGCGCGCGATCTCTACGAGCTGTTGCTGGGCAATCGGCAGTGCCGCTACGGGTGCTTTCGGATCCACCTCGCATCCAAGCTTTTCCAGTACGGTTTTCGCATCCGTATTGAGTTTTTTCCAGTCTACAACGCCATGCTTCATCGGCAGGCTTCCCAGATAAATATTTTCTGCCACGGAAAGGTCCATCACAAGCGACAGCTCCTGGAATATCAGGATTATTCCGTCCTCTTTTGCCTCCATTGGGTTCCTGTAACGAACCGGCTTACCCTGATATAATATTTCTCCGGAATCCGCATCTGCCTGGTGCACGCCGGAAAGCACCTTCATAAGCGTTGACTTCCCCGCTCCGTTTTCCCCGCAGAGCGCCAGTACTTCGCCATATTTTAAGTTCAGGCGGGCGTGGCTCAATGCCTTAACGCCCGGAAACGTTTTGCTGATGTCGTTCATTTCGAGCACATAACCATTTCCTGTATTCTCGCTCATATCCATTTCCTCCGGTTTCTTATCGATCTATTATCATCCGGCTCTTGCCGTTTATATGCCAATTCATTCAGGCAGCGCCGCCGGAACGCGTCCGGCGGCTTTTTGCCCTGTTTCAGTTTCTTACCATGCCGGGAGATCGATCGTTCCGATCGTTTCCGGCGTTACCTTTGGCGTGTCGATATAGCTGAAAAACTCGACTTCCTCCCCTGCCGCTACCTGCAAAGCAACGTCCAGCGTTGTTTTTGCATCGGTCATAGGCGACTGCAGGACTGAGCCTGCAATTTCTCCGCTTTCAAGATACCCCTTCGCTTCGTCGTCTCCGAAGAAACAACAGCTGATTACTTTGATCTGATCCATTCTGCCCGCTTCTTTAATCGCGTTGATCGCACCAATCGCCATATTGTCGTCCGCGCAGTATACCGCGTCGATATCGCTGAATTTTAACAGGAAATTTTCCATCTGCTGCTGTGCCTTTTCCCTGTTCCAGTCTCCCGGCTGCGAATCTGCGATCTCAATGTTGCTGCCTTCGATTTTACTTCTGAATCCTTCCGAACGTTCCGTGGCGGTGGTGTATCCGGGCAGCCCTGTAATTTCTACGATTTTTGCCCCATTTGGAAATGCTTCCATCATCATTTCGCCGGCAAGCTCGCCTTCCTTCACATTATCCGGCCCGACGAAACACTTGATGTAGTCGTAGCCGGATTCGTCAATATTGGAATTGGCAATGACTACCGGAATGCCCGCCTCGCTCGCCTTTTTGGCCGCAGGCACAAGCGCTTTACCGTTTACGGGCCATATAATGATTACGTCGCAGCCCTGCTGAATCAGGTCGTCCACCTGGTTGATCTGCTTGGTTACGTCGCCTGTTGCGTCAAGCTGCACAAGGTCAACGCCTTTTTCCGCTGCGTATTCCCGCAAAGTTTTGTCGTGCTGCGTCTGGTACGTGTCTGTTCCGACGTTGTTTGCAGTGCTTCCGATTTTGTACGATCCCGCACCGCTTTCGCCCTCCTGCACCGTAGCGCTTGCCTCCGCCGTATTTGCAGCCGTACTGCCCTGCGCCTCGGGGCTTTCTGCGCAGGCTGCAAATACCCCCATCAGCATAACGATTGCAATCACCAAAGCGAGCCTTTTCAAATTTTTCATGTTCTCCCTCCTTTTATTTTTTATTCCTTACCGGTTTTATACCGGCAAAGCAAAATTAAGCAGTATTGGGCTTTAGTATCTTATCCAGATACAGCACCACAATCAGTATCACACCAGTAATCAGCGTATTATAGTAGGACTGCACATTCAGCAGATTCATCGCGTTTTCAATGATTCCGATCGTCATGACCCCGCCAAGCGAAAACCACATATTTCCATATCCGCCGACCAGTTTTGTTCCTCCGAGTACAACCGCCGCGATTACCATAACGTTTGTATCCGGCCATCCGAGCGTAGGCGTTGCGGCGTTCATTTTAGACGCATACAGAATGCCTGCCGCAGCAGCGCAAAGCGAGCAGATTACAAAATTGATAATCGTCGTCTTTTGCGTATTGATTCCCGCATTTGAAGCAGAGTTTTCATTTCCGCCGGTTGCATAGGTGTTCCTCCCATGTTTTGTATACCGCAGCACAAGCTGGGCGATTACCAGAAGTACTGCGAAAACAATAATCAGGTTGGGAATTCCAAGAAAATTCCCGGAGCCAAAATCGCCAAACGCGTCGCTGATCCCCACAATCGCCTGCTCCTGGGTATAAAGGTACAGGAAGCCTCTTACGCCGAGCATGGAGGCAAGCGTTACGACAAAGGCGTTAATGCCCACCTTTGCCACCAAAAGCCCGTTGATCATGCCGACCGCAAAACCAACCAGCAGAGCGATCAGCACAGCCGGCAGTACGCCAAGCGGCTGCAGTCCAACCGCGAGCGAAGCGCAAAGCCCCATAAGCGTTCCAACCGAAAGGTCAAAATAGCCGTTGATAATCAGGAATGTCATCCCTATCACCATGATGCCTTCCGCAGAATTCTGTTCGATAATATTGACAAAATTGTTCCCGTTAAAGAATCCGTTTACAAAAATAGAGAAAGCAATGATAAAAACCGCAATGATCGGCAGGATTGTATTTCTTTTTGCAAACTGCTTTACCGACGCCATACTCATACCAGCACCTTCTTTCTTTTGGTTGCGATATCAATCCATACCACCAGAATGATAATTACCCACTGGGCGATCCACTGTGTGTAATATGGAAATCCGATCATAACAAATCCATTTTTCAAAACGCCCATGATCAGCACTCCGATAAAGGTTTTCGCAACGCTGCCGCTGCCGCCCAAAAGACTCGTCCCCCCAAGGATTACGCCTGTGATTACGTCAAATTCATAACCCTCGCCAATCGTACTTTGTGCTGCTCCAACCCTTGCGCCCAAAATTACTCCTGCAACCGCAGTCATCAGCCCGGATAACACGAAAGTCATCATAACAATCTTTTTGTCATTGATCCCCGTAAAGCGGCAGGCGGTGCTGTTCCCGCCCACAGCCATAAGCTGCCTGCCAAAGACCGTCTTTTTCAGGACTATTTCAAAAATAATGATGCAGCCCGCATAGATGATAATTGGCACGGGGATTCCCCCAAGGCTGCCTTTTCCCAGCATGGAAAACCATGTAGCGTCCGGGTTGCTGAGCGAGCTGTACTTCCCTCCGGAATAAATCAATACAACCGCCTGCAGGATACCCATCATACCAAGCGTAACAATCATGGAATTGAGCCTTAAATACCCTACCAGCCATCCGGACACAATTCCACTCGCGAGCCCTGCCGCAACGGCAATCAGCATCGCGGGAACCGGGCCAAGCGTATCGTGCAGGCTGATGGCCAGAACGCAGGTCAGCGAAAGAAGCGAGCCGACCGATAAATCAAAATTTCCTCCCCCGATGATTACATAGGTCATTCCGCACGCCATGATCCCCACAATCGAAATCTGCCGCAGGATCAAAATGATGTTGTCGGCTGTAAAAAATTCTTTTGCCGCAAAGGAAAATATCAGCACAATAATAATCAGTGCAAATATGATTCCCTGCTTTTTCACAACCGTCCATGCTTTGTTGCTGTTTTGCAAATCCATTCCCCACTACTCCTTTACCACGGTTGCTGAAATTTAACGAAATTTATCCCGGAATGGTGCCGGATTTCCCCCAAAAGGCAAAATATCCGCTAAATAGATTTAGCAGATATTTCTACTTAAAATGATTATTGTGTTTCTTATTATCTATATTTTCCAATATATCCCAAAATAATTTTATTAAATCGTTAAAATTATCTATTGACATTGTATTACTGCTGTGTTATATTAAATCCAACTTAATGAAAAGCATAATTAACTCTAAATCATGCTTAGTTTCCACGCTTTTATGATAAAAACTATATGAATTGTTGAAGTTTATTACTCTGTTTATTTTTTTAACCGTTGTTAAATCGAATTAATTATTTTATCAGGCATTCTTCGTTTTATTCGCATCATAAAAAATCAAAAACAAAAAAATTCTATCATTTGGATAGAAGGAGGCATAAATTAATTCTATTGTAAAGGAATAGTAAAAGAAGCTGAAAAATCACATTTAAAATGCGTTTTTTCAGCTTCTTTCTGTTTTTTTGATACTGCTATGATACTAATAATTCGAGCTTTTTTGTGATTTCGCTCTGCTTGTTCGGATAGAGATGCGCATAGGTATTGAGCGTTGTCCTGATGTCCTCATGGCCGAGACGTTCGGCGATCAAAACCGGCGAGCATCCAAGTTCGATCAAAAGAGACGCGTGCGAGTGCCGAAGATCGTGAATTCTGATTTTTTTGATTCCCGACTCCCTGCATCCGATGTCCATTTTATGATACAGGTAGTATTTTGTAAATGCAAACAGCCGCTCCTTTTGCATCGGTTTTTCAAGCCTGCCCATATATTGTTTCAGTTCTTCTTCCAAAAAATCCGGAATTGCAATCATCCGTTTGCTTTTCGGTGTTTTAGGCTCGGTGACCACGTCCTTTTTGTTCAGCCTCTGGTATGTTTTATTGACGTCGATATACCCGTCCTTCACATCCTTTGCAGTGAGTGCGGTAAGCTCTCCGACACGCATTCCCGTCCAATACAAAAGCGCAAACGCCAGATGCGTCCTGCTATCGTTTTCAAAAAAGCTGTTAAACGCAAGAAACTCATCCTTCGTCCAGAATTTCATAGCGTCCGCGCTTTTTCTTCCAATGCTTCCGGCCCGCCTGCACGGGTTTTCCCTGAGTCCGTAATAATTCACCGCATAATTAAGAATCGCGGAAAGCTGGTTATTGATCGTCTTGAGGTATGTCGCCGCGTAGCCTTTTTTGATCAGTTCATTCTGCCAGTGCCTGATGGTCGTTGGCTTGATCTCGCCGATGGGCATATCTCCAAGATAGGGCAACAGCTTTGTCCTTGCAAGCAGGCGCTTGTTTTCCATTGTGGAATGCTTCAACCGGTTTTTCATATCCGACAAATAAAGCTCAGTCAGGGAAGAAAAGGTCATTTGTGGTGATTTTTGCAGCTTGTCGAAATAGGCCCGCTCCCAGCTGCGCGCATCCTTTTGCCTCATAAAGCCGCGTTTCATCTTCTGCTTTTTGACTCCGTTCCAGTCTGTATAATAAAATTTACAATACCATGTATTTTGCTGCTTATCCTTATAAACCGGCATACTACTCCTCCTTGGGCAACTCAAATAGTCGGACTTTTTTGTCCGATACTGGTTTGATACTGTTTTTTCGATCATAAATATAAGAAGTTCAATCAGGAGGTACCAAAAATGCAAGGGGCGCCTGTATGTTCCTGCCTTTTTTAATATCCGGGTTTCACGCAAACTCCGCTTTTCGGTTTATGACAGTTTCCCGGCAATATCGCCTGCCAGTTTGGCAAACGCCGTTATGAGCTGCAAAATATCCTTTGCTTTCACGCTGCTTTGTTTGCCGGAAGCCATACGCGCAAAATCCATTCCCTTTTGCGTCAGGGAGACTTTGTAAGGAATTTCATCAGCATCGTACTTTTCAAAGCCCGGATTTACCATCGATAATCTTTCCAGATAACGGAACAACTCCAGAACGTTTTCCGCCCTTACTCCTGTTCCGGTAAAATCCGCTGTTTGCGCGGGATTATTTTTCAACTGCAGTACGAGCCATAAAATCTGTGCAAGAGCATTTTTATCCGGCGGTTTCCTCGCGTCGTTCGGAATCATCCAGCGGTTGCTCGAATCTTTAAATGCTCCGCTCACGAGCCCGTTTTTGCAATAATCCGCAACCGTCCCCTGCTTAACGTCCCAAAACCCGGCCATTACTTTGGTTGTAACGTATCGTTTGCCTTCAATTTCAAAACTGTCTTTTCTCATCTATTGCTCCCTTACCCGCATTCTTTTCACAGCAACCCCTGATGTCAATATCATTTTAACATAACCACAGGCATACGCATAGTTTGCCTTTTGGTTCTCAGGCCAATACCGGTACCTGCTTACAGCGCCCGTCTTGGCCTTGTGCCATTACTACGGGCAGTGTTTTTAAAGCAACAAAAAAACATACCGCTGAATTGCGATATGTTTTTTTGTTTTAATCTTATAATTGGGGGCCAGCGGAAACAAGTGCTTTTCCTGCTTCATTTCCCTCATATTTTGCAAAGTTCTTGATAAAGCGCTGTGCCAGATCTTTTGCTTTTGCTTCCCACTCGGCAGCATCTGCGTAGGTGTCGCGCGGATCAAGAATGTTCGTATCTACGCCTGGAAGCTCTGTTGGAATCTCAACGTTAAAGTAAGGCAGCTTTTTCGTCGGCGCCTTTGCAATAGAGCCGTTCAGGATCGCATCAATGATGCCACGGGTATCGCGGATGGAGATACGTTTTCCTGAACCATTCCAGCCAGTGTTAACAAGGTATGCCTTTGAATTGTTCTGTTTTGCCCTCTTAACAAGTTCTTCCGCATACTTTGTCGGATGCAGCTCCAGAAATGCCTTGCCGAAGCAGGCCGAGAAGGTCGGCGTCGGTTCTGTGATTCCACGCTCCGTACCGGCAAGTTTCGCCGTGAACCCGGACAGGAAGTAATACTGCATTTGTTCCGGAGTCAGGATCGATACGGGAGGAAGAACGCCGAACGCATCTGCCGACAGGAAAATGATATCCTTTGCCGCCGGAGCCGCAGAAACAGGTTTTACAATGTTTTTGATGTGGTCGATCGGATAGGACACGCGCGTATTTTCCGTCACGCTCTTATCTGTGAAATCGATCTTGCCGTTTGCGTCAAGCGTAACGTTCTCCAGAAGCGCATCGCGTTTGATTGCATTGTAGATGTCCGGTTCAGATTCTTTGTCCAGATCAATCACCTTTGCGTAGCAGCCGCCTTCAAAGTTAAAGACGCCCTTATCATCCCAGCCGTGCTCGTCGTCTCCGATCAGAAGGCGCTTCGGATCCGTGGACAACGTGGTCTTGCCTGTACCGGAAAGTCCGAAGAAGATTGCGGTATTCTCACCATTCAAATCGGTGTTTGCCGAGCAGTGCATCGAAGCAATACCCTTAAGCGGCAGATAGTAATTCATCATGGAGAACATGCCCTTCTTCATCTCGCCGCCATACCATGAATTCAAAATAACCTGCTCGCGGCTGGTAAGGTTGAACAGTATGCCTGTTTCAGAATTCAGGCCCAGCTCTTTGTAGTTGTCTACCTTTGCCTTGGAAGCGTTATATACAATAAAGTCCGGCTCGAAATTTTCCAATTCTTCTGCCGAAGGCGTAATAAACATATTCGTAACGAAATGCGCCTGCCATGCAACCTCCATAATAAAACGGATTGACATACGGGTATCCGCATTGGCGCCGCAGAATGCGTCTACCACAAACAGCCTTTTGCCTGAAAGCTCTTCCATAGCAATTTCTCTTGCTGTTTTCCATGCTTCCTCACTGAGCGGGCGATTGTCGTTGGGCTGCTCATCAGAGGTCCACCATACAGTGTCCTTTGAATTCTCATCCATGACAATAAATTTGTCTTTCGGTGAACGCCCAGTATAGATACCGGTCATAACGTTTACCGCGCCAAGCTCGCTTTCCTGGCCCTTTTCAAAACCCTCCAGGCCCGGTTTCGTCTCTTCTTCGAATAGCATCTCATATGAAGGATTGCGAACAATCTCCTTCACGCCTGTAATTCCATACTTACTTAAATCAATATTTGCCATTATTACACCCTCGCTTTCCTAATAGCTTAATAAAATATTGTAGTCTTTTTATTATCTAACTTTGTGAATATAATGTCAACTCCCAAACAGCCTGAATTCCCAATAAAACCGGAAATAACGCACCCTTTGCGGAGTTGCCGAAAGCATATATAAAAACCTGTTTACTGTATCAAAAAACGGTAACAATTCCACTATCCAAATAAAAATGTTCAGAACTGCTACCGCCGATCAGTATGGTCTGGGTGACAGGAATTGAACCTGCGACCTCTTGAACCCCATTCAAGCACGCTACCAAACTGCGCCACACCCAGATATATGATGCCTTCTCCGGCACCATAATATTTTATCAAATTTTAATCAAAGATACAATCCTTTTTTCTTATAATTTAAGACAATTTTTCTTATAATTCAAGGCCATCCACATCCGAAAGTTTGGTTTGGATACGGATGGACCGCTTTTGTACGGTCTCCAGGTGGTTTTGCGCAGCATTGAGTGAGTTTTGCGTCTTTTGTATCATTGCCGCAAAGGTTTCAAATTCGGTTTTTATTCCACCCAGCATGTCGATAATGGCTGCGGAATGCTGCTTGATGGACAACGTACGAAAGCCGGTCTGCAGGCTGGTCAAAAAAGCGCTCAGCGTAGTCGGCCCGGTGATCATCACACGGTATTTAGTTTGCAGCTTATCCACAAGCCCCAGGCGAATGATCTCTGAGTACAGCCCCTCGGATGGCAGGAACATAATTGCAAAGTCTGTCGTTTTTGGCGGATGGATATATTTATCGCTGATTTTTTTGGCTTCTGCGAGTACCGCCTGCACGAAATCCTTTTGCGCCGCGGCAAGAGCCTGTTGATCTCCCGCGTCGCTCAGCGCAAGCACCCTTGCGTAACGGTCCATCGGAAATTTTGAGTCGATGGGAAGCAGCACGTCCCCGCCCTCTTCGCGCGGCATCCGCACTGCAAACTCAACGGAATTGTCCTGTTCTATCCGTGCATTTTCTTCAAACTGAGACGGCGAGAGAAAATCGGACAGCAGCTTATACAGTTGCACTTCCCCCCATATGCCCCTCGTCTTAACCCCTGCGAGTATGCCCTTCAAATCTCCGATCCCGTCGGTAAGGGCGCGCACCTCTCCCATGCTCTGATAAACCTGGCGGAGCTGTTCGTTCACGCGCTGGAACGAGGTTGTGAGCCCGCTTTTCAGCGTCGTATCCAGCTTTTGGTCTACCGAATGCTGTATCTCGCCCAGTTTTTTCTCCACGGCGCGCCGCAAAAGCTCTACGCTCCCGTTATTCGCGCTTGCCGTTTTATTGACCATATCCATCATCATACCGGACAATATCTGAAACTGATTCGAAATTTCCAGCCGCAGCTTTGTTTCGTCCGTCGTCTTTTTCCCCTGACGCACGATCAATACGATGCACAGTACGATCAGTATTCCAAATCCTGTTAAAATCATTGCAGTTTCATTCATAATAAACACCTCTTTTCTATGATACCATACCCATCCGCAAAATAATGGTAAATACAATGAATTATTCCTGCGGCTTTTTCTCCTGCAATCCAGTTTGCCCGCCCGGCAGCAAAAGCAACAAAAAACAACGGCTTTCAGAAGAAAGCCGTTGTTTTCTTTTCATCGGTTTATCATCAAACCGCATTGTCTTCGTTTTTCTGTTTTTTTCTGAGTCCAAACCACGCCATTACCGCCTGCAGTGCAAGCAGTACTGCAAACAGCCATGACCACGCATCCAGCAATGCCATCAGCGCCGACATATCCTGTGTCGCCAGGAACAGTACCACAAGGGCGATGCCCGCCAGGATTCCAATCAATTTGTAAATCCAGCGCTTCTTTCCTGATTGCTCTTCCTGCTGTTTCCTCTTTTTAAGGAATATCCTGAGCGCAAGAACGATAGAAAGCGCCGCGCCTGCGATCATCAGTATCAGGTTCAGAAGCGACCATGTCGGTACTTTCGCTACGCCGTGCAGCGGCATACTGTTTTCAGAGCCTCCGATTGCGGGAACCTCTGAGTCCCCGGTCGCCTGAACCGCTTCTTTCCCCGCCGGTTTGGATGCGCTGTTTGTCTTTTCATCCGGCTGACGTACATGATCTGTTCCTGCTTCCACGTCGTCCGTCCCGGATTGCGCAGATTGCGTTCCGTCGCTTCCCGCTGCCGGTTTCTCCGGATTTTCCGGATTCCCAGGATTTACAGAGTTCTCCGGTTTGTTGTCCCCGGCCTCTCCAGCCGGAAGCTGCGCCTGTGCCCGCAGGTGAATATCGCTTGCGGCAAGCGTGAGCGTATTGGAAGAAAATCCATTGCTGTCCGCGCCGAAATCGTCGCCCAGATTTTCAATGTCGTCCGCCATGCCTTCGTCCGGCCTTACTTTCACCTGATAATCTCCCGCATCTGCCGCAAACCAACCCTCGCCGTTTTCAGGGCTGAAACGGTATTTACCCGCTTCGCCTACCGGCTGCGTCATAATCTGCGCGCCGTCTACGTAAAGCCCGATGTCATGCGACCTGTAGGCCGCGCCGTTATCAAACTCCACGGCGATCTTTATCGGCTCAAGTACAAAATCGTGTACCGGATTGGGGTTGGCCGCATTCCCCGTGCCGTTGCTTCCAACAAACGCAGCGTCAGGATTTTTCACTCCGTCCGGCAATGCTGCATGGTCGAGCAGGAGCGTATAGCCCTTGCTTGCAGGCTCATCCTTCGTCGCACGGATTTCAAAGCGGTAAGCGCCGTTTTCATCCGTGGTGGCAGAGCCCGTTTCAAGTCCGGTTGCGTAGAGAACAGCCCCTTCGATGTTTTTTCCGTTTGAGCTGACCGTTCCGCTGACCGTTCCTTTATATTTGACTACGGCTTTGACCGTTGCCGTAACGCTGTAATCGTAGCTGTTCACGTAAGTAAACGTTACTTGATACGTTCCCGGAACGTTTGCATCAAATCCATTGAGGCGGGCATCTGCTCCCGATACCTCAATACCTCCGTCCGTGATGGAAACAAGACTGCGCAGGTACTCCTGCCAGCCAGTAAAGCTGTCCGGAAAAGCCTCTCCCATAAACAGCTCAAGCTCCGCATCCGTCTTTTGAAGCGTATTCTCCGGCCGTTCAATATGGATCGTACGCGTAACGCTTGTCGCCTGCGCGTCGCCATCCCTTTGCGTCGTATACGTAATCACGTAGGTACCTGCTTTTGAGGCATTGACGTAATCGAGCGCCTGCTTGATGCCAAAATCAATGCTGCTTCTGGTTCCCTGTGCATAGCCGATATCAAGGCCCGGAACCATACCCGGCGCATTGTAACCGCTGTTTTGGAAGTCTCCGTTTCCATTGAACTCTGCGACTGTCGTCTTTTGTCCGTCTGCCGGGGTGAATTCCACCTTCACGGAATCGATCGCAAGCTCTGTAAAGTCGTCATACGCGATCACGCTATCCCATACGGGAATATTGCCCTCCTCCAGCATCGCTACAGTTGTCTCCTGTTCGATGGGCTTTTCACCCATACCGTCAGGTGCGGCTAAAATCGGTGCGTCTGACTTTCTCAGCTTGACTGCGGCAGTGTTTGCACGCTCGCCTTTCATTTCGCCGCCAAAATCAAACAGCATCTGTCCAATCGCCGTAGAGCCGTATTCCGGCTTTGTATTCTCCACGACCACCGGCACGCCAAATTGTGCAGTCATCCTGAACTGCTCTTTGTCGCCCAGAGTTTTGAACTCATAGCGGAACGCAGTCACCTTTCCAAGGTCTCCGTCCGGGATAGGCCCGTTTACTTTCGTCCAGGTTCCAAGCGTTTTTAATTCGTCGAGCGTCCATGCGGATTTCTCCCACAGCAGGTCCTGCGTCGTGTAATAGACCTCGTAAGAGGTTCCCGCCCCCGCGGTGAATACCGGCTGTCCTGTCAGCATTGTACGCCATTTTTCATCAGAATGGTTGTTCCTTGCGGGCAGGATAAAATATGCCTGTGCATCCGTAAGGTTACTGCCCATACCGTTATAAAGCTGTACCAAAAATTGCTCGCTGCGGCTGCCTGCCCTTATCTGCGGGAAAGAACCCGCAACGTTGCTGTTGTAGGACTGGTACCGGTCACGCTGTGCGTCTGTGCGGACTGCGGCATATACCTGTGCGTTTTTTGAAGCGGTCAGGTCGATTGACGTTGTACGCGAGTTGTTGGAACGCACTGCATAGCTGCCGTTGAGGATCGCTCCCTCAGGCAATACTCCGCTTGTGTTGACTGTCGCTCCTCCTGCACCGCTCATATAGACGCGCGCCGCCTTGTCGCCCCATGTGCCGACAAACACGTCGTTTGCCGTCATCTCAATATAACTTGCCGATGCTTCCGGCGGCATATTGACTGGTACGCTCACGCGCAGCCTGCTGGCATAGTGGCCCTCTATCCACACGTCCGCACCGGACTCCCCGTGGATTTTCACCTCGATGACTTCCTTGCCGTCGCTGTTTTTTCCAAGGCTTTTCGCCGTATATTGCAGATTTGCAGGATCGTCTCCCAAAAGCTTAAAGCCCCTGCCTCCCGTCGTGTTCTTAAAAAGCTGTATATTGTCGAGGTCTGCCTCCATTCCATCCGGCAGCAGGAAATATACCACCGGGTTTGGCAAAAGCGTCGTATTGAGCGGATCATTCCCATCCGAGCGCAGCGTTGCGGAATACGGGTAATGCGACGGATAAAACTGCATGGTCAGGTAAAACTGCTCGCCCTTTTCGATTGAGCTTACAGGATTCTGGGTGCTGTTTGGCTGCGCAAACGCAAGCGTCGTTCCATCCGTATATACGTCCACCCAATAATCGTCCGCCACCACAGCCTTTGCAGAAAGCGTTCCTTTCAGGTTAACTGGCTCCCCGTTCCCGTTCACCGCGGATGCAAGCGTAAAGGTTGCCGTACTGCCCACAGCCATATTGTCATTGGTCACACCGGCAAATTGCAGCAGGTTTTTCGGATATTCAACCGGCCTTCCCGAAGCGCTTTTAATTGCCTGTATCCCATTGACCGTAACAATAAGCGGTTCCCCAAAGTTGTGCCCCTGCACGTCAATGGTATCGTAGTTTTTGTCCTGCGGAGCCATTTTTGTAACGCCGTTGACCGTAACGCTGTCGTACTGGTTATTTCCGTTTGTACCGGGAATACGCAGGTGCGTCACCTTGGTATTTGCCGGTATATTAAACGTAAGCTCCACATCTCCCTTCATACCGGGTAAAATAATCTCCGTTTTAAAAAGCTCCTGATAATAAAGATGCTCCGTTTTCGCTCCCGTGCCCGCATACTGCGCTGAATTATATTGCAGGTAACCTGCCGATCCGTCCGCGACGGCGCGCCGCATCACAACGCTCGCTTCATCGCTTGTTACAGGCTTTATGATCATCGATGAGGGTATATTTACATTAATCAGCGGAACGCCGCGGTCATTGAAATCTGTAAATTCCGCAGCCATTCCTTTGTCCGGCGCAAACGTATAACGCTTTCCGTTAATCTCCATCGTCCGCAGTATCTCCATATCCTGAAAATCGATGGATGTATTTTCCCCGCTGAAATCCTCCGTCGTTTTGAAATAAAAGGGGTGATATCCCGGGTTATAGTCAGCGCTCTTTTTCGTTCCGCTCTGCGTGTAAGTTAATGCCGGGCTATCCTCCTCCACAGGATCAAGTCCCTGGTCGTCGCGGTAAAAAGTGACCGGCGGCGCCAAAAAACCGTAGCTGCCGTATACCGCAGGGTTCTGCCACTCCAGATACGTGTGCGTATTCCCGCCGGCAGTCACACTTACCTTACTGAAATCAAGCGTTACTTCAACCTGGTCATAGCCGATATAGTTTGCTCCGAAATAGCCTGCCCACACGCCGCCGTTCGTTTCCACGCCCGCGGTTTTCATTGAAACAACCGCAAACCCCGCTTCATATAAACCTGTCGACGCCCCTTCCGTAATGCTGACCGGTGATTTCATGGAAACCATGTTGCTCAGGCCAGCCGACTTGAAGAAGGCGTCCAGATATGCGGTTTTACTTTCAACCAGTTCGTCATCCAGCCCATCAACAACGCGGTAGAGCTTCACATCCACGCGCAGCTTTTCGTCTGGGTATACCTTTTGGGGAGCCGCCTCAAACGTGACGCTTGTTTCAGCGCTCACGGTTCCCGGAGCCACGTCATAAACAAGCGATGGATTTCCGTCAACCGGGCTTCCGGCAATAAATTTGCCACTGTTTGCCACACGGAAGCCTGATTCTGTTTCGCCCGGATCATTGTTATAATAAACCGCTACAATTTTGTAGCCCACCGCTTCGTCCGAGCCGTCCCTTACAAGGGAAAACTGTAAAGAATCGGCAAGGCCTACCTCTATCGTAGAGGAAAGTGTTCCGCTTTTCAGCCACCCAAGGCCAACCGAGCCCGCCCCAAGCAGGCTGCCGCTGCCCTGAATGCTGTTTGCTTCAGGCTCCGCTTTCTGCGTTGGTTCAGGCAGCTCTTCAGGTTCTCCTGCCGGTTCTTCCATCGCCTCCTGTTCCTTGCCGGAGCTGCCGTTTCCGCTTTCAAGCGGCGGTTCGTTCGTTTCCGCACTATCATTTGCCACTTCGGCCTGCGTATCATGCAGCGGTTCTCCAAACACCGTAACCGGTGCGGACACAATTAATACCATACAAAGCAGGACACATATCACGCTAATCAAATTTCTTCTGTTCTTTGTCACCAAACCATCCTTTCATATCTTCGCCACACAGCATTTGGGGCCGTGTGAAATCTATATCTTTCCATTTTCTAAAATCACTCTGGACGCCCGTTTCATGCTGTTTTCAAGATCAAAACCAACGATATTCCGGTCTGCAAATCATCTTGTTTCCGGGCTATTTTATTATCTCATATTGTTGTTTTTTCATCGACAGGCCAGTACTATTTTCACGCGGCATGTGTGAGTGTAGTGTGACAAATTGAAGAAAGCTCCAAATCTTAAATTCATGGTTTCATCGGCGCTTTGTTTCGTTTATAATATAATTGTTTTAATATGGATATTGATCGGGGCAAAAACAAGGACATGTGTCCCGGGAACCGGAAAGGCGGCAATTTTATGTCCCGCATAAAAAGACTTTTACTGATTTTACTGGCATTGTTACCGGCTGTAGGTTGCGTATCATGCGCCGCTCCATCGCTTCCGTCCGCGCAAGGCACGGCTGCCACGGCAAGCGGCAGCGTAACCATTTCCTTCCCCTTTACAAGCCAGGATGGGGTGGCTACCAATCAATTTGCCGTATGGATCGAAAACGAGTCCGGTGAATATATCAAAACTTTATTTGTAACAAAATTTACTGCTGATATCGGGTATCTTGAACGAAAGGACGCTCTCCCCAACTGGGTGGCGCAATCCGGTATCGGGTATGACGGCCCGCGCGATATCGACGCCGTGACCGGCGCTACGCCGTCCTCCGGGGAACTATCCTACACATGGGATCTCACAGATGAAGACGGTAATCCTGTTCCTCAGGGCGTTTACCGGTATTTTGTGGAGGGTACGCTTCGCTGGGAAAGCCGCGTACTGTATACGGGAACGATCGAAGTCAATCAAAAAGCGGCTTCCTCAAAGGCAAAGCCGCAATATTTTGGTCACGGTTCAAAGGAATGCGATATGATCGGCAGCGTGCAGGCAGTCTATACCCCCTGACGGCGGTTGCTATTCCCGCAGAAGTCCCGCATACCATGCAAGGGAATCTGCCGAAAGCTTTTTCAATATTCTACCACTTCCATTGATGCTTGTAGTGTGCCTGATGTCGTAATGCCGGGCAGTGGTTGTAAGCGTATCTATCACAAGCTTATCATCAAGTCCCTTGTGCGCGCCCGCCATTGCCACCAGAAAAAAGCGGCCAAGTGCAAAAAACATCGCAAGACGTCCGAACTCTTCAAACGCATTATTCTTTTTCATAGAGATTGGAAAAGCGGCGTTAAACACAGTAGCCACAAGAAAATTTTCCAGAATAAATTCATTTTTTTCCATATATGGTGCATAATATTGCTCAAATATTTTTTGGTAATTTTGTATTTCCTCTTCAGGAGAGAGCTCATCGGAAATCATAAGCCCTTTTGATACCCTGTCTATAAATTCCAAAAATTCCATAGACGGCTGCTCTTTTTCTTCCTCAGATACGATTTGCACACTACTGATGATGCTGGACATCTGGAGCTGGATATCAAAACGCCGGGGCAGCTTTTTAAGCTCTTCCCGGAAGAAACCTTCGCCTGCCATCGCGCCATACTTCCTGACCAGGGCAAGAGCCCCTTCCTTCCCGCAATCGTCAAGCGCCTTCATAAACATCCCAAGAATCACGACGCGCTCCCACACCCTGTAATCCCTGTTTTGCAAAAGAGAGAGGATGAAAAAACGGATGTCCTCAAAGTAAAAAAGCGGCGTATCCACAATCTTTTCATTCTGCTTATCGATAATACTTGCAGGCGCATGGTACGTATCGTTTTCAAAAGGAATCCTCACAAAGCAGATTCCATCCTTTTTTGAAAGCGTTATCGCCGCCGCGGCCTCGCACGTAAGCGAAAGCCCACGGTAATACACCCCGTTAATAATATATTTGACACGGGGAAACGTCCTGCAGACGCTGCCCAGGGCTTCCGCTCCCAATTCCCTTTGAAGCCTGCATAACCTTTCCCCGTCAAGGAACGGGCAGTAGGAGTTTCCTTCTTCAAATACAATATCGGCATACTCGTTGACCGGATCCGCAACGTTTTTGGAGTTGTTTTTCCTGGTATACCGTTCGAGCAACCGTCTCGTATCCTCACAGACCGGCGCACGCAGGTATTTCTGATAGGTTCTTTTATCGATACTGATTTTCCAGGCGCTGGAGCAGCACGTATGCAGGCATTTCGATCCAATACATTCAAATTCTCCCAGAAAATCCGGCGCAATACAAATTACTTCTTTTTTCAAGCTTTGGGGCATCTGTATACCTCTCCAATATATTTTGATAAATTTTACAGCACAGAACAAATTGAAAACTGCAATATGATTCTTTATTTATATCGTTATTTCACCCCAAAATATTAGTCATCCAAAGAACAAAAAAAGTTCCTTCCATTTCCGGAAGGAACTTTTTACAGCAATTTATCAAAAGGTTGGTTACAAGCTATTGGTATAAACTGCGTACGCAAACGATTTTACATAACCTGCTTTCAGTTATATCGCTGTAAAATTCCCGTTACGGCTGCATCTGCTGTCCGCCGGTTACATTGATTGCCTGGCCTGTCATGTAGGAGGAATCCTCGCTTGCAAGGAAAATCATACAATTTGCAATGTCTTCGTAACTGCAGCCCCGTCCGAGCGGAACCTGCGCTTCGTATTTCTTGCGGACCTCTGCCTCCGTGATCCCTTGGTTTTTGGCATATTGCTTGTAGAGGCTGTTTACCCAAAGCGGGCTGTCCAGCATATTTCCCGGACAGATCGCGTTCACGCGGATATTTTCCGCCGCCAGCTCCAGCGCAAGGCTTTCCACCAGCCCGATCCCACCGAACTTTGACGACGCATAAGCGGAATTTTTGGCCGAGCCTTTTTTGCCTGACTTGCTGTTGATCTGCACGATCACGCCGCTTCCCTGCTTACGAAATGCGGGCACCACAGCCTTCGCCACATTGAAAAAACCGCACAGGTTCACGTCGATTACCTTTTTCCATGTGTCCGGGTTAAATTCCCCGATTGCACCGGAAATAACGATGCCCGCGTTTGACACCAGTACGTCGATCCTGCCATATTTTTCGATGGCTGCGGCTGCGAAGGCTTCGCAGTCCGCAAAATCCGTCACATCAAGTTTCATTGCGATTGCATCCGGCAGCATCCGCGCCGTTTCCTGCGCCCCTTCAAGGTTCATATCGCCTACTACGACCTGCGCGCCCTCTTCACCGCAACGCTGTGCCAGCGCCTGTCCAAGTCCCTGCGCCGCTCCCGTGATCGCGACCACCTTACCTTTTAGCTTCATACATCTTTCCATTCTTTTGCCCCCTTTACCTGTTTGTTTGAATTATTTATCTTCCGCTGCATAACGCCAGAATAGCCGCCGCAAAAATGCGGCGGCTCCCGGCAATCCATAAAGCAGAGGAAGCAAATTATTTGTAAACCGGTCCGTAAGCCTTGCATGCACGGTAATCCGCACCTTCAAGGTCTGACGTCCCGAACGCATCCCATGTGCTCGGCCTGAATATCCGCTTGCTGTCCACATTGTGCATATTCACCGGTATCCGCAGCATCGACGCCAGCGTAATCAGGTCTGCTCCAATGTGTCCGTAATTGATCGCCCCGTGGTTTGCCCCCCAGTGCGCCATTACGCTGTATACGTCACGGAATGCCCCTTCGCCGGTAAGGTTAGGCGCAAACCATGTGCACGGCCAGCCCGGATCCGTCCTGTCCCAGAGCGTCTTATTTACGTCTTCCGGCAACTCGCACGTGTATCCCTCGGCGATTTGCAGCACCGGTCCAAGCCCTGCCACAAGATTCATCCTGCACATCGTCACAGGCATCCCACCGCGCGTCCTGAACGTTGACGAGAATCCGCCTCCGCGGAAATATCCCACGTTTGCCGGCGTCCATACCGTCTCGTCAAGACACTTCTGCGCCTCGCCCTCACTGATTTCCCAGAAAGGCTTCATGGCCGGCTTTCCGTCCTTTTCCTGCGCGCCCGTTGCATCCAGCGTCGCTGCGCCTGAATTGATCAGGTGGATAATCCCGTTTTTCGCATAGCCCGTCAATTCCTTTCCCGTTACCCGTTTTACAGCCTCCGGGCTCCAGTATGTCCTTACGTCGCTGAAAATCGACGCCGTATTGCTCAGTAAATGTCCGAACAGCATCGACACCCCGTTCAGGCAGTCGTTTTCCGTAGCAACAATGTACGGATGCCGGATTCCGTTCCAGTCATAGCTCGAATTGAGCATTGCTTCCATAAAATCGCCATTGGGCATAAAGTCCGTCCACTGCCTCTGGCCCTGGAAACCCGCTGCAATCGCACAGTTTCCCATACCCTCTTCGTTAAACCCA
This sequence comes from Christensenella hongkongensis, assembly GCF_000981035.1. Lineage (GTDB taxonomy): Bacteria > Bacillota > Clostridia > Christensenellales > Christensenellaceae > Christensenella > Christensenella hongkongensis. The sequence continues at coordinate 22,685 of NZ_LAYJ01000116.1, forward strand.
TTGTTCCGAAGGTATTCGCTGCCCTGCATCATGTCCCGCACGATCAGCGCCATTTTGACGACGTACTCCCATTCCGCATCCTTTTGCTCACGGCTGTGACCGTTTTCTCCATTATATATATCGTCGTTTTCCTTGCAGTTTTCCTTCACCCATTCAAGCGCACGTTTGAACTCTTCTTTGTCGTAAATACCGTTTTCCACCCGCCGGATGATTTCGCTCATGTCCTTGTATTCACAGCGCATCCCAAGGTATCTCTCAAAAAAGTCCGGGTTTACCATGCTCCCGGCGATTCCCATCGCCACATTCCCTACCGATAAATACGACTGCCCCTTCATTTCGCCCACTGCTACCGCTGCGCGTGCAAACTGCAGTATCTTTTCCTTCACATCGTCCGGTATCTCTGTGCAGTCTGCTTCCTGCACGTCCTTTCCATAAATCGAAAATGCCGGAAGTCCCTTTTGCGAATGCCCTGCCAGCACTGCCGCAAGGTACACCGCGCCCGGGCGCTCCGTTCCGTTGAACCCCCAGATCGCTTTTGGGATGTGCCTGTCCATATCCATCGTTTCGCTTCCATAGCACCAGCACGGCGTTACCGTCAGCGACGCGCATACGCCCTCGCGCGCAAATTTTTCCGCGCATGCCTGCGCCTCCGCAAACCCGCCGATTGTGGAATCCGCGATCACGCATTCCACCGGATTTCCAAATCTATCCTTTAAATTCGATGTGATCAGCTCCGCCGCCGCGCGCGCCATCCACATCGTCTGCTCTTCCAGGCTTTCCCTGATCCCTTTTTCCCGTCCGTCGATTGTTGGTCTTACCCCTATTTTTACCATTGCTTTGCTCTCCTTTGCACAAAATCGTGTGTTTGCCGCAAACCGCCTTCCGGTCCGCGTTTTAAAACCTTATCGCTTTGCACATTGCTCTGTGAGCAATCCGCAAAACCATAAATGCTTTGCGTTTGCCCGTAGTATTTATTTTTCAGGAATTATGAGTGCCAAATGATGTGTCTACTAAGAATTATAGTCTCGAGCTCCTGATAAAACTACGTCCTTACATTCGTAAACCTACGTCCTTATTTTCCTATTTAGTTTGAATGAGGGACGGGGATTGCGCCCCGTCCCTTATCCAAGTTGTTCTATGAATTAATCATAGACCAGATCAGCAATCTCAGGGCTGTCGATGTTGGATGCGTTATACCATTTTGCACCTGTGTCAACATCAGAAACTTTTTCGCCCTTCGCAGCTTTCACTGCGAGGTCAACCGCCTGATAGCCGATTTGGTAGGGGTCTTGTGTTACAGAACCCAGGAACCAACCGTTTTTAACAGCCGTTTTCTGTGTTTTGCCTGCGTCAAAGCCGGCAACTGTAAGATCTTTGTATTTTCCATTTTCCTTGTCGAGGTCTGCGCCGTCGTTCGTCGCATTCAGGAAGCCTGTTACGCTGCCTTCATTCGAGCAGAACACGCCGATCAGGTTCTCTTCGCCCAGAGCTGCGCTGCCGATATTTTTCAGGTCGGCTGCGTCTGTTGTGGGAGCGATGTGTACGGAAATGATGACCGCCGGATCCTTTGCCGATTTCGCAGCATACAGGTCGTGTCCTTCAACGGATACCTGATCCGGGAAGATTTCTTCTGCAGCAGCTTTGAATGTATCGATAAAGCCCTGCGTACGCTGTGTAACGGATGTGGACGTAGCGTCCTGAGAAAGAACCGCAACCCTTACAGGCTTATCTGCCGTAGCAGCTTTCACTTTTTCCATGAATGCAGCGTCTTTCATCATTTCTTCCGCCGCGATGCCTGCTGCAGCTGCATTATCCGTAGCCGCCGTTGCAGCTACCTGTCCTGCCGGTGCATCCGGAACGCCGGAGTCAAAACCGATGATCGGAATCCCTGCTGCCTGTGCATCTGCAAGCTGGGAAGTAACGGAATCTGTAGCAAGCGCTGCAAGGCAGATTGCCGACGGATTCTTGGAGAGAGCGCTGTTGAGCATGTCAACCTGCGCCTGGATATCGCTTTCACTCGGAGGTCCCTGGAAGTTGATTGTAACCCCAAGGTCCGTCGCAGCCGCTTCCGCGCCCTTCTTAACGACCTGCCAGAACTGATGCTGGAACCCTTTTGCCACGAGCTCTACCGTCATATCTCCGCCTGCCGCTTTGGATTCGGACGCCGCGGGAGAAGCTTCTGCCGATTCACTTGGAGCTGTGGACGCCTCAGTCGAAGCTGACGCCGACGGCGTTGTCCCTCCGCCTGCGCATGCCGTAACTACCAATACACATGCGAGAACCACTCCTAAAATTGCAACTAGTTTTTTCTTCATTTTTATTCCTCCTTAAAGAATAGTCGCTTATATTGCCAGCAGGCTTTCGCCTGACAAAGCACAATTTGATTGAACTGTTATGCTACCTTCACCTTGTTTGCAGATTTCTGGCGGTAGATGTCCATCAGCACCGCGAGAATAACCACTACGCCTACAAAGAACGTCTGCCACTGCGGCTGGAGCCCGATTGCCGTCAGCCCTGTTTTGAGGACCGCCATGATAAATACGCCGATCATGGTGCCGGACATTGAGCCTACGCCGCCGGAGAGCGATGTGCCGCCGATTACAACTGCCGCGATTCCCTGCAACTCGAGTCCGTTGCCGGTTCCGGGCAATACCGTCGTATAAGTAGCGCCATACATCAGTGCCGCAAAGCCGCAGAAAAGTCCGTTTACCACATACACGAGCGTCAGCCATTTTGCCGTCTTCACGCCGGATAACCGCGCCGCTTCTTCGTTGGAGCCGATTGCAAAGGTATATTTACCAAATTTTGTTTTATTGAGCAGGAACATCGCCAGCAGGAAAAAGCCAACGAGCCAGAAGATACCTGTCGGGAAACCCCCGCTTGTTTTCAGGAACACTGTTTTAAACCAGCCGTCCGCCTCTGCCGCTGTGGGCCAGCGCTGTGTCTGCACCGATGTGATGATCGAGCCAAGACCCTGGGAGATCATCATGGTGCCGAGCGTTGCGATAAATGCGGGCAGTTTCAGCTTTGCCACCAACACGCCGTTTAAAAGTCCGAACGCTACCGGGATCATGATCGTCAGGATCATGGCTGCGATGAACGGCCAGCCGCCTGTGTTGTACGCATATCCGCCGATGAGCGCGCCGCACATCATGATCGTACCGATCGAAAGGTCGATACCGCCTGTGATGATAACAAACGTTACGCCAAGAGCCAGAAATCCGACAAAGTACGCGGACTCAAGAATATTTGTAATAAACTGGACGCCGTCTACGTTATTTCCAATTACCCCGTATAAAAAGAAGAATGCGAATAATATAATCAGCGCGCCCAGCGCGAGCAGCTTTTGCAGCTCCAGTTTCTTTCCACTTTTTTGTTTGATTGCTTTTGCTTCATTACTCATTTTTCCCTACCCCTCACTTAACTTCTCAATGTGGCAAATTTCATAATGCCTTCCTGTGTCGCTTCCGCAATGTCGATCTCGCCGGTCATCTTTCCTTCACACATTACGATGATCCGGTCGCTCATACGCAGCAACTCCGGCATTTCGGATGAAATCATGATGATCGATTTCCCTTCGCCCGCCAGCTGGTTCATCAGCTTGTAAATCTCGCTTTTGGCTCCAACGTCAATGCCTCTTGTCGGTTCATCGAAAATCAGGATGTCGCAGTTCTTCACCAGCCACTTTGCGATAACCACCTTTTGCTGGTTTCCGCCGGACAGGTTCCTGACCAGCTGCTTAATCGACGGCGTTTTGATATTGATCTTATCCACATATTCGTTTGTGACTTTTGCGATCTTTCCTTCGTTGACAATCCCGCCGTTCACAAAGTTGTCCATGTCCGCCATGACCGTGTTGTCTGCAACGGAAAGCCCAATCGCAAGGCCGAATGCCTTTCTGTCTTCCGAGAGATAACCGATTCCATTCTCTACCGCGTCAAACGGAGCCATGATATTGACCTGTTTGCCGTTGATGAATATCTTTCCATCCGTCATCGGATCCGCTCCAAAGATAAGTCTGGCCGTTTCCGTACGTCCTGCGCCCATGAGACCGGCAAGTCCAAGTATTTCGCCTTTTTTGAGTTCAAAGGAAACATCGTGCACGTCCGGTGAAGAGAGGTGTTCTACCTTCAGCACAGTGGGCGCGCCCTCCGGAACCGAGCTCTTTGTTTTTGGTTCCTCATAAATCGTACGCCCTACCATCATGCTGATGATCTGGTCCATATCCGTGTCTGCGGTCCGCACCGTATCCACATATTGCCCGTCGCGCATAACCGTAATATCGTCGGTAATAATTTTCAGCTCTTCCATCCTGTGGGAGATATAAACAATCCCCACGCCTTTTGCTTTCAGGTCGTTCACAAACTTAAACAGTTCGTCGATTTCAGACGTTGTGAGCGCCGCTGTAGGCTCGTCCATAATCAGGATATCCGAGTTCAGGGAAATCGCCTTGGCGATCTCTACCATCTGCTGCTTCGCAACAGAAAGCCTGCTAACCGTCGTATTTGGATCGATATCCAGATTGAGGGATTCCAAAAGCGCCTTTGTTTGCCTGTTCACTTCCCTTTTATCGAGCACCAAACCCTTTTTGGGTTCGCGTCCGATAAAAATGTTGTCAGCCACCGTGAGGTGCGGCATCAGGTTCAGCTCCTGGTGGATCATGCTGATTCCATCCTCCAAAGCATCGCCCGGCGTTTTGTAATGAACCTCGCGGCCCTTTACGACAACCGTCCCGCTGTCCCTTTCATAAATTCCGGTAAGCACTTTCATAAGAGTCGACTTCCCAGCGCCATTTTCGCCGATAAGACCGTGCACTTCGCCTTTTTTCAGCTCGATCTGTGCATCGTCAAGCGCATGGACGCCCGGAAAGCTTTTCTGTATCTCTTTCATGCTTACAACAACTTCAGCCATTTTACTAACCACCCCTTTGCAGATAATTCAATTACAACTATTAACTGATGAAAATTTGGAAGAACCGATTTGGTATAGTTATAATATAGAGTGATCGGCGTCAAAAGATAATAAACAAAACCATACAAAACATTAACGATTCCATACACTTGTTTTCATAATTCATGATTTGTTACAAATTCTTCATAGTTTTGTTTGAAATCATTGCAAAATCAATTTGGTTAGCGTAATGATGGAAATTTCTGTTTTATTTGACAGTGTAACAATGTTATGTTACACTGATCCCAATAGAACATAACATTGTTGCGTTCGAAAGGAGTGAACTGACATTGAACCTGATCTCAAAAAAAGACCTGCTCGCAGTAACAGGCATCTCTTATGGCCAGTTATACCGCTGGAAGCGCCAGCGGCTGATTCCGGACGAATGGTTTTTGAAGCAGTCGTCCTATACGGGGCAGGAAACTTTCTTCCCTCGCGAACAAATGTTAAGCCGCATCCAATCCATATTGGAGCTGAAGGACCAGTATTCCATGGAGGAGCTTGCAAAAATACTCTCGCCGGAAACCTCGGATACCTCGGTCAGTATCGAGGAGCTTGGCACGATCGCCGAGCTTAAGGATTTTCTTCCCATGCTGCCTGCACTGTTTGGAAAGGAACGGTACGACTTTTCAGATATCGTAATCCTTTTGTGCGCCGCCCGGGCCGCAAAAAGCTCAGGGCTCTTAATGCCGCAGATAGAAGCCTTGCTGCGCGAGTGCATCCCCGCAGCGTCCAGGCAAAAAAAGCTGGATCGGATGTGCTGCATATTTTTTGCGGATGGAAATCCCCATATCGTATTTACGAAGGATACGGACGAGCTTGTCTTTGACAACGGCATCGAAAAAAAAGCCTGCGTTTCTATGAATGAAACTGCAAGCGAGCTGAAGCTTGATTATCAAAAAATTTTTACAGATTAACGGAGGATATTATAATGAATGACTTTTTTTTGAACGGAGTCGGTACGATGACCGGCGGCGTATTTGATGAAATAAAAATTGACGGAAGCGGAAAGTGCACGGGCGACCTCAAAGCCAGGCACATCAGCGTGGATGGTTCCTTTCAATGTATGGGCAGCGTGGAGACTGAATTTTTGGATTGCGACGGTGCGGCTGAGTTTGAATCGTATGTCAAAGCGACCAGGATTGATGTGGACGGCATGATGAAGGTGAAAAACGGCACACGGATCGAAGCGGAGGAAATTTTGTGCGATGGCCTTATTCGCATAGAAGGCGAGATTTCCGCCGACCGGATCAAGGCGCACGGCTGCATCAGCGCAAATGAGATCGTTGGCGATCATATCGTCATCAAGTCACATGTCAGCAAATTCCTGCGCCTGTTTACAAAGGACCTTTCCACAGTGCAGCTGATCGAAGCCACGACCATTGAACTGCGCGGCGTGACGGCAGGAACCGTAAACGGGCAGGACGTCCGTATCGGGCCATATTGCAGGATCGGGAACCTTGATTGCAACGGTACGCTTTACGTCGATCCCAAGGCGGAAGTGAAAAATATCACTGGAAACTATACTCAGGTATCGGAATGAGCACTGACAGCAAAACCAGGTCAAGGGAATATTTTGACAGGCAGGCGCGCGACTATGATAACTCCAGCGACGGAAAATTTGTCGCGCCCATGTACGCGGAGATGCTCGAACGGATTGCAGGGATCGCTCCCGCATCCCTGCTGGATGTTGGCTGTGGAACCGGGAACCTGCTGCTCCCGCTTGCGGATTCCGGAATTTCGCTTCATGGCGTAGACCTGAGCAAGGAGATGGTACTTGTTGCACGCGAACGCCTTGCCGGACGTGCGGAGGTTATCGTTGCAGACGCGCAAAGCCTGCCCTATCCGGACGAATGTATGGACCTTATTGTGTGCAATGCCTCCTTTCACCATTATCCCCGGCCCGGTGATGTGCTGCGCGAAATGAACCGGGTACTCAGGCATGACGGCAGGTTGCTGATTGGCGATCCCAACCCGCCCGCAGTGCTGCGCGGGCTGATGAATTTCTTTGTCCGTTTTTCGGAGGGCGGGGATTTTCGGTTTTATTCCCGCCGCCAATTCGGGCAAATGCTTTCAGGAAGCGGATTCGAGATGACGGACTGGCGCAAGCCAAGCTACAAGGTCTGCATACTGGAAGCAAAGAAAACAAATCCGCCGTGTTGTGCAGCTAAAAAATATCCGTTCAGTGATTGAATTATTTCTTTTAATATAGTAAGATTTGATTTGTGTCGCGTTTGCGCCACACAATTCGCAATTTTATTGGGGGGAATAAAAATGAGTACGGATAACGAGGCAAAAAAAGCAAATCCCGCTCCGCTGGGGTTGCTTGGTTTTGGGATGACGACGCTTCTTTTAAACCTGCACAACGCGGGTATCATTGGGCTGTCTGTCGTCATTGTGGCAATGGGTTTTGCCCTTGGAGGCGCAGCGCAGATCATCGCGGGCGTACTGGAGTTTAAAAACGGAAACACCTTCGGCGGAACGGCCTTTACCGCCTACGGTTTTTTCTGGTGGTCGCTGATTTTCATCTGGTGTAATCCGACAGGCGGCAGTATCGCTGCGGCGGACGGACAGTCCATGGGTTTCTACCTTCTTTTGTGGGGCGTATTCACGCTGTTTATGTTTATTGGTACTTTGAAGCACAACCGTTCCATGCAGGTCATTTTCCTGACACTGGCGCTATTATTTGCGGGCCTGTCTATCGCGGACTTTACAGGCATGGAAGTGATAAAAACAATCGCCGGGTACATCGGCATCGTATGTGGCGCAAGCGCAATCTATACCGCTATGGGCCAGGTGGTGAACACCGAACACGGCAGGCAGGTTATGCCGCTGTAAAAAATACGACTTTTTATAGCAATTTGTCGTATGTTTTTCATAAGTTGCTTTCAGTGAAATCGCCCTGGCGCCCGGGGAAGCTTTCCACCGGGTTGCTTTGTACAAATCAATATAAAACACAAAGCCGGTCTCCAAAAGGAAACCGGCTTTTCATTACGCGATCAACGATTCATTACTTGGAAGCAGCCTTCCATAAACCATGCAGATTACAATATTCATAGATCACAAAATCATCAGAATCAATTATAAAGTCAGCCACCGGTTTATCGCCCGGCTTTAAGAGATATCTCTGCATCCTGTTTGGCGTTTCCACAGCGATCCATTCAATATGGTGTTCTTCCAGCATTGGATGCTCTACGCTGCCAATTTGGACATGGAGTTTATCTCCGTTTTTCTCAAAATACGGTACGTGTTTTTCCTGTGCCGCGTCTACTGTATTCGCTTCCAGCTTCACCATCGGTTTGCCACAGCAATAAAGCTCTCCGCCTCCATCCTTAATGAGACCGACAATATTTCCGCATAATTCGCATCTGTAAAATATCGCTTTTTCTTTCATCACATTCACCCCTGAATTCTTCCATTAAAATTTTTTGTAATTGTTTTTGACGGCCTTTCCGCCGTATACTATTTTAATAAACCTTCCTTCTGGCCATAAACCCGATTTTCACAGATATCCCGAAAAAAAAACGGTATTTCCAGGAAATACCGTTTTTGGGATTTTACTTATTCCACATTCAATGTCAGCTCGAGCGCAACATCCGCTTTCTCCGCCGCTTCAATCAGCTCGTCGGTGAGTACCGTGCCCTTTTCGATCTTAAAGCTGCCGTCCTTGCTTTGCACATCCGCGCCTGCCTTGCGGCCAATCAGGAACTCACGCTGCTTTTTCTGGTAATCGGTGAGCTCTTCTGCTTTTTCTGGGGCGTCAGCCTGTGGTTTCTCCTGCTTTACTTCCTGCGTAAATGCTGGAATGGACGCTGCCCCCTCCTCACTGATAAATACCATATCATTTGCCATTGTCGCAATTTTATCGCCTTCAATCTCGCCGCCGTCCTTGAGGTCAAGCGAAATAATTTCTCCTGTTTTCTCGTCAAAATCATAGGACTCTATGGTTCCGATAATATTTCCGTTGCTGGATACGGCTGTCGTCCCCTCCATATAAAAGGCTTCCATCATTTCGCTTTCCGTATTACCCAATGCTTTGATGTTTTCTATCGTGGGAGTCGTCACAAAATTTTCACCCACTCCAAAGATATCCTCCACCTTTACAACCGAAAAGAAATACGATTTCCCTTCGCGCAATATCAGGTACTTTACCTTTTTTGTATTTGCATCTATCATGAAATCCGTTACGATTCCCTTCTGCATACCTTCCTTGATTCCCATAATCGGCAACCCGAGCAACTGTGTCGTTTTTTTCATGATCATATCCTCCTGATCTTATTTTTCATATCATTTTATTTAATGACCTTATTGGTTCCCTGCAGGATTTCCGCCTTGATTGCAGAGAAGTGGTCTTTTGATATCAGTTCTTTTTTCTCCAGCTTGCCGTCCTTGTAATAGTTCCTGTATACCTCGACGTCATAACCCTTATGTTCCTTTTGGATCAACTGTCGAGTCCCGGCGGGAATCTCGTCGGTTTCAATAATATCCGGATCGCCCGGATCGGTTTCCTTTAAAATATTATTGACGATTTCAATTTCGGTTCCATCGGGTAGCGGCTGGCCATAGAGGTTTACCCTTACGATCTTTCCGTCAAGCTCGGCGCTGATATAGATTGGATATTCGCTCGTGTTTTTGATGATCAGGTCTTTATCGTCCCAGTTGAGCGTCGCATCCAGGCCAATCGGCAGATATTCCGACGGAAAGCTGTGGTGCACACGCTCCACGATTTCCATATTCGCCCTGAGCGCCGCATTATAAAGCGTGCCGGACAACTGGCATATCCCGCCGCCAAGCTCATTTACCAGGCGTTTACCGTCTGCGATTGCCGCCGCCTCCTTAAAACCTTTTTCAGCCGTCCTCTGTCCTACCAGCTCATTAATGGAAAGCTGCTGATCCGGTTCCAGCTTAAGCCCGTTTACCGCCTCGCACATCAGACGTATATTTGTGTTCCTGTTCGCATTATCTGTAGCAATCGTCTCGCACGAGCCGATCAAAACCGTATTCTCTTTCAGATCCTCCTCAGACACCTTCGGATAAACGATCTCCCCCATTACCTGCAGCGCGTCAAAATTTTTGTTTTGGATACGCTCTGAAAGCTCGGCGATCACACTGGCTGTGTCCGCTGTAATTCCCTGTTTTGACGCGGTATAGGTAAAACGGCGCGTATCTTTATGAAACGTCGTGCTTGCATCCGTTGCCTGCACGCTGTTTTTCCCAATAAATTCCTCCACGCTGTTTCCAAGCGTTTGCTTGTCTGTCTCTATGCCTGAATAGTAACGTTTTCCGGCCTTTTGTTCCAGTGCGGTTTCATAATTTTGTACAAGTGATTTATCCGGATCTCTCTCTGCCTCAAACGCCTGATCTATTATCTCATGGATATTGGACTTGATCCCAAGCTCCTGGGCATTGAACGTTTTCTCTTTGTCATTGAATGTCAGCTTGATTTCAACGTCCTGCGCTTCCTGTTCAACGGTCTGGCATAATGTCGCTTCCGCCTGTTCCCGCGTCCAGCCGCTTACGTCCACATCATCGATCCAAACTCCCTGTCCAAAAACAGGCGCTTCCACAATATTCTTCATCCCCGCGCCTATTCCAAGCAATACCGTTGCGCCCGCAAAAATAAATACGACAAGAAGATTGATCGCAAGTTTGTGTTGTCCAGTATTCTTTTTTTCCTGATCCTTCCCCTTGTTTCCAGGGTACCGGTCGGAAGATTTCCTTCTCATTCCTTACTGTTCTCCAGTGTAAGCAGTACCAATTTCAGCTTCTGCTTCTCATCGCTGCTCCACTGATATTCCCCTAACATCATAAATACTTTCTCCAGAGCCTGTTGCTTTTGCTTTTCCTGAATCAATCCAAGAAGCTCCTTCATTTGTTCATTCTTTTTCTCTTCTTCTGTTGTTTCCGGTTCTTCCGGCTCCTGATGTTCCTCCACGAAAACCGCCTCCCGCGTTTCCGGTTCCATGGCATCTTCTACCTGATATTCCAGTTCTTCTTCATGCTCTATTTCAAGTTCCACTGGCTCCAAGACCTCTTCCTGTACCGTTTCACCTGCGTTTTCTGCCTTCTCATCCACTGGTACGTCCACAGGTTCTTTCCAATCGGCAAAATATGGTTCTTCCTCTTTCGCCGGCGCAACCTCAATTTCCTCTTCCATTACCGGATGTGTTTCCGCAGTATCCGCCAACGCTTCATCCGGTTCACTATTTGCCAGTACCTCGCCCACCGTCCTGCCGGCAAGCTCTTCCATCATCTGCGTATCAACATCCAGCCGGCGGCGGGAAGGCCGTTCCCCTTTTGGCTTTCTTTCCGCCTGCACTAACTGGCGTTTGTTTTCAGCTTCCTGCATACGCAGCCGTTGCTTCTCTTCGCGCAATTCCCTTCGCTCCGGAGCTGCGGCAGCATATTCCCTTGCCTTCTTCCTTGCAAAGAAAATCGCAAAGTATAATACAATCAGAAACAAAACCGTAAACGTCCCGGCCAAAATCAGCTGCCCGATATCGTCAAAGGAAAGCATATAATGATAAAACAACGCTGCCGCAACAGCAGCAAGCGCAACGATCAGAATTCCGCCCAAACGATAAGCCGGACTCTTTCGGTTGATCACCAAGACCACTATGATTCCTATTACAGCCAGACCGATTATATACTGCATCCGGTATCATTCCCTGTTCTTAATTCGGCATTTTGGAAACCATGCGTGACAGCCGCGTCAAAACAATTCCAAGCGCCGTTTATCTTGTAATAAAAAATATTCATGCGTATTTTTTTTATCATTATCCAGATTGAAAATCAAACTATTATTCATGAAAAAATGCCTTTATGTTCACATTTTTTGGCATTTTCAATAATATATACAGCGGTTACTGCCTTTTTTAAAAACAATACTGTTTCAGTCTTGTTTTTAAAAAACCCCTGTTTTATCAACAGGGGCAATCAAATATCCACGTTTTCGCGAACCGCTTATCTTTTATCCTTTTTCTTCGAAAAATAGGAAATATATTCCAGCTTTGGAGCATCCGGGAACAAGAATTCATGCAGGTCCATAAAGTAGTCATCCGTCATGCTGGCGATATAGTCCACCACTACCTGATTCGGCTCCTCCTTAAGATAAGCTTCCTTCAGTCCGGCCGCCCGCGCAAAGCCACGGTATACATGGTTGATGTGATGCCGGAAAATGGGCGTTCGTTCGTCGCCGGCTTCAAAATCCTGCAGGAGCTTTTCATACACCCGTTCGAACATTTTTTTGATCGTTGGATACGGTTCGTTTTTGTCCTGCGGCTCGTATATCCGCTGGAAATTCACCTGCTTTTCATAAGCGAGCGCCTGGGCGTATTCCGCGTCCAGCTTGATATATGGTTTTGCGTAGCTGTTTGACACCACGTTTGTAATCAGGTTGTTGATAAACTCCGAATTGGTTGAACCAAGCACATTATTCTCAGAAAACGGCTGCACACCGCCGATCTTGAGCGTTTCCGCGTCCAGCCTGTCCTTTCCAAGGTAAGCAATAACGTCGGAAAGACGTACCACGCATCCTTCCAGTGTGGAAGGAACGAGCCTTCCAACCATGCTCTCGTCGGTATAGCATTCCTCCATCAGGTCGTCAAATTTGCCAAAAGCTTCCTCCGGCTTATCGGTGCCATATGTGTGCGGGCGGTATTCCCCGCTGACCTTTTCCCCGTTATGGCACAGTATGCCGTCCAGCACCTGCAGGCTGATGTTGAGCGACAACACCTTGTCCAGTATGCGCGCGCTGTGCACATTGTGATTAAAATAGCGGCCCGTATGCGCATAATAAAGCGCGGACAGAAACCGTTCTCCGGCATGCCCAAAGGGCGTATGCCCCAAATCGTGCCCCAGAGCGATTGCTTCAATCAGGTCAAGATTCAAATTCAGCATCCTGCCAATATTGCGCGCAATGCGCGACACAAGTTGAACATGCAAAATACGCCGCGTGATGTCGTCGTTTTTGTACAAAGAAAACACCTGCGTTTTGTCTGCATACCGGTTAAAATACCGGCAATACAAAATCCTCTCGCTGTCCTTGGAGAAATTAGGCCGCTGTATACGGAATTTTTCTTCCTCCCTGCGCATCGAGCTTTCATCACGTGTTGCATAGGCGCACATTTCATTTTGCTTACGTTCCAGATCCGCGCTTACCGCTGCCTGTACCTGCGGATCGAGTTCAATGTATTTCTTTTTCATGCTCATTCATCCTTTACAGCCTTATTATACCATAAAATCAAAAAAATCCAGTATTTTCGCGTAGCGGCCATTATCATTAAAAATATTGATCGGCTGACGGGCAAGGTTTGACCGGCCCGGCAAGAGTGTATTATTATAGTGATGAAAATCAATGGAGGATAAACATGATGAAAAAAAGCTTTCTTGGAATATTAGCGGTCACTGTAAGCTCGCTGTTTTTATTTGCGGGTTGCGCGCCCGCACCGGCTTCGGAATCGCCCGTACCCACTGAGGATCTTATTCTTGCAATTACCGGAGAGGTAACGGAGATCGTTCCTTCCGACGATGTAACGCAGATCACGGTGGATGCAGGAAAAGACGGCAGCAGCCAGTCAAATTATTCGCTCATGATACTGAATGTCGACAAAAACGTGCCCGTTACGCTGGACGGCCAGACTGAAAACTTTAAAGAGGGCGCTATTTCAGTCGGCGACGCGATTGAGGTATACCTCTCCCCCACCACTCCTGTGACCGCTTCCGAGCCGCCGCAGGCCACTCCCGTTTCTATCGTTATCGTTGCACAGTCCGGCGGAACGCTGCTTGAAGGCTCAACCGGACAAACGAGCGTTACCGGTGAGATTACGGAAATCACCAAAGATAAGGACTACTATCTGGTATACGTGCAAAACGAGCCGGATGGCGAGCCAGTCAACGATTTGCGTGCAGTCGTTTCTTCCGATACAAAAATCACTTCGGAAGACACTGGAAGTAACATGGCTGTGGCGGATTTAGCGGTCGGCCAAAAGGTAACGGTTTCTACGGACGGACGTATGACTTTCTCAATTCCCCCGCAGGCTAACGCACAGACAATCCTTGTGCATGACGCGCAGGCAAAATAAAAAACCAATAAAAAAGCTCCTGTTTGATCGGGAGCTTTTTGTTTTGATTCAAATAAATCATCCGTTCGTCCTGTTTGGATTCCTTTCGCGAATCGCGCAGATTTCATCTTCCACAAGCATAAACGTTTCTGTGAGTACAGGTGAAAAAGCATGATATTCGCCTTCTTTGATTTTACGCATCGCCGTCTCATGAGAACAATTTTTTGTCATTGTAAGATAATCGTATTTGTGGGCAATCGCTACTGCCTGCGCGCATATTGGAATATCATCGCCGGATAAATTATCCGGGAAACCGGAACCGTCCCACTTCTCGTGGTGATACCTGCAGATATTATAGCAATATTTGACATACGTTTTATTTTCAATACTGCCAAGCGGCTCTATGAGTTTGCATCCTTTGATCGTATGCTGCTGCCAGATCAGCGTATCCTCAGGAGATAATCCGCCCGTCTTATTCGCAATCGATTCCGGGATCAGCAACTCCCCGATATCATGCAGGATCGACGCGATGGAAATCGTATCGATCACCTGCGGCGTCAATCCATACTTATCGTCGTAATACTCGTAGAGATATTTCAGCAACTCTTTGGTATAAAGCCTCACACGCTGCATATGTTCTTTTGTTTCCGGCGTTTTCGTTTCCAGTACGGAAGTCAGTACCGCCACAATAATTTCATTGATATTGGACAGCGTCTCTGATTTTTCTTCCAGTACGTTTTCAAGATCATTTTGGTACCGGAATAACGCAATCATATTTTTGACGCGACGCAAAACGACCTCGGGTACAAAAGGCTTCCTGATAAAATCAACCGCGCCCATCGAAAGGCCTTTTTCTTCCGCTTCTGCAGAATCCTCAGCGGTAATCATGATTACAGGCACATTTTGAATCATGTTGTTAAAGCCCATATATTGCAGCACGTCGTAACCGTCCATATCGGGCATCACAACATCCAGTAAAACCAGCGCAAATTCATTTTCGTTCTCTTCCAAAAGCCTTACGGCTTCTTTGCCTCCCGCCGCACATACCGTGTCATACTCAGGCTTTAACAGTTCCTCAAGCACAGCCCGGTTGAGCTCGACATCGTCGACAATTAATAATTTTTCTTTCATAGGCCGCCCCCGCTTTACTTTACTTCCGCTTCGATTGCCTGTGCCACGTTTCCATAACGGCGGTAAACCTCGTTCAGTTCGTAATCCGTTTCGCCTGCCCTGATTTTCTTGCAAATCACATCGCAGGCTTCGGCAAGTTCTTTGATTCCAAGCGTTGCGCTCACACCTTTAAGCGTATGCACCGCGCGAAATACCGTATCCGTATCCACTTGTCCGGACTTTCCCAGAATATGGATATTGTCATCCTGTAGGAATTTAATCAAAAACTTTTCATACAGAGCTTCATTCCCGCTCATGCGTTTCAGACCGTCGTCATAATCGATTCCCGCTGCAATTAACTTTTCCCGATTCATTCGTGAACCTCCTCACCCTGCCGTTCATTAAATTCCCCTACTCTTCTTATCATACAAAATTTTTTGCAAAGCTGCAAATATAATCTCCGGTTCGATGGGCTTTGACATGTGAAGATTCATACCGTTTTTCAACGCTTCCAATTCATCCTCGTAAAAAGCGTTCGCCGTCATTGCTACAATAATAATATCCTTTGCCTGCGGATGGTTGCTTGCACGAATCAGCCTTGTCGCTTCATATCCGTCCATCTCAGGCATATGCACATCCATTAGTACTACATCGTAATACCCCGGCTCTGATTCCAGAAATTTTTCCAGGGCCTTTTTCCCATTTTCGGCAGTCTCTACCTCAAACCCGACACGCTTTGTGAGTTCTTCCACAATTTCAAGGTTGAGCGCGTTATCCTCTGCAATCAGTAAGCGCTTGCCACTGAAATCGTATTTCGTTTCCCTGCAAACAGGAAGCGCCTCTACCTCGCCGCCCGCACGCCGCAGTATGCTCGAAATATCCTCGATCATCACGGGCTTCAGCATAAAATCGTTCACGCCCACCATGAGCGCCTCTTTTTCAATATTTTTGTAATCATACGCCGACATCAACACAATGTAAATGTCATTCCCTGCCTTTTCCCTGATCCACTCAGCCGTATGGATTCCATCCACATCCGGCATATACAGATCGATCAGGCATACGTCAAACCTGTTTGCGTTTTCCTTAAAAAGCAACGCTGCGTCAAATCCGGATGCAACCGCTTTGGTCTGAACGCCCATCTGCCTGCATAACAGCTCCAGATGGCCCCGGACTTCGATGTCGTCGTCAATGATCAACACGTTCAGCTCCCTCAGATGTTCGGACAACTGCTCTTCTGGCTCCTGCTCCGCGAGCGCCTCCAGCCAGAGGTTAAAATAGAACGCGCTTCCTTCTCCTTTTCTGCTTTCCACCTCGATCGTTCCGCCCATGGACTCTACAAGCGTTTTGCACAGTGCCATTCCAAGACCAGTGCCGCCATATTTCCGGTAAGTGGACGCTTCTTCCTGCTCGAACGGTTCAAAAATGCGCGCCATAAATTTTTCATTCATGCCAATTCCGGTATCCTTCACCTTAAATTTCAGACAGATTTGATTGCCGCGCTTCTCAAGCTCCCGGACTGTAACCCGTATCATACCGCCTTCTTTTGTAAACTTGACAGAATTGGATAGAAAGTTGAGCATCACCTGCTTGATGCGCATCTCGTCTCCTTTTACCCTGTCATGCACAACGTTTTTGAGCACAACGTCAAACTGCAATTTGTTCTCCTCCGCTTTGGGCTGTATGATGACCGCAATATCGCTGAGCATTTTATTAATGCTGAATTCCTTGTTCTCGATTTCCAGCTTCCCGCTCTCAATCTTGGACATATCCAATATATTATTGATCAGTTCCAGTAAGTGCATAGAGGCCATATTGATTTTTCTGAGACACCCCTGCGCCTTCTCAGGATCGTCCATGGAATATTCCAATATGCGCGTCATACCAATCACCGCGTTCATCGGCGTACGGATTTCATGACTCATTCTTGACAGGAATTCCCGCTTTGCCAAATTGGCCTTTTCCGAGTTTTCCAACGCCGCCTTCAGCGCGCTCTGCGACTCTTTAAATTCTGTAAGATCACTTGTCATCAGAACGTATTTAACTACCTCTCCACCTTCAATGATCGGGTAGCGCTTGGTTACAATATCCTTCTGGAGCCCTGTATCCGGATCTTTTATCTGATACTCATATTCCAGAATTTCACCAGGGCTCGTGTTGAAAAAATCCCTTGTTTTGTAAAATTCGGTTTCTTCAAAATAGGCGCGGGAAATTTCCATATTTTTTTTGTAATCTTCCGCGGCAAATCCCAAAATGCGCTCTGCATTTTCACTGATATACTCCACTCTCTGCGCTTTACAGTCATACACCATAAAAACTGCGTCTACATTTTCCGAGATTATGCTGAACAGCTTGTCGTTGTGATAAATATTTGCATTGCGTTTGCTGATCGTCCGCACACTGAGCACTGAAAGCAGGAGGGTAAGCGCTACAAGCGCAATTCCCCATACAACCGCCGCCTGGTTGGTCTGCTCGTTGAGTATATAGGATTCCTGAACATAGCCGCTCATAGCCTGCTGTGAATCGTCAATAATCTCCTGTACCAGCTCCTCCGCCTCAAGGTACAACGGATATGCTTCATCCATCAGCAATGTGGTGGCAGCATCCTTTTGACCGGCTTTAATCAACGCAATTCCCTGGTCGTGAAGAGCCTGTATCTGGTCAAAATCCTCATAAAGCTTTTCTACCGTGGCTTTATCGCCCTCATACTGCGTCATCAGGGTGTTCTTCAGTTCCTGCTGCAACGCCCTGTACCGATACATGTTATCAAGCGCATCCTGTTGCTGCTGGCGGTTTCCATCCGAGTTGAGCAAATCGAGCATCGTATTACGCGCATATAATATTTCCAGCCGCATCCTCCACGCGGCATCGTTTACTGCATACGGTTTCTGGTAAATCTGGCTGGTATACTCTGCCAGATTATCTGTGTTTCCAATCGTCATATATGCAAAAGCTGTGACCAGGATTGATATTATGATCACTGTTATGACCAAAAGCGCATTAATATTTTTGGGGCTCCACTGTTTCTTTTGCTTCATAACTTCCCTCTATTAATGTATATATGTTCTGGATTCAATAAATATTCCCATTTCAGTCGTATTTTCATAAAAAATCTTGAATTTTGCATTTTATTGTGACCAGCCGTGCAAAATTCACCCCATATCATTTTATTTCGAGACATGTTTGTTTGGTTCCTGTTTTTTAAAAAAATAAAAGCAGACACTTCCGGCCCTGCGCCAGGATATGCCTGCTTATTCTGTTTTCCAAACCGTGGGTTTCCCCTGTATAATTTTTTGTGCAACAACCTGAAAGGCCGGTATAATGGTTACCGCCATTATTGCTGATTTTCCTGTTGATCCCGCAATAAAATGCTTCATCTTTCCCTCTTTGACAGGTAAATAAATACAATGCCAAGATATTTGTAAACCGTCGCAATGAATAAAAAACATTTTTTTATTATTTTACAATAAAAGAAGACACAGGAGACCTGTGTCTTCGAGTCAGATAGCTGCTCTTTTACGCAATAGCGTTCCGCTCGGCGGATGTCCACCCGGCGCTTGTCATATGGCAAGCGCCAGCGTGACGATGCGGCAGCAAAATGCACCGTAAACCTTATCGATCAATAATTACAACTTCCCTGCGCGCGTCTTTTACCTGCATAAAGCGCTTCTGGTAACTTATTTTTTTGGAATCCCTCTTTGCAAGCGGCAGCCTTCCCTCACGCATATCACAAGCCAGCTGCTCCACATAATCATAAAAATGCTCCACCGCCTCACGAGAAGCTTTTGCGTGGTATTTTACCTCCAGCATTTTATTTTCAATCAGGATATCGTCCTTTCCCTGCGTTGCATAGAAGACAAGTGCCGCCGATCCGTACTGTATCAGGCGCCGGGCGGCGTTCCGCGGCCCAATATGCTCGAGCGTATCCGAAAAGCCGCATTTCAGGCAAATCATCCTGCCTCCAAAAAAACGGTTCCGGAAGGAATTCCTGCCACAGCGCGGACAAGTGTAAAATATCCCACGCGGGCTTACGAGCACGGGCTTTTCCAGTCCTGCCGCTTCCGTTTTATACAAAACCACAGCCACAAGCTTGTTAAATTCCCCGGAGGTCAGCTGTGCATGCTCCTCACCGCTTGTGAGCCTGTCGCCGATGCTCCCCAGCTTGTAGGTGATTACCGTGCTTTTATACTGCTGCGCAATGCCTACAAGACCATTTGCAAGGGCGTGCATGCCGTTTTTACTGCGAAAGCTTTTCCCTTTTGGTATCCTTCCTTCCGCAACAAGCGTCCCGTCACGGTCCGTGACCGCGTAACATACCGCACAGCTGAGACCGCGCGTAATGCCAAGATAAGTTTCGCTCCTGATTGTCTGCGGATATTCGCAGGCCACGTTGACAGAAAGATAATACTCGCCTTCCTTACAGGACAAACGTGCTGTTTTAAACATTTTTGGATTTTTAAGGCCCTGGAGCAAAATCTCGTGCTGCCTTTTGCCAAAGGAAAGCGGAACGACAAGATACCGCTCCTGCCGGTTGTCTGTTTCGAGGGGTTCATTGCCCGCATACACATACCTCAGTTTTGTATCACCGCGCGCTATGCCGCCCCTGCGCGCCTTGTCCTTAACGCTCATCAGGTATATTTTTGCATAAAACCGGCCGGACTCTTCATCATAAAGCAAACAGTAATCCCTGTTTTTCGCATAACGGCCAAACAGGATCGGCTTTTGCATATGCAGCGAGGAATACAGCCTTCCCAGTTGGGCTTCAAATTCCTTTCGGCATATTTTCCGTTCGTCAAACTCCCCCACAAGCTCTGTAAATCGCTCCTGAAACGCCTCCTCGTCCAATGCCCCATGCGGGTAGCGAGCCGTCTTTTGCGTTTTACGCAGGGAGAGCCAGCCAACCATTGTCATCGCATAATCAAGCTTCAGCGCATCCTTAAAAGGCTGTACTCCAAACTGGTTTAACTCATCCATGACTTCCTTTTTGAGCAGCGCCGTAATACGCCGCGTCAGGAACCCGCTCCCGGACTTCATTTCGCTGGCGATTGGCCCGACGTTTTCCCTTGTATGCCCGAACAGGTAGGTAAGCGCACGATTATAGCGGCTTATCGCATCGTCGATTACCGCTTTTTTCGCGCCCGAAAGATTATGCAGTTTCAGGACAACCGTCTTGATCACCATTTAGCAGTACTCAATCTCCACATCTTTTCCCATTTTCTTCAGAAGCCTTGAAATATCCTTTACCATACGAAGCTTCAGACTCAGATCTATTGGCAGGTCCGGGTTCTGGTGCGCCGGATTTGCAGCGCGCCCTACAATGAAGTGTGCCTTTGTGCAATCCTCCAGAAGCAGCTTTGCAAGCTTTGACGCTCCGTCCTGTTTAAAAATATCGAATATCTCTTCCATTTTACTTTCTTCGGAAAGATATGTCTGCATGATCTCAAACGTTTTCGCGAGCGTAACCACGCCCTCTGTCACAAGGTCGATGCCGTCGATCATGCCGATTGGAGGGACTCCCGGATCTTTATAGTCAATCTTAACACGCAGCTCCCTGCCGGAAATACGGCTTACGATCTGCGAGGTCGTCCCCCCGCACACCACCTTGATACCATCCACATCAAGCAACCGTCCCACGATTTCTTCGTCGCGCCCGCAGTCTACCGGCGGCCCGACCATGATGTGCGCCGGGCAGGAATGCCGCACCCGCGTGGTTACAAAGGTCGTATCGTCGCCGGGCTTATTATCGTAAAGCGAGTTGCAGGCCGAAAGCATCAGCTTGGTCATTGCCCGTGCGGGCATCTCCTTGCGGTAAGCACGGCAGGCATATTCCACAATATTATCGCGCTGCCAGCCAAAATTCAGCGTCTGTCCGACGCCCGCGTGAATCGCCCCGTCCGAAAAGGCAATGCACATATCGCCTTCCTTCATCACAAAATGGCTTTCCAGTATCTTTTTGTCACCGATTTCAATTTCCGTTTTATCAACCGGCAGTTCTTTTCCGTCACGTAAAATGATAACCTGCGGATTATCGAACTCCATCAGGTGAGCTTCGCCGTTTTCATGTACGCGCAGAATGGTAAAGGTACAATACGCGAGCCCCCGCACCGCGCATACCGGCAGTGTGGATGCCATTGTCTCCACCGTTTCATAGATATCCGCGCCCTCGGAGATCATCGTTGCCGCAATCTTACTCGAAAGCGTGGAAAGGATATTCGCTTTTACCCCGCTGCCCAGGCCATCCGCCAGTACGATGGTCGTAAAGTTTCCTTTACGAATAATCTCCACCTTATCCCCGCACAGCTCTTCGCCGTATTTGAACAGGCTTTCATTACTGGTTTCAATATATACGCTCATCTTCGCTCTCCTGAATATAATTCTTCAGCTTGGTAAGCGCCAGTTTTGTTTCCGCCGTCGTCTCTCCCAGGAGGCTCGCGATCTCCTGTGCCACACGCATTTGCTTGTTGATAACCTCCTGCGTTACCTCTACCGTCTCCGCACGCATCTCATTGATCTTTTTCTGCTGGTTCTCATCCTCGGTGATATCCTTGATGAGCAGCAGGTACATCGAGTTTTCCTTCACATAGATGGTGGACTGCTCCACTGTGATGCCAAGATCCTTATAGTACACCTTACGGTCGTAAATATTTTCCCCGCTCTGTTTCACCTCGTCGATGTCGTCGCAGTCGATGATCATGGAAACAGGCCTGCCCACATAGTTCTTCTCATTCAGCTTAAAAAGCTCCGCAGCCATGCTGTTGTATTCCATCAGGTTAAAGTCGCTGTCCAGTATTACAATCGCATTCGGCGTATTGTCGATCACCACGTTGGAAATACTTTCCGCCTTCTCACGCATAAAGGGCAGGCACATTTTGATGTCCGCTTTTCCCTGCAGCACGGCAATCGCCTTATCGCGGCAGGTCGGGTATCCGCAGCCGCCGCAATTCAGCTTCTTATCCTCAGACGTTTTGCCCATTTTGACAAAAATCTGCTCGATCTCCTCTTCCGAGGGCTGGCGCTTGTGCGCGCTGCGGTCTTTATACGGATGCGAAAAATCAAGCTTTACATCCTCCGAAACCGGCGCATGCGGCGTGCTGCGGTTTTTGGCATAACGCAACGTGCGGTCCTTTACCTGAAGGAACGGATGGTTGATTTCCTTTAGCCCCGGCCCGCCAAGGCAACTGCCGGTGCATGCGTTCATTTCAAGGAAATAGTCCTTCATATCGTCGGATTTCAACGAATCCAGTATTTCCATGCAGCGGTCTACTCCATCCACCGCCACGCATTTATAATTTTTGCGGACCGGCTTATCAATGGTTTTGATGATACCGCCCGGAATTGGATACAGCCTGTTGATCGTCGCTTTCATTTCCCGTACGTCCGGATCCTCCGCTTCAAGGTCGATCCCTTCGTCTTCCAGCCACTTCATCAGCTCGTCAAAAAGCAATACTGCGTCAATCGCGCCGCCGCCCGCTTCATCCTGCGCTTCATGGATTTTGGAGATGCACGGGCCGACAAAAACCGTTTTGATACGGCTCCCATAGACCTCTTTCATCATCTTGCCATGCGCCGTCATGGGCGCGTCCACCGGCGCAAGGTATGGCACAAGCTCCGGATAGTACTTTTCCACCAGCAAAACAATCGTCGGGCAGCAGGTGGTGATGATGTTTTTCATCTTGTGTTCCTTCATCAGCTCGCCAAAATTCCGCGACACCTGCGCGGCGCCAATGGATGTTTCCTCTACACCGGCAAAACCAAGCTTTTTGAGCGCGGATGAAATCTTCGGAAACGTCGCGTCTTTATAGCAGCTTGCAAACGAAGGCGCAACCGAAACGTATACTTTATCCCCGTTTTTGAGGTAACCCTTTACCTTTTCGATGCTGCTGTTGATATATTTCGCATTTTGCGGGCAAACCAGAAAGCAGTGTCCGCACAAAATACATTCCTTTTCCGTGATCTCTGCCTGCTCGTTTTTGAAGGCGATCGATTTCACCTGGCAGCTTCTGATACATTTATAGCAATTTTTACAATTTGCTTCTTTAAATTGAATAATACTCACTTTATACAGCGCTCCCTTCGGTCGCTTCACGAAAGGGATTACTTCCCTCTCGTGGACTCTCCCTGTCAGTAATAAAAAATAGACCAAAACCGCGACAGAGCTTGCCGCTCCGCCACGGTTATCATAATTCAGAAAATAATACTATCTCTCAAGCAGTGTCAAACCTTTGCCAGCACCTGGTTTTTGAAAAACTCGCCTACATTATCTGTGTTGACGGAAAAAATCTCTTCACCGATCTGCACCGAAACCGCGTCCGTGCAATGCCCGAGACAAAATACGCCCGTAAGCTCCACCTTGTCGCCCAGCTTGTTTTCCTCGATCATCTCCTGCAGCTCGCTGACAATATTGTAGCTCCCCTTTAAATGGCAAGCGCTCCCAATACATACATTGATCACCATCATTTTACTGTTTCCTCCCCTTTATTATAATCCACGTGCAACAGCTCATGAATCTTATTCTTCAAAACACCGCCATAAAGCGCCATCATTACAGGGTTTTCTTCAGAACGCTTCACCTGCGAAAGCTTATCCGCATCGTAAAGGCCCTTAGCCCTGTCCTCTTTTTCCTGCTTGCGCGCAAACGGCTGGCCCGCGCCCGCGATACATCCCCCGGGGCATGCCATTACTTCTACAAAATCGTATTCCGCTTCTCCGCTCTCCAGCTTTTCAATCAGCTTTTCCGCATTTGCAAGGCCGTTTACAACGGCAATCCGCAGTCTTCCATCCCCGAACGGAAGGCTCGCTTCCTTTATGCCTTCCATGCCGCGCACACCGGTATATGCGATATTATGCAGCATATTGTTGCTCTTATCGTCCACCACACGGCGAATAACAGCTTCCGTAACGCCGCCGGTTACGCCAAAAATTACGCCTGCACCGGATGTAATACCAAACGGCATATCCGCAGCTTCAGGATCGATATCGTCAAATACGATACCCGCCTGCTTCAGAATACTGGCAAATTCCTGCGTTGTGATAACGCCGTCCGTATCGCGCACGCCATCGCTGCGGACAAATTCCGGACGGACCTGTTCGTCTTTTTTGGCTGTGCACGGCATAATCGCAAATACGACCGTTTCCTTACCGTCCACCTCCTGTACCTGCTTGAAGTGCTCTTTGATGACTGCGGAAAAAATCTGCATCGGCGATTTACAGGTGGAAACCTGCTCCATCAGCTCCGGATGCTTATGCTCCGCATATTTCACCCATGCCGGACAGCAGGATGTAAAGAGGGGCAGCTTTTTGCCCTCTTTGTATTTCTTCAAAAACTCCTTGGATTCCTCCATAACGGTAAGATCTGCACCCATTGTGGTGTCGTAAACCTCATCCACGCCCATTTTCCGCAGCGCGCCGACAATCTTGCCCGCGACGTTCGTCCCCGGTTCGAGGCCGAATTCATCGCCCAGTGCCACGCGAACCGCCGGTGCAAACTGTACCACAACGCGCTTGGTGTCGTCGTAAATCGCATCCCAGAATTTCTGTGTACAGTTCCTGATCACGATTGCGCCTGTCGGGCACACAGAAGCGCACTGTCCGCAGTTCACGCAGTTTGTCTCCGCAAGCGGCCTGTTCCACGCAGTAGAGACCGTCATCTCCGAGCCGCGGTACGCAAAGTCAATCGCGCCCACATTCTGTATTTCCGTGCACATCCGCACGCAGTCTCCGCAGAGAATGCACTTGGACGCATCCCGGATAATAGACAGCGACGAATCGTCGATCTCCGTCTGCTTTTTGGTGTTTTCAAACCTGACGTTATCGATGCCAAACCGCAGCGCCAGCTCCTGCAGGCGGCACTTGCCGTTTTTCGGACAGGTGGTGCAGTCGCGGCAATGGCTCGAGAGCAATAGCTCCAGAATCATTTTCCTGTGACGGAAGAGCTGCGGCGTATTGGTTTTGATCTTCATTTTATCGCGCGGAGGCGTAGAGCAGGATGCGATTACTCCGCCCCATTCGTCTTCCACCACGCACATACGGCACGCACCGTAGATGGAAAGCTCCGAATAATAGCAGAAGGTTGGCAGGTCGATTCCCGCCTTCCTGATCACCGCGAGAATATTCTGTTCCTGGTCAAACTCTACAATCTGACCATCTATAATCATGTGCTTTTTATCTGTCATCACACTAAATTCCTTTCGTTTGCCGGTAATTAAAACTGCTCTGCGATTGCGCCGAAGCTGCACGCCTCTTCGCATGCGCCGCATTTGATACACTTTTCAGCATCAATCGTATAAGGGCTCTTCACCACGCCTGTGATCGCGTTTACAGGGCATTGGCGCGCACATTTGCTACAGCCCTTGCACTTTTCTTCTATGATCACATATTGCTTCATGGCCTGGCAGTTTTTCGCCGGGCACTTTTTATCCACAACGTGCGCCATGTATTCGTCCTCAAAGTACTTCATCGTACTGATTACCGGCGACGGAGCCGTTTTCCCAAGTCCGCAAAGCGCCGTTTTGGAAATCGTATCCGCAAGCTCGTGCAGCATATCGAGGTCTTCTTTTTCTCCCTTGCCTGCAACGATGCGCTCTAAAATTTCAAGCATCCGCAGCGTACCCTCGCGACAGGGAACGCACTTCCCGCAGGATTCGTTCTGCGTAAAGTTCATGAAGAACCGCGCAACCTCAACCATGCAGGTGTCTTCGTCCATCACCACAAGGCCGCCGGAGCCAATCATTGCGCCAACTTTTTTAAGCGAATCAAAATCAAGCGGAAGATCGAGATGCTCTTCCGTGAGGCATCCTCCCGACGGGCCGCCGATCTGCACAGCCTTGAATTTCTTGTCGTTTTTAATACCACCGCCGATATCGAATATGATCTCGCGGAGCGTCGTACCCATCGGCACCTCGATCAGGCCCGTATTGTTTACGTTCCCCGTGAGTGCGAAAGCCTTCGTTCCCGGGCTGTTTTCCGTTCCCATTTTACGGTACTCCCCGGAGCCCTCCAAAATGATCATCGGCACATTTGCATAGGTTTCCACGTTGGAAAGCACCGTCGGCTTATTAAACAGCCCATGCTCCACCGTGCGCGGCGGTTTTACCCTTGGCATACCGCGGTTTCCTTCGATAGAAGCTGTGAGCGCGCTTCCCTCGCCGCACACGAACGCGCCCGCTCCCTGGTTGATTTTGAGGTCGAACGCAAAGCCGCTTCCCAGAATGTCGTCGCCCAAAAGGCCGAGCCTGCGCGCTGCCGCAATCGCCACCTGCAGCCTCTTTACCGCGAGCGGATATTCCGCACGCACGTAAATATATCCCTCGTGCGCCCCTGCGGCGATTCCCGCGATCATCATTCCTTCGATCATACGGTGCGAATCGCCTTCCATAATGCTGCGGTCCATAAACGCGCCCGGATCTCCCTCGTCGCCGTTGCACACCACATAACGCTGCGGCTCCTTCTGGCGGGCTACCTGCTGCAGCTTTTTCCCTGTGGGGAAACCGCCGCCGCCACGGCCCCGCAGGCCGCTGTCAAGTATCTCCTGTATGATTTCCTCCGGCTGCATTTCAAACAACGCCTTCGCAACAGCCTGGTAGCCGCCGCGCGCAATATATTCCTCGATTGATTCCGTATCCGTATGCCCGCAGTTGGAAAGCACCATCCGCGTCTGCTTGCTGTAGAAGGGAATGTCCTCCTGCGCCGCATATGCTTTCCCATCACGTGTGAATAGCAAACGCTCTACCGCTTCGTCGCCCACAAGGCTTTTTTCGAGAATCTCCTCGCAGTCCTCCGGCTTCACCTTCAGGTACAGCCATCCATGCGGCTCGATCCGCAGCAACGGCCCCATCTCGCAAAAACCGTGGCATCCGCTTTTCTTAAAAGCGATCTCCTCGTGCGGCTCTTCCTTGAGCTCCACCGAAACCGGCAATCCACGCTCCTCGGCAAGCTCTTTCAAGCGCTCGTAGATTTCCAGCGAGCCGCCGGCGACGCAGCCTGTACCCGCGCATACCAGCACCTTCTTGTACTGCGCGTCGAGCGACTTTTTATATTGATCTTTAAAATCATTTAATTCCTTTATATTTTGTATCATATCTATTTAAGCTCCCTTGCATTCATCGATCCGGCGCGACGGCCTATTTCAGCGTATCCTCTGAATAGCGCACCTGCCGGTGCTTCCAAAGGGGGAAATACGTTCCCCCTTTGGGCATCCCCCCGTTTAAAGATGTTTCGTTTCGCGTTCCCGCTCACGAAACCAATTTATTCCTGACGACATCTATTAAGCAGGTTCGCTATTTACAAGATCGTCTATCAATTTGCACGCCGATTCCGGCGTCATTGCCGGGTATACCTTGTCGTTTACGGTAAGGACAGGCGCCAGCCCGCATGCTCCGAGGCACGAAACGGTCTCAACCGTATACAGCATATCCTCCGTCGTCTTTTTCTTTTCCGTAAGCCCCAGCTTTTTTCGCAGCGCTTCCAGAATCGGAATCGATTTCCTGACATGGCATGCAGTTCCATCACAAATTTTGATTACATATTTCCCTTTGGGTTCCAAAGAAAAATTTTCATAGAATGTAGCGATTGAAAAAACCTTGGCCTCTCCTACGCCAAGCTTCTCCGCCACATAACAAAGCGCGTCCACAGGCAAATAACGGTATTCCTTTTGAATTTCCTGCAAAATCGGTATAACCTCCGATTTTTTGGTGTACTCTGACAAAATCCTGTCAACTGTCTGCTTTACTTCCGCGTTCTCCACGTGTCCCATCCTCCCAGATACTGTATTCTTGCAAAACGATTTTACATACTTTGTTAAATATTTAACACATACTATTATATTGTATCTGTTTTACGGGAAATATTCAATCATTATTATAGGAATTTCTAAGAACTTTTTGTTAAATTATACTCTGGAGTTTTTTCCATTTGCAGACGCCTCCCAAAAAGCCGATTAACAACAAAAAACCGGTTTTCGCAAATTGCGAAAACCGGCCATATTCCAATCCTTTTTGATTATCCTGCGTTTTCTGCAAGAGCCGCTTCCCGAAGCTGCTCTTTTTCTTCTTCGGAAACGGTGATATCCAAAATACGCTCCGCATCCACGCCCATCATTGTTTTGGAGTCATACAGCACGATAAAATCAACATATTCGCTGCGCTCAACCCCGCTTGGAATACTTTGCAGCTCTGTCTTGGAGTAAGCGACAAGCGTTGTGATCTCATCCACCATAATACCTGTATACTGGTTGTTCCTGTTGAGCACGATTACAACTCCGCGGTTTACTTCCTTATACGTCTCGATCAGCTGATCAAGCAGCGGGATGACCTCGTTATAGCAGGTGCGCTTTGCGTCCTCCAGCCTTTTTTCTGCCGATTCCCATTCCTTCCTGGCCATAAGCTGGTTGATCTCCCCGCCGCAGCAATGGATAAACTCATGCGGCGCGGCAATCTTTTTCAGCACAAAATTCAGGCTGATATTATCCGTATGGAACTGATCGTACCATATGCCAAATTTGCACTTATGCGGATCAACTGCCTTTGTAAAGGTTACCCGCTTTTCCACAGCTTCCTCCAGCGCTTCGATCCAATCCACGTGCATCTGCTTCATTTCAGCAAATCGATTGACATATTCCGTAAGGTTCATCATATTGAACAGCGTACGCATCTCCACCACCGGAATGGTTCGGTGATTATAATTTGTCACGCCCAGAAGATACGGCGGGTTTCCCGGCATCTCCGTAATCTTTTCCGGAATCACAATCGAATCGACAAATTCACTGGTAATGCAGTAATCCGCATTGTTCAGCTTAAATGTGACCCATAGCTTGTTTTCATCATATGTTTCCATCGCGTATCCTTCCTGCGGTTTTATTCTATATTTACCTGTTATGTTTGGTATTATTTTCTCTATTATAGTCGTTGTAGCGCCTGAACACAATAGAAACTTAAGCTCCGGCTTTGATTTTTTCTTACTTTTTTCGGGTAACGCGCGTCATTTATTGGGCAGCGTTACCCGCGGCTACATCTCGCGGTACTCCTTAGGCGAGATTCCGACAAGCTTTTTAAATACGATACTGAAATAAAAGTGGTCGGAAAAGCCAATTTTATAAGCAATTTCATAAATCTTCAAATTGGTCTGCCTTAAAAGCTTTTTTGCCTGATCGATACGCAGCAGGTTCAGGTATTCGCTTACCGTGCTGCCCGTCTCGCTCTTGAAGAGCTGTCCGAAATAGTTTTTACTCAGGCCAAGCGCTTCCGCCACATCTCCAACGCCAAGCGCTTCACAGCATCTTTCGGCAAGTATGGCCTTGCTTTTTTCGATGATCGCCCTGTTTTTTTGCCTTGTATTCGTTTTCGTATACTGCTGAATTTCAAGAAGGTATTCCGTCGTTTTTTTCATCAACTCGCGCGCAGTGAGTTGATCCGCCAAAACCGCGACTGGATAACCGCCCGACGCTTTGTAATAGTTTTCCAGATTCCCGCATACTTCCTCCAAAACGCCCAATGCGCCCGCAACTGCGTTCACACATAAAAGCTGCAGCGCGTCAAAGGAAACAAAGCCCGCCTCGCTTTGAAGCCTTTTGCCAATTTTCTCCAGGATTGTGATTGCCTCCGGAATATTCTGGTATTTGATCTGAGTCATGATATTTTCCCGGTCAATCTGGAAGGACAAAGGATCGGGGTTGGTTTTGATGTCCTTGATTCCAACGATGCTGCCCGCATCGATCTCCTCCGCATAAAAAAGTGCCTGCTGCGCGTCGGAATATGATTGCCTTAAATTTCGCAGGTCTTCCACACTGCTGCCGATGCCCGCGCGCAGCAACACACCGTAATCCGTTCCAAAGGTTTCCTGAAGCGCCTCCACCTCAGTCATAAGCGCAGCGATCCCGCCGCAGTCCGTAACAAGCAATGCAAACAGCTTTGTTGAAATATGGAAAAGAATACATTCCCTGAGCCCGGAAAGCTTCTTTTCAATGATCTCTCCAAGCGCAAAAAGTTTTAACTGGTATTCTTCCTCCCCCTTGGAATCACTTCCGTTTTCGATTGCCGCACCTAATAAAACCACCTGGTATTGCGCCGCGTCTTCGTCAATTCCAAGAAAGCTTTTTACATTTGCAATACGCTCCATTTCGATCTTTCCGTCTAACAAATCCTGGAAAAACCGGTCGCGGATAGCCGGCCGTATCTTCTGTAACTGCTGTGTCAGCGTCATTATTTCTTCCTGTAGAGCCCTGCGCTTCTCAATCTGGCGTACCAGCGTCCGAAGGGCTTTTTTTACTGCCTGCGGCGTTACGGGCTTTAGAATGTATTCGCTTGCGCCGTATGCCATCGCCGCCTGTGCGTATTCAAATTCATCATGGCCGCTCAGGATAATAACTGCCGTATTGTTCCCCTGCATATTGCTCATTTCACGCAGGACGTCGATTCCGCTCACCTTTGGCATACAAATATCAAGAATCAGTCCGTCCACCTGCTTTTCCCTGAGAACCGAAAGCACCTCCTCCCCGTTTTCTACAGCGGATATTTCCAGTTCAGGAAACGCTTCGGCCTCCTTTACAATCCCCTCTCTTACCAGCCATTCATCGTCACAAACCAATATCCTGTACATCCGGCGCCCCCTTTCTTTGCTTCATGCGCGCCATGCAAACCGTCTGGTTGTCCACACGGTGCAGTGTAACGCCATATCCCCGGCCAAAATGGAACCGTATCCTGTCGTTGACATTTTTCAGTCCGATCCCGTGGTCTCCTTCAATCGGAAGCCCGTGCTCCAGATTATAATTGATCCGTTCAAATCCGGCCTCCTTCGCCGTCCTGCCGTTATCCCAGATTTCGAAAACGAGGTTCTCTCCTTCCGCCTTGCCAATCACGCGGATCGTTCCTTTCCCTCCGGCGTCCTTGATTCCATGGTAGATCGCATTTTCCACAAGAGGCTGCAGCACGGTTTTGATCATAAAGCCGTTTTGCACGCCTGTTTCTACATCAAATATAAATTTAAAACGGTCCTGATACCGTATCTGCTGTATCTCGAGGTAGCTCCTGACGCATTCCACCTCCGTCCGCACGCGGATAAATTCCGCACCTTCGCTGACCGTAATACGGAAAAGACGGGAAAGCGCGTTCACGAGTTCAATGACTTCTTCTTTTTTGCCCCTGTTGGTAAGCCAGATAATGGAGGACAGTGTATTATAGAAAAAATGGGAATTGATTTGTGAGGTAAGCGCGTCGTACTGGTCTTTCTGGTGCTGCAGCTGCATTTCGATCGTTTTCGCGAGCGATACCCGCAGCCTTTGCGTCATATTGTTAAAGCTCTGCGTCAGCCTGCCGATCTCGTCCGTATAAAGCGGGATAAAACGCGGCGTGAGGTTTTCATCCTCTACCGCGTCCATAATACGAATCAGCTTTTTGATCGGTTTTGTAATGTTTTTGGATACCACAAATGCAAGCAGCGCGCACAGGCATACCGCAAAAATCAGGACGGCTATCGTTATGACGATGATGGAATCGCTCGCGGCAATTACCCTCGCGTAATCCACAACGCCCAAATATCTCCATCCCGACGGCGGCGCGGCATAATAGGAGAATAATTTTTTTCGTCCGTCTACGGTTTGGTAAAAGGAGCTCTCTTCCTCATCCGGCATGGAAAAACCAAACAGCTCCTGCACGTTGCTTCCAATGAGAGCTTTATCCCAGGAGGATAAAACGGTTCCATCCGGGCCTACCACAAGGACATTATCCGCAAACCGTACTCCGTTTGAAGTAATGCCGCTGATCCTGCTTTCATCGTAATTTGCTATTGCAAGCCCAAGCTGCGTTTTTGTGCCATAATCTTTGATTCCGCGTATAAACGGAAGGGTATAGGCGCCGCCCGCGTCAATCGGTTTTCCCCAAAAGCCGTTTTCCCCGTTTGCAAGCCTTAATTGGTATTCCCCAAGATTGCCCGCAAGGGCCTCCTCATATTTACGGCCGGATTGGTTCGTATAAGCTTCCCCGCGCGAAAAAATATAAGCCGCATCCATTACGGAAGTTACAGAATCCTCATAGAGCATCTTCTCCACCTGGAAATTGACATTCATGTATTCCGTCCCTGCGTCCGCCTCCGACAAAACTTCTATCATGCGTTTATTGCTGCCCAGCCCAATAGCCCGCAGCTCAATCCCGCGTTGTTGTTCCTGCACCTGCTGTTGCACCTGCCGCAGGTCGAAAGCCATGTCCTTCATATAACGCTCTTCCCCTGATTGGAGGGAATTTTGAAAGGTAAACGCGCCAAGAAATAAAATCGGCAGCAACGCAAGCAGCAAAAACCAAATAACAAGCTTTTTACGGAACTCCAGATTATTATACCAGGTATGAATTTTTCGCATGTTTTCCCCACCCATTTCGATCATAGCCGAACAGGGCGACAGAAATAAATCCATTCACCCTGTGCGTTTTCCTTATTCTGTTTTACGAACCCACTTTGCTTCCGGAACCATAGGAGTTTCCCCCGGAGGCAGCGCGTCCGCCCCGCCCCCAGGAGGAAGAAAAATCACTGGCGTAATTCAATAATGCTCTTCCAGTCCACCTTGCTGTCCAGATTTTCGCTGTCCACAGCGATATATTGATAGGTTACTTCCTGTTCAATCTCTTTGCCTTCAATGAAATCCTTGGCGACCTCCAAAATCTTTGCATGGTCCATCGGATTGCCAAGCAGGTATGCTTTCATCAGCTTATCGCCGGAGGAAAGCTTTTCAAGCGCTTCCTTGCCCCAGCCTACGCACGTTACCACAGCATCCGATCCCATAGACTCGATCGCAGCGGCGGCGCCCGCTCCCGACTCGTAATTGATTGCAAAGAACAAATCTACATTGTCCGGGTTTGCGGTCAAAATATTTTCCGCTACCGCCATGCTGTCCGCCCTGGTCGCTTTGCCATCCTGACGGGAAATGACGTTCACGCCTTCAAGCTTTGAAACTGCATCCGAGAATCCATTGGCGCGCTCTCCGCAGACAACCGGCGACGTGGGATAGTCGAGTATCGCTACGTTTGCCTTGCCATCGAGGTTCTCGGTGATATAATCGGCGGCCCATTCGCCCATGCTGTATCCGTCCGCGTAAAAATCGCAGATGGTATACGCGGTAACGTCCGTATTGTCTTCCATAATGCCGTCATAGGTGAAAACAGGCACTCCCGCCGCCTTGGCGGCTTCCACGCACGCTACGCTCCCAACCGGATCTACAGGCGACATAATAATCGCGTCCACGCCTTCCGAAATAAAATCCTCCACCTGCTGGATTTGCTTGGAAAGGTCTGCGTTCGCATCCTGCACAATCAAATCAATCCCAAGTTTGTCTGCCTCCAGCTTCATGCAGTTTTCGATATCCGTATAATATTCATCCGTACGGTAATAAAGCGACAGCCCCATTTTGAGCCGTTTTCCGTCCGTTTCGCCGCCGCTGTTTTCAGAGGCGCTTTCCTTTGCTCCGTCCGCGGAGGACTGCGCCTGCTCACTCGCGGAGGCTTCCGCTGCGGGCTGCGCGCAGCCCGCAAATAACATAGCTGCCATCAAAACGGCAAGCAGCAATACACCAATTCTTTTCATATCTATTTTCCTCACTTTCCCTTCCTGTTCGGTTTGCTTTTCTTCACACAGGGAGCTTTCCCGCTCCTGTCCTGTCCCATGGATCGTCAAGCGCCAAGCCCCGCAGGTCGGCGATTACATTCTTTTTTTCCGCTTCATACATACGCCAGATTACGCGATGCCCCTGTAAGGTTGCCGCGCCTGAAGTAAGCGGTTCCTTGTCTTCAAGGATACAATCCGCAAAATGTTCAATTTCATATTTGGGAAGATGGCTTGTGGGTTCGCATTCAAAAATAAGGATTTCCTGATCTGATTTTTCGAAATATTTCGTAAGGTTACTGCTTTTGTGCAGATACATTTTACCTTCGTTTAAACAACATTCTACCATACCATCTTCAAAAAATGTATTAATTGCATAACTGTGGCGCGTCCCTTTTGCTCCCCATGTCCCGAAATGATAGGCGAGCCTGCCTCCTTCAAACTCAAAGATCGCATTGCTGGTGCCCTCCATTTCCATCCATGGCGTACACAGGTTTGTTCCCATATGCGCGCCCTTTATTGGTTTGCCGAGATACCACAGCAAAAGGTCTACGTAATGACAGCCGTGGCTGAAAAATTGCCCGCCCCCAAGGCGTGCCGCCGAGGTTGTCCACTCATCCTCATAATAGGTGTACTGTTCCGTCCAGATCGACATCTGGAACAGCTCCCCGTACTCCTTCCGGTCAATGATTTCCTTGAGCTTTGCGATCATCGGATGATACCGCATGATATAGGCGACCATCAGCTTTACGTGGTTTTCTTCCGCGGCCCGGATGAGCCCCAGGCACTCGTCCTCGCTGAGCGCCAGCGGTTTTTCCATCAGCACGTGCTTTTTATGGTTCAGGCAGTCCATACCAATTTCGTAATGCAGGTCATGCGGCAGTGCCAGCAGGAAAGCGTCCGCTACATCCATCAGCTCCCTGTAATCCTCAACAGCCAGCGGACAATCCAAAAATTCCGCCATTTTCCGTGCGCGTTCGATTACAATATCACAGCACGCCACCACTTCAATTTTATCCTGCAACTCACGAAACGCTTTTTCGTGAACGTCGGAAATAAATCCACAGCCGACAAGCGCCAGTTTTACTTTCCCCATCCGTCATTCTCCTTTTCGTGTTTTGATGCTTTTATTATAAAAATTTGTTTTCCCGCAATACATAGAATAAAAAAAGAATTCTTATAAAAAAGAACTATTTTTACACGCGGATGGATTTTGATCAAACAAAAAACAGGCCGGAATCCCAACCTGTTTTTTCAATCCTGTAATTTTACCATGCCAACGCGCTATGCCTTCGCGCTGACATAAGCCCTGATAGCGGCAGCCATAAACTCTGCAAGCCCCGGCGCGTGTGCGTCGATGCTGTTGCGGAACCGTTCGTCCGCCACATACATTTCCGCCAATCCAGCAAGTATTTCATCCGTGCAGCGGTAAAAATTGCGCGAGATGTGCTCCTGCCATTTTCTTACCAGCGCCTGCACCTGCGGCGCGTCCGGGCTTTCCGATCGATGTGCGGCAAAGCCCGCATAGATTTCATTGGCCTCGTGCTCGATGCGCTCCCAGTCCTGCGCGCCGTATTCCGCTGTCTTTTTGCTGCTTTCACGGTACGCTTCCGTTCCGCCCCAGCGCTTCTTTACTTCATCGGCGTATTTTTCCTGTGCTTCCCTGATTTCGCTCATATCAAATTCTTCAAAGCTCATTTTTGTTTC
Source organism: Christensenella hongkongensis (assembly GCF_000981035.1). Lineage (GTDB taxonomy): Bacteria > Bacillota > Clostridia > Christensenellales > Christensenellaceae > Christensenella > Christensenella hongkongensis. The sequence continues at coordinate 58,093 of NZ_LAYJ01000116.1, forward strand.
TCCTTTCAAGGTTTTATCCACAAGGCTTATGAGCCTGCCAAGCCTGCGCTGCCTGAGCAACAGCAGCTCTTTCTGGTTCAAAAGCGCCTTGCGCGCGTCAAAGGCGGGATCGTTCATAATCTCTGCGATCTCCTTCAGGGAAAAATCAAGTTCACGGAAAAACAGGATTTGTTGCAGGCGGGAGAGCTCTTCCCTGCCATACAGCCTGTAACCGACCGGTGTGACCTCGCTTGGGTGCAAAAGCCCGATCTCGTCGTAATAATGCAGCGTGCGCACGCTGATTCCGCAAAGCTTCGATACTTCCCTGACTGTCTTTTTCATCGTTTCCCCCTTTGGCGCGGGGGCTGGGCCGCGCAGGCCGCATGTCCCCATATGTTTACCTTACACTATAACGTAACGTGAGAGTCAAGCGCATAAACAAAAAAAGTTTGATTCGTTTTTCATGCAAACAGTAAGATGCAAAATCCTGATATAAAAAACAGGCCGGATACCCGGCCTGTTCCTGTTTTTGTCATATCTTTTTTCAGCCGATCGGTTTTGCGTTTGCAAGCAGGTATTTCTCCGCTTCGCTGGACCACAGGCCATTCGTTTTCTCCACGATTTTCGCAAGCTCCGCATACATCGGATCTGTTTTTCCAAGCTCTGCAAAATCGTCAATCGCCACAAGCGGCATATCGATCTGCGTATAGATCAGTTTTTTACCGCCCGGGATATCGTGCAGCTTGAGCGTAACCTCCGGCACGCAGTTCAGGCCGCCCACATGCGTAATCATGACGGATGGAGTGAGCTTGCCCGCTGCCATCATCTTAAGCACGTCGCGCATATCGTCCGTATTCCCGCCGGAGTTGCTGCAGATATGCGTTGCCGCATAATGTACGTCATAGAAGTTAAATTCAGCCGTAAATTCGGTGTTGGTAGGGCCTGCAAAGAAGTTGAGGCAGCCATCCATACCAAGGAGCCTGTCTCCCATCTCCACAACCGGCTTCACCGGAGCCATCACGTAAACGTCGTCAAAACCCGTGCCGCCTGAAAGGCCCATCACATAAGCCTCGTCCTTTTCAGCCGTATTTACATAGTGAAGCTCCACGCCCTGCTTTTTGGCTTCTTCCACGGTGAAAAGCTTTTCCGCGCGCGCAAGCCTTACGGGATCGATATCTGTAACGACCAGCAGCGACGGACGGCGATCCGCATGGATCGCGTAATCGATGGTGCCAAGGCCCATCGGGCCCACCCCTGCGAGAAGCGCCATTTTTCCGCCTTCCTTAATGCCCATCTCATGCTCATACGAACCAAACTTCGTATGATAGTTCACATGAGCGCCGCCTGCAATGCAGCTCATCGGCTCTGCAAGCGAACCCTGGTAGAAGGAATCCCCTTCATATTTCAAAAAACAGTTGGTTTCAAATACTTCCGGCGGAATAACGATATACGTCGCGTCACCACCATAATACTGGTAAGAATATCCCGGCGCTTCCAGCGAACCCTTATAGAACATTGCCGGCTGCACGGTGAATTTGTCGCCCGGCTTTGCCACGCCCTCGAGCTTCTTGCCAACTTTTACAACCTCGCCGCAAAACTCGTGACCAATAATCGTCGGATGCTCCGCAACGTCATTTGGCACACGTTTGTGGTCGCCTCCCTGGATTGCCGCTTTGTAGCTGGACATGCACAGGCTGTCTGATACCACTTTTGCCAGTATCTCGTCGTCCTTCATTTCCGGCAGTTCAAACTCCTCCAGCCGCAAATCACTTTTTCCATACAATCTAACCGCTTTTGTTTTCATACCAATTCTCCTACTCCTAAGATTCTATCATTGTAAAAAACCCTTTGGTGCAATCATACCATAAAACTTATACGATTTGAACGTCCCGCCGTTTTGCTTCACGGACGATCTCTCCTTCGAGACTGTCGTCTGAAACAAGTACGTTGATATCTTCCATATATGCAAATGTAAACGGCATGATCTTATCGACTTTTTTGCTATCCATTAATATAATCGTTTTCCGCGCCCGGTTAACAACTTCTTTTTTGATTTCGCATTCCGTGTAGGTTCCGCTCGTAAAGCCATTTTCTACCGAAAATCCGCTTGCCGCCATAAAGGCGATATCAATATTTACCTCACGGATAAAATTGCAGGAATTGATTCCTGAAACGGAAATCGTAGAACGGTTGACCTGTCCGCCGATGAGCGTGACGCTTGGCTTCTGCTTTTTGATCAGCTCCATTGCGATATTCACGCCCGAGGTCATAATGGAAAGGTATTCGTCCTCCATTTCGCGTGTGAACAGCATCATCGTCGTGCCTGCGTCCACATAAATGGAGCGCCCCCGCTCAATGAACTGCAACGCTTTTTTGGCGATCACATATTTTTCCGCTACGTTTTCCAGGGCGCGCTCAGAATAAATATCCTCCGCGGCAATCGACAGCCTGCTCATGGCCACCGCCCCTCCCCGTGTACGCTTTACATAGCCGTTGTCTTCCAGAAACTTGAGGTCGCGACGCAGCGTCATGCTGGAGCAATTCGGAAAATGCTGTTCTAGGTCCTTTAGTTTTACCTCTCCGCGCTCGCGAAGCAATTCTTTGATCTCTTCCCGTCTTTCCGTATTCATCTTCAAATCCCTTTGCGTATTTTTTTATATTGTAACATAATAATGTTCATTTCTCAACAAAAATGTAAATCTGTTTGATAATTTTTATCATTTTTACATTTGATTTCTGTTGTTTTCAAAATTTAGTAAAAAAATTTTTTAATTTTTTATATTTGAACGGAACCTGAAAAAATTGCGGAAATGCGACAATATCGCATTTTTTAAATGAACGCACGTTCACAAGTCTTCAAATTCTTGTTTAAGCGCATTAAAAAGCCTTTTTTCGGCTTGACAACCTACCCAAATGTCTTTATTATTTTATTAAATGAACTATGGTTCGTATTAAATTTTGACGAAAAATGCTCCGTCATCAATCGTCCGAAACAGGGCGCTTTAGATATAGAAGTTTTGTTTACAAAAATGGACAGCTACCTGGTAGCAAAAGAATTGGACTTATATGGAGGTTTATTATGGCAAGTATGAAAAACGCAATTAAAGGGGCGGGAGCAAACGTTGCTTTCTCGGCTGCCTTTAAGTATCTGGAAAAAGATCCGGTGAAAAATCTTCCCAAGCTGTTGAAATGGGCGGATAACTTCACCAAAGGAAACCGCTGGAACAGTTCTGTTAAGAATTTCCAGGATTGGTGGGATGAGCAGACCTGGCAGGGCGTACTGATGAAGCGCGTGCTGACGGACGTCAATACAAATTACCTGAAGAGATTCATCCTGAACTTCTTCCTGAACTCCGGTGTTAAAGGTATGCCGATTGCACAGGAGAAGGGTAAGGAAATGGGCGTTCAGGTTCCGTGGGCAATCCTTATGGATCCAACATCCGCTTGTAACCTGAAATGTATCGGTTGCTGGGCTGCCGAGTACGGCAAGCACTACAACCTGACTTATGAAAAGATGGACGAGATCATCGAGCAGGGCAAAGAGCTTGGTATCTATGTATACCTGTTCTCCGGCGGCGAACCGCTCGTTCGTAAAAAGGACCTGATCCGCCTTGCGGAAAAGCATTCTGACTGCGCGTTCGGCGCATTCACAAATGCGACGCTGATCGATGAAGACTTCGTTCAGGATTTGCTGCGTGTGGGTAACTTTACATTTATGATTTCTGTGGAAGGCACGCCCGAGGAAACGGACGCCCGCCGCGGCAAGGGCACATACGACAAAGTTATGAAGGCGATGAAGCTTTTGAAGGACGCAGGGATTCCGTTTGGTTACTCCGCTTGCTACCACAGCCAGAACTACAAAACAATCGCAAGCGACGAATGGAACGACACAATGATCGAAGCCGGCTGCCTGTTTGGATGGCTGTTCACCTATATGCCTATCGGCAAAGACGCTGTGCTTGACCTGTGCGTAACGCCTGAGCAAAGGGCTCATATGTATCAGAGAGTACGCGAAATGCGTGAATACAAGCCGATCTTTATCCTTGACTTCTGGAACGACGGCGAATATGTCGGCGGATGTATCGCAGGCGGAAGGCGTTACTTCCACATCAACTCCAACGGAGATTGCGAGCCGTGCGCGTTCATCCATTATGCGACGCACAATATCAACGAGTGCACGCTTGAAGAGGCTCTTGGCAGCCCGCTCTTCCGGAAATATCAGGAAGGCCAGCCGTTCTCCGATAACCTGCTTCGTCCGTGTCCGCTGCTTGATAATCCGGACGGCCTGCGGAAGGCCGTTAACGAATCCGGCGCACATCCGACGCAGGACCTCGACCTTGAGGGCGTTGACGTGCTGACGGCAAAGACAGATACGATTGCGAAAAACTGGAAGACCAAGGCAGACGAAATCTGGAGCTGCGGTCACTATCCGTTCAACGGCATCATCAACCACGCTATGGATAAGCGCGTTGATACAACAAACGGCCAGGGCGCTGCTGCTTGCGGTAACTGCGGACATGTTCCGTGCGACCGTGCAACAGAAAAACCCGCTGGTTTGGACTAATCCCGGACAAACAAAAAGCATCCTTTCAAAGGATGCTTTTTTTATTCTCCCCCGCCTCAATCTATGTTACAATAGCAGTGGCAATTTTCAAAAGGGAGTATCGAATTGGAACAGATTATTTCTACCTTCCCCACCGCGCTTGAAATCATCGGCCTCCTTGCGTTCAGTGTATCCGGCGTAATCATTGCGCTGCAAAAGCATCTGGATCTCATGGGGATTATTGTCCTTGCGATCACGGCTGCGTGCGGAGGCGGCATCCTGCGCGATATCCTGCTCAATAAAGGTATCCCTGCTTTTTTTACGAACTATTCTTATATCGTCACGGTTGCAATCGCAATCGTCGGCGCGCTTGTATTCAACAAAATTTATTCCCGCAGCCATACTGTGCTGAGAAAATACAATGTAGGCAAAGTTCTTGATGTTGCCGACGCGGTGGGCCTTGCTACCTTTGGCACGTCCGCAGGGCTGATGGTTCTGGATCAGGGCGGCAATATGCTTACCTGCGTCTTTATCTGCACCATCACCGGCTGCGGAGGCGGCATCCTGCGCGACATCCTTGTACTGCGTATGCCGATCATCTTTTCAGGAACGATATACGCGGCCTGCTGCATCGCCGGTTCGGTGATGCTATACCTGCTCTATGGACACCTGCCGCGCGAAGTGGTCACCGGGATATGCTTCGGCCTGATCCTTGGCCTGCGGTTTCTGGGCATTTTCCGCGGCGTTGGGCTTCCAAAGCTCAAATACCACGCGGAATAAATTGATCAAACTGGCTCCAGGGTCTTCCCCTGACAGGAGAAAACAAATGCAAAGCAAGGAAATAGAAATAAACGGTATCCCATCGATTGTCTGGGGCGGGGATTCTGAAACGGTGATCATCGCCGTCCATGGAAATCAGTCAAACAAAAAGGATACGCCGATCCGGATTTTTTCCGAAGAGGCAACAGCGAGCGGCTATCAGCTCCTTAGCTTTGACCTGCCGGAGCACGGCGAACGAAAGACTGAGGATACGCCCTGCAAGGTACAGTATTGCGTAGCCGATTTGATTGCCGTCATGCAGTACGCCAAAGCGCGCTGGAAGAAAATCGGCCTTTTTTCAAACAGTATCGGCGCATATTTCAGCCTGCTTGCTTACGCGGACGAGCACCTCTGGAAAGCATGGTTTCTTTCTCCCGTTCTGGATATGCGGCGTTTGATCGAAAACATGATGGACTGGTTCCACGTTACTGAAACGGAGCTTCAAAAAGAGCAGGCCGTTTGTACGCCGGTTGGACAAACTTTGTACTGGGACTATTATTGTTATGTGAAATCGCATCCTGTCGCCAAATGGAACACGCCCACGTATATCCTGTACGGCGCTCATGACGACCTCTGCGAAAAAGAGACCATATTGGATTTTGTGGCAAAATTCCCCTGCGATCTGCAAATTGCAGAGCATGCGGAACATTATTTTCATACGCCGGAAGAGCTTCAGGCCTTAAAGGCCTGGATCAAAAAAACTCTTTAGCCTGCACATGGCAAAGCCCTGTTTCCAGCCTGTTTATGCCGCAGCTTGGAATTTTTGTCTCCGAAGTGTTCGGTGGGAGCCACTTCCTCCGCAACGGAAACTCCACAATAACCGACCTCTTTCTTTTATTTTATCGCCCGCCTTACCTTGAATGTCCTATCATAAAAAATCCCTTTCCGAAAATCTGGAAAGGGATTTTACATGATTGATTTTTTATAATTTTTCGATGAACTCCGCCAGCGTTTTCGCGCTGTGCTTTTTACCCCACTTCTTTTGGGCTCGTTCCATTTCCTTCATTTTGATATCATTGAGCCGCAACTGGGAAAGCACCTGCCCAACCGGCTGATACTGATTGGAATGAACTGCCAGTGAATTGTTCAGCAAAAATGCAAGGTTCATGTTTTCAACGCCCGGCATGGGCTTCATCAAAACCATTGGCTTGCATTTTCCGATCGCCTCGGAGGTCGATAAACCTCCCGGCTTGGTCACGACCACGTCTGCCGCGTCAAGATACTGCTCCATATTATCCACAAACCCAAGCACATGCACAGGATTTTTGAACTCCATTCCTTTCAGCTTGTTTTTGAGCCGCGTATTGGAACCGCACACTGCGACAAGCTGCATATCCTCAAGATGGTCTATTTCCTCCATAACCGGAATCATGCCCGAAAAGCCCATTCCCCCCGCCGCAAGGAGTACGGTAAAAACATCCTGGTTCAGTCCAAGCGCCGTGCGCGCCTCGCACTTATCCATCGAGTGCGCAAATTTTGGTGCAATCGGAATTCCCGTCGCAAGTATTTTGTTTTCCGGTATGCCGCGCTGTGTAAACTCCGGTATCATCAGCTCATTCGCCGCGACAAAATAATCCATTGCCGTATATTCCCAGAACGGATGCAGAGCGTAATCCGTGACGATCCCGATGCTTTTAATGCTTTCGTCATAGGTTCCCGCCTCTTTTAACGCGGTAATCAGCATTGCCGTCATTACAATCGAACAAACGATTACATCCGGCTTTGCCTCGTCAATATAACGCTGCAGCTTATTTTTGGCAAGATTTGCAAACGCCCATGGAAAATACATTTTCATATCTGCGCGGCCATTTGCTTTTTCCGCGGCTTTGTAGATGTTTTCATTGAGCTTGGGAATAAACCTTCCCATTGCCGTATAGCCCTTGTCAAAACCAAGGCCAATCGCTTTATTCAGAAACTTATAAGTGTCAAGTATATCACATTCATGCCCTTTTTTCAGTAAAGCCGCACGAAGGGCTTTACTGGTGGAGTTATGCCCTTGTCCGACGGTCATGCTTAATACGAGTACCTTCATGTTGATTCCTTCCAACTATTATTCTTATCATTGTAACTTTAATATAACATAAACCCAAAACAGGTTCAATAAATCAAAAATGAAAGTATTCTTACGATTTACAGCGTATCACTTATGGCTTCACATGGCTGCGCCGCCATAAGGTTCGCTGCACAGCAGTTTCTAACAAATACTTGCTGCATAACCATTTGGCAAACTGCAATAATGAGCCCGCTTCTCCTTGTCCTGCCCCATATTTTTCTTTCGGTATCTGGTTGCGGCAGGCAAAGCATTATGCTATGATAAGTAAGGTTTGTTTTGGAAAATTCCTCATTACAGCGGGGATTTCCGCACAATACCAAAATGATATCCAGGTGGTTACGCTATGAGTAAAAAAATCGTTTTGACGGGCGGCGGTTCCGCAGGGCATGTAACGCCCAACCTTGCGCTTGTTCCAGGTCTTTTGGAGCATGGCATAGAAGTGCACTATATAGGCACGGCGGACGGCATAGAGCATACGCTGGTGCACGATATTCCATATCACGCAATCAGCGCCGGCAAGCTGCGCCGTTACGCAAGCGCAAAAAACGTAAGCGATGTTTTTAAGATATTCAAGGGTTATGGAGAAGCAAAAAAAGTATTGCGGGAAATAAAACCCGACCTTGTTTTCGCAAAGGGAGGCTTTGTATCAGTCCCCGTCGCGTGGGCCGCGGCAAAGCTCCGGATACCCGTCATCCTGCATGAAAGCGATTATACCCCCGGCCTTGCAAACAGGCTTTGCACCAAAAAGGCACAAAAAATATGCCTTTCCTTCGATACGCCCCAGGCCCACGACGGCAAGGGAATCCTCACAGGTTCGCCCGTGCGCGCCGATCTTTTAACCGGCGATAAAAAAGCGGGCCTTGCAAAACTTGGGTTTAGCGGCGAGCTTCCCGTGTTATTAATAATGGGAGGATCGTTGGGCGCCCAGGCGGTCAACGACGCTGTAGACGCCGTGGCGGACGAGCTGCTGCAAAAATACAGTATTGTCCATCTTCGCGGCAAGGGAAAACTGAACCCCGCACTAAACGGCAAAGCAAATTACAGGCAGTTTGAATATATCGATTCAGGACTGAACGATATTTTTGCGGCTGCCGATCTTGCACTTTCGCGCAGCGGGGCAAATGCGGTTTTTGAATTTCTCGCTTTGAAGCTCCCGGCCTTACTGGTTCCCCTTCCATTATCCGCAAGCCGCGGCGATCAGATCCTGAACGCGAATTACTTCGTGAAACGCGGTTATGCGAAAGTATTAGAGCAGGAGAACCTGAACGCGGACACATTGCCTGAAGCTCTTAATGACCTGATGGCAAACCGCGATGTATTGATTTCCAATATGGAGCAAAGCACCGAAGCCAACGGTCTGGAAAACGTCCAGCGTATTATTTTAGAGAGTATCGGAGTAAAATGAACATTCAGAATTTTGTAGAAAACTATCATACCCTTCCTGCGTCCGAACGCAAGGAAGGCCTTGCTGAAATCATCAAGGGAGAAAAGCTTCAAACCGTCTTTAACCTGGTCAGGGGGTCGAGCGCACGCGCTGCTTTGCGTGTGATTGCGGACGCTGACAGCCGCGCCGCCGATTTTGTAAAAGCAAATATCGACGGCATTTTAAAGATTTTACGCACAGGCGACGCAAAAATGCGTATGCACGCGGCACAAATCATTGGAAATACATGCGCAAGCCAGTATCTGGACGACCTGATCGACGCGATCATGCACGAACAGACCATGTTCACGCTGCCCTCCTACCTGCTTGCAATCGGCAGGGCTAAAAACGACCGGGCAAAGCGTTTTCTGGATTCCTACCAGCTGCGCAGCGATCTTGAAAAGCACCGCGAGGAGGAAAAGGCGGCGCTCGACAAAGCGCTTGCAGGGTTCATTATCCGAAAAAAGGCGCGGGTGCGCGTTCTTCCCAACGATATTGTCGTGCTCGCTTCCCCTAATCTGAACGTAACTTATTCCCAGTGCAAAGACGCGGGACTGAGCCCTAAAAAGTTTGGAAAATACATCGCTGTTTCCGGCCTTACCAATTTTTACGATATTTACCAGCTCCGCGCTTATACGGACGCATATATTTATTTTGGCTGCGCGCCGGTCGCCCAGCTCCCCGAATTTTTGGCGCAGAGGGAACGGGCAATCATGCAGCGTACAGGCGTGACAGGCTACCGCCTCGAGGTGCGCAGCGTTTCCCACGAGGTGCGTCTGGACCTCATCAAAAAGTGCGTGGCTGCCATGAATGAGCTTATCAATACGCCCTCCTCCTATTCCATCGAAATACTGATCGAAATGGATGGAGATATGGCGCAGGTGTTTTTGAACCCGCTGACCGACGAGCGGTTTTCATACCGTAAAAAGGCGATATCCGCCAGTGTGAATCCCGGCGTTGCTGCAAGCGTATGCGCTTACGCAAGCGAATTTTTCAATCCGGATGCGCGCGTGCTCGATAACTTCTGCGGCAGCGGCACCATGCTTTACGAACGCGGCTTTTATCCGCATCATTCGCTCACAGGCGCCGATATCAACATGACGGCAGTGGAAGCAGCCAAGGAAAACAGCCGGTATGCGCACGTACATCCGCAGTTCCACTATATCGACTGTCTCAAATTCACCGCCAAAAGATATGACGAAATCATTGTCAATATGCCGTTTGGGCTGCGGGTAGGCAACCATTCCAGGAATGAACGGCTCTACCGCTCTTATTTTACGATTCTGCCTGAAATATTAACCGACGAAGGCCTTGCAGTGCTATATACGCACGAAAAAAACCTGACGGAAAATCTGATCAAAAGCAACGGCCGGTTCAATGTATTGAAGCGCGCAACCTTTGACGCGGGCGGCCTTTATCCGGCGGTTTATGTTATCCGCAAGAAAAAAACAAAGTAACCTGAAAAACAGGCGTTGCCGTCAGCGGGCAACGCCTGTTTTTATTTTCTTCCCGTTTTATTTGATATCATCCTGATACATCATCACGCTGGGCGTCATATAAAGGTCGTCCACTTCTTCACCCTGCAGGTATGCGTATGCCTTTTCCACGCCAAGCTTTCCGAGCGTGTAAGGATCCTGGTTGACAGAGCCAAGCATTTTTCCTTCCTTGATGGCCTCCTGCGCGTCCGCGGCAAAATTGATTCCGACAACTGAAATTTTGCCGGTCATTCCCGCTTCTTCAATCGCGCTGATCGCGCCCAGCGCCATCTCATCGTTTGCAGCAAATAATCCGGTAATATCCGGATGTGCGGCAAGTATGCTCTGGAATACCGTATATCCTTCGTTGCGGTTATAATTGGCAGGCTGCGACGCTACGATCTCAATCCCGCTGCCGTCCTTCTCCATTACGCTCAAAAATCCGCTTTTGCGTTCCTCAGCCGTTTGTGCGCCTGCCGTTCCTTCCAGAACCGCTATTTTGCCCTTGCCGTCCAGCGCTTCGATAAGCGCCTTCGCGCATTCCTCACCCGCCGCGTAATTATCTGTGATGACGCAGGTGACCGACTCTGCGCCCATATTTTCCATTTCTGTTTCGTCGGCCGCAGTATCAATATTGACAAACGGTACTCCCGCCTCGTTACAACGCTGGATAAATGGTACGATAGCGGTTGATGATAAAGGCGCAGCGATGATTGCATCCGGCTTCTGAGACAGGAAATTATCAAGTATCTGGATTTGCTTGTCAATTTCCGTATCCTTGTTTGTCGCCTGAACGTCGATTTCAATTCCAAGCTCCTTGCACGTTTCCTCTACTCCCCTTGCTTCTTCCAAAAAGTAAGGATTGGTCAGGTTCTTTACCGCAAAGCAGAATTTCAGTTTCTTTCCATCCGTTTGGTCTGCCGCAGCGCCGCCTTCGCTGCCTGCGGAAGCAGCATCAGCCGATTCTGCCGCAGGACTCGCGGCCTGCTCCGCCGGAGCGCACGCGCAGAGCGCAAACACCATGACCAGTAATACAGCGACTGCCAACATCAATTTTTTCATTTTTTCCACCCCATTTTCTTATTTTTTCTCGTTTACAGGCCGATATCCCGATGCTTCCAGCGATCCTGCGCCGCCGTAAAGCCATATCGTTTCCATTTCCTGCTGCGGATCCGTATTGATGAAATAGTGAACGTCCCCAACAGGAACGTAGACCACGTCTCCCGGCCCGATCTCAAACTCCTCGTCCCCGCTGATTGCCCTGCCATGCCCGGAAACCACATACAGGATTTCTTCCGCGCAGTCGTGCGTGTGCCTTTCATGCGACGCACCGTTCGGCGGAAAAACCGTACGGCCCAAAACGGCCTTTTTTGAGCCCATTGTCTGCTGCGAGCAAATCCACTGCACTGCCATTTTGTTCCAGCCGTCTTCCTCCTTTAAACCCGTATCAACCGGAACGTCCTTTAAGTTCCTCAACCGTTTTACCATTGCTTCTCTCCTCCCTTATTTATTTTTCCTGTTCCTGCTCAGCATGTCCATCATGACCACACAGATGATAATAGAACCGATCACAACCTGCTGCGGATATGAACCAACCCCAAGCTGTATCATGCCGTTGCGCACGACGCTCATGATAAGCGAACCGATAAAGGTGCCTGTGATTTTTCCTTCGCCGCCCGCCATACTGGTGCCGCCTATAATTACTGCCGCAATCGCGTCCAGCTCCTGTCCTGTCCCTGCGATTGGCTCTGCGGAATTGAGCCTTCCCGCCATCACGATTCCCGCTATGGCGGCGCACAGGCCGCTTACCGCAAAGGCGCTGGCTTTAAAGAATGGTATCCGTACGCCGGAAAGCCTTGCTGCTTCCTCATTTCCGCCGATGGTATAGAGGTATCTGCCCATCCTTGTATGGTTTAATATGAAATATGCGGCTACAAAGCAAGCGACCATCAGCAGCCATGCGTTTGGTATGATTCCAAGCTTTCCGGAACCAATCGGAACAATACTTGTCAGTACGCCCGTAATGGGCCGTCCGTCCGTAATCATCAGGGCAATCCCCTGCGCGATGCTCATCATCCCAAGCGTTGCGATAAACGGTGGAAGCTTGCCCTTCGATACCAGCGCGCCGGTCAGCGTGCCGCAGCCAAGCCCTGTAAGCACGGTCAGCGTGACGGCGACAAACCCAGGCATACCCGCTTGCAGGCAGGAGGCCAGAATGACTCCGCACAGCGACAGCACCGAGCCAACCGACAGGTCGATTCCCGCTGTGATGATGCAAAACGTCATCCCTACAGAAAGGATTCCATTGATCGACATCTGCGTCAGCACCGCAGAAATGTTAAGCAGCGACGCAAAATGCTCCGTAACGAGCGATAATACAACGCACAGCGCTATCAAAATCATTACCAAAATGAATTGATTGTTGTGCAACAAATTTTTTTTGCTTTTTCCTAATTGAACATCCATCTCCTGATTCATCCCTGATCCCCTCCTATCATTGCAGTTAAAATATCTTCCTGGTGTACGGTATTATCAAACTCCCCTGTGATCCGTCCTTCCCTGATGGTCAGGATGCGGCTGCATATTCCAAGCAGCTCAGGCAGCTCTGAAGATATGACAATGACTGCTTTTCCTTCCTTTACAAAATTATTGATCAGCGTATATACCTCTGTTTTTGCACCTACGTCAATCCCCCTCGTCGGCTCGTCCAGAATCAGGATATCCGAGTCCGCATAAATCCATTTTGCAATGACGACCTTTTGCTGGTTTCCGCCTGACAAGGTCGATACTGCTTTCTGCGGATCGGGAACGCTGATTTTGAGCATGCTGATATATTTCGCAGCCTGCTGCTCTTCCCTGTTTTTCTTTAGTATTCCCATTTTTCCGCTGTTTTTTTCCAGGTTTGCAATCGTGATATTTTTTGCAACGTCGTGCTTTAATACAAGGCCCTGTTTTTTACGGTCTTCCGGCAAAAGCGCAATTCCCTTACGGATTGCATCGCGTGTATTATGGATTTTCACTTCTTTGCCGTGGATAAAAATACGCCCCGCATCCAGCTTGTCCGCCCCAAAAATCGCCCTTGCGATTTCTGTACGCCCCGCTCCCATCAGTCCGGCAAATCCCAGCACTTCACCCTTGCGCGCAGTAAAGGAGACATCGCTGAACACGCCTTCCCGTGTGAGTCCCTCCACACGCAGGGCTTCTTCCTTGGGAATATCGTCAAAATTTACTTTGGGGAACTTGTCCTTGATTTCACGTCCGACCATCATCTGGATCAGATCATTTTGACTGGATTTTTTCGTATCCATATTTCCTGCAAGCCGTCCGTCACGCAAAACGCAGATATTATTTCCGATCTGGAAAATTTCTTCCAGCCTATGCGAAATATATACGATCGCAATCCCTTTTTCCGTCAAAGCCTGTATGGTTGTAAACAACTTTTGTATTTCCTTTTCGGTCAACGCCGCCGTTGGTTCGTCCATAATCAGGATACGGATTTTCCTGCTGAGGACACGCGCCACCTCAATCATCTGCTGATAGGCGATCCCCAACTCCTTGACTTTCGTATGCGGATCAACGTCAATTCCAACCAGTTCCTGCAGCAGCCGCTTTGTCTCCCTGTAAATTTCCTTCCATTTCACAACGCCAATCCGGTTCGTTTTCAGGTCTGAGCCCAGAAACATATTTTCCGCAATGCTGAGCTCCGGCACAAGCATAAGCTCCTGGTATACGGTGCCAATTCCAAGCTGTTCGGCGTGGATCGGACTCTTGATTTCGACTTCCTGCCCGTCGATGGAAATGGTTCCTCCATCTTTTTGATGCGCGCCGGATAATATTTTCATCAGTGTCGATTTTCCCGCGCCATTTTCACCAATCAGCACGTTTACCTGCCCCGGATATACATCGAACGACACATCCTGAAGCGCATAAAAGTTTCCGAACCGTTTGTCAATGTTTCTCATTTTCAATACAGGCTCCACACATCCCACCCCCTCTTACTTGTTTTTAATGGGTATTTCCTCAATACTTCCAGCAGGCGACAGGCTCCTCGCACGGGAACTTCGTGATCACACGGCAYCCGTCCTTTGTCACCACGATCTGCTCCTCGAGGCGCGCTGCTTCCCCGTCTTCTCCATAATATGTCTCCACTGCAAAGTGCATGTTCTCCTCGATTACCTCCGGATATTCCATCGAGCACTGGTGCCCGATCACCGGCTTTGACCAGTGCGCAATCCCTACTCCGTGCCCCAGCTCCAGCGCCATCGTCTCGTACTCGTCCTTTGCTCCAAGCTCCCTGTACGTCGGCCACAGCT
>NZ_LAYJ01000029.1 GCF_000981035.1 Christensenella hongkongensis
GAACATCTACATTCTACTCGAAAGGAGTTTTTTGCGCTGTAAGCTTTCTTTTTCCACCCGTTTAACGGGTGGGTTTTTGTTTCGTTCGCTTCGCTCCCTCAACTGGCTAAAGACATACTCAAAAAGCCCGGCACAGCGCCGGGCTTTTTTATATCCTTTTCTTTCCTAAAGCTCTTCGCGGAACAGCTTCATCGTCATTCGGAACAGATCTGAATTTGTGGGCGGTGTGTAAGTGATCGCATCGGCGCCGCAGTCAATCGTTTCACGGATGGTATCGTCCGTCGGCCCGCCAGTCGCGATGATCGGAATATAGGGATATTTGTTTCGTATTCCCTCAATAATCCTGCAGGTATCTCCGGCTCCGGATACATTGAGGATGTCCGCCCCGCTTTCGATGCGGCGCTCTATGTCTTCTTTTTCCGATACTACCGTGACAACCACGGGAATATCCACGCGCTTTTTGATTTTGGCAATGACGTCGTTATCCACCGCGGGCGAGAGTACCGCGCCCACAGCGCCGCGGAATTCCGTTTCGAGCGCAAGGTGTATTACCCGCTCGTCGCTCTTCTCTTCCCCGCCCACGCTGCACATAACCGGCACGTCCGCCGTGCTCATGATCGCCTGGTTAATAGAGGGCTGCGGCGTAAAGGGATACACCGCCATAATCGCATCCGCATTCGTATTTTTAATCAGCGCAACGTCTGTCGTAAACAAAAACGAACGCAGCGTCCTACCGAAAATCCTGATTCCCGGAGCCTCCCGGGTGACTTCCGGAACAGAGATGATCAGATATCTTAATTTACTTTCGTATTCTTTTTCCGGCATGATAAACTCTTTTCTTTTGTGTAATGTAGGTCTATTCATAGTATCGTATATCTACCACCAAAAAGCAACCAAAAAACAAAAAAAGCAGGCTTATACGCCTGCTTTTTTCTTTACTGCCTTATCCGCATTTGGAATAGCCGCACGAACGGCAAATATTGCAGCCGCCTTCAAATTCAAGCTGCTTTCCGCACTCCGGACATTTTGTATCGTCATGCTGTGCTTCCTCGTCCTGCATTACAAGCGGCGCCACCTTCTCGCCCTGCATCTGCGCCACAGTCTGCAATACCCTGCCAATCGCATCCGGGCAGGACAAGACCTTCACGTCGCCGCCCTTCCTGAGCGTGGAATGGCACCTGATTCCGCGCAGCTGTTCCACAACGGATTCCACATCCATCCCGCTTCTCAGGGCCGTTGAAATCAGCCTGCTTGTCGCTTCAGACTGAGACGGGCAGCCTCCTGCGCGTCCCAGGTTCGTAAATACCTCGCAAATACCGTTTTCATCGTAATTCACCGTGATGTAGAGGTTGCCGCAGCCAATCTTCACCTTTTGCGTAATGCCCTGCGTTACCTCCGGGCGCTGGCGGGGCGAAACGCCGACGACGCCTGCCGTTTCTTTGGAAACCGCTTGCGCTTTCGCATCGCCTTCCGCTTTGTTTACCTTGCCGATGTTAAGCACCTGTGCGTCCCTTGAACCATCGCGGTAAATTGTTACACCCTTCAGGCCCAGGTCGTAAGCAAGCTCATAAACCTTGCGAACATCCTCCTTTGTCGCCTCGCGAGGGAAGTTGACCGTCTTAGATACCGCATTGTCCGTATATTTCTGGAACGCCGCCTGCATACGCACGTGTGAATCCGGCGTAATGTCGTGCGCCGTCACAAAAACATCCCTGATGTCCTGCGGGATTTCCTCCATATGCGCTATGGTTCCCTCTTTGGCAATCTTTGACATCAGCTCCTTGCTGTACAGTCCGCGCTCTTCCATCACTTGCTCGAAATAAGGATGCGTCTCCAAAAGCTCGTCGTTATCCATAACGTTCCTGATATAAGAAAGCCCAAAAATCGGCTCGATCCCGGAAGACGCGCCGCAAATGATCGAAATTGTACCTGTCGGCGCAATCGTGGTCACAGTTGCGTTGCGCTGTACGAGCCCCTGGCTTTTAAAAATGCTTTCATCGTAGGTTGGGAAGGTTCCCCGCTGCTTTGCAAGCTCACAGGATTCCTCGCGCGCAGTATCGCGCAGGAATTTCATCACCTTTTCCGCCAGCTCAATCGCTTCGCTGGAGTTATATGGTATTTTAAGCTTATAGAGGATATCCGCAAAGCCCATCAAGCCAAGGCCTATTTTACGGGTGGAAAGCGTCATGTCGCGTATTTCCTGCAACGGATAATTGTTTACCGCGATCACGTTATCAAGAAAATGCACCGCATTTTTGATCGTTTTCCTGAATTCGTCATAATCGAGCTCGTATTCGCCGCCTTTTTTCACCATCAGGGCGTCGAGATTGATCGATCCGAGGTTACAGCTTTCGTAGGGCAGAAGCGGTTGCTCTCCGCATGGATTGGTGCTTTCCACTTCCCCAAGCTTTGGCACCGGGTTATCGCGGTTGATCCTGTCAAGGAACACAATCCCCGGTTCGCCGTTTGTCCATGCCATTGTAACGATTAAATCAAATACTTCGGGGGCGTATAATTTTTTGACTTCCTTTTTGCTGTGCGGATCAATCAGTGAATATTCACGTTTTTCGTTCACAGCCTTCATGAATTCCTCAGTGATCCCAACGCTGATGTTAAAGTTCGTAATTTCAGTTGTATTTTTTTTGCACTGGATAAAATCGATAATATCAGGATGGTCCACCCGCAGGATGCCCATATTGGCGCCACGCCGCGTTCCGCCCTGCTTAACCGCCTCCGTAGCCGAATTAAAGACCTTCATAAAGCTCACCGGGCCGCTTGCAACGCCGCCCGTCGAATTCACAGAAGAGCCCGCCCCGCGTAACCGGGAAAAGGAAAAGCCTGTTCCTCCGCCGCTTTTGTGGATAAGCGCCGCATTTTTCACCGCGTCGAAAATATCCTCCATACTGTCTGCGATTGGCAGCACAAAACAGGCGGAAAGCTGCCCCAGCGGCCTTCCCGCGTTCATAAGAGTCGGCGAGTTCGGCATGAATTTCAGGCTGGACATCATTTCATAAAAAATGTCCTGCGTTTGTTTCACATCCGCGTCAAGGTCGTATTCCTTATCCGCCTGTGCAATCGCCTGCGCAACGCGCTTAAATAAATCATCTGGTTTTTCTGTCGGCTTTCCGTCCGCGTCCTTCTTCAGGTAGCGTCTTTCCAGTACGGTAACCGCATTTTTGCTTAACATCAAAAAATCCCCCTGCGCAATATATTTAGTATTCCATTATAAATTAGAACACTACATATAGTACACCAGTGGGATTTAAAATACCAGTTCTTTTTTATTAAAATTCAATGGAAAAATTACATAATTTGTGCAAAGCGTTCAAAAACCTCTACGTTACGCGCATCTCCACTCGAAAAAAATTTTATATTCCCTTTTTGGGAACAATCGTTTAAAAGCCCGGCGCCTTCAAGCACCGTACGCACGTGGTTCGCCGTGCCGTACTTCCCGTCAAATATTTCGCAGACGCCGCCGCAGATTTTATTTGCCACATCGTGGATTTTATCGCTGATAAACGAATAATGCGTGCAACCCACAACAACGCCCGAAAACTCCGTTCCCCTGTATGGCAACAGCTTTTCGCAGAGATATGCCTTGATGTGCGGATCGCAAAGATTTCCTTCCTCGATCAGCTCCGCAAGCCCCTCGCATTCGATATTCACGATTTGATCCTGCGCTCCCAGCTTTTCCAAAAGATGGCGGTACCGTTTCTGGTGAAGCGTCGCAGGCGTTGCAAGCACTGCCGTCCTGTTGTCCGGATACTTTTCCACTGCCGGCTTTACCGCAGGCTCGATACTGATAACCGGTATTTGATAGCGTTCGCGCATTGTCTGCACGGTGATGCTCGTTGCAGTATTGCATGCGATGACGATCATTTTAATCCCCTGCTCCATTAAAAAATCGCCGCAGGCAAGCGATAGCTCCTTGATCTCTTCCTCTGTTTTGGTTCCATAAGGCGCATTTGCACTGTCGCCATAATAAATATAATGCTCGTTTGGAAGGAGTTTCCTGATCTCGGTGAGCACACTGATACCACCCGCACCCGAGTCGAACACTCCCAACGGCAATTCTTTGTCCTGCATCATATAACTTCCTGTTCCAATCATCTGGTTTCAATGGTTTCCATTATATAACAACCACCTGCGATAGTAAAGCGGGCAAAAATCTCCCCCTATGCCCGTACGCCGCATTTTACCAGAACGCGCCGATATTTCAGCGATTCTTTTTTCCCACCCTTTTTTCTGCTAAAAATAGCTTGCAATGGGTATTGTAATATGGTAGAATAGCTTTTGTTGAATTAAAAAATACGGGGGTGAAAGAATGCCTAATATCAAATCAGCAAAAAAACGCGTTAAGGTTATCGCTAAAAAGACGCTGCACAACAAAATGATCAAGTCTGCTCTTAAGACAGACCTGAAAAAATTTGACGCTGCGGTAGCGGAAGACGCTGCAAACAAGGAAGAGCTCTTCAAGATTGCAGTTGGCGCGGTTGATAAGGCTGCTTTAAAAGGTACGATCCATAAAAACAAAGCAAATCGTACCAAAGCACAACTGGCAAAAAAATTAAACAGCAAAGCTGAATAATTGATTTGCATTCCCCCATTATCATATGATAATCAAAAGACTGGTTTCACCCATCAGTCTTTTTTGTTTGCCCAAAACAAAGCGGGCTTTATTCCGTTTTATTTCAGGAATTCATATAAATATCCACAAGCAGCGCATACAGGTCTGTTTTGAGGATCACAACTCCCTGCTTGGCGTCAAAATCCATCTGTGCCAGCTTATTGATCGCCCGCCGCAGCCGTGGCGCGGGAAAAGACTTGCACTGGCTGAGCGCCCTTTTGGCGGCAAATTCCCACGTTCCTGTCGCCTCCATAATATGTGATATCGTTTTGCTGTCCGAAAATTTTGCGTCCCGGCACGCGCGCGCCACAAGCATCTGCCTGAAATTATTTGAAAGCAGCGTCAAAAAGCCGATTGGGTTCGCATCCTCCGACAGCATCTTTTCAATCAACGCGTAAGCTTCCTTCGCGTGGCCCGCCACCATCATATCGTGTATTTTATACACGTTGTACTGCATGGATTTAATCGTGTATTTTTCAATATCCTGCGCGGTGATATCCCCCCTGCACACGCAGGCCAGCTTTGCAAGCTCATTTTGTATGACGGACAGGTCCCCGTCCGCGAGCGTACTGATCGTCTGCGCATTTTTCGCTGAAATCAAAAGATTCTTCTGCTTTGCCAACTTGACTATATAAGAGACCAGCTCGCTGTCCTTCATTGCCGCACACTCCACAAACATCCCGTTTTTCATTACAAACTTTACAAACGCTTTCCTTTTATCCGCCTTTCCCTGCTGCACAATTACAAAGACGTTTGACGCGGGCATATTGGCGTGTTCGTAAGGCGCGGTGAGGTCTCCCCCCGCCGCCGCCGAAAGAACATCCGTATTTTTGAGTACGACCACCCTGCGTTCCCCCATAAAGGGCAGCGTTTCAATCGACCGTATGACTTCCTTTGGATCGGGACGCTGCTCAAATACCGACAGGTTCAACTCCGGCATTTCTACGTTGAGATGCTTCATAATTGTAGAAAACGCCTGCTGTTTGACCGCCTCGTCCTCTCCTGCCAGTAATATATAGTTTTTGATTTGTCCGTTTTTGATCTGTGTTACCGCTTCGCTTGCTTTCATGCCCTGCTCATTTCATTGTTTTGATATCCGGCCTGTTCCTGTCGTCAAAGCTGATGATTACCGCACCGCTTTGCGCAGTCGTTTTTACATCTACGTTGCATTGCTCCAGTAAGTCCATCGCCAATTCATCCGGCAGGCCCTTGCTGTTATCCCCTTTAACGGAGACGACCGCACATTCCGGCTTCAGCCTTTCGAGCAGCTCCTTTGTAACAGAATTTTCCGCTGCGCCGCCCGCGGGCTTAAATAGCTTCACTTGCCCGGTTTGCTGCGCTAAATCCTGCGCTGCGTTTTGTGCAAACAGAAAAATGTCTTCTCCCTTTCGCGAAAGCGTAAGGGACGTATGTTTTCCGTCTTCTCCTGTTACACGCAGGCCCGTTGTTTTGCTTAGTTCTATTCTATCACATAATTTGTATTCTTTCACCGGATAATCTGCATCGTATTCCTTTGGCTCATAGCCCTGTGGAACAAAGAGCGTTCCAATGCGTTTTTCCTTCGCAAGCTGCTTTAAGTTTTTTGTCTTTGTATTCGTTACGATCACCGCATCGAAAAAAAGATTGTTCTCCTGCGCATATTCATCGATTTTGGAATACTGCAGGTTTCCTCCGTTATCAATCAGATAATCGTTCCCATCGGCGGCAATATGAATCGCGTCGCCGGTTCCCACATCCAGCACCGTCACGCAAAGCTCAGGCGCGTTCGCCGCAAAAGCTGCTCCTGTTAACAAAACTGCGCCCGCAACCAACGCGGCAATCACCGCCTTTGTTTTTCGTTTCACAAGTACGTAATCCGAACAGAGAAAAATTACCGCCATCACCACAAAACACATCCATACCGGAAAACCGTTTACCTCGATATAGCCAAAAGCGCTTTGCGAAATCAACCCGTTGATCCAGGTGAGCGCCCTTACTGCAAGTTCCGCCGGAAATGCAAGCACATATCCCGCCGGCAGCCAAAGGAGCGAGGCCAGCGTCCCGATTCCGGCAAATACCACGATCATTCCCGCAAGCGGTATTGCGAACAAATTTGCAACCGGCGCGGCGAGCGCAATATTATTAAAATAATATGCCGTCATGGGAAATACGGCGGCCGTTGCCGAAAGCGAGGTTGAAACCGGGGAATCCAGCCTTACCCTGTCAAAACAGATTTTGCGCAGCAGGCGCAGGAAGGGCGGATTCAGGCACAATATTCCAAATACCACGCCATACGACATCGTTAGCCCCGCACCAAACAGTTGCGCCGTATTGAAAAGAAGAGTCATTACAAGGGCAGCTGAAAGAAAGGTAAGCGTATCCCTGTCCTTCAGTTTCCATCTGCCGATTACCACGAAAATTGTCATCAGTACGGCGCGCAGGATTGACGGGGCAAAGCCCGTGATGGTCGCATAAAACAGCAACAGGCAGATCAGGATCGAAAACCGCAGCCTGCGTTCTGCACGAAGCTTCTTTAAAAGAAAATTGATCGCGTAGGAAATGACTGCAATATGCAACCCTGAAATTGCAAGAATGTGCGCGATGCCTGTTCTGGAAAAGCTGTCGCGAAGCTCCTGCGGCAGTTCGTCCTTCACGCCCAGAAACATCGCCTTTACGACCGGCGCGCTTTGTTCAGAAAAAATCATATCCATATTTTCCGCAAGCTTTTCCCGCAGCAAAAGCGGATATTGATACCATGCAATGCTGTTCCCCATAACCTCTGCGTCGTTTTGGAAAACGCTGAACCCGGCTCCTTTTCCGGCGAGGTACATTTGTTCGTCAAATGTTCCGGGGTTTCGCGGCGCAGACGGCTGTTCAATTTTACATGTAAAGCTTATCGTATCGCCATAATCAAGCTCCTGTCCTGAGTACAGCAGCACTTTTTTCCCAAAATGCTTTTCTCCGACCGATACGTCCGTAAGAGTATACGTATGTGTTTCTGCGCTCATTTTTGCGCGGTCTGATACAAACGCCTGCACCGTGTATTCCCTGTTTGATTCTATGCCTGTAAAGTCGGTATAAAACTGAACCTGGAACAGAAATGCTCCCAGGAAAAATGCAATCAGGTACAACGCCCAAAACATACGCCTGCCCTGCCTGAAAAAGAATAGCAAAAAAATACCGGCGCTCAACAAAAGCGCTGGTAATAAAATAATTTCCGGAATATCTGCATAATATGCAATGGCAATTCCAACAATAAAGAAAAACGCAAAAAACGTAACCGGCCTTTGATTCAGGACTCGCTTCATCTTTCCCCCAAACAAATCTTATCCTTTTACGGTTGATAAATGAATGCCGCGCATAACGCAGATACAATCATGTACCCTGTATGGCGTTTTTTGGCAAATGCCGTTTACGCAACCATTTACAGGCTTTAATATCTTTATTATCGAGACTTTCAGACCAGAGCGCGGCTTTTAGACGCCCTATACCTCGTACTGCGCAAACTCCTGTACAACCAGTGACTCTGCAAATTCTCCCTTTGCCTCTTTGAGGATTTCCCCTTCGTCATAGGAAGGATTGATGTGCGTAAGCCAAAGCCGCTTCACACCTGCCTTTTTTGCCGTAACGCCCGCTTCCCTTACATACATATGCGGAAGAGAACCCGTATCCTCCTGAGAGCTGAGAAACCCACTGTCGCAAAGCAGCGCGTCAACTCCGCCGCAAAACTCCGTCAGCTTTTCGCTGTAACGGGAGTCCCCTGTAAATACAAACGTTTTGCCTTCGCTCTCCACCTTTACCGCATAGCATTCCACGGGATGTATCGTCCGGCAAAATGAAAGCTTGATATCAGTGTCCGTCCACTGCAGGCTCAGGTCTTCAGAAATCCCCGTAATCTCAAATTTTTTACTGCTGTGCAAAACACCGTATTCCGTTTCGGGCGTGCATGGCATAAAAACCGGCGGCATATGATCTGTCCGAAGATACCGCAGGATAAACATATCGCTGCAATGATCCGAATGCAAATGCGTCAGGATAATGCCGTCAAGCTCTTCGAGCGCACAATATTCCTGCACACGCGAAAGGCTGCCGCTTCCCGCATCGATCAACAGCTTTTTTCCGCCGCATTCAAGGAGATACGAGGTGGTTGCCCCGCCTGCCCCGGGATACGGCCCATATTTTCCCAAAACCGTCAGTTTCATATCGCGCTCCTCAAAGCAAATTTTTTACGCATCATAAGCATCGGATGATAAAGCACAATAGCAAGCGCCGCACCACACCCAGCCTGTATCAGGTTTGGGACCAGCGTCAGTATCGCGCCGCCAATACCCATCAGCAGAGTCTCATAGCCAAAATATCCAAACGCCATTACAAGCGCCGCAACGACGCACGCAATAATATACTGTTTCACCGAGTTGCTCTTTTTGGTCATCGCCCCCACAATAAGCGCCATACAGGCTTTGATCACAATGGTGGCCGGAACGTAAATCTGCGAGCCCACCGTAAGATCCGCAAGCCCGCTTCCAATGCCTGCGGCAATCGCAGCATACGGCCCTCCAAGAATAAACGCGGAGCAGTAAACGATCACATCCCCCAAATTGAAGTAAGCTCCCCTGATGGCCGGTACGGGGATCACCAACACAATCGTCACCACATAGACGAGCGCCATAATAACTGCCGTTGTCGTAATTTTTCTTGTCTTTGTACTCATCTTTCCCTCTCCATGCAAAAGCCCTGGTCAAAAAGCCTGCAGGCCTTTCTATTCGTTGCTTACAATGATCCCAGGATTCCGAAGAAGCGGATCCAGCACATTGATGCTCCCACCGCCAAGACTTTCCACACGCTCACCGTCCAGCAGGAATTGCACGCGCTTAATTCCTTCGATATTGGTCATCGTGTTAACGATAGAATAGATCATCATTACTTCCTCATCCCGGTTGATTCCCTTTATCTTTTCAGAAACCGAGCTTTTGAAATCCACAACCGCTATATCCCCGGCCAGATAGACCGTATTGACATCGTCCATGCTGATGCCCGATAAAAACGCAGGGCTGATTTCCTTTTTGTCCGTTACCACAGGCCCTTTCATAAGCTCTGCGAGCAGCTCGCGCGGATATCCTGCCGCGCTTTGCGATACCATACGTTCTACGCCGGTCAGCTTCGAATAGGCTGAATTGGGAAAATAAAGCTGGATGCTGTTTCCAAGAAGGCTGTCCGCATCCTGTTCCGTATAAACCTTCTGCTCTGCCTGCCTCGGCTCGCCTCCCACATAAATTTCTACACCGTCAAGGTCCGGCATAAACCCGGTTATGGTTTTGGCAAGCGCTTTTGCCGCAAGGTCTTCTCCGTCTTTAAATTGCTCTGTGAGCGCCACAGGCGGTTTGCTGAAATCAAGCCGCGCAATCCGCCTGCCGTCTTCCGTCTGCTCAATGGAGGCTCCCAACAGCTCCATGAGGGATTTATCGATCACAGGAATATGCTGGTACGTATTTTCCGGCCCCCGCATCAACGCCGTTACCACAGACTCCAGCATTTCTTCAGGCGTATTTTCTTTGAACATAATAGAGCGCTCCTCCGGCACCAGATACTGCTCTGTGTTGTCAAGGAAATAAAGCGCCACGTTCATAGTCGGCGTTTCCGACCTTGCGTTCGACCTGTATTTGTTGATTTCCTCAGCAAGCCCGTTTTTCGTCTTTTGCAGAACGCCGACAGGCACTCCCTCAAGCCCTTGCTGCACGCCGTTCACAAACACGTTCACATAATCCACACCGGAATAATCCGCTATCGTCGCCGCGATCGCAATCTTCACCTTGGCAATCTGCACTTCATCTTTTTCTTCCGTCGTGCTTAAATATACATTCACAAGATCCGGCAATATTTCAATTCCATCATATGCAAATCCTTCGGCAATAGGCTGCAGGTCCTCTCCCTGCGGCCCATTGATCAACTCCTCTATGATCCTGCGCTCAGCCCGCTCTCCCTGCTCCACAGAAATACTGCGCGTTTCCGCCGCAAGCAGCTCCGCCTTGGATTTATCGACAAAATACAACACCGGATTGATGACGATGCTCGGTTCGAGCGCCACCTCCTGCTGCTTTTCCGTAATCTGATATGCCGTTGTTTGATTTGTATCCTCGCGCACAATGGAGCAGCCGCCAAGCAGCAGCACTCCTGCGAGCAGGAAGCACAATATTTTTTTCATATTTTCCTCTATGACAAGAAATTCTTCTTAAACGCAGTATAGGTAATTTTCCATACGTCGTTTTCCAATACAAGCTTGACAGGCACGTTGGAAAGCGTCTTAGCGTCTCCATCCTTAAGCTTCACAGAGTAGCTCGCCATCACTACCTCCGTTACCCCGTCAGCGCTTTCCACTTCGTCTCCAATCGTAAAGTCTTCCCCGATGGTCAGCTTTGCCGTGTTGAGCTCACTCTTGAAATCGTCAAGAGAAGGCTTATCCTGCCCATACAGGTTTTTGTAGGCAATGTAATTGTAAAGCGTATCCCATGATTTTGTCTGGATGCACTCCATAATCTCGCGCAGCGTATTTTGACCGGTAAGCTCAAGCTCTCCATTGCGTTCGAACGCGTCGGATGCGCCGGTTCCGTCAAACCCCGCCTCTTCCAGCGTAATCGGCCTGCCGGAACCCGAGCCGGAATCGTCTATCCTGATTTGCACGCGCGAATAATTCCCCTGCTCTATCAGCGTATTGACAATCGAAAAGACCGCGAGCTTTTTGCGCGTTTTTTCATACGTTTCATTTTCCTGTGCGGAGTTGTCTTCCGGCGGCTCCAAAAATTCCTTGCTCAGCGTCACAAACAGGAAATTGCTTTCCGATTGCACGCCCACCACCTTTGTATTCGGATTGATCACCGGCGTGAAGTCCGCGCGCGCCGCAGACGGGCCGCTGATCAGTTCCTTAACGATCGAGGTTTCCACGCTTTCGTTGATCGGCACGGAAAATACGCGCACTTCCCCAATGAGCAGCTCGTCCTGCATATATCCAAAGTAAAGGCGCGCCGTGCTTTTGTCCTGGCTGACGCCCTCCGGCAATGGATTGATCTGCACAGTAGAATCCTGAGACGCCGATGCAGACGCTTCAGGCGTTTTTCCTGAGCAGCCAAAAAGGCCAAAGCACAGGATGCCGCACAGCATCAGGCAAAGCAGCCCTTTCCAACCGTATTTTTTCATAAGCTATCCTCCGTATTCTGCACAACCGGCACCGCCAGTATAAAGGTAGAACCGCGGCCTTCCTCGCTTTGGACCTCTACCCTTCCTCCGTGCATCAGCGCAATTCTCCTGACAATATGCAGCCCAAGGCCCGTACCGCCCGTTTCGCGCGAGCGTGCCTTGTCTACCCTGTAAAAACGTTCAAAAATATGCTCCAGATGCTCTTCGCTCATGCCCACGCCATCGTCTTCGATGATGAAATACGCTTCGTTTCCATGACGTTTGGTGGTCACTTTCACGTGCCCGCCGTCGCCCGTATATTTGATTGCATTTTCGATCAGGTTGTTGAGCGCCTGACGCATTTTGAGCGGATCGCACTCGATTTCGAAATCATCTGCATAATCCGTCCTCAGCGTGATATGGCGCTCCTTTGCAATCGGCATCAATGCGTCCACGCATTTTTTCACCAGTGCCGAAACCATTATTTTATCCACATTGATCATCACGATATCGCTGTCCATTTTGGAGAGCAGCAGAAGGTCTGTGATGAGCCTGTTCATGCGGTCTATCTCGCCGTTGATATCCGACAAAAACTCCTTGTAAACCTCCTCGGGAACGTTATCCTGGTACAGCATAGACTCTACGAGTATTTTCATGGACGCAAGCGGCGTTTTCAGCTCATGCGACGCATCGGACACAAACTCGCTCCTCTGCTGGTCCATATTTTGTATTTTGCCGCACATCATGTCAAAGGTCTGCGCCATTTCTGAAATCTCGCTCTTACCTTTGATATTAGCGCGCTGCGACAGATCGCCGTTTGATATTTTGATGGCTACGTCCGTCAGTTTTTTAATCGGCTTCGTAATAAGCCCTGACGACAGGATACTCGAGGCAATAATAACGCCGCACGCAAACAGGAAAATCCAGAACGTACTTAGCTGCAACCCGTTGGTCGCGTCCACCACGTCCTGAATACTCGTAGCATACAGAACCGTCCCTATTATTTTTCCATTATTGATGATTGCCGATGTGCAGTAAGCCGCCCAATAGTCCCCGCTTTGCGAGGGCGTTTTATGAAACCCGTAGGACGACGAGTTCTGCCCGTACAGGATATCGTTTACCTCGCGCAGGGAAAGCTTGACGCCATTAAGCTGCGAATAACTGTCCGCCTCCACAATGCCGGATTCATTCAGGATAAAAATCTGTCCGCCCGATTCCGTGCCGTTCCTTTTGATGATTTCATACATGGAATTGGCGTCGGAATCCGAAAGATACGGCGCTACCTGCACCGCGGTATTGTTTGCAACGGTTTTTAAATTGTTGATACGCTGAGTGACCAGGTAATTTTCCACGAGGGAAGAAACCGCCACAGACACAATGCTGAACACGATTGCAATGATCACCAGATATATAACGGCAAGCTGCCACCTGATTGAATAAAGCAGCCTGTTTGATCGTGAAGTAATAGCCTACACCCCTCTTCCGGCTCCCGCTGTTTCTTTCAAAAGCAGCATACATAAGCTACTTTTCAGTATACCCTGATATCGGTAAAAACTCAATAACGGAGTTCCTTTCTTTCATCCGGCGAAAAAGAAAAAAGGCTTGACCGGATCAGCCAAGCCTTTCATACTATCCGTGTTGGTCAGACGATCGAAAAACCGCCGTCGACAAAAATCGTTTGCCCGGTTACGTAGCTCGACGCATCCGACGAAAGATAAAGTATCGTTCCGTTCAGTTCCCGCGCCTGTGCCGGGCGGCCAGCAGGATCGAGCATATCATAAAGATTCATGAACTGCTCGTTCGCAAACAACGTATCCTGCGTCATTTCCGTGGGAAACAGGCCGGGGCCAATCGCGTTAACTGTAATTCCATCCTGCATATAGGATGCGGCAAGCCCTTTTGTAAGTCCGAGTACGCCCGCCTTGGACGCATTATATACATGTCTTACAAGCTGTGGTGCTTTATCCGCCACGATTGCATTAATCGATGCGATATTAACGATTTTCCCATATTTTTTCTCACGCATATGCGGGATGACATATTTTGTCGTCAGGTATATGCCCTTCAGGTTTGTATTCATCGCCTTATCCCATTCTTCAGCCGAAAGGGTTTCCACGCTTCCCGGAATTGCGATTCCCGCGGCATTAAGCAGTATTTCGACGCTGCCAAATTGCTCCAATGCTTTTCCCATGGCTTCTTTTACATCTTTTTCATTCGATACGTCGCATTCCAGCGCAAGGGCGTCGCCCTCCGTCTCTTCACGAATCCTTTTTGCCGTTTCTTCCAATTTTTCCTTGCGCCGCGCAAGCAGCACAACGTTTGCGCCCTCTTCCGCGTAGCACATACATGCGTATTTTCCCAGCCCGGAGCTCGCGCCCGTTACCACCGCCGTCTTTCCCTTGATTTGAAACAAATCCAAACATCCCATAGCTTATTGCCTCCTGATTATTCAAATATATTACAACTCTAGTAACCTTGGCATTTTGTCTCTAAACCTTTTTCTCTGTTTGCCACAGAAGAGGCAGGTTTAAAAAACGATATATGAGACGAATAAAAAGCGAGGTACCATGATGAAAGCAATGAGAATCAGCGAATTCAACAAAAATGCAAAATTACAGATGGGGGATGTGCAAATCCCGGAGGTGCGCTCTCTGGATGTGCTCGCGGAAATCCATGCGGCAAGCGTCAATCCCCTTGACATTAAGATACGAAACGGCCTTCGCGCGGGGTATCCCCTCCCTCTCACAATGGGCAGTGATTTTGCGGGTATCGTCGTAAAGACCGGCGATGGTGAAACCAAATTCAAAACCGGAGACAGGGTGTACGGGAGGCCGAATCAAAAAAGGATTGGAACGTTCGCGGAATATATCGCGGCAGATCAAAACGATATTGCCCTTATCCCTGAAAACCTCAGCCTGGAACAAGCGGCGGCGGTTCCCCTTGTGGGCCTCACATCCTATCAGATGCTGACAGAAGTACTGCAAATAAAGCCGGGACAAAAACTGTTGATCCATGCGGGTTCCGGTGGAATCGGTTCGTTTGCGATCCAGCTCGCAAAGGCCTTGGGCGCATTTGTCGCAACAACGACCAGCACGCCGAACGTAGAATGGGTAAAAGCCTTGGGCGCGGATATAGTAATTGATTACAGGCAACAGAAATTCGAAGAAGAATTACGGGATTACAACGCCGTATTCGATACGCTTGGCGGACAAAGCCTGATCGATTCCTTCCAGGTCGTTCAAAAAGGAGGAAAAATCGGTTCGTTGATCGGCCTTTCGGGCGACGGTGCGGAACAAAGGCTCAAAGAGTTACAGTCTGAAACCGGAGTCAGCTATCAATATTACTATATGCGGCCTGACGGCAAACAGCTTTCCAGAATCACGCAATACATCGAACAGGGGCAGATAAAGCCGGTTATCGACCGCATCTTCCCCTTTGAGGAGGCGCAACAGGCAATCGAATATTCCGAATCCGGGCACGCAAAGGGAAAAATTATACTGAAAATAAAATAGCATATGGCAATCATATGAATGATAGCCATACGCTATTGAACCACGATACCGTCAAATCGACCTGTTTCCGGGCTTTCCGGCTATTTGTTCGTGAAGTAATACCCCACGCCCCATTTGGTCAAAATATATTCCGGTTTTGCCGGGTTTTGCTCGATTTTTTCGCGCAAACGGCGGATATGCACGTCCACCGTACGCAAATCGCCCTGATGTTTCCATACGAGCTCCAGTAAGGTATTTCTGTCAAACACCTTTCCACGGTTTGTAATAAACAGGTTCAAAAGGTCAAATTCCTTTGCCGTCAGGTTAATATCCTCTCCTTTGATCTCCACGCTGCGGTTAATGAGGTTCACCTTCATGTCCTTCACTACAATCGTCTGTGTGTCGCCCACCTGCTTTTGCGCTCCCGCGCGACGCAGGATCGTCTTGATCCGCGCCTTGAGCTCAAGCATATTAAAGGGCTTTGTCATATAATCATCCGCGCCAAATTCAAGCCCCATGATTTTATCCATATCTTCGCCCTTGGCGGTCAGCATTATGATCGGCACCTCGGACATACTGCGGATCTTCTGGCAGACTTCCATGCCGTCGATTTTGGGCAGCATCAGGTCAAGCAAAATGAGGTCGTGCTTATTGGGATCAAAAATCTCCAGCGCCTCTTCCCCGTCATACGCGACATCGATCGCATATCCTTCCTGCTGCTCCAGGTTAAAACGCAGTCCTTTGACCAAAGTCGGTTCGTCATCAACGATCAGAATATTCTTCGCCATACGATTGCTCCTTCATTAGACATCATTTTAATTATACCATACATAGCCGCATTTTTGTAACATCTTTTCGCCGGGAGATTCTTCTCAGGCAAACGGCTCTTTCCCGGGCCGGCGGATACAAATTTCATCCACCACGCCATTGGTGTTACGGTGCTCGAGCAGATACAGCACAAGGTCTGAAATATCTTCGGGCAGCGTAAGTCCGCTTGCGTCAAGGTCAGGCCTTGTTTCCTTCACCATTTCCGTATAGACTCCCCCGGGGGAAATCACATGAACGCGGATATTCTCGCTATTGAGTTCGTTTGCCATCGTCTTGGAAAGGCCGTAAAGCGCATGCTTGGAGGCAGTATAGGCCGCCTGGTATGGATAACCTTTGTGCGCCACAACCGAGCAGATATTCACAATCGTTCCGCATCCGGATTCCCTTAAGTACGCAAGCGCGTATTTGCTCAACAAAAAAGGCGCGCGCACATTGGTCGCCATAATCGTATCAAAAAGGTCGGTTGGTATTTGCTCAAAAGGCATATTATGCGCAAGGCCTGCGTTGTTTACAACAAAGTCGATCCCGCCGAGCTGTTCTTTTGCAGCCTGTACTGCGCCCGCAATATATTCCTCTTCCAGAAGATCGCCCGGACATATGGCAAACTTACCGTTCCCGCTGCCTTGTTCCGTGGTTTTTTTCAATTTTTCCTCGCTGCGTCCGCAAAGCATGACATGAACGCCCTGTCCTTCCAGCATCAACGCGATGCTCCGGCCAATTCCGCCGCCCGCACCCGTCACAATCGCACGTTTTCCACGCAAATCCATTTTCATCGGGATACCTCAACCCTCTTTCTTTTTGCTTATTTTACCATCCTGAATATACAAAACGTTGCCATATTTCCAACGCTTTTGCATTGCACGCAAAACCTGTATGTATTATATTTTACCATAGTCTCCTGCTAAAGTCACCGGAACAATGGACGCATTTCCCCCCGCAATCCGTCACTTTTTTACAATCCTGCCGCATCTTGTAGTATAATTAAAATATATATTATCAGGACATCCAAAAGGGAGAATTATTGTGATCGATATTAACCTGCTCCACGATGCCGCATACCGTGAGCATTTTTCAGAAGGACAATCCATACCGCAGGACTCAGACGCCCGTAAAATGTATATTGTGGTCTGCGGTTCTGTGGGTGTGTTTAACGCAGAAAACGACAAAAATGAAGACACATTAACTGCCGGGGATTCGTTTGGCGAGCAGCTTTTATTCACTGGAACCAGTCAACAAAAATTCCGTGCGCTGGACGCCGTCACCGTATATGCAATCGCCGCAGATACGTTCGGTGCAATCGCCCGCACAAATCCAATGCTGTTATATATGCTGCTGCGCGATGCCTATGGGCTGAAGGAAACGCCGCTACCCGCCGGAATAGAACGGCCTGCAGCGGGGAAGCAGGCCACGGTTCCCGCAAACGAAATACCTGCGGCTGCCCCGCAGGCACATGCGCCTTCAAATGAAACCGGAAAAACATTTAAGCTCTCCCCTGAGGCGCTCAAAATACGCGAGTCCCTTCTCCAAAAAAAGGATGAAATAAAAAAGGACGCTTCTGCAAATATACAGCAAACGTCCGCCCAAAGCGCCGCAAATATTATTTTGGAAAAGCACGGGGCGGCCCCCGCCTTGTTTCCTCCGGGATTCCGCGGATATGCAGGGATCGAAAAGCCGGAATATAAAAAATACCTGTTTGAAAAAGAATTTAAATGCCCGAACTGCTCGCAAGCCTTCCGTGGCTATAAAGTGTTTTTGTCCAAATTAGTGCCTTCCTCCCCGATGCGGTACGATCTTCGCAAACGTTACAAGGGATTTCAAGCGGAATGGTATGATATTCTCACCTGCCCGCATTGCTATTTCAGTATGCTGTTTGATTATTTTATCGAACCGGTGCGTTTCCAGAAGGAAAAAATCCAGGAGGCTTTAGCCGCCGCCAAAAATGAAACCGCATTGGATTTCACTGCCGAGCGTGATCTCGACTTCGTTTTTGCCGCCCATTACCTCGCGCTTCTTTGCTCCCCGGCCTTTCCTTCCAAACAAAAACAGCTCGACCTGAAGCTCTGGGCTAACCTGAGCTGGCTTTATGAAGAAGCCGGGGACGAAGAACCGGAGCGCGCCGCCGCCTTAAAAGCCGCTGAAACGGGCGAAGCCCTTTATATGTCCGGTAATTTGAATAAGCTTCAGGAACAGGTTGTATCCCTGCAAATCGCCGGTATGCTGTATCGCACCGGCGAGCTTGAGAAAACGTCCCGCTGGCTGTTCCAGGCCAAAACCGCTAAAACCGGAAAGGGCATTTATACAAACCTCGCAGAAGACCTGTGGGAGATCATCCGGGATGAAAAACATTCCTAAACCGCGTCCGCTACGTCGCCGCCGAGGAGGGATACCACATCGATAATTTTGTCAAAAAACTGTCTTCGTGTCTGCCCTCCCCGCAATAGCTCCGTAAAAATCTTCCCGTCGCGCAAAAAAAGAATACGGCTGCAATAGCTTGCGGCAAATGCGTCGTGCGTCACCATCAGGATGGTCGCACGCAATCTTTTGTTCATGCCCGCAAAGCTTTCCAGCATCGTGCGCGCCGCTTTGGAATCGAGCGCTCCCGTCGGCTCGTCCGCAAGTACCAGCGACGGTTCCGTCACCATAGCCCTTGCCGCCGCGATCCGTTGTTTTTGCCCGCCGGACATCTCCGGCGGATACTTATGCAGGATATCGCTGATTTCAAGCGCATCGGCTACCTGAGCAACCCGCACCCTAAGCTCCTTAAACGGAACATTTCCAATCGTCAGCGCAAGCGCTATATTTTCATATCCGGAAAGCGTATCGAGTAAATTGAACTCCTGAAAAACGAACCCCAGTTTTTCCCTGCGAAATTTTGAAAGCGCCCCGCTTCGCAATGCCGTAATATCAGTCCCACCGATATAGATATGGCCTGTCGTTACGGAATCGATCGTCGAAATGCAATTCAGCAAAGTCGTTTTCCCGCTCCCCGACGGGCCCATGATTCCCAGAAACTCATGTTCCTCTACAGTCAGGCTGACGCCGTCCAGAGCCTTTGTGATGTTTCCCCTGCTTCCGTATATCTTTTCAATGTCCCTGACTTCCAGCAAATGCTCCATCCGTCCCTACTCCCAAATCTGATTTATATTCTTTTATAGTCGGGAATGATTTCAAGCGTGCGCGTTTCGTCCATCCCCGCGCTGACCAAAAAGAATGCCCCTATCACTACCATTACCGCATATAATACTTTTTTCATAAAAATCACTCCCTTTCTTTTAACTGATGCTTTTATTATAATCCCTATTTCTTAACGGCTGTTAAGCAAATCCTTACAAAATTCTTACAATATCCGAAAATCCCTTCCAATGCGAATAAAAAACAAAATAGCGCTTGACTTGGAGTCCGCTCCAGATGGTATGCTTGCAGTAGAACGACGGCGCTGCGGCTGTATCCGGTGAAAAACATAATCACCCTGCTGCGCCGCTGTGTTATACTATAAGAAACAGGAGGCTGAATCTCATGACGATTACAGAAGTCAGTAAAAAATATGCCCTTTCGGCAGATACGCTCCGCTATTACGAACGGATCGGCCTTGTTCCCCCGGTCCACCGCACCAGCGGCGGAATCAGGGATTATACGGACGAGGACTGCAACTGGGTTGGATTTATCAAATGTATGCGCGGGGCGGGGCTTCCCATCGAGGTGCTGATCGATTACGTTGCGCTTTTTGCACAGGGGGATTCCACAATCGACGCAAGGAAAGATCTCCTTACGGAGCAGCGGCGGCTGCTCGCCGAGCGTATCGCAGATATGCAGGCAACGCTTGAGCGTCTGGATAAAAAAATCAAGTCCTACGAAGAAACGATTGTCCCTGCGGAAAAAAGGCTGCGGGATGGAACCGATTCCTGAACAGGCAAAGCATGGCGCATGATTCATATTTCATTCCGTTGCCTGTTCATAGCGATTGGAGTATAACGATTCAAAACCATTTTGTTTTACTGAATACAAAATACAGGAAAAGGAGCTTTGCATGAAGCGGCACATTGTTTTCAGCGATATTGACGGAACATTACTTACCTCCACGCGGAGTATATCTCCCCTTACAATGCAGGCAATCACCAGCCTTCGCAATACACAAATTCCATTTGTGATCGTTTCAGCAAGAAGCCCATCGGCAATCTACCCGATTTTGCGCGAATATGATTTTAACTGCCCGATTATTTCTTACAGCGGCAGCCTGATGCTGGATGCAGACAGGAATGTCCTTTACGATGCCGGAATGACCAAAGAATATGCGGCGAAAATCATACAATTTGTAAAAAACCGGCAGTTCGACTTAAGCTGGAGCGCCTTTTCCATGGATGAATGGCTCGTTGAAGACACAGACGATCCCCGTATTATACGCGAAGAATATTATGTAAAGGCACGGGCGAAACGCGGCACGGTCAACGCTCTTGAGGACGGGGCGAACGTCAATAAAATCCTGTGTATCTGCAATCCCGGCCACATTTTAGAAATTGAACAGGAAATAGGTGCGGCGTTCCCCGATTGTTCCATTGCGAAATCGTCCGACATACTTCTGGAAATTATGGGAAAAGGTATTACGAAGGCGCATGCGGTGCACAGGCTATGCTCTATGTGGGGCTACGACATAAAAGACGCCATCGCGTTTGGTGATAACTATAACGACGAGGAAATGCTTAAGGCGGTGGGATACGGCTTCCTGATGGAAAACGCTCCCCATGCGCTGAAAGAAAGAATAGCAAATCATACTTTGGATAACGACCACGACGGTATCTATCATGCCCTGAAAAAAATGAATCTGATAAAGGATTGAGGCGGCGCCGGAGTATCCCTTCCCGGCAAAACACCCGGGAAGGTCAAACGCCGCTTTTCGTTCCGGCTGTGGTCACGCCTTAATACTGGAAGAGACGGAGCATAACGCTCCGCCTCTTTTACTTTACCTGTTTACCGTTCTTTCTTTTTGACCGGGAACAACACCGCTGTTTCCAGCTCCTCAGGGCTCAGCGCCATCTCTTCATCCTTCAGAAAACGCTCGATTGCCGGGCCGCACACCTCGTACTCATTCTGGTTTTCAAACCAGTTTTGTATTGCTTCATACGCATAGCGTACCGTTTCATATGGGCCAACGTGCGTGACCGCCGCAAACGTACCCGCCGGCAGCGTTTTTACGCCGTCGCCATCCTGAGCGACCTCTACCTGCGCCTCCACGTCCATCGCATCGTAAGAGAATTCGTCTCCCATATACATCTGCTGCGTCACTCCGGTGCGCGTAAACCCGCGATCCTTCATCTCCTTCAAAAGCTCCTGAAACAGCTCGTGCGTTTCGCTCACACTGATTGTTTTCCTCAGGCAAAACACCTTTTGCGGCGGTGCATTCATCACAATTACATGATATTTTTCCATCATAATACCGGTTCCCTCCATTTCGGCAATGTCGGCTTCCATCTGGCGTAATTTTTTGCGCAGCGCGTCAAGCTCTCCCTGCAGCCTCAGCCGCCGCGTATGGATACGCACGGCAAGCTCCTCCTGCGGCAGGGGCAGAAGCCCGCGAATCTCCGCAAGCGAAAATCCGTAGCCTTTCAGCGTCTCGATCTGCTCCGCAACCGCAAGCTGTGCAGGATCATAATACCGATAGCCGTTTTCCGCCACATATGCCGGGCACAGCAGGCCCATGAGGTCATAGTGCCGCAGCATCCGTGCGGAAAGTCCGCCCAGCTTTGCAAATCCGCCAATGGTAAGCATGAATAATCTCCTTCTCAGAACCGGTTCTTTTCTAAGAATACACCTTCACACAGTGTCAAGGTCAAGCATTTATTTTTCGCGGATGATTTTTTTACTGCTGAAATACGTAATCGCAAAATAGATACCGTAAATCACCGCTATGAGCGCAAGTCCCCAGATTACGTCCTGATATACGTTTTCGTACCACATCATATTGATCATGCTCATGATTCCCTGTATCCCAAAGATCGCGTGGACTGCCGCAACGGCGAGCGGTATCAGGAAATAGACCGCGATCTGTTTCAGGAGAGACCGGTTAATCAGCTTTTCATCCGTACCAAGCTTGCGCAGGGTAGCATACCGCCTTTTGTTGTCGTTTGCCGCGGAAAGCTGCTGCAGCGCAAGGATGACCGCCGCAGTCACAAGGAACGTAATGCCCAGGTAAATGCCCACAAATGAAATCGTCACGCGCAGTCCAACGCTCGAATCCTGCTGGCTGAGCGCGGTTGTAAAATAACTGTACGGACGGTCAGGATTTGCTTTTACCAACTCGTTTTGTTTGTCCCAAACCGCCTGGTTTGCCGCCTCGCGGTCAGCGCCCTGCGGGAATATCCCGTTTACAACGGCATCACCGAGCGTAAAACCGGAAACATCCTCATCCGGGTAAACAAGCGTGATCGGGGCAGCTGTCGAGGCCCCTGTGATACGCGTATTCACAACGCCGACAGCATTGCCCGGGACCGTATATTCCTTTCCATTGGAATGGATTGTTTTTCCGTCGTGTGAAAATTTTTGTAATTTCTCACCCATCGCCTCGTTATACGTAAACGCTCCGAGCTCGTTCCCGGAAAGCTCCACCTCCGGTTCTCCGATCATTTTCAAAAAGCTGTTGAACTGGGAAACCGGCACCGCCTCCGCAAATACCTCTTCTCCCATAACCTGCGCTATTTCGCTCATCTGGGACACCTCAAGGTAATCTCCAAACTGCTTCAGGATATCCACGTCGCTTTCGTAGCGCGCATATTCCGAGGTCTGCCCGTAAAGCTCGTCCATAGGGATCCCATAATTTTCAAGCGCCCGAAGACCGCTCCCCTCGCTTTGTACCGCCTCTGCCTTCATCCTGTATTCCGTATCGAACCGCAGCTCGCGGTAGGCCTCTTTGTTGACCGCGGCAGATACGCCGGAGCTTGCCCCCAGCGTTACGATCGTTACAAACAGCATGATGCAAATGAGCGCCATTGACGTATGCGTGGAATTGATCTTGCTTGTTAGCTGGCGCGTCACAAACAGGTTGAGGCCCTTAAAATACCGTTTCTTGTTGCTCGAGGCAATCTTATAAACGAATCCGGACAGCCCTGCGAACAGCAGGAAGGTTCCGGGTATGCCAAACAGCATCACAAACGGCAGGTACATAATCAGCATTCCCTTGATGATCAGGTAATATGCAATGATAATCAGCACGATGCCCGCTATGGTAAGCGCCACCGACACGCCTGTTTTACGGCTGATCACCTTTTCGTTTTCCTCTTCGGCATGCAGCAGCCTGATCACCTTTTGCTTGGATACGCGCACCGCGTTGAAGATCATTACGCACACAAACATCGCGCCAAAGTAAATGACAGACTGCGTCATCGCCTTTGCCGAGAATACAAACACATATTCCTTGAGCTGTACCTCAAACATCCTTGCCGTAATGAGCGACATTCCCTGCGAGAAGAGCACGCCCAGCAGCAGTCCCACGGCAAGCGCGATTACCCCTACCAGCAGCGTTTCCACCATGAAGATCGCGGCCACCCGCCCTTTTCCCATACCAAGCACAAGATATACGCCAAGCTCTTTATTCCTGCGCTTGATGAGGAAGTTGTTTGCATACAGGATCAGAATGCCAAGCGTAATCGCTACGAACGTAGAAAACACCTTAATGCTTTCCAGCATCACCTGTGCGGAAGTCGCTTTACTTGAATTCAGGTCCATAATCGCCTGCTGCGCATCCAGCGAGTTAAACGCATAAAAAAACATGACCGCAAACATCAGCGTAATAAAATAGACCGTATAATCGCCGAAGCTTTTACGTACGTTCCTGAAAGCTAATTTAAACAGCATCGGCTACGTCACCTCCCAGAAGGGAAACCACTTCGATGATCTTGCTGAAGAAATCCTTGCGGCTGTCCGCCCCGCGCAAAAGCTCTGTAAAAATCTTGCCGTCGCGCAAAAACAGAATCCTGCTGCAATAGCTCGCTGCGAATGCGTCGTGCGTTACCATAAGCAGCGTCGCCCCCAGTCTTTGGTTCATATTCACAAAGTTTTCAAGCAGCATCCGCGAGGATTTGGAATCGAGCGCCCCCGTCGGCTCGTCCGCCAGGATGAGCGAAGGATTTGTAATAATTGCGCGCGCGGCGGCTACACGCTGCTTTTGCCCGCCCGACATTTCGCACGGATATTTATAGAGCACGTCATTGATCTCGAGCGTCTGTGCGATATTTTTGATGCGTTCCTTAATCTGCTTATAGCCCACGCCGCAAATCGTCAGCGCGAGCGCGATATTTTCATACCCCGACAATGTATCAAGCAGGTTGAAATCCTGGAAAATAAATCCAAGCTGTTCCCTGCGGAATCCGGCCAGCCGCCCGGCTTTCAGCTCTGTGATATCCGTGCCGCCGATCATAATATGGCCGCTCGTCACGTTGTCGATTGTGGAAATACAATTCAGCAGCGTCGTTTTTCCGCTTCCGGACGGGCCCATAATGCCAAGGAATTCGCCCTTTCCAACGTCAAAATTCACGTCGTTTAAGGCGCGCGTCATGTTCCCCTTTCCGCCGTATATTTTTTCTACATTCCTGACTTTGAGTAGTGTCTCCATTTTTGCCTCCCAATAAATGCTCATTGCAAACTCCATTTGATAAAATAGCGGTTTTCCTCCACCGCAATTTTATTATACAAAGCAGCCCGCATTGCATCTATCGCTCTAGCTTACGCAAACCTTACATTTTTGTAAGGCGGCAAAAATCTATTCGCAGATGCTGCCTTTTTCCGTAACGTCATATATCCGTCATCGAGCTTTTGGGGAATGTAATACTGATCGCAGTCCCCTCTCCTTCCGTAGAAGAGACGGCGATACCGTGCCCCAGCCGGTCGCATAATTTCGCGCAAAGATAAAGCCCCATGCCGGTCGATTTTTCCTTCTTTCGCCCATTGCTTCCGGTGAACCCTTTTTCAAAGATACGCCCAACCTCCGCCGCCGGTATCCCTATTCCGTTATCGCTGATACTGAGCACCACGGAATTTGGGTTCTCCTTTGCGGTAATTATGATTTGAGCGTCCGCTTTATCGCTGTATTTGATTGCATTCCCCAGAATCTGGTTCAAAATGAATTCGATCCATTTTGCGTCCGTATATACGATGATATCCGGCAATTCCGCTTCAAAACGGATCTTCCTTCCAATTAATTGTTTTGCGTTTCTCCTTGCCGCGGCATAAACGATCTCCCTGAGGTTTGCCTTGCGCACCATGTAATCCTTTTCCACAGCGTTGCTCCGCGCATAAAACAGCACCTGCTCTACAAGGTTCTCCAGTGCGGAAAGGTCTTCGCCAAGCCCGTCCGCCCCTGCAAAGCCGTCGCTGTTTTCCAGAATCAGCCGCGAGGACGCAATCGGCGTCTTGATTTCGTGCACCCACATTTCAATATATTCCTGGTATTCTTTTTGCGCCTTACTGTATTTCCTGATTTCCTCAAGCATTGCCTTATTCGACGTCTTCAGCGCATCGTAAAGGATCATTCCTTCCCTGAAATCCGGCCTTTCCACCATTTCCGCAATGAGGTTCTTGCGTTCAAGCGAATCAAGCATTTCAATAAAATTTTCATAAAACGCCTTTCGCTTCCTGTATTCCACAATTAATGGCACGACCATGCAGGCAAGGAAAATACATCCAAAAAACACAATGATCATCGTTCCTACGGAAAGCAGGTAAAACAAAAGTATCACCGCCACAAGCAGGAATGCGTCAAACAATAAAAAAACCGCTTTATCCCTCAGGTATTCCATCCATCTCATTTTAACAAATAACCCTGTCCCCTCTTTGTTTCGATCACATCCTTAAGGCCAGCCTCTTCAAGCTTTTTCCGCAGGCGGTTCACATTTACATTCAGCGTGTTTTCGTCCACAAACATATCGCTGCTCCACAGATCCGTCATCAGGTCGTCGCGCGAAACAATACTGCCCGGGTGCTGCGCGAGAGTGCTCAATATACGCAGTTCATTTTTGGTAAGCTCGATTTCCTGTCCGCCATACTCCACTACGCTGCGCGAATTATTCAGCAAAAACCTGCCGCAGTCCACTTTATCTACAGTATGGTACGCACGCTTCAGAACCGAATTGATGCGCGCCAGAAGAATCTGCGTATTATAGGGCTTTGTTACAAAGTCGTCCGCGCCAAGGTTCATGCTCATCAGCTCGTCCATTTCCGTGTTCCGGCTCGTGACAATAATAATCGGCAGGGACGATTCCTTCCGAACCTCACGGCAAATCGAATATCCGTCCACCACCGGCAGGTTGATGTCCAGCAGCAAAAGATCGGCTTCCTCCTTTAAAATATCCTCAACCACATGGTCAAAGGAATCGACCAAAAAGACGTCGTACCCGTATTTTTGAAGAAACGAGCCAAGCTCGTCCCGTATTTTCTGATTATCTTCCACAATGCAAATTTTCATTTCGAAACACTGTCCTTTCCCATAACATACCGTGAAGCGCGTCTGAAACGGTATGAGACGCTTTTGCACATATGCGGCGCAAAACGCAGGCCAAGCAATGCGAGGCGCCATCAAATGCAAATAACGTTTTTCATTTGATACCAGTATTATAAAACAAAAGCGGGACGCCCACAACGCAATTCACCCAGTCTATTCTTAACATTCCCTTACAAAATAAAAAACGGAAAGCAAACTGCTTCCCGTTTTTAACTTCCTTTTATTCGGCTCTTTCGTTTGATTCCGGCAGCCGGAACCAGAATACGCTTCCCTTGCCTTCCTCGCTCGTTACGCCATACTGCGCGTTGTGCAGCCCCAGCACGCCCTTCACGATGGACAGCCCGAGGCCTGTCCCCACGGCTGCCCGCTTGTGTGCCTTATCTACCTTGTAATAGCGGTCCCAGATATATTCAAGCTTATCCGCCGGAATCCCCTCGCCGTCGTCTTCCACCGATATCGTAACCGAGCCATCCCTGACCACCTGGCGCACAACCACCCTTTTATCTTTGCCCGTATATGTAATGGCATTGTTCACGAGGTTATATACCACCTGCGTGATCTTTACCATGTCCGCCTCCACAAAAACATCGTCCCCATGGATAAATTCAAGCGTATAGCCGTCCTGCTCCACCAGCTTGGTGTACCGTGACAAAATATCACGTATCGCCTGCGTGAGGTTGAAGCGCGTCTTTTCAAGGGTTTGCGTCCCCGCCTGCAGCTTGGAAATGTCCATCACGTCGTTCACAAGCGTCGTAAGCCGTTTTGCTTCGTCTATAATGATTTGGATATTTTGCGGTGTGCTCTCGCCGGGGATATCCCTCATTACCTCCGCATATCCGGTGATCAGCGTAAGAGGCGTACGCAGGTCGTGCGATATGTTTGCAATCAGCTCCCGCCGCAAATTTTCCACCTTGGAAAGCTCACGTGCCGCATAATTGAGCGTATCCGCAAGCTCGGCGATCTCCCTGTAACCCGTATCGTCAAAATGCACGTCGTCATATTCCGCACGCGCAAGCTTTTTGGCGCTCTTGTTGATCCTGACGATTGGCTTTGACACCCATTTTGAGATCATAAAAGCAAGGAACAGCGCGCACGCGATCAAAATAATGGTGACATAGATCAACTGTACTCGAAGCGTTTCCACCGTAGAGCTTACAGGCGTAATTTTGGAATTCAAAAGCAGCATGAGCTGCGTCCCGTCAGCGCCCGTTATGATGTGTGAATAAATGAGGCTTTCGGACATACCAGAGTCCGGCGGCGGCACGTTTCCCTGGAATTTATCCTGGTTATACTGCGAGTTGACAAACTGCGTCCGCGGCATAATCTGGATCATACTCCCGCCGTTTGCAATCGTTTTTTGCTTAATCGCTTCAAGCTCAAATTCCGGCAGCTTGTGGATCACGCAATCCGGCAGGGTTTCCGCCGCGTATACTTCCTGTTCCTGAGCGTCCACCACGCGTACGCATACGTCAAAACGCTGCCCAATCCGGTCAATCAACGACTGGACATCGCTGTTATCGATATTTTGTTCGATCATCTGTGCAATTTTTTTGATTTCTCCCTGCTTGATCGCCTGGTAAAAATCATTCAAAAAAACAATTTGGAACAACCACAAAAGCACGAGCATCGCCGCGGCGAAAATCAGGATATATGAAAATATTTTCCATTTTACGCTTATCTTACTGGATTTCAAACCGGTAACCCACTCCCCTTAACGTCACGATATAATCGCGGTAATCCTTGAGCGCCGTCCTAAGAAGCTTGATGTGCGTATCGAGAGTCCTGTCGTCCCCATAAAAATCGTATCCCCACACCTCTGTAATGAGTTTTTCCCGCGTGAGGGCAATCCCTTTGTTCTTCGCAAGGTAATAGAGCAGCTCGTATCCCTTGGGCGAAAGCTCCGCCTTTTCTCCGTCCACATAGACGATCATCGCCGATGTGTCGATTTTGAGTCCGCCGAAATCCATTACCTCGTTATCGCTTCCGCTCTTTTTGGCGCGCTGCAAAATTGCATTCACACGCATCATCAGCTCTTTTGGAGAAAACGGCTTTACCACATAATCGTCGATGCCAAGCTCAAAACCGTGTATTTTGTCATATTCCTCACCGCGCGCCGATAACATCAGCACAGGGATATCCTTTTCCTCCCTGATTTTACTGCACGCCGAAAATCCATCGAGCTCGGGCATCATGATATCCATAATAATGAAATCATAATCATTGTCCCTGCACATAGTTACCGCTTCCATGCCGTCCGCAGCTTCTGCTACCTCGTAACCTTCAAATTCCGCGTACTTGCGTATCAGAGAACGGATATTATCTTCATCATCTACGACAAGTATTTTAT
The DNA here is from genome assembly GCF_000981035.1 of Christensenella hongkongensis. GTDB lineage: Bacteria > Bacillota > Clostridia > Christensenellales > Christensenellaceae > Christensenella > Christensenella hongkongensis. Next base: position 28,929 of record NZ_LAYJ01000029.1, read on the forward strand.
ACATCACTTCACCGCCATCTTTTTTTCTCAATTCTATCCTACCCTTCCAGTGTGAACGCCATGTGAAAACAAAACGATTTTTCTCCCCGTCCAAATTAAATTTCGTCTTTCACATTATAACAGTTGTTTTCCCTGAAATGTATTGTTTTTGCATAAAACAGCTTACAAAAATATCCTGAAAATATTGTATTGCTTTTCATGTTATGATAAAATACAAAAAGTCAGTAAAAGGACAATTATGCCGAAGTGGCGGAATTGGCAGACGCACAGGACTTAAAATCCTGCGGGAGTTAAACCCCGTACCGGTTCGATCCCGGTCTTCGGCACCACGTCGGAGCAAAGTTCGCTTTGCTCCGTTTTTTGTTTCACAAAAAAACTTCGCTTGCTTCCTTGCTCCTCCTCTTCCCCACGAAACTCACTTCGTTCGAGTTTCGTGGGGCCACCAATACTTTTGTGCCTATGAATACTCAACCACAGAGCAAAGTAACCTTTGCTCTGTTTTTTATATTCTTTATCCAAATCTGTTTGTATAATTATTCCCTTAATATATTGCCTTCCTTTTGTGAAAGGGCTACAATAAACTCATTAAAATTGATATGGGGATTTTATATGAACCGTTCAAATACCCTGCTTTCATTTCAGGAAACCTGCCAGAAGCTATTGATATCAAAAGCCACCTGCCGCAACTGGATCAGGCTCAAAAGGCTTACGCCTGTTTTTGGCAAAGGCTGCAAAGCGCAGTTTGACCGGGCCCAGGTTGACAGCCTGTTGCAGGATATCCGGCTTGGCAGGAAGACTTCCCTGCGAAGCCGCAGGAATAAAAGACATATTTCCGGCTTTGGATTTTATAAGGATTATATCGGAAGCCAGAGTCATAATATCTGCGCAGCGCAGGAAATCATCGCTTCCGGCCCTTATCCTGAGGCCTGCCTGCCGTATATACTTGCGGGTTATTCCCTTTTACTGCTGTGTCAGGCACATGGCATTCCCTGTCCTCAAAACGATGGCAGCGTCCTTTATGACTTTCTGAACGGAACGCTTGATATTGGGTCTTACGGCGCCCTGATCAACGATCTTCTTGCCGGTTCCGACAAACGGTTTGCATCCCCCAGGCACCTTTGTGCCGCTTTATCCGGCCGATTGAATTACCGTGCCTATGAAGACGTCCTCGGCCTGCTCTATATTTCCCTTAAAAATACAAGCAGCCGAAAATCTTCCGGCATTTATTACACGCCCGCGCACATCGTAGACCAGATGGTTCAGCCGCTTATCAGTCAAACCGGTTCGTCCTGCCCTGACATGATTGATCCGTGTTGCGGAACCGGCAACTTTCTGCTTTCCCTCGCAAAAAGCCCGTATGGCGCCGCACGCCTGCACGGCCAGGATGTGGATCCTGTCGCTGTGACGCTCACGAGAATCAACCTCGCCCTGTGCCCCAAGCGTCCCGACCTTAACACGCTGTATAAGAACATCACCTGCGGCGATACGCTGCACAGTCTTCCCCATAAGGAATATGGCCTGATTGTCGGCAACCCTCCGTGGGGCTCTCTCTCGCTTCATGCCAGGCACGTGGATCACATGGATTCCTGTGCCCTGTTTCTGGAGCAGGCGATCGGGCGGCTTTCTCCCGGCGGCACGCTTTCCTTCGTCCTTCCCGAATCCCTCCTCACCGTCCGTTCCCATAAAAAAATCCGGCAAATTCTTCTTTCCCGGACACAGATCAACCGTATCGATTACCTTGGCAACATATTTGACGGGGTGCAGTGTCCAGCCGTCATACTGACACTGCAACATTCCGGCAAGCCCTGTAGTGCCAAAGGCATCTGTATTCACAGCGCAGGACACGACTTTTTGATTCGTAAGGAACGCAATCTATCCGCAGAACGCATCTGCCTGCGAACCACCGACCGTGAATACGCGCTGCTTCAAAAGCTCGAACATACTCCCGGCTGCATCACGCTCAAAGGAAAAGCCGATTTTGCACTGGGTATCGTTACAGGAAATAACCAGGCTTTGCTTGCGGACCAGAACCACGAAAACACAGAACCCGTTTTAAAGGGAGCGGAGCTTCGCAAATACCGTTTTATGCCGCCCTCCCAATCAATCGTATACCAACCGGAAAAATTCCAGCAGACGGCTCCTGAGCAGCTATACCGGGCTCCGGAAAAATTGTTATACCGTTTTGTCGGCGGCTGCCTCGTATTTGCCTACGACAACCAGGGGACGCTTTCGCTTAACAGCTGCAATATCGTCATTCCCCGTGCGGAAGGATTTTGCATCAAGTACATCCTTGCGGCGCTCAATTCCCGTGCTATGCAGTTTTACTTTACCCAAACATTCTCCTCCGTAAAAATATTGCGCTCCCACATTGAAGCCCTTCCCATCCCCGCTGCCAATGAAAAGGAGCAGAATGAAATAGCATTGCTTGCGGACCGGCTGTTATGCGAAAGCAATCCTGCCGCGTTGCGCGCGTTATACGAAGATATCGACCGAAAGCTGATGCGCCTGTTCCTGCTTGCGGAAGACGAGCAGGAATATATCCGTAATACGCTTCAAAACAAAAATGATTTTTTAATATAATTTCGCCTTCTCAAAAAAATTAAAAAAATTCACCTCAAAGTCTTGACAGCATAAGTTCTTTATAATAAAATAATAGACGCACTGTGAATGCAGCGCTAATGCGTGGGAGTATAGCTCAGCTGGGAGAGCATCTGCCTTACAAGCAGAGGGTCACAGGTTCGAGCCCTGTTACTCCCACCATTATTATTTATGGCCTGGTAGTTCAGTTGGTTAGAACGCTAGCCTGTCACGCTAGAGGTCGAGAGTTCGAGTCTCTTCCAGGTCGCCATTTTTTACAGCGTATTAACATATGGCGTCGCATGGCTGTGCCGCCGTAAAGGTTCGCTGCATAGCAGTTTCTAACAAATGCTTGCTGCGTAACCATTTGACAAACTGCAATAAATATCATGCGGGAGTGGCTCAGTGGTAGAGCGTCGCCTTGCCAAGGCGAATGTCGCGAGTTCGAATCTCGTCTTCCGCTCCATATGGCGCCATAGCCAAGTGGTAAGGCAGGGGCCTGCAAAGCCCTTACCCCCAGTTCAAATCTGGGTGGCGCCTCCATCTTTGCGGCAGTATCCGCAATAAAAAACCTCGTTTTATGACGAGGCTTTTTTATATTCAGATACAAAAAAAGCCCTGCAAAACGCAGGGCCTGCTATTATGACTGCTCCGTATCTTCGTCGTCCCCTTCTTCGTCGCCCTCATAATAGAGCTGCTGGAAGATGTTCCACAATTCATCAAGCTCCTGTTCCGATTCGATGGGCAGGTAAACATCCCCGTCCTCATCCTCTTTGATCCGCATAATCAAAACTTCGCCCACATCAAATTCATCCATTTTCTCGATTGGCGTAAACGCGACATAAAAGTCCTCGTCCACTTCGAATGTCAGCAAATGCTCAAATTTTAATACGTTGCCGTCCTCGTCCTGCATTTCGATCAAGTTTAATTCTTCACTCATTGCTTTTTCCTTTCTACTATTTGGTTTACAGGCTGTCCATATACCCCTGCAAAATATACACCGCGGCAATTTTATCCACAACCGCTTTTCTTTTTTTCCTGCTCATGTCCGCTTCAATCAGCGTACGGTGGGCGCTTTTTGTCGTCAGGCGCTCGTCCCAGTAAATCAGCGGCAGACCGCTTGCCTCCCTGAGCTTTTCGGCAAAATCCTGTACCTTCTCCGCCTGCTCTCCAAGCGTGCCGTTCATATTTTTTGGCAAACCGCAAACGATCTTATCCACATCGTTTGCTTTTATGATTTCGCAAAAATGTCCAATGTCGGCCTGCTCGTCCTTGCGCGTATAGGTTTCAAGTCCCTGCGCCGTAATCATCAGTAAATCGGAAAGCGCGGAGCCAATCCGCACATCTCCCACGTCAAGTCCCAATATTCTTCCCAAATGTTTCTCCTTTTTGCCCTGTCGCCCTTGCCGCTCCCGCCTGGCTGCCGGATGCCGCGTATAAAAAATCACGCCTGAAACAAACAGCGCCAGGCGTGATCTGTATCTTATTACATTTGCTTGATATAATAGCTCACAAGCTCTTCAAGCAGTTCGTCACGGTCAACGCTCGCAATCAAAGAACGTGCGTTTTTGTATCCCGTCACATAGGTCGGATCGCCGGAAACAATATAGCCGATCAACTGGTTCACCGGATCATATCCCTTTTCGCGCATCGCCTCGCTAACAATGCGAATAATTCCGCGCACCGGATTTTCCAGCTCCTTGTCAAAGTTAAACTGCATTGTTTTATCTAAATCTGCCATGCTTCCTCCTCCTTTTTAGCCACTGTCACTCTGGTTTCATTATAGACCAATCCAGGCCCATTGTAAATCAATATTATTTAAAATGCCTTCACAGACGTGTTTTCAAATACAATTTGCCCGTTCCGACAGCCTTACCAGTTCCCTGACCGTGTCGTCCAGCTGCCGCTTTGTGGTCGTATCTCCCATGGTAAAGCGCAGCGCGTTTCTGGCAACCCTCTCCGGGAGTCCCATCGCAAGCAGCACATGGGACGGCTCGAGCGATCCGCTCGCACACGCCGATCCGCCGGAACATTCAATGCCCGCCAAATCAAGGCTCACAAGCGCTGCCTCCGTCTCTACGGATTCAAGCGAGATATTAACATTATTGCACAACCGTTGCGTCGGATGCCCATTAAGCCGTACGCCCGCAATGTGTTTTAACAGCTCGGTTATCATATAATCGCGAAGCATGGTCAATTGCCCTACCGTTTCGTCAAGCGATTTTACCGCCAGCTCAAACGCCCTGGCAAGGCCAACCGCCTCAGGCACATTTTCCGTCCCTGCACGCTTCTGCCGCTCCTGTGCGCCGCCACGCATATATTGTCCTATCTTTACGCCATCGCGGACATAAAGCGCTCCCACCCCTTTCGGGCCGTAAAACTTATGCGCTGAAACCGACAACAAATCAATATGGTCGGCCTGTACGTCAATCGGCAAGTGTCCCGCGGCCTGTACCGCGTCCGAATGGAACAGCACCCCCGCTTCTCTTGCGACTTCGCCAATCTCGCGCACCGGGTTTATTGTGCCTACCTCATTGTTTGCGTAGCATACCGATATAAGCACCGTATTATCGCGCAGCGCATCTTTCACCTGTTCTGCGCCCACCATGCCATATTCATCCGGCTTAAGAAAGGTCACTTCACATCCATTGCCCTGCAGGTATCTGGCCGCTTCAAGCACTGCATGATGCTCCACGGCAGTTGTGATCAGGTGTTTTCCTTTACCTGCCCCTACAATCCCGCACAGCGCCCAGTTATCGCTCTCCGTACCGCCGGACGTAAAATAAATCTCGCCCGCTGTCCCTGCATGGATGCAGCCTGCAACCATCCTGCGCGCTTCATCCAGCGCACGCTTTGCATATCTTCCGCTTTCATATATGCTGGACGGATTTCCAAAGTGCTCCTTGTAATAAGGCAGCATTGCCTCCAAAACCTCATCCTTTACATAAGTCGTTGCCGCATAATCCAAATATATCCTGTCCATGGCACTTCATTCCCCTGTGCTTAAAAGCACAACTTCGTTTCATTGATAAACGTCTCTTTTTTTCCAAAACACCTTTTATGTAATGGCAATGAACGAACCCATTGCGCCGGTATTCCCATTGTCGCGCCGGTGGGAATAAAAGAGTTCACCGTTTGAATAGGTGCACAAATCCGCGCACGTAATATTTTCCGCAGGGATTTTCCTGCCATATAATTGCCGCAGCAGCGCACGTTGCAGGCTTACATAAGTTTTTCCGTTGCGCACGCGCACCACGTCGCCGCCAAATTTATCACAAAACGGCTGTGCAACGTCTGCCTGCACTTCAAAACAGTCCTGCATAATATGCGGGCCGATGCCCACGATCAGATCCTGCGGTTTTGAACCGAATTCGCGGACAAAAACGTCTGCAACCTTACCTGATATTTCCTGATATACACCGCGCCAGCCCGCGTGGCTTACACAGGCAATGCGCTTTTCCCTGTCCGCAAAAAAGACCGGCACACAGTCCGCATGCAGCGTCACCGCTGTAATTCCCTTTTCCCGGATGATCATCGCATCGCACGCAGGAAGATCGCTTTGCCGTGTAATCCCTTTTCCCGCGTCGTCACGCGTCGCGCAATAAATGCCGTCCCCGTGCGCGTAATTAACGAGCGCAAGCCCCTCGTAGGGTACGTCCAGAACACCGCACACGCGGCGGTAGTTCTCTTCTTTATTCTGCGGGGAATTTTCCCTGGTCCTGCTTAAATTAAGCGATTCATAGCAGCCACTGCTCACCCCGCCCACACGTGTCGTGAAGAGATGCTTCTCAAATCCCGCCTGCGTAAAGGAAGGGATCGTCAGGTATTTGACTCCGTTTTTTTCGCACAGCAAAAAACCGCGCTTCACTTTTTCTTCAAACGCGTTCATTTATTTCTCCGTCAAAAGCTTATTCAGTTCTTCCTTGAACGTATTGATATCCTTAAACTGGCGATATACTGACGCAAAGCGTACATAAGCCACTTCATCGAGCTTACGAAGGCCCTCCATTACAATCTCCCCTACTTCGTGCGAGGTGATTTCCTGACTGGGCGCATTGTATACGGAACGCTCGATTTCATTGATCAGATCCTCAATGTCCTGAAAGGATACTTCCCTTTTCTCACAAGCCTTCACGATTCCTTTTTTTATCTTTTCGATATCAAAGACTTCGCGCTTTCCGTCCTTTTTGATTACAAAAACAGGAAGGCTCTCCACTTTTTCATATGTGGTAAAACGCTTTCCGCATTTCAGGCACTCCCTGCGGCGGCGGATAGAGGTTCCTTCGTCCACCGGACGCGAATCCACAACTTTGCTCTCAGGAAAATCACAATAAATACATTTCACACGTTTTTCCTCCGTTGCGATCAAGTTTTATTGTGATAAGTATACCATATTTAGTAGTGTAAATCATTTTTTTTCGTATATTTTGACATTCGGTTCCATACTTTTTTTAATTTTATCCACAATTTTACGTTCTACCTTGGATACGCATGACTGGGTTACGCCCAAAATATACGCCACCTGCTTTTGCGTTTTGGCTTCCAGTCCGCTCAAACCAAACCTGTTCCTCACGATTTCCTGTTCCCGCGCCGGCATCTCTTTGATGATTTCTCTGACGTCCTGCGCAAATTCCTGCCGCTCCAACCGTTCCAGAATCTCCTCATCACCCACCGTCAAAACTTCCTTGAGTTGCCTGCCCACAGTTTCCCCGCCGCCAATCGTCGCTTCAAGGGAAACTTCTTTCTGGCGGTACGCCCTGCGAAGATACATCAGCATCTCGTTCCTGATGCACTGGGATGCAAATGTCGCAAATTTAATTTTTTTCGAGACGTCAAAGTGATTACTCGCCTTAATCAGGCCAATGCTGCCAACAGACATCAAATCGTCAAAATCCGCTTTTGCGCCTGCATATTTTCTTGCAATAAAAAATACAATACGCAATGTCCTTTCCACAAGAAAATTCCTGATGTCCGGGTTCCCCATTTCCAGTTCCCTGACAGCGGCTTTTTCTTCCTCTACGCTCATTAACGGCGGATAATTTTCGATGCTATGCTGGTCTACTTTGTTATTTTTCATAATAATCATCTCGAAATACTAATAATATTTTTATCATATCATCTGATATTTCATTCTTTTTGTCGGTTTATGTAGGTTTTTTTATATTTTTTAATATTTCTCGTTGATTGTTACAGCACTTTCACCGAAAGCAGGTTATGCAATGCTTACAATAAACTGCTTGCATTTGCAATTTGTGCCAAAAGCCTGTAACCGGCCTTTTGACAAATTGCTGTAACAGCACATAAAAAAAGGCCCTTTTTTTCACAAAAAAGGCCTTTTTATGCTCTGTTTTATATGCCCGGCTTCAACACCGGGAATCGTCCAGGCGATCAGTAATCGCTTCTGTTCCTTCTCGGCTTCTTTTTCAGGAAGGACGGGATTTCCAAGTCCTCATCGCCAAATACTTCAAGCGGTTCCTGCTTATCGGTTGCTTCCTTCAGGTCGGAACCGGATGATTTTTCACGATAGGACGGCACCGGATCAAGATCAAGCGCTACCTCGTCGGTAAACTCAATTTTCTCCTCAAGCTTCGCTTTTCCGCCCACCTTGTTCGGCACTGTTCCCGGAGCGTCAAAGCCGGTAGCAATCACCGTGATGCGCACCTCGTCGTCAAGCGAAGGATCTATGCACACGCCGAAGAATACATCCGCTTCCGGATCTGCGCCTTCCTGTATGATTTTTGCCGCTTCCTGGATTTCATACATGCCAAGCGACGGATCACCCGTTACGTTGAAGATAATCCCGCGTGCGCCTTCAATCGTCGTATCAAGCAGAGGACTGTTGATCGCCTGTTTTGCAGCTTCGACCGTTTTGTTCTCTCCATAGCCGATACCAATTCCCATATGTGCAACGCCGCGAAGCGTCATAACCTTTTTTACATCCGCAAAGTCGAGGTTGATGAGCGCAGGTTTTCCAATCAGGTCGATGATCCCCTGGATTCCCTGACGTAATACGTCGTCCGCCACGCGGAACGCATCTACAAGCGGAGTATCCTTACCTACCGTATTGAGCAACTTATCGTTGGGGATCGTAACGATCGTATCCACAACGGATTTCAAGTCCTCAAAGCCAACGTCAGCCGCTTTTGCGCGGGGATGGCCCTCAAACCAGAACGGCTTTGTAACAAACCCGATCGTCAGGCTGCCTTCCTCCTTGGAAATTTCAGCAATCACGGGTGCGGCGCCTGTGCCGGTTCCGCCGCCCAGGCCACAGGCAACAAAAACAAGATCCGAGCCCTTTACCGCCTGCTCGAGATCGTCGCGGCTTTCCTCAGCCGCCTTCCTGCCCGTATCCGGATCCGCCCCGGAACCAAGACCTTTTGTCAGCTTTTCGCCGATCTGAATTTTTTGATCTGCCTTTGACAGAAACAACGCCTGCTTATCGGTGTTTACCGCAATCAGCTCCGCGCCCTTCACGCCAAACTCAATCATGCGGTTCACCGCATTATTTCCAGCTCCACCTACGCCAAAAACACGAATCTTAGCAAAGTTTTCACTGTTATTATCAAATTCAAGTGACATTTATTTTCCTCCTTAGAGTATGGGTAAATTATTCAAACAGTACATCCTGTCCCCGTCCGAAAAGGCCTTTCCTTCTGGCCGGAGATTTACTTTGAATGTAACCATCATACGCATATTGCATAAGCGCATAAGCCGAGTGCATATCCGGCGGCTGCAGCTTGGTATTCTGAACGCGGATCAGCGTCGGCGTCCTTCCGGAAACAGCCCGGAAAAAGCTGTCCGAGCCCTTCATAAACGCCAAGCCCCCGCCTGTCAGGTACATATTAATTTTGCGGCTGACACTGATCTCCGACTTGTTCAAAAGCTTGCAGATATATAAGATCAGGTGCTCTACCCGCGCGTCAATGATCTCCTTTAAGAGATCGTAGGGATATTTTTTCAGTTTTCCATCCGAGCCTTTTGCAAAGAGCTGCGAAATGCTGTTATTGTCGGAAAGTCCAAACGTATACCTTCGCTTCAGCTGCTCTGCCGTCTCATCGTCCACCTTCATGGCGTAAGCAATATCATGCGTGATGTGCCCTCCGCCCATTGGTATCGTTGTGAAATGCAAAAGGGAGTCCCCGTAAACAAGCGATACATTTGTGCTGTAATAGCCAATATCAATAATCGCCGCAATCGCGTCGCGTTTTTCGGCAGGCAGAAGATAGAGCGCCTCCGCAAGCGGTTCCGGGATAAAATAATCCACGCGCACGCCCAAATGGTTTAACAAATCCATAACGTCTTTCAGGAAAAACTTATTTGCAAAGGTAAACGATATACAGCCGCGCAAACGCTTTGTGGGTATATCGTAAGGATCAAGATAGATATTGTCGTCATCCATCAAAAACCAGGCCGGCCATTCATGCACCAGCGTCAAATCTTCCGGGAAATCAAAACGGCGCGCCTTCTCGATCAGAAGATCGACGTCTTTTTCCGTTACGCGCCCTTTTACCGGCACCTGTGCGTTCTGGTTGATTACATTGATAAAGGAACCCGGAATGCCGACATCCGCATTCCTGATACGCGTACCCGTCTGCCTTTCGCAAGCTTCCAGCGCATGCTCAAGGGCATAGATCACATTTTTCGGTTCCACCCATTTCGAATTTTTGATTCCTTCGTATGGAACCTGGGCGTACCCTAAAACCTCCAGCCCCATTCGCTGCTTTTTTTCAGCGACGGTGCAGGAGATTTTCGATGTTCCAAATTCAATCACCGTTTTGAAATCTCTCATTCAAAAACCAACCTTAAGCATCCTATTTCTTCATGGATACAAAAAACCATTGTGTTTATCATAACACATCCATAGAAAAAACAAAATACTTTTATCCGATTTTGTCACATTTTTGTTACATTCAAAGGTCTATTCGGCCGCTGGCTCCTGTGTAGGCTCCGCAGGGGCGTCCTGCCCGCCTGACGCATAAATCGAGGCGGACGTACCGGAAGAAACGTCAAGCGTACCGGAGGTTCTGTCCGTATCCGTAAGCTTTGGAAGCGTGCGCTTGATCCACTTTACCTTATCTACAAATTTATCGCCCTGGCCAAATTTAATATTCATGCCTTCCCGCGTCTTCAGCTTGATGCTGTTAATATCCGTCAGGTCGATCGACGCAATCGAGTCGATCATTTCACGCTCCTTAAGCGCATTCAAAAGATCGGTGTAAACCGATATCTTAAAGGTATCGTCTGTTGAAATCTGCTTTCCGAGATTCGCTGCGGTCAGTATAAAGCCCTCCACCACCGGATACTGCGTGCTTGGCTCGACAGGCTGTATTTCCAGTACGTTTGCGTTGATGTCAGCGAGCAGATACTGGTCGGAATAGTATATCAGCGCTTCCGGCGTGCGTTCCTTAACGTTAATTACAAGCGTCTTGGGATAAGACTTTTCTATGCTTTCCACCTCAATATACGGTTCAGTTTCAATGTTCTCCTTGATTTGCTCCGTATCCACAACAAACATATGCGTTTTGGGCGGTATATTTGCAAGCTTGGAAATATAGCCTGCGTCATAGCTTTCGTTCCCCTTCACTTCCAGATTCTCCACCTGAAAATACGCATATATAAAGTAGCCCGCTCCTGCCAGCAGCAGGATCGCGATTACGATCGATACAATTGTTCTTCCCGCACCACGTCCCTTGTGCGGATTGCTTCTATCTCTCATCTTTCCTCCGGAAATTATTTTTATTCATGTTCGCCAGATGCAGATGCCATCATGATCCGTCTTGATTGCTTCGATATATTGAGCAAAATACCGATCATGGCCATAAATATGACAAGCGACGAACTGCCATAGCTGATAAACGGAAGGGATACGCCGGTTGGCGGCAGCAGGCTTGTAACTACGCCTACGTTGATTACTACCTGCAGCCCAATCAAAACAATGATGCCTGTGGCAACCATTGTTCCGAACAGGTCGGGCGCTGTCGCCGCCACCTTGATTCCCCTGTAAATCAGGAAGATAAACAGCAGCAGCAAAACAACAGCGCCAACAAGTCCGAGTTCCTCCGCAATAATCGAAAATATAAAGTCCGACTCGCCATACGGCAGCCAGGACAATTTTTGCGTGCCGTTACCGATCCCCTGCCCAAACAGTCCTCCTGAGCCAATCCCGTACAAAGACTGGATTACCTGATATCCGTCCCCGGTAGGATTTTGCCACGGATCCAGAAAAGAAGTAATACGGCTGACACGATAAGACTCGCGCATCATGAGCACCACGCCGCCAACAACGCCAACGCTGCCAAGCGCAGCGAGGTGCCACCCTTTCGCACCGCCAATAAAGATCATAATAAAGGCAAGCCCGCACAACACGATGATCGCAGAATAGTTCGGCTGGAAATACAGCAACGCGCAGATTGGCAGCAGCACAAATAACGACGGTAATATCCCATACCGGAAGGTATCCATGCGGTTTCTGTTCACGTAGATGGTCGCCGCGATAAAAATAATCAATGAAAATTTTGCGATCTCAGCAGGCTGTACGCTGATCCCCGCAATGCGAACCCAGCGGCTGGAGCCATTGAGGTTCGTTCCTACACCTGGCACGAGCACTGCAATCAGAAAAACGATGGCAATCGCCAAAAAAACATATTTCAGCTTGATCAGCTTCTTATAATCAAAAAACATAAAGAAGATCATTACCGCAAGCCCAAGGCCCGCGCCAACAAGCTGCTTTTTAAAAAGCGACAACCCGTCGTAATCATAAAGCGCAGAGGACTGCGCCATATAATAACTGGCGCTGAACACCATAATAAGCCCGTAAGCCACCAATATTAAAGTCACAATCAGCAAAGAGTAATCAATCGAGCCCTTCGGCAGACTGCTCTTTTTTCTTTTCATCATCAAAGGCCCTTCACAATTTCTTTAAAGATACGTCCTCTTTCTTCGAAGTTCCGGAACATATCCCAGCTTGCACACGCCGGTGAAAGAAGTACGTTATCGCCTTCATCGGCAATGCTGTAGGCCTTCAAAACCGCATCCTCAAAGCCCGTAGCCCTGATATAATTCGGATAGTTACATTCCTGTGCCGCCGCAATGATTTTTTCCGCAGTATCGCCCAGTACGATCACCGCCTTGATCATCGGCGTAAACTCTTCAAATAAAGGTACAAAGTCGTTTTTCTTATCAAATCCACCCAAAAGCAGTACCGTCGGCGCTGTCATTGCTTTAATTGCATTGATCGTAGCGTCAGGATTGGTTCCCTTGGAATCATTGATGAACGAAACGCCGTTCACCGTCCGAACAAATTCGATCCTGTGCTCAACGCCCGGGAAAGTCCTGAGCGTTTGCGCAATCACCTCCGGCGCGATTCCATAAAGGCAGGCAAGCGCGCTTGCCGCAAGCGCGTTTTCAAGGTTATGCCGTCCGGGTATCCTGACTTCCTTCGCAGGCAGGATGATAGTCTCTTTTCCTTCCAAAGAAAAACAGATATTTCCTTCCTTTATATATGCCCCGTTTTGCGGGATCATATCAATGCTGAACCAAACCACCTTCGCTTTAATCTGCGGGGCAAGCGCGCGCACCAGCTCGTTATCATAATTTAAAACGCAATAATCTTCCGCCGTTTGGTTTTTGAAAATTTTTGCCTTCGCGGCAATATAATTTTCCATTGTTCCATAACGGTCCAGATGATCCTCCGTAATATTGAGGATTGCGCTTTCCCGCGGCCTGTAATCAGAGATCGTGTCCAGCTGCAGCGCAGCCGTTTCCGCAACCACTACATCGCCGGCCTTCGTTTGCATCGCTTCCTGTGTGATCGGTACCCCTATATTGCCAAGTACATGCGTAGGTATTCCCGCACTTTTGAAAATTTCCCCTGTGAGCGCCGTTGTGGTCGTTTTACCGTTTGTCCCTGTGATTGCAATAAAATCCGCCTTTGAGACTTCAAAACCAAGCTCAATCTCCGCAATTACACTCTTGTTAAGCTCATAAGCCTTTTTGATAAAAGGCAGGCCAAGCGGCACGCCGGGACTCAATACCAGAATATCCATTTCAGGTATCAGGTCTATCGGATCCTTCCCAAGCATATCGTGATACTTGTACCCCTCCAGCTCGTCAAGAAGGTGCTCCGGCAAATGCTGTTTTGGCTTTATGTCGTAAATCGTTACATCCGCGCCAAGCCTGCAAAGCAGCACGGCGGAAGAAACGCCACTTTTCGCCATTCCAATGACTAAAACCTTTTTATTTTTGTAATCCATGCAAGCTTCCCCCAAATTCGTTTACATTGAAACGAAAAACAATATCAATCCTCCGATGCACAGCAGCATCGTTGCAACCATATATCCTGACACTACCTGTGTTTCTGCAGCCCCGCCAAGCTCAAAGTGATGGTGCAGCGGCGCCATTCGAAACACGCGTTTTCCGCGCAGCTTGAAGGAACCGACCTGTATAATCACAGAGATTGCAGACAGTACGAACATAAAGCCCATAATCGGCAGGAAGAGCTGCATATCCGTTGCAATTCCCATCGCAGTCAGCGCCGCGCCCAGTGCAAACGAGCCCGTATCTCCCATAAATACCTTTGCAGGATGGGAGTTGAAGCACAAAAACGCGATACAGGAACCTGCTACAGCTGCTGTAAACATCGTCATATTCGACATATCCGAAGCGATCTCCGGCGTTACAACCGCCGCGCCGACTACACTCAGAATAAATATCAACAAAAACGTCACGGAATTGATGAGCGTAATGCCAGTTGCAAGCCCATCGAGGCCGTCTGTCAGGTTCACGCTGTTCACCATCGCAATCAGGATAAACATCGTAAACGGAATATACCCTGCGCCAAGCTCCCAAAGCTGTCCTGAACCGGGGACAAACGCCATATCGAGTCCGAGCCAGTAGTATGCAAGGCAAGCCACCACTGCAGCCGCGATCAGCTGAAGCACAATTTTCTGCCATGCCCGCAGGCCGAGCGAACGCTTCATAAATAATTTAAGGCCGTCGTCCAGAAACCCGATCAACGCAAACGCAAGTACGGTGATCACAGAGAAAACCGTGTATCGCAAATCATCTCCCGCAAAAATAAAACTCGATGCAACAATGCCAATCAGCATGATGACGCCGCCCATTGTTGGTGTGCCTTCCTTTACAAGATGCGTCTGCGGGCCGTCGTCCCGTACGTGCTGTCCCGCTTTTGCCCTTCTCAGGATCGGTATGATGATTTTCGCCGCTACGAACGTAATCGCAAATGAGATCAGTATCGTCAGCAGCATATTTAACGTAAAATTCATTGAGCGTTTTCCCCTCGGTTCTGCTTATTTATGATATCCAAGCTTATTTAAAAGTTCTTCCACGACAACCTTTTCATCAAAGTCGTGCTTTTCACCTTTTATTTCCTGATAATCCTCGTGCCCTTTTCCTGCAAGCAGGATCACATCGTCTTTTTTTGCAGTGCGGATCGCGTGTTCGATCGCATCCCTGCGGTTAACAATACAGACATATTCCCCGCTTGTCTGGCGCATACCCTCTTCGATCTGCGCGATGATTGCCACCGGCTCCTCATATCTGGGATTGTCAGACGTGATGATCGTAAAATCAGACATCTCTCCCGCGATTTTCCCCATCACTGCGCGCTTTGTCGCATCCCGGTTGCCGCCGCAGCCGAAGATTGTTACCACGCGCCCGGGCGCAAACTTTTTGGCCGTGGCGATCGCATTTTTAAGGCTGTCCGGCGTGTGGGCGTAATCGAGTATGATGCTAAAGCTTCCGCCATGTGTGTCCAGCGGTTCAAACCGTCCCGCAACAGGCGGCATCGCTTTCAGGCCCTGTTCGATGCAGTAGCTGTCTATCCCAAGCGCATTCGCCGCAACGATCGCGCCCATTGCATTGTATACTGTAAAATATCCGGGAATACCGATCTCCACATGGAGAGTATGCCCGTTAAGGTCAATGTCAAACTGTGTGCTTTCATGCGTGATTTCAATTTCCTTCGCCGCATACTGCACCGGCTGCATCACGCTGTATTTGATGATTTCGCTTCTTGCCGCCGCCATCATATTTGCGGCGCTGTCATCGTCTATGTTGATCACCGATATCCGCGATTGCTCAAAAAGCATACTTTTGGCGGCAATATAGTTGTCCCATGTCTGGTGAAAATCCAAATGATCCTGCGTCAGATTTGTAAAAATCCCCACATCAAACTCAATACCAAACACCCGCTTCAAAACAAGCGAATGCGAGGACACCTCCATCGCAACGATATCGCAGCCCTCTTCCGCCATTTTTTTAAGCAGGCGCTGCAGATCAACCGATTCAGGCGTCGTGCGCTCCGTGTGGATCACCTCGTCGCCGATCATGTTCCTGATGGTGCCGATTACTCCCACCTTCATACCCGCCTGCTCCGCAATCGCCTTGAGCATATAGGTCGTCGTCGTTTTGCCGTTTGTACCGGTGACGCCCACCATTTTCATGCGTTTTGCGGGAAAATCAAAAAAGCGGCAAGCCGCGAGCGCCATTGTCTCACGGTCGTTTTTTACAATTACCTGCGTCACATCAAGGTTCGGCTGGAACTCGGTCACGACAACCGCAGCCGCTCCCTTTTTGACCGCCTCAGGCGCATATTTCAGGCCGTCTTCCGCAAATCCGGAAATGCAAAAAAACAGATCGCCGCGTTTCACGCCACGCGAATCGTATTTTAAATCTTTGATTTCGACCGTTTCATCGCCATGAATCTCGCAAATCATTCCGCGAAACACTTCATTCAGCTTCATTTTTTGCACCTCCTGATTTTTTATCTTTGATTATACCACAAAATGTTGTGCCATTCTACTATTCGGACGCAATCGGTAGTTTAAACTCTACGATAATGCTGCTTCCCTTTTCCACCGTTGAATTTGCAACAGGCGTCTGCTTTTGCACCGTTCCCTCGCCGAGCGCGAAGAATTCCAGTCCGGCCTCAAGGGCCTTGTTTCTGGCTGAAATCAGATCCATTCCTGTAAGGTCCGGAACCGTGACCTTATCCGCCGCGGGCTGCTGTGTGGTTTTGTTTTCCATAGACAGAACAACAATCGAATTTTTATTAACCTGCTCTCCTGCTGCCGGCACCTGTCCCTGAACCGTTCCGCTGCCGTCAAGGGATACCTGCAGGCCGGCGTCGGAAAGTTTATCCTTTGCTTCCTGCATGGGAAGCCCCATTACATCCGGAACCGAAACCTTTTCCTCCGTACCTGCCGCGCTGCCCGACGGCGCGATCTTTCCGTTCATCAGAACGCCTGAAAGAACCTGTTTTGCGTAAGGCGCGCACACCGCGGCGCTGTTCTCCGTCGCCGAAGCGCCATTCGCTGTGATCATAACCATATATTTTGGATTGTCTGCCGGGGCATAGGCGATGAAGGTTGAAACCACCTTTCCTTCCACCGCTATGTTGTCCTCATACTGCTGCGCCGTTCCGGCAAAGCAGCCGATGGTGTAACCGTCTACCTGTGCGCTTGAACCTTCGCCCGTAAGCGCCACGTTTTCCATCATGCCCCGCAGCTGAGCCGCCGTGTCTGCCGAAACGGTTGTGCCCGTTTCCTGCGCTTCGTATTCCTCTGTCATGTTGCCGTTCGCATCCGCAAGCCCGAGAACCAGCCGCGGCACATACAGCGTACCGCCATTAATAATGGACGCCGCCGCGCTTGCAATCTGCATTTGGGATGTTTTTATTTCCTGCCCTGCGCCCATTTGCGCGATATCCGAATTGCGCGCATATCGCTTCTGGAGCATATCGCCCGCAGTATCCGTTGCAAAATCGATGCCTGTTTTTTCTCCAAACCCAAATGCCTTCATATATTGATAGAACAAATCCTTGCCAAGCGTATCCGCCTGCTGCGCGGAGCAGACGACACAGTGCTGCTCTGCGGCCTGCAACGGGTTCAGTGTCCCATGAGTACCGGTACAGGAAATGATTTCTCCGTCGATATCCTTGGATCCGTCGCAGGTATAATCCTGCGGATCGATATTTGCGTCAAGCGCAGCTGCCGCCGTAAACAGGCTGAAAATGTTACCCGGCTCATAAGCTGCCGCTGTAATATTGTTCGTCGAAAGAGCAGCCAGCGTTGCAGAGTCGTCCCGTGGCGGCGAGTTCAGGTCAAACTCAGGAATATTTGCCATCGCTATGATCTCACCGTTTGTCACATCCATCACCAGCCCCTGCACGCTGTCCAGTTGCTGTGCGTCGTACAGCTCCTTGCACGCCGTTTCAAGAAAGCTCTGGTCTATTTCGTCAATCGTGAGCACCACACTTTTCCCATCCTGCGGCTGTATCAGCATCTCCTGTCCGTTAGGAACCCCGCTGCCGTCCTTTGCCGTTTCAGAAACCTGCCTGCCAGACCTTCCCGCAAGCGTAGAATTGTAGCGTTTTTCAATTCCCGTTTGCCCTTCGCCATCGAGTGTCGTATAGCCAATCACCTGGGATGCAAAATCCTTATTGGGATAAAAGCGCTTGGTGTCGTCGATAAAGGATACGCCCGTAAGGTTCAGGGCTTTTATCGCTTCTTCTTCCTCTGTTGATATCTGGCGTTTGATCCAGATTTCCTTTTTTTCCGGATCCGTAGCCTTTTTGTAGATTTCATCCCTGTCCATTTGCAGGGCGTTTGCCAGACCGTCGGCAACTGCGTCGGCATTTCCGGCCTTCGCAATTTTTTCCGGAAGGATCACCACAGTGTCCGCAGCCGCGCTTTGCGCCAGCACATACATATTGCGATCCAGTATCGCTCCGCGTTTCGCCTCCACCACCGCATCCTTCGTCCACTGGTTTTCCGCCTGTGCTTTCAGCCAGTCGCCCTTCCATATAGACCAATATCCCACTCGTGTCATGAGCAGGATAATGAGTGAAATCAATATGATCAATATGACTAAAAGTCTCTTTCTTGTAACCAGTACGCGTGACGTTGACAACTTATTTTACTCCTGCCTAATTTTGAAACAGGCTCTTAACACCTTGGACGATGCTGTTCAAAAATCCCATAATACCCGCGTCGGACTGATCTGCAGCCTGCTGCTGTTCCACCGTTTCCGGCTCGCTGACTGCTGCCCCGCCGGACTGCGCTTCCTCCTGCACAGTTGCTACCGGCGGGTCGTCAGCCGGATCAACGTAAACGATCTGGTCTTCTGTCGGATAGCTCATGCCAAGCTTTGTCGATGCTGTTTGCTGGATGCTGTTGAGGTCGTCCTTCAGTGCGATGTCCATTTTCAGCTTATCAAGCTCTGCTGATAATTCCGTAATATTTGACTCGATCTGTGTGTTGGTATTATTGGCGCTGCTGATTGCCGCATAACGGATGACGATTCCCGAAAGGATTGCAAATACAAAAGCAATGAGCAGTATCGTTGAAACAACGCCCTTTCTTTTCTGTCCTTCATATTCCACTGCGATCGGCTTTACTCCACTGTAGTTTGCCGACTGCTGCGTGTTGCTTTCGTCCATATCAAAGCCGTGGATGATCTTTCGTTTGGGGGCAGGCTTATAGCCCGCATAATTTGCCGCCTTGCGCGGCTTTTCATCATAATAGCCCCGCTGATAATCATTGCCGGCCGTGCCGCCATACCTGCTGCGCGGACGGGTGGTTGCTTCGTAACGCATTCCATCGTTATAGCGATACCTTCCGTCGTACCGATACCTGTCGTCATAGCTTTCCTGCCTGCTTCTCAGGCTGTTGGGATTAGGCGTATTATAATACTCCTCCACTTCCCTTGCGCGCTGCGCATAGGACTGCTGATAGCTCCTTTGCGTTACGCGCGCCCCTTCGTAGGCCGGCGTAAGATTTCTCCCGCCCACCATGTTTTTTACGCCGGTCTGGCGGATCGACGTAGGGCGCTCATATGTTTTTGTCGGCGATACCGATCTTCTCTGCTGTTGTCTTTGCTGTGGCCTTGCAGTTTTCTTCCGCTCGTAAATGCGGACGTCTTCTTCTCCAAGCCGCCTGCGCTCAGCCGCAACTTTTTGCATACGATAAGCTTCCATATCGGAAATCTGCCCGTTATGGTTTGCTGCCCGGCCCTGTCCGCCGCTGCGCGGAAGAGGAATTCTTTCATAATTATGTGCTCTTTGCGGTATTGCGTTCATGATGCAATCCTTTCGTTATCTCTTCTCAGCTACCCTTAGCTTAGCGCTTCGAGCCCTCGGATTTGTCTCAAGCTCCAATTCTGTCGGAAGTACCGGTTTTCTTGTGAGTATCCTGACCTGGCTTTCCTTGCCGCATACGCAAACCGGAAAGTCCTTTGGACACTCGCATGGATCAAACAGCCGCTTAAACGTCTGCTTCACAATCCTGTCCTCCAGCGAATGGAAGGTTATGACTGCAAGCCTTCCTCCGCTTTCAAGAACCGATACATAATCGTCTATAGCCTGCGAAAGCCCTGTAAGCTCCGCGTTCACCTCGATGCGTATTGCCTGAAACGTTCTTTTTGCGGGATGCGGGCCGTTTCTTCTTGCCCCTGCCGGTATTGCGCTTTTGATAATTTCTACCAGCTCCAGCGTTGTTTCTATCGGCTTCTTTTTGCGTTCCGCCACAATAAACTGTGCAATGCGCGAAGCCCATTTCTCTTCGCCGTAATCCCTGATTACCTGCCTCAGGGCTTCTTCGCCATACTCATTTACGACTCGCTGTGCCGTCAGGAGATTGTTTCTGTCCATCCTCATGTCGAGCGGCGCCGGTTCGTTATAAGAAAACCCGCGTTCCCCCTCGTCAAGCTGGAAAGACGAGACTCCAAGATCCAGTACGGCCCCGTCTATTTTTTCAATATCCAGGCGGTCTAAAATCTGCCTGATATTTTTAAAATCGTCATGTACAAGCGTGATCCTGTCTTTGTAACCGGCAAGCCTTTCCCCGCAACGCCTGATCGCCGCCATGTCCTTATCGATGCCGATCAGCTTTCCTCCCGGCGCGCTCGCCTCGAGAATTCCCGTCGAATGTCCCGCTCCGCCGAGCGTTCCATCTACGTAAAGGCCGCCGTCCTGCAAATTCAGTGCTTCAAGCGTCTCCCGGTACAGTACCGGGACGTGCCCCTGCGCCGTCATATTCCAAGCTCCGCAAGTTTGGCAAGCGTTTCTTCATAGTCTTTGTAAGCGCTGTCATTGTATTCCGCCCAGCCTTCCTTCGACCAGATTTCCGCTCTTGTCATCACACCGATGATTACAGTTTCCTTCGTGGCGCCGATGTGATCCCTCAGCCTTTGCGGCAAAAGGATTCTTCCCTGCTTATCTCCTTCGCATTCGCACGCGCTCGCAAACAGCATACGCGTAAAGCTCTGCGCCGCAACATCGGAAACCGGCAGGTCTTTGAGTTTTCCGGCAAAGTTGTTCCACTCGTCCATGGAGAACACAAAAAGGCATTTGCCAACGCCCTTCGTCACGATGAAGCTTTCGCCCAAATCGTCACGGAATTTGGCCGGCATGAACACCCTGCCCTTGGCGTCTAAATTGTGTGTGTATTCTCCAATCAGCATCGCCGCGAAAACTCCTTTCCCCACTTTTAACCACTTTGCGCCACTTTTAATCAAATTTTATCATTTTCCCCACCATTATGCAAGCTTTTTTCTGACAAAACAAAAAAAACCGCGAATTGTGTAATTCGCAGTTTTTTGGCTTTGTTATCGCTTTTTTAAATTGTGTTTAGCATATTTTCTTCAATTTGAAGTCCAGGTAGTCCGCAGATACCAAATTATAGTTGACCGAACCGATTTTAAGATTTGTAAGGTGCAGGTTTTTTAGCACCTCGCCATGAAGATGCCCAAAAACGACTTCACTGACGCCTCCGCGCTCCAGGATCTCTGCAAAATCCGTGTTTTTTATATTCTCATATACGGGCGGAAAGTGCATCAGGGCAATCTTTTTTTTGTCCTGATACTTTTTTGTGGTATCAAGCGAAAGCTGCAGCCGCAGCTTCTCCCTCTCGAATATTTTTTTATCATTTTCCGAAAATCCGTTATCGCCGGGGAGGCTCCAGCCCCTCGTGCCGCAAAAAACATAGTCCCCCACAACCAACGAGTTATTTTGCAAAATATAGGTTTCGTTATACAAAACAGCATTTATTTTCGACATCGATCCCCACCAGTAGTCATGATTCCCCTTGATCATAATTTTTTTCCCGGGGAGGTCGCAAATCGCGTCCAGATCACAGACCGCATCTGCGATATTCATTGCCCAGCTGATATCGCCGGGGATAAGTACTATGTCGTCTTCCTTTACCCGCGCGTTCCAGTCCGCGCTGATCTTTTCAAAATGGTTTTTCCAGTGGTCTCCGAAAATATCCATTGCTTTTGGCTGCGCGTTCGATAAATGAAGATCACCGATTGCGTATATATTCATTCGCCATCCTCCGGGCCGAGCATTTGTTCGATATAATCCAATACTTTTTCCTTTCCCAGCTTGCTGGAAGCCGAGACCGGCACGATCAAAAATTCCATATCCAGGTCAACTGCGGCTTCGATGTGCTTTGCCATCTGCACAGCGTAGTTATAGCGTTTGGATTTTGCAATTTTATCCGCCTTGGTTGCCGCAATCATAAACGGCACGCCGTAACGGGCCGCCCATTCGATCATCTGCAGGTCATCCTGCGTTGGTTTGTGGCGGATATCCACCAGAATCACGAGCGCGCGCAGATTTTTCGCCACTGCAAAATACTGCTCCATCATCCTGGCCCACGATTCTTTTTCCGTCTTTGACACACGCGCAAAGCCGTATCCCGGAAGATCTACAAGATAGAAGGAATCGTTCACCAGAAAATAATTGATAAGCCTCGTTTTCCCCGGCTGCTTACTGACGTATGCCAGCTTCTTATTGTTCGTCATATAGTTGATGAGGGAGGATTTTCCCACATTCGACTTTCCGGCGAACGCAATCTCCGGCCTGCCCTCCTCCGGATAATCCTCCGCCCGTTTCATGCTGGTAATAAAGGCCGCTTTTTTGATCTCCACTATTTTTTCTCCGTTACAAGCGCATTTTTAAGCACATCGCCAATTTCCGTTGCAAAGATAAAGTTCAACTGGCTTCTGACGGACTCCGGCAACTCTTCCAGATCGGCTTCGTTGTCCTTTGGCAGGATAATCGTGTGGATACCCGCGCGAAGGGCGGCAAGCGCCTTTTCTTTAATCCCGCCTATTTTAAGCACCCTGCCTGTCAGCGTGATTTCTCCCGTCATGGCGATATCATGGCGCACCGGGCGCTTTGTAAGCGCAGATACCAGCGCCGTTACCATCGTAACGCCCGCCGAAGGGCCATCCTTGGGGATTGCCCCTTCCGGCACATGGATGTGCAGATCCGTTTTTTCGTTGATATCCTTGGGAAATTTCAGCTTGCCGCTCATCGCGCGCACAACAGAGATTCCTGTTTTTGCCGATTCTTTCATCACGTCGCCAAGCTGCCCCGTAAGCTCCATCTTGCCCGTTCCGGGAATCACGGAAACCTCAATGGGCATCGTCTGTCCGCCGACAGCCGTCCATGCAAGGCCCGTCACCACGCCGACAGTATCTTTTTTCATCACATTTGTTTCGCTGCGCCTCGGAAGCCCCAGATAATCCTTCAGGTTCTTCTGTGTGACGGAAATCTTCTCGTCTCCCTCGCCTACGATCTGCGCGGCAGATTTACGCATAATAGTCGCTATCTCGCGCTCCAGGTTCCTTACTCCGCTTTCAGCCGTATATTTATGGATCATATCCATAATCGCGCCGTCGCTGATCCTGACAGTACGCGGCTTGAGGCCATGCTCCTTCGCCTGCTTTGCGATCAGGTGTTTTTTTGCAATGTTAAGCTTTTCCACATCCGTATAGCTATCGATGTTAATGATTTCCATCCTGTCGTAAAGCGGACGCGGAATGGTGCTGATATCGTTTGCAGTCGTTATAAACATAACCTTTGACAGGTCAAATTCAATGTCAAGGTAATGATCGCGGAAGGTGTTATTGATCTCCGGATCGAGCACCTCCAGCATCGCAGAAGCAGGATCTCCGCGGAAATCGCTGCTCATCTTATCGATCTCATCCAGTAAAAACAGAGGATTCATGCTGTCCGCCTGCTTGATTGACGTAATGATACGCCCGGGAATCGCGCCGATATATGTACGCCGGTGCCCCCTGATCTCCGCTTCGTCGTGCACGCCTCCAAGGGACATCCGCACAAATTTTTTCTCAAGCGCATTTGCAATGGAATGCGCGATCGACGTTTTTCCTACGCCTGGAGGCCCCGCAAGGCACAGGATCGGCCCGTGCATATCATTTTTCAGTTTCCTGACCGCCAAAAACTCGATAATACGGTCTTTGACTTTATGGAGGCCGTAATGCTCCTGATCGAGAACCTTGCGCGCATGTGCAAGATCCAGATCGTCCTGTGTGTATTTACCCCACGGCAAACTCACAATCCAGTCGATATAGCTTCGAATGACGCTGATCTCCGGCGAACCCGAAGACATCCTCGTCATTCTGGCAAGCTCTTTTTCCGCCTTCGTGCGCGCTTCCTCAGAAAGCGGCAGCTCTTTGATTTTCCTGCGAAGCTCGTCTACCTCGTCCTCGTCGTTTTCCGTTTCTCCAAGCTCCTTCTGGATGACCTTCATCTGCTCGCGCAGAAAATATTCACGCTGGGATTTATCGATCTGCTGCTTTACCGAGGATGCAATTTCCTTATCGATTTCAAGGATATCGATCTCTTTTTTCAATATTTCCATCACAAGCTGCAAACGCTCGAGCTCGCTGACGCAGTTGAGCACCTTCTGCTTATCGTCCAGCTTTATCGCCACATTGGAAGCAATCATATCCGCGAACTTGCCCGGCTCCTCCACCTCGCCGATCGTAAAAAGGGTTTCTCCGGGAATGCGGGCTCCAAGCGCCGCAAACCGCTCAAAGAGATCGGTCACACGCCGCATATAAGCTTCCTTTACAACCTCTTTGGATGGATCGTCGTGGGACTCCTCCGGAATCTCTTCGACCTCTGCCCGAAGGAACGGTTCCTTGCCGGCATAACCAATCATACGCGCGCGGCGCTCTCCTTCTACCAGCACCCGAAGCGTATCGCCCGGCAGCTTCAGCACCTGCTTCACCTTGGCGATTGTTCCTATGCCGTGCAAATCCTCGATTTCCGGCATTTCGATCTTGAGGTCTTTTTGGGTTACCAAAAAGATTTCCTGCCCCTGCGTGACGCATTCCTCCACCGCGGCGACGGACATTTCCCTGCCAACATCAAAATGCAACACCATATAGGGGAAGATAACAAGCCCCCGTAACGCCACCATCGGCATAACTAATCTTTCCAATTTATATTTGCTCCTTTTCCAGTCTGTCTGTATGTTTGATTATACATGAAAATCAATCCTAGTTCAATCAGGACATCCCCGCAGCCTTTAGAGATTCCCCTGTTTCTCCTGTTTTTTCCCTTATATCCCCCCCTGTTTCCACGCTGTTTTACAGCCAACAGGTAAAACACAGCGCATAGCGCAGATGCAATAATATATGCTGCCTGAACAACCATTTGATAAACTAAAACAAATGCAAAAACACTTCTTTCTTCTTTCCCCGCCCGTGGCATACAATAATAAGAAAGCCTTCCCTTGACAATCAAAGGAAGGCTTTCCTGCTATCGCGCGTTTTTACAGCCCATACAGTTCATCCTGGCAAATGAGCTTAATGTCGTTTTTCGTCAGCACATCGATTGCTTTGTCATTATCCTCCACGCGGAAGATCATATATGCAAGATCCTTTTTCCGCGTGATAAACGCATACGTATATTCAAGATTCACACCGTTATCCCCAAGGATATCGAGAATACCCGAAAGAGCGCCCGGCTCATCTGAAATTGCGACTGCAAGCACAGGCGTGATCGAGCACACATATCCCGCTTCCTTCAGCACGCATGCGGCCTTATAGGTGTCGTCGACAATCAGCCTCAGTATGCCAAAGTCACGCGTCTCCGCCACAGAAAGCGCCCGCATATCGATCTGATTCTGGTTGAGGACTTTAACCAGCGCCGACAACTGCGCGGGTTTGTTCTCCAAAAATACAGAAATCTGTTTTACCGTCATTGTGCACTCCTCCTTACCTTAATAAAGGTTGCGTTTGTCGATGACGCGCACAGCTTTGCCCTCGCTGCGCGCAATCGATTTTGGTGCCACCAGGGCCACCTTTGCATAAATGCCAAGCATCGCCTTCATCTCAAAGATCAGTTCGCGTTCACGCTCCGCCACCTGGCTTACGGAGTCGGAGAACATTTCCTGCGTCATCTCCACCTGGACTTCCAGTACATCGCTGTTCTTCTCCCTGCTGACGATGATCTGGTAATTTGCTGGATACCCCTTGTTGAGGAGCACCGTCTCTATCTGTGACGGAAATACGTTTACGCCCTTTACAATCAGCATATCGTCGCTGCGTCCCATTGGCTTGCACATTTTGACGTGCGTCCTGCCGCAGGAGCATTTTTCCCTTGTGAGCACGCAAATATCGCGCGTACGGTAACGAAGCAACGGAAACGCCTCCTTGGTAATACTTGTAAATACCAGTTCGCCCTTTTCCCCGTCCGGCAACACCTCGCCTGTTACAGGATTGATGATCTCCGCGATAAAGTGGTCTTCATTTATGTGCATCCCGGTTTGCTCGCTGCATTCAAACGAAACGCCCGGACCGGAAATCTCTGTCAATCCATAAATGTCGTAAGCCTTGATGCCCAGCTTCTTCTCAATATCCCTGCGCATTTCCTCGCTCCACGCTTCCGCACCAAAGATACCCGCCTTTAGCTTGATCTGGTCCTGCAGGCCTTCTTCGCAGATCGTTTCTCCAAGGTATGCCGCATAGGAGGGCGTACAGCAAAGGATCGTCGATCCCAGATCGCACATAAATTGTATCTGGCGCTGCGTGTTACCGGATGACATTGGCAGGGTCAGCGATCCAACCTTGTGCGAGCCGCCGTTAAGGCCCGGTCCGCCCGTAAAGAGGCCGTAGCCATAGGAAACATGCACCACGTCATCCCTGGTGCCTCCTGCCGCCACAATCGCACGGGCGCAGCACTCGTCCCACAGGTCAATATCGTGCTGTGTATAAAAAGCGACAACCCGCCTTCCTGTCGTCCCGCTCGTAGACTGTATCCTGACAGCATCGCTAAGCGGAACCGCCAGCAACCCGTATGGATATGCGTCGCGCAAATCATCCTTCGTGAGGAAGGGCAGCTTGCATAAATCATCTACAGATTTCACGTCATCGGGCTCCACGCCCTGCTTCTCCATCAGGTTCCTGTAATACGGCACATTGTCGTAAACGTGCTTCACCGTTTTCACGAGCCGTTCATCCTGCCACTTCCTGATCTGCTCAGGCGAAGCGCATTCGATTTCAGGCTGGAAATAATTCTCCATTGCAATCGATCCTTTCTGTTTGTTTCCGGACGCCCGGAAAATATCATAATATAATGTACGTTTCTATCATACCATTTTCCCGCGCCTGAGCAAATACCAAAATAACGCAATTCAGAAAAAAAGCGGCGTTTCCTTATACAGCTGGAACGCGCCGCGATTTCTCAATTCAATATACGTTAACGCCCGCAGGCCGCCTTATGCCAAAATTTCAAGCAGCTCGCCAATACTTCCGATTACATATTCCGGTTTATGCGTACGAATGACCGCTTCCTTATCCTGCGCCCACGCAATATCCGTATTTGCAAAACACGCATCGCAGCCAAGGGTATGCGCTACCTTCATATCGCCGTTTGTATCCCCCACATAAAGCACGCGTCCCGGGTTTATTTCATTTCGTTCCAGCAGCGCACGGAAACGTTCCAGCTTCTCTGCCTGTTCTTCCTTTGCGCCTTCAAGCTCAAAGAAATAATCCTGCAGGCCAAGCACTACTACCATGCGCTCCAGAAGCTCCTGCATGGAATTTGAAATCAGGGCCATGCCATACCCTTCCTTATGCAGCGCGCCCAGCGTCTCCCGTGCGCCGTCTGCAAGCCTGATCCTGCCAATCATATCGTCCGCGCCCGTTCCGTAAAAACGACGCAAATAGCGGAAAACTTCCTCTTCCTCTTCTTCGTCCTTCACACCTGCGTCGCGCAGAACGTCCCTGATCGAAAGCGTTTTCTGCAAGCCGTTCGTGATTTTGTCCGGATCAAAAACCTTTCCGCATTCCGTAAAATAATCGATAAACACCTTACAATGAAAATCCGGCGTATCTGCAAGCGTTCCATCCAAGTCAAATAAAATATGATCGTACCGTCTCATCTGCTCCTCCGTTCGGATATCCTTTGTCTAACGTTCTTCCTGCCAATCCCCCGAAAAGCACCCTTTGATCATACCCTTTTTGGACGTATTTTGTCAATGAGGCGCATTACAGAAAACGACAGCAATACCGTAAGCATTGCTGTCATTTTTTAATTCATTCCCAACCGAACCTCAAGCCCCTTTGTATCTACAGATTCAATGAGCTTTTCAAGCTCTTCCGTAGTCATCGGTTCTGCAGCCGGGTATTCGTAGTCGAGCCCCAGGTTGTGGTATTTGCTCATGCCGTACGTATGGTAAGGCAGGAAACGTATCATATGCGCGCCGCTTTCTGCGGCGGCGTCCGCAATGCTTTGCAGCTCCGCGGGCGTATCGTTAAAGCCGGGCACCACCGGAACGCGAACCTCCACCGGCTTTTTCGCCGCCAGGTAAGCAAGGGTTTCCAACGCCTTTCCGGCGCCGCTTCCCGTATATTTTTTGCTTTTTTCATTGTCCGTATGTTTGATATCGAGCATGACGTAATCAAGCAGCGGTTCGATGCGCCTGCGCGTCTCGCCACTCATATTCCCATTCGTTTCGATTGCGGTATGGATGCCTTCCTCCCTGCATTTTTGCAGCAGCTCCACAAGGAATTCCGCCTGTTGTGTGGGTTCCCCACCGCTTACAGTAATACCGCCGCCCGATTCCTCATAGTAATCCCCGTCCTTGCGTACGGTATCCATCACCTCATCCGCGCTGTATTCCCTGCCGCTGATCCTGAAACAGTTTTCAAAGCAGGTGAGGGCGCATGTACCGCACAGCGTACAAAGGCTGTGATCCACAAGATACCGGCCCTCCTTTAAGCTGATTGCGTGGGAAGGGCACGCAGCCGCGCMCCTCCCGCACATAGAGCAGCTTGAATCCGTGCGAATAACGACAGGTTTCCTGCCGATCGATTCCGGATTGTGGCACCATTTGCACCACTGGTTACAGCCCTGGAAGAACACCACAGTCCTAATCCCCGGGCCGTCGTCCAGCGAGAACCGTTGTATGTCAAATATACATCCCATTCCTTAAACAGTATCCTCTCCCTTAATTTGCTTCCGAATATTCCGTGCGGGCAATCAAATGGTTTTGCCATTTTTCCTCCAGCTCCACATAGAATGCGCTGAAGCCCGCTACCTTCACCACCAGCGTGCGGTAGTCGTCCGGCTTCTCCTGCGCGTCCTCCAGCATTTCCCTGCTGATGACATTAAACTGTACCTGGAACCCTCCACGCTTGAAATATACCTTGATCGTCTGCGCGATCTTCCTGCGCTTTTCTGCGCTGGCAAGTCCGGACGGGTGGAATTTTACATTCAGGATCGAGCCGTTGTCCATCAGCGCATGGTCGATTTTGGAAAGCGAGTTGAACACCGCCGTAATGCCGCTTTCGTCCGTACCCGGAACAGGCGACATATTATCCGCCAGAGACTCCCCTGCGTATCTTCCGTCTGGAGTCGCGCCAATCACTTCCCCGTCGATCACATTCATAACAACCGTTTGTGCCGTACAGCCAAACTGGCCTCCGCGAAGCGGCTTCATCTTTTTCATTTTTGCAGGCATGATCTCAAACAAACGCTCGCACAGCAGGTCTACCTCGTCGTTGTCATTGCCAAACGTGGGGCTTTCCGCAAGCGCCTTGCGTATTTTCTGGTTTTCTTCCCCTTCGAAATTTTCCTTCATCGCCTTAAGCACCTGCTCAGCCGTATAAAGCTTTTTCTGGAACACAACCTGGTCGATCGCCTCTAATGCGTTTGCAACGTTTGGATATCCGTGCGAATGAATGATCGTGTCGTTATAATTTGGCCCGCGGCCCCAGCTGATATCCTTACCCATTTCGATCCTGTAATTCACAGTTGCCGAAAGGAAGGGCGTGGGCGTGAGCGTGAAGTAGCTTTCCGCAATCGCCCGCTCGATCTTTGGAATAAATTCCAGATAGTAATCGAGCTGCTGCTCGAAGAGCGCTATCACGTCGTCAAGGTTTTTCGCGTCTTTAAAAGAAGCTTTCGTCTTGCACAATGTCTTACCCGTATTTGGATTCTCTCCGTCGTACAGCGCAAGCTCCAGAATTTTCATCATGTTAACATATACCGGCGTTACGCCTGTGCCATGCTTGCCCGGCACGCGCACCTCAGAGCAGCCCATACCCGCCCAGTTACGCGCGTCACGCAGGTCTACGCCTGCACGCAGCATCATATCCACGGCAACGTCGTCGTTGAAAAATGCAGGCATACCGCCGCCATGCGCCACAAGCGCCTCCATCGAGGCCTCCATAAATTCAAGCGGCGTCGTCTTCCCCGCGCTCACAATTACGGTCGGCACATTCATATTTGTGTGTCCGAGCGCCTTCAGGAACAGGTAGGAAAGCTCGTTGACCGCCGATTTTCCATCCGGCGTCTGCCCTGCAAGCGTGATGGTCTGGAACAGCTGGTCTCCACCGAGGATTTCCGTCGTACCCCAGTCGCGAAGCTTATTTGCTTCAAAGCACTTGAGCAGGAAGCATTCCAAAAGCTGCTGCGCCTTGTCCGCATCAATGCGCCCTTCGCGCACATCCGCCTCATAGAAAGGATACAGATAGGAATCCATGCGGCCCATGGAAATACTGTGACCGTTTGATTCAATTTGAATCAACAGATGAATCAGCAGCACCATTTGCAGCGCTTCATAGAATGTGTCCGGTTTCTCTGCCGGAATTTTGTGGCAAATACGGGCCATCTCCATCAATTCTTCCTTACGTCCCGTATCTGTTTCCTTCTTGGCGCGTTCAACCGCCATCTGTGAAAGCCGTTCAGAATAATCAATCGCACCTTCAAGCACCATGACCACCGAGTTCAGGAAAGCGAGCTTCTCCAAGTATTCCTCGTCGCTTTCATCCAAAAGTCCGATCTGTGTTTTGGTTTTTTCGATCACAGCGTTAAAGCCCGTATCGAGCAGGCCAACGTAATCCGGGATGATATGCCCGTCGCCGTTCTGGTTATGCTCGATAGACATCGTCTGGTTCACACTTGGGTGCTGATGGCCTTTCCCATCCGGCCCCGGCCCCATCAGGTAGTCGCCAATCGTCTGTTTGAGCGAATAATCCACGCGGTCAAAATGCGTTGCGCCGTCCCATGCGTCACACATTTTGAGGATTTCCTCCTTATGCTCCGGCGTCACTACAAAGCGCTGGCGCGGACGTTTTTCAAACGTATCCAGTTCATCGCGCACCCAATCGATTGAGTATTCCGGAAACAGCTCCACCGCAAGCGGTTTCCCCGCCGTATTTCCCATCAAAAGGTCGTCGTCGCCGAGATAAATGGTCATCTCGTTCATCATACGTTTAAAAGCCCGCGCACGGCGGATTACAACCGGCTGCCCCGGCGCTTTGAGACATTCTTCCGTATAAATTTTACCGCGTTCCGTGCAAATTTCAGGCGCGTAACCCAAAATATACTTTTTGATCCGTTCTGTTCTTGTCATGCTGTTAACCTCCCTTAGAGCCATAATACTGTGCATTACGCACAATGTTTCCCCTGTTTTCATTTGTACTATGTGGTCATTTATGAAATGTTATACTTCCCTGTGTATTTCAATTATACTTTTGATGCAACGTTTATCACAAAATCTCGTTTATACTGATATATGCCTGATTTTCTCTTTTTTTCTTGATTATCGCATTTTAACGCCTTATTTCTCCAACATTTCTTCCTGTTTTGATTGTTTCAATTTTTTTGCCCAATTCATTAAAAAAACCGCGCGGTTTTCGCTAAAATTGATTTCTCCCAATACATTTTTTGATATTTTTCCTTTATTTCAATTTAAAATGTTTATATCATTCAAATACTCGTTATTTTGTCCATTATCTATCCATTTCTCGTCTTTGATCAATGTTGTATCAATGGTATCATATGTGTATCATCTTGTCCACCCTTTTTTGGGTGCAATTCCAGGTACTATGACAACAGATATAAAGGACACAATAGAAGGAGGAATTTATTAATGCAGTATGGAATACCAATTCCTGTTTCGTCCGTAAAAGCGGATGAATTTGGAGATGCGCAGCTTTATGCGTGCGGTGAAACAGACCAGCTTAGCTTTGGCGTGCTCGAGCTCCCCGTCGGTAAAACAGCCGGCTACGACGCGGGGCATAAAAATGCGGACGAAATTTTTTATGTTATATCCGGAGAGGCCGTGCTGACCTATCCGACGACAGAAGAAACCGTCCATCTCAAAACAGACGATTTTACTCTGGTACACCGTGACATACCCCACATCGTCAGCAATCCCGGGGACGGGGCGCTCAAATTTCTTTACGCAACCTGCGCGACAAGAGATTAACAAGGAGGAACATCATTATGGCAGACATCTTAAGCATCGGCGGTATGCTCGTCGAAATCATGCGTAAGGATATCGACAAACCCTTTGACAAGGCCGCCGACCTTACAGGCCCTTACCCGAGCGGCGATACCCCCATTTTTATCAATGCCGCGGCAAAGCTTGGCAATTCTTGTTCGTTTATCGGCGTAGTCGGCGACGACGGCTTTGGCAAATGCCTGTGCGACCGTCTCTGTGAAAGCGGCGTGGATCTTGACATGGTACGCGTGGCTCCCGGCGCTACAACCGGCACCGCGTTTGTAGGGTATTTCAGCGACGGCAGCCGTACGTTTATTTATCACTGGCGGCATTCTGCCGCAGGAATGATAGACGAAAGCGATATCGATCCCGAGAAAATCAAGGGCGTAAAATGGGTGCACATTACAGGCGTAACGCTTTCCGTCAACGAGAACTGTATGAGGGCGGTCTACAAACTGCTGAGCGTGCTTGACGATGATGTAAAGGTATGCTTTGATCCCAATATCCGCCCGGAGGTTTTAAGCGTCGAGGAAATTCGGGATATGTGTGCGCCGATCATCGCGCGTGCAAACGTCATTTTTCCAAGCAAAACGGAAGCGATGATGTTTACCGGCGCTCCTGACGACGATACCGGATGCAAACAGTGGGCGCAGCAGGGCAAGCTCGTCGTACTTAAAAACGGCGAAGATGGCTGCCGCATCTTTAACGGCGGCGAGATTATGGACGTTCCCTCGTTTTCTGTTACCGAGGTCGATCCGACAGGCGCAGGCGATACCTTCTGCGCAGCCTTCGTAACCGCCCTGAACGACGGCCTTCCCCTGTATGAGGCAGGACGTTTTGCAAATGCTGCGGGCGCGCTTTCAGTACTGAAAAAAGGTCCGATGGAAGGCGCTCCCACGCGCGAAGAGGTTCTCGCGCTCCTTGATCAANAACACGGCATTATAGGCTTTGCGCATAAGCTTTACTCTTTTGTACTTAAAACGCAGAGCCTCTTTGGGTATTCCGGCCCTGTTCGCAGGAAACTGCTGCGAACAGGGTACGGAACGCCTGTAAATCTTTATCGGAAAGGAATGAAACAATGAAAGTAACGTTACAGTATATCGCGGATAAGGCGGGCGTATCCCGTTCACTGGTTTCCAAGGTGCTCAACAATAAACCGGTCCGTGTTTCTGCACAAAAAAGGGCCCAGATCATCCGGATCGCCCAGAAGCACAACTATACCCCGCAGGGAATTGCTTCCGAAGGCAAGCTTCCTTTCCTGCGCAAGAAAAAAGTAATCGGTATTCTGCAGCCTGAGCTCAATTTCTATTTTTTAACCCAGCTCACGGATGAAATCGAGAAAAACCTGCGGCGCGAAGGCTATTCCTCGATTATCTTTAACAGCCACGAAGATCCGCAAATAGAGCGTGAAATCCTTGAATTCTGCTTTACAGGCGCTGTCGACGGCCTGATTGTGAACGCCTGCGACAACTTTGCAAATCTTGACTACCTGCGCAAGCTGCAATCAAACAATCTTCCGATGGTTTTCGTGGACCGTTATGTTTACAATGTAAACGCAAGCTATGCGGCGACGGATAACAGGGCAAATTCTTTTAAGCTCACCGAAGCGCTTATTGAACGCGGGCATAAAAACATCCTGTTCATTTTCCATGGCAAATCCATCTGCACGACCGTACAAATGGACCGTTTTGCGGGATATCAGGACGCGATGGAGAAACATCACCTGAAGATACAAAAGGAATACATCTATACAGACCGGCCACTTGACTGCCAGCCGCTTTCCAATCTTGAAAACATGAAGAAGTTCACAGCGGTGGCCCTTGCTACCACATGGGATTTTTTATATGTGTGCGATATGCTCAGGCAAATGGATTTTCCGGATGCAATCGACATCGGCTCGTTCGATACGTTTACGATTCCGTTTCCCCTTTCCGACGGAAAACTGCCATTCAAAAACATCCGGTCGCTGTTTTTGATGATACAGCAACCGGATGTGCTCGCCGAAAAAGCGGTAGATTTGTTACTTTCTTCCATTCAGTCCAAAAATGCCGCTCCCCAGCAAGCCCATATTGGCTGTCACCTGCAAATTTTTGATAATATCAATTCTTCGCAGTTTTAAGCAAACAATCTGTTTTTTAAGCGCTTCCCTTGTTACGGGAAGCGCTTTTTGCATAATTGAAACCCGCTAACGCTTGCTGATTCTCAGGTGTCTGATATTTTACGCGTTAACTTCTTTGGCCCTGCGGGATTTGATGAAGCTGTCGAACGCTACCGCCGCAATCAGCACCATACCTCTTACGAACTTCTGTACGAATTCGTTGATTCCCAGCATTGTCATACCATTCTGCAGGATTCCCATGATCAGTACACCGATGATTACCATGTACAGCTTCCCCTGGCCTCCTGTCATGCTAACGCCGCCCAGTACTACGCCTGTGATAACGTCCATTTCATAGCCTTCTCCTGCATTCGGCTGCCCTGAGTTCGTCCTCGCAAGGATTACAAGCCCTGCAAGCGCACTCATGAATCCACCTACCGCATATACCAGGAATTTGATCTTCGATACGTTTACTCCCGACAGCCTCGACGCTTCTTCGTTTCCGCCTACGCCGTAGATGTGCCGCCCTGCCCTTGTCTTCGACAGGAATATAATTCCAAAGATGAATACTGCCGCCATGATCAGCACCGGGATCGGGATCGGCCCAAGGTATCCCTGTCCAAGCTGCGTGTACGACGAGTCAAACCCGAATACCGGAAGTCCTCCTGTGATGATGTACGCAAGTCCCCTGATCGATACCATCATACCCAGCGTTGCGATGAACGGCGGTACCGCCAGCTTCGAAATGAAGAACCCGTTCGCAAGCCCAAGTCCTATGCCAAACAGGCACATGATGATCGCTGCAAGCACCGGGTTCATCGACTGCTCTGTCATCAGCAGCGCCGCCCCTACTCCTGCGAAGCCTGCTACCGATCCTACCGAAAGGTCGATTCCTCCTGTCAGCATGATGAACGTCATACCTACTGCTATGATTC
>NZ_LAYJ01000030.1 GCF_000981035.1 Christensenella hongkongensis
GGAGTGCGGTAACACTCCAAGCCCTGCTATCCGGTGCCGCGACACCCTCAAGCAATCCCATCAGGGACACTGCGATCAAGTATCATTATACATTCCCTCGGGAATGAGTGCAACGATATTTTGACGCGCGAGGGTTTTTAGAGCTATGCTCTGCGCACCCCGCGCGTTTTTGTATTTGGGAAATTCCCAACCATTAAAAAAAGGTGGTTGGGAATTTTGAAACAGGATACACAGTCAAACCACACCCGCGCCCTGCTTGGAGCCATTCCGCAGGATTGCCCCAGCGCGGCCCCGCTGTTCCGTCTGGTGAACGACCTTGCCGACCGTCTGGGAGACAAAATCCCGCTGCTGTGGGAATACATTTCCGGCGTTCTGGAATCGTCCGGGGCTGCTTCGGCTTTCGATGCGGAAAGCTACGGCTACGAGGCAGGCAGCCGCCTGCTCGATATTTCGCGCACCATCATGCAAACGCCCGCGCATGCCTATGGGGCGGCGCCGGATACAGAGCTGCTGTCCAGTGATTTTGACGACATCAGGGATGCGGAAACGCGCAGCTGCCTCTGCTTTGCGGAGCTTTCGGACGCGTACTTTTTCGACGCGTACGATAAATATCTGAAAGACCGGCAGTCACACCTTGCGTTTTGCACCGACGTCCCGCAAATCAATAAAGCGGGAAAGCAGCTGGGTGGGCTTCTGGGGGAGCCTGCCATAGCAGAACTTTACGGTAAGCTGCGCGATCTTTTTTTCCCATGCCCGGCGCTCGAGGCCTTCCGGCATGGTTATTCGGCATTCCTGCTGCGGGTATTGACGCGCATGGACGCGGACACCGGCAAGCAAATCTGGCAGCTGTGGTGCGAGTACCTGTAAGCCCCTGCCGCCCAATCAAAAACGCCCCCTGTTCCGCAGCGGAAAGGGGGCGTTTGCATTATTGCCATCATACGGTTAAGCCCGTGCGTGCACCATCCGTTTACATCAGGCTGAATACCAGCTCGGAATAAGCGGCGGGATCCTCGATTGGCAGCCCTGCCATCAGCTCTGCCTGATGGTAGAGGATTTGCGCGTATGCCTTTGCTTTTTCCCTGTCGGTTTTCTCCAGTTCTTTGAGCGTCTGGAACACCGGATGCTCTGCGTTTAGCTCAAGCACGCGCTCAGCCTTCATTTTACTGTCCGGCTGCACCTGTGCAAGGTATTTTTCCATCTCAAAGGAAAGCGGCCCCTCTGTGGTCAGGCAGACCGGCTGGCTGCGCAGCTTCCCGGAAATACGGGCCTTTGCAATGCGGTCTCCAAGTGCCTCCTTCACAAAATCGAGCAGCTCTTTGTTTTCCTCGCCCTGCTTTTCGATTTCCTTCTTTTCGTCCTCTGTTTTCAGGTCGTCGTCCGCGCTGTTGATGGATTTGATCGGCTTATCGTCATACTGCATCAGCGCCTGCGCCATAAATTCATCCGCTTCGTCTGTGAAATAAAGGATTTCATATCCCTTTTCGCGGATGTATTCCGCCTGTGGCAGCGATGCAATATGCCGGATGCTGTCGCCCGTCGCGTAATAAATGGACTTCTGGCCTTCCTTCATGCGCCCGGCATACTCCGCGAGCGAGGTCAGCTTTTCTCCCGCCGACGAATGGAACAGCAGCAGGTTTTTGAGACTGTCCTTGTGCGCGCCGTATTCAGCCATAACGCCGTATTTCAGTTGCAGGCCAAAAGCCTTCCAGAAGGTTTCATAACTTTCGCGGTCGTTTTTGAGCATCTTTTCAAGCTCGCCCTGTATCTTCTTTTCAAGGTTGGATGCAATGGCGCGCAGCTGTCTTGTCTGCTGTAGCATTTCGCGGGAAATATTGAGCGAAATATCAGGGGAATCCACAATTCCGCGCACAAACCTGAAATGCTCCGGCACCAGCTCCTCGCAGCGCTCCATGATCATCACGCCGCTTGAATAAAGCTGCAAGCCCTTTTTGTATTCCTTGGTAAAATAATCGTAGCTCGCCTTTGCGGGGATAAACAGCAGCGCCTTATAGTTGATCATGCCCTCCGCGTCCACGCGGATGGTTTTCAGCGGGTTTTCAAAGTCAAAAAACTTTTCCTTGTAAAAATTGTCGAGGTCTTTTTGCTTTACCTCATTTTTGTTGCGCTGCCAGATGGGCGTCATGCTGTTGAGCGTCTCCAGCTCGCGGTAGGTCTCCCATTCCGGCTCCGCGCCCTCTTTGCCCTCGTTTACGTTGCGGCTGCGCTCCATCTCCATTTGCACCGGGTAGCGCACGTAATCCGAGTACTTTTTCACCAGTGCTGCAAGGCTGTTTTCATTCAGGAAACGGCTGTAGTCCTCGCCCTCTGCGTCAGACTTGATTTCCATAATGATCTCTGTGCCCTGCGTGTCCTTTTCGTAGGGCGTGATGGTGTAGCCGTCCGCGCCGGAGGACTGCCATTTGTAACCTTCCTCTTCGCCGTATTTTTTGCTAAGCACAGTGATTTTATCGCTGACCATAAAGGCGGAGTAAAAGCCCACGCCAAATTGGCCGATGATGTCGATGTCCTCCTGCTGCTGCTCGCCCTCTGCCATATCGTTCTTAAACTGGAGCGAGCCGCTGCGCGCGATCACGCCGAGGTTGGACTCCAGCTCTTCCCTGTTCATGCCGATGCCGTTGTCTGTAATTTTCAGTATGCGCTTTTCGCGGTCCGGCTCGATGCGGATATAAAAATCGCTCCGGTTAAGCCCTGTGCCGCCGTCCGAAAGGGATCGGTATACCAGCTTGTCGATTGCGTCGCTCGCGTTGGAAATCAGCTCGCGTAAAAAGATTTCCTTATGTGTGTAGATCGAATTGATCATCAAATCCAGCAAACGCTTTGATTCTGCTTTGAATTGTTTCTTTGCCATTTTTATCACCTCTGTAAATCTGCTTATAAAGAAAATTATACATTTTTTTCCACAGAAATCAATGCACGCTCTTTGCGGGATAGCGATATTGCCCCAAAAATCCGTTTATAGTTATGGGTAAGGATAGAATCAAGCCAGATAAAGGAGACGGTTATGAAAAAATACGACGTAGTGGTCATTGGCTCCGGCCCGGGCGGGCAGGTGTCGTCAAGGGCGCTTGCAGCAGGCGGCAGGAAGGTCGCGGTGGTCGAAGAAGATTTGTGGGGAGGAACCTGCCCCAACAGGGGTTGCGATCCCAAAAAGGTATTGGTGGCGGGTATGGAGGCTGTAGACCGCAGCAACCAGCTCGATGGAAAGGGACTTTCCCCCATACGTTCCATCAACTGGCCCGGGCTGATGGAGTTTAAGCGAACCTTCACCGATCCCGTTTCATCCTCGTCCAAAGAAGGGCTGGCTCGCCGCGGCATAACCACGGTCGACGGGAGCGCAAAATTCGTGGACAGCGGGCAAATCGAGGTAAACGGGCAGGCCATAAAAGCGGATACGTTTATCATTGCGACAGGCCGCCGCCCGGCGGTACTCGATATTGAAGGAAAGGAATATTTGAAAAACAGCGCGGATTTTCTGGAAATGGAAACGCTGCCGCGCAAAATTACCTTCATTGGCGCGGGCTATATCGCCTTTGAGCTTGCGTGCATTGCAAACGCCGCCGGCAGCGAGGTAACCGTAATCCACCACAACGCCCGTCCGCTCAAGGGCTTTGACGAGGGCCTTGTATCGGCAATGGTGCTGGCGATGCGGGCAAAGGGAATCCGCTTTGTTTTTGATGTGGATATTGCAAAGGTAAGCAGGCAGGGCGGTTCGTTTTTGCTCGAAGCGGATAATTATGAAGATAAAACGGATTGCGTCGTGTGCGCCACGGGAAGGCTGCCCAACCTCGAAACGCTCGGCTTGGAAAATGCGGGCGTGGAATATGGCAGGCGCGGCGTGGAGGTAAACGGTTTCCTGCAAACGTCAAACCCCTCCATATATGCCTGCGGGGACGTTGTCGCCAAAAAACAGCCGGGACTGACTCCCGTTGCCC
Source organism: Christensenella hongkongensis (assembly GCF_000981035.1). Taxonomy (GTDB): domain Bacteria; phylum Bacillota; class Clostridia; order Christensenellales; family Christensenellaceae; genus Christensenella; species Christensenella hongkongensis. The sequence goes on from NZ_LAYJ01000030.1 coordinate 3,954, forward strand.
GGTTTGAAGCAAAATATATCGCGCAAAGGCTTCTGGGCGGCGAAACCGGAAGCATCGTATATCCTCCGGTTCCGTCCATCGTATTTGGCAGTCCAAAGCTCGCGTCGGTCGGCATTTCGACTGCCGACGCAGGCAAAGAGCCGCAAAAGTATACCGTCAAAGAAGTCGATATGACAAGATGGTTCAATTACCGCCGGATAAACGAGCCGGTTGCAAAGGCAAAGCTTGTGTACGGGGACGGGCTGCTTGTGGGCGCGCATATTCTTTCCGGCACTGCGGACGAGCTGGTCGATTACCTTGCAATGGTCATTGCCCTCAAAATTTCGAAGCAACAGCTCAGCCAAATGGTTTTTGGCTTTCCAACCATCGCCGCCGACCTCCAAAGCCTGCTCCGCTAGTCCGGATATCCTGCCACGTGCTCTTTTTTGCTACTGTTACCGAAGCCTGTTACCGGCATTGCCTTTGAGGGGACGCGGCGTACATGGAAAGGAATATCTGTAAGGTACGCCGCTCTGCTTGCGGGCGCGCGGCAGGGAGGCACAACGAAAAGCGCCCTCCATAAGCCCCTTGCAGGCAATATCCTGCAACAGACTCCGATTCTTGCGCGCACCACGCGGCACATACTGTGGGGAGCTCTTTTTTTGGTACTGTTACCGAAGCCTGTTACAGGCATTGCCTTTGAGGGGACGCGGCGAACAGGGAAGGGAATAACTGTAAAGTACGCCGCTCTGCTTGCGGGCGCGCGGCAGGGAAGGACAACATGAAGCGCCCTCCACAAGCCCCTTGCAGGCAATATCCTGCAACAGGCTCCGGCTTTTGCGCGCACTGTGCGGCAACCGTGCGTTGCCCGGGCATCCACTCTGTCAGCGCGAGTATAGCCTGTTGCGTGAAAATGCCTTTGCGCACGAAGTAAGCAGGCTTTGAACGCGACGGGCTGTACCCGCGTGAAGTCAGCCGCCACAGGCTCCGGAAACAACTGCAAAAAAAGCGGATGCCGCCGCACCCGCCCCTTAAATCATTCATCATATAGTATGCTATGCTGTGCCAAGCGCGGCCCTGTTGCGGGGATCGCGCTTTTCCATGTTGCGAAGCTCGCCAATCACAAGCGCAACCGCGAGGATTGCCGCCGCCCCGTCTGCAATCGGCCCTGCATACATCACGCCGTCGATTCCCCAGAAGATCGGGAAAATCAGGATCAGCGGAAGCAGGAATATAATCTGCCGCGTCAGCGACAACAGGATGCCGCGCGTCGCCTTGCCGATTGACGTAAAGAAATTCGAAATGAGCGGCTGCATTCCGTTTGCAAAGGTCAGCAGCATAAAGATGCGGAAATACCGCTCCGCAAACTCAAAATAGTCCTCGCTGCCCTCGCCGAACGCGCTCACAATCTGCCGCGGGAAAAGCTGGAAGGCTAAAAATGCTGCGATGGAAATCGCAAGGACGATAACGGTAGCCTTGGAAAATGTCTTTTTGACCCGTTCGTAATTGCGTGCGCCGTAGTTAAAGCCCACAATAGGCTGGCAGCCCTGCGCTACGCCGATTGCAAACCCCAGGAAGAGAATGTTCACCTTGGTGATAATGCCCACCACCGCAAGCGGTATCTCGCTCCCATAGTGGGATAGCCCGCCGTAATAGGTGAGCGTGTTGTTCATGGTGATCTGCACGGCTGTCAAAGCGAGCTGGTTGAAGCAGGCCGCCATGCCAAGCGTAAAGATCATTTTTGCGTATTCCCAGTGCGGGCGCAGGTGTTTTTTGGTCAGCTTGAGCGTTTTAAACCTGCGGAAATACAGGATTACCATAACCGCGGAAAGTATTTGCCCCAGTACGGTTGCAATCGCCCCTCCGGCGATGCCCATATTCGCCCCGAAGATCAGCACCGGGTCGAGAATCGTGTTGAGGATCGCGCCGGAAAGCAGGCACGCCATGGAGTAACCCGGGCTGCCGTCCGCGCGCACCAGCTGGCTGCCGCCCGTGGTCAGGATGATAAACGGGATTCCAAGCGTGGTAATTCCCGTGTAGGTCTGCGCATAGGGAAGGACGTTAGGCGTAGAGCCAAACGCCATCAGCAGCGGATCGAGGAACGCGATTACCACCACCGCAAGCGTCACGCCAAAGGCAATCATCAGCGTAATGCCCGTCCCGGCGATATGCCCTGCCTTGTCCTTATGCCCCTCGCCCAGCCGCAGGTTAAAGTTGGACGCGCTGCCCACGCCGATCAAAAGGGCGATAGCCGTGCTGATCGTGGTGAGCGGGAACGCAACGTTTGTCGCGGCGTTTCCAAGCAGCCCTACGCCCTGCCCGATAAAAATCTGGTCTACGATATTATAGATTGCGCTGACAAGAAAGCTGATGATTGCAGGGATCGCGAATTTGGCGATCAGCTTGCCAATCGGCTCGGTTGCCAGTGGGTTTTGTGCAGTGTTATTTATTGTGTCTGTCATTGTGTCCTTCCCTTCCTTGGATGCGTTTGTGCTGATTGACATTTTAGTACAAATGTGCTAAAATGTCAACAATGTTTTGGCAGATCACGGCATAAATGAGGGAAACAATGAAAAAAGACATCAAAAACGAGATCATTTCAGCGGCGCGGGAGCTGTTCAGTATAAACGGCTATAATGCGGTCACCATGCGCGACGTTGCCGATGCGCTTGGCATCAGCGTGGGGAACCTGACCTATCATTTCAAAAAAAAGGAAGACCTCATCGAAGCGGTGATTATCGATCAGCACCGTGGCTACAGGAAACACGGCGAAATCAAAACGCTTGCGGCGCTCGACGGGTTTCTTCGGTATATCACAGAGCACCACGATAAGCACCAGTACTATTTCCGGCACTACGCGCAGCTTTCACAGCTGTGCCCGCAGGTCTACCAGATGCAGCTTTCAGTGATGCGCGATTTATACGATACGCTCAGGACTGCGCTCAAAAATCTACGGGACGCGGGGCTTGTGCGCGGGGAAGAATTTCCGGGGCAGACGGAGGGCGTAATCCAGTCCCTCATGACCACCTCATGCTATAGCCAGCCGCATTTTGAGCGCTGGAAGGACGTTAGCCACGATGCAAGGAAATGTATGTGGAGCGTGGTATCCCTGATGCTCACCGCGGAAGGCAGGGAAGCCTTTACGCGGGAGATAGCCCTGTAAGGGCGTCCACGAGAGCCTTATCGTAAGCGTCCTTTGTTCTCTCGTCAAAGCATACCATGGTCACATCCATTTCAGGATGTTCTTTCAAAAACGACAGGATTGTTTCCGTCGCCAGTTTTGCCGCCCGCTCCAATGGAAAGCGGTAAACGCCCGTGCTGATGGAAGGGAACGCCACGGTTTTCAGGCCGTGCTCCGCCGCAAGCCGCAGGCTGCTGCGGTAGCTGCCCGCAAGCAGTTCTTCCTCGCCGTTTTTGCCGCCCCGCCAGATTGGGCCGGGCGTATGGATTACATAGCCCGCAGGCAGGCCGTAGCCCTTTGTGATTTTGGCCTGCCCGGTTTCGCACCCATGGAGCGTGCGGCATTCCGCAAGCAGCGCAGGCCCCGCCGCGCGGTGGATTGCGCCGTCTACGCCGCCCCCGCCCAGCAGGGAGGTGTTTGCCGCGTTTACTATCGCGTCCCCCTTGAATTTTGTGATATCGCCGGTCATAACATGGTAATTCATCGGAAAGCTCCTTTCATTCACGCGCGGCCCGCCGGGATAACCGCACCGGAAGGGCAGCTTTCTTCGCACAGGCCGCAGTGCAGGCAGTTCTTCTGCCGGATTGCGTAGGGCGAGCCTTCGGCGATGCACCTTTGCGGGCACACACCCGCGCAAATGCCGCACGAAATACATTCGCCTGTAATCACAAAGCCTTTTTTGTGCTCCTTCTGTTTGCCAAGCAGGAACGTCTCGCGAAAGATCGGCGTTCCTGAAAGATCAAAAAATTCGCCCTGTCCTTCGTACAGGCAAAACACCTCGAGAATTTTGCGGCTGTCGCCCGGATAGACCTCGTTCATGGAAGGATTCTGCTCAAAAATTGGGCCGAGCATATCCTGGGATACCTTCTTCACTTTCCCGCGCAGCGTAATCATCTGCCAGTTTTTATTCATGCCGGAAAGCGCGGCGAATTTTTGTTCTGTAAGCTGGCTGTAAAATTCCTTGCCGCGCGCCGTCAGGAAATACAGGCAATCCTCCTCCACAAGCATAACGTCGATAATCCGCGCCGTTGGCAGGCCGTCGTGCCCGATTGTCGCAAAAGAAAAGTCCTTGATTTCCCGCATCATTTTTAAATATTCACTGGTTTTCATAATTTGGCCTCCAAAATAAAAATGTAGTTAGCGTCACTACCTGAACGATAACACATCACAAGGGCGATAATCAATCGATTCCCATTATTTTGCTGAAATTACAGGAACGGTGTGGTAAAATATACGGGAATACAGAATGAAACAAAGAAGGAGTTTTGGAATATGATAGTTCAGCCCAAGGTAAGAGGATTTATTTGTACCACAGCGCATCCCGTCGGATGCGGCGAGAATGTGAAGGAGCAGATTGATTACGTGAAGGCGCGGCCCAAAACGCCGGGCGCCAAAAACGTGCTCGTTATCGGCAGCTCTACGGGCTACGGCCTTGCGTCGCGCATCAGTGCAGCGTTTTCGTGCGGGGCAAGCACAATCGGCGTTATGTTCGAGCGCCCGCAAAGCGGCAAACGCACCGCAACGCCCGGCTGGTATAATACGGCGGCGTTTGAGGAATACGCGCATGCGGACGGCCTGTACGCAAAGACGATTAATGGAGATGCGTTTTCTCAGGAAGTGAAGCAGCAGGTGATAGACCTGATCAAAAAAGATTTGGGGCAGGTGGATATGGTCGTATACAGCCTTGCATCCCCCCGCAGGACAATGGCGGATGGAACCACCTGTTCCTCCGTGCTCAAAACGACGGACGGCGAGTATACCAACAAGACGATAGACCTCGCGGCAAGGACTGTATCTGAGGTCACCGTTCCCCCGGCAACGCAGGAGGAAATACGCGATACGGTGAAGGTCATGGGCGGCGAGGACTGGAAAGACTGGATTACGGCGCTCAGCGGCGCTGGCGTGCTCGCAGAGCACACGGTTACGATGGCATATTCCTACCTTGGGCCGGAGCTCACGCATCCAATGTACCGCAACGGCTCTATTGGAAGGGCAAAGGAGCACCTGTTTGCGACCTCAAAAGAGATCACGCAGGAATTTCCGGGCGTGACTGCGTATATCTCGGTCAATAAGGGGCTTGTTACGCAGGCCTCCGCAGCGATTCCGATTGTGCCGCTCTATATGTCCATCCTGTATAAAGTGATGAAGGAAAAGGGCATCCATGAGGGCTGTATCGAGCAGATGTACCGCCTGTTCCATGATAAGCTGCTGGCAGATAAGCCGCAGGTGGATGAAGACGGCATGATCCGCATGGACGACTGGGAAATGCGTGAAGACGTACAGCAGGAGGTAAAGCAGGCATGGGACCGGATAAACAGCGATAACCTGCAACAGCTTGCCGATGTGGACGGCTATTGGGAGGATTTCTACCATATGTTTGGTTTTGGGATCGACGGGGTGGATTACGATGCGGATGTGGAAGTGGATAAAGCGGTGCCCAGCATTTAATTGTTTGAGGCGCGCGGGAAAAGCGGATAAATAATACATCATATTCCAGTAGAAAGCAGGGAGAAATTATGTTGGTATTGATTGACAACGCCGAGTTCAGCGAAATAGAAGCGCTTTATCACGATTATCCGTACGACGGGGTGACCACAAACCCCTCTATCCTCATGAAGGCGCACAAAAACCCGATCGAGCTTTTGAAGAAAATACGCGCTTTTTTGCCAAAGGAGTGCCAGCTGCACGCGCAGCTTGTGTCTGAGACGACAGACCAGATGATCGAGGAGGCGCATTTCATGCTGCACGAGATCAGCGACGAGCTGTTCGTAAAGGTGCCGGTGACCACGGAAGGCCTGCGCGCCATCAGCATCCTCAAAAAGGAAGGCATCAATATCACGGCGACAGCCGTCTACACCGCCATGCAGGCTTTTATGGCGGCAAAGG
>NZ_LAYJ01000112.1 GCF_000981035.1 Christensenella hongkongensis
GGTAGGCGATACGTTTGATGCTGCGGGACTGGAAATAACGGCACACTATACGAACGGCGGCGCAGACAAGGTGCTGACGAGTGGTGAATACACGCTTTCTACACCCGATATGAGTGCGGCGGGAACGAAAATGATTACCGTAACGTATGAAGAGGACGGCATAGAGAAAACAACGACATTCGATATTACGGTAAACGCTCCTGCGCCTGTTTTGGATAGCATTGAGGTAACAGAGCAGCCGACAAAGACGATCTATACGGTGGGCGATACCTTTGATGCTGCGGGACTGGAAGTGACGGCACACTACACCAATGGCGGCGCGGATAAGGTGTTGACAAGTGGAGAGTATACACTGTCTGCACCCGATATGAGCACTTCCGGCACGAAGACGATTACTGTAACATACGAAGAAAGCGGTATAGAGAAGACAGTAACGTTTGATATCACAGTAAATGCACCTGTACCAGTACTTGACAGTATCGAAGTCACAGAGCAGCCGACGAAGACGACGTACACGGTAGGCGACACGTTTGATGCTGCGGGACTGGAAATAACGGCACACTATACGAACGGCGGCGCGGATAAAGTGCTGATGAGCGGGGAATATACGCTTTCAACGCCGGATATGAGCACTTCCGGCACGAAGACAGTGACCGTGACGTACGAAGAAAGCGGCATAGAGAAGACAGCGACGTTTAGCATCACAGTGAACGCACCTGCGCCGGTTCTGGACAGCATCGAGGTGACGGAGAACCCGACGAAAATAACTTATACGGTGGGCGACACGTTTGATGCTGCGGGATTGGAAGTAACGGCGCACTACACGAATGGTGGAGCGGATAAGGTGCTGACAAGTGGGGAATATACGCTTTCAACGCCCGATATGAGTACCGCAGGAACGAAAACAATTACCGTAACCTATGAGGAGGACGGCGTAGAGAAGACAGCAACATTCGATATTACGGTAAACGCACCTGTACCAGTACTTGACAGTATCGAAGTGACGGAGAACCCGACGAAAACAACGTACACGGTAGGCGATACGTTTGATGCTGCGGGACTGGAAATAACGGCACACTATACGAACGGCGGCGCAGACAAGGTGCTGACGAGTGGTGAATACACGCTTTCTACACCCGATATGAGCACGGCGGGAACAAAGACAGTGACCGTGACGTACGAAGAGGACGGCGTAGAGAAAACAGCGACGTTTGACATTACAGTGAATGCGCTCGTACCTGTTCTGGATATGATTGAAATCACAAAGCAACCGGTGAAGACAGCATATACGGTGGGCGATACGTTTGATCCGACAGGCCTCGAAGTAAAGGCGCACTACACCAACGGCGGAGCGCATAGAGTGCTCGGTGATCATGAGTACGCACTGTCTGCGCCGGATATGAGCACATCCGGAACGAAGACGGTGACTGTAACGTATGAAGAGAATGGCGTACAGAAAACAGATACGTTTGACATCGTACTGGCAGATGCGGTAACGCCAACGCCGACTCCGGATCCGACACCAACGCCAGATCCGGATCCGACGGTTTCGCCGGAACCCTCTGCTGGTGTGGAGCCGGTAGCGGGCGTAACGGATGACGATAATACAGGTAACGGCGGCGAGCATGATTCGATGCCCAAAACAGGAGTTGAAGACACAACTCCTGCAATGATGGTGTTGCTGGCGATTGCGGCGCTAATGACTGTGATCCTTTTCGCCCAGTTGATGAAAAAGGAAAACACAATGATCCGGAACGGCGAGGGCGCGATTGGAACAAGAGAAAAATTTGGCAGGAGAATCAGGAATAAGGTGCTCGGAAAAGTGCTGGGCATTGTGCTGGCAGTTGAGATGCACAAGGAGACAACAGGGAAACAAAGTAAAAAATGACGGAAAAGTATAAAAAGAAATCTAAGAAAGGCGTTTTTATATGGATAGGGATTGTAGCCTGCATCCTGGTGATGATCTACGCAGGCTACAATATCTATATCGAAACGCGGGAAGATGCGCAGGGAGACGGTGTTTACGACTCCCTGCAGCAGGTTGTAGTCGCAAAGACGCCGCAGGGAGACACGGGAAACAGCGGACAAACCGCAGGCGGCACAAGCCTTGATGTGGATATTGAGACGCTGCAGCAGATAACAGGCGGTGCTGTCGCATGGATTCACTCGGAAGGAACGGTTATCGATTACCCTGTGATGCACGGGACGGATAACAGCTTTTATTTGACTCACCTGTATGACGGGACCAAAAACAGAGTCGGCTCTATTTTTTTGGATTACAGGAATGCCCATGATTTTTCTGACCAGAATTCGGTGCTTTATGGGCACCATATGAAAAGCGGGAAGATGTTTGCAAGCTTGGAAGGCTATAAAAAGCAGTCTTATTATGATGAACACAGGACGCTTGAGCTTTACACCCAAAACGCCAATTACAGAATCGACCTTGTGGCGGGATATGTGGTGGATGGAGCGCACGGCGATCTGGATTTTAATTATTCAGACGAAGAGCGGCTGCTTGCTTTTGTAAATGAAGCCAAGGGAAAATCCACGTTCCATTCCGATGTGGTCGTGAGCGGGCAGGACAGGCTGGTCACGATGGTTACCTGCACCTATGATTATGGCGACGCAAGATACGCGGTGGTTGGAAAGCTCGTACCGGTATGAGAATAGCATAATTAAGTTAGCGGTAAGGCAATGCACGCAACGATCAATCATCCTGCAAAAGATGAGATAAATAAAAAATGAAAAGAGGACAAAACATGAAAACAGAAAGCCACAAATCTTCAACAGGGATGGACGCCAACGTGTTTGCAATGCTGGTATACGTCATCACAATCATATTGGGGTGGATTCCATACCTGTATTATGCGGCATGGGTTTTTCCGCTGGTGGTAATACTCGTAATCGAAAAGGACAGCGTATTTGTAAAACGTCATGCGGCGCAGGCAATGGCGCTGTATATTGTAGTCGCTATCATACACATTATTTTTGATATTATCAGCGCGGCAATCGTATTTTCCCTTTATTCGAACCCGTTTGGTTTGTTTGGGGCTGCCGGAGGCGCGATGGCAGTCAGCGTAATCAGCGGTATTATTGGAATTTTGCTTACATTGGCGGCAGTTTTTGGCGCGGTAAAGGCTTACCAGTATGAAGACTATACAATTCCGCTGATCGGCGGTCTGGGCGAAAAGCTTGCGGCGAAATTAGGAAAATAATGAAAACAAGAGCATGAGGCAGTTTGCATAACGGTTTGGAGAAGGATATGCGGGAAATCAAAGAGGAAAAAGACGAGCGCGGACAAGGCGGCCCTCAGCAGAGCAAAAAAAGGAACAAGTGGATTATCCTGGCGGTGATTGCAGTTGTTGCCATAGTGGTTGGCTGTGCGTTTGCTTTTTCGAATTTTTGGCAGAAGGAAGAACCCGTAGCGGCCCGGCCAATGGCAACTGCCGAGCAATCGGAGACGCCTGAACCGCCGCCTGAAAAAAAAGCGGTTCTTTCGACTTTCAAACAGATAAGCGACAGGGAGGACATTGATTTTGAAGGGCTTGCGGAAACAAACGAAGATTTCGTGGCGTGGCTGAGCGTGCCGGGAACGGCAGTGGATTATCCTGTCGTCTATAAAGCGGACGACAACTTTTATTATCTTGACATTGACTTTGAAGGGAACGAAAGCAAGCACGGCTCGGTTTATATCGATATGGCAAACGGCACAAACTTTATGGATCCGGTGACCGTTGCATACGGCCACAACATGAAGGATAAAACGATGTTTGCGTCGCTGCATGATTTCGAAGACGAGACGTTTTTTGAAGAACACGACGAGATCAGGGTATATATGCCGGACGGTATGATGGTGTACAAAATATTTGCCGCGTATGAAACGAATGACGACAGTATCCTGTATGAAAAAGATTATTCCGATCAGGAAGTATTTGAAAAATATGTTGGTGAAATTACAGCAAACAAGGACATAAGCGCAAATATCCGCGATATGCAGATCGGCCAGGGCGATAAAATATTGACGCTTTCCACATGTGTGCAGGGAGAAGATGAAAAGCGCTATGTCGTGCAGGGAGTCCTGCAAAAAGGACAGGTGGAACAAACGATATCACAAGGCTGATAATCAAATACCATTGGGCATGTGCCTGATAAAACCGCTTAAAAGAGGTTGGCGGCGGAATAAGGGGACCGGCACAGGGGATTGATATAAACCAACTGAAAGGAACTTAAAATGAAGAAAAAAGTAATATGTATGGTATTGGCAGTGGTAATGTGCCTGTCCTTTGCCAGCGTAGCAATGGCTGCGGAAGGCAGCCCGGCAGACGGATGGATCAAATACGATCCGTCTACAGTGCCGGATGGATATACCGGCTACTATGGGCCAAACACTGATGAAGATAATGCGCTGCTCAATGAGTATGCTGCAAATCATTATCCCGGCGCAACACTGGAGGAAATCGGAACGGTGGTCTTCCTCAATGACGCAGGGGATTACTATGCAGGAAACACGATTCTTTACGTCGAAGATGCAAGCGTATCTGCAGGCGATAAGGTAACGGTTTTGTGTATGGACATGGATGGAAACATCATTGCTGTTGAAGCGACGGCTGAGGACGGCGGTTTTGTATTTACCGTACCGACGCCTGGAGCTTATTCCTATTTTGTGGTAAAGGCGACTTCCGACAAGGCGGCAACTGCGGCCACGACGACAAACACATCCGCAAAATCGCCAAAGACAGGCGGGGAAGAAAGATAACCGCTGATAGATTGGGTTTAATTGCCAACCTCACACCAGGTTAAGAAAAAACAATGTGGGAGCGCGGCTTCCTTTATAGCGGTTTGTCGTAAGTTTTGCATAACCTGCATTCAATGAAATCGCTGCAAGGGGCCGCGAAAACCCCCGTAAGGAAATATGAAGGAAAGAACAGGCGCAAAGAAAAAGTGGAAACGGAACCTGATTATAACAGGAGCGGTAATCGGCGCCGTGGTTTTGACCGCGTTGTGCGTGCTGCATCATTACACAGGTTATAACAGGTATATGTTTAAGAATGAAAATCCCTACCGGCTGCGGGAGGAGGAAGAGCTTTCTTTCTCCAGGGACGGTGTAACATATAAATATAACGAAGACATTGTAAACGTGCTTTTAATGGGTATTGATAAAACGCAGCAAAGGGATATCAACTATATTGTCGAAAACGGCTATCAGGCGGATGCGGTTTTCGTTGCGGCAATCAATACGAAGACGGGCGGTGTGAGGATTGTCAATATCCCGCGCGATACGCTTACAGAAATTATGCGTTTTGACAGGAATGGCGCGTTTTCCAGGGTTGGGGTATCTCCAATTTGTACGGCTCATTCGTTTGGAGACGGGAGGCTGATGAGCGGGCAACTGATGGAGGCTGCGGTTGGGAACCTGTTGTATGGAGTGCCAATACACGGTTACCTTTCAATCGATATCGACGGAATCAGCGTCCTTACAGAAGCGGTTGGAGGCGTAGAAGTGGAATTGCTGGAAGATTTTACGGCAGTTGATGCTGAAATGACAAAAGGCGCGATTTATACGCTCGACGGCGAAAAAGCGGAGCTATACGTACGCGCAAGGCAGCTGCCCGGAATGAGTGGGGAAGACGCAAAGCGCATCCCGCGCCAGATCCAGTTTATCAGCGCATATGCAAAGGCCGTGAAAGAAAAAATAAAAGAAGAGCCCGGATATCTGCCGGAACTGCTTAAAGGGGTACGAAACCATACCAGTATGGATATGACAGACAGGGAGTGCCTTTATGTGGCGAATACGCTGCTGAAGGCGGGAATAGAAGTTACGGACATCGAGACGATTGCAGGCGGGGCGGAAGAAGAAGGATTCCGGCCCGATCCAAAGGAATTGAAACGGCTGGTACAGGAAATCTATTTTGTACCGGCATGAAGGCGTAAATAAAGCAAATAAAATACAGGCTGTGGTATTGCCATTATAAATGAGAAAGGAACGAACTGGAATGATGAATTTTTTTGGAAAGAATAAAAGGATAATAATTCAGATCATCTCTGTAAGCGTTGTGGTTATTTTAACGATAGCCATGGCTGTTTCAGTTTTTGCGCAGGAGCTGCCGGACGTACAAAGCGATGAAACGCAAACTGTTTCGGAACCGGTGGAAAGCCCGAAGCCGGAGGAAACGGATAAGCAACCGGAGGAAACACCGACGCAGGCGCCGACAAAGGAACCTGCGCAGCCAAGCGGGCAGCCCCGGCCGGAACCAACGCCGGAGCCTTCTACAGAGCCGACTGTGCAGCCTTCTACGGAGCCGGAAGCAACGCTGCCGGAGGTAACGCCGGAGCCGGAGGCAACGCAGGAGCAGGCGCCCATGCCACAGGAACCGGAAAAAGAGGCTGAGGTACAGGGCAGACAGGAAGAAGAAACCAAAGCGCTGGAACCTGCGGATAAAGGTGAAAATCAAACGCCGGTTTACTCGTCCCCGGCTGTTTTCCTGGGGGACGTCGCTGCGAAGGGAAGCAATGAAACGCTTTTGCTGAGCGACGAACAACTGGCTGAAATAGAAAAAACCCTGCCGGAGGGGCTTGATCCGTACCGCAGGGAGGTTGTGCTGAAAGCATATTCGCTGGTTGGAAATGTGAAATACTTCTGGGGCGGAAAGAGCACGGAGAGCGGATGGGATATCCGCTGGGGAAATGAAGCGATCGTCGGAAGCGCGGGAAGCTCGCAGACAGGAACCACGCGCGAATACGGCCTTGACTGCAGCGGCTATGTGCTGTGGTGCTTCCTGAACGCGGAAGAAAGCATGCTGATGCAGCAGGAACCGGCGCAGGCGATAGATAAGAGCGGATTTGTAAACAGGTTCGGTTATGGCACTTCCGGGCAATGGGAGCATTCTTCTGAAATAACGTGGGAAGAAGCGCAGCCGGGCGACGTCTTGTTTTATAAGAATCCGCAGGATGTGGGAATCAACCACATTGGGATTATTGTCGGAACGGATGAAGACGGCAATATGTTGGTAGCGCACTGCTCTTCCTCAAAGAACAGTGTCATTGTCAGCAAAGTAGAAAATTCCGGATTTCGCTATGTAAGGCGCATGAATTATATTGCCGGCCGGGAATTGGGGCAGGAGGCCAGCGAAAGGGCGGCTGAAACAACGGCGCTGCCGGATGGAATGCCAATGTACCTGACGGACGAGCAGGCTTATAACGATGCGATACGCAACGGGTGGTCTGTCGATTAAACCGTTGGAATAAGGGTTACAATAGAAAAACAGAAAGGCGGAGGAAAATGGGAAAGTTTGGCAACAGGCTGCTGGCGGCGATTGGCGTTGAGGAAGTAGCAGTAGACGAACAGGAAGGCTTTTATGGCGAGCAGGAATATAGCCAGAAGCCCGAACGCGAAAGAAAACGCCGCGGGGAAGCAAAAAATAAGAATAAGGGCAAGGTGATCAGGATGTATGATTATGAAACAAGAGTCATGATATATAAGCCGGAAGGATTTGAACAGGCCAGGGATATTGTGACGCATCTTGAACATCGTGAACAGCTTGTGATCGACCTTGACGGGATGGATAAAGAAAATGCGCAACGGATTGTGGACTTTATCAGCGGCGCGACTTATTCGTTGCGCGGCCACATCGTCAAGATATCGCGGAATATTTTTATGGCGGTCCCGGATAATGTAGAGCTGGAAACAAACGGGTTGGGACAGGAAGAAGAATACGCGGCTTATTTCAATGATATACAATATAAATAATGAACAGATAGAGAGGAAACAAGAATGAGAAACAAAAAATGGATCGCAGTGTTTGCTTTGGTAATCGCATTTGCCCTGGTGGCAGTGGGATGCGTATCAAAAACAGCGGAAACGGTAGAGGTCGGGAACGAAAAAGTTCAGACTCTATACTCGGTAGTAGGGGAACGAAACATTACGGGAAGCTCTAAATCAACGGGAACGGACGGCTCCAAGGTTGAGATTACCTACGGCGGAGGCGGAGTCGCGATCGGCGACGTGAACGAATATATTTCCAAGCTGGTGAACGAAGACGGTTTTCTGGTTACAAAAGATGCCTCCAATGATGGGACAGGACAATCCTACCAGATTGGCAAACAGGTAGGGGAAGAAGGAAAGGTGATGCTGATCGATTTCTATTTTGTGGACGGCGGCGACACGGTCATCACCTATACGGTCACGCAGGGGACGGTAACACCTTCGTGAGCAGGGTATCAGGCAATCTGATTTGATTGATAAAATATAGAAATGGAAATGAAGAGGAGACTGAAATGAAAAGTTGAATGAAAAGAGTAATGCTGGGCATCTGTGCGCTTGTTATGGTCGGCTCGCTGGCGGCCTGCTCTGCCCCGGGCGCGGGAGCCGAGGTTGGGAAATATGCGTTTGATTCCCTTGAGGTCGGCGGCACGAAGATTGCTGACGACCAGATCAGCGCGTTGGGGGCAGAAGAAGTAACCACCTATTATATCGATCTGCAGGATGGCGGAAAAGCAAAGGTATATTTCGCATCGCAGGGAGAGTTTGAAGGCACCTATACCGTATCGGGCGATAAGGTCAACATTACGATCGACGGGGAAGCGGAAAGCTTTGACCTGAAAGACGGAATATTGAGCGTCGAGATGGACGGGACAAAAGTCAACTTTAAAAAATAGCTGCATAGGAAAAACAGTGCGGCGGTTGATATGACTGCCGCTTTGTTATATACTGCTCTTGCATGATTGGGAAAAATGCGGGCGGGGAGACGAAGCGCCCGCAACCCGGCATAAACGAAAAGCGAAAGGGATGCAACTTTTGGGCCGGTTGGAGAGTATTGTTTGTAAAGGTGGCTGAATGAGGACGGATCAAAGCAATAGCGCGGAGCAGTATGTCTGTAAATATGCAGACATGGTATACCGCATCGCGTTAGTGAACATGAAAAACAAGCAGGAAGCGGAGGATGTATTCCAGGATGTTTTTCTGCGGCTGGTGGAAAACCTGCATAAGCTGCAAAACGAGGAACACATCAAGGCGTGGCTGATCCGTGTGACGATCAACTGCTGCAAAACCCGGTTTCGGAGCGCATGGCGAAAACGGACTGCGCCCCTCGAGGCTGCGGGAGATCCCGCGCAGGAGCCTTGCGAGGAGCGCGGCGAGGTCTACGACGCGGTTCTGAAGCTGCCGGAAAAGTACAGGAATGTAATCCATCTTTTTTATTTTGAAGATATGGCGATCAGGCAAATCAGCGTTGTACTCAAAACGCGTGAGAATACTGTAAAGTCATTACTTTCCAGGGGAAGAACAATGCTTAAAACGGCTTTAGGGGAAGAGGTTATCGATGTTTGAGGAATATAAGCGCAAGGTGTCGGAACAGCATGCGCCGGCAGAGCTTGTGAATAAAGTGCTGGAGCAGGTAAGGGAAAAAGAGCAGAAAAAGAAACAAGTGGGCTGGAAGCCGCTCACGTTGGTCGCCTGTGCGGCGGTTGCCCTTGTACTGTGCGTTTCCATGCTCCAGACACAGGGCGTTTCCTGGTACGAAATACAGCCGGAAGCGGCGTCAGAGCAAAGCATGCTGCAGCTTGGGCCCGCCAATGTCCTGCGCAGGACATGGACGCAGGAGGATTTTGCTTTGTATTCCGGCATTGACCTTACGGCTGCGCACGCGGATGGGCTTACCTTATCCGGAGCGGAAATTACCGCATCATATAACAAAAATATGGAAGCGGAATCGGCAAAGGCAGTATGCAGGTATGAAAACGGGCAAGGCGAAGCTTTTGAAGTAACGATTGAGTGCGGGGACATCAGGACAGAGCGGTACCAAAAGGGAAAAGCAAGCAAGATTGCAGATATGCAAGTATATTTCAGCGAAGACCAGAGCGGTATGAAATACGCCTGCTATGACAAGGATGGGACAGGCTACCTGATCGCTTCAGGCGATCTTAATAAAGGGCAGTTTACCTCATTCGTAAAAAACATGTGATGCCGTTTGAAGTATGCTTGTACTGTACCGCTTTCTTTCGCGCTGCATCAGCATATTGCATTCAAAGCCGCTTACTGCGTGCACAAAGGCGGTGCTGACAAACGAACGACGTTATCAAAAAATAATTTTTGCCGTGTGCAACCTTTTGTGTTTCTGGTACGTATTGAATACAGAAACACAGGAAAAGGAGAACTGGTTTGATGAAGAAACGATTGGCAACAACGATAACGGCGGCAGCGCTTTCCGCCTGTATGCTTTTTGCGGGATGTGCGGGCGCTCCGGCGCAGGAAGATTCGGCAGCGCAGGAAACGCCGGGCGAAGGCGTGGTATCACAGCTTGATTTAGCGGCTCAGGTGCAGGAAAAATACGCGGATGATCTGGACCGGGACTATACGGACGCAATCAATGGAATCGGAAGGGGCGATTCCCTCGAGATTCAAATTTCATTTGATCCGGAAGCGCTCGGTATGGAAAACTACACGGAAATTGTCGGCGTTTACCAGGATGCGGAGCTCACACAGCGGATCGGAACGCATTTCAACTGGGATAAGGCAACGGGGAAAATCGAGATTACCCCGCCCAAAAGCCCGGTGCTCGGAATTTCCACAGTCGGCCTCCCGGATGCGGGGGCAGCGGAGTATCATTTATTTGACAAAGGAGAACAAAAGGACTGGGGAAACCTTGGCAAAATGTATCTGGCGCAGTACGTGGACCTCGGAACGGGGGAGAAGCTTGAAAAACCGCTTGTGACGGTGGTTACGGTGGAAGGCGAGCTTGCGGGGGCGCCGGAGGTCAAATTTGTCCAGACTGAGGACGGGCGCGCGGCGTTCCAGTGGAATGCGGTGGCAGGCGCGGAAAAGTACTATGTGGTCAAGGCGGATTACGACGCGCAAAGCGGATATGTCGGAAACATGGTTGTGGTTGCGGAGACGGCGGAACCCGGCTGGCAGGCCGAGACGACGGACAATATCCTCATCAACGAGGACTTCAGGGCATATGCGGTATCTGAAGACGACTGGCTGGACGAGGCAATGACAGAATATTATACGGAAAAGGGTTATACGCAGGCGGATATTCCCGTTCAAAAAGAGGCCCTTTACGACGTGCAATACGGTGTGATCGCAGTAGCGGCTGACGGCACCTCCATGGTGAGCAACTTCTATGACCAGGCGCAGATTGCAGCGCAGCTTCCTTATATGGCGGCAATTCACAAAGGCGACGATGATTTCTCAAACTACGCGGACAGCATCATGGCTGCACCGTCCCACCGGTGGATCGTCATGTGCAACGGCGTAACGTCCCAGCGCATTATCGATTATGATTTTGACCAGGCGCAGGAGGAGACCGAAACCTGGGGAGAGTATGAAAATGAAGATATGTCAGACCTGCAGCTTAAGGAGGTCAACCTTGTAAAAATTCCGTACAGGATCGAAGGAACGCCTTTTACAGGAGTCATGAAAATAGAAAGCTACGATCCGGCGACGCTGCAGGTGGACCTGCAGGCGCTGAAAGACCGTCAGGACGGACTGAGGAACAAAACAGGCTCTGTGGATGTAACGGTTAAAAAGAACGCGGAGGACGCGGGCGCACCGCAGGACGAGCCGGTGGCGGAGACGGGGCTTGCGGTAACGGCAAACAGCGCTCTCAGCGAATACCTTGCATATAATATGCTGGCGGGCGTTGAAGTGATCGATCTTTCGGCCTTCAAGGAGAGCAGCGATGAGGATTACCTGATCGACGCATGGATGGAAGCCCTGTACCAGAATCCGATGATCCTTGGCGTGGAGGACGCTTTCATTTCAAACGACGGAACGGCTATGCTGGTGGTTTATCAGGATGAAGCACAGCAAAGGACGCAGAAACAGCAGGAAATTTCGCAGGAAGTTACCAGGGTGATTGACGAAATCATCACCGACGGTATGACGGATGCGGAAAAAGAGATTGCGATCAACAATTATCTTTGCGATACTGCCGAATATGATATGGCTGCGCTGGAGAATGCAGAGAAGTACGATTATGTAAAAACGGATCCGGAGTTTAACGATTCCTTCACGCCCTACGGTGTGCTTGTAAACAAGCTTGGCGTATGTGCAAGCTATGCGGGGGCGTTCAAGCTGCTGGCAGACGAAGCGGGGCTTAACAGCATCGTGGTGACAGGATATCTGGAAGGATCGCTTTCCCACGCGTGGAATAAAGTAAATATCGGCGGGGAGTGGCAGATTATAGACGTAACAAACAATGATAACGAGCTTTTGTTCAATGCGATCCTCAACCTGCCGGATTACGCGTCGGATAAGGTGCTCACAGAGGACACGCGGTTTGTGATGGATAAGAATATCCAGAATTATGCGGCATCCTCGACAGACGAAGAATACTACAGGCTGGCAGGAAAATATTTTGACATGGACCAGATCGTGCAGGAGCTTGCGGAAGCATTGATGGCCGACGGACAGGCGATGATGCGGACGGATTACGATCTGGACGACGCGCAGTTCCAGAAGCTGGCGCAGAACGTTATGGAGATTGCAGGCATTGACGAAATGAACGGCTTTTACTGGATGGGGGTAATTACCCTGGCGGCTTAAAAAAAGAAAAGGAATGAGATGATGAATAAATTTTATAAACGGATTGTTTTGATCGTATGCGTGGCGGCGCTGGTGGTTTCGGCGGCCGGGTGCAGCCCTGTGTTTTGGAGCGGCAGGGACAGGACAATCATGCCGGTGGAAGACGAATACGAGCGGCAGAAACCGGTATTCGGAGAAGCGGACGAATGGGATATGGGCGATTTTGAATACCTGTACCCGGAGCTTTTGCTGACGCGCACCAAATACAACGAACTCACAAAGCAGATGGAATATAAAAGGCTGGTGGCATACCTGCCGATCCAGACGGACGGCTATGAAGGTTCGTACAGCCGCGACGATGTAACGGGCTCGCGGATGGGTATCGAGGTACGTGCACGGATACTGGACGACTATGACCTGCGCAATCGAAGCGACTTCTCGATGGGGGATAACCTTGAATATTTGCTTGAGCAGGAATATATGAGGGAATACGCAAGTAAGCGTTACCGCGATGTGAAAATATCCGATGTTACCGAAACGGAGGACAGGGCAAGCGCGACAGTAACCATGACCATGCTGAATTACGACGACGAGTATGTGCGGTATGACGTCGCAGCAGTGCTGCTTCATACGGAAGACCTGACAACCCTTGCGACAATCGGCGTAGATTATGGGCAGCTCGAGGGGCGGTATGAAACAATGGTATCCGAGCTCGAGCAGTTTTACGGCGTAGACCTCAATATAGAAAAGAATGCGGCAGGAAAGAAAACGCCAGCGGCAAATACGCCTGAGCCTGCGAAGCAGATTCCCGCAGAGCCGGATGAGATGATTTCGTTTGAACTGCCTGCGGGCTGGGAAGACCTGGGCGACGGTATGTACAGTTACGCCCAGAGCGTTTACGGAAGCGCCGACATTTTTGCCATGATCATAATTGATGATTACGGCTATGGCTACGATTCCTTTGAAGCGCTGGTGCAGGAGTGCGAGCAAAGCGATGAAGACGGCTTCAGCTACGCTTTGATGGATAAACCGTTGGGTAAAACCCTGATGGCGCAGCAGGAGGAGGACGGTATGGTTATGATTGCATATGCCGTAAACCTGAGCGATACGCAGTATGCGGTCATCACAACGTATTCCGGCGGTACGGAAAACGTGACGGAACCGTTCACGGCGTTTGCAGAGCATGTGCTTACAACGGGATCGTGGACTCCCGGCGCGACGGTTTGATAGGCAGCCGTACTGAGGTGATTTTGGAAATAACAAAGATAAAAGGAGAGAAAAAATGATTTGTGGAAATTGTAATCAGGTATATGACGAAAACATGGAGAAGTGCCCCTGCTGTGGCGCGCCAAAACAACAGCCTGCCGGACAGCAGGCGCCGCCGCAGATGGCATACGCGCCCGCTCCCATAGCGGATAACGGCGCAAAGGGGAAAGCCACCGGTGCGCTTGTATGCGGTATCATCGGCGTTGTTATGGGCTTTTTGGTTCCGATCGTGGGTATTATACTCGGTATCCTTGGGATGACAATGGGCAATATGGCGAAAAAGAATTTGCCCGAAGGTGAGAAGGGTATTGCAACCGCGGGATTCATATGCGGGATCATTGCGGTTGTGATAGCTGTCATCATGTGGATTTTGTCGGCAGTGATCATGGCAACGGCATTCAGATATCTGGCTTATTGATCGGCAAACGGGAAAAGCATATCGAAAGATATGCTTTTTTTGTGCGTAAATAAACGGCGGCTCTTCCGGGGGAATACGCCGCGATTCCCGTATCCCTGAAAAGTGTTGTTCACGTAAAAAAAGCGTTATTCACGATGTAAATAACACAAGGCTCCCTCTTAAAGTTAAAATACTCTATAAGTTGGATATTATTCATTGAGGAATATCAGGGACGCAAAAAGGGAGGGAAACAGATGCGGTTTCAACTGAAAACAGATTATGCGCTTAGAATACTGATTTATATGAGCGAAAAGAAAAATGGACAAATCAGGGAAGGCAACCACCTGAAAATAACAACGTCGGAGCTTGCTGACAACCTTAAGATTTCGCAGATATACATGATGAAAATCCTCAGGGACCTGAAAGATGCAAAAATTGTCTATTCCATCCAGGGTTCGCTTGGAGGATATTCTTTATACAAAGACGCGGAGGATATCACGGTATATGACGTGGTGGAATCGGTGGAAGGAAAGATAGAAATTTTCACCTGCCGTTATGGCGAAAGAGCACAAAGAACCCAGTTGGAATGCCCGTATACATGCGCTGAAAATTGCAGGATTTATACAGCCCTTGAAAAAATGGAACAAAATGTGATCAACGACCTCAAAAAGCTGACGGTTGCAGATTTATGCGGCGCGAATACAGGCCGTAAACAGGAATTACAGGTAAGGTAAAATGAATGGGAAAAGGATATCGTAACGGGCCCGGCGCTGCGGCGGCAAGGCAACAGCCGCAACAAAGGAACCGGCAATATACCGTAAGGTCCGGAGCCGCGCCATACCGTGCACAATACAGCACTCCCGCACCGCCTGTAAATAAGTCAAAGCAGCCGCAGGAAAAAAAACAGGTAAAGCACACACATAAGGCAGCCGCGGGCATAGTTTGGGGCCTGTTGAGCGGCATCCTGCTGGATATGCTTCTTCTGATGCTTGTGCCGGAGATACGTCCGGCGGTTTATATTGCGGTTATCGCAGTGTGGTTTTTTTCGGGCCTGTTGGTTTCAGGCTGTAAATGGAAGGTGCGCAGGGCTGCGAGGGGAAGCGTCATTGCGCTTCTGTTTTCAATACCGCTTGGAATTTATATGTATCTGGAAAACGTTGCAGCCGGTTATTGGATTTTGATTTTTATCTGGATTATCGTATGGGGGAGTTTGATTGGGGTTATTTTGGATTAATGGGAAAAGTTAAAATGATGTAAAAAACACCCCTCCTGTGAATTATTCATAGAAGAGGTGTTTTTTGTTGAAGAGGCATGGCACAACGTGCCGGGCCCCTAACCTTTTTCCTGGCCCGCGCATTCCGGGCAAAGACCTTCAAACATGGTGCGATGTGAGTCGATGATGTATCCCGTATCTGTAGACACGTCCTCATCCCATTGCTCCTGATAGGGCAGGGAAAGATCCGTCATTTTTCCGCAGCCGATACACATCAGGTGGTAATGGCGCTCCCTCCTGCGGTCAAAGCGGTCCATGTCAGGAGCCTCAACGCGCCTGATTTCACCGCTCTCGGCCAAAAGATTCAGGTTACGGTATACGGTTCCCCGGCTGATTTTGTCATCCATCATACGCGTATCGATATAAATCTGGTCTGCGCTGGGGTGGTCGCCGCGATTTCGGACGGCCTGCAGTATCATCTGCCGCTGGCGGGAATTCCGCAACTGCTTCATAGTTTATCACTCCTGCTGTTATCCCCGCGGAAGCACGCTCTTGCCTCCGCGGGCCGGTCTGGATTGTCCGGCAAGCATCTTCATGCGCGCAATGCGCGCCGCGATTCGCCGCCATGCTGTAATTTTTTCACGCCTGAACCGGAAGCGTTGCCTTGATAAGACCGTTATTATCAAGCTTTGACAGCTCCTGCACCTTGCCAAAATCAAGCCCCATTGCAGCCGTTATTCTTCTGCCGTACTCTTCGTCGGCGAGATAACAATGAACCGCATGGCGGTATTTTATATTTTCTGTAACAGGCGCGATATCGGCAGCGGTATTGTCAATCAGCAGTTGCTTTTTATCCTCGGTCATTACACGCCACAGGTCGCCGCCCGCACGGAAACAGTCATCCGTTGGATCGTCCTTGGGATCATAACGCCACATTGCTCCATCGATATCGAGCGGCGGCTCCGCAACCTCGGGCTGTGCCGTCCAGTAGCCAGCGCTGTTTGGCGTATATGCGGGCGCTGCGCCGTAATTTCCGTCTACGCGCATTGCGCCGTCACGATGGTATTCGTTTACTTCTACCTTTGCCCGGTTTACCGGAATCAGGTTGTGGTTAACGCCCAGGCGGTAACGCTGCGCATCGCCGTAAGCAAAAAGGCGTCCCTGCAAGAATTTATCGGGAGAGAAGCCGATGCCCGGAACAACATGGGCCGGCGCAAACGCTGCCTGCTCCACTTCCGCAAAATAGTTTTCCGGATTGCGGTTCAGCTCGAGTTCGCCAACCTCGATCAGCGGATATTCCTTATGCCGCCAGATTTTTGTAATATCAAACGGATTTTCGTAATGGTTTTTCGCCTGTTCCTCTGTCATGATCTGCACGTACATCGTCCATTTTGGATAGTCGCCGTTTTCAATCGCGTTAAACAGGTCCATGCCATGGTGCTCGCGGTCCATGCCGTTGATTTTCGCGGCTTCTTCATTGGACAGGTTTTTAATCCCCTGCTGTGTCCTGAAATGGAATTTACACCATACCCGTTCGTTTTTATCGTTATAAAGGCTGAACGTATGCTCGCCAAAGAAGTGCATATTCCGGAACGAAGCCGGAATTCCCCGGTCGCTCATCACAACGGTGACCTGGTGGAAGCATTCTGGCAGAAGCGTCCAGAAATCCCAGTTGTTCTGCGGACTGCGCCTACCTGTCCTTGGATCGCGCTTTACCGCACGGTTGAGGTCGGAAAAATTATGCACGTCCCGGATAAAGAAGGTAGGCGTGTTGTTTCCCACCAAATCCCAGTTCCCCTCCTCCGTGTAGAACTTGGTTGCAACGCCGCGGATATCGCGTTCGCAGTCTGCCGCCCCGCGTTCCCCGGCAACCGTTGAAAAACGGATAAAAACGTCCGTCTCTGCGCCGGGCTGAAGCACCTTTGCTTTTGTATATTTGGATATGTCATGCGTAACGGTGAATTTGCCGTGCGCGCCCCAGCCTTTTGCGTGCATGCGCCGCTCCGGGATCACTTCGCGGTTAAAGTGCGCCATCTTTTCCATCAGCCATACGTCCTGCATCATCACCGGTCCGCGCGCGCCGGCGGTAATGGAATTTTCATTGTCCGGTACCGGGGCGCCTACTTCATTTGTCAGTTTCCTTTTGTCCTGTTCACTCATATCTTTTTCTCCTTTTCAGAGTCGAATTGATTCAGGTCAATCCCACCATATATTTTGCAAAAGGGAATTGGCTTTTGCCTCCCCTGATACAACAGTTTAAATTACCCTTTTAGCCAGCTTATTGCCGTCTTTATCGGGCAGAATGTTTCATAGCGCCAAAAACATTGCGACAATCCAGACATATGCACAGCTTTTGGGCAGCATCAGCATCCCAAGCTTAGGGTACCTGTTTGCGCCGGCTACAACCGGAAGATAGAAAGCAAAGCTGAGAGCGACGGCAAGCCACATCCATTTCACTGCAAAAATGCCGGCCCCATAAACGGCATATAACACAATGACCATAATTCCCATGGCCAGAAAAGGAATATTACGGTAGATTCCCCATTTGACAGGAGGATTCTCATCCAGCCACCTGTTTTGGGGAAGAGCGCACAGGCCGATACGCAGCGCAGCGAGGACATAAATGATGATGGTCCATACACCGGCTCCCCCCGGCAAAAACAACAGGAGGCCGATATGCCACAGCAGGACATAAAAAACTGTCATTGTAACCGATGTAATGCACTTTCCGCGCCCCAGCGCGCCTTGATAGCGTTTCCTGTTGTTTTGGACAATGGACAAAATACGCGGAACCAGATGAAACGAGTCTCCCCCCACAAGGACAAGGGCCGTGACGCCGCAGAGAACCTGCAAGGGTTGATGGGCGTTCAGAAGGAGGTACAATCCAAGTATAAATACAACGCCAAGGTATAAAATGTCAAAAACCGCTTCAACAAATCCAAAGATACGCTTTTTATCCATTATGCTTCCTCCGATTTACCAGACCTTGAAATCCGGCACTTCCCGCTGGGTTTTGCCATCCACAGAATATGGACGGTTACTGCCGCGCCGACTGTAATCAATACCAGCAATAGCCATTCCTTCTTCATCATAATCCCGGAAATAATCAACATTGCCCACAAAAAAGCAAGGCTGCCGGCAACCGTTTTGGCGGTAAGTCCTTTCCTTTTACTGTAATTTTCAATATACTCTTTAAAAAACGGAATTTTCATAATGCGGGCCCGCATTGCAGGGATATAGGTAAAGCAGCCTGCCGCCGCGATTACAAATGGCGTGGTTGGCAATATGGGCAAAGCGACGCCAACTGCGCCTAACGCCAATAGGATAAACCCAGCTATAGTAACTACAATCGTTTTGACCGTCATTGATATACCCCTTATCAGTATTGAGTCTTATTATTGAAAGATATACACCCGTTGCAGGTACGCCAAACATCTTTTTAATGTTTTGGGAGTTTTATTTGAAACGATGAGCCGTGCCGGACGGATACTTATCCAGATGGCAATAAACTATCAATTCAACAGGATAAAAGTGGACGCATCCAAATATACAAAGCCGTCGGATGAAGAGATAAAGAAAATGCCGATGCCGGAGCAATGTAATGTCACGCACAAAGCGGCAACGGAGACGGCATTCTCAGGAGAGTATTTTGACAACCACAGGGTGGGCCTTTATGTGGACATCGTGACCGGCGCGCCGCTGTATTCTTTGATGGACGAATATGCCTACGGCTGTGACTGGCCCAGCTTTACCGGGCCAATTGATCCTGACGTATGATTGTTGAGAATGAGGATAACAGCATGGGTATGAGCAGGATTCAGGTCGGGAGCTGTGTAGGCGATTCGCACCTTGGACATGTTTAGAGGATGGCCCTGAGGATAAATGCAGTCTGCGGTATTGCATCAACAGCAACAGCCGTCATTCCCTGTGAAGGGATGGAACAGAAAGGGTGTAGAGAATTTATGCCGCTATGCGAACCCTTACAGGGTAAGCTAATTCTCTTTGCATCAAATTTAAATAATAGATATTCATCTATTATGCAAACGAATATTGGATGAAAAAAGAAATAAAAAAAGTACCGCAGATCCTCAAAATCTGCGGTAATGGCGCACCTGCCGCGATTCGAACGCGGGGCCTTTCGCTTAGGAGGCGAACGCTCTATCCTGCTGAGCTACAGGTGCATTAAAATACTGATTCAGTTTTCCCCCGCCCTGCATAACTTGGGAAAAGCGGCTGTAAGCTGCCATGGGACAAGAACGCCTGTAAACAAGTTACAAAGATTATTCTAATATAAAGCCACACATTTTGCAATTATTTTGTTTGAATTTCGAAAAAAATGTTGACATAGAATAAGAATAGCATTATCATAAGTACCAGAAATGAAAAGGAAGTAAGAAAATGAATCAGCAAGTTTCTTACAATTTCATCCTTGTCCTTATTAACCTTATTAGCGTCGTCATTATTAGCGAGGCGAATAAGGCTTATTGCGGTTGTGCCAAGGCGGCATGAGTAAGGACTGAGGAATTAAGAGATAATTCAAAGGCCTGCGCAAATAAGCGCAGGCCTTTTTTGTTGGAAATGCGAAAGAAGAATTTGGAGGGAAAGTACAGTGAAATTAACAGGCGCACAAATCATCATGGAGTGTTTGAAGGAGCAAAATGTAGATACCGTGTTCGGATTCCCGGGCGGCACGGTCATCGCGCTCTATAACGCCTTGTATGACTATCCTGAAATCAACCATATCCTGACCTGCCACGAGCAGCACGCGGCGCATGCCGCCGACGGCTACGCGCGGGCGACAGGAAAACCGGGCGTTGTATTTGCGACAAGCGGCCCCGGCGCGACGAACCTGGTAACGGGAATCGCGACGGCATATATGGATTCCGTACCCATGGTGGCGATCACTGGAAATGTGGAGAAGAAAAATCTCGGGAAAGACAGTTTTCAGGAAATCGATATTACAGGCGTTACGATCCCGATTACCAAGCACAATGTGATCGTAAAAGAGATCGAAGATCTGGCTCCTGCGATCCGCGAAGCCTTCTATATCGCGCAAAGCGGCAGGCCGGGCCCGGTGCTGGTGGATGTTACAAAAGACGTAACGGTTGGCGAGGGCGAATACACGCCGGAAAAGCCCAAGGCGATCGAGCATAAAAATGCGTTCAGCGAGGATGACATCAAGGCCGCTGCCGAAGCGATCAATGAAAGCAAAAAGCCTTTTATCTTTGTTGGAGGTGGCGTGATTGCGGCGGAGGCGGAACAAGAGGTTAAAGAGCTGGCGGAAAAATTGAACGCACCGGTTACGATGACGCTGATGGGCATGGGCGCTTTTCCCGCAAGCGATATGAAGTATACCGGAATGGTGGGAATGCACGGTACGAAAACCTCCGCGATGTGCGTTTCGAATTGTGATTTGCTGATTGCGATCGGCGCGCGGTTCTCAGAGCGCGTAACGTCGGACAGGACAAAATTTGCGACGCAGGCAAAGGTGCTGCACATTGACGTGGATCCAGCGGAAATCAACAAAAATATCTCTGCCGATTATGAGGTGACGGGAAACGCAAAGGATGTGCTGGATGCTTTACTGCCGCAGCTCGAGCAGAAAACGGACGGCACCTGGATGGAGCAGGTGAGGCACTGGAAACGGAGCTATCCGCTGGACAGGGCCACAAGGAACGCGAGGTTTCCCAAAAAGATCATACAGGCAATGCAGGAGGCCGCGCCGGAGGATACGGTGTTTACGACCGAGGTGGGGCAGCACCAGATGTGGTCTGCACAGTTTCTGAAGATAGAGCATCCGCGCCAGTTGATTACATCCGGCGGACTCGGCACGATGGGCTTTGGCATGGGAGCGGCGATGGGCGCTGCGGTTGGCACAGGCAAGCAGGTGGTAAACATTGCGGGAGATGGAAGCTTCCATATGAATTTGCAGGAAATTGTGACTGCCGTGAAGCATCAGCTGCCGATCATGATACTGATACTCAATAATAATGTGCTGGGGATGGTTCGCCAGTGGCAGAAGCTGTTCTTTGACAAGCGTTATTCGCAGACGACGCTCAACAATCCTACGGATTATGTGAAGCTGGCTGAAGCGTTTGGCGCGTACGGCGTGGATATTTCGGACGAAAAGGACCTGAAAGGCGCGTTTAAAAAGGCTTTTGCGCACAAAGGGCCGGTGATCGTGAAATGTGACATCCATGAGGATGAAAATGTACTGCCAATGGTTCCGGGAGGACAACCACTCGATAATATTATCCTGGATCTGGAAAAATAATTGAGTCGGGGCAGAGGTTGGCTATATAATAATGTAGAGAAGCAAACCGCGAAGGAGAATGATTTATGATTAGAAGATATGTGCTGTCCGTACTGGTCAAAAATACATCGGGCGTACTTTCCAAGGTAACGGGCCTGTTTTCACGCAGGGGATACAACATACGTTCCCTTTCCGTCGGCGAGACGCACGATCCAAAGGTGTCGCGCATTACGATAGAGCTTGTAGGGGACGAAGCGGAGCTTGAACAGATCAAAAAGCAGCTTGCAAAGCTGATCGACGTTGTAAAGATCGCAGGCCTGCGTTCCAAAAACTCGGTTTATAAAGAGCTTGTGCTCGTAAAAGTAAATTCGAGCGCGGAAAAGAGGGCCAGCATTATAGAGCTGTGCGATATTTTCCGCACGAAGATCGTTGATATCTGTATCGACTCTATGATCATCGAGCTTTCCGGAACGCCGGAAAAAAACGAAGCGCTGCTGAAGCTGCTCGACGAATATGGGATTATAGAAATGTCGCGTACGGGAATAACGGCGCTGCAGCGCGGAACCTGCTCGCTGCATGAGGACAACTAAGATATCGCTTTTGATATCAGAATATATTCTAAATAATAATTTTGGAGGCAAAACAAATGGAAATGAAAATGTACTACGACAGGGACTGTAACCTTTCACTCCTCAAGGGTAAAACCGTTGCGATTATCGGCTATGGCAGCCAGGGACACGCGCATGCGCAGAATTTGAAGGAGAGCGGCGTGGACGTTGTCGTCGGGCTGTATGAAGGAAGCCGTTCGTGGAAATCCGCAGAGGAAGCCGGCCTCAGGGTAATGACAGCGGAGGACGCCGCGAAGGCTGCGGATATCGTTATGATCCTCGTGCCGGATGAAAAGCAGGGAAAAATCTACGAAGGAATCGCTCCCTATATGACAGAAGGGAAATCCCTCGTATTTGCACATGGATTTAACATCCACTTTGGACAGATCGTTCCGCCAAAGGATGTTGACGTTTGGATGGTTGCTCCAAAAGGGCCCGGCCACACGGTAAGAAGCCAGTTCCTTGAAGGCAAGGGCGTGCCCTGTCTGATTGCGATCCACCAGGATGCGACGGGTAAGGCGAAAGACCTCGCGCTTGCCTATGCGAGCGGCATCGGCGGAGGCCGTGCGGGTATTTTTGAAACAACCTTCCGCGAAGAAACGGAGACAGACCTCTTCGGCGAGCAGGCCGTATTGTGCGGCGGCGTATCTGAGCTGATTAAAGCGGGCTTCGACACGCTTGTAGCGGCGGGCTACGCGCCGGAAATGGCATACTTTGAATGCTGCCACGAAATGAAGCTGATCGTAGACCTGATTTTTGAGGGCGGGCTTTCCAGAATGCGTTACTCGATCTCTGATACGGCGGAATACGGCGATTATGTGACGGGCAAGCGGATTATTACTGAGGATACGCGCAAAGAAATGAAAAAGGTACTTTCGGAAATCCAGGACGGAACGTTCGCACGCGACTGGATGCTTGAAAACCAGGTAAAGCGCCCGCACTTTATCGCGATGCGCAACATCGGCAAGGAATCCCAGCTCGAGAAGACGGGCGAGGAGCTGCGGGGAAAAATGAGCTGGCACAACAAGAAATAAGGAAACCGTGTGATTTCGGCCGGGCGATAAGCCGGAAATTGCGGGGGTGCCGGGCAAGGCGAACCGCAACGGGCTTATCCCCGGGCAAAAGCTTATGAACGATGGAGAACAATATGAACAGTGACAACATTAAAACAGGCGCACAGCGTGCGCCGCACCGCTCCCTGCTGTATGCGCTGGGCCTCACAAAGGAAGAACTGGAACGGCCGATTATCGCGGTCGTGAACGCGCAGAGCGAGGTGATTCCGGGCCATTTGCACCTTGATACGGTGGCGCGCGCCGCGGCTGACGGCATCCGCATGGCGGGAGGAACGCCCATCCAGGTGCCCGCAATCGGCGTGTGCGACGGGATTGCCATGAACCACATGGGGATGCACTATTCCCTGCCGTCGCGCGAGCTTATAGCGGACAGTGTGGAAACGCTGCTCATTGCCCATGCGTTTGACGGAGCGGTGCTGGTGCCCAACTGTGATAAGATCGTTCCGGGTATGCTGATGGCAGCAGCACGGGTTAACGTTCCGGCAATCGTTTGCTCGGGCGGGCCGATGCTGGCGGGAAGGTTCCGGGAACAGAAAACGAGCCTGTCGAGTATGTTTGAGGCGGTGGGCGCGAACGCAAACGGCACCCTCAGCGATGAGGAACTGGAGGCGTTCGAGCAGAAGGCCTGCCCAAGCTGTGGCAGCTGCTCGGGGATGTATACGGCAAACTCCATGAACTGCCTGTGCGAGGTTTTGGGAATGGCGTTGCCGGGCAATGGAACAATACCGGCGGTGATGTCTGCGCGCACGGTGCTTGCAAAGCATGCGGGGATGCAGGTGATGAAGCTGGTGGAGCAGGACGTAAAACCCAGGGACATCATGACAAAGGACGCGTTCCATAATGCGATTACAGTGGATATGGCGCTTGGTTGCAGCACGAACAGTATGCTGCACCTGCCGGCAATCGCACACGAGTGCGGCATTGAAATCGATTTGCACGAGGTAAACGAAATCAGTGAAAAAACGCCGAACATCTGCCATCTGGCGCCGGCGGGGCACCACTATATCGAAGAGCTCAACGAATGCGGCGGGATACCTGCGGTGATGGCGGAAATCCATAAAAAGGGCCTCATACTGGATACCCAAACAGTGGACGGGACTACTATGGGACGCATCAAAAACGCAAGGCGCACAGGAGATGTAATCCGCCCTGTAGATAATCCGTACTCTAAAACCGGCGGCATTGCGATCCTGTATGGAAACCTGGCGCCCAGGGGCTGCGTGGTAAAGCGCGCGGCGGTTGCGCCTGAAATGATGAAAAGCACATGCAGGGCGCGCGTGTTTGACAGTGAGGAAGAAGCGAACGAAGCGATCCTTGCGGGAACGATCAAAAAAGGCGATGTGGTGGTGATCCGTTACGAAGGGCCAAAGGGCGGCCCGGGAATGCGGGAAATGCTGGCCCCCACCTCTAACCTGGCAGGAATGGGGCTGGATAAGGAGGTTGCGCTGATTACGGACGGAAGGTTTTCCGGAGCGTCGCGCGGCGCGGCAATCGGCCATGTTTCCCCGGAGGCCGCCGCAGGCGGACTCATTGCTTATGTGCAGGAGGGCGATATTATAGAAATCGATATTAACGCATACTCAATTAATCTGAAGGTGGATTCAGATGAACTTGCAAAACGACTTACGGGCTCGCGGCTCATGCCGGCGAAGGTATCGCACGGCTGGCTCGCGAGGTACGCAAGGATGGTACAGGGCGCAGACACCGGCGCGGTGCTTAAGTAGCGCGCACATAGCGCGGCGCACTTCTGCGTTAAACCTTCGGCTTCCATCGTCGGCGTATGTTATAATACGCCTGCCTCGGTCGCTCGGTTTGCCTTGAATTGCATCCGCTCTATGCACGCTAAGCGAACAAGCAAGCATAGGCTGTAAAATAGAAATTGCAAGTTAAAAAGGAGTATATGATTATGAAAACCATTAAAATATTTGATACCACACTGCGCGACGGGGAGCAATCTCCGGGATGCAGCATGAACCTGTCGGAAAAGATCGAGATTGCAAGGCAGCTGGAGCTGCTGAAGGTAGACGTGATTGAAGCGGGCTTTGCGGTTTCCTCGCCGGGAGACTTTAAAAGCGTGGAGACAGTCGCAAAAACGATCAAGAACAGCACGATCGCTTCTTTATCCCGCGCAGTGCAAAAGGACATCGACGCATCCTATGAGGCGCTCAAAAGCGCGGTTTCGCCAAGGATACACATCTTTTTGGCGACCTCCCCGCTGCATATGGAATATAAACTGAAAATGACTGAGGAGCAGGTACTGACGCATATCAGGGAATCGGTATCCTATGCGAAAAAGCTTGTGTCTGACATTGAATTTTCGGCGGAGGACGCTTCGAGGAGCGACAAGGAATTCCTGGCGCGCGCCGTGCGGACTGCGATTGAAGCAGGTGCAACGACGGTCAACATCCCGGACACGGTGGGTTACGCATTGCCGCAGGAGATGTACGACCTGATTGCCTACCTGAAAAAGAACGTGGAGGGCATTGACGACATCGATATTTCCGTGCACTGCCACGACGACCTGGGAATGGGCGTCGCAAACTCCGTAGCCTCCGTTGGCGCGGGCGCTACGCAGGTGGAATGCACGATCAACGGAATTGGAGAGCGGGCGGGCAACGCATCGCTGGAAGAGATCGTAATGGCGCTGCACACCCGCAGGAATTTGTTCGACGCGGACACGAACATCAACACCAGGCAGATTTACCGCTCTTCGCGCCTGTTGTCCAAGATTATCGGCGTATCGATCCCGCCGAACAAGGCAATCGTAGGGGCGAACGCGTTCGCGCACGAAAGCGGCATCCACCAGCACGGCGTACTGGCAAAACGCGAGACATACGAAATCATGACGCCGGAATCGGTTGGACTCACTACAAACAAAATGGTGCTGGGCAAGCATTCTGGAAGGCATGCGTTTGACGACTTCCTGAAAGAGCTGGGCTATAACCTCAGCAAGGAAGAGCTGGACGCGGCGTTCGTAGAATTCAAGGATTTGTGCGACAAGAAAAAAGAGGTCACGGAATACGACGTGGAAGCTTTGGTCGCGCAGAAGGCCGCAAAGGTTGTGGAGCACTTCCGCCTGAAACAGTTTGTTGTGAACAGCGGAAACACGATACAGGCAACTGCAAACATCACACTGGAGGACATGAGCGGCGCGGAGCAGGAACAGGTAGCGCTGGGCGACGGGCCGATCGACGCGGCATACCAGGCGATAGAGAACATCGTAAAGATGCCCCTGCAGCTCAATAACTACAAGATTAACGCGGTGTCCCACGGCGAGGACGCGCTGGGCGAGGTAGTGGTCAAGGTTTCGTCTGAGGGAAGGACGGTTACGGGCCGCGGCCTCTCGACGGACATTATCGAAGCTTCCATGCTGGCATATGTCAACGCGATCAACAAGCTGTTAGGCGCGTAAACACACGCACGATGGTGCACGTAATATTATTCGCGGACGCAAAGGCGGACGCACAAGATGCCGCTCTTTGGAGACGCGCCGTACAACTCAGGAAAGAGAAACGATGTACGGCGCTCTGCATCCACCTGTTGGAGCAACTGTAATTCAACGCGATACGGCTCCTCATTGCGGCATCCCGTGTGTCCGCCGGCAAGTGCTGATTGCAAGTGCGTCGCGAACGATATCACATACCTGTACGTGCCTGCCGCGTTTAAAAAAGGAGTATTTGAATGAGCAAGAAAGTATATACGTTCGACTCTACACTGCGCGACGGGATGCAGGGGGAAGGCATCGCCTTCTCGGTGGAGGACAAGCTGAATATTGTCCGCGCGCTCGACGGGCTGGGAATCGACTACATCGAGGCGGGGAACCCCGCCTCCAACCCCAAAGATCTGGAATTTTTCCGCAGGCTCAAAGGGGAAAAGCAGCAGCACGCACAGCTTTGCGCGTTTGGGAGCACCCGCCGCAAGAACATTTTACCGGAGGAGGATTCCAACGTCAAAAGCCTTCTGGAAGCGGATACCCCCGCGGTTTCCATTTTTGGGAAGTGCTGGGATCTCCACGTGGAAAAGGTGATTAACACCACTTTGGAAGAGAATCTTTCCATGATCGAGAGCACGGTTGCATATATGAAGCGGCACGACAAATACGTGGTATTTGACGCGGAGCACTTTTTTGACGGGTTTAAGGCAAACCCCGAATACGCGTTCCTCGCGCTTGCCGCGGCAGTGCGCGGCGGCGCGGACGTGCTTTGCCTGTGCGATACGAACGGCGGGACGTTTCCCACGGATATTGGGGACGTGACGCAAAAAGCCGTTTGTGAATTTCCGGGCGTGCAGGTTGGCATCCATTGCCACAACGATACGGGCATGGCGGTAGCGCAGACCATGTTTGCAGTAGAGGCGGGCGCGCGGCAGGTGCAGGGCACGTTTATCGGCTTTGGCGAGCGCTGCGGAAACGCCAACCTTTCCACGGTTATTCCCAATCTGGAATTGAAACGGGGATATGAGGTTCTTGGAGAAGAGAACCTCAAAAACCTGACGGAAACGGCGCGCAGGATTGCAGATATATCAAACATCTGGCTGCCTTCCTCCAGCCCCTATGTGGGCTCGAGCGCATTCGCGCACAAGGGCGGAATGCACATTGACGGCGTGAAAAAGATTCGCGAGAGCTTTGAGCACGTGGATCCGCAAAAGGTAGGCAATAACCGCAGGTTCCTGATGAGCGAGGTTTCCGGCAAGGCGACGCTGATCAAAAAGATACAGCGTGTGGATCCTGCCGTTACGGTCAAAGACCCTGTGGTGGGCGAGCTTGTGGACAGGCTGAAACAGCTTGAATTTGAGGGATACCAGTTTGAGGCGGCGGAGCAGAGCTTTGAGCTTGTGATCAGAAGGCTGCTTGGAAAATACAAGCAGTATTTTGCACTGGAATACTTCAAGATTATCGGCGAGCAGCCGCTTACCAACCAGGAGTATCCGTCCTCGGCGATCATTAAGGTAAAGGTGGGAGAGGAATCCCGCATTACAGGCGCGGAGGGCGACGGCCCGGTGCATGCGCTTGACCTTGCGCTGAGAAATGCGCTTAAGGGTTTCTATCCGTCGCTCGAGGACATGCGCCTTGCGGACTACAAGGTGCGCGTGCTGGAAAGCTCGGCGACGACGGCGGCAAAGGTGCGCGTTTTGATCGAATCCACGGACGGGAAGCACACATGGAATACGGTGGGCGTTTCCACCGATATCATCGAGGCGAGTTTCCTTGCACTCACCGATTCGATCGAGTACAAGCTGACGCTTGACAAGGTATAAAACAGGCTTAGGCTGTTATGGTATAATGGTTACGGCAATTTATCGCAGGTTTTGCATAACCTGCCTGGAGTGATATCGCTGTATGATACAAGAATAAAGGAGAGTATAAAATTTATGGGCATGACAATGACGCAAAAAATACTGGCGGCTCACGCGGGCCTTCCCAGCACCACCACGGGGCAGCTCATTTCCGTGAACCTGGACATGGTTCTTGGGAACGACATCACAGCCCCCGTCGCCATTCGTGAATTTAATAAGACGGGCAAGGAAGTGTTTGATAAAAACAAGATCGCGCTCGTTATGGATCACTTTACGCCAAACAAGGACATTAAGGCTGCCGAGCAGTGCAAGCTGGTACGTGAATTTGCAGGCAGGCACGGCATCGTCAATTTCTTCGACGTTGGGGAAATGGGCATCGAGCACGCGCTATTGCCGGAAAAGGGCCTTGTGGTGGCGGGCGACGCAGTGATCGGCGCGGACTCGCACACCTGCACCTACGGCGCGCTGGGCGCGTTTTCCACGGGGGTTGGCTCTACAGATATGGCGGCTGCAATGGCAACGGGCAAGGTGTGGCTGAAGGTTCCGCCGACAATCCGCTTTAACCTCCGTGGCGAGCTGAAAAAATATGTCAGCGGCAAGGACGTGATTTTGCATATCATTGGCATGATCGGCGTGGACGGGGCGCTTTACCAGTCCATGGAATTTGGCGGAGAAGGGCTTGCCTCCCTCACGATGGACGACCGCCTGTGCATTGCGAACATGGCGATAGAGGCGGGCGGCAAAAACGGTATTTTTGAGGTGGACGACCAGACCATCGAATACATCAGGGAGCATTCCGACAGGGAGTTCAAGGTTTATACGCCGGACGCGGACGCGGATTATGCCCGCGTGATCGACTTGGATTTGTCGCAAATCAAATCCACGGTTTCGTTCCCGCACCTGCCGGAAAACACAAAGACAATCGACGAGGTGGGCGACATTAAAATCGACCAGGTTGTGATTGGCTCGTGCACAAACGGCAGGATCAGCGACCTGCGCGCCGCCGCGGAAATCATGGTTGGAAGGAAGGTAGCAAAGAACGTACGCACGATTATCTTCCCGGCAACCCAGAAGATTTATTTGCAGGCAATGGAAGAGGGCCTGCTGAAGATATTTGTAGAGGCGGGATGCGCGGTTTCCACGCCTACCTGCGGGCCGTGCCTGGGAGGGCACTGCGGCATCCTCGCTGAGGGCGAGCGTGCGGTTGCGACCACAAACAGGAATTTTGTGGGAAGAATGGGGCATGTGAAATCGGAAGTATACCTTGCTAGCCCGGAGGTCGCCGCGGCAAGCGCGATTGCGGGCAGGATTGCTTCGCCAACGGATATCTGAGAAAGGGAGTTTGATAGTATGAAAGCAAAAGGCACAGTTTTTAAATATGGGGATAATATCGATACGGACGTAATCATACCCGCACGCTACCTCAACACCTCCGATCCGAAGGAGCTTGCCTCCCACTGCATGGAGGATATCGATACAGAATTTATCAAGAAGGTGAAGCAGGGCGACATTATGGTCGGCGAAAAGAATTTTGGCTGCGGCTCCTCGCGCGAGCACGCGCCGATTGCGATCAAGGAAGCGGGCATCAGCTGCGTGATCGCGAAGAGCTTTGCGCGCATCTTCTACCGCAACTCCATCAATATCGGGCTGCCGATTTTGGAATGCGAGCAGGCTGCGGACGAGATCAAAAACGGCGACGAGGTGGAGGTTGATTTTTCCACCGGAGCAATCCACGACCTGACGAGCGGAAAAAGCTATCAGGCGCAGCCGTTCCCGGAGTTTATCCAGGATATCATTTCATCGGGCGGGCTGATAGAGGCGGTGAAGCAGGACAAGCTGTAAGAACCGTCCAAAGCCACGCAAGGCATGGACGATGTGCAGAACTGTATGAAAAGAAAAAGGATATTGCATATGCAATATCCTTTTTTGCGTATGGGCGTTGTCAGCGGATGATAAAAAGCGTTCCTTTGATGGTAAAGCCGCCCCGCGCGGCGGACTTTTTGTTGAAGGCTTTGCGGAAACGGAGCACGGTTTTGTCTGCTTCCAATATGATGCCGGTTGTTTCGGGGGAAAGCCCGGGGTTGCCATAATAAGGGTATGTAAACACCTCCGAGCTTTCTACATAAAAGATTTCGCGCGCTTCCTCATCCGCTTCCTTCGCCTTCCAATACAGCGCGTTCAGGCGCTTGTCCCCATATTCCAGAAGAGCGCTGACAACGCGTATTTCCTGTTTCAGCTTCACCGCCGTCGCCTGGAAAAGCCGTTTAAATAAAACGCCCCTGCCCGGCTCGCGCCCTTGCAGGATTTCCACCATTTCCCAATGGTGTATTTGGTCGTTGACTCCCGTAAGGCCGCCTTTCAAAGCGGCAAGACGCTTTTTGAGGTTGTGGGGGACGATGGCGCGTAACGCCCGCACGTTGAGAAACGCCTGCTTCAAAGAATCGCTGTAACCTGCCTGATGCTTTACCCGGAAGGTCTGGCGGGTGGGATCGACAATATAGATGGGTATTTTCATGCTGTCTGCAAGCTCGTAAATATAAGGCTTTTGCAGGGTGCCGTCGTCCAGCAGCAATAGGCGGGTGGATTGCCGGACGACGCAATCCACCGCTTTCAAAATATCGTCGTAGCGGGCCATGCAGTTGAAATTGGTATGGTAATTGTGCAGATTTCCGCAAAAGTTCTTGAAATATATGGTGCAGGATATTTTTGTGCTGCGGCGTATGCTTTTCCTGTATTCGTCCACGATGCTGCTGAAAACAATATCGGAGTCCGAGCTGTCCAGCACCAAAAAATCGATCACATGGTGGCGCCTGAATAAATATGCAACCTGCAAACGGAGCGCGTCGCACAATTTATGGTCGGCAGCCAGATTGCGTTTTTTGCGGTTGTCGTAAAAGATACAGCCGCCCTCTTCCATCTGTTCCATAACAGGCACTCCTTTTTGGCAGCGCGGGGACAGGGCGCCCGCTCCTGCAATTTGTGCCGGTATTGCAACAAATGCGCATTAAAATTTGTTGCTTTCCCGGTAATTTAACCCACGGGCGGCGCGGAAGGGTGTAGACTGGATGATGTTGGGGTTTTGGATAGACAGCCTGCACCGAAGCGCGCGCGGTTGTGGGTTGATATTATTGTACTTTAAAGATGTCAATAATGCAATCTAAAGATGACAATTATATTTAATGTAAATCTATACTATATTTATTATGAGTGATGCAGAGCAACGTCTGAAAAAATTTGTCTTAAATAGAATCAAGGAATTGTTGAAGACAGATAGCAATAAAAGCTTGAGAACATTAAGCGAATTGATGGGACATCAAACATCGTATTTGTCTAATTTGTTGCGCCAACAAAAAATGCCGACGGTTAGTAGCATAAATACGATCTGCAAATATTATGGATTGACATTATCAGAATTTTTCAATATTGATCGTCCTGTAAATGAACCACTCGATAGAATATCAAATTTATTGGGCGAGAAAATGAGCAATGAAGATTTACTTAGGC
The DNA here is from genome assembly GCF_000981035.1 of Christensenella hongkongensis. Taxonomy (GTDB): domain Bacteria; phylum Bacillota; class Clostridia; order Christensenellales; family Christensenellaceae; genus Christensenella; species Christensenella hongkongensis. Next base: position 32,133 of record NZ_LAYJ01000112.1, read on the forward strand.
TTTATGATCTTGTTCGAACGTTAGATAAGAGTACTCTTAGCACCTTGCTTAAAGCATTTGAAATGTATCGTGATAAAAAGTAAAAAGCGCGGAACCCGCGCTTTTTTAAATGCTGACTGCTTTGCCGGCCAGGACACAGGCGGTAATCCTTTGTTTTCCTGACTTTGAAATGGCATATAGATATGTTATTATTTAATTGAGGTGTTACAGATGGAGAATGTATTTACCAACAGAGAGGATATTGAGCTGTTGGAGGACGAATTTTCATGCGTGATTCATGGAGATTGTATCGATGTTTTAAGAAAAATAGAATCCGACAGCGTTCACTTAATTTTCGCCGATCCGCCATACGGGATTGGGAAGGATTTTGGTATTTCCAATGACAAATGGAATGACATAAGCGCGTATTTTGAATGGTGTAAATTATGGATCGATGAGTGCATGCGTATCCTGAAACCAAATGGCACGATGTATTTTATGTCGTCAACACAATATATGCCTATATTAGACAGGTATGTCGATGAAAAATATTATGTGATAAACAGAATTATCTGGACTTATGATTCATCCGGCGTGCAATCAAAAAAGCGCTTTGGATCACTATATGAGCCTATTTTGATGATCACACATAATTCAAGTTCACAGTATGTTTTTAATTATGAAGATATTGCTGTAGAAACGAAGACGGGCGCCCAAAGAAAGCTAATCGATTACAGAAAAACGCCTCCGCAGCCTTATGGTACAAAAAAGATTCCGGGGAATGTATGGGAGTTTAACAGGGTTAGATTCAGGATGGAGGAGTACGAAAACCATCCTACTCAAAAGCCGGAAAAGTTACTGGAAAGAATCATTACGACTTCCAGTAAAGAAGGTGATATTATATTGGATCCGTTCAGCGGATCTTTTACCACGTCGGCAGTCGCAAGAAGATTGGGACGTTATTCGATTGGAATTGATAACAACATCGATTATTACAAAATTGGACTAAGGCGCGCTGGAGTAACACTTGAGTATCATGGCGAACTGTTGAAAAAAGATAAATCACGCAAAACGAAAAACAAGTCAAAACTTGACCATGCAAACGTCATTGAAAATAATTTGTTGTATGAGGAGTAAACAAATGAAAGAATTTGTAAAAGCGATCTTGCAGGAGGAATTCATAGACCAGCCGGAGATCGATATTGATGCCTTATTTGATAGCAGCCCGCTTTTAAGGTATATTGATTTAAAAACAGGCGCTATTTATGGGAATAGTAAATCCAGAAGAAGTTTAGGCAACATTTATGCGATTTATGCCATCTTACATTTTTACCAAAAAGATTATTATAACAAACCTGAGGAATACAGGGATTTTGAAGGATACGAGTATACAAAATTATTCGCATTCTATCGAAGCTTATATGGTGGCAATAAACTTCAAAATCACGCGCTCAATTCACGGGTTAACGGTGAGTTTAAGAGTAAAATTGTTTCGAAACATGCAAATGATTTGATTATTAATAATTCCGGAAAATATGAGATACATATCGATTATTTATATGCAGACGGCGTCGATCTATCAAAATGCGCAATTAAAATCATTGAAGAATACATTAATTTGCTCCAGTTAAAGGACAACAAACTATTAGGAGACCTCGACGAGCTGATTAAGACAGATTCCTGCGCGACAAAAAAAGCCAAGCTTTGTGATTTACTAGATGAAAAAGCAGAGGCGAGGATATTTGAAATCATATCATATTCAATCTTGAAAAACCATTACAGCAAAATTAAAATTTACATTGGTTATACCGTAGACGAGTTAGAAGAAGAGTATTTAGCCTTGTATAAAACCGGGCGCACAAATGCGAATGATGGTGGTATAGATTTTGTATTAAGGCCATTGGGCAGATTTTTCCAGGTTACGGAAGTCAATAATTACGATAAATATTTACTGGATATTGATAAGGTACTGCATTTTCCGATCACTTTTGTTATTAAAACTATTAATTCCAAGGAACAAATTGAAAAAGAATTAGAGGAATATATCGAACAACGTTCAGGCGGAATGCGGGTTATTAAAGAACGATATCAAAAAGCAATCGAAGAAATAATCACGATAAATGAACTAAAGGAATGGCTGGAGGAACTATCGCCAGAATCCGTTGATGATTTGATCCGTGATATTAATTTGTACTATCATTTGGAATTGAATTTGCCATTTGAGGAATGATTTCCCTCATCTATAACATTTCTCCAGGCATAAACGTGCCGGCAAACCAGGTTGCAGGTAATTATTTAAACTAAAAAAGCGCGGAACCCGCGCTTTTATTTTTTATCAAGCATTGCTTTGCGCCGCGATCCAATCCACGATTGCATCAGCGGCTATTTGCTGCTGCACTTTGTTTGAAATGAGCGCTTCGCCGTCTCCGTTCTGGTGACCGTAGCTGCCAAAGCCGGAATGGTTGCCGCCGTCGATTTCCTGGTAGAGCGTATCTGCGGGGAAATTCACGAGCGCTTCGTTGTATTTATCCCAATTCAGCACCTGGTCTTCTGAGGCGGTGAGGCTGATTGCCTTCAATCCGCTTGCGGAGAGGTCGGAATTTGGATAGGAGGCCAAAAACACGATTCCCTTGATCCGCCCGTCTTTTGCGGCGTAATTTGCAGCCATAACCCCGCCGAGCGAGTGCCCGCCGATATACCAGTTTTCAATTCCGGGGTTCTGGTCGATCACGCCTTTTGCGCTGCCGCTGCCAAAAACCGCAAGGTCGAAAGGCATTTTCACGATAAAGCAGGAAACGCCCTGTGCGGCGATGTCGCGGGCGAGCAGGGCGTAAGCCTCTGCGTCCACTTTGCCGCCGGGATAGAATATCAAAGCGTTATTGCCCTCATTTTGATCAGGAATCAATGCAATGGTTTGATCTGTCTGCGTCACCGTCACGCCGCCGCCGGACGTCAGAGCGTCTTTCGCAGCGCCGGAGGCCCCGTAATTGCCTGTGCTGAGGTAAATGAAAACCGCGCACAGGAGTGCGGCCACAACCACAAGTATGACGATTTTCAGGATTCTTTGTTTTCTCATACGGCTAACCTTGATTGCTTATTTTACGTTGTGCCTGTATTCAGGGATTAAGAGGGGTTTTGTGAACCAATCGATACAATCCCACTGCTCGTGCTTTGTGACCACGTCAAACGCGTTCTGGAAGAAATCCCTGATTGCCTGATCCGGATCGGGAGTGGAAAGCGCGTCGTCCAGCGTCAGGAAGTATTCCATTTTCTGGGTGCTCCATATTGCCTTATCCGGCTTCAGCCTTTCCTGCCCAAGATCGTCCTTGATGAACGGGTAGGGCATGATGAAAAACGAGGGCGCGGGGAGGGTTTCGTCGCCCGCCCAGAAGCCAAATTCCATAAACTGCTCGTCAAATCCGTTTTGCTCGATCACACCGCCGCCGGAAAATGGGCTGGGCTTGCCGGAAAACAGGATGGCGGACACGTCAAAGGTTCCCCAGAAAAACGAAGGAATCACCTTTTTGCCACGGAAGGGCGAGACAAATTCAAGCAGGCGGTTGCGCGCGTATACGTACATGCTGAAAAAGTCCTTTGCCGCGCACGCGTCGTAGTTGCGCTTATCCGTATCGTCGTAAAATGGGGTTTTGGTGCTCATTTCCTGCGGGACTTCGTTGATCACCGTATCGCACACGAGGATGCCGAGCATCTTTTTGAAATCGTTGTAATACTCGCTGACCGACGTATTGTTGCGGAGCGAAAAACCAGCCGTATCGCCGGAAACCGTCTGTGTGAAAACGGTGGAGGTGTCAAGGTTAAGCGAAATCGTAAAGCTGCGCTCTCCATTGGGAATCAGCCCTGTGGTTAGCCCCTGCGCCGTGAAATCGAGCACTACGTGGCCCCATTCCGGCTGCGCGGGCATCCGCACAAGCTTTACCTTGCCCATCATTTGCGCGAGCATGTGCAGCGTATACGCCGTATCGGCCCATTTGTCATAATTTAAAGTTTGTACCATAAAAAAGAAACCTCCAAAAGTTATTATTTCGGAGACCTGGTTTTATTGTGGGGGCAACCGCTGCATCCGGCTGCGCGGTTACACTCGCTGCATCCGACGCACTCGCCCTTTTTCTTTTTTTTGACGATATAGGTGACTGCCGCCGCGACAGCGGCAACGATGACGACCGCCAAAATAATCTCAACCATAATTGTAAGCCTCCGGTGAAGGGACTTAACCGAGAAACAGCGAACCGACCTGGAAAATAAGGAACGCGATCACCCAGGCAACGCACGTTTGATAGAGCATGGTAAGGGCCGCATTCTTTCCGCCAAGCTCGCGCTTTGTGGTCGCAAGAGCCGCAACGCACGGCATATACAGCAGTACGAAGGACAGGAACGCATAAGCCGAGAGCGGCGTGAAAAGCGAGGTCAGCATTTGTTCGCCGCCGGTAAGTACCGACAATGTACTTATAACCGTTTCCTTGGCGGATAAACCGGTAATGAGCGCTGTGGCGGACTGCCAGTTGCCAAAGCCAAGGGGCGCGAATATGGGCGCGACGGCCTTGCCGATGCCCGCGAGGATGCTGGTGGAATTATCGGTTACGAAATTGAACTGGAAGTCAAAGGACTGCAGGAACCAGATGATGATGCTCGCGATGAAAATGATGGTGAACGCGCGTACCAGAAAGTCTTTTGCCTTATCCCACATGTGCAGCAGCACGCTCTTTGGCGAGGGCAGGCGGTAGGCGGGCAGCTCGAGCACAAACGGCACGGGATTGCCTTTGAAAATCGTCTTTTTGAGAATCAGGCCGGTGACGATTGCCACAATAATGCCCAGCACATAAAGGGAGGTCATTACAAGGGCCTGGTTTTTTACAAAAAACGCGGCGGTAAACAGCGCGTAAATCGGCACCTTTGCCCCGCACGACATAAACGGCGTAATGAGAATCGTAAGCTTCCTGTCCCTGTCGCTTGCAAGGGTGCGCGCAGACATAATTGCCGGTACGCTGCAGCCAAAGCCAATCAGCATCGGCACGAAGGAGCGGCCTGAAAGGCCGATTTTACGCAGGGAGCTATCCATGACAAACGCGACGCGCGCCATATAGCCGGAGTCTTCCAATATGGACAGGAAAAAGAAGAGGATTACAATGACGGGCAGGAAGGACAGCACGCTGCCAACGCCTGTAAACACGCCGTCAATGATAAAGGAGTGCATCCACGGGGAGACGTTTGCGGCGGTAAGCCCCGCGTCGGCAAGGTCTGTGACCGCTGCGATGCCGTCCTCCATGAGGCCGCTTAAAAGCCCGCCGATGGAATCAAAGGTCAGGTAAAAAATGAGCGCCATAATGCCGATGAAGATGGGTATCGCCCATATTTTATGCGTAAGCACCTTATCGATTTTGACGGAACGCTGCATTTCGCGCGTGCTGCTTTTTTGGGAAACGCATTCGTCGTACAGCTGCTCAATGTATTTGTAGCGCATATCCACGAGGGCAGCTTCGCGGTCTGTGCCAACGCCCTCCTCCATCTGGTCTATGATATGCTGCAAAATGTCTTTATCGGATTCGTCCAGCTCCAGCGCCTGCTCTAAGGGTTCGTCGCCCTCGATGAGCTTGGACGCGGCAAAACGCGACGGATAGCCCGCGGCAGCCGCATGGTCTTCGATCAGGTGGCGCGCGGCGTGCAGGGCCTTATGGACTTCGCCGCCGCAGAAATCGGTGCGCTTTGGAAGCTCGCGGTTTTTGATGACGCGCTTTAGCTCCTCCACGAGTTCTTCCACGCCCTGGTTTTTGGCTGCCGAAATCGGTACCACGGGAACGCCTATGTCTTCGCTCAGTTTTTTGATATCGATTGTGATGCCGTTTGCACGCACCTCGTCCATCATATTAAGCGCGATGACCATTGGCTTATTCAGCTCGATCAGCTGCAGGGTAAGGTATAAATTACGCTGCAGGTTTGTCGCGTCTACGATATTTAAAATCGCATCCGGATTTTGACGTATGATAAAATCACGTGAGACGATTTCCTCCGGCGTGTAGGGTGAAAGGGAATAAATACCCGGAAGATCGACGACGGACATGTCCTTTTCGCCTTTGATCCGGCCTTCCTTATGCTCTACGGTTACGCCGGGGAAGTTCCCCACGTGCTGGTTTGATCCGGTCAGTTGGTTAAACAGGGTGGTTTTTCCACAGTTCTGGTTACCGGCAAGCGCAATCAATGTATTCATGCGCCTTCCTCCATAAGCTCGATTTGCCGGGCGTCGTCCCGACGCAGCGTGAGCTGGTAACCGCGGATATGGATTTCGATTGGATCCCCGGACGGCGCCATCTTCTGTACCATGATGCGCGTGCCGGGGGTGAGCCCCATTTCAAGAAGCCTGCGGCGAAGCGCGCCAAAGCCCCCTACGTTTTTGATAATGCCCGATTCCCCGGGCTTTAATTGATTCAATGTGTGCATATCGTGATCCTGACACTCCCTTGTTGGCACATAGCCAAGGCTAACCACAGGACGCGACCTCCGCTTTTTCCCGCTATTAACCTACACTAATGGTAATAGAAAAGATACCGGTTGTCAATCAAAGGAAATGTATTTCCCAAAAGGAACGGCGGGCGCTGCGGGGCGGGGGAATATGGATAAAACCTGAAAGGAGGTTGCAGGGCTGTCATGCTATGGCAACAGCATTGCCGGACAACTGCCAAACAAAAAGCGGACGGGATTCCGTCCGCTTTTGCAGGATTCGTATTATGTTACATCCGCGCCGAACGCGTAGGTTGCAAGCAGCGCAAGCGATTCGCGCATATAAGAGGGTGGCGCGGTGTAGATCAGCGAGCGGTAGGCGAGGCCGTGCACGTCCGTCATGCCCGCGGCCTGCGCGTTGATCAGCCCGCGCAGTATGTGGTAATCGTTGGTTACGAATACGGTGGTATAGCTGCCTTCGCCAAAACGTTCGTCGAGTATCTTTTTGGAATTGACAAAGTTCTGGTGCGTGCTGCGCGACTGGTCTTCCACGAGGATGCGGTTTTCGCCGATTCCGTGGCTTATGAGGTAATCGCGCATTGCGTGGGCCTCCGGGATATCCTCCTGCGGGCCCTGGCCGCCGCTTACCACAATCACGCTGCCCGGGTTTTGCTGCGCGTAGCCGATTGCCGTATCCAGCCTGCGCGCGAGCGTATCTGACGGCTGCGTGCCTTTGAGCGCCGCGCCAAGCACGATAACAGCGTCCGCATTTTCCGGCGGAACGGTATTTGCGGCGACACCCATCCGTATACCAAATACTGTAAAAACACAGATCAGGAAAAGATAGCCGATGATAAAAATCCACTTGACCACCCTGCCAGGGCCGTGGGAAAACCATTTGTTGAGGTGCGGCGCAAAAATTCCATAAAGCAGCAGCGGGATTCCAAGAAGCCCGGGCAGCACGTTGCCCAGATTAAAGTTGTTCATGCTGAGCAGTATACCTGAATAAACCACAAATAACAGCCCGAGGGCAAATAATATGACGCGTAATATTTTTAATGCTTTTTTGTTTTTCATAAGCCCGCCTTGTTTTTTTGTTATGATACAGGGACGGGGCGCTGATGTCAACCGAATACGGCCTAAGTTAAGGAATCCTTCATTTTTCTTTCACCGTACCGTCGCGGTAAGCGTCCAGCAGCGCGGTGAGGTCGTCGATATCGTTTTGCAGCGCGCGTCCGACGTCCGTCTCTCCCACGGTGATGCGCTCCTGCGCGGTATCGAACACAACGTAGGTGGAAAGGATGTCCTTGTTGTTCAAAACCGCATCCGAAAGGCCGGGGAACGGCTCGTGGGACACAAGGCGTATGCCATAGGAATTATAAAACATGGTATAGCCCGCGATGCCCGTCTGCTTATGGTATGCCCGGCAGAAGCCGCCGTCGATCACGATGAGCTTGCCGCCCCCGCGCACCGGAAGCTCGCCATCCTTGGAGCGCACGGGTACATGCCCGTTTACGATATGGGAATATTTTCCGTCGAGTTCAAATTCATGCAATATTTTTTCGCAGGTATCCTGCTGCTCTACCCAGTGGTAGTAGGGATCCTTTACCTCTGTCCACGAATCCTTATCGTCGATAAACATACGCTCAAAGGTGGCGATTTTGCTGCGCCCAAAGAGGGGCGAGCGTTTGCCGCACCACAGGTACCAGAGAAAGTCGCGCCCGGTTTGCCTTGCCTGCGTTCCTTCCTTGGCGTAATACCCCTGCCGCGCGAGCGCGTCGGCATAATCCATCAGTTCTTTGCCCTTGCGGCACACGCCGCCAAAGTCGAAGGGGTAAAATTCCCCTTCCTTTGTCATGGGGATACAGCCGTGGAATAAAAGATTGCCGTTGAAGGTGAGGTAAATGCTGCCCTGCGAAAAGAGGAATTTGACATGGCGTTGCAGCTTTTCGCTTTGCATAAAGGAATAGATAAGCTGTGAAACCACCTCGGCCTCTTCCTGCGTCAGGTTATAGGGATGCTTGGGATCGATCGTGGGGAAGTCGTGGTCGTTCAGCCCGTAGGTTTTACCGTCGATGAGAACGGTCATTTTGTCAAAATCGATTTTGTCGAGGATCAGGCGGTCGTCCATGTCGTATTCCGGATGCCTCATAATGGTTTGGCCTTCCAGCTTGAACTGGATGATGGCGATTGCCTTGTGCATATGGTCCAGAAGGTCGGTATCGTCGGTGTAGGTTTCCTGAGCGAACAGCGCGAGCGGCCTCAGGTTGATGCCGTAGGCGGTTTCCACAAAATCGATGTTGGAATATTTTGTGCTGATGTTGAGCACACACGCAATGCACGCCGCGCTTCCCGCGGCAGCGCCCATCCACAAAATGTCGTGGTTTCCCCACTGGATATCGACAGCGTGGTGGGCCATAAGCTTATCGAGGATTACATCTGCATGCGGCCCGCGGTCGAATACGTCGCCGACTACGTGCAGCCGGTCTACAACCAACCGCTTGATCACTCCGGCAAGCGCGGTGATAAACGCGTCTGACCTGCCGATTTCAATAATGGTTGAAATGATGTGTTCGTAATAGCCCTGCTTGTCTTTATCGCCGTGGCTGGTGTGGAGCAGCTCGTCGATGATATATTCAAAATCCTTTGGAAGCGCCTTACGCACCTTGGAACGGGTATATTTGGAGGCGCACAGCCTGCAGATATCGATCATCCGGTATAGCGTGATGCGGTACCATTCCGCAAGGTCGTCGGCGTTCTTTTTGATATTTTCCAGCTTGCGCTCGGGGTAATAAATCAGCGTGCACAGCTCGGTGCGTTCCTTTGAGGAAAGCGTTTTTTCAAAAAGCATGTCAACCTTTTCGCGAATCACGCCGGAGGCGTTGTTGAGGATGTGGCAAAACGCGTCGGCCTCGCCGTGGATGTCGCTTACAAAATGCTCCGTTCCCTTTGGAAGGTTCAGGATGGCCTGCAGGTTGATGATTTCCGTACACGCCTCCTGGACGGTTGGGTATTTCAGCGACAATAGTTCCAGATACTTCGTATTTGTTTCAGACATTTTCAAAAACCTTTCGAAAAAAATGATGTCGCGCCAGCGGATGTGACGATGTGATATTCATAATGAAATAAACACTTGCAATGTTCGCACATCTCATATTTTAACGCATTTTATGAAAAATAGGAATGGATTTTCTGTGATTGGGGAAATTTTCTATGATATAATGTGTAGGAAACAGATTTTCAGCGATATGGGAGGAAGGATGAACTTATTTGGAAAATCCGGCATTTTGCTGTTTGACGGGGCGATGGGAACCTATCTTGCGGCAAAATACGAAGGCAGCGTAGCGCGCTGCGAGCTTGAAAATATCAAAAATCCGCAGCGCGTGATCGACGCGCACAGAGAGTATGTGGACGCAGGCGCAGATGCGATCAAAACCAATACGTTTGCGGCTAATACTTTTTCTATGGCTGCGGATATGGAAACAGTACTGCAAGTGATTGACGCGGGCTGCGACTGTGCAAAGAAAGCCGCGGGGCCGCATACGCATATTTTTGCAAGCATGGGGCCTATCCTGCATGCAGACCAGCAGCGGTGCGACAGCGAACGCCGCGCGATCATAGACCGTTTTGTGGAGAACGGCGTCAAATGTTTTTTGTTCGAGACCTTCGACCAGGCGCCGGTTCTGGCAGACGCGGCAAGGTATGTAAAAAGTGTGGCTCCGGATTCTTATGTGATTACAGAGTGTTCGGTTGCCCCGGATTTATATACGCAGTCGGGTGTTTCCGCACAGGGGATCATCGACGATTTGCATGAAGTGGGGGAGATCGACGCATACGGCTTTAACTGTATATGCGGCCCCCTGCATATGGTAAACGTAGTGCGCAGTACGGATTTTTACGGAAAGACGATTTCGATCATGCCAAACGCAGGATATCCGACTGTGGTTGGCGGGCGCACGGTATTCAAAAGCACGCCGGATTATTTTGCCGAGCAACTGAAAAAGATCAGGCGGGAGGGCGTGCAGATTCTCGGCGGCTGCTGCGGCACCACGCCCGAGCATATCCGCGCGGTAAAGCAGGCGCTTAAAAGCATGGAAGGGCAAGCGTATCCATATAAGCCGAAGAAAAAGGGGGAAACCGTTCATGCGGAAAGGAAGAGCTATACGCAAAAACCAATCGCAGTAGAGCTCGATTCTCCACTTGACGCCGATCATTCCTTTTTTGTGCAGGCGGCGAAGGACCTCCATGCCGCGGGTGCGGATTATATCACGATTGCGGATTGCCCCATTGGCCGTGCGCGCGCGGACAGCAGCATGCTTGCGGCGATGCTGAAAATGCAGTATGGTATCGAAGCGCTTCCGCATCTTACGTGCCGCGACAGGAACCTCAATGCTTCCAAGGCGCTTTTGCTGGGGTTATCCATGCAGAAGGTCAGGAACCTGCTTGTGGTGACGGGCGATCCCATTCCCAGTAACCGCAGGGACGAAATCAAAAGCGTATTCCAGTTCAATTCTGTTTTATATGCGGATTTTATCAGGGATTTGAACCAGACTGTATTTGCGGACAAGCCTTTTACCATTATGGGGGCGCTCAATGTAAACGCGCAGAATTTTGACGCGGAGCTTGCCAAGGCAAAGAAAAAGGAGAAAGCAGGGATGACCTGTTTGCTGACGCAGCCGGTGTACGACCAGCGGGCCGCGGATAATCTTGCGCGCGCGAAAAGAGAACTCTCAGTGGATATCTGGGCGGGCATTATGCCCGTTGTGAGCTACCGCAACGCGTGTTTTATCAACAACGAGCTTGCGGGGATTGAAATCCCGCAAAGCGTGTGCGAACGGTTTCGCGACGCGGACAGGGAACAGGCTGCAGGGCTTGCGGTGCAAACCGCGCTTGACGCGGCGAAGCTTGTGTGTGGCGTTGCGGATGGATATTATTTGATTACGCCGCTCAAACGGGCAGACATCGTGTGCGAAATCATAAAGGAGTTAAGGAAATGATTGTTATTGGAGAAAAACTGAACAGCTCGATCCCTTCCACGCTGGAAGGATTTCAGAAAAAAGACGAAGCGTTTGTCACAGGGCTTGCCGCGCGGCAGGCAAGGGCTGGAGCACAGTACCTCGATATCAACACCGGAATGTGCGATGATGAACCGGAGATGTTAAAATGGGTTGTGGAGCTTGCGCTCGCGGCGGCGCCGGAATGCGGGATTATGGCGGATTCCACAAATCCGGATGCGCTTGCGTTTTTATTTGGACAGGTGGAACTGAAGGATGCGATTATCAATTCCGTAACGCTCGAGGAGGACCGCCTTGCAGGCGTGCTTCCGCTCATCCAAACATATAAAACTGGAATCGTTGCGATGCCGCTTGACGGGGATGGGATTCCCAAGACGGCGGAGCGCAGGGTGGAAAACGCCGGGAGGCTGATCAAAATCCTGAGGGAAAACGGTGTTTCGGACGGGGATATCTACGTGGATATCGTTGTAGAAGCCGCAGCGACAGGGTGGGACTCTCCAAAAGAGGCGCTCGAGGCTACAGGCACGCTTCACAGGGAATTTCCGGACGTACATCTTTTGGCAGGGTTATCCAATATTTCATTTGGGCTGCCAAAGCGCGGCATAATCAACAGCGCGTTTCTGGCGTGCGGGATGTCGCAGGGCCTTGACGCGGCGATTATGGATATCACGAATCCGAATATGAAAATGCACCTGAAGGCAACGGAGATGCTTTGGGGCAGGGACGAATATTGTATGGATTACCTGCAGTCTTACCGGGAGCTGGAGGAGCAGGAATAAACGCGATTTGTGGCAAGGGGTATGTATGAAGCTTGGGAAACGGTACCGGGGCGCGGATTTGTTTGAAAAGAGCAAGTATTCGAATTTGAATATTTGCCTTTTTTCGTTTGTTCTTGTACTTGTCTCAAGGCTCATCATTTATGTTTTTTATCAGGGATACGCAGCGCAAACGGGGGATGTGCGCGGTTTTTTGCCTGCGCTCAACATTTGGGATGCCCAGTGGTACCGCGGAATTACAGCAGGGGGCTATACTTATGGGGCCGATTATTCCGGCGGGCTGGTGAACTGGGCTTTTTTCCCCTTATTCAGTGTTATCGTGCGCGGAGCACACGCTGTAACGGGGGCTGATATCTGGCTGCTTGGCTTTATATTGAATATCATTTTCCAGGCTGCAGCGTTGTTTTTGATTTTTAAATATGTGCTCGAAACGCGCGGCGGCAAAGCAGGACAGGCAATCGTGGCATGTGTGCTGCTGTCTATGGGATGCTATTCGTTTTATTTTGCGAGTTATTATACGGAATCGCTCTACCTTCTGCTGTTCACCGGCTCCCTGTATTTCCTGTATCAACGAAATTACCTGCTGATGGGCGTATTTGGCTTTTTCCTGACGCTTACAAGGAACACGGGAATCGTGCTGCTGCTTGGCCTTCTGGTTCAGGTGATTGCGGATTACTGTAAGTTACATGGGAAAAAGAGTATAGCAGGTTTTTTCAGGTTTGCGTTTACAGACTGGAGATTATTGCTCGGGGCTGTTTTTACGGTCATGGGGCTTGTAATTTTTATGAGCTTTTTGTGGACGCGTACGGGCGATCCGCTCGCATTTATTCACGCGCAGGCGGCATGGGGCGGCGGGATTGGCAATCCGTTCGCTACGATCATAAGCGGATTTACATCCGGGGAAGGACGGCAGGCCTTTTTTGCGGCGTGTGCTGTTTGGGGACTGATCCTCAGCAGTTACCTTCTGTGGAAAAAACGGTTTGCGGAGGCGGCAATGGCGTTTGCTCTGCTGCTGATCCCTGTTTCGGTTCGCTTACAGTCTATCCCACGGTATTTGGTGGGAAATGTTGTCTTTATGCTGGGCTTTACCGACCTTATTGCATCATGGAACAAAAAATGGATTACAGTCCCCATCGTGGCCATTTCGGTACTGTTGGAATTTGGATGCCTGTTCCTCTGGTTCCGGGAATCTACTTTCCTGTGGTGAAAGAGCAAAAACTTTACAAAATATTCATCGCCGCAAAGCCTTTACACGATTGAACCCGCGGCCTTTTTATACTATAATAAAAGTCTATATGAAGTATAAAATGAGGGTAACAAAAAAATAATGTTCAATAATAATACGGTACAAATCACATCCTATGGGATTTTGAGCGATAAAGTAAAAAGCGGGGTTGTGGTAGCACACCTTTCAGACCTGCACGAAAAGGAGTTCGGGGAAAAAAACGGACAGCTGTTTGACAAGGTTTCAGGACTCATGCCGGATATCATTGCAATCACGGGCGATATGGTTGCCCACGGGCACCAGAAGGAGATTGACGCGCAGTATACGAGGCAGTTTGCGCGGGAGGTGGCAGGAATTGCGCCCGCGTACTTTGTAACGGGGAATCACGAACGCAACTTTGACGGCAGGGTTGAAGATATTATGGAAGACCAGGGCATCACAGTGCTGCGCAGCGGGGATATCAGGACTGTCGAGGTGGGCAGGAGCGAGGTGAACCTCTCCGGAATGGACGATATCACATTTGACAATGTGGACGTGCTGAAATCTGTGGATGTTTTTACGCGGCGGGAGCAGGGGTTCAATATTTTCCTGGCGCACAGGCCGGAATATTATCCGCTGTACCTGCACAAAAACATTGACCTTGTGCTTTCCGGGCATACGCACGCAGGGCAGATCAGGTTCCCGAAGATCGGGGCGTTTGCCATGAGCGGACAGGGGTTTATGCCCAAATATGTGGAAGGCGAGTTTACGGACGGGGCGACCACGATGATTATCAGCCGCGGGCTTGGCTCGAGCGGCTATCCCAAAATACGAATCAATAATCCGCCGGAGCTGGTTGCGGTATATATCGAGCCGGATCCGAAGGAGCAGGTATAAAAGTTTTAAAATTTTGCAAAAGGGGAACACGACATGGAAAAGAAACCGTTCGTAACGAAGGAACAACTCGAGGAGATCGCGCGGAAATATCCTACGCCCTTCCACCTCTATGACGAAAGGGGAATCCGTGAAAACGCCCGGCGTATGAACCAGGCATTCTCGTGGAACAAGGGCTTTAAGGAATATTTTGCCGTGAAGGCGACGCCCAATCCAGTGATTATGAAAATACTGCGGGAGGAAGGCTGCGGGGTGGACTGCTCTTCCTATACGGAGCTGATGCTTTCGGATGCGTGCGGTTTTAAAGGCCATGAGATCATGTTTTCGTCAAACGACACGCCGGCTGAGGATTTTAAGCTGGCAAAGCAGCTTGGATCGATCATTAACCTCGACGACCTGACGCACGTGGATTTTTTGGAGAAGGTCGCGGGGATTCCGGAGACGATTTGCTGCAGGTATAATCCGGGCGGAACTTTCCAGATATCGACCAGCATTATGGATAACCCGGGCGAAGCCAAATATGGGATGACCTATGAGCAAATGCGCGAGGCTTACCTCAAGCTGCAAACGCTTGGCGCAAAATATTTTGGAATCCACGCATTTCTTGCAAGCAACACGCAGACTGAAGAATATTATCCGGCTCTCGCCAGGATATTATTTGAAGTTGCGGTGCGTCTGCGGGATGAAACAGGCGCGGATATCAGGTTTATCAACCTGTCGGGCGGCGTGGGGATTCCATACGAGCCGGGCGGCGAGCTGCCGGACATCCTGCGCATTGGCGCGGGGGTGGAAAAGGCTTTTCACGAAGTGCTTGTGCCGGCGGGTATGGGCGGCGTCGCGATTTTCACAGAGCTGGGACGTTTTATGCTCGGGCCGTACGGCTGCCTTGTGACGCGGGCAATGCACGAAAAGCATACGTACAAGGAATATATTGGCGTAGATGCGTGCGCGGCGAACCTGATGCGTCCGGCGATGTATGGTTCTTACCACCATATCACAGTCATGGGCAAGGAAGACGCGCCCGCAGACCATAAGTACGATGTGACGGGCGGGCTGTGCGAAAACAACGATAAGTTTGCGATCGACAGGATGCTGCCGAAAATCGATATGGGGGATTTGCTGGTGATCCACGATACGGGGGCGCATGGATTTTCGATGGGGTACAATTACAACGGAAAGCTGCGCAGCGCGGAGGTTCTTTTAAAAGAGGACGGCAGCACACAGCTCATCCGCCGTGCAGAAACCCCGGAAGATTACTTTGCGACGTTTGACTTTATGAACCTGTTTGATAAATAGAGGACGGCAGATATGAAAAAGCTGATTGCAACCATCTTAATAGCCGCAATGCTTGTAATGTGTTGTTCGTGCGGCCTTGCGCGGGATATTGCACAACTCGCGCGGGAGAGATTGCAAGAGGCTGGAACCGATGGGCGGTTGCCGCAGCATGGCAGCCTGCCTGCGCTCCCATCGCAGCCTGAACCGCAAATCGAGGCGGAGGACGAAACGTCGCCGCTTGAGGAAGAATTTGCCCAGCTTGCGGATCCGGAAGGGCTCCTTGCGGGAAATAATGTCCCTACGCTTGCAGACATCGAACAAAACGGCTTGTACACCTATCGGGAAGATACGGGCAGATATGTAAAAAGTACGCCGTTTATGGGTAAAGACAGCAATGTGGAGCTTGGCTTTAACCTGAACGGCAAAAACAATTACATCGACTATTGGTATACAGGCAGCCGTAAAACGGTCAATGCACAGCAAATTGTGAAAGAGTACGATTATCTTTACACGCTTGCAAGAGAAAGATATGGCAAGGTGACGATCCACTCATGGCTGATTAACCCGCTGGGCGTGGGCGACAACTTTGTTGTGATGGGCGAGTTTGACGAAGAAGAAATTACGGATGCGGTAAATGAAAACGAGGTCGCGGAATTTTATTACGCATGGAGCCGCCCGGGAAACAGCGCGGTTTATGTGTACCTGCATTTGCTGGGGGACGACACCTACGAGATAGGGCTCTCATACGATAGTTCAACGCAGTTCACGCCAAGCCCGGATGCGTTTGTATCGGTGCATTCCGGTTTATAATATATATGGATTGGTTTGTGAGCGAAAGGAACCTGAATGAGCAAAAAACTCGGCGGTGCGCCGGAGGAATATAAAAAAGAAGGAAGCGGAAAGAAAAAGGGCAGGCTTGCATGGGTTGTGATTGTTATTGCGGCTGCTGTTCTTGTATTTTCGCTTGTAAATATCATTGGCATTGGCAGCGATTGGTTTGCGACAGACCAGGCGTATCATGGCCTGAAGGAAATTGCCATGCCTTCTGCCGACGCGCAGCAGGACGCGCCCGGGGACCCGCTTGACAGGACGATTGATTTTGACGCGCTCAGGGCGGTCAATGAAGATATCATCGGCTGGATTTATATGCCGAACACACGCATCGATTATCCGCTGGTCATTGGAGAGGATAACGATTATTATATTTCGCACAATGCGAATAAGGAATCGGACCGCGCAGGCGCGATTTTTCTGGACGAGCAGAACAGTCCTGATTTTTCAGACCAGAATACCATTATTTACGGGCACCGCATGAACAGCGGCGCTATGTTTGCAGACCTGCATAAGTATCAGGATGAGGCGTTTTTCAGGGAAAATGACATCATCTATTTGTACCTGCCGGATGGAGCGGTTTCGAAGTACAGAATTTTTTCAGCCTATGTGGTAAACGAGGTGGATGAAACCTATACCATTGGGTTTGCAAGTGAGGACGATTATGCGTCTTACCTCGAAAAGATGAAGGAACGTTCCGGTGTGGAAACAGACATAGAGCTTTCGCCGCAGGATCGTATCATTACGCTTTCCACCTGTGTGAAAGGCCAGGATACCGACCGGTACGTGGTGCAGGCAGTGCTGCAAAAATAAAAAAGTAGCGGAAAATAAATCCCTTCGTTTTTACGAAGGGATTTTTTGCGCCATAAAAACAAGCGTTCCTGACCCCCAATCATTGCAGAAACGCTTGTTTTCGTGAAGAAATATGTTGGTTTTAACCACACAGGACACTCAAGAAGACGCCTGCGCTGTGGAAACGCATTTGGGACACAGGCCATAAAAAACAATCGTATGGGAGCGAATCCGGCATCCGCTGCTTTCTTCCACCTGTTTGTCAAACTCCGGAACATATTCGAAAGGAATATCTACCATTTCACCGCATTTCTCACAGATCATGTGATAGTGCTCTTCGAGCGTGCCGTCGAAATGGTCCGCTCCACCCGGAACGGGAATCTTCAGCAGCAATCCGTTTTGCGCAAGCTGATTGAGGTTGCGGTACACGGTTGCCAGACTCAGCCCGGGATGCTCCGGCTTCAAAAGAGAAAAGACACGGTCAGCTGTTGGATGAATCCTGTTTTCCAAAACTGTCTTTAAAATCAATTCCCTTTGTTTCGAATATATCATCGTTTAAGCACCTAACTAAGAATGATTATCATTCTTGATTATTATTATAATACGTTGCACAAAAAAGTCAACCACTTTTTTTAAAAAAGATTAATAAACCACAGAAAAACACGGGCGTTGATATTACAGGCGCAGAGCGGCGGCAATGAAAAGAAGAAATGATACCGATTATGAGGCCGTGCCGATTTTTTATGCGGTTACGATTCGTAAAGCGGGCGCGGTATTTGGAAACGGTTGAAAACCATCATTATGAGATACGCGCAAAGCGTTCCCAAAATAGCTCCGGCGAGTACGTCCGAAGGAAAGTGGACAAAAAGGTATACGCGTGAAAAAGCGATTAAAAGCGCGTAAACCGCAGCCGGTATGCGCATTTTTTTATTGGTTGCGTAGATAACGGTGAGTGCCGCAAAGGAAGAGGATGCGTGACCGGAGGGAAAGGAATATCCATCGGGAGTGGGAATGAGGAGATTTGACACGCCGAATTCTGCAAAGGGGCGCGGACGGGCGACCAGATCCTTAATGACCTGATCGCCAATGATATAGGCGAGTGCAACTGAAAAAAGAAGCATCCATCCATAACGGCGGGTACGCTTATCAAGCAGGAGAACAAAACCGCAAAGCAGCCAGATAAGGCCTTTGCTGTCGGTAAGCGTAAAGGCGGGAAGTAAACTGTTCAAAAAACCGCAGGATAATCCTGCAGCCGTACCAAAAAGCATCTGCAAATCCAATGTAAAGAGCATAGGTCACGACCTTTTGTTGTAATATTTTGTCATTATAGCGTATCTAAAAGAGAAATGCACGAAACTTTTTCTAAACAAATTATGAAGACAAGGAAAGAATTTTATGCGCAGTCATTGACTTTTATACGGCTTTATTATACAATAATAGGGCTTCAAAAATCTAAGAATGTGCCAGTAGCTCAGCTGGATAGAGTGTTTGACTACGAATCAAAAGGTCGGGGGTTCGAATCCCTTCTGGCACACCAAAAAGTCATTTTACGCATGAAATGCGTGGAATGGCTTTTTATTATGTCTGGGATTCGAACCCCGGGGGTTCATGCAAGCACGAGCGGAACGCGAAGGGCGATCGGCATCACAGGATTGCCTGAAATCCGAATCCTTTGACAGGGCTCGGATTTTTTTTATCATTGACAACCAAACAAATACCGGAAAATTCGTTAAATTTCTAATTGGATAATGCAAATTGAAAGCGTATAATGAAAAGTGCTGATGCGTTGCGCGGTATGCGGGGAGCGTCGGCACTTCATTTTTGTAATTTTATAAAAGTGCAATAAAATAATTTCCGGTGAAAAGCAATTTTGCCCATTTGTAATGGGGTGGTTGTTTGGTTTTGTGTTGCATCATTTTATATTGATAAACGGTAAAAAAATTACTGTCATTCCGAAAAAAGACATGAAAATACGATTTAGAACTACTTTTTTTTGTCATTTCTATACGAGCACATAAAATTGTGCATAGTTTATAATGAACAAAAGCACATAAAATTGATCTTCTATCAGTACCGGTCTACCCGAATCATCCCAATCAGTCTTCAAACAATATTTTGCTTTCATATGTTCTTTCCGGGCAAATACAGGCAGCGCATCACGGGTTGTTTTGTTGTGCAAAACGTTTGGAGGTAAAAATGAGTGAACAGTAAATTATTGAATATACGAAGTATACTCGACCTGGAGCAATGGCAAAAAATCCAGGATGAGCTGGCTTTGGTAACGGGGATGGCAATTTTGATCGTGGACTACAAAGGCGTTCCCGTGACAAGACACAGCGGGTGCACGGATTTTTGCGCGATTGTAAGGAAAAACCCGGACACGGCAAAATATTGCCAGAAATGCGATTCGCGCGGCGGCATCGAAGCCGCACGGCTCAACAAACCGTTTATGTACCTTTGCCACTGCGATATTCTGGACACGGCGATTCCGATTGTTGTGGACGAAAAATATATCGGCGCCGTAATGGCGGGGCAGGTAATGGCAGACGAGACGGACGCGTCGATTAGCCTGGAAAAGATATTGATGTCGACATACGAAAACAGCTTTATTGACCAGGACGGAAATTTGCGTGAAAAGTACGGCGAGATTCCAAGACTCCCTGTAAGGCGCATCAGCGCGATCATCGGTATGCTCTTCCACTTATGCAATTATATTGTAGGGGAAGCGATCAGCAAAAATATGATGAGCGAAACCTACGAAAAAATACTTGCAAAGGAAGGCGCACCGGGAGATTTTACAGACGATTCACTCAACACCATGATGGATATCAAAGAACAGGTGTCAAAAGCCATTATGACAAAGCAGCTTAAAACATCTGAGAAGAGAACGGAGGGGACTCCCCGGCATCAGATTTTAAGACCTGTGGTTGAATATATCCACAATAACAAACATGAAAATATTATGCTTGCACAAATGGCGCAGCTGTCGCACACCAGTCCAAGCTATTTAAGCCGTCTCTTTAAAAAGGAAATGGGAAAGACATTCTCAGACTATGTTGCGGATTTCAAAATGACGGTTGCAAAGGAATTGCTTGAGAATACGGATCTGTCCGTAACGGATATTTCAAATGACCTTGGGTTCAGCGATTCCGGATACTTTATCAAGATTTTTAAAAAACACGAAGGCGTAACCCCTGCTATTTTTCGCAAATACATGAAATGACAAGATAGTACGGTCAAAAAACTACGGTAACCGGAAGAAAAGTCAAAATTTTACGGTCAGGAAATACAAAATGAGGTCATTTGCGTATAATGCCTTTTGCGAATGTGCGGATTATAATGACAATACACCAACAAACAAACCTATAAGCCTAAGCCGCAATCTTCAATGAGGCGGCTGGCTGGATCAAAAAGAACGATATCCAAATAGATAATAAACCAGGTAAAAATTCCAGAGATTGTCTTATGTCCGTGATATTTGTGTAACCTTGTATAAAATTGTGATAGAAATCATGAATAAAATAATGAATAAAAGGAGTGACAGATTATGGCAAGAAGCTTTATTTCCCCATCCAGGTTTGTGTTAGGGGAAGGAGAATTGAAAAAATTGGGGGAGTATATAGCCGGATTTGGAAAAAAAGCGGTTTTAGTCGCGCATTCTGACGATTATGCGAGGGTAAAGGATATATTGGACGAAGGCCTTGCAAATACCGATTATGTGCATGCCGCGTTTGGCGGGGAATCCTGCGACAGGGAGATTGGCAGGGTTGTGGAAATCGTGGAAGAAAACGGGGCGGATGTTGTGATCGGTCTTGGGGGCGGGAAAGCGCTCGATACGGCAAAAGCAACGGCAACGCTGACCAAAAAGCCGGTGATCATCGTACCTACGATCGCTTCTACAGACGCTCCAACCAGCGCGCTTGCAATTATTTATACCGATGAGGGCGAATTTGACCGCTATATGCACCTGCCAAAAAATCCTGATCTTGTGTTGGTGGATTCCGGGATTGTGGCAAAGGCGCCTACCAGATTCCTGATTTCAGGAATGGGCGACGCGCTGGCGACGGTATTTGAAGCACGCGCATGTATCAAGGCAAATAAGCCGAATATGTCGGGCGGCCACAGCACCAAAGCAGCGGCTGCGATTGCGGAAACGTGCTATGCGACGCTGCTTGAAGATGCGCATAAGGCAAAGGCGGCAAGCGACGCAAATGTGGTGACGACGGCGCTTGAGAATATCATTGAAACAAATATCCTTTTAAGCGGGCTTGGATTTGAAAGCAGCGGCCTTGCTGCGGCCCACGCGATTCACGACGGGCTGACGGTCCTCGAGGAAACACATCATTATTACCATGGGGAAAAGGTGGCGTTCGGCACGCTGGTACAGCTTGTTTTGGAAAATGCGGATGAAGAGACGCTGGTGGAGGTGCTTGATTTTTGCAGATCGCTTTCGCTGCCGGTATGCCTGGCAGATCTCGGTGTGGAAGAACTCACGGATGAGCGCCTTATGAGGGTGGCGGAGCATTCCTGCTCTGAGCTAGAGACGATGGATAATATGCCTTTTAAAGTATGCCCCGGTGACGTCGCTGCGGCAATCCGGGCGGCGGATGTGATTGGGAGGACCTGGAAATGNAAAAAATAATGAACGAGGTCGTATCCGTTGTGGATGAAATGTGTGAAGGCATCATCCTTGCGGATGCGGACCTTGAACTGAACGAAAGATACCGGATTGTGAAAAGAAAGAAGCTGGACAAAAACAAGGTATGCCTGATCTCCGGCGGGGGAAGCGGGCATGAGCCCGCACATGCCGGATTTGTAGGGGAGGGCATGCTTTCTGCGGCGGTGTGCGGAGACGTATTCGCTTCACCGTCTACCATACAGGTTTACAATGCGATTCTGGAAACGGAAAGCGATGCGGGAACGCTGCTCATCATCAAAAATTATTCAGGCGATTGCATGAATTTTGACGCTGCCGCTGAAATGGCAAGCGAGGACGGAATCGATGTGCAATGTGTTTACGTAAACGACGACATTGCTGTGCAGGACAGTCTTTATACCATTGGCAGACGTGGCGTTGCGGGAACAATATTTGTCCACAAGATTGCAGGGGCGGCGGCAGAGGCAGGAAAAAAACTGGATGAAGTAAAGCGCATCGCAGAAAAAACGATCGCGAACGTTAAGACGATTGGTTTCGCGCTCAGCTCCTGTACGGTTCCTGCAAAAGGAACGCCAACTTTTGCAATCGAAGACGGGGAAATGGAGTTCGGCGTGGGGATACACGGCGAGCCGGGCATTGAGCGCTGCGCTGCGGAACCATCGGCTAAAACAGCCAAACGGATGTGCGATATGCTGGTAAGCGAGCTGGCGCTGAAAAGCGCAGACGAATGCGCGCTGCTTATAAACGGGCTTGGAGGAACGCCGCTGATGGAGCTGTATATTCTGAACAAGGATATTTATAAAGAGCTTGAAAGCAGGGGAATCACAGTCCACGAAACGTTTGTTGGAAATTATATGACGTCGCTGGATATGGCGGGCGCGTCGGCGTCGCTGCTCAAGCTGGACGATGAATTGAAGAAACTGCTGGACAGCCCGGCAAACACATTGGCCTTGAAATTGTAAGGGGTGGAATGCAACATGAACATTACTGTTATGGATGTAAAAAATGTGATCGCAAAGCTATGCGATATTGTAATCAAAAACGAGGTTTATTTTTGCGAGCTGGATTCGGCTGCGGGAGACGGGGATTTTGGGATGTCGCTTTCCAAGGGTTTTAAGGAAGTGAAAAAGCAGCTCGATGAGATTGAAACAGGGGACGTCAGCCGGTTTGTAAAGGGCTGCGCGATGATTATAACCGAATACTGCGGCGGTGCGTCGGGGCCAATCTGGGGATCTGCATTTCGTGCGGCGGCGTTGAGCGTGAAAGGGAAAGAAACAATCCGCGAAACGGATGTGCCGCTGATGCTCCATGCGGCGATCGAAGGGATTCGGAAACGCGGCGGCGCAAAGCTTGGAGATAAAACGCTGCTTGACGCGCTGATTCCCGCGCAGGAGACGATGGAAACCTCCCTTCGGGAAGGCAAACCGTTCCGCGAGGCGGTTGCCGACGCAGCGCAAAGCGCGGAGCAGGGCGCAGAAAATACCAAAAAAATTACAGCAAACAAAGGGCGCGCCTCCTATCTTGGGGAACGCAGCATCAATTACCCGGACGCGGGAGCGGTGGCGATCAGCGTAATTTTTAA
This sequence comes from Christensenella hongkongensis, assembly GCF_000981035.1. Classification (GTDB taxonomy): domain Bacteria; phylum Bacillota; class Clostridia; order Christensenellales; family Christensenellaceae; genus Christensenella; species Christensenella hongkongensis. Next base: position 55,591 of record NZ_LAYJ01000112.1, read on the forward strand.
GAGCTTTGCATAAAGCGATTCCCACCAATCATATCTAAGCACAATCATACTATTGCATAACTGGAAAACGCAAAATTGTAGCAAAAAAGGTTCGCTTACAACTACAGTATTCTTCTTGCTACACATTCTGCGGAAAATGGTTCTGAAAATGATGCGGGAAAGGAATTGAAAAAATGAAAACAATCACGGAAGCAAGCAGGGAAATACCGGTCTTATGCGAGACTGACGTCGTCGTCATCGGCGGCGGGGCTGCGGGTATTGGCGCGGCGCTTGGCGCAGGACGGACCGGCGCAAAAACGGTACTGATTGAACGTTTTGGCTGCCTTGGCGGATGCCAGACGCTCACATTCAACGATTCGTTTACATTTATTGACGACAGGATTCAGGGCGGGTTGATACAGGAGATTATCGACAAGCTGCATGCGGGCGGCGCGGTATACAAATCGAGTGTCGGATCGCACAAGGCGCATTGGAGCGCGGATGAAGGCTGCTTTTATTTTGATCCGGAGTATTACAAGATGATGCTGGAAAAAATGATGGGTGAAGCGGGGGTGCAGCTGTTGTATCACGCGTTTGCGGTGGAAGCCATCCATGAAGGGGATGAAATAAAAGGCGTTGTCATAGAAAGCTGGCAGGGGCGGCATGCAATCCTTGCCAAAACGGTGATCGATTGCACGGGCATTGCAGACCTTGCATGGAAGGCGGGCGCGTCGGTTACCGGAGAAGAAGGCTATAAGGATAATAAATACGGCCCCTATAAAGGAATGCACATGGCATTCGGCTATGGATATTTTATCCGCGGGGTAGACTATATGAGATTCAGGAAATTTGCGGAAGAAAACCCGGAGGAATGGGATGACTGGGTGAAGGGCAGGAAGCTTTTCACGCAGGCGAAAAAAGATGGCGAGCTGTATTCGTTCCGCGACAGCTGTATCTTCCAGGAATATGAGGACGGCAGGGTATGGATGCTAAGCCCCGGATATCCGATTGCCAAGGGCAATCATCCGTGGGAGGCGGAGCAAATATCGCTTGCGACAGTGGATATCAGGAAACAGGCGTTTTCCATCCTGAATTTACTCAAAAAGCATGTTCCGGGTTTTGAAAACGCGACCATCGAGCAGACTGCGGCAAAGCTTTTACACAGGGACGGGCACAGGATCGTCGGAAAGTACACGATTACAGAGGATGATATGCGCGGAGGGACGACCTTTGAGGATGCGATCACGTGCTGCAATATGCCGCCGGATCCGTTCTTCCCGGATGGAGGGCATCACTTCAAATTTGATGTGACTCCATATGATATTCCATACCGCAGCCTTGTTTCCAAGGATTTTGGAAACCTGATGGCAGCGGGCGGCGCAAGCTCTATGGACCTCATTACCTGGGCTGCGCTGCGGTATTGCACGCCCAGCGTATGTACGGGCCAGGCCGCGGGCACTGCGGCTGCAATGTCTGCAAAACAAGGCATTATGCCAAGCGAGCTTAATGTAAAAGAATTGCAGAAGGAGCTAAACAGCCAGGGGCTTGTGACGACAAACAAAGACCTGCCCGCTTCCGTAATCGACGAATACGCCAGAAGAGAGCGCGAATGGGGCAACGGATTTGGGATGTAACGGATTTGTTTCGGTGATGAAAGGAGTAAGGATATGAAAACTGTGTTTGAAGCTTCCAGGGAAGTACCGGTTTTATATGATACCGATGTAGTTGTGATCGGCGGCGGCCCGGCGGGAATCGGCGCTGCGCTGGCATCTGCCAGGAATGGGGCAAAAACGGTTTTGGTAGAAAAGTATGGATGCCTGGGCGGGAACCAGACGCTGACACACAACGATAATTATACGTTTGTGGACGACCGCATCCAGGGCGGGATTGTGCAGGAAATCATAGACCGCCTGAAACAAAATAAAGCGACGTTCAATTCAAGCGTGGGATGCCTGCGCGACAACTGGAGCGTTGGAACGGGCTGTATTTATTTCGACGAGGAGTATTACAAACTAATGCTCGAGGAAATGATGGAGGAAGCGGGCGTAACGCTCGTTTACCACGCGAGCGCCACAAAGGGGATCGCGGAAGGAAATTCCTTAAAGGGAATTTTCATTGAAACGCACGAGGGCCGTCAGGCGATCCTTGCGGAAACGGTGATCGATTGCACGGGTATCGCGCATATCGCATGGCAGTCCGGAGCCGCGGTGACGGGCGAAGAAGGATATCCCGACGACCGGTTTGGGCCATTCAAGGGAATGCACATGGGATTTGGCTACGGCTTTTGGATGTGCGGCGTCGATTATAAAAAGTTCAGAGAGTTCGCGGAACAGAATGTCGACGAGTGGGACTACTGGGTTAAGGGAAGAAAACTGTTCCTGCAGGAAAAAGAAGCGGGAAGGCTGTATACGCCGCGGAACAGCACCCTGATGATCGAATACGCGAACGGAAGATGCTGGTTTATCGGCGCGTACCAACCCATTGAAAAAGGCAGCCATCCGTGGATGGAAAAAGACCTGAGCGATGCGGAGGTTGATATGAGGAAACAGGCGTGGTCTATCTGGGAAGCTTTCCGGAATAATGTCCCGGGCTTTGAGCACTCCAAGATCGAACAAACGCCTATCCGGCTGCTGCTGCGTGATGGACACAGGATCGTAGGCGAGTACACGATTACGGACGAGGATATGAAGAGCGCTAAGACATTTGACGATGCGATCGCCTGCTGTAATATGCCGCAGGATCCGTTTTTTCCAAACGCCAGCCACCGGTTCATTTACAATATAACGCCGTATGATATCCCATACCGCTCCATGGTGTCAAAGGATTTTGATAATCTCCTTGCCGCCGGCGGATCGGCGTCTATGGATCTCGTTACGTGGGCTGCCCTGCGGTATTGCACGCCGAGCATCTGCACCGGACAGGCGGCGGGAACCGCAGCGGCGCTTGCGAAAAAGCTGGGGACTACCGTGAAGGATATTGACGTGAAGCTGGTGCAGGACGCGCTTCACGAGCAGGGCATGATAACGACCAACAAGCAGCTTTCGCCTGAAGTGGTTGAAGAATACAAGCTGAGGACAAAAACGTGGAACAGGGGGCTGAAGCTGTAATATACGCTGGAAATTCCCGCCATGAAGGGAACGGAAACTAATAGATTTGGAGGAATGTATTGATGATTCTCCGTTTTGAGAATGTAACAAAATATTTCGGCGGATTGGCTGCGGTGAAGGATGTCTCTTTTAACCTGGAGTCAAACCAGATACTGGGACTCATCGGGCCGAACGGTTCAGGAAAAACGACCTGCTTTAACCTGATTACAGGCGTGCACAAGCCGACCAGCGGAAGTATCCTGTTTGAAGACAAGGAAATCAGCGGGCTGCCCTCGCATAAAATCGCGAGGATGGGAGTCGCGCGGACATTCCAGATCAGCAGCGTTTTCCCGGATTTGTCTGCCGTTGAAAACGTCGTGACAGCGCATCATTGCCGGATGAAATCAAATTTTGTCACTGGGCTGTTTGGCATCTGCGGCACGCTCAAAGAAGAAAAACGCGTGCTGGAGCACAGCCGGGAGCTGCTTGGATTTGTCGGGCTGGAAGAAAAGATGGACACCAGGGCGGGTTCGCTTACAAGCGCGGACCAGCGCAGACTGATGATTGCGATTGCAATGGCTACGGAACCAAAGCTGTTGATGCTGGACGAACCGTGCGCGGGTATGATAGAGGACGAACGCGCAGACCTTGTGCAGCTGATACGCAAGGTCTGCGACGGAGGCGTGCCGGTTCTTTTGGTGGAGCATCATATGAAGATGATTATGGAGGTATGCCACCATGTAGTCGTGCTCAACCTTGGGCAGAAAATCGCGGAAGGAAGGCCGGAGGAAATACAGAAAAATGAAGCCGTGATCGAGGCGTATCTGGGAAGGAGTGGAAATCATGCTTAAAGTGGAAAATCTCGTGACCTGCTATGGCAGTATTGAGGTGCTGCATGGTTTGAACTTCCATGCGGATACCGGCAAAATAACGGTTTTGATCGGTACAAACGGCGCGGGGAAAACAACGACCATGAAAACGATTATGGGCATGATGCGCGCGAAAAGCGGAAGCATCGAATGGAACGGAACCCAGATCAACAAAATGAAATCGCACGACGTCACAAAGAGCGGCGTATCGCTGTGCCCGGAGGGACGGCAGCTTTTCCCCGAGATGACGGTATATGAAAACCTGATTATGGGCGCATATACACGCACGGACAAAAAAGAGATCGCGGATTCGATCGAGGAAGTGTTTGGATGGTTTCCACGCCTGAAAGACAGGACGGCGCAGCAGGCGGGAACGCTTTCGGGAGGAGAGCAGGAAATGCTTGCAATCGCGCGCGCTCTGATGGCAAGGCCGGAGCTTTTGATGCTCGACGAGCCGTCGTGGGGACTGGCGCCCATCCTCGTAGAAGAGGTTGGAGAAATCATTAAAAATATAAACAGCCGCGGAAAGACGGTATTGCTCGTAGAGCAAAACACACAGATGGCGCTTGATCTGGCTGATTATGTTTATGTGCTTGAGACGGGAAATATTGTGATCGAGGGCACGGCGGAGGAATTATCCAGAGATAAACAGATTCAGGAAACCTACCTGGGAATTTGACGCCATTTCCCTGTGGGGAGAGAAAAAACATTATTTTGGAGGGAAATTATGGATAATGCTATACTTCTTCAGCAGATCGTAAACGGTATCGTCACTGGAAGTATTTACGCCCTGATCGGCATGGGATTATCACAGATCTACGGAGTCCTTGGGATTTCGCACTTTGCACACGGCTCGGTTGTGATGGTTGGAGGGTACATCGGTTATACGTTTGCGAGAATGCTGGGCGTACCGTGGATTGCCGCGGCGCTGATTGCAATCGTGGGATGCGCGCTGCTTGGCATGTTTCTGGAACGGTACTGTTACAGGGTAATCATAAAAGGGCCGCCCATCAATATTTTTATCATGGCATTGGGGCTGCTGTTTATCTTTGAAAACCTTTGCCAGATGATTTGGGGTGCTGATCCGGTTTCGATCCAGGCGGTAGGAAATACGACGCTGCATATCGGGCCGATTGCGATTACATCGTTCCGCTTATACGTAATTATTATCAATTTGGCGCTTATGGGCGTACTTGCATTTATGATGAAGCAAACCAAGCTTGGACGCTCTATCCGCGCAATGGCGCAAAACCGCGAGGCGGCGACAATGGTGGGCGTCAATGTCAATAAGACCAGCGGCGCGGTATTTGCAATCGGAAGCGCGCTTGCAGGGCTGTGCGGTATTTTTGTGACAAGCCTGCTGCAGATGTTTCCCTCCTACGGCGGGGACATCGTTATGAAAGGCTTTGCGGTTATGATACTTGGTGGGCTTGGAAGCATACCGGGCGTGATTATCGGCGGCCTTATTATGGGTATCGTGGAAAGCCTCGGGGCAAGCTTTGTGTCGGCTGCGTACAAAGATGCGTTTGGTTTTATCATCATCATCCTGGTGCTTATCTTCAAGCCGAACGGCCTGTTTGGCAAAAGAAGCAGGGCAACCAAATAAATTGGGAAATCTTACGGAACGGCAAAGACGGTTCCGCCGGAAAAGACAGGTTTCTGAAAAGAAAAGAATAAAAGAGGTTAAAAGGAGGAATGAAAAAATGAAAAGCAAGAATTTAAAAGTACTATGCCTGGTGATAGTGATTGCGCTCTTTGCGGTTGCAGCTTTCGGTTGCGGTGCGCCTGCGGCTGACGGCGGCGCGGCAACGCCGGGAGGAGCGGCGGCAGGCGACGGAAGCGGCGCTGCAGCTTCGGAGGGCGGCGCAAAAGCAGGTGCAAGCGGGAATAAGGTGCTCAAAATCGGAGTGGACGATTCGCTCACGGGTACGGGCGCGCCATATGGCCTGCCTGCGGCAAACGCCGTAAAGCTGGGAGCATCTGAGGTGAACGCTGAGGGCGGCATCAAGATCGGCGACGAAACATATGACATTGAAGTGATAACGTACGACAACAAGAGCGACGCGACGGAAGGCGTTTCGACGATCCAGAAGCTGATGGATGTGGATAACGTAAATTACGTACTTGGCTGGAGCTCCAGCACTTCAACGATTTCCGCAGCACAGCAGATACCCGGCAAAGAGATCACGATGCTGGTCGGCAATGCACGTTCCCCGCAGATACTGCTGTATTCGCCCGGGAATACCTTCCGCAGCGCGACAGCGAACTGCTATGATCCGGTATCCGACTGCCAGTATATCAAAGACAATCTGGGAGTGAGTAAGGTGGCTGTTCTGGCGTTCTTTAACGACACAGGCTACAGCGTACATGCAAATAATGTAATCGACGCGTTCGAAAAGATCGGAGTAGAGGTTGTGGCGCAGGAAACGATGAACGCCGGGGACCTTGACCTTTTGAGCCAGATGACGAACATTGCAAATTCTGGAGCGGACGGCCTTTATATGGCGGGCAATATCGAGGAATCCGCAATGGCGTTGCGCCAGCTGCGCGAGCTCGGTTCCACAATCCCAATGATTACCTATTCCAGCGGCACAGGCCCGCAGTGGCTTGAGACCTGCACGAACGACCAGATGGACGGCAGCTACGCGATCCGCCCGCAGGTTGCGGAAGAAGGCGGTGAAAACGGCGAGCAGTCTGATGCGTTTATCAAAAAATATGAGGAAATGTTTGGCGAAAACCCAAGCCAGACGGCGACGAACGGCTACGACAATTTCTGGATTCTGATGGCAGCGCTGCAAAAAGCGGGCACAACGGAGTGGGAGTCTGTAAACAACGCAATTAAGGAACTGAAGGTGGAGGATCTTGATCCGCGGGTGATCATCGAATATACGCCACTTGACGGCGGATTGCTGTTTGACGACCTTGGACAGGCGTATCATCCGTACACGGTTTCCAAGTGGAGCATGGATGAACAGAATTGGGCTTATGAAGACACCATCGGCAAGGATATCGGACCGGATTTCCTGCATAATTACCTCAAAGAGTATTGCGAGCAGGAAGGGATCGAGTTTCCGGGAAAATAAGTAAAATGGCGCTTGCCTGCGGGGGCTTACGGGCCCCCGCAAAAAGCAGGCTGGATAAAAACTGCTTTAGACCAATACGGGGGCGGTGAAGCCGTGAACATAATTCGGGAAGCGGAAAAAGAAACGCCATTGCTATGCGACGGCCACCGTACCGTAGGCAAGTATACGCTGCGGGAAGACGATATATATGGAACGAGGACGTTCGAGGATTCTATCTGGACGCCGCTTCCGGATGGCCCCCACCATTTTAAATTCAACGTACCGCCATACGATATTCCATACCGGCGTATTGTTTTCTGTGATTTGACAATCTTTTGGCGGCAGGGGATGGTAGACCGCGCCGGAGGCGGCTGCAGAATATGCGCGCCGCGCAAAAGAATGGGGCGACGGCTTTCGAATCAGCGAATAACCGGCGCTTTGGCATAGCTGCTTTTCTGCAAAAGCGGCGGCAAGGATATTTATAATCCCATACGGCTTTATTGAGCAAGGAAATCGTGCGGCCTTTGCAATGCTGCGCCGCAATGTATCATAAGGAAGGAGAAGTTTCTATGTTGAAAAAATCGAAAAAAAGATCGATGATCATGGGCGCTGTTGCAGCCGCCGTATTGCTGGTCATGATCTTTTTGCCGCAGATTGTCACAACATCCTATTATCTTCATCTGATCATCGTAACGCTGATCTGGATTGTTATGACGTCCGGCCTTAATATCATCCAGGGGTATGCGGGGTATGTATCCATGTGCCAGGTGGCTTTCTATGGAATCGGCGCGTATGTATCCGGACTGCTGATGTCCAAGCTGGGGCTGTCTATGCCCGTGGGCCTTTTGATGGCTGTTGCAATCGGACTCGTTGTGGGAGCGGTGATCGGGATTCCGTCCCTGCGGACGAAGGGGCATTATTTTTCAATCGTTACACTGGCATTTACAATGCTGGTATTTACGATCATGAAAGGCTGGCACGAGGTAACCGGGGGAATACAGGGATTTTCTATCCCTCCGCTCAAAGGTGATTTTTTTGGACTGCCGCTTTCCTCGAGGGAAGGGTATTTCTACATTGTTCTGATAGCGGCGGTGCTGACTTTGCTTTTTGTGTACCGGTTGTTTAAATCAAAAACGGGCCGCGCGATTGTTACGCTGCGTGAAAATGAAGACCTCGCAAAAGCTGTGGGCATCAATGCAACGGGAACAAAGCTTCTGGCGTTTGAGCTGAGCGCTGTGCTGGGCTGCGTGGGCGGGGTGCTTTACGCACACTATATGAATTTTGTGAATCCGACCACCTTTGCAGCGGGAATTGGAATGAATGCGATTTTAGCAGTGATGATCGGAGGCTGCGGAACGGTGATCGGACCGATTGTCGGTTCTGTGGTGGTAACGTTCCTGCCGGAGCTGCTTCGTACCGCGGAGCTCTACAGGCAGCTGGTGTTTGGCATCCTCGTATTGCTGATCGTATTCGTACTTCCAAACGGCGTGATGCAGCCGATTGTAAAAGGATTCAAGAAGCTGTTCAGTAAAATGACGGGAAAACATAACCGGAAGGCCGAAAGCCAGATGGAATGAGATGCAAGGCGATATCAATATTTTGGAAATGAAAAAGCCTCCAGGGTATTGGTGCATCCGTCTGTAAAGGGACGGGCATATACCTCAAAACCCGCTTACCGCATACCGATGAGCGGGTTTTTATTGATATTGACGTGGAAAGAAAGGAAACAAACAAATGCAGGATGTTTATATTTTAGGCTGCGTACGTACTGCTGTAGGAACATTTGGAGGGACGCTGAAAGACGTCGGCGCGGTGACGCTTGGCTCAGTTGTATTGGGTGAGGCGTGTAAACGGGCGGGCGTGGACGCGAGGCTCGTGGATTATGTATTGATGGGCAATGTCCTGCAAGCAGGGCTTGGGCAGAACCCGGCGCGCCAGGCGGCTCTCATTGCGGGAATCCCAAAGGAGACTCCCGCAATGACGATCAATAAGGTATGCGGATCGGGACTTAACGCGGTGAACCTCGCGGCGGCATTGATCCGGTCCGGGCAGGCGGAATGTGTAGCGGCGGGCGGGATGGAAAACATGTCGCGGGCGCCCCACACGCTGGAGCTGCGGTGGGGACAGAAAATGGGAAACGTACAGGCGGCGGATTCCATGATACACGAGGGATTGTGGGATGCGTTTTACGATTACCACATGGGAATTACGGCGGAAAATGTTGCGGCGCAGTATGGAGTCACGCGGGAAATGCAGGATGCTTTTGCTTTGCAATCACAGGGAAAAGCACTGCGCGCAAGGAAGGAGGGACGGTTTCGGGATGAAATTGCCATCGTAGAGGTGCCGCAGAAAAAAGGCGGCGTATTGCACTTTGCCGAGGACGAGCACATTCGCGACACGTCGATGCAGGCGCTTATGGGGCTGCGGCCTGCCTTCCTTGACGGGGGAACCGTAACGGCGGGAAATTCTTCTGGCATTAACGACGGCGCGGCAGCCATGCTGGTGGCGTCCGGGCGCTTTTTGAAAAAGCATGGATTCAGAGCGCAGGCAAAATGGCTGGGCGCCGCATCGTGCGGCGTGGATCCGGCAGTTATGGGAACAGGGCCGATTCCGTCGGTGAAAAAGGCGCTTGGAGATGCAGGGCTGACGATTGAGGAGATGGACCTTGTGGAAGCGAACGAGGCGTTTGCGTCACAGGCGATCGCCGTTATGCAGGGGATCGGGGCAAAAGAGGAGCGCGTCAATGTAAACGGGGGCGCAATCGCTCTTGGACACCCGATCGGCGCGTCCGGGGCACGCATCGCCGTGACGCTCCTTCACGAGCTGCAAAAGAGGGACGGCAGGTACGGACTCGCAACCCTTTGCATCGGCGGAGGCATGGGAGAAGCGACGATTTTTGAACGGGACGGTTTTTGCAGGTGAAGAAGATGGAAACGATTCGGATAGAGCAAAAAGAGGATATTGTGGTGATAAAGCTCAACCGCCCGGGGCAGCGCAACGCACTCAACCGACGGATGCTCGTGGAGCTTCGGGAGGCGGTTTCTATCCTGCGGGAAAAGAAAGACATGAGGTGCGCTATTGTTACCGGCAGCAGTGAGGGAAAGGCGTTTGCCGCAGGCGCCGATATTTCTGAGATGCAGCAAATGACCTTCCGGGAGGCAGAGGATTTCGCGCGGCTTGGATGTGAAACGTTCCGGATGCTGGAAGAGCTGGAACAGCCGGTGATTGCGGCCATAAACGGATATGCGCTCGGCGGAGGGCTGGAGCTTGCGCTTGCCTGCGACCTGCGCGTGGCCTGTACGACAGCTATGCTGGGGTTGCCGGAGACGACGCTTGGCATTATGCCCGGCTTTGGAGGCGCGGGAAGGCTTAAGGAGCTGATTGGTTACGCAAACGCAGCGGAGCTTATTTTTACAGGCAAGCAGGTTGAAGCATGTAAAGCACGCGAGCTTGGATTGCTCAACGCGGTCTGGGAAACGGAAACATTTTGGAAAAATACGGTGCAGCTTGCGCAGGAGGTGTGCGCGAATGCGCCATATGGCGTCAGGAATGCAAAAAAAGCGATGAAAAAAACAAAAGGGGACGAACTGGAAACACTATATTTTGCCCGGTTGTTTTTGACAAAGGATCAGAAAACCGGCATGGAATACTTTGTGAAAAAGCAAAAGACAAAGCATTTTTGGGGAGAATAAGCAATGGAAAAAATATCGGTGATTGGCGCGGGAACGATGGGGGCATCGATTGCGCAGGTATTTGCGACGGCAGGATACCGTGTCGTATTGGCGGACACAGGTCTTGAGCAGGTACGAAAAGGAAAAAATATGATTTCCTCGTCTTTGCAGTATTTGGCGAACAAAGAAAAAATAACGCAGGAGCAAAGGGACGCGATATTGAACAGGATCGAGATTACGGACAGGCTTTGCGAATGCGCCCAAAGCGGACTTGTGGTGGAAGCGGTTTATGAGGACGTCCTCGCCAAGCAGGAGATTTTCAAACAGTTGGAACAAATCGTCGACAAGGACGCGATCCTTGCGACAAATACGTCGTCTATTTCCGTTACGCAAATTGGCAGCGTATTAAAGCACAGGGAACGGTTTGCGGGAATGCACTTTTTTAATCCGGCGCACAGGATGAAGCTGGTCGAGGTTGTGGGCGGCGCGCATACGGATATGGAGGTGGTCAGCTGCATCATACAGATTGCCGAAGAGATCGGGAAAACGCCCGTATATGTAAAGGAAAGCGCCGGATTTGTGGTGAACCGCATACTGATTCCCATGATTAATGAAGCGATAGGCGTTTATGCGGAAGGCGTTGCACAGGCGCAGGATATTGATACGGCGATGAAGCTTGGGGCAAACCACCCGCTTGGACCACTTGCGCTGGGAGACATGATTGGCCTTGACGTGGTGCTGGCCATCATGCAGGTATTGCAGGAGGAAACGGGGGAAGACAAATACAGGCCGCATCCGCTGCTCAAAAAAATGGTGCGCGGCGGCCTGCTTGGTAAAAAATCCGGCGCGGGATTTTACACCTATTAAGGCATGTAGGCTGTCTGGATTGCCATGAAGAGGTAAGCGGCTGGTTTACCCGCCCGGGAGAAAAACGGGCCTGCGGGAAAATTTCCCATTGCAGGCCCGTTTTTTATCTGGTTTTGGTATGCGAATTTATACGAGCCGCCTAATGGACTCGCGCTCGATAATGCGGTCGGACTTGATGACCACGCTTTGCGCGGGCTTGTGATTGATCAGGTCTACGAGCAGGTCGATTGCCTGCGCGCCCATCGCGCATTTATCATAGGTTATGGTTGTAAGCTGTGGCCGGACGTACTGGGAAATGATGATATCGTCCATCGCAATGAAGGAAAAATCGTCCGGAACACGGTAACCCATTTCCATGGCGGCGTTCATGGCGGCGATTGCATAGATGTCGCCCGCGCAGAAAAATGCCGTGGGAAGGTCGTCCCTGTTTTCCTCCAAAAATTTTTTCATAAGCTCGTAGGCGGATTTTTCGTTATAGGCGTCGCGTATCAGGTAGGATGGCGAGACGGACAGACCGTGGCCCGCCACGGCGCGCATAAAGCCGGAAGAGACCTGCAGGTAAAATTCCGGCAAAAAGCTGGAGCAGAGCAGCGCTATTTTCCGGTGGCCGTTTTCAATCAGCTTTTCCGTTGCGACAAAGGTGCTCAGCTCGCAGTCCGTATCGACAGTGATATGCCTGCCGGCCTGGGAATGCGTATCCACAAGCACATAGGGGATTTCCTGCTCGTCGAAATAGCGCAATAGCTGCTCAGGCGTATCCTGGAAGAAGATCACGCCGTCCGTATCGCCGCCCGCGATACTGGAGGAAAAGTTCCGGCCCTCCGGAAATTGCTCCGGAAATTCAGAAATCATAACATTATACCCATGCTCCATACCGCGCTGCAGCACGCCTTTTAGTACGTCAAGGTAAAAAAGGTCGGCAAACGGCGACGATTTTTTGGTGATTGCAAGGCAGATATTAAAGCTCTTCTTAAAATAAAGCCTCCTCGCGTTTTTATCAGGAGTGTAATTGGTGGCCTTTATGATGTTCTCCACCCGCTGACGTGTCTTTTCGCTGACGCCTTCCTTGTTATTGAGGACAAAGGATACTGCGGTAGGCGATACGCCTGCCATTTTTGCAATCTCCTTGACGGTCATCTTTGCTTTCATACCAAGGCTCCTATGCAGTCTGAATTTATTATATCCATTATATCATATGCCGTGCAGGATACAACTAAAATCGCATCGGAGAAAAGAAAAAACTAAACCGAATTAGTATTTTTGAAAAAAAAGTATTGACGCATATGGATTTTTTTGCTACCATACAGATAATCAAAGATAAATTTTACATAAAATCATGAAAAACAAAGAATAGCACAGGACGGGCGCATCCAGAACAAATCGCGCAAAACTTCATTGGATTCTCAACAAAACTAAAACGGTTTATAAACTAAACTAAAACGACAAGGCTTTTTCGAAACTGCAAATTACAAAAATAAAAAATATGAACGGGCGTATTGTATCCATTTGGCTGCAATGGGCTTGTCATACATAGCATTCGCTGTCTATGCGCATCGAGCGGGATAGCGTAACGCAATCAAAGGGCAAGGGAGGATTTGTGAAATGCCATTATACGAAGGAAGGCAGAATGTAGAAAATCATATCAAAGTGTCGGAGGATACGAAAAATGCAATCGTATTCGGGCCGGAGGGAGTTTTCGCGCAGATGGCGCAGGCCATTGGCACGGCAAGCGGCGCGGTTGCGCTTGACGGCTGGTACGGCGTGGATTTTGACGCCGTGGTGGAAGGAATCAAAAAGGCGGGGGCGGACGCGGAGTTTGTAAATATTAACGATGTTTTCCTGCCTGTGGACGAGATCATGGACTACAAACAGGAGTTTATTACGGACGATCCGGGTTTTGGATATTGTAACCTTGACGGAAGGATATCGGACCTGATGGACGCACAAAAGCTCGAGGCGCTAAGGAAACGGCTGAAAAGCGGCGTTGTGGTATATGGCTACGGCGCGGCGGTTCCGGAGCTTTTTTCGGATTACGACATCACTTATTATCTGGATAAAACGCGCCAGCCGCTTTTGTGGCAGATGTGGGACGGAAAGCTTGTGCCCTTTGCCTGCGATGCGCCGAGGAAAGAGTATGACTGGAAGGAATACTATTACTGCGATTACTATTTGCTGCATTTCCAGAAGCATTTCCTGATCGACAAAATGGATTATTATGTGGAAGCGGTTAAGACTGAAGATTTGAAGGTCATACCACGCAACGCGTACGACGAAATCATCAAAACAATGCTCGACTATCCTGTCAAGGAAGTTGAAATCTACCAGCCGGGCCCGTGGGGCGCATACCGTTACAAGGATTTTTGGGAAATCGAAGGCTTGGAATGCAACGCATGGAACGAGGTAGCGGGGCCGGAGCTCAGCATTTTGATCGATATTGGAGCGGAGCAGATGATCAACCTTCCGTTTGTCAACCTGATGCAGTATCCGCAGCGCCTTGTGGGAAGCTATGTACATGAAAAATATCCGCACCTGTTCCCGCTGGACGCGTGGCTGGACGACGGGTATTTTCCGGAGAAAACGCCGGCAGAACGCATTTCCATGCCGATTCACACCCATCCGGGTACGGAATATGTGAAAACACATTTTAACGAACCGCTTGGCCGGTATGAGACCTACTATATTGCGGAAGCATATGAGGGCGCAAACACATGGATGGGATTTTATAACGATGCGGACCTTGAACAGTGGGAGAAGAAGTGCCGCGAATCAAACAACCTGAAGGAGATCGGGGACTGGAAGGACTATGTGTGCAACTGGGAATCGCGCGAGGGAGACCTGTACCTGATACCGCCGGGAACCGACCACGGCCACGGCGGAAACCAGATGGTACTCGAGCTGGATACATGCCCGTCGATTGCGGGCACGGAATACTCCTTCTTTTCTTACGATTTTGCGCGTAATTCGTGGGACGACAATACCAAAACCATGACAGGCAAACCGCTCAAAATGCACATGGACCATTCGTTTAACGTATCCAAATTCCGCAGGGAGGATTACGTGGATGAGAAGCTGCGCGCCAGGCCGTCGGTGGTGAAATGGACAAAGGACTATTTTATTGAACGCTATTCCTCCGTGCCGGAGATGCCGTTTGAAATCGAGCGCATCCACTACAGCAAAAAAGGCGAATATGACACGCAGGGGAAATTCTGCCATATCGTTACGCTTACGGTAGGGAAAAATGCAAAAATTTATTCCAGGAAAAATCCGGAGCGCTGCACCACGATCAATCTCTTCCAGGCGGCGGTGATCCCCGCGGATTTTGGGGAATATGCGGTGGAATCAGAGACGGGCGAGGGCCGCAATACAATCACCCTGGTTCGCTGGAAAAAGGGATAACGCGCCGCTGTACACTGGAGAATGACGAAAAACAGGATTACGGCTGCCCGGTGAAATTCCGGGCAGAAAAATAAAAGGGCAATAATATACCAAAAATGTAAGGGGATGAAAAAGATGAAAAAAAGTATGATGTTTGTTGTAACTCTGGTGATTGCAGGACTGCTGCTGGTTTCGTGCGGGGCTCCTGCGGGGACAGCCACCGGCGCAGATGCGCCGGGCGATAAAACAACCGCTGCGGGCGGGGAGGACGAGCTTAATATTCTTTGCTTCCAGGGATATGCCGAAGATGGCTGGCTAAAGCCGTTTGAAGAGAAATACGGCTGCAAGGTAAACGCCACCTATGCCGGCACAGTGGAAGAAATGTTCACCAAAGCAATGGCGGGCGGAGCGGAATACGACCTGATCTCGATTGACTGCGGCAGCCTGCAACGGTATTACGACCAGGGGCTTATTCAGGAGATCGACCAGAACAAGATCGCAAATTATGATAAGCTGAGCCAATTTTTCAAGGACGCCGATTACAAAATGATCGATGGAAAAATGTACCACATACCGATGTGCTGGGGCTCGAACAACATCGTATACAACAAAGCGGAAATGCCGGAGCTCCCCCAAAGCTGGAGCGTACTTTGGGATCCGCAGTATAAAGGCCAGGTTTCGATTACGGATGAAGGCAACAACAATATTGTAGTCGTATCGATGGCGCTTGGGTTTGAGGATCCGTTCAACCTGACGGACGAACAATTTGCTCAGGTAAAGGAAAAGCTGACGGAGATTGCAAAAAATTGCAGAACCTTTACAAACGGTATCGACAACGAATTCCAGCTCCTGTCCACAGGCGAAACAAACGCTTCTATTTCAAGCTATGACTCCGGACTGATCCTGAAGCTGCGCGACGAAGCGCAGATGGACGTGGGAAGAATGATGCCCAAGGAAGGGATTTACGTATGGATCGACGGCTGGGCAATGCTTAAGGACGCGGCGCACCCGGACCTTGCAGAAAAATGGATGGACTGGATGCTGTCCGATGAAAACCAGCAGGCGCTTGCGGGCGCGGTCAGCTATGGGGCGGTGACGCCGTCGGCCAAAGACGCGCTCGATCCGGATGTGGTATCCATGTGCTCGTACGATAATATTGACAACATAAAGGTTCCGGTATTTATCCTGAAGACGCCGGAGGACTTTGAAAAACGTACGGAGCTTTGGAACGAGATCAAGGCGGAAATCCAATAAACCAATAGCATAAGGGGGGAGCGCAAAGCCTTTTGCGGCTCCCTCCAAAATTTGGACAGGGGGCAGGAGAGGCAAAATGATAAAACAAAAATCAAACCAGGCTGTAATGGACGGCGAATATGAAATCAGGCTCGACCATATCAACAAAACCTATGGAAACTTTACGGCGGTGAAGGACAGCTCGTTTGGAATCAGGCATGGCGAATTTTTTTCGCTGCTTGGGCCTTCCGGCTGTGGAAAAACCACAACTCTTCGGATGATATCGGGGCTGGAGAACCCCACAAGGGGCAAAATATATCTTGCGGGTGCGGATGTTACGAATGTGCCGTCCCACCTGCGTAATGTGAATACGGTATTTCAGGACTATGCGCTGTTCCCGCACATGAATATTTACAAAAATGTGTATTTTCCACTGAAGATGCGAAATATCCGTCAAACGGATGCAGATCCGATGATACGCGAGATATTGGAGCTCGTGGAGATGCAGGATTTTGCGGAGCGGTTGCCCCAACAGCTTTCCGGAGGGCAGCGCCAGCGTATAGCGCTTGCCCGGTCGCTTGTAAACCGTCCGCGCGCCCTGCTTTTGGATGAACCGCTCGGCGCGCTGGACTTTAAGCTGAGGCTTGCGATGCAGACGGTGCTCAAGGATATCCAGAAAAATGTTGATATCACGTTCGTTTATGTCACGCACGACCAGACAGAGGCAATTACAATGTCGGACCGCATTTGCGTTATGAAGAACGGACTGATTCATCAAATCGATACGCCGACGGAAATATACAATCATCCGGCTACCAAATTTGTCGCAAATTTTATTGGGGAAATGAACTTCCTGGACGGAACGGTCGAAGAACTGGCGGGAGGCCAGGCGCGGGTTGCAACAGGCGCGGCCTCGGTATACGTGCCGGCAGGGCAAGGTTTTTGCGTGGGAGACCGCGTATGCGTAGGGTTCAGGCCGGAGCGCCTTTTTATCGGGGAGGAGCGCAGCGCCAATGCCAACGTTCTTTCCGGCGTTATCTCACGGATTGTGTTCCGCGGAAATGATTTTGACCTCGCGGTCAAAATCGGCGAAAACACGATACGGTATACGGAGAGCACCATCAACTATAAGCCAAGAACCGAAGGCGAAGGCATAAGGCTTTACTTTTATCCGCAGGACGCGGTGATTTTCCCAAGCGGCGAAGAGAAAGGAGAAGGCCATGAAAAGCTCGAAACAGCCTGAGAGGATGGTTCTCGAAAACAATGGCAATCCGGGCCGGTTCAAGCGGTTTTTAATGGGCGTGCCGATTTCCGCATGGATGATTCTTTTTGTGCTGTTGCCGCTTTTTATAGCGCTGCGGTACAGCTTCTATCTCAAGGTGGGCGGGCAGATCGACCAGTCTGCATTCTCCGCTGACAATTATATTGAATTTTTTACCAATCCGATCTACATTCCGATTTTTATCAAAACATTGCTGTACTCCCTGCTTGTGGCGGGAATCGCCCTTGGACTCGGATACCCGCTTGCCTATTTTGTATCGCGTAAAATGAAGCGTTTTCGAAACCAGGCGTATCTTATGGTACTTGTGCCGCTCTGGGTAAGCTATCTTGTGCGGATCATTGCATGGCGCACGATCCTTGGCAAGGTGGGGCTTATCAACTCGGTTTTGATGGGGCTTGGAATTGTTCAGGAGCCTGTTTCGTGGCTGATTTACAGCCCGTTCGCCGTGGTGATTACGCTTGTGCACCTGACGCTGCCGTTTGTGTTTATTCCAATCTTCAATTCTCTGGAAAAAATTCCCAAAAACCTGCTTTCCGCTGCGTCTGACCTTGGAGCAAACAGCAGGCGGACGTTTACAAACGTCATTTTCCCGCTGTCGCTGCCCGGGGTGCTCAACGGTTTCACCATGGCGTTTGTCATCGCGCTTGGCGATTATATTATTCCAAAGCAGCTGGGAGGTACGTCTATGACCATGATGGGAAGCCTCATCGCGGACCAGTTTGGCAATGCGTATAACTGGCCGCTTGGCAGCGCGCTTGGGTTTATCCTGTTTACGGTGGCGATCGTGATTCTGGCGTTGTCTACAAAACTGACGAAATCGGAGGGGAATCTGGAATGAAAAACGAACTTGCCATTGCCGCTCCGGCACAAAAAAAGAAAAAACCGGTTGGACTCGCCATCTATAGCATTGTGATTTTTGCGTTCCTGTACCTGCCGCTCGTGGTGGTGGTGCTGTTTTCCTTCAGCAGTTCTACGGCGAGCGTCGATTTCAGCAAAATGACGCTGGATTGGTATACCCAGGTATTCCAGAATGAAAAGATACTGAGCGCGTTGCAAAACTCGTTGTTCGTATCCTGCGTGGCTGTCGCTTTTGCCGTAGTGGTGGGCACTGCGGGCGCGGTATTCCTGAACAGGGTAAGGTTCCGCGGGCAGAATGCGTTTCGCACCGTGGCAAACCTGCCGATTATCCTGCCGGGAATCATTGTCGGTATTTCGATTTTGCTGATGTTTTCAAGCGTGGGGATGAAGCTAAGCCTGTGGACTGTGCTTTTTGGCCACATGACCTTTACGACGGCGCAGGTGCTGATGCAGGTGTACGCGCGTCTGCAAAGGCTTTCGCCAAACCTGGAAAAAGCGGCCACAGACCTTGGGGCGACGCCCATGAAGGCGTTCTTTTATGTAACGCTGCCTATGATCAAGCGTGCGATCATAGGGGGAGCGCTGCTTGCGTTTACAATGTCGTTTGACGAGATCATTATTACGTATTTCCTGACAAGTACGGAATCGACATTGCCGGTGTTTATTTACAGCTCGATCCGCTTTGGCATTTCGCCGGAAATTTATGCGATATCCACGGTGGTATTGCTCATCTCTATTGTGCTTATCATATTTATGGCGAAATATACCGGAACGGAGGACGACCAGCTGGTCGTCTGAACGGGATTGGCCTCTTGTGATGTGGGTTAAGCCCCATAAAAGCATCCAAAAAGCAGTTTTCCTAAAACAGGAAGCTGCTTTTTTGGATGGAATAAGATGGCGTCGATGGGAAACGCTAAGCGGTTTTTTAAAAATCCTGACACAAAAAAGGCGGCTATGCCGCCTTTTCAAACGCATAATCCCGGCTGGCCGAATCTTCACATAAACACGTGCATATAGATTCTCCACTCCGCATAGCGGATGATTCAGCGGGGATATGAGTGCTAATATCATAACCGCGAAAAAAGAATTCCTAACATTAAAATGAAAAAAATCCTGTAAGGAAAAAACAGGTAACATTTCTGAAAGAGAAAGAGCCTTCTGCAGAAGGCCCTTACTACGGAAGAAAAATGAAAAAAATTATCGTAACGTAAAAACGGTGTTGTTTGTCTGCTGCCCTCCTAAAAAAATTTGCCTTTGGAGGGCAAAAGCGCAGTGCTTATGATGTAATTTTAACAGGAGACTGGTTTGGAAACCGTTAAGAAAAATCAAAAAAACTGCTAAAATGTGTGGAATTCAAAAATTAAGGATATTTTTACCTGAATTGTGATTATATTAATACGAAGTAACGAAGATTGGTGTATGTGAATTGGGGAATGATCACGAAAACAATTTTTCTAAAGACATATTGACATATCCTGAATCATATCAAAACGTCTGAGCAAGGCCTATGGGGGAGGCTAAGGAATGGACAAGCAGGATTCATTGAAAACGATATTAAATCATTTATTGGATACAGCCGTCTATGTCATCCGGCAGGACAGCCACGGTATTTTATATTTCAATGACCGTGTGAAAACCGTCACGCCGGATATCGCGCTGGGGCAGGTTTGCCATGATGTTTGGGAAGGCTCTTGTGAGAATTGCCCGCTGAAGACAATGGATGGAAAGCAGAGCAATACCACCCTCAGCTTTGACGATCCTTTTGGAGAAGTTGTCAGTATCACGGCGACAGAAATGATGTGGGAGGAGGATATTCCCGCATACGTGATATCGGTCACTCCACAGGTGAAAACGAAAAAAGAGCAGGAACTGGAGCTTGCGTGTAAACAGCTTGTCGGCGTAACGGCACAGATGTATCCGGTTGTGCTTTCTATCAACCTGACAAAAAATACTTATAATATCATAGAATACAGGGACGGCACGGCAACAAACAGGGAAAACCTTAAGGACGTTGACGCGCTGGTTGAAAATGCAATCCGTACCATTCATGTTGATTTCAGGGAAGAGTTCAGGAGAAGGTTTCGCAGGAAAGCTATTATCGAAGCCTTCCATGCCGGCAAAACCGAAATTTATATGGAGCATAAGCAGCTTGGAGCAGACGGGGTTTACCATTGGACGTGCACCCATGTGCTTAAAACAGAAAACCCATACGACGACGATATTCTGGAACTTACGCTGCATAAGAATATAGACGCGCAAAAGCGTATCGAGGAACAACTTCAGAATGCGCTTGATTTTGCGTGTGAAAGTGCGGGAGGAATTACCGGAAAATATCTTGTGACGGATCATGAGATATATACGCTGGAGATGAGCCGGAAATACGTAGATTATTTTGGTAAAAAATCTGCCGGCTATGCTGGCGGCATCTTAAAAGCGGTTCCTAAATGGGCGAAAAGGTATTTACACCGATTTTCCGATGCGGCAAAGAAAAGGGAAACCGTGTTTTTTGAGTTCCCGTACAAAAAAAACGGCAGGGACGTTTGGTTGCAGATGCAGGCGTCGTGTGTGGGAGAGCAGGACGGCTGGCCTGTATATTTTGGAACGATTATGGATATTTCGGCGCGCAAGCAGCTGGAGCTTGAGCGTGAAGCAACGTATAACAGCCTGCCCGGTGGAATCGCAAAAATTGTAATTGACGACCAGTTTACGCTGGAAGAGGCAAACAATACATTTTACAGAATGCTGGGCATGAGCGAACAGGATTTTAAGGACGGATACTTATGCCACGTGTACGAGGAGGACAGGGCAGAACTGGAAGCCACCGTGCGCGAGCAGGTGGAAAAGAAAAAATCAATTTTTGTCGAATACCGGATTCCAGACGCAACGGGCGAAATTTTATGGGTTCACGTAGAAGGAAGACGAATTGGCCGGAAAGGCAGGTATCCGGTTTACCTTACGGTTGTAATCAATATTACCGAACAAAAACGCGCACAGCTCGAACTGGAAAAAGAGCAGCTTAAATACCGCGTTGCCATCGAAACCTCGGCGGACGTGCTCTTTGAATATGTTGCGGAAACAGATACGTTTTACTCATATGAAAGCAACGAATACCCGGATGGCAGCGTGAGGACTGAAAAGAGAGTAATAGAGCATTATTTGAGGGACCTCGATAAGCTGGACATCATCTATCCGGACGATTTGAAAAATGTGCGCCGGATTATGCACGGCGGCGCGCACCGTATGGAAATCAGGTTGCGCAGGTCAGACGACCATAAATTTGCCTGGTTCTTTTTCCAGGGCGACGCGCTCCGCGAAAAAGGCAGGATAGTCCGTGTGATTGGAACGCTCAGGGACATCAGCCAGAGCAAAGAAAACGACGACCGGCGCGCTTATTTGCAGGAAATATGTAATTTTGTATGCAACAAGGACTACCAGCTTCTGGCGACGATTGATCTTCAAAGCGGGCATTATCATTGCGCCTTTCTGCCGGAGGGCGGCCCTTATTCGCGCGCACCAAGGGACGGGTATTTTCAGGACGAGAGCGATTTGTTCGTCGGCAACAGCGTATATGAGGAAGACAAGGCCATGGCGCTTGAAGCGTTTCGCTTAGAGAATATTTTAGCGCATCTTGACGCCGGAGAACGGGAATATAGTATTTACTACAGGGTGATCGAGCATGACGGCAGCGTCCGCTGGAAGAGCCTGGCGTTTTCCTATTTTGGCAGCGACACATCTACGCTGCTGGCGGCGGCGCGGGATATCCAGGCGATTCAGGATACAAAATTAAAGGAACGGATCGCGAACCAGACGCTCGAAGTGGCGCTTGAACGTATTTATGACAAGGTAATGTACCTGAACCTCAGCCAGAAAAGGATTGAATTTATCAGGAGCCGGGGTACGTACGACTACTTAAAGAATCCGGAAGAGATGGAATTTGAAACGGATGTGCTGCCCAAAGTCCACCCTGCGGACAGGCAGGAGCTTTTCGAGAAGACAAGCAGGGATGCGCTTTTGGAGATGTTTGCGAAAGGGGAAAGTTCCGTATATGTGGAATCGCGCCGGATTGCAAAAGACGGGGAATATCATTGGACAGCGGTAAACGTCGTTAGAATGGAGGACAGCGAGGACGGAAACATCATGGCGATGCTGCTTATTTCGACGATCGACGAGCGAAAGCTGATGGAGCAGGAGCGTGAAGAATTTGCCGCCGGCGTAGCAACCCTGTTTGAAGAGTCTGTGACGGTCAATGCCACGAAGGGCACTTATATATTGCGAAGGCTGCAGGATTCGTGGGACGATTTCAGCGAGCAGGGCGTTTATGAAAGCGATTTTGAAGATTATTGCGAGGGAAAGGTGCACCCGGAGGACAGGGGAGCGTTTCGGCAGGTGTTTTCGCTCGACGCAATCCGCGTCCAGCTAAAGGAGGGAATCGGGAAAGTACGGCGCGAGTTCCGGTTTCTTACCGGCGAAGGTTACCGTTGGATGGAAATGATTGCGGTTCCGGTACAAAATACGATTAACGAAGATGGTAAGGCGATCCTCATTTACCGCGATATCCATGCACTGAAAATCGCGCAGGAAGAACAAAAAACAGCAAACAGGCGTTTTTCGGTAGCTGTCAGCAGCCTTTACGACGTGATTTTTGAGGGAGACCTTGCCACGGGAAAGATGTATATCTGGCAAAACGATGGGGACATACTCAAAAAGGTGCCCGCAAGCTTCACCCTGGACCAGTATTTTGAAAAAATGGAGTGGGAAACAATTCATCCGGATTATCGTGCGGATTACAGGAAAGCGTTTCGTGCGGCGGCGCTTGTGCGCGCGTTTGAAAACGGGCAGCACGAGGTTTATCTGGAAGCGCCCCGCAGGATGGAGGACGGGAGTTACCGCTGGTATTCCATGCAGGCGCAGTTTGTGATGCGCGATGCCGGAGGCTTCCGTGTGATGCTTTATTTAAAAGACCTTGACGACGCTAAAAAAGAAGAGGAAAGCAAACGCAACGCGCTCATGGACGCCCTTGCAATCGCAAAAGAGGCAAACAATGCCAAAACAGATTTCCTTTCCAGAATGTCGCACGATATCCGAACGCCCATGAATGCGATTATTGGCATGACGCACCTTGCAAAAGTGGATGTGACGGATACGGCAAAGGTAGAGGAATGCCTTGGGCAAATCGACGTTTCAGCAAAATTTTTGTTATCCCTGATCAACGATATCCTCGACATGTCGAAAATCGAAAGCGGCAAGATGGCAATCGTCAGGAAACGGTTCAGGTTTGGCGATTTGATCAATGGAATTTGCGCGGTGATGGAAGCGCAGGCAATACAGAGGAACCAAACGCTGACGGTATTGGTGGACGAACAGGTCGAAAAAACATATATTGGCGATCAGCTGCGCCTGAATCAGGTGCTGATGAACCTGCTTTCCAACGCCCTTAAATATACGCACCGCGGCGGCCGCATTGCATTGCGTGTAAAAGTACTTTCCGAGGATAAGGAAACCTCGATGCTGTGTTTCGAGGTGGAAGACAATGGGATTGGAATGTCAAAGGAGTTTTTGGAAAGGCTCTACCATCCATTTGAACAGGAGGACGAGAGCGGAGGGCGTGTTTTTGAAGGGACGGGGCTTGGACTGTCGATTACGGAAAATCTGGTACACCTGATGAACGGGCATATTTATGTTCAGAGCGAACGGGGTAAGGGAAGTTTATTTATGGTGAATCTGCCGCTTGGCCGCACAGAGCAAAAGGAAGCAAACGAAACTTTTTCTGCTGGATTTCATAACTGCGAACCGGGAAAAGCGGAAAACCAGAGCATGGAGTTCCATGGGGAACGGGTTTTGATCGTTGAAGATAACGAGATCAACCGCGATATTGCGATTGCGCTGCTTGAGATGAAGGATCTCGTTGTGGACAGTGCCGGAAATGGCCTGGAAGCGGTGGAACGTTTTTCAAGTATGCCGGACGGGTATTACCAGGCGATTTTGATGGACATCAGGATGCCGGAGATGGACGGAATAGAGGCAACCCAGAAAATCCGCGCTCTGGAAAGAACGGATGCGCGTACTGTGCCGATTATTGCGCTGACCGCGAACGCCTTTCAGGAGGAGATTGAGCATGCCAGGAGAATCGGAATGAGCGATTACCTTATAAAGCCGATCGATACGGAAGTGCTTTACCAGACGCTTGCGGAAGCAATTTACGGGAAACAGCGGTAAGAAACGAAATAAAAAGAAAGAACGCCGGAAGTAACAAGGGCGTTCTTTCTTTATGTATGGGAATGTTGTGTATTGCGGTTAATCGTTTGCGCGCCCTATGGGCGGGCGCTATTTTGTTGTGTCCCGCAGCTTTAGCAGGGGATCGATATAGTAATCTTTTTCTTCCGTTCCCGGGCCGTTTATCTGCCTGCACAGTACCTCTACCGTTTTTTGCGCGATATCTGCAATCGGCTGGCGCACGGTGGTGAGCGGGGTTTCCAGCATGGAAGAATACACAAGGTCGTCGTAACCGGCAACTGAAATATCGTCCGGAACCCTGACGTTATGGTCTTTCAGGCACTTTAAGATACCCATTGCAGTAAGGTCGTTGATCGCGGTAATTGCATCCGGCCTGTCTGTAAGAATTTTCTGCGTTGCTTCGTAACCGCCCTGGAAATCAGGCTCTGCTTCGATCAGCCACGATTCATGATAGGAAAGCCCTGCTTCTTCATAAGCCTGACGATATCCGGCAAAGCGTTCATAAGCAAACATTGCTGTCTTTGGGCCGCCCATAAGGTATATCCTCCTGTGGCCGGTCAAGAGCAAATGCTTTGTAAGCAGGTACTCGCCTTTTTTAATATCGCACATCACGCAATCAGCCTTGATACCCACATACCGCGTCGATGTAAAGACGAGCGGGATTCCGGCGCTTTTCAACTGGTACAAATGCTGCAGGTCATAATCGGTCATATAGGAAGGAGTGACGATCACACCTTCCGCGCGCTCCTGCGTAAACCGTGCGACGCATGCGGCCTCCTGTGAGATCTTATTATTTGAGATGCCGATGGAAAGATGGTAACCTTTTTGTGCGGCAAATTTACTGATCTCACTTGCAAGCATTCCAAAGAAAGGATTAGAAAGCTCTGTCACGACAAGCCCAAGCATATCCGAGCGCTGGCGGATCAAATTACGGGCGCTGGCGTTCGGCGTATAATTTAATTGTTTGACCGCTGCTAAAATACGCGCCTTTGTTTCCGGCCTTACACCGGGTTTCCCGTTGATAACGAGTGAAGCGGTGGCAGTAGAAACGTGCGCCAGCTTTGCAACGTCTTTGATAGTATAAGACATAGCCTCCAAATTCCCGATGAGAGCCAAACGATCAAAATCGAAACGTTTAGATTTTTAATATATCATAAAAATACCATTTATACTGAGAAAAGTAAAGAAGTATTTTTTGTAAAGATGTATCGTTTCGATTTTGCGGGAACGACAGGCACAAAAAAACGGGCAGGCGCAGGCCTGTCCGCCGTTACATCAGAAATCAGTCAGGTCGTTTGGCCTATTGTAAGTTTGACATCTATCATTTTTTGCACATATTCTTTCTCCTTTTTGGAAGGAGAAGCGGCGTGCTTAATGTTGTTTATGAGCGTATCGATCGCGCATTTTACATATTCGGCACGGTCAAAGCCGACGGAGGTGAGCTGGATGGGCAACACGATCTCTGAGTGAATATCGTCGGTAGAGGCAATGGCGATATCCTGCGGCACGGCATAGCCCATTTTGTTCAGGCGGAAAATTGCCTCGAAGGCAATGACATCGCAGTAACAAAAAATTGCCGTATAATCGTTTTCTTTGCTGAAAATTTCTTCTACAATTTTTTCGGAATCGCCGATTTTTGTGGAAATATATTTAACGTCTTCCTCGTTAAAGGGAATGCCGCCCTCTTTGAGAGCCTTTTTATAGCCGCGGAACCTTGCCTGCGAACTGAATATGTGCATAAAGGAGTTCAGGAACAAAATCCTGCTGTGCCCCTTTTCGATCAGGTGCTTTGTCGCGAGGTAACCGCCCATTTCGTCGTTTACGACAACGGAATCGGCCTTGATATCGTCAAAAATACGTCCGAACAATACATAAGGAAAATTCATTTTGTTCATGATATCGATGCTTTGCGTGTCCAGCTGGTTGGGAAGCAGCAAAATGCCGTCCACATTTTTTTGCATGGCTTTCATGACGGCGTCGTGCTCGTGCTCGGATATTTCGTTGGTCGTCATGAAAAAAACGCTGTAGCCCTTCGACGTCGCGTATTCCTCCGCATATTTGGCGAGCAGTGAAAAGTAAGGATTGCGTAGATCGGGCAGGATGACGGCCAGCGTGTTTGTGTAGCCGGTCCGCATACTGCCTGCAAGCAGATTGGGAACATAACCGAGCTCCTTGGCCTTGCTTTTGACTTTTTCACGCAGCTCTTTGGAAATGGTATCGCTGTCCTTCAGGGCACGAGAAACCGATGTAACAGAGCAGCCGCATATTTGCGCTAAATCTTTGAGAGATACTTTCATTTTTTTGTCCCTTATGTTTAATAAAAAAGGTCTTTTTTACATTCTAGCATACTTGAATTTAAAAAACAATATTAAAAGAAATCGTTAAGCTGAACGAAAAGCTAATCGATTAGCTGAACGAATAGCTGAACGTACAGCTAACCGATTAGCTCAACGTTAAGCTTAACGTTATATTAATTATACAACAGAGGCATTAAAATGAAGAAAATGGACGAAAAACGGGAATAATCTAAAATAAATGGCTTTCATGGAATTTGATTTTAATTTCGTGTCTGACTTATCATAGAAACGCGGTTAAGGGAAATGCGGCTGAATAAAGCGTGGACGGATGAGGCGGAAGGCCAACCGGCATAAAGCCCTTAAGTAAGACCGGCAGCCGATGAAGCACAGATTATAATTTTTTTGTGGCAGTTCTTCAAATAGTTGTACGAGTAACATTTGCAAGAAACTGCTATACAGCAAACATTTTCATGCGCGAAGCATGCGCTGCCATTTGTTGATATGCTGTAAATTTATTCAATAGATATAAAATAAATCGATAGGACTCAGAATTCGGATAAACGAGGGCTGGAAGGCGGTCCGTTTGCCTGCGAATAAAGGCGACGCACATAATTTTCCTGCGGCAAAGTACAGTGCGTGCTTATGCGCATGGGGTAACGATAAAGTCGAACTTTAAATTTTCCCATTCCACCAAAATGGGAAGTATCATCTGTGAAGCTCACAGA
Organism: Christensenella hongkongensis; assembly: GCF_000981035.1. Classification (GTDB taxonomy): domain Bacteria; phylum Bacillota; class Clostridia; order Christensenellales; family Christensenellaceae; genus Christensenella; species Christensenella hongkongensis. The sequence continues at coordinate 83,129 of NZ_LAYJ01000112.1, forward strand.
GAATATCATCTATATGGATTACAGGATGTTACCTGTAACAAAAAGGAGGAAATTGTAATGAAGAAAATGAAAACACTCGCTTGCCTGGCGCTGGTAGTGGTAATGGCGTTGACGCTGTTTGTTGCCTGCAGCACACCGGCAGCAACCGAATCGACGGCTCCTTCCGCGTCTGCCGAGGCATCGCAGGAAGCGTCCGCATCCGCTTCGGCTGAACCGTCCAAAGAGGCGGGCACAACTGCTTCAAACGTAACATGGCCGAGCAAGGAAGACCTGTTTGTAGGGTATTCCCAGGCAGACCTCGCTTCCACATGGCGTACGGTTGAGAGCGACGACATGCAGGCTGTAGCTGACGAAAGAGGCTATAAAATTGCAATCACAAATGCTGAGGGAGACACGGAAAGACAGATTTCCGACGTAGAATCCCTTCTGGCACAGGGCTGCAACGTAATGGTTATTACGGCAATCGATGCTGACGCGATCCAGCCGGCGCTCGACGCCTGCAAGGAAAAAGGCGTTCCGGTTATCATGAAGTCCAGAGGCTCCAACGGAACTCCGGGAGAAGACTATGCAACGTTTATCGCTTCTGACTTTGTCTGGGAAGGCGAGCAGGCTGGTAACTGGATTGCAAATGCCTGCAAAGAAAAAGGCATCGATCCTGTTAAGGTTGTTGAGATACAGGGTATCATCGGCGGCACGGACGTTCGCGACAGGGGACAGGGCTTTGCGAACGCTGCTGAAACAGCAGGCAATTTCGAGGTAGTGGCACAGCAGTCCGCAAACTTCTCAAGGCCTGAGGCTCAGGAAGTTGTACAGAACATTCTTCAGTCCTCAGGCGGGGACATCGACGCGATTTACTGCCAGAACGACGAAATGGCGCTTGGAGCATCCCTTGCACTGCAGGCAGCAGGCAAAAAGGTTGGCGAGGATGTGTTCCTTGTAGGTGTGGACGGCATGAAAGAAGCTCTTGACGCGATCAAGAACGGAACGCTTTCCGCTACGGTTACCTGCAACCCGAGATTTGCTTCCACCCTGTTTGACACAATCGAAAAAGCAATGAACGGCGAACAGATCGACACATTTATCCCTGTTGAGGATAAGGTAATCGACAAAACAAACGTTGACGAATATTACGAATATGGTTTCTAAACCAAAAAATATCTCAATAATTGATTAGATAGTGTATGAGGGGTAAGCGGGTTATGTTGCATAGCCCGCTTAGTCTCTAACACCAAAGGGGTAGAAATAGATGAAAAAGGATATTTTGAACATCCAGAACGTTACCAAAACATTCGCAGGCGTAAAGGCGCTCAACAATGTCAGTTTATCCGTAAAAGAAGGAGAAGTACACGCGCTGATGGGTGAAAACGGCGCGGGTAAGTCTACGCTCATCAAAATACTGACAGGAATTTATAAAGCGGATTCCGGCAAGATTGTTTTTGATGGGGAAACACGGAATTTCCACAATGCGCTTGCGGCGCAGCACGCGGGGATCAGCACGATTTACCAGGAGCTGAACATGATCCCATACCTTACGGTGAGCGAGAATATTTTTCTTGGAAGATACCCGATGAAAAACGGCGGGATCGACTGGAAAACAATGAATGAAAAGGCGCAAAAGCTGGTGGACGACCTTGGCGTCGATATTGATGTAAAACAATTACTGAACACATACGGAACTGCAAAGCAGCAGATTATATCGATTATACGTGCAATCAGCCTTGACAGTAAGCTGATTGTAATGGACGAGCCTACATCTTCGCTTGATACGAACGAAGTTGAAATATTATTCGGAATTATTGATAAACTCAGGGCGGACAACATTGCCGTAATCTTTATTTCGCACCGTTTGGATGAAGTATATGCAAAATGCGACAGCATTTCCGTATTGAAGGACGGCGTTTACGTTGGAACATACGGCGTAAACGAGCTTTCCCAGCTTGAGCTTTTAAACAAAATGATCGGCAACAAGGAGCTGCAGATGGACAAGCGCAGGGAGCATCGCGATTTTTCGGACGCGCCCGTCATTTTGGAGGCAAAGCACCTTGTACGCACGCCTTACGTAAACGACGTAAGCTTTAAGGTCAAAAAAGGCGAAATCGTCGGATTTGCGGGGCTCCTTGGCGCAGGGCGCACAGAGACCGCAAGGATACTCTTTGGCTGTGATACGCCCGAAGCGGGAGAGGTCATTATGGACGGCAAAAAGCTCAACATACGTATCCCTAAGGACGCTGTGGAAGCGGGCATGGCTTTCTGCACGGAAAACCGCCGCGAGGAAGGATTGTTCCCGGATGTGTCCGTACAGAAAAATACGGCGATCTGTTCCCTTTCGCAGTTATCAAAGGGTGGATTTATCCAGTTAAAGGAACGCAAAAAGCTTTCTGAGGATTACATCGAAAAGCTGGCGATCAAAACGCCCTCGTGTGAGCAGCTGATTAAAAACCTGTCGGGCGGAAACCAGCAAAAGGTGATCCTTGCAAGGTGGCTGGCGACGAATCCCAAGCTTATCATCCTTGACGAGCCTACCCGCGGAATCGACGTGGGTGCAAAGGCGGAGATCGAAAAGCTGATCGGCGAATTTGCGGACAAAGGCATCAGCGTGCTCTTCATTTCCTCTGAAATGTCAGAGCTTGTCAGAAACTGCGACCGCATCATCGTCCTGCGCGACGGAAAAATCGTGGGCGAGCTGACGGACGAGGATATTTCGGAAGACAACATCATGTGGATGATCGCAAACAAAAAATCCATTCACTCATAAATTGCAAGGGGGTTTATATTTATGTCCGGTGCATCTTCGGCCCTCATGGGCCAAAAAAGATTTGACTTGTCATTTCTGAAAAAGAACATAGCAATCATCCTTCTGATTGTTCTGGTTGTATTCAACTGCATTTTTACCAAAAACTTTATGAGCTGGGTGACGTTCTCGAACCTGTTTATGCAGGCTTCCAAGATCGCGCTCATAGGCCTTGGAATGACGCTTGTCATCGCGACGGGCGGCATCGATATCTCAGTCGGCTCGGCGATGGCGGTGGGCGCGACGATTTCTGCGATTTTCTTTGCGCAGGGAGATTACTGGGGCGTTCTTATTTCAATCGCAATCGTTGCCGGCTTCGGACTTCTGGCAGGAACGCTCGTTTCCAAATTTGCAATCATTCCGATGATCGCGACGCTGGCGCTGCGCTACATCATGCGCGGTATGGCGCAGGGCGTATCCGGCGTTGGAACCGTTTCCTACAGCGCGCCGGAGCTGACGCAGGCGTTCATTACGCCGGTCGGCGGAATTTTCCCGCTGCATTTCTTTATTCTGGTAGCGGCTGCGGTCTTTATGTATTTCCTTGTAAACCGTATGAAGTTTGGTTCGCAGGTGGAAGCATACGGCAACAACCCAACGGCGGCCAAAATATGCGGAATCAATACGGTTAAGATCGTAATCCTGTGCTATGTGGCGATTGCGATATTCTCGTGGGGCAGCGGCATGATCGACATGATCATGGTTTCGAGCGCGGATCCGTCCAAGCTGGGCGTGGACATGGAAATCGACGTAATCGCAGCGACGGTAATCGGCGGCACGCCGATCACGGGCGGTTATCCGAACATTATCGGCACGGTATGCGGCGCATTTTCGCTGCAGCTCATTACCATGATGTGCAACATGAACAACGTAGCGTACTCTATTACCCTGATGATCAAGGCAGCGATTATCGTATTTGCATTGTTCTTCCATGGTTTTCGCAAGAAATAAGAAAGGAAGGTAACAGAATGAAAAAAGTTGGTAGTTTTTTATCGGATAATGTTGCGCTGCTTGGGTTTATCGCAGTATTCATCATTGGGTGCATACTTTCCTCAACGTTTTACACGGCGGAAAATATTGGTAACGTCCTTCGCTCGGCAAGTATCATGGGTATCGTATCCATTGGTATGACGTTCGTTATCCTGTGCGGCTCCATTGACCTTTCCGTAAGCTCGGTATTCGCGCTTTCAGGATATTTCTTTATCGTGCTTGCGCCGGTCTCGCCAATCCTTGCAATCCTCGTACCGATTGCCGTGGGCGCGGCGGTAGGCCTTTTAAATGGTCTTCTCGTAACAAAAATGTCCATTCCGGCGTTTGTCGGCACCCTTGCTTCTATGCTGTTTGTACGCGGCCTTGTGCTGATGCTCACCAAGGAAGTAACGGTAAAAGGCCAGAATATGCCGGAAGCGCTCCAGTTTATCGGGCGCGGCTCCCTTGGCAGTGGAGATTTTCTAAACGCGATCTCCTTTCCGCTCATTCTCTTCATCGCGCTTATTATCCTTACGTCGTGGATTCTGAAAAAGCGTTCGCTCGGGCGCGCGATGTATATTGTAGGCGGCAACGCAGAAGCGGCAAAGATGATGGGCGTGAGCGTGCACGGCACGATGTTTGCGGCGCATACGATCTGCGGCCTTATGGCAGGCGTAGCCGGCATCGTATTCGCTTCGCGCGTAGGCTCTGCAACGCCCCTTGCGGGAACAGGCTATGAAATGTATGCGATTGCCGCGGTCGTCATTGGCGGCGCGTCGCTTGAAGGCGGCATCGGCAAGATGAGCGGAACGCTGTTCGGCGCGCTTATTATGGGTAGCTTTACGAATATTTTCAGCCTGCAGAAATTCATCGATCCAGTATGGCAGAATGCAATTATCGGCATCATCCTGCTTGTGGTCGTGGTGCTACAGTCGCTTGCACATATGCGTGTGCATAAAATTAAGACGGCGAAAGCCGATACGCAAAAATCGGCTTCATAATAGTGATAGATTAGGAGAATAAGTGGGTTATGAAAAGAATGAAATTTTCGATCAATTCCTGGATTTTTGGCAATTTGTCCATCGAGGAGATTGCCAGACGTGCAAAGGAGATTGGCGTGGACGGCATTGACGTAAGCGGCGAGCCGGACACGATAGACGCAAAGGCGGTCAAAGCGACGCTTGACAAGTATGGCCTTAAGGTATTTGACATCAACGGCAACTTTACAGAGGAAAACAGGATCATGTGCCATAAGGATCCGCAGATGCGTGCGAGTGCCGTGGAATATGGTAAAAAATGCGTTGATATGGCGGTGGATGCGGGCACGGACAAGGTACTTATCGTTCCCAGCCAGGTCAATAAGCAGGACTATTATATTTCGCGCGAACAGGACTGGAAACACTCGGTGGATTCGATTCGCCAGGTTGCGGAATATGCAAAAACAAAAGGCGTCACCATCATACTGGAATGCGTGAATAAATATGAAGTGAGCCTTGTGCGCACGCTGCAGGACGGCATCGACATGGCAAAAGACACCGGGATGGACAACGTAAGGGTGATCGGTGATACGTTCCACATGCAGCTCGCGGAAGAGCAGGGAATCCCGTCGGCAATCAGACACGCAGGAAAGGACTGGCTTTTGCACCTGCACCTTGGCGACAACACAAGGGAAGTCCCGGGACGGGGCGTTATGAACTGGAGGGATATCCTCGCGGCTTTGGACGACATCGATTATGACGAGGCGCTTTCCTTCGAGCCGCTCCCGCACCAGCTGACGCTCGACGAGATATTTGCGGGCGTTCTTGACCCGGATGAGCTGACAGCGGAATTAAAGGCTTCGTGCGATTACCTGAAGCTGATTATGCAGGCGATCTGAACGTAAACGTAAGCAAAAAGACAGGAGCAGACAATATGAAAAAATATACACTTGGAATAGATTATGGTTCCCTGTCCGGCAGGAGCGTTATTGTTGACGTTGAGACGGGAGAAGAGGTTGCATACTCCGTCCTTGATTACCCGCATGCTGTGATGAGTGAATCGATCCCGGATGGAACGCCGCTTCCGCCCGACTGGGCGCTTCAGCACCCGCAGGACTATATTGACGTGCTGAAGGAAACTGTTCCGGACGTCATGAAAAAAGCAAATGTGACGGCGGAACAGATTATCGGCGTGGGTATAGACTTTACGGCGTGCACATTGATCCCCATCAAAAAAGACGGAACGCCGCTTTGTTTCCTTGACGAATACAAGAATGAGCCGCACGCATATGTGAAGCTGTGGAAACACCACGCCGCGCAGGACGAAGCGGATAAACTCAACGAGACTGCGCGCCGCCGAGGTGAAAAATGGCTGGCACGTTATGGCGGGAAGATTTCATCCGAATGGGAAGTGCCGAAAATCTGGCAGGTACTGGACGAAGCGCCGCAGGTTTACGATGCAACGGATTGCTACATCGAGGCGTGCGACTGGGTGATCTTCCTGCTTACGGGAAATATGGTACGCAACACCTGTTCGGCAGGGTATAAGGCGATCTGGAACGCAAAAGACGGATATCCTTCAAAGGATTTCTTTAAGGCGCTCGATCCGCGGCTGGAAAACCTGATTGAAGAGAAGATGTACAATCCGCTGATGCCCATTGGCAGCAAGGCGGGCGAGATCACGCCCGAGGCCGCAAAGCTGACTGGGCTAAAGGAGGGAACGGCAGTGGCTGTTGCAAATTTAGACGCGCACGTTGCATGCGTAGGCGTGGGAATTACCTCGCCCGGGCAGATGCTTGCAGTGGTTGGAACATCCACCTGCCATATGCTGATCGGAGACCAGGAAAAAATGGTACCGGGCATGTGCGGCGCAGTCCAGGATGGCATCCTTCCGGGTTATGTCGGTTATGAGGCGGGACAGAGCTGCGTAGGAGACCACTTCCAGTGGTTTGTGGAAAACTGCGTTCCCTGCGAATATGAGCAGGCGGCGAAAGAAAATAATATGAACATCCACCAGTACCTGACGCAAAAAGCGCAGGAGCTCCTGCCTGGGGAGAGCGGCCTTGTGGCGCTTGACTGGTGGAACGGAAACCGCAGCGTGCTGGTGGACGGAAAGCTTTCGGGCATGATGGTGGGCATGACGCTGAACACCAGGCCGGAAGAAATTTACCGTGCGCTCATTGAGGCTACGGCATACGGTACGCGCATGATCATCAAAACGTTTGAGGAGAGCGGCGTGCCTGTAACGGAGCTTTTTGTGGCGGGTGGCATCGCGGAAAAGAATCCGTTTATGATGCAGGTATATTCCGACATCACGAGAAAGAGCATCAAGATTGCCGGATCTCCGCAAACGCCTGCGCTGTCGGCTGCGATTTACGGAGCGTATGTCGCGGGCAGCGCGGCGGGCGGATATGATAAACTCGACGACGCGGTCGCGGCAATGAGCAAGGTAAAGGATGTGCAGTACCATCCAAACCTTGAAAACAGTAAGATATACGACGAGCTGTTCCACGAATATGAATTGCTGCACGATTATTTTGGACGCGGCGAAAACGACGTGATGAAACGCCTGAAGGATTTGAAGGCGAGGATCAGCGAGACGCGCGAAAACAAATAGGAGGGTTTTGCGATGTTAGAAGAATTGAAACAGAGAGTCATGGAAGCCAACAAAAGGCTGAAATCGGATCATCTCGTAATTTCCACATGGGGAAATGTATCGGAATACGATGAAAAGACAGGGCTTGTGGCGATTAAGGCAAGCGGCGTGAGCTACGACTCCATGAAGCCGGAACATATGGTGATCGTGGACCTTGACGGCAATGTCGTGGAAGGGGATTACCGCCCGTCTACGGACTGCGCGACGCATATATGCCTGTACCGCGAATTTAAGGGCGTAAAAGCAATCGTACATACGCATTCCACCTATGCCACCATTTGGGCGCAGGCCGGAAAGGACATTCCGATCCTTGGGACGACACACGCGGATTACTTTATGGGCGACGTGCCCTGCACGCGTGAGATGACCAAAGAGGAGATTGATTCCGCTTATGAGGAAAATACGGGCCATGTAATCGTGGAGCGGTTCAAGGATATCAATCCGCTTGAGATCAGGGGAGTGCTGGTGAAGGGCCACGCGCCTTTCGTATGGGGAGACAACGCGGATTCGGCAGTCACCAATGCGATGGTTTTGGAGCAGGTCGCTAAAATGGCATGGCATAACGCGGTGCTTGCGGGCGGCGATCCGGCGAAATTGAATCCGAACCTGCTCAATAAGCATTATAACAGGAAATTCGGCAAGGACGCGTATTACGGACAGAAATAACCGGCATTCTATGGAGGTAAGGCATGAGCGAAGTTTATGAATCAATCAAAAATACGCTTGAAATTGAGAGCAAAGCGATTTTGGACGCGCTTTCGGTGATCGATCCGCAGGCGGTAGAGCAGGCGGTGGACGTGATTGCCTCCTGCAAGGGAAAGGTTGCGACCTCTGGCTGCGGCACGTCGGGCGCGGCAGGTAAAAAAATCGCGCATACCTTAAACTGTGTGAACAGGCCGGCGCTGTTTTTGACTCCATCCGACGCTGTGCACGGCGGCATGGGCGTACTTAGCAAGGGCGACGTGCTGATTCTGTTTTCCAAGGGCGGTACGACGGCGGAAATTAACAACCTCATAGGGCCGGCGAAAACCAAGGGAGCTTTTGTGATCGGCGTGTGCGAAAAAGAGGAATCCCAGCTTGCACGCGAAAGCGACCTGTATCTCAAAATTATGGTGGAGCGTGAGGCGGACCGGTTTGGCCTGCTTGCAACGTCCAGCACACTTGGCGTGATCGCGGTGTTTGATGCGATTGCGGTGGCTGTTATGGAGCGCACGGGGTTTACGGAGGAGCAGTTTGGCGTGATCCATCCGGGTGGCGCGGTCGGTGAAAAATTGCTTCACAAAAAGCTTTACGACTGATAAAAGGGAACAAGAACGAGTAAATAGAGTGCCTTCTGATACGTCTTCGCGCAGGCGAAGGCGTGCCGGAAGCCGCAACAGGCGAAAGTTAGGACAAAAGTTATGGATAAAAAAGAATTGTTTGAAAACGCGTGCGCAGTGTGGAAAAACGACGCGGACGCTTTAAGCCGGCTGATAAACGACATCAATCCGGAAGAATACGCGGCGATTTTTGACCTGATCAGGAATTGCAGGGGCCGTATCGCTACGCTTGGCATGGGAACGTCTTCTGTGGCGGCGCGAAAGATCGCGCATATGCTGTGCGTGGCAAATGTTCCATCCTTTTTTGTATCCGCAGGCGATGCGGCGCACGGCGCTTTTGGCGCGGTGCAGGAGGGCGACGTAGTAATCGTGCTTTCCAAGGGCGGGAACACAGAGGAGCTTGTGAACCTGATCGAGTCCATAAAGGGCAAGAAGTTAAAACTCATCACGGTCACCCAAAATCCGCAGTCCCGGCTCGCGCAGGCGGCGGACGTTGTGCTGAACCTCAAGGTGGAAGAATCCGATCATAAGCATATGCTGCCTACGGCAAGCATTATCGCGATTATCGCCATCTTTGATGCGATTGCGGACGAGCTTACAAAGTGTCCGCAGTTTAGTGACGAAGCGTTTTACCTGAATCATAACCATGGTTCGGTCGGAGCGTTTTTAAAGGGCAAAATTGAAGATAAATGATCCAAACCGGCGGTTGCCATAACTCTTCATTTCAGAGATAATGAAGATAATATGGTAAATGGGCCGGAACGACATCATAGTTCCTACCTAAAGATTCTTATATATGAGGGGCGTAAGCCCGGCCCAAAAGCCTCAGTAGCATAGCTCTGTGGCTTTTGAGGTCAAAGAACAGAAAACGAGGAGGAAAACAGTATGATACCAAATTTTAAGCTGGAAAATGGCGTTGAGGTTCCTGCGATTGGGTTGGGAACGTGGCTGATGAAGGACGATGAGCAAACAGCGCGTTGTATCAAAGACGCGGTGGAGGCCGGATACCGGAGCATCGATACCGCGATGTTTTACCACAATGAGGAAAGCATCGGGAAGGGCATAAAGGAATGCGGCATCCCGCGTGAGCAGCTTTATATCACAACCAAGCTGTGGAACGACGATCATGGCTATGAGAAGACGCTGGAGGCTTTTTCAGGCTCGCTGAAACGGCTGGGCCTTACTTATATTGACGAATACCTCATTCACTGGCCGGGCTTTGACGAGAGCTATTTACCAACATGGAAGGCATTTGAAAAGCTCTATCAGGATGGCCTGATCCGTGTGATTGGGGTTTCTAATTTCACCAAACCTCTGTTGCAACACCTGATTGACCATTGCGCGATCAAGCCGATGGTCAATCAGGTAGAGGTTCATCCGCTGTTCCAGCCGAACAATGCGATCAATTTTTGTCAGGAAAACGGCATACAGGTTGAAGCGTGGAGGCCGATTGTACGGGGTAAACTCGATAAAGAGCCGATTATCAAAGCGGCTGAGAAGTACAACAAGACGCTCGTACAGGTTACAATGCGCTGGCATTACCAGAAGGGAATCCGTACGATTCCCAAGACGACGCACAAGGAACGCATGATCGAGAACGCGGATATTTTTGACTTTACTCTTACGGACGATGAGGTAAAAGCGATCAGCGGCCTTAATACGTTTGTACGGACAGGGGAATCCCCGGACGAATTTTTCTACGTTTGATTTAAAAGCGCAGAACAGGCGTATCCCAAATTAGTTATCTTGCATTTTTTCAATAAGGAAAAAGGCTGTGCAATATGAAATGCACAGCCCTTTTTCTGTTCGCTTATGTTTGCAATGCGCTATCGCAATTTATTCTCTGAAAACAGACTCCAGAAGGCCAGCGCAATCCGCTGCTGTCGCTAAACGGATGGAACGGTTCATGGTTTTCACCTCGCTTTACAGCATATCAACCTATGGCGTCGCCAGTCAATCCGGGAATACGATTCCCGCCTGATCGCGCATTTCAGACATGACCTCCGATACGGCGATGCACAGCTCGCGCGCGTATGCGTATTCCTGCTTTGATTGCTCCGGCTGCTCGATATAGCGTTTGAAATCCTTTGCTTCGTTTGCCATGAGCGTAAGGCGGGGGATATCGCCCGCAATGGTCTGCGTTGCGCCGTTGTTAAAATGGACTGTGATATCCGTAAAATTGGAAACGAGCCCAAAGGTAATGGTGCCTTTTGTACCCATGACCTCCGAGCCGAGATAGCTTTCACCCGCTTTGCTTCCGGTGAGCGTCACGAGCTTATCCGGATAGCGGAAAATGCTGCTGAAGCTGATATCCGCACCATTTTCCAGAAGCTGCGCCTTTGTATCGATTTTCTGAGGCCTGCCGAAAAGTCCAAGGGCTGCGTACACCACATATACGCCCAGATCCATCATGCAGCCCGCCGCAAATTTTGGATTGAAAATATTGGGGTTTTCCCCGTCAAGGTATTTTTGGTAACGGGCGGAATACTGCGAATAGTCAAGACGGGCGCTGAGGACAGGCCCGATTTTAGCGAAAGCCGATTTGACGGCAGCGAGCGGCGGCTGGTGCAACATAATGATTGCCTCCAAAAAGACGAGTTCCCGTTCTTCCGCAAGCCTGTAAAGCTCACGCGCCTGCTGCGGATAGACCACGGCGGGCTTTTCGCAGATCACGTGTTTGCCGTTTTCAAGGAAAAGCCTGCATTGTTCATAATGCAGGGAATTGGGACTTGCGATGTAAACAGCGTCAATATCGCTTTTTGCCATTGTATTCAAATCGTCAAATGCAAAATCACAGTTGTTTTGCGCGGCAAATTCCCTCGCGTGTGTAATGTCGCGGGAGTAAACGCCCGCAAGGTCCATTCCTTTTACCGTGTCTGCGCTGTCGATAAATGCCTGCGTAATCCATGCTGTGCCGACGGTTGCATATTTCATGCCGAATTCCTCCTGATAATACGCCCGCTTTCGGGCTTTGATTTCGATATGCTTTTAACATACAACAGGCAATGCCCATATGCAAGCTGAATTTTTTTCAAATGTCAAAAATGGCTTTGCTATGCTGTTTGTGGATGAAAAACAATCCGGCAATTTCATTTTTTGTTTTTCATCATTCCAAAAATTTGTTATTATTAAATAAGAAAAGATTTTTAAAACAAAAGCAAGGAGGGTAAACGCAGTGATACCAATATTGATATTTATTGCCGTCGTCCTTCTTTTGTGCGTGTTTTCGAGCAAGCTGTTGTACCGCTTTGGAATCCCTGCCCTGCTGATTTTCCTTATTCTGGGAATGCTGTTTGGATCGGACGGCTTTGGCGGTATTTATTTTGACAATTTTGAGCTTGCCGAGCAGATTGGTTCCTTTGGACTGATATTCATCATGTTTTACGGCGGCTTCGGAACGAGCTGGAAAGCGGCAAAGCCGGTGCTCGCTCCATCCATCTGGCTTGCAACCGCGGGCGTGATTATCACAGCGCTGCTGACCGGCTGGTTTTGCTATTTTATCCTGAAAACGACGCTTCTTGAAGGGCTTCTGGTGGGCGCGGTGATTGCCTCTACGGACGCCGCTTCGGTATTTTCCATCCTCCGCTCGAGGAAACTGAACCTGAAGGGCGGCCTTGCGTCCATGCTGGAAGTGGAAAGCGGCTCTAACGATCCAATCGCCTACATGCTTACAATCACGATTCTTTCGATGATGTCGGTAAGCGGACAGGTCAACATCGCTGCAATGATTATCATGCAAATTGTATTCGGCCTTGGTATCGGTTTTGCGCTTGCGCTTATTTCGACGGCTATTTTAAAACGGATCAACTTTGAGATCGAGGGGCTGTATACGATTTATGTCGTTGCGATTGTGGTGCTGGGCTATGCTTTAAGCCAGCTTGTGGGAGGCAACGGTTACCTGTGCGTTTACGTGATCGGTATTATATTGGGGAACACCAAGCTCAAGCACAAAAGAACGCTGGTACACTTTTTTGACGGAATCTCATGGATTATGCAAATGGTGCTTTTCTTTGTGCTGGGCCTTCTCGCCTACCCGTCGCATATTCCTGCAATCATCGGCCCTGCGGTGCTCATTGCCCTTTTTATGATGTTTGTGGCCCGTCCGGCGGCGGTGTTCGGCATCCTGAGCTTTTTCAAAATACCGTTTAAGGAAAAGCTGTTTGTTTCATGGGTGGGGCTGCGCGGCGCAGCGGCAATCGTTTTTGCGATCATGGCGATCACGCAGGCCTCGGCGCTCAAAAATGACGTATTCCATATCGTATTCTTTGTGGCGCTTTTCTCAGTTGCCGTGCAGGGCACGCTCACGCCCCTGTTTGCCAAAAAGCTGGGGCTGGTGGAGAAGGACAATTCCGTATTCAAAACCTTTACGGACTATCAGGATGAGGCGGAGATGCACCTTATCGAAGTGACGATAGACCTTAAAAATCCATGGAATGGCCGTACGCTTACGGAAATCGATATTCCTGAGGGCGTGCTTGTGGTGATGGTGAAGCGCGGCAGGAAGAATATCACTCCAAACGGTTCCACGGTATTGCTAACGGGCGATACGCTTGTTTTGAGCGGGGATAATTTTGACGAGATACCGCTTTGATATTTTCACGAAACTATTGAGTTTTGGCGCATAAATAGATATGATAAGATTGTATATTAATTTTTTGACAGGAGATAAGATTTATGTTTCAGGTAAATGATCATTTCGGGCGTTTGCAGGGGAGCTACCTCTTCTCAGAGATCGCCCGCCGGGTGAACGAATACACCGGGGAAAATCCGGACAGGGAGATCATACGTCTTGGCATTGGCGACGTAACGCGTCCGCTTGCCCCTGCTGTGTTGCAGGCGATCGATAAAGCGACGCAGGAGATGGCGGATGAAAAGACCTTTATGGGCTACGGGCCGGAGCAGGGCTATGAATTCCTTCGCGCGGCGATCAGGGAAGGCGACTATGCCGCGCGCGGCGTAGATATCGGCCTTGACGAGATATTTGTATCCGACGGCAGCAAGTGCGATACGGGCAACATTCAGGAGCTGCTGTCCCCGGACTGCAAAATCGGCGTGACAAACCCGGTGTACCCCGTATATGTCGATACAAACGTTATGGCGGGGCGCTCAGGGGAGTTTGACGCGCAGACAGGGCAGTTTTCGGAAATTACCTACATCCCCACCACGGCGGAAAACGATTTTGTGCCCGCCCTCCCACAGCGCAGGGTGGATGTGATGTACCTTTGCTCGCCCAACAATCCAACAGGGACGGCGATGACAAAGGACCAGCTTAAGGTCTGGGTGGACTGGGCCAATGAAACAGGCGCGCTTATTTTGTTTGACGGTGCGTACGAGCGGTTTATTACAGACGGGGATGTTCCCCACAGCATTTATGAGATTGAAGGCGCGAAAACGTGCGCGATTGAATTCCGCAGCTTTTCCAAGACGGCGGGCTTCACGGGTACGCGCTGCGCGTATACGGTTGTTCCCAAGGAGCTTATGGGGCAGGATTCAAAAGGCAACAAAGTCAGCATGAACGCGCTTTGGCTCAGGAGGCATACCACCAAATTTAACGGCGTATCCTATATCGTGCAGCGGGGCGCTGCGGCGATTTATACGGCGGAAGGAAAGAAGCAGGTGGAACAGAACATCGAGGCATATCTTGCAAACGCAAGGATGATCCTTGACGGGCTGAGGGAAATCGGCATTACGGCTTATGGCGGGGTGAACTCCCCATATGTATGGCTCAAAACGCCCGACGGCATGGCAAGCTGGGATTTCTTTGATAAGTTATTGAAGGAAGCGAATGTAGTCGGTACGCCGGGAAGCGGATTTGGCAGCGCAGGCGAAGGGTATTTCCGCCTGACGGCCTTTAATACGAAGGAGAACACGGAAAAGGCAATCTCGCGTCTTGCGAACCTGAAATAGGACCAACCAGAAAGGAAATCAAACATGAAAATTGCGTTTTTGGCAGCGGCAAATTCGCCGCATACAATCAAATGGGCTAACGCGCTCAGCGAAAGCAACGAGGTCACGGTGTTTTCCATGCCCGAGCAAAAGGACGAGGCCGGTGAAATCAGCGACAAGGTAACCGTAGTATATTTGCCGTTTACCTCGGCGCAGAACGGTGCGAAAAAGAATGCCACACAGGTAAAAAGCTATCTTGCAGAGGGGAATTTCGGCGTGGTAAACGCGTTTGACGCTACGTCCTACGGGGTGCTTGCGGCAAAGGCGAAGGCTCCCCACGTTTTGCTTACCGTGCTTGGCCCGGACGTATATGAAAGCGTTGACCGCGGGCAAAAGGGGCTTGTGATGAAGAGCATTAAGCACGCGGACGCAATCCTCGCGGCTGCGCCCAACGTCATCACACGCGTCAAGTCTCTCTTCAAAAAGGAAAAGCCCTTCTTTGTTGCGCCGTTTGGCGTTGACATGAAGAAGTTTGTGAAAAAAGACATACAAAAGCCTGAAGATTCGATGTGCTTTGGATCGCTCAAAATGCTGGAGTTTGGAAATGGAGTAGATATGGTGATCGAGGCGTTTGGAAAATACCTTGAAAAGACCACGGGAGCCGCAACGCTTAAAATTGTGGGAACCGGAACGATGGAAAGCAATCTCAAGCAGAAAGTCCAGAGCATGGGTATTGAAGGTAAGGTGGAGTTTTTGGGGCGTGTGAAAAACGACGATCTTCCGGATGTGATAGGCACGATGGATGCGACTGTGCAAATGAACGCGGCGGAAGCGTTTGGCGTGTGCGCAATCGAGTCTATGGCGTGCGAGGTGCCGGTGGTTGCGTCGGATACGGTCGGCGCAAGCGAATACATTCTCAATGGCGTAACAGGATATCTCGTAAAAGTGAATAATACAGACCGTTGCTGCGAGTGCATGATGGAGCTGCGCGACAAAGCGGCGCGTGAGCACATGGGCTCTCTGGCGCGCGGGGACGTGATGGAATCCTTCGATCTTGCGGATTGCGTCAAAAAGTATGAAGACGCGCTGCGCTCAGTGGGCGCGCGGGTGATGTAAAACCGACAGGTAGCAGGAGGGGAGCCGCTTATTATGCCGGCTCCCTTCTTATATACGCAGATGCGGGCGCAAAGTCCGCCAAGGGAGGATGTATGGATATCAAAGAAAAATTCAGCGCGGTGTCTGAAAAATACGACGGGCAGCGCAGGCAGCTGATCCCCTGCTTCGATGATTTTTACGGGATTGCAACGGCAATGGCTGAAACGGGGGAGAAAGCGCCGCGTATTCTGGACCTTGGATCGGGAACGGGCCTGTTTGCAGCATTTTTGCTTGAAAAATATCCTGGCGCAAAGCTGGTGCTGGCGGACCTTTCAGAGCAGATGCTTGGGCAGGCACGGCAGCGGTTTGCCGGACACGGGGATGTGGAATATATAACGGCGGATTATACGGAATACGAGTTTGGCGGGGATTTTGATATGATTATTTCCGCGCTTTCCATCCATCACCTGAGCGGCGCGCAAAAGGAAGCGCTTTACCAAAAGTGTTATGACCTTTTAAAGCCGGGCGGGGTATTTGTAAATGCGGATCAGGCGCTGAGTCCTTCACAGGAAATTGAACGGATGCAGGAAAAGCTGTGGAAAGCGATGGTGAACGAAAGCGGACTTTCCCCGGAAGAGCTGGAAAAGGCATACGAGCGGCTTGCGCTCGATAATCCATCCACGCTCACAGACCAGCTTGCTTGGCTTGAAAAAGCGGGCTTTTCGGATGTGGACTGTATTTACAAGTATTATCATTTTGCTGTTCTTTATGCAAAGAAACAGGAAAAAGCCTGAGACCGGCATGGGAAACAGTTTTATAATCGCGGCTTACGACCGGCCTTGGCAAATTACGAAACAATACCAGAAGGGTATTCTCAGGAAAAATATGATATAATATTTTTTAAATTATTGGGAGTGGTCGAGATGGAAAATTATCCAAACTATGAAATAAAGCATGAGAAAAATTTCAGGACGATGCTGGAGGGAGCCGCGAAGGCTTTTGACGGACGGGATATGCTGCGGCTGCGCACCAAAGAAGGCTCGGTGAAAGGAATCAGCCACGGGCGGTTTATGAAGGACATGTACGCGCTGGGGAACGGCCTTTTGTCGCTGGGGCTTGCGGACGCGCACATTGCCGTCATTGGGCCGACAAGCTATGAATGGCTGCTATCCTATTATGCAATTACGTGCGGGACAGGCGTAGTCGTACCGATCGATAAAGAGCTCCCGGACGATGAGATTGCCAATATCCTTGCGGACAGCGGCGCATCCTGCCTGATTTTTTCCGGAGAATATGCGGACACGGTGGAAAAAATCCGTTCAGGCTTGCCGAAGGTGAGGTATTATATCGACATGAACGCGCCTGCGGATACGCCTGAAATAAAAAGCTTTGGCGCGCTGGTCGCGGAGGGCAAGGCAACCGATCTTGGTTTTTCGCAGCGTAAAATTGATGAAAATGCAATGACAATCCTGCTCTATACGTCCGGGACGACGGGGAAAAGCAAGGGCGTAATGCTTTCGCAGAAAAATATTATTTCGGCTGCGGAGGGCGGGATCAGCCTTTTGGACCTTGGAAAGGTTTGTATGTCTGTTTTGCCGGTTCATCATTCGTTTGAAAGCACGCACGGTATCACAATGATGATTGAGAATGGCACGACGATCTGCTTGAATGACAGCCTGCGCCATTTCCTCCAAAACCTGCAGCTGTTCCAGCCGGATACGATCTTTCTTGTGCCGCTCTTTGTGGAGATGATGCACCGCAAAATATGGCAGAACGCAAAGGACGGGGGGCAGGAGGAAGCGCTGCGGGCGCTGATTGAAAAAAGCAACCGGGAGCTGGCACAGGGCGCAGACAACAGGGACGTATACTTTAAAAGTATACAGGATGCGTTTGGCGGAAAGCTGAAGCTGATCATTTGCGGCGGCGCGCCGCTTTCAGCGAGGCTGATGCGTGAATTCCGTGAATTTGGAATGCTCCTGCTTAACGGCTACGGCATTACGGAGTGCGCGCCCCTTGTTTCGGTGAACCGGAACCGTTATTACAGGGACGGGACGGTTGGCCTGCCGATTGCCTGCTGCGAGGTGCAGGTAAGGGAGGCGGACGGCAGCGGCGAAGGCGAAATATGGGTGAAGGGCGATAACGTAATGCTCGGTTATTACAAAAACGACGAGGGCACAAAAGAGGTGATGCAGGACGGCTGGTTTAACACCGGCGACATCGGGCATATCGATGAAGACGGGTTTTTATCCATTACCGGAAGAAAGAAAAACCTGATCGTGCTGTCCAACGGAAAAAACATTTACCCGGAGGAAATAGAGGAATACCTGATGCGGATACCGTATATTAAGGAAGTGGTTGTTTCCGCACCCATTGTGGACGGGCTGAACGAGGTGGAACTGAATGCCGAAATTTTTGTGGCTGAGGAGTATACCGCCGCGCACAGCGGGGAGGAGATCGCCAAAAATCTCGAAAATGATATCTCAGAAGTGAATAAAACGCTTCCGACATATAAGCACGTGCAGCATTTTCATGTGCGCGAACAGGAATTTGAGAAAACAACCAAAAAATCAATCAAACGTTTTACGATTTGAGCAGGAACAGAAAAGGAGGTGTGCGATTGTGGTAGAATTTGAAAAGGTTCGTCAGTTGCTTGCAACAGCCTGCCCGGTGGATATTGAAGAGATCACAATGGAAAAGCATTTGGTAAGGGACTTGGAGCTTGATTCGTTTGGACTTATGGAGATGGTGATGGCGTTCGAGGACGAATTTGGGATTGAAATCCCGGACAGGGACCTGCGGTTATTTGACACAGTGCGCGACGTGGTGGTTTATCTGGAGGAGAAAACGGGAGCAAAACACATGGCGACACAGGCGTTTCAGCAATCATTTTAATTATTTATGGAAAAAGACCGGAGAAACTCCGGTCTTTTTTGTATGCTTTTGAACAGAAAAGCAAAGATAGCTATTGGCGGCAAAGGGGCAAAGGGTATATAATTTTTGTGGAGGCTTTCATGAAAAGAAATATTCTGGTACTGAATCTGGCGGCGATCTTCCTGTGGATGTCGATGTATACCTATGTGCCCACCCTTACCTCGTATGCCACGTCCCTCGGGGCAACGGCCGCGATGATCGGGGCGATTGGCGGTGCATATGGAATTATGCAGATAGCCCTGCGGGTGCCTCTTGGCATCCTGTCGGATAAAATAGGCAGGGACAGGCTGATTTTGCTGATTGGGTTTGTGATACTTGTATTTGCGGCAGTGTTGTTTATTGTGGTGCACGATGTGTTTTGGGTGATGATCGCACGCGGCGTAAGCGGAGCCGCGGCAGCATGGTGGGTTGTGATCTGTTCTTCTTATGCAAAATTCAACGCCGAAGAAAATCAGGTGAAGGCGCAGGGAATGCTGAACGCTTCCTCCAATGGGGGAAAGGTGGTTGCCGCGCTTGCCGGCGGCCTGCTGGCACAGGCGTTTGGCCTGCACGCACCGTTTTATTTCGCATTGATTGCCGCGCTTGTCGGCCTTGGCTGTATCCTGCTGTTTCAAACGCCCAGGGAATCGAAGAAAATTGTTCCGCCAAGCGGAAAAGAGCTGCTGTCATTGCTGAAAAACAAAGATATGATGGTCTTTTCAATCCTCGCTATCTTTGGACAAATACTAAGCTTTGCGTTTCCCAGTTATTTTACGTCAGAAGCGGCAAAGCTTTTGGGTGCGGATTCCTCACAGCTTGGTATGCTGATGGTGGTATACTTTTTGTTCAGCGCCGTTTCCTCGCTGTTTGTGGGCACAAAAGCGTATAAAAAGCTCGGGGGGATCAAATGCCTCGCACTTTGCTTCCTTACAGGAGCGCTGACCTGCATACCGGCGTTCTACCATATGAATCTCGCGGTGATTTATGTGATGCAGGCGGTATCAGGAATTGGCTACGGTATTATCCTCGGCGCGCTTGCGGGCTTTGTGATCAAAAGCGTCACCCCAAAGCTGCGTTCCACTGCAATGGGGGCGTTCCAGTCCATTTACGCCATTGGAATCTTTTTGGGGCCGGTGATCGTAGGAAACGTCATGGAGGTTTCGACGATGGATACGGCGTTCTGGGTAGTCTTCGCGCTTATGCTTGCAGCTACTGTGCTGACGGTGGCGCTGATTCCAAAGGAATATGATAAAATGTAAGCGAAGGGTGTTTGAGCAAGTTTGGAGAGGGTATTATTAAAATGATAGTTTAACTAGAAAGGACGGGGGCTTTTCCGCCTCACAATTTTTACAGGAGGAAAGTATTATGAATTCTGGATCTTGGAAATCAAAGGAAATGATACGCCTTATATTAAGCATCGTACTCCTTGCAATCGGTATTATTTTATTGATGGCGCCGAATACCGCAATGGCGGTCATCGTTGTTATTATTGGAGTTGTCGTGTTGGCGTATGGGGTTATTCAGTTGTTTACAAATATCTCAAGGCGCAACCGCGGGGATGCAAACGCAAGCTATGTCGTGCCCATCATCGCAATTATTGTCGGCATACTGCTGATTATTTTCCGCGATGGTATCGCAAACATTATCCTGCCGTTTATCATCGGCGTGTGGGCGATTATCACAGGTATTATGAGCCTGATGGAGTCATCGCAGATCAAGGACTACAATTCGTCGTCGTGGAAAGTGGTGCTGATCAGCGGACTTGCGGAGCTGGTGGTCGGTATTATTATCATTGCGGGTATTATCGCGCAGTCCAACGTTTTGGGAATTATGCTGGGTGTTTGCCTGACAATTTATGGTATTTTGAGCCTTGTCAGCTGGGGACTCGTGTCGTCGGCAAAGAAATAAAAACGCGATCAATCAAAAACCGTTTCTGCGTACAGGCAGAGACGGTTTTTTTCGTATTTGCACAATAACAAAAAAAATATGACATTTTCATACATTTTTTCTCTATTTATATTGTGCACAGGGAAGGAACGTGATAAACTATGAGTGTAAAAATTTATAAAATATAAAGGATGGTATTATTATGGCTCTTGTGAACATGACGCAAATGCTTCTGGACGCAAAAAAAGGGAAATATGCGGTTGGGCACTTCAATGTGATTAACGAAGAAATGCTCAAAGGCGTACTGAAAGCGTCCGTGCAGAAAAACGCTCCTGTGATCATTGCTTTTGCGGAGGCGTTTGAGCCTCTTATTGCAATCGAGGAATTCGCGCCGATGGCAATCAGCGCGGCAAAACGCGTGGATATCCCGGTGGCCCTGCATCTTGACCATGCAAACAATATCGAGTATATCAAACGGGCGATTGACAGCGGCTTTACTTCCGCAATGCTGGACGCATCCGCACTGCCGTTTGAGGAAAATGTAAAGATGACGAATGAAGTTGTCGCCTTGTGCAAGCCCAAAGGAATGTCTGTAGAGGCGGAGCTTGGGCATGTAGGCGGACTGGAAGGATATCCGGAAGGCTATGGGGACGATTTTGTGTATACAGAAGTGGAAGAAGCAAAGGAATTTGTGAAGCAGACGGGCATCAATGCGCTTGCGGTCTCGATCGGCACGGTGCACGGCGTTTACAAGAGCGAGCCGAAGCTGAACCTCAAACGGCTCGAAGAGCTGAACGAGGCGCTGGATGTGCCGCTCGTCATGCACGGCGGCTCCGGACTTACGGACGACGATTTCAGGAACGCAGTGGCGCGCGGCATCACAAAAACGAATATTTTTACAGACCTGACGATTGCGGCCATGAACGCACTCAAAAACACAAAGGAAAATGTATACCTCCTGCAGTGCGTCGATGTTGTAAATGCGGTAAGCGCGGAAGCAACCAAAAAGATCGACCTGTTTGGAACGGCAAACCGGGCGTAAATTAAGGACATGGAACAGGCCTCCCAAGCAATAGGGAGACCTGTTTTTTATAAGCCTTTTTGTCTGCCTAATTCTTCCAGGCGCGTTTGCCTTGCTTCAAAACGAAAATGCTCTTCTTCTAAAATGTTCGCGATTCTGTTTATGGTCTGCTCTTCGTCCGTATTTGCCAGCTCATCCCGGAACCATTGCAGGAACAGCCTTTTCCTTGTGCGGTCAATTACGATATCGTTGGCTGCGAGCAGCATAATCGCCAAGCAATATTCGTAGCCGCTGAAATGATCGACCTCAATATCCACCATAATCGCACCGGATGTCAGCTCGTCGCCGTATTGCATGAAGTAAGCAAGTTCGGCCACACCCTCTACATTTTGCTCCAGATAATCCAGTATTTTTTGATTTGACATAGATTTCTCCTTTCAAATTTTTTACTTACAATCTTCCCTCCAATTCAATCTTATTTTATATAATATTATGTTGTAATAGTTTCTTAATTGTAATAAATATTCTAAAATCGAATATCATCAAAAAAACGCAGTCTGGAAACGATCGCGTTTTTTGGTTGCAATAAAAAATTTACCTTACGAAAATGTAATCCTGTTGTAAGCAAGTCAAATAGTAAGAAACCCTTGCATACGGTATGATAAAAGCATCAAATGAAACAGGAAAGAGGTAATCGAACATGAAGAGAATTATATTTTGGTTCATTATTGTAATGACCGTATTGATCACGCTCTGCTACACGGCTGTTACCAGGCTTTCCGTGGGCAGGAGAAAAAAGCACGACAAACCGGAAGACGCAAGCCCCATTATGAAGGAGGCCCTCGCGGCAACCATCAAATAGCATGGGCATTTTGACAGAAGGAGTAGAACAATGAAAAAAGTATTTTATGCCATTGGCGTATGCGTGAGCGCATTTTTTCTGGTAAACGCAGGAGCAAGCGAACAGGAGGCGCTCGAGCTGATACCGGATTATAAAGAATCGTAAAAAAATAAGAACACAGGCCGCCCGACCAAACGGTCTTTCTTTACAGGCTTGTGTCATGATATAAAATAAGCCCGGTATTTGTGACCGTATTAGGGCCGTGGATGTAGTCAAGCCCGCACTGGGAGCAAAGCTCTGATACATTGATGCCGCACGCTTCAACGGAGACGTTGGTGAGGTCGGGAAAGCGGCAGGGGGCGTCCGGATAGGTGCAGGTTTCGCAAATATTGCATTTGCCTGCGCCGAGTACCAGAAAGTCTGAGCAATTTTTTGACAGGTAATCTTTGATGGCAAGCGTAATTCCGTTAAACACGCGGTTTGTTTCCATCATCCCTTCCACGTCAAAGGAATCCGCCAGTTTGCCGACGTATTGGTACACAAGCCCCAGCGGGTATGCGCGCACCTTTGCGGACAGCGTATCCACACTGCCGCAGCCCGGCGGGCAGCCCCAGTTGGTGGCAAAGCATCCGCAGTTGTTCATCTCGCACAGCGGGCGGAGCTCAGGATAAAAATTAATTCCGGGAACTTTGACCGGCGCGCAAAACATGGCGCCTGCTTCCGTGAGTTCAGTTACTATTTGTTCCTGTAACATAAAAATCCCCTTTCAAGGTCTATCCATAACAGTATAACACACGACACATAAAAAACCCGAAACAAAATACCGGCATAAATGCCGGTATTTTGCTGATTGGGGGTATGTATTGTTTTGGCGCCGCCTGACACCGTTGGCGTCCGCGACAGCATATATATAACCTGCAAAAATCAACGTAAAACATTATTTTCATTAATTTGATTTTATTTTTCTTTTTTTTCGTTTGCGGTATGCGGAGAAGAAGGCAAACGCGCCCATAAAAAGCTGCCCGTTTACCACCATAAGCACGCCGCGGGCCATACCATAGGTAAAAAAACCGCCTGACATGGACACCAGTGTTCGCATTGGGTTTTCCTCCAATAGCTGGAGCATAATCTGGTAACTGTTGTAATTGCCCGGCTCCAGATGCTTGAGGACAAAGCTGCGTATAAAACGGTGGATCGCCCTGCCGATTGCCACAGAATCAAAGTCGGAGAGGGTAGCGTTAATGGTGAAGGGCCGCTTTTTGAATGTGACCTGCGGTATTTTGTCAAACAATGCGTAAAATTTTACCGCGTCCCAGTGGCCGTCCGTGCTTACGGGATATGACGGCGCAGCCTGTCCGCCGTCGATGCTGACCATTGCCCCCAGCCGTAAATCCTGAGAGGAGGCGCCGATCAGGATATGGGCGTCTTCCTGTAGTTTCCAGCCGCCGTTGCTGTAAAAGGAAAAATCTTTATCTGTAAGCGTAAAAGACACTTGCTTGCTTTCGCCCGGCTGTAACCACACTTTCTCGAAGCCGCACAACCGTTTTACCGGGGAGGAATCTTCCTTGCAATAGCATTGTACGATTTCCGCGCCCGGAGCGCTGCCGGTGTTTTGAACCTGCACGCTTACTGTCAATGTTTGCCCGGCTGTGAATGTGCCGGATGAAACCTGCAGGCCGGAGTAGGAAAAGGTGGTATAGGAAAGGCCAAAACCAAACGGAAACAATACTTCCTTTTCCGCCGCATCGTAGTAACGGTATCCGACATAAATACTTTCGCGGTATTCTACATTATGGCGGTCGTCTGAAAAGAAACGGTAGGACGGGTTATCGGAAACCAGAAGCGGATAGCTTTCGGCTAGCTTACCACATGGATTTGCTGCGCCAGTGAGGAGCATTGCGGTTGCGGATGCGCCTGCTTCACCGCCAAGATAGCAGTGCAGGAGCGCGCTCACAGCGGAAAGCCATGGCATCTCGACAGGGGCGCCGCCATGCAGGACGACTACGACCGGCTTTATCTTTGAAATGCGTTCAATGAGGTCGATCTGGTTTTGCGGGATGTGCATATGCGTGCGGTCGATCCCTTCCATTTCATAACGCGAAGGAAGTCCCGCGAGGATTATTGCCACATCCGCACCGGAAACGGTTTCTTCCGCGGCGAGCGCAAGCGTTTCATCGATTTCATCCGTATCCAGCGGGAAGCCTTTTGCATAGGTGAAATCGATTCCGTATTTGGGAAATTCCTCCAGAGCAGTTTCAAGGCGCGCAGGGTTGATCATAGAACTGCCTGCGCCCTGATAACGTGGATTTTCTGCAAACTCTCCAATGAGCGCTACTTTGGTTCCGGCTTTAAGAGGCAGGACGCCACACTCGTTTTTCAGAAGGACTGCGCTTTGCGCCGCTGCCTCGCGCGCAAGGTCGTGGTTTTTTTCCATATTACATTCAAATGGAAGGCTGCTGTTTTCTTCGCAGCGGAAAACAAAGGAAAGAATGCGCCGTACGCAGGCATCGAGGGCATCCTCGCTTAAGTTGCCGTTTTGCACATTGCGTATGATGCGCTCTGTGTTTTCTTCGCCGGAGTAAGGCATTTCAAGGTCCATGCCGGCTGCGATACCGTTTTCGCGGTTATAGCATGCGCCCCAGTCGGAAACGACAATGCCGTCGTAGCCCCATTCTTTGCGTAAAATGCCGTCGATCAATTCTTTTGTTTCGCCGCAGTAGCTGCCATTGAGCATATTATAGGAACTCATCACGGCATAAGGATGCGCCTTTTTAACGGCCCGTTCAAAGCCGGAAAGATAAATTTCCCGCAAGGCGCGCTCATCCACGATGGAATTGGAAACCATGCGGAAGTATTCGCGGTTGTTTGCGGCAAAATGCTTGACGCAAGCGCCCGTACCGGTGCTCTGGATGCCTTCGATCATAGCGGCGCCAAGCTCTCCTGAAAGCACAGGATCCTCTGAAAAATATTCGAAATTCCTTCCGCACAGCGGGGAACGCTTGATATTGATGCCGGGGCCCAAAACCATGGAAATGTTTTCCTTGCGCGCCTCGCTGCCCAGTGCCGCGCCCAGACGGTATAAAAGGCCTTTATCCCAGGAACAGGCTGTCGTCGCGGCGGCAGGAAAGCATGTCGCGGGTACCGAGGTTTCCAGCATAGCTGTGCTTTCGTCGTATTGCTTACGCAGACCGTGCGGGCCGTCGGTCATCAGGATTTGCGGAATACCGTATTCCCGGATGGGGAACGTATTCCAGGCGTCCAGGCCCGAGCAGAGATCCGCTTTTTGCTCCAGTGAAAGCGTGGAAAGGATCGTTTCGATTTTATCCATAGAAAATACCTCATAAAAGACAGATGTGATTTTAATGATACCTTATTATTATAACATATTATTATAACATAAACAAAGTAACGGAAAACATTTGTAATCATTTGAATCGAAATGAGAAAATTCCGGGCTAAGAAGATTAAAATTAATGGATTCCAGGAAAAAAATTTGTGTTTAGACTGGGAAAAACGGGTATATATTACGAAAGTATTAAGAAATAGTTAAGAAAATTATGGACATATTAAAGAAATTGTTGTATAATCAATTTAAATTCGCGGAAGCGAAAAGAAAAGGAGATAAAAGAGACCATGATTAAGCCTTTTGGGAAACACAAAACGTCTGTGAGAGCCAGACGTAACAACGACGTTTCCTCAAATACACAAAAGACTTCACGTGCGGTCGTGCGTTACCGCACCAGACAGAAGAAACGTCTGTTCACAGTTATAACGATTGTAGTGGCGTCGGTGATGGTGCCGATCATGATTGCATCAGCAGCAAACGGAAATATGGGCGTAACGCCGGCCGAGCCTGCAGCGCAGGTACAGCAGGCGGAAGCGAGCCCTTCGCCGGAGCCGACAGAAAAGCCGGCCTTCACCGAGAAAACACAAGCGGCGCAGCCTTCACAGGACACATCCTCCGTTACGGCGGTAGGTGAAACGGCAGGTGCGCCGGAGCAGGCTCCCGCACCGTCCGCCGAAGCGGCGCCTGTTGAAACGGCACCCGTTTATACGACGCTTACAGAGGGAATGACGGACGCATCCGTTCCGGCCCTTCAGCAGAGACTGATGGACCTCTACTATATGGGAGTGGATGAGACAACCGATTATTTCGGACCGCAGACCTCGCAGGCAATCAGGTATTTCCAGCGCAAGCACGGCCTCACCGTGGATGGCGCAGCAGGACCGGAAACGCAGGCATTGCTGTTCTCCGACCAGGCGAAGGAATACACCATGGCGCTTGGCGCTGACGGCGCTGACGTTTGGAATTTGCAGGAAAGACTGCAGGAGCTTGGTTATTCGGTAGACGTAACGGGTTACTTCGGAACGGATACGGAAAAAGCGGTAAAATATTTCCAGAGAATGAGCGGCCTTACTGAGGACGGCAGCGTTGGCCATATGACCGAAGAGCTGATTTATTCCAGCTCGGCTGAAAAATCTTTGGAATATGAAGAACAATTAAAGGCAGAGCAGGAAAAGAAGGCCGCGGAAGAACAAAAGGCGGCAGAAGAGCAGAAGAAGGCTGAAGACGATAAGAAAGAATCTGAAAGCAGCAGCTCCTCCGATAAAAAAGAGGAAAGCAGCAGTTCTTCTTCAAGCAGCAGCAACAGCGGCGGCAGCTCCTCCGGCAGCGAGAGCTCCAAAGAGGAAAGCTCCGGCGGCTCAGGCACCTCGTATGAGCAGGATGCAGGTTCTGTAGAGGCGTTCATCGCAGTTGCAGAGGCACAGCTTGGCAAGCCGTATGTGCTTGGCGGCAAAGGCCCGAATTCGTTTGACTGCTCAGGGCTGATCTACTATGCGCTGAGGGAAAGCGGCAACAACATCGGATATATGACGTCCGGTGGCTGGAGAAACGCCGACTACCCGACAATCACAGACCAAAGCGACCTGCAGAGGGGCGACATTATCTGCATGAATGGTCACGTGGCGATTTATCTTGGCGGCGGACGCGTGCTTGACGCCTCCAGCAGCCAGAACGCGATGGTGGAAAGAGACTTTGGCTCATGGTTCCAGAATGGATTCATCTGCGCGAAGAGACCTCTTTAAAACCGGCAGACAGTAACAGAAAAGGCGGTATCAGAATTGATACCGCCTTTTTTATCATATGCTTTCTTTTATTCATGTTGTGTTCATTTTGACAGATTAGAATAAAGTAGTAAAATAATCGTGACTGTTCAAATGAAGAAAGGCATGAGAACGAAAAAAGTCATGCGGATTCCCTGCGAAATACAGTTGTAAAGTGGTGGATTTGAGTATATTATATATAGTAGGGAAAAGTCCATATGGAGAAGCGAGTAAGGGAATTTGTAACAGAAAACGAGTTATTAATGCCAGAGCAGACAATAGGCGCCGCCGTTTCCGGCGGACCGGACTCTATGGCGCTGCTGCACTGCTTATGTTCTCTTGCGCCGCTTTTTTCTTGTTCTGTGGCCTGCGTGCACTTTGAGCATGGCATACGGGGGCAGGAATCGCTCGACGATGCAGATTTTGTGGAAAAGTGGTGCGGACAGCACAATATTCCTTTCTACATGGGTGCGGCGGACGTACCGGCGCTTGCGCAGGAATGGGGCGTAAGTAAGGAGACGGCGGCCAAACGCGCGCGCGAAGCGTTTTTCCTGAGTCTCGTAGAGAACGGGGAAGTGGACGTGATCGCAACCGGCCACCATATGGACGACAACGCGGAAAGCGTGCTGATGCACATTTTGCGCGGCAGCGGGACGGATGGCCTGAAAGGCATCCATGCCAAAAGGGATTTTTTGGTCAGGCCGCTTTTGTGCGTTACGCACGAAGAGATACTGGAGTATCTTTTAAAGCATGACATCAGCTTTGTGGAGGACAGGACCAACCGGGACACCGAGCATACGCGCAATTATGTGCGGAATGTGTTGCTTCCGCAGATCAGGGAACGGATCAACCCGGATGCGGCGGGGGCGCTCAACCGCCTGAGCCAGATCGCGGAGGATGATTCGGATTTCATCTTTGCACAGGCAAAGGAGGCTTATAAATCATGCGCATCCAAAAAGGACGACAAGGTGATTATAGACCTTGAAACCTTTCTGGGGCTTGCGCCCGCAGTGGAATATCGTATTTTGAAGCTTGCGTGCGCGGGGCTGCACATTACGCAGGACATCGAGAACGTCCACATCCGCTCTGTGATGCGGCTTGCCAAAAGCGGCAGGACGGGCACGCGCGTCAATCTTTCGAACGATTTGTGCGCGGAGGTGGAGTACGGACTGCTGGTAATACGGTTTTCGGCGCGCAGGGTTAATTACGAATTTCGTCAGGAGTTTGACCTGTTTGCCAAAAACGAGCTGCCGGACGGCAGCGAGATGGTGTGCCGGATCGTAGACCACTGCGATTTTGAAAACGAAGACGAGTTTACCGCTTATCTGGACGCGGACAGGCTGCCCGGGCGCATCACGGTACGCACGCGGTATGCGGGGGATATGATCCATCCGCTCGGAAGCGGCGGCACCAAAAAGCTTAAGGATTATTTTATCGATAAAAAGCTGCCGCGCGAAGCACGGGAAAAAACGCCGTTGCTTGCTGACGGGAACCGCATTTTATGGGCGGTGGGCCTCACGATCAGCGACGACGTAAAGGTGACGGAGCGGACAGAAAAAATATGGCAGATCAAGTATTATAAAAAACAGGGGGAAGAATCATGCAGCACTACGTAGAAAAAGATATCGAGAAGATATTGCTTTCGAAGGAGCAGATCGAAAAAAGAGTGGCGGAAATGGGAGAGCAAATCTCCAAAGATTACGAAGGGAAAGACCTTATCGCGGTGGCGATCCTTCGGGGGAGCGTTATTTTTTTCTCAGACCTGATGCGGCATATTTCCATTCCGATGGCGATCGACTTCATGGCAGTTTCAAGCTATGGCTCGGGCAGCGAAACATCCGGCAGCGCGCATATCAAATTCGATATGCAGGAGGACATCAGCGGCAAGCATCTTTTGATTGTGGAGGATATTATCGATTCGGGCGTTACGCTTTCAAACCTGAAGGAAATGCTCAAAGGAAGAACGCCTGAAAGCATCGAGATGTGCTGTTTGCTCAATAAGCCGGACCGCCGGAAGGTAGAAGTGCCTGTGAAATACATCGGATTTGATATTCCAGACGAATTTGTGGTAGGGTACGGGCTCGATTACGCGTCGAAATACAGGAATTACGATTGCGTGGGAGTCCTGAAACGCGAAATATACGAATAAAAACCGTTTATGTTTGAAGGAACGGGAAAAATGGTAAAAATATAAGGACATAGCCTTATAAGAGGAGGATAGTAATTTGGGCAAATTTTTCAGAGGACCGCTGATTTATATTATCATCATCGTAGTTATTATATTAGCGGCGCAGTTCCTGGGGAACCCGGGGACAACAACGATTGACGAACTGAAATATACTGAATTCCTGCAGAAGGTGCAGGACGAGGATATTAAGGATATAGCGATACAGGACAGGAATATCGTAGGGCGTTACGCAAGCTCGGAGATACCGGACGAGGTATTTCCACAGCAATATGACTTCAGCGCCACGATGCCGACCATTGACCAGTTCAATAAAGATATCGCGGCGATTACAGGGACCAACAACCCTGAGCAGTATGGCTTTGTACTGAACTATATTCCGACAGCGGAGCCAAACTTCTTTATGCAGTTGCTGCCATACCTGATACCGATCGTACTGCTGCTGGTGCTGTGGGTGATTATTATGAAGCGCGCGCAGGGCGGCGCGGCAGGCACGGGCGGCGCGATGGCGTTTGGCAAGAGCAAAGCAAGGATGACGGACGGTGGCGAGACGAACAAGACGTTTGCGGACGTTGCGGGCGCGGACGAAGAAAAGGAAGAGCTCGTCGAGATCGTACAATTTTTGAAGAACCCGGCGAGGTTTAAAGAGCTTGGGGCGCGTATTCCAAAGGGAGTCCTTTTGGTGGGCCCTCCGGGCGGTGGTAAAACTTTGCTTGCAAAGGCGGTTGCTGGCGAGGCGAAGGTACCGTTCTTCTCGATCAGCGGTTCCGATTTTGTGGAAATGTTTGTAGGCGTGGGCGCTTCGCGCGTGCGCGACCTGTTTGAAAGCGCGAAGAAGAACGCGCCGTGTATTGTATTTATCGATGAGATCGACGCAGTCGGACGCCAGAGGGGCGCGGGACTGGGCGGCGGTCACGACGAACGCGAGCAGACGCTCAACCAGCTGCTTGTCGAGATGGATGGTTTCGAGGTTAACGAAGGGATTATCGTGATGGCGGCGACCAACAGGCGCGACATCCTCGATCCGGCGTTGCTGCGTGCGGGACGGTTTGACAGGCAGATCACGGTTAACTACCCTGACGTAAAGGGCAGGGAGGAAATTCTGAAGGTGCACGCAAAGGGCAAGCCCTTTGAACCTGAGGTTGATTTTAAGGTGATTGCGAGACGCACCCCGGGCTTTATCGGCGCAGATCTTGAAAATGTGCTCAACGAAGCCGCGATTTTGGCGGCGCGCCGCAGGAAAAAGAAAATCGGCATGAGCGAGATTGAAGAAGCAATCACGCGCGTGATTGCAGGCCCGGAGAAAAAGAGCAGGGTTATGACGGAGGACGACAGGCGCTGCACGGCATACCATGAGGTAGGCCATGCGATTCTCGCACATGTGCTTCCAAAATGCGATCCGGTTCATGAGGTTTCGATCATTCCGCGCGGAATGGCGGCTGGCTATACGATGACATTGCCGGAGGAAGACAAGCAGCACGTGTTCAAGAGCAAGCTCATGGATGAAATCACGATGATGCTTGGCGGACGGGTTGCGGAGGCGCTGACATTAAAGGATATTTCCACAGGCGCGATCAACGACCTGCAGCGTGCGACGGAAACGGCGAAGGACATGGTGACCAAATACGGCATGAGCGAAGAGATCGGGCCGGTGTTCCTGGCCTCCGGGCACGAGGTGTTCCTTGGCAAGGATTTCGGACAGTCTCCGGAGTATTCGGAAAGTACGTCGGCACGCATTGACGCGGAAGTTACCAATATCATGGAAAGCGCATATGCAAATGCGACGGAAATCCTGAGCAAAAACCTGCGTAAACTCGTCAACATCGGCGAAGTGCTGATGCGCAAGGAAAAGCTGTCTGGCGAGGAATTCCAGCAGCTCTTTGAGGATGCGGTACAGGTTGACGATCCTGACTCATGGGAGATCGAAGAGAAAAAGAAGGACGAGGAAAAAGAACCGGAGTGGATTACGCCGCCGGCAGAGCCGACGGACGCGGAAGCGGTGGAAACAATCATCGTGGAGCCGCCCACGCCGGAAGGGGAATAAATGGTTGGAAAACGACAAAATCAGCGGCAGAAGCGCCGCTGATTTTTCGTCGTTCCAAGGGACGGAAGAGGAAGAGCAATGATAGACCTACATATACATTCAACAGCTTCAGACGGCACAGATACGCCGGAAACAATCATCACAAAATGCAGTAAGCTGGGGCTGAAGCTGACAGCGATTACAGATCATGATACGGTAGACGCACAGCCGGAGGCAATCCGCTGCGCAAAACAGAAAAAGTTGAAATATCTTACGGGAGTGGAGTTTTCTGTACGCCATACGGGAGAGCTGCATATCCTCGGCTACGGGATCGATTCCGCGGACAAGGAGCTTGTGGCTATGATGGAAGAGCTTCGTGCGTCCCGTGTGGGCCGTGTAACTGAGATTATAAAAGCGGTGCAGGCGCACGGCATGAATATATCCTTTGAGGACGTGGAACGTTTTGCAAAAGGAAATACGCTTGGCAGGCCGCACGTCGCGCTGGCTTTGATAGAGAAGGGATACGCAAGCGACCTGCAGGATGCGTTTACGCGCTACCTGAATGAGGAAGGCAGCTGTTATGTGCAGCGCAGGAAGCTCAATCCGCAGCAGGCTGTGGACATGATACGCAAAACGGGAGGAGTTCCGGTTCTCGCGCATCCAAAGTTTGTGAAAACAAACGATATCGAGCAGCTGATCGTTGAGCTGAAAGATATGGGGCTTATGGGCGTAGAGGCTTATTACCCCGCGCATTCGGAGGCGGATGTGGAGAAGTTTGTGGGCATTGCAAAAAGGCATGGGCTTATGGTTACGGCGGGCAGCGATTACCATGGCGCGATGCGCCCTTATGCTGCGCTTGCCTGTGAGAAAAGAACAGGACCGTACCTTGAGGAATCGCTTGAAATTTTAACCGAAAAATATGCAATATGATTGAAAGACACCGGGTTCGGTGCTATAATAAATTCTAGAATGACAATAAACAAGGATGGTGTGGTTTTTTATGCTTAGCGGAAATCCGGATATAAAAATATTTGCTGGTTCGTCAGGCGTTTCCTTTGCCAAGAAGATGTGTACCTATCTTGGAGCGGAGCTTGGCTCATCCGAGGTAATCCATTTTTCGGACGGAAATATTTTTATTCGTATCAAAGAAACAGTACGTGACAAAGACGTTTATGTAGTGCTCCCAATCGGTTTGGATCCAAACAACGAATTAGTGGAGCTTTTATTTTGGATGGATTCTTTTAAACGTGCAAGCGCAGCGTCGGTAACGGCAATCGTACCTTACTTTGGATATGCAAAAGGAGACAAAAAGGACGAGCCAAGGGTTTCGATCCGCGCGAGGGTATGTGCGGACTGTCTTGAAGTTTCCGGTGCTGACAGGATGATTACAATGGACCTGCACAGCGCGCAGGTTCAGGGCTTTTTCAAGATTCCGGTTGACCATTTGCTTTCCCTGCCCATCCTTTGCGAATACATTAAGGGAATGGATATTATGGAAAATCTCGTGGTGGTTTCGCCGGACGCGGGATTTGCGAAAACAGCGAGAAAATATGCCGACTACCTGAAGCTTCCGGTAGCGATCGGCGATAAAACCCGTACAGGTCACGATGAAAACGCACAGATCCTTGAAGTGATTGGCGATGTGGAAGGCAAAAATTGCCTGATCGTGGATGATTTTTCAATCAGCGGAGGAACGCTCATCGATGTTGCGAATATGCTCAAGGCGCGCGGCGCAAAACGGATTGTAGCCTGCCTGGGGCACATTATGCTTCGTGAAAAGGGTGTTAAGGCGATCAACGAAAGCCCGATTGAGTACCTGATTTCAACAGACAGCGTGGAAAATCCGTTTATTATCGGACAGAAAAAGTTCCTGACTGTTTCGGTGGCTCCACTCTTTGCCGAAGCGGTTTACAGGATCCATGAAAGAGAGTCTGTGAGCACACTGTTTTCGACAGTGCCTGAAAAACTCAAAGATGATCTCAGGGAAGCCTGCCGTAAATAAAAACCAACAACCAGAGGAGTATTCCCTGCCTTATTATTCTAAGACAGGGAAATTTTTTATACAGGCGGCGGGTGATTTACCAAAGTATCGGCGTTTTGCCTGGAGTCATGAAATAACTCATAGAGGAAGGCGCATGACAGAATATATGGTATGATGCGCATGAGGTGGAGTAATATGAAGATAAAAAGAATTTTAGGAATTGTAATAACGGTGATGCTGGTGATGACAATGTTTGCACCGGCTGCCTTTGCGGCGACGGACGAACCGACGCAGGAACCGACTGAGACCACGCAACCGACGGACGAGCCTACGCAGGAGCCGACGCCGACTCCCACGCCAACGCAAAAACCGACGGCAACCCCCACGCCGACGCAAAAACCGACACAGACGCCTACTCAGGAGCCTACGCAGGAACCGACGCAGACGCCTACGCAAGCACCATCCGAAGACTCCGGAAATGAGACGGTTAATGTTACACTGTATGTGTATTCGGGAGGCGCGGCGGCATCCGGCTATACGGTAAAGCTGGACACCGTATCGCAAAAGACCAATAAAGAGGGCATGGTTTCTTATCCTGACGTGACGGTGGAAGATCATAAGATTACAATCACCAACCCGGAAGGAAAGCAAAGCGTTGGAATGATGTACCTTTCACGCGGCAACAGCACGGAGATACAAAATGTTGCAATGGGTGGCAAATATGAAATTTCGGTGGCGAACGGCGCGCACAACCTTTACGCATCGGTTGTGTTTGTGGCGGACGAAGCGATTGAGATCACTTCGGTAGGAGAATCCAAAACGCCTGCGCCTGTGGCAACTGCCACAGCCTCCACAAGCCCTGTGGGAGCGATGAAGATTACGGCGGACTTTGTGGACTCTGCGGGAAAACCGGTGACAGGACTCGGGATTGGCGTTTCGCAGGACGGTGGGACGCCTGTAATGGGAATGGTGGACAGTAAAGGCAGATTTGTGCTTAATCAAGGCGGACTGGGGAACTTCCTGTGGGGAATTCTCCCGGCAAATATGTCCGAGGATCAGGCGATTTCAGTTGATACGGAAATCCAGCAGGGAGCGACGACAAAGATCGTATCCTCGGATGGAAGCTCGTATGTGGTGCAGACTCCCGGAACCACGAAAGAGCTGTACATGAAGTTTGAGCAAAGCGGAAACGGCTATGTGCTCAAAGAGGTTTTGGATAAGGTGCCGGGCGGGATCGATTCGCTGACGCTGGGCATTATCATGTTTATAGTGATTATTGTGGTTGTGATTGTGATTCTGGTGGTGGTGCGCCATAACCGGAAAAAGAAACGTGCCGCACAAAAGAGCGCCGACGAGCCGCGCGGACGGGAACGTGAGTTCGAGCTGGAAAAAGAAGACGAACCTTCCGCGGAGGCGCCCCGCCCCAAACAAACGGGTGGAGCGAATAAAATGGGCGACAGGTCCAGGATGTAAAAAACAAAAGAAGGAGCGGCGAAAGCCGTTCCTTTTTTGTTGTCCCCAAAGGGCTGGAGGCCATCTATCCTTGCACAAAAAGAAGCGAGCCGCTAAAATAGAAGTAAGAGAAGTCCCTGGCCGCATGGGGATTTGGTTAGGAGTAAACGCTTATGTTATTGAATTTTTTGGGGGCCGCACACGAGGTGACGGGCAGCTGTTATCTTTTGGAGATTGGGGGAAAGAAGCTGCTCGTGGACTGCGGAATGAGACAGGGGCCGGACGAGTACAAATCGCAGGCGTTTTCATTTGACGCACAATCTATTGATTGTGTTCTTCTGACACACGCGCATATCGATCATTCCGGGCTGTTGCCGCTGCTTTACAAAGAAGGTTACCGTGGAAAGATTTATGCAACGGGCGCAACATGCGACCTGGCGGATATTATGCTCCGGGACAGTGCGCATATCCAGATGTTTGAAGCGGAATGGCGCAACCGGAAAGGAAAACGCGCAGGGCGTGAAGAATATATTCCGTTGTATGAAATGGAGGACGCTCAGGGGGCGATCAGCTGCCTTGTTCCATGCAAATACGGCGAACCTGTTTTCATATGCGAGGGGGTGTCGGCGCGCTTTACGGATGCGGGGCATCTTTTGGGCTCATCCAGCATCACACTTACCCTGGACGAAGACGGGATCAGCAAGCGCATTGTTTTTTCCGGAGATATTGGGAATGAGAACCAGCCCCTGCTTCGTGATCCGGAATATTTGCATCAGGCGGATTACGTTGTTATGGAGTCCACCTATGGCGACCGCAGCCATGGGCCGCGCCCTGATTATATTGGGGAGCTTGCGCGTATCATACAAAAAACGTTTGACCGCGGCGGGAATGTGGTGATTCCATCCTTTGCGGTAGGCCGTACGCAAGAGCTTTTGTATTTTATCCGTCAAATCAAAACGGACGGGCTTGTGAAGGGCCACGGGAATTTTCCAGTATATGTCGATAGTCCTCTTGCAATCGAGGCCACGACGATATTTGGGCAAAACAGCATGGAATACTATGACGATGAAGCGATTGCGCTGATCGGGCGGGGGATCAATCCGATCTCCTTTGACGGACTGAAAACGACGGTCACAAGCGAGGAATCAAAGCTTGTAAACGCAGATAAAACGTGCAAGGTGATCATTTCGGCAAGCGGCATGTGTGAGGCGGGCAGGATTAAGCATCACCTGAAGCACAACCTGTGGCGGCGCGAATGTACGGTATTGTTTGTTGGATACCAGGCGGAGGGAACGCTTGGAAGATCAATCCTCGAGGGTGCTGAGCACGTGAAGCTGTTTGGCGAGGAGGTCGCTGTTGCAGCGGAAATCCGTACGCTTGAGGGCATCAGCAGCCATGCGGACAATGCGGGCCTTCTGCGATGGGCTTCCAGCTTCGAGCGGAAGCCGGAACATCTGTTTGTCACGCATGGACAGGGACGCGTATGCGATTTCTTCGCAAACGAGCTTCGCGAAAAGCTTGAGGTCGAAGCGACCGCGCCCTATGAGATGGAGCAATACGACCTTGCGGCGACCGCGCTCGTCAAAGAAGGGATCAAAGAAAAAGCGAAAGTCAAAGAACCTTCCAAGGCCAGGACGGTATACGACAGGCTTGTTGCTGCAGGAAGGCGGCTTATACAGGTGATCGAACGCAATCGCGGAGGCGTGAATAAGAGTCTTGCAAAATTTGCGGACCAGATCAACAGCCTTGCGGATAAATGGGACAGGTGATACTGATGGACAGGGAGGAATACAATGAAACTTTTGATCGCTTCAGACATACATGGCTCGGCGCTATATTGCGATAAGCTGCTTCGGGCGTACGAAAGGGAAAAAGCAGACAGGCTCCTTTTATTGGGAGATGTTTTATACCACGGCCCGCGAAACGATCTTCCTGCGGAATATAATCCCAAGAAGGTAATCGCAATGCTCAATCCCATTGCAAATGAGATTTTATGTGTGCGTGGGAATTGCGACAGCGAGGTAGACCAGATGGTGCTTGATTTTCCGGTGATGGCGGAATACTGTATCCTGTACCTTGGCAATCACATGGTTTTTGCAACCCACGGACACGTTTTTAACGAACAGAATCTTCCGCCATTGAAAAGCGGGGATATTTTGCTGAATGGGCACACGCATATCCCGGCATGCAGGGCACACGGCGGTTACCTTTATCTGAACCCTGGTTCGGTTTCCATTCCAAAGGAAGACAGCGTCCACAGCTATATGACGCTGGAGGATGGCGTGTTTTTGTGGAAAGATATTGACAGCGGGGAACCTTACAGGGAATATACTCCATAAGGCGGAATCGGAAAAATGTGGCCTCGCTCCGGATACTTATGATTGCATCGCTTCATTTCAGGCCGCATTGGCTCATTGCCTTCGAGTCCGCGAGCAATAGCACATAATTTAAATGCAACAAAAAAAGCATAGGCCAAAAGCCTATGTTTTTTATTGGAATCGGTTATTTTAAATAAGCTTCGATTGGCGAGAGATCAAGGCTGCCATACCCCTTGAGGAAGGAATACAGCGTCTGTGTGATCTTTTTTGCACCGCCTT
The DNA here is from genome assembly GCF_000981035.1 of Christensenella hongkongensis. GTDB lineage: Bacteria > Bacillota > Clostridia > Christensenellales > Christensenellaceae > Christensenella > Christensenella hongkongensis. The sequence goes on from NZ_LAYJ01000112.1 coordinate 120,822, forward strand.
TTTCGTCACTTTCCACATTGACGGGGATAAGCGGATCGTGCAGGGAAAGCCGCACAAGGAACCAGCCGTTCCCGTGCTCCTTATCAAAGGAAACGCGGATGCCCTCATGGTTATCCGGCGCGACGTGGAAATCGTCCTGCTTTTGTGCGTATGCGGTCAGGTCTGCGATCATGCTTTCACCATATGCCTTAAAATCGTCCTCGCCGATTCCAAGACGGAATTCCTCGCTCTCAACGGGTTCTTTGAGGTCGGAGATCAGGTCGGAAATCGTGTGCCCCTGTTTTTTGAGCTTTGCCATTTCAATCAGCAGGCGCGTCACGAGGTAAGCGCCGTCGTCCAGGAAATAATTCTCCTTGAGAGCGGCGTGACCAGAGGTTTCAATCGCAAGCTGCGAATCCGTCCCGCCTTCATTGAGGCGGATCGACTCGTTGATTACGTTTTTATATCCGCGTTTAAAGCGGTGATGCGTACCGCCGTGCGCCTTGATAAAATCTGCGAGGCCGCTTGACGTAATGGAGTCCGTGACGATTGTTGTGCCGGGGAATTCCTTCAGTAAAATTGCGGAGATCGCAGCGATCAGACGGTTTTTATTGAGCACGCTGCCGCCCTTATCCACTGCGCCCGCACGGTCTACGTCCGTGTCAAAAATGATGCCAAAATCTGCGTTGGTATCAATGACGGCGTCAACGATACTCTGCATGGCCTCTTTGTTTTCGGGATTGGGGATGTGGTTGGGGAAGGTGCCGTCCGGCTCGAGGAACTGGCTGCCCTGCGTATCTGCGCCAAGGGGTGCAAGAACCTTATCCACATAAAAACCACCTGCGCCGTTGCCTGCGTCCACAATAATTTTGAAGCCGCTGAACGGCTTTTCTTCGCCGGTCGCTTTGCGGATTTTGTCGGTGAGGATGCCTGCGTAAACGCTCATGAAATCTGCGCTTGTTACACTGCCCTTTTTTCCGGAGGCCGCGGGAAGAGCCGCCACAATTTTGATGAGCTCCGCGATGTCAGCTTTTTCGAGGCCGCCCTTGTTGGTAAAAAATTTCAGTCCGTTACGGTTCATCGGTAAATGGCTTGCCGTTACCATGACCGCCCCGTCGCAAAGAAATCCGTCGGTTACGGTTGTCATGAACATTGCGGGCGTTGAGGCCATGCCGCAATCGAGCGCATCTGCGCCCATGCTGGTAAAGCCCTCCATGCACGCATCCTTAAGAGCCGGCCCGGTGACGCGCGAATCCATGCCGATCGCAATTTTGGGGTTTGGTTTCCCAAGCCACAATACAAAAGCCTTTGCAAGGTCAAGCGCCGCCTGAGGCGTCAGGTTTGCATCGTCGCCAAGAGCAATGCCGCGTATATCGCTGCCATTTTGCAGTTTGCTGTAATCCATATCAAATACCACGCTTTCTAATTAGAATTTGAAAAATATTTCTTGTGTTTATTGTAACTGGAATTTTGTCCGGGTTCAAGTACGCAAACGCAAACATTATAAATGATATGTGCCTTCGCGGATGAGTTGTGAAAATTTTACGGCGATTCATCAAAAAGCATGTGCAATAGCGGGGCAAGCGTACAACAGGCGGGAGAAAAGAAACATAAAGGTTACAGCAGGAACCGCATGGCAATCATGAAATATGACGTTTTCGTAATAAAAGAGTTGAAAAATCAGGAGGGTTGTATTATCATATATGGTATATAGGCAGAATTTTGCTTATCCAGAAATTTAGAAGAGAGGCTTCGATGAATGGGCTTATTCGGAAATTTTAACGATATAGGAATAGACCTCGGTACTGCAACCGTGCTGGTATACGTCAGGGGCAAGGGAATTGTGCTGAGGGAACCTTCGGTTGTGGCCGTGGATAGATTATCCGGCAGGATGCTTGCGATTGGTGAAGAAGCGCGCATCATGCTTGGGCGTACGCCGGGGAATATTGTGGCGGTACGTCCTCTTCGTGAAGGCGTTATTTCGAACTTTCACGATACGGAAAGGATGCTGCGTTATTTCCTGCGCAAAGTAATCGGAAGAAGATTGTTCTTTAAACCGCGCGTGGTGGTCTGCGTACCCTCGGGCGTTACGGAAGTGGAAAAGCGTTCCGTAATCGAGGCGACGGAGGAAGCGGGCGCGCGCCACACCTGCCTGATCGAGGAACCGATCGCCGCTGCAATCGGCGCGGGAATCGACATTGGCGAGCCGCAGGGAAATATGGTTCTTGATATCGGCGGCGGTACGGCGGACATGGCTGTTATCTCCCTTGGCGGGGCGGTAATCAGCGATTCCATCAAAATCGCGGGCGATACGTTTGACGAGTATATTTCCAGGTATATCAAGAAAAAATACAATATGCTGATTGGTGAACGTACGGCTGAGGAAATCAAAATCAACATCGGCAGCGCGTTCCCGCGTAAAGAGGAAGCATATATGGAGGTCACGGGCCGCAACCTGATTTCAGGGCTGCCCAAAACGATTACCATCAGTTCGAACGAGACGATTGAGGCGATGCAGGAGCCGCTTAACCGTATCATGGAGACCATGCACAGCGTACTTGAGCGTACGCCGCCGGAGCTCACAGCGGACATCGCGGAGAACGGGATTTGCATGACGGGCGGAGGATCGCTTCTGTACGGCCTTGACAGGCTTCTTACGGAGCGGACCAAGATTCCGTGCTATGTAGCGGAGGACGCGGTGTCGTGCGTTGCAATCGGTACGGGCAAGGCGCTTGAAAGCATCGACGTATATAGCGCCGGAGCGGTTTACGATTATCGCCGCGGTGACTATTATAATCAGGGATACTGATAAGAATGAAAAAGCAGAGTTGTTCCCTCATTGAAAGGGGCAGCTCTGTTATTATGTAAAAATAGATTATTTCCATGTGTGAAGAATGGCTGTGTAAAGCAATTTTTGGATTTTTATTTTTCATGCAGGGGCAAAATTTGAGAGTATGACAGCAGTACTGTCTGTGAACCGGAGGATAGTGGTTTGAATCATCATAAGGCAATCAAGGGCCTGACGGTCCTTTTGATCGTTTTGATTGTTGCGGCGGGGGTAGTCCTCTATACGCTCTATGGAACCTACAAAGCGATCAAAGACAATCCAATGGCGGCGTTCGCTACGCCGCAGGCTTCGGCGGTTGCGTCGGACGACCTGAAATTTGACAACAACGCGAATGTTGAAACAGTAACGATTGACGGAAAGACTTACCAGAAGAAGCAAAATGTCGTTACGGTGCTGATGCTCGGCATCGATTCGGACGGCAGCGCAGCCAAAAACGCGCAGGGCGAGCGCAGCGACATGATGATGCTGTGTACAGTCGATATGGATGCAAATACGATTGAGCTTACATCCCTTCCGCGCGATACGCGTACAACTGTGCATGATGTGGATACAAAGACGGGTAAAATCAAAGATAAAACCTGGGTAACAAAGCTCAACCATGCCTATAACCGTGGCGGCGGCCAGGATAAATACGGTGCGGAAAACGCAATGCGCGCCACAGAGGATCTCATTGAGTGCGATGGACAGCTTTCTATTCCGGTATCCTATTTTGTTTCGATTGACCTCGAGCACCTTTCAGACCTTGCGGATGCGCTTGGCGGTGTAGAGGTAACGCTTGACCAGGACTATCCGGATATTGGCAGCAAGGGTGATACCATTACTCTCGAAGGCAACAACGTGCGGCTTTACCTGCAAAACAGGAAGCAGATGGACGACGGGGAGATGTCCCGCCAGAAGCATGAGCAGGATTTCATGATGGCGATTGCGAAAAAAATCAAAAAGCTGGGCGCAGTAGAATCGGCTTCAAGGCTGTTTACACAGTTGCAGGATGTTGTGAAGATGGATTTGAACCTCGACCAGATCGTCGGCATGGCGGGCGTGCTGGATAAGGTTTCCCTTGACGAGATCAAGCGGAACAGCTTTACGGAAAACTACAAGATGATGAACGACGAGCTCATGGGACAGGATCTGGACTTCTTTGTGATGGACGAGGATGAGCTGATGGATATGATGCTCGAAATGTATTATACGCCTGTGGATGGCGGCTCTGCGCGTGCTGCGGGGCAGGACGACGCGGACGCAAGTGCGTCAGCGAAAGCGTCTGCTGCGTCAAAGGGCTCAAAATTGAATTCATCTGATGACTGAATGATCGTTTAAAATCGGAGCAAAGGCGGTGGAATAGCAGTCCACCGCCTTTTTGCATTATTAATTTTTTGTAAATAATAGGAAATTGAAGGGAAAAAATAAAATTTTTAAGGTACTATTAAGTTTAGGATTAAAACAGATATGCTATATATAAGCATATTCAATAAATGAAGCCGGGAGGACGAACGGTTGAATCATCAAAAAGCAATCAAGGGCCTGCTGATCGCGCTGATTGCGCTGGGAGTAATAGCGGGTGTGGTGGCCTATTCATTGTTTGGGACTTATTTTGCCCTGAAAGCGAATCCTATGAGCGCGTTTACAAATACGAGCCAGGGAGCGCTCGCGTCAGACGACGTAAACTATGATGCAAACGCACATGTGGAAACGGTACAAATCGACGGGCAGACATATCAAAAGAAAAATGGTGTGATCAGCATCCTGATGCTCGGCATTGACTGGGACGGCACGGAGCAAAAGGATGCGACCGGCGCGCGCAGCGATATGCTGATGCTGTGCACGATCGATACCGAGACGAATGATATTTCCTTCCTGTCCATTCCGCGCGACACGCGGACTGTGGTTCACAAGGTGGATCAAAAAACAGGTAAGGTGGAAGAAAAAGAATATATGACCAAGATCAATCACGCATACATCCTTGGCGGGGGAAACGATCCGAACCTGTACGGACCGCAAAACGCGATGCGGGCTACAGAAGACCTCATAGAATGCGACGGGCAGCTTTCCATTCCTGTGCAACAGTATATTTCGATTGACCTGGAGCACTTATCCGATCTTGCGGACGCATTTGGAGGCGTTGAGGTAACGCTCGACCAGGACGTGCCTTACGTGGGAAGCGAGGGGGAAACGGTGACGTTGCAAGGGGACACCGTGCGCCTTTACCTGCAAAACAGGAAAGACCAGGACGACGGCGAGATGTCCCGCCAGCGCCACGAGCAGGATTTTATGAAGGCGCTTGCAAAGAAAATCAAACAGATGGGCGCAGTGCAGTCCGCCTCCAAGCTTTTTACGCAGCTTAATAACAAGGTGATCCAGACAAACCTGAATCTGGACCAGATCGTTGCAATGGCGGGCGTGCTCGATAAGGTTTCATCGATAGACGATATCACGATGGATACCTTCACTGAAACGGACGAGAGCTGGCAGAAATTCCCGGATCCGATTGTAACGACGCCCTCCAAGCTCGATTATTTCGTTATGGACGACCAGGAGTTGCTGGATAAAATGCTAACGCTTTACTACTCGCCCCAGGAATAAGGGAATCAAAAAAGCAATGGCCGCGGCCATTGCTTTTTTATCTGTCAGGTCAGGTTGTCAAAATCCTTATCCCACAGGTTATAGGTCTGCGTATTCCTGATTGCGCCGAGCATATTATCCGCAGCCTGTGGGTTGAGCGTTCCCAAATACCGGATAATCTCTTTGGCCTGCTCGCGTTTGGTGGAAAAATCAATCGGACATGGATTTTTGGCGATTGGGATATCAAGGCGGCGGACGGCGGAAATAATATCGGTTTCCCGCAGGAATACAAACGGCCGTATCAGAGTAATATCCCGCCTTGAAAGATAGGACTTGGGAGAAAAGGTGTTCATACGCCCCTCGTACATGAGGCTCATGAGCAGCGTCTGTACCACGTCGTCGCCGTGGTGTGCAAAAGCTGCCTTGTTGCAGCCAAGCTTTTCCGCAGTTTCATAAAGAGCGCCTTTACGCATCTTGGCGCACAGGGCGCATGGATTTTTCTCTTTGCGAATATTGAAAACAATATCTGAAATTTGTGTCTTGATAATTGTGAGCGGCACCCCAAGACCGTCTGTATATTGCTGCATTACGTCTGTTGCATAATTTCCAAAGCCGAGATCCACGGTGACGGCAAGGAGCTCGTAATCTGTTTTGGCATATTTTTGGTATAGTGTAAGGGCATAGAGCAGCAGCATGGAATCCTTGCCGCCGGATAGCCCCACTGCGATTTTATCACCCGGGGAAATCATGGAAAACCGCTCGTCCGCACGGCGGACACCGCCTAAAATTTTTCTCATACGCTTAATTTTAAATCCTTAACACTTTCTAAAATAATCGCTATTTTATTGAAATTATATCACAGATACAGTATCATTGTATTGTTTGATTTTAAAAAAGGGGTAATGATATCTATGGTAAGTGCGGCAAGCCTTTGGACGGTGTTTGGGACATCCATCCTGCCAATTATAGAATTGAAGGGAGCGATCCCGCTGGGCCTTGGGCTGGGGGTACCGTTCTGGACGACTTATTTTCTCGCTTTGCTGGGCTCATGCCTCCCTGCGCCGTTTATTGTTATTTTCATCGAACGGATTATACGCTGGATGCAGGGCAGCAAAGTAAAGCTTTTCAACAAATTTGCAAACTGGCTGATGGGAAAGGTGGAAAAGCACAAGGGAGGTATTGAAAAATACGGATATCTCGGCGTGTTTATCTTTGTGGCGATTCCATTGCCTGGAACCGGCGTGTGGACAGGCTCGCTGATTGCAAGCGTGCTGGGCCTGAAGCCCGCAAAGGCAATCCCGCTGGTAATCCTTGGGAACGTGGTTGCAGGGTTTATTATGCTTATGCTATCGAGCATCTTTTTCCCGGGCATGGCGCCATGGTCAGCCTGACGGTAAATCAGTATGCAGGCAGCCTTTAAAAGCTGCCTGTTTTTTTATGAGACATTTTCCCTTCCTGCAAGCAACCTGCAATAATCACAATATTGCAAAACAAAAGAGAAAAGTGCCTTGTGCTTTTTAAGTTCACGCTGTATAATACAAACTGTTCATTAATATTTGCTTTTTATAGGTGGCCGGCATTGCCGGTCTGGGAAACAGGTGCAAGTCCTGTACGGTACCGCCGCTGTAATTACGGAGTATCGGTCCAATAAAGCCACTGGAGTTTTCCGGGAAGGCGGGCCGGATGCGTCGATGTAAAAGTCAGAAGACAGGCCTATGAAACGACATAATACTGGATCTGCGAGTTACGGATACGTATTTTTATTTTGCATTTAAAAAAACGGGCAAATGCAGGCGTAAAAACCTGTGTTTGCCCGTTTCCCTCCCCAAGGGTTTTACAAAAATACGTTTTCACTTCCAGGCAAAACGAAGGAGAGAAAAATGAAAAGTATGAAAAGAATTGTTTGTGTGGCAATCATTGCCATAATGGTAGCAGGACTGATGGCGTGCAGCGCTCCGGCGCAGGAATCGCAGGCGCCGTCCGCATCCGAAGCTGCGTCTGAAACGCCGGTGGCAAGCGCGAGCGGGCAGGCGTCTGCGGCAGCGTCCGGGGATTCTGTTTTCCCGTTTGAGCTGACAACATATGAAGACGCAGTGGTGACGTTTGACCATGTGCCAGAGCGCGTAATTGCCGCAAACCCGAATGCGGGTGAAGAGCTGATGGCGCTTGGCCTTGGCGACAAGATCATCGCGACGAGCTACAACAACGCGCAGGTCGCTGAAGAATACCGCGCGGAATATGAATCCAAACCAAGCCTTACGGAGGAAGGACAGCCGTCCCTTGAAGTGGTGCTTGACCTCAACCCGGATTTTATTTATGGCAGGAGCTCGGCGTTCGGCAAAAAGGGAATTGCATCCCATGATACGCTGACACAAAACGGAATCATGTCCCTTTCGTCCATCGAAGGCTATAAAAAAGGCGCCGATGTGGAAGACGTTTACCAGGATTTCTACAACCTCGGCAAGATTTTCCAGGTGGAGGATAAGGCAAACGAGGTTGTCGACGGCATGAAGCAACGTATTGCCGCAGTAGAAGAAAAGGTAGCCGGAGTGGAGCCGGTTAAGGTATTCAACTTCGATATGGAAATGGATGGCGGCGCATACACGCCGGGTAATAACTTTACCTCCAAACTGATCCGCCATGCGGGCGGCGTCAACGTTTTTGAGGATTTGGAAGAAACATGGAACACGGTTAGCTGGGAAGCGGTCGTGGAAGCGGATCCTGATATTATTGTGATCAACGACTACAGCGGAACGCCGCTGGATGAAAAAATCGAGCAGCTCAAAACCAATCCGGCCCTCTCAGGGCTGAAAGCAGTGCAGGAAGAAAACTTCCTTGTCATCACTCTGCCGGAAGTGTTTGCAAGCTCGAGAATTGCAGATACCATCGAAAAGTTTGCAAAAGGCTTCCATCCTGATTTATTCACGGAAGCTGAATAAAAGAATTTATGACAGTAATCAAGGACAATGTGGCAGCTTGGACGGCCGTATTGTCCTTGAATTTGTTCCGGTTTTTCCGTTAGCTTGTGCATTGGAATTTACCGTCTGACACGGGGAGAAAAAATGAAACATGTAAGAAGAATTGTATGTGTGGCAATCATTGCCATAATGATGGCAGGACTGATGGCATGCAGCGCGCCGGTGCAGGAATCGCAGGCGCCGGCTGCAGGTGCGTCTGAAACGGTTTCGCAAGAGCCTTCCGCCAGCGCAACGGGCTCTGATGCAGCGTCTGCAAAAAGCAGCGGCGCAGGATTCCCGTTTGAGCTTACGACATTTGACGGCGCGGTAGTAACGTTCGATTATGTTCCGGAGCGTGTGTTGGCTGCAAATCCGGATGCGGGTGAAGAACTGATGGCGCTTGGCCTGGGCGATAAGATCATAGCGACGAGCTATAATTATGCGCAGGTTGCCGAGGAATATCGTGCGGAATATGAAGCCAAACAAAGCCTTACGGATAGCGGGTATCCGGCACTTGAGGCTGTTCTCGGACTCGATCCGGATTTTGTATATGGGCGCAGCGCGGCTTTTGACCAGAAAGGGATCGCGTCTCACGATACCCTGACAGAAAATGGAATTATGTCCTTATCCTCGATCGAGAGCTACAAGATGGGAGCCGATGTGGAGGATGTTTACCAGGATTTCTATAACCTTGGCAGGATTTTCCAGGTGGAGGACAAAGCAAACGAGATCGTCGACGATATGAAATCACGAATTGCGGCTGTGGAAGAAAAAGTAGCGGACGCGCAGCCGGTTAAGGTGTTTAATTTTGATTCTGAAGAAGAGGGCGGCGCATACACGGCGGGAAACAACTTCACCTCCAGCCTGATTCGGCACGCCGGCGGAGTTAACGTATTTGGAGACCTTGAAGAAACATGGGGCACGGTCAGTTGGGAAGCGGTTGTGGAGGCCAATCCTGATATCATTGTGATCAACGACTACAGCGGCACTACGCTGGATGAAAAAATACGGCAGTTAAAGGAAAATCCAGCGCTGTCGGGCCTTAAGGCAGTGCAGGAAGAAAACTTCCTTGTCATTACCCTGCCGGAGGTATTTGCAAGCTCGCGCGCAGCGGATACGATTGAAAAATTTGCACAGGCTTTCCATCCGGAATTATTTGTGGAATAACGATGAAAAAATTATCCGTTTACATCAAAAATAATACCCTTGCTTGCTGTATCGCGCTTGGCATAATACTCGTGCTGTCCGTGATACTGTGTATTGGGATCGGTCCGGTTTCGATTTCTTTTGATACCGTCTGGAACGTGATGTTTGGCAAGCTGTTTGGGATGGATATTTCTTCTGTCGCTGAAAATACCCAGAATATTGTATGGCATTTACGTACTCCGCGCGTGTTGCTCGGCCTGATGGTTGGAGCAGGGCTTTCTCTGGCGGGCGTCGCAATGCAGGCGTTGACCAAAAATCCGCTTGCCGATCCATATGTGCTTGGAATTTCTTCCGGCGCATATTTTGGCGCGGTGATCGCAATCATACTCGGCGGCTTTGCAATTTTTGGACTGTTTAAGGTGCAGGTAGGGGCATTTTTGGGGGCGATTATCGCAATTTCAGTCGTATATGCCTTTTCAAAAAGCGGACGCTCGGTTACTCCCATCACACTGATTTTGGTGGGAATGGCGGTGGCTGCTATGTTCAGCGCGTTTGCGAATTTCATTGTGTACAATGCGCCTGACGATACCAAAATAAGGGAAACCAGTTTTTGGCTCCTTGGCGGAATTGCCGGAGTACAGTGGACAGAGCTGATACCCATTGCGATTGTGACTGGGCCGGGTATTATTGCGATGTTTTGTCTTTCGTCTCCACTCAATGCAATGATGATGGGCGACAGTACCGCGGTAACCCTTGGCGTGAACCTGAATACGGTGCGCAATGTGCTGATCGTTATCACGGCGATCCTCACAGGCGTTACGGTAGCTGTGGCGGGCTGCATCGGTTTTGTGGGACTTGTGGTACCGCATATTGTACGGTCTATCGTCGGCGCGGATCACAAAAAGGTGATACCGCTGTCTGTTCTTCTTGGCGCAATCTTCCTGATTTGGGTTGATGTTGGCGCACGCATGTTTGACGCGCCCAAGGAGATACCGATTGGAATCCTGACCTCTATGATTGGCGCGCCGCTCTTCCTGTGGATGATCAAGGCACGCAGATATTCGTTTGGTGAAAAGGCATGAGCAGTAAACCAATATTAGACGTAAAGCGGATCCGTTATGCGGTTCGCGAATTTGAAATATTGAAGCAGGTATCGATCACCGTGGAGCCTGGGGAGTTTGTGGGCATCATCGGCCCGAACGGTAGTGGAAAATCCACACTCCTGAAGAACATTTATAAGGTTTTGACGCCAACAGGCGGGGATATTTTTGTAAAGGGGCATAACCTCGCGCACATGACAAACAGGCAGATGGCGCGGGAGATTGCCGTGGTTGCGCAGGAAAACAATACCAGCTTTGATTTTTCGGTGGAAGAGGTGGTTTCCATGGGCCGTTACCCGCACAAAAAGATGATGGAGCCTTTGGGGAATGACGACAGGGAAGCCGTTTGCGCAATGATAGAGCAGGTGGGCATGAAAGCGTTTCTCAAAAGCAGCTTTTTGAATCTCTCCGGAGGGGAGAAGCAACGGGTACTGATTGCGCGTGCGCTCGTGCAGGATACGGACCTCGTAGTGCTTGACGAGCCGACAAACCATCTGGATATGGGCAGCCAGATAAAAACGCTTAACATGATGAAAGATTCAGGGAAAACAATTCTGGCCGCTCTTCACGACCTCAGCGTCGCGTCGAAGTACTGTGACCGAATTTATGTGATGCTCGCGGGGGAAATACTGTGCGAAGGAAAACCCGGCGATGTTATTTGCGAAAAACTCATCAATCAACTCTATGGAGTAAGCGCAGAGGTGTTCGGTCATAATGGCAGGATGTTTATTGACTATCAGTAAACGCGTTCAAATAAGCGGCCTGAAAAAAGATGAAAATCCGCGCAGATACGGCAATGTATCTGTTTTTTTGATTGAAAAGAAGCCAAAGCTTTGATATAATAAATTATTAGTGAAATAATACATTTTTATGTATCAATGATAATGGAGGAAAAACTATGAGAAGATTATTTACTTCGGAATCAGTGACTGAGGGACATCCTGATAAAGTATGTGACCAGATTTCAGATTCCGTGCTTGACGCGATCCTCGAACAGGACCCGAATGCGCGTGTTGCGTGCGAAACGGCTGTTAATACAGGCCTTGTACTCGTTATGGGAGAAATCACAACGAATGCTTATGTAGATATTGCTAAAATTGCGCGTGAGACAGTGAAGCAGATTGGTTTTGATAAAGCGGATTATGGCTTCGACGGCGAAACCTGCGGCGTAATCACCAGCATTGACGAGCAGTCGCCTGATATTGCAATGGGCGTGGACAAAGCGCTCGAGGTAAGGGAAGACAACGACGACGACGCGGAAAACGGCGCGGGCGACCAGGGTATGATGTTTGGTTATGCCTGCAACGAAACGCCTGAATATATGCCGATGCCGATCTATCTGGCGCACAGGCTTTCAAGGCGGCTTGCAGAGGTAAGGAAAAACGGTACGCTGGAGTATCTTCGCCCGGACGGAAAATCGCAGGTTACCATCGAATATGATGAAAACTGGAAGCCGATGCGTGTGGACGCAGTGGTTATTTCCACCCAGCACGATCCGGAAGCTACGCAGGCGCAGATCCGCAGAGACATGATCGAGCAGGTGATCAATCCGATGATTCCGGCCGACATGATGGATGACGATACAAAAATCTATGTGAACCCGACGGGACGCTTTGTAATCGGCGGACCAAAGGGCGACAGCGGACTTACGGGCCGCAAAATCATTGTAGATACTTATGGTGGAATGGGCCGTCACGGCGGCGGGGCGTTCTCAGGCAAGGATCCGTCGAAGGTAGACAGAAGCGCGGCTTATGCGGCGCGTTACGTTGCCAAGAATGTTGTTGCCGCGGGGCTTGCCGACCGCTGCGAAATCCAGCTTGCATATGCGATTGGCGTTGCGCGTCCGGTGTCTGTTTTTGTTGAAACGTTTGGCACAGGCAAAAAGCACAGCACGGAAATTGCGGACATTATCACAAAGCTGTTTGACCTTCGCCCGACGGCAATCATTGAAAGATTACAGCTGAGAAAGCCGATTTACAGGCAGACCGCGGCCTATGGTCATTTTGGAAGAGAAGACCTGGACCTGCCGTGGGAGAAGCTTGATATGGTGGAGGCCATCAAGAAAGAAATTTGAGCGAAGAACTGGTTGGAACGGTTTTAAGCATTATCTATGAAAGCGCGGATGGTTATACCGTGGCAGAAATCGAGGCAGATGAGCCCGCCATCGTGGTGGGCAATATGCCCGATTTGAAACCCGGTGAGCGTACGCGCTTTTTTGGTGCTTATAAAACCCACGCGAAATACGGCACGCAGTTTGCAGTGCAGTCATATGAGAGCACGTTACCGCGCGATTTGAACGACGTGGTATTGTTCCTGTCCGGCGGATTTATCAAAGGCCTTGGCGAGGTGCTGGCACAGCGCATTGTAGAAACGTTCGGCGAGGATACGTTTGACGTGATAGAGAACGATCACAGGGAGCTTGTGCGCGTTAAGGGAGTATCCCGCCGCCTTGCGGACAGCGTGCATGCCGCAATGAAAGAGTACGCCCAAAAGAAGTATATTTTTACAGACCTTATGGGAATGGGGCTTACCTCGCGACAGGCAACTGCCGCAACGTCTGCGCTTGGCGAGGACGCGGCGAGGCTGGTGCGCGAAAATCCATATATCCTGATTAAGCATGTGCGCGGGATCGATTTTCTGACGGCGGATAAAATCGCTCTGAAGATCGGCATTGAGGAGGGATCTCCCTTTCGCGTCAAAAACGCGATTTTGAATGTGCTGAGTAAGGTGCTTGCCCAGGGCAGCACATACGTGTACCGCAAGCAGCTCATCCCGCACGTTGCAAAGAACCTGAACGTGCCGGAAGCAAGCGTCAATAAGGCGCTGCTGGCGCTTGTCCTTTCCAAGGATATTATTCTGAAAAAATATTATCCGGATCAGCAGGTGGTGTTCCTGAAATCCGCATACCGGGCGGAATCCAGATGTGCGGCAAAGCTGTGCACGCTTGCAAAAACATGTGCGCCGTTTGAAATCAAAAACCTGAGAAGCCTGCTTAAAAAGCAGGTGAAGGCATATTCGCTGACGCAGGAGCAGGAGGAGGCGGTCCGCCAGGCGGCGGAAAACCGCATCTGCATTATCACCGGCGGGCCGGGTACGGGGAAAACGACAATTCTGAAAGCAGTGCTGAGTATCCTTGGCGGGGCGGGGATCACCTGCAGCCTGACTGCGCCCACAGGCCGCGCGGCAAAAAGGATGCAGGAGGCGACCGGGACAGCCGCGGGTACGCTGCACCGCTTACTTGAATATTGCTACGATGAGGACGCCTTCAACTGTTATTTCCGCAGGAACGAGGAAAATCCTCTGGAGGCGGACGCGGTTATTGTGGATGAGGTCTCCATGCTGGACGTGTTTTTGTTCCACAATCTGCTAAGAGCGCTCAAGGAAGGAGCGCGCCTGATTTTAGTGGGAGACGCAGACCAGCTGCCATCGGTCGGGCCGGGTAATGTCATGCGCGACATCATTGAATCCGGCGTGGTACCGTGCGTGAAGCTGACGCACCGGTTTCGTAACGCGGGCGCGATTGCGGACGCGGCTTATGAGATTTTGAACGGCAATGTGCCTGAGGCATACGATGATACCTTTGAATTTCGTGAATGCGCGGATATGGACGAGGTGCGGGAGTTGTTGTGCGGACAATATGAGCACTATGCAAAGAAGGGAGCGGATGTACAGCTGATTGCGCCAATCAAGCGTACGGAGCTTGGAACCGTGGCCCTTAACTCAGCCATCCGGGAGCGTGTGAATCCGAAAAAAAGCGCGAAGCAGGAGATCGTCTTTGGCGACAGGGTGTTTCGCGCCGGCGACAGGGTGATGCAGGTCAAAAACAATTATGCGCGCGAATGGCGCGACGATGTCAACTTCGCGACAGGGGAAGGCGTGTTCAATGGCGACATTGGAACCATTACGGAAATTATGGGAGGCAATGTCGACGTTCTGTTTGAGGATATGAAGCGCAGCAGCTACCAGCTGCCGGAGCTTGCAGAGCTTGACGGGGCATACGCTTATACGATCCATAAGTCCCAGGGCAGCGAGTTTGATGTGATCCTGATGCCAATGATGTATGGAGCGCAGCCCTTTTTGACACGGAACCTGCTTTATACCGGAGTGACGCGCGCAAAGAAAAAAGTACTGATTGCAGGCAGTATGCAGACCTTCCGCCATATGATCTCAAACGTATGGCAAGGCCGCCGCAATACGATATTAAAACGTGAGCTTCAATACCTTGACAGGTTGACACAAGATGGGCAAATGGAATAAATTTTTACAGGAGCTGCTGCTTGGCGGCAAAAAATGTGTATATTGCGGCCGGGAAATACCTTATGAAGACCTTTTTTGCGAGGAATGCGCCGGAAAGGAAGAGGCGCTGCGAAACAAAGACGGTTTTGCAGGGGGGATTTTGTACGCGTACCGTTATGAGGACATTGTGCGTACGCTGATCCACCAGTTCAAATACAACGATATGCCGCGTTATTCTATGTTTATTGCGCAGCGTATGGCTGAGTTCCTTGCGGATTACGAGGTAAACGCAGACGGCGTTACCTATGTGCCGATCCATAAAAACAGGCTGAAGATGCGCGGGTACGACCAGACAGAACTGATCGCAAACCATCTGAGCACATTGCTTGGCGTTCCATGTGGGGACTTCCTGTTGCGTGTACGGGATACGAGGCCGCAGTATAAGCTGGGCGCGTGTGAACGGCAAAAAAATATACGCGGCGCGTTTTCTCTGCGTGAGGACGCGAATGTAGAGGGAAGAAACCTTTTGCTCATCGATGATATCTATACTACAGGTGCGACGGTTGGCGAGTGTGTCAGGATACTTGCAGATGCGGGAGCGAATGTAACGGCCTATACATATTCCAGGGAATTTTTAAAGCCGGAAAAGAAAAAGTGACGTTTTTCCAATCAAAAAGGCTGCGGAATTTCCGCAGCCCTGTGTTTTTGTCAGGTCACATCGGCTCGATCAGGCCGTAGTTTCCGTCGGCGCGTTTATAGATTACGTTAACCTCGTTATTGTGCGCATTACGGAATACATAAAAGTTGTGGCCCAGAAGCTCCAGCTGCATGGCAGCGTCCTCCTCGTTCATCGGGCGTAAAGCAAATTTTTTGTTCCGCACGATCTGAGGCTCGTCCTCGGCGAAATTTTCGTCGTAATAGTCGTAAACCGTTTCCTCCGGGAAGGATTCCTCATGCAGGCGCTTTTCGAGCTTGGTGCGATGCTTGCGCATCTGGCGTTCCAGCTTTTTGAGCGCAACGTCGATGGAAGAATACATATCGCCGGTCGATTCCTCCGCACGCAGTACCAAGCCATCGCATACGATCGTAATTTCAGCGATGTGCCGCGACTTCTCGATAGAGAGAGTTACCTGCATTTCGGTTTCGGGCTTAAAATAACGTTCCAGTTTCCCCGCTTTTTTGTTGACGACGCGGCGCAGATAATCAGAAACCGCAATGTTCTTTCCGGAGATATTAATTTTCATATAGTTCGCCCCTTCCGTATTATGATAAAATCAGGTACGAAAAATCAAACCAATCAAAATTGAAATCGTACTTACTATTACATTAACCTGATAGCAATGAGTTCAAACACCGGCCTTCCGTTTGGGCGGCAGGCATGGATGGAAACATCCGCGCGCTGCGGCATAGACAAAAGTGGCTTTTCCGATTGTATCGTCTGGTTTTCCACACCCGGGGAACATAGGCATATTCCCTATTGTATAAATTCTTCACACAGGTGACGGAATCCTTTAAATTCAAATAAATCCGCTGAAAAGATTTGCCTGACCTGGTCTTTTCCCCCACATTCGCC
This sequence comes from Christensenella hongkongensis, assembly GCF_000981035.1. Classification (GTDB taxonomy): domain Bacteria; phylum Bacillota; class Clostridia; order Christensenellales; family Christensenellaceae; genus Christensenella; species Christensenella hongkongensis. The sequence goes on from NZ_LAYJ01000112.1 coordinate 137,220, forward strand.
GCCTGGGAGCCCCGCGGCATTACGCCACTCTTACTCCTCTCTTCCTTTTTCGGAAGGACGGGCTTACGTCTAGCCGCACTATGCTCACCGCGCCAAAGGCGCTGCTTACGTGGGCCGTTTTGCCTGCGACTGGCGTCGGCTTTCAACCACAGACGCAAAGTTTCAGCGGATTTAAGAATGATTATACGTCCCAAAGCACCAAATGACAATAATTTATTAACAATTTGTAGATTTTAAGCGGATATGATTTACTTCATTTCACAACTTTGATAAAATAAAGAGAATTGGATTTTTTAGATAGTATGTAAGGGAGAAGGTTTTAAATACAATATGGGATTATTTTCAAATTCGGCATTGCGTCCGGTGAAAAAGCTTGCTGACAAGGTGGAAGCACTTTCCTCCGTCTACGAAAAAATGAGCGACAAAGAGCTGGTCGCCAAAACGGAGGAATTTAAAAAACGCCATCAGGAAGACGGGGAATCGCTCGACGCGCTCTTGCCGGAGGTGTTTGCCCAGGTGCGCGAGGCAAGCCTGCGCGTGCTCGGAATGAAGCATTTTTATGAGCAGATTATGGGCGGGATCGTCCTGCACCAGGGAAACATCGCTGAGATGAAAACCGGTGAAGGTAAAACGCTTGTTGCGACGCTGCCCGCGGTTTTAAACGCAATATCCGGCAAAGGCGTGCATGTTGTGACGGTTAACGAATACCTCGCAAAGCGCGACAGCGAGTGGATGGGAAAGGTGTTTCGTTACCTTGGATATTCGGTGGGCATTATCACGCGTGAAATGGATAAAGCGCAAAAACAGAAATCCTATGGCTGCGACATCGTTTACTCCACGAATAACGAGCTTGGGTTTGATTACTTAAGAGACAACATGGTGGTGCGCAGGGAAGACCGTGTGCAGCGCGAATTGAATTTTGCAATCGTCGACGAGGTGGATAGTATCCTGGTGGATGAAGCGCGTACGCCGCTTATCATTTCAGGTCAGGGCGATAAGGGAACAGACCTCTATCAGCAGGCGGATAAGTTCGTACGCCGCCTCAAGGAGGAGGAAGACTACGAAGTCGATGAAAAAATGAAGGCGATTAACCTCACTGAGGAAGGCGTTAAAAAAGCGGAGCAGTTCTTTAAACTCGAAAATCTGACTGACATCGAAAATACTGAGATCGTTCATCACATTAACCAGGCTTTGAAAGCGCACAGGCTCTTTATCCGGGATCGCGAATATGTGGTGACAGAGGATAAGGAAGTTGTGATTGTCGATGAATTTACGGGCCGCCTTATGATCGGCCGGCGTTATTCCGACGGGCTGCACCAGGCAATCGAGGCAAAAGAAGGCGTGAAGGTGGAGCGTGAATCCAAGACGCTTGCCACAATTACCTTCCAGAACTTTTTCCGTATGTACAGCAAGCTTTCCGGTATGACGGGTACGGCGAAGACGGAGGAAGCGGAGTTCCAGAGTATATACAACCTGCAGGTTGTGGAGGTTCCCACGCACAGGCCAATGGTGCGTAAGGACCAGAACGACGTGATCTACGGCTCGAAAAAAGGCAAATTCAACGCGGTTGTAGACGAGATTGCCGCCATACACGAGACGGGCAGGCCGATCCTTGTGGGTACGGTTTCGGTTTCGGACAGTGAATATTTATCCTCGCTGCTGGTGCGCAGGGGCATCAAGCACGAGGTGCTGAATGCGAAGAACCATTTGCGCGAGGCGCAGATTATCGCGCAGGCAGGTAAGAAAAACGCGGTCACCATTGCAACGAATATGGCGGGACGTGGTACGGATATCATCCTTGGCGGAAACGCGGATTACCTTGCAAGAAACGAGATGCGCGCGGACGGCATGGAGGATGAAATGATTGAAAATGCGGTAAGCCATGCCGCGACGGACGATCCGGAAATTATTGCCGCGCGTAAAAAGTATGCGGAGCTTGTTGAGAAACACAAAAAAGTGACGGACGCGGAGCACGATGAGGTAGTCGGGCTGGGCGGCCTTGCGATCATTGGTACGGAACGGCATGAGTCGCGCCGTATCGATAACCAGCTGCGCGGCCGTAGCGGACGTCAGGGAGATCCGGGCTCCTCCAAGTTCTTTATTGCGCTGGAGGACGACCTGATGCGTCTGTTTGGCGGTGAACGCGTCAAGGGCATCATGGACAGGCTTTCCGGCGGTGACGACGATATTCCGCTTGAATTTGGCATGATGACCAAGCAGATTGAAAATGCACAGAAGCGTATCGAGGGCAATAACTTTAACCTGAGGAAACAGGTGCTCGATTACGACGATGTTATGAACAAGCAGCGCGAAGTAATCTACGGACAGCGCAAGCAGGTGCTGGTAGGAGACGATTTATCAGAGAATATCCAGAGCATGATCGAATCGCTTGTGGATGATGCGCTTGCAGTTTACTGTCCCAAGGGGAAATATCCGGAAGAATGGGACTGGGACGATCTTTACGCATATATCGAACGCATTTTTGCGGTCCGCATGGAACAGTATACCGACGAGCAGCGCGAGCAGGCGGAGTCAAAGAAGCTTCGTGAAGAGCTGATGGATGCGATTCGCAGCTATTATGCCGTAAAGGAAGAAGAGATGTCCGGCGCGGGCTTTAATATGCGTGATGTGGAGCGGATGGTGCTGCTGCGCGTGGTTGACTCCAAGTGGATGGATCATATCGACGCAATGGACCAGTTCCGGCGCGGGATTGGCCTTCGTGCGCTTGGACAGCGCGATCCGATCAACGAATACCGCGTTGAAGGCTTTGAGATGTTCGACGCAATGGTAAACGCGATCCGCGAGGAAGCGATCTATATGCTCTATCATATCAAGGTGGAGAGCAAGGTAGAGCAGCGCGAGGTGCAGAATGTGCACGCAAATGTTGACGAAAACGGAAACCCTGTTGCGACAAATGCCCCGGCGCAAAGACGTATGAATACAAATGCAAGCGCGGGCGAAGCGCAGACGCCTGTGCACGTGGAAAAAAAGGTTGGCAGGAACGAACCCTGCCCTTGCGGAAGCGGTAAAAAATATAAAAACTGCTGCGGCAAAAATTCCTGACGCCGCAGGATTAAAACTGGCTCAATCACGACGAAAACAGCCCAGAACAGGAGGGAATGTAATCCCAATTTGTTCTGAGCTGTTTTATCGTTTTTTATCCGCTGAAAATGCCTGATTTATGGGTTGTATCACAAACCTAAAGATGATATAGTTTGCACGTACCTTAAAGGATACATAATCGTTGTTTTGATATAAGGAGGAACAAGGCATATGATGCCGTGGAACCGAAAAGAAGTATGGATGGGTGCAAATGCACAAAAATTTTCTGAAATCAAAAATGCCCTTGCGCACAGCCAGATAGAATATGCTTACGATATCAAGTCTTCAGCCGGGCGCGTGGGAAGGCTTGGCGCGCACCGGGGAACAGGGTTTGCTGCCGTGAGCGCCATGCCGGGGAGTCCGGAACGGGATCAGCTATATTATGTCTATGTGCATAAATACGATAGCGACAAGGCGTGGAAGGTTCTGAGAAAGCTGATTGGATAAAGAGGATATTAAGTTCTTTCCTCTGGCGTTAAGATCGCATTAATGTTGTGGAATTCCTGTTGAAAAATTATTTGGCTGGGGTACAATAGCATTACAGATTCCGCGAAGGGTTTTGCGGATGACAGGATCAATTCGCCGGAACGCCGAATCCGGCGGATAAAACAGGAGGGAAGATTGTTATGATTCCGTGTAGAAGGCAGGAGATTTTGAAAACGCCTTCCGTCCAGAAGTTTTCAGAGGTGAAAAATTTTCTGGCAAGTAAGCAGATTTTGTGTGATTACAGTATCGATTATCGTTGCCACACAGGAAAATGCGGGGAGATGCGTCATTTATATGTACGCGACGCAGATTATACGAGGGCGTGCGAAGCGCTGCGGGTGATTCTGGGAGCGGGATGATGCGGGACACCAATCATAATCAACCTGACCAAATGGGAATGCCAAAAAGGCGTTCCCATTTTTATATACAGGTTTAGATTTTGCAGGTTCAGTGGGGGACGTGCCTTCAAACCCTTAAAACGACATTTTTCTTCCAAGAAAATATTGGTAAAAAGTAGTTGACCTTTCCCCAACGTCAAGCCTTATACTAAACACATAAGGAACCGGTTCCGAAAAAAGTAAAGGAGCAACTGATGTATACGATAGGAGAATTTTCGAATCTGTGTATGGTAACCACAAAGACGCTGAGGCATTATGATAATATCGGGCTTTTGAGGCCCGCGCACATCAGCGGCGAAACAGGCTACAGGTATTATGAGGCTTCGCAGTTCCGCGACATGTTTTTTATCCTGAAATGCAAAGATTACGGATTTACGCTGGATGAAATCAGCAGCCTGTTACACGCGGAGGCGCACGTAGTCGCCGCGCGCTTTGCGGCGAAATATACGGAGCAGGGAACGATCCTGACGCGGCACCAAGAGCTCATGCGCAAAATGCGCGAGGATATGGAACAGTTGGAGAAAGGAATCGATATTATGAGTACGATGAAAACAGAAATTAAACTTGTGGAAACAAAGCCGGTAGAAATTGTAAGCGAACGCGATGTGATATCCATGAAAGATTTTGGGAAGATGTTTGGCAAGGTTATGGACAAGCTGAAGGCAAACAAACTGGAATGCACGGGCGGGCTTATGGCGATTTATTACTGTGAGGAATTTAATCCGGAAAGCTCGGACGTTGAAATTGGCGCAATCGTTTCGGAAAAGAGCGGTGTAACAAGGACTTTCCCGGGGCGGATATGCGCTATGGGCGTACACTTGGGGGCATACTCAAGTTTGGGGGAAACCTACGCTGCGATTGCGAAATGGATTGAAGAGAACGGCTACGAAATTGCAGACGCGCCATATGATAAGTACCTGAATTCTCCCTACGAGGTGCCGGAGGATAAGCTTGTGACGGAAATTTATTTCCCGGTCAGGAAAAAATAGCGATAGCTTTATGATGAAAAAAAGAAGGATATGGATTTCCATATCCTTCTTTTGATATACGCCTTGTAATCAGAAGCCCTGGATAAGACAGCCCTTGATAAACTCGTCAATATCGCCGTCCATTACCGCATTGATGTTTCCGGTCTCCACGTTGGTGCGATGATCCTTTACCATTGTGTAAGGGCAGAATACATAGGAACGAATCTGGCTTCCCCATTCAATTTTCTTTTGGTCACCTTTGATTTTTGCAAGCTCCGCCATACGTTCTTCCTCGCGTTTTTCCGCAAGCTTGGATTTTAGCATACGCATCGCGGTTTCGCGGTTTTGCAGCTGGGAACGTTCATTCTGGCATTGCACGACGATACCCGTTGGAAAATGGGTGATACGGATTGCAGAGGACGTTTTATTAACATGCTGCCCGCCCGCGCCTGAAGAGCGGTAGGTATCCACACGGATGTCGTCTGCATTGACTTCGATGTCGTTATCTGCATCGTCAATTTCCGGCATAACGTCCAGTGACGCAAAAGAGGTATGCCTGCGTGCGTTGGAGTCAAATGGCGAAATCCGCACGAGGCGGTGAACGCCTTTTTCGTTCCGCATATAGCCGTAAGCATTATCACCTGAAATAAGCATGGTTACACTCTTGATGCCAGCATCGTCTCCGTCCAGGTAATCGAGGATTTTGACGTCATAGCCATGGCGCTCCGCCCAGCGCGTATACATGCGCATCAGCATCTGGGCCCAATCCTGCGCCTCGGTGCCGCCGGCCCCGGCATGCAGCGAAATGATCGCGTTGTTGCTGTCGTAGGTTCCGGAAAGCAGGGTTTGAAGGTGAAATTCCGTTACATCCTTTTCAAACTGGTCGAGTTCACTGTTGAGTTCTGCAAGAAGCTCGTCATCCTGTTCCTCATCGACCATATCAACCAGTACTTTCAGGTCGTCAAGGGAGGAAGTGAGCCTTTCACATAAAGTGATTTTTCCCTTGAGGGGTTTTTCCTGTTTGGTAATTTTATTGGCGTTTTCTACATCGTTCCAGAAATCCGGCGCCTCCATTTGTGCGTTCAAATCCGCAAGCTGTTCCCTTAAGGAAGGGAGGTCGAGCGACGCAGTCGCCTCGTTAAGCATTTTTTCAGCGTCCTGTATACGCTGTCTTTGTTCATCCGTTACTATCATAATGATTAAAACCTCTGATTTTTACTCTTGCAGTGTTGCACAGGCAGCATCTGCAAAAAACTGTTACACAGCAAACATCTTTATGCGCACAATATGCGCTGCGATTTATTAAAATGCTGTTAAAAATATCATTCTAAATATAGCACAAATACAGCCCAAAAGATAGAGAAAAATAGGACTGGCAGACAAAAAACCAATAGAATGGCAGGTTTAAGGATTCAGCGTTTCCCACATTGGTTTTTTCCAGCTGTGTTTCGCAATGGACATAACAGCCATCAGGATAAATACCCATGAAGCGTTGCTTACCATCATAGAAAAAGGGTTTAGCTGCAAGAGGATCATTGCCTGGTCGTGTATTGTCCACAGGATTGCCATGAGCAGCACCCACGCAAGGGCGATCCAGTTACTTTTCAGCAGGCCGCTTGCGGAGATAACTGCGAAAATGAACAAGAGAATCATTTCGTTGCTGGAACCGGAGCCAATGCCCGCGTTTGCCGAACCAAAGCAAATAGCCGCGGCCCACCCGGCAAGCACGCCGATTACTGCAATCAGGCCATAAATCCAGAAAAATTTTACTTTGCCATAAATGCTTTTTTTATCTCTGGAAAAACCGCCTGTCCGCCATAACAGGAAGATTACGATACCTACTGAAATGCACAGGGCCAGGACGGGAGCCGCAATACTCATGCTTTTCCATTCCTGCGGCAGATCAATGCTCATGCCGTTGCTGGCCCACATGGAGATCCCGCGGATCAGCATGGCGCTTGCCACCGTAACCAGAAGGGAAGGGATACGCAGCACCATAATAAAAAGTCCATTTAAAAAACCCAGTGCGACACAAATAACCAAAGCCATCAGGAAACCGGCGACAGGATTGTCTGCTGATGTATACATTGCGAATATCATCGCAGATAAAGCCATCATTCCGCCAATGGAAATATCGAGCCCGCCCGTCCGGGTGGAAACAAGCGCAGCCAGGGCAAGGGCGCCCACAAGACAAAACTGCTGCGCCACGTTTGTTGCGCTCCACGACGTAAAGCCCTGCGATCCAACGGCAAATAGAATCACGGTTATTACAGCAAGTACGCCTACGGCTACAAACGCTAAATAGTTGTCGAGAAAATAAAGCCCCTTACGAAGCCATCGTTCCTCCGGAGTTTCGGGCAGTGGTTCTCTGGGAAGCGGTACTTGTTGCTGCAAACCGCATTTTGGGCAATAAAGTGCGCCCGTAGGGAGTGTAGCGCCGCATTTTGTACAAGCCATTAAATGATTCTCCAAACTATATAAATTTTTTAATATACAACAGATATAAAAATATTGCTTCGTTTAACGATATCACATCCGAAACAGATTTCCTACGATTATTTTGATTTCCTTTGTTTTTTATTGGCATACATTCGCTTGCCCGCCCGTTTTAAAATATCGTCGATCCGGTCAAATTTGCGATAAAAGGCAATGCTATACGCAAAATGAAGCCGAACACTGGTGATATTGCGGTTCCGGAAATGGACAATATACAATCCGATGGTATACTTGATTATTTTTAGTGGCACAGTATAATGAATGTATCATGGTTAGCCAACCATTTTAAGGAGGGGGAGATTATGAGCAAAAAAGTTTTGGTATTAACGGCGAGTCCAAGGAAAAACGGTAATACGGATAAAATGGCGAACGCATTTATAAAAGGAGCGGAGCAAGCAGGGCATTGCGTTACAAAGTTTGAAACTGCCTTTAAAAATATTGGCGGATGCAGGGCCTGTAATACTTGCTGGAGCACAGGTACAGCCTGTTCTGTCAAAGATGATTTCAATGAACTGGAACCATTGCTGGAAAGCTGCGAGGTTGTTTTAATCTCCACGCCGCTTTACTGGCTGTCCTTTCCTGCCCAAATTAAAGGCGCGATTGATAAGCTGTATGCTTATGGCGGCGCAGGAGGGCTGCGCAAGCTGGCAATTAAGGAATGTTATTTGTTTGTGTGCGGCGGGGATACTGGTGAAGAAGAATACAAGCCTATTGAAACAATGTATCAATTATCAGCTGATTTTTTGGGCTGGAAAGACCGTGGAATATTGCGGACAGGCGGCATGGACGATGAAGGCGCCATAGAGAAGTCAGGAATTCTGGAAAAAGCAGAAGAACTTGGACGGAGTATCTGACGATAAATCTATGGGGAACGGCTGAAAAGACGTAAAAAGAACCTGGCAAACATCGTTGCCAGGTTCTTTGCATAAGCTTCCAGTTGATCGCTCTATCTATAATCCCGAAATCACGAATCTGACATCAGGGGTTACATCGGTTTTAGGTTTTGATTCAGGCGTTCCACCATCCATGCCAGTCGCTTTTCCCGCCCGGCATCTGTTTTTGCATCGAGATATGCTCGCATATATGTCTTTTTTACGGATGGGGGCATTGCAGCAAAGTTTGTATAAGCAGGCTCATACTGCTTCAGCAATTCAGACAAAAATGTAATTTGCTTTTCTGTTATTTGCGGAGGCTTCGGGACATCCCACTGGCCATTTTTTCGAGCTTCTTCAATTTTAACCCGCCCGGAATCGGTCATCCTTCCCTGTTGTTCAAGATGCTTGGCTAAACGTTTGTTTTTGTCCGACCACTTGCTGTTTGGGCGGCGGCAGGCAAAATATTTTTTATAGGTTTTATTATCGATACTCTGCATTTTTCCATCGATCCAACCAAAACAAAGGGCTTCCTTTAGAGCGGCGTCTGCCGAGAGCGTTTCCGGCCCGCCTTTTTTGCCAAAAAGCAGCCATACTCCATCGCTGCTTGCATTGTTTTTTTCCAGCCACGCACGGAATGTCCTGCTATCAGAAAATTTCAAAATATCACACATGGTTTTCCCCTTTTGATGTTCTTGAACTAAATTATACCATACACACCAAATGCTTCCGGTATTATATTGAAGCAGAATATGCCCAAGCATAGTGACCGTCGAAAATTTTTTCAACAAGTTTGCATGCAGATAGCGCGCACTGTGTCTAAAGGCTTGCGCCTGTAGGAACGTGATTAGAATAAGGTTTTTTAGTGGTCGATAGTAGCGATTTACTGAACAGTTATTTTATTTCTATCTTCTTTGAGCATTGCTTTTGGCATGATAAGAGATATTTTTTATGCCATCCATATATTTGAAGCACTCTTGAATTTTTTTCTTCTTTTATTTTCAGATCTATCTTTATTAACGAGGAGTCAACGATATTTTTTATTTCTTCATCGCTAGGGTAATTTAAATAGTCAAAGAAATACATCCCATCAAAATCCATTTTTATATTGTTTATTGCTAAAATATCAAGTGACTTATTATTAGGAATTAACTGGCTTGCAATTTTCTGAACTTTTGAATCTATAACCACTCTAGGATAAAATGCAATTTTGTCTTCTAAATAATATGAGTCCAATAAAGCCTTACCCCACACCAATGTATCATCAATGTACAACTTGTCATGTGTAACACCACCCCTTATTAAAAAGCCAACTTTAAGAAATTGTCTTTGTAAAAATTGTACAATTGCACTTATCCTATTTAAGGATATTATAAGCTGATGGTCATCTTTCATATAAAAATCACTCGGTATTGCAAAAATCATATTATCTGAAAAAGCTTTCACTTTGATATTATCTATACCGGATATATTCATAGCTACTTTTGTTTGTTCCACAGCCTCGTTTATACAATTGTACATTTTGTTCAAGTAATAATTGTCTTTATCGTTTTCTATTATTCTTGTTACTCCTAGAATATCAATATATGCAACAAAATAATTCTCCGTTTTGAACATTTATAACTCCTTTATTCGACAATATTTATCATAAATAGTTCATATATAAATATATATCACCAATTAGCGAAAAAAATCAAGGTAATAATATACTACAATTTAAGATGATGTACACTAATATGAAGGGAAAATCTTTTTTTGCAAATGTTGTCACCAACCTTTATTCTATACAAATATAAAAAGTTTAATAAAAGCAAAAAACACATCCTAAGATGAGTTTTGAATGGTAAGGGTGTTCCTAAAGGAACCACTCTAAAAACGTTATGAAATAAAGGTTTTTAAGCGGTTGATAGTAGCGTTTAACTATTTTTAGAATTTGGTTTTTGACTAAAGCGTAAGGGCGAAGTCCCTTTATCTTTTGCGTAATTAAAAAATGACCGTGTATTATCCCACTTATCTAAGATGTCTTGTTCTATCTTGGTTCTATCTAATCGAAACACCATGTTTTTTTTATCTTCTTCACTAATTGAAGAATCGTCATTTGCTTTATCCACAATTGCATCAAAGATTATCGATAAAAAAGGATACCCTGTTGATATGTTTCTTGCCAACAGGGGCTTCAATTCTGGTGCCATATTTGCCCAATTCAGCACAAGATTATGCTTGGAAGGAGAATTTTTCGAGCTTTGTTCTGCATTAGCTTTCTGACCAACACACTTGAACGGAATGGGGTATTCAACCAAATAAGCAAATTTTTTCAATATACTCAATGTGTCGGGAAATTGTGATAAAACGAAGTTCATTGTGTTTTCACAGATGTATGCACCCGCCCATTGCTGTTTCCCTTCATTTTTATAAGCCTCCAGCAAAGCTTTTCCAAAAAAAATTTCATTCTTCTCGTCTGCATAGAACTCTCCGTGTGCAATAGAGCCTCTCAAAGGAGCCTTACATATTAGGGATGAGGCTATTAATGACTTGGTCACATGTACAATCCTAAAAAAATCATGCGACTCTATCCCATCTGTATAGAGGATTACAGAATCAGAAAACATCGCCAAATGTATAAGAGAGGTTGTCAATGATAATGTCGTATCTGGCACGGGAATACTATTTGCAAAATTAACAGCTTCTCTAAAAACCTCCATTATTTCTAACACTTCTTTGCCATCCTTTTGCTGTACTAGATTTTTAAAACCCAATATATCTAAATAAGCAACAAATCTTTGTATCATGAGATAGCCTTTCATTAGAATATTATAGTCGTATATTTAATTATATCATAAGTGGAGATCCGTTTCTAAAGAAACCACTCAAAAAACGTTGTGAAATAAAGGTTTTTGAGCGGTTGATAGCAGCGTTTAACTAAAATAAGCAAACACACACGATTAAAAAGGGTATTAAGCTGTATTCCAATGTTATTTACGGATTAGCTTGTTTATCCAGCTATCCCAAGTCTCGGTCTGTATATCATAACTTATCGCGTAGTCTTCTTTATGACGTTTTTGGCTGTCACAAAGATCATCGCTCGTTCTACCTGCAATCAATATATAGTGCATTTTAATATCTTTTTGGGAATCGACACTAAGTCGAGATTTTGGCCCTGGAAATGCGTGATAAGGGCGTTTGTTGTCAGAATTTACGGTGTTTAAAATACGATAAACAGATTTTCGAAATTCTCCGTAATGATGTTCACACCAGTTCTTCCTTTCAATTAACTGCCCCCGGCCCTCCTGCACATTAGCCCGAAATTCTCCATAATGATTTTTTCTGCGCAAGTCTTTTTGGGCTCCCTTTATTTCAATAAGGTACACGTCCATTCGGGAGCGCCCAGTGAACAAAGCAAAATCAACCCGTCCATCCCCAACCGGGAATTCTGCGAAACAAACATATTCATCCTTGGGATATGCGTAAAGTTCCGCAAATAATGACATGTCTCGTTTTAAAAAGTCTGCCAACTCAATCTCTGACGGATATGAATCCAGAAACTTTTTCACTTCCTTCAGGCTTTGCATTCCATTCTCAATTTCTAGCCTGCGTTCAGTAATGTCCGGTGGTTCAATATATTTGAATTGTTTAATTTGAGGAATTCCCAGCAAAGCATTTTGAATTTCAGTTAGGACACGTTTATCGTCTCTGTAATTATCAAACTCCTTATCGGAGCATTCGAGACATTCTAGAGCTGTCAGATAGGATATGGGATTCCAACGGGGATAACCCTCGGAAGAAAAACTAATAAGATCAAATGTTTCAGGGAAGGAACTACACGCAGGATAATGCTCGATAATTTTAGCTTGAAGTGGTATTTTTTGCTGTTTTTGTAGTTGCTCAACTATAATTTCAATCGCATTAGTCACGGATGCAGATGGATTCTCATCCAAATCACTTAACAGTATATATATATATATATATATATATATTGTTTTGTCTATTTATAAAAGTACGTATTCGACATATTCCAGTGGAACAAATAAGTGAATTTGTTCTAAATCTAAAAATAAAATCATTGATTTTCATATCTTCCTCCATAAATATAATTCACATATCCCACCAAATAATGGATGGGGCAATGCAGTTTCAGATATAAAGTAAAATAGATGCAATGATAACGTCTCTCATTTTTTAAGTAAGATATTAATCCCCACGAACCAACCTAAATCTGCTAAGACTTTGGGGATAATACTAAATCCATCTCGATAGAATGCGGAGATGCGTTGTTGCAGGCACTCAATATTTTTATAATCGGGCGGATAAACAAATATCCACGCTGCGTTAGAATAATACAAATTAATACGGAAGTACTTAAATAATTTGCCCACTCATCAATGTCCGTGTTTAAAATTTCTACATTTGTAATTTCATTAATATCAGAACTGATACTTTCACTCCAACTTCGCAACCAATCTGACACTCTCTCTCGATTAAAAAGTTCTGGCATATTTTAATCCCCCATATTTTTCCTAATATTACTTTAATTATAGCACTTTATCAAGTCATATTGAGTATATTCAAAAACGAAGGTTTTAGTAAAGGATACGCCAACCGAAACGGTAAGCCCCAGCTCGTCTTTTATCATTTCCTTTATTTGATGCGCAACCTTTTCACTGTTACCAAATAAATGGGTACTGCCGGTTACGTCAAGCCACACCTCGTCTATGCCGTATGGCTCGATGAAGGAAGTAAAGCGGTTATATATTGCGTGTACCTTCTTTGACGCAAAAATATAATCCTCCATGTGCGGCGGGACCGTTACGAGGCCCGGGTATTTCTGTTTTGCCTGCCAGATGACTTCACCGGTCTTGATGCCAAGGCGTTTGACTATCTGGTTTTTGGCAAGCACAATACCATGCCGTTCTTCCTTTGAACCACAGACGGCGAGCGGGACATTTTTCAGGCCCGGATCGATCATACATTCTACCGACGCATAGAAATTGTTTAAATCGGAATGCAAAATAATACGCTCCATTTGATATACCCCCTACTGTTTATCAATGAATGTATTACTCATTATATATGGGGGATGGAACATCGGCGGTTAAAATGACGAATATTATGGGATTTTAATGTTGAGCAAGTAGAGGCATTCTTATAATAGAGCAGCTTTTAGTTCTAAATTTGTACGACACTTGTACGACAAAATTCACTGATAATTAACTATAATTACTACTATTCACTGCTAACTATAGACAAATAAAAAAGGCTTTACAATCTGCATTGTAGAGCCTTAAAATGTGGTAGCGGCGAGTGGATTCGAACCACCGACCAATCGGGTATGAACCGAGTACTCTAGCCAACTGAGCTACGCCGCCATTTCACTGAAAAGACAATTCAAATCGAATTGTCTTGCAATATAATATCACACGCACCCGGTAAAAGCAATATTTTTTCATGTTTCCGGGGCAGAATATTTCACTTTTTTATTTCATTCAGTACCACGCGTATTGTATAAATTCCATCATCCGCAGTAATGGTCAAAACACCTGAGTATTTTTGTACAATCATCAAAACACTTCGTATTCCGATCCCGCCTTCCGGATGCGTGGAAAGGGGAAGGCCCTCATTGTCAAAATCAATGGTTCCGGTGTATGGATTTTTTATCTGCATGGCCAGAACGCCCGGCGTATATTTGACCAAAATATCGATCTGTTTTTGAGCAGGCAGATTGGCGCAGGCACAAACAGCATTTTCAACGCAGTTGGCAAGCACTGCGCATAGCTCGGTTTCATCGATTGAAAGTTTATCCGGAATCTCAGCATGGATACACATATCGATTCCTTTTTGAAGGGCCGCGGTATGATAAGAAGACAAGACGGCGTTTGCGGCGCTGTGACTGCAAAAAGCTTCAAGCGTCATGTTCTCCAGTGAAGATTGGGTTTTATGCAGATATAAAAGGGCCTTTTGTGTTTCACCCTTTTGCAGGAAGTCGGAAATGACCGCAATATGGTGACGCATATCATGACGATACATCTTTGTAAGCCGTATATTTTCCTCCTGCAGCACAAATTGTTTTTTTTGCGCCTCAAGCTGTGTTTTCATAAGTTCTCCGTCCCTTTGGTGACGGATCGAATTTCCCGTTTCGCGAAAAATAAGGTAGAGGACTGCAATCGAAAAAATCGAAATCGCAAGTAAGGCGACTGCGGGCGGGATATTGCCCGGATATATCAGGATATTGATGGGGGAATAAATCAGGTAGGTAAGCAGAACTGCAATAGAAAACGGAAGCAGCCAGATAAACGACCAGTATTTATGGATGCTGTGTGTAAATTCCAGAGCGGGCTTTCTTATGAACCGAAAAACAAGGATAAGAATTGGCACAAATATAATAATACGCACGAGGAGGTCTGCGATCACGGAATGATTTGCAAGACGTACGTATAGCCCGGAAAGTGTGATCACATAGAAAAAGATAATGCCAATGCTCCACATGGTAACGATCTGGAAAAACGATCCGCGCGATGTGATATGCAGCAAAATAATTGTCGGCAGGAAAGCGGTAAAGAGTATGCTCCAAAGCGACAAGCCTTGGTCCCCGGATGGCAGGAAAAAGATGGAAAGCATAAAAATAACGACATAATATAAGGCCGAAATGATAATCGTAATGCGTTTTTTGAAACGCAGCTCTGTAATGGCCCGCGTAAAGATAAAAAACATGATAATCGTTGAAAAATTACACAGAAATTGCAGGGCGGCGGTTTCCGGCAAAGAGCCGGATGGGGTGAACAATTCATTCACAGGAGCAGTCCTCCCCGGACGTCATAAACAAAAAATCAAGGTAACGCCTTTTGATCTGCGGGTAGTTTTTTTTCGAGACGGGAACCCTGAGATTTCCTATCAGCGTAAGGTCTTTGGAAGAAATTGCGCTGGCGCAGTTCAGGTTAACAATGTAAGAGCGGTGGGGCATTACGAAGCGGCTGTCGCAGGACAGCGTTTTAAAAATATCGGAAATACGCGCGTAAAAAACGAGCGTACTGCCCTCTTTTTTGTGCAGGATCTGCTTATGGTCCATGCTTTCAATATAGGCAATATCGCAATAACGAATCCGTTCTATGCCGGAGCTTGTCTTGATAACAAGACTGTTTTCTGTGCGGGTATGCAGCGCCTCGAGCGCTTTTTTCATGACCACATAAAATTTATCCTGTTCCACCGGCTTGAGCAGATAATAAAATGCGCCGACTTCATAAGAAGAAATCGCAAATTCAGGAGATACGCTTAAAAAAATAATCATACAACTTTCATCGCGCAGGCGTATCTTTTTTGCCAGTTCTATTCCGTCGCAGCCGGGCAGGAGCACATCCAAAAAAAGAATATCAAAGGAGTGCCCGGCGTTGACGCTTTCAAGAAGACTTGACGCGTCATAGAACCTGGCGACGCAGTAATCGAATTCGTCATGGTAGGTATTGGAAAATCTTTGAATCAGTTCATGGATATAGGTAAGGTCTATTTTATTATCATCACAAATTCCAAATTGAATCATACATACCTCCCTATCATATTATAGCACATCTGTATTTTTACTTTGGGGCTTTTACGTTAAAAAACGACCTTTTTACGCAGGTATGATTTATAAAAATAGGCGTTACACAAATCCTGTTTTGGTGTAGTATAATGGATATAGCGTAAATAATGGCAAGATGAAACCGTTATGCGGTTTGAAAACAATGGAGTGGATGATAGTGCGCAAGTACGTGGTGGAAACAAGCATTGGAAAAGTGAAGGGAACGGATGACGAGGGCGTTTTTGTATGGCGGGGGATTCCTTATGCAAAGCCCCCGGTTGGCGCTTTGCGATTTGCACCCACACAACAGGCCGAGGCATGGAGCGGGATTCGTGACGCTGTGGAATTCGGGCCGATTTGCCCGCAGCAAAGCAGGGTGCGGGGCAGGTCGTCGGAGGATTGCCTGTACCTTAATATATGGTCTCCCGCTGCTGACGGCCAAAAGCGTGCTGTGCTGTTGTTTATTCATGGCGGATCGTTTTCCAGCGGCGCAGGGAGCGAGCGGATGTATCACGGCGCAAAGCTTTCGCGGTTTGGCGATGTTGTTGTAGTGACGATCAATTACCGCGTTGGGCTACTTGGTTTTCTGGATTTTTCATTTCTGGACGAAGATTTTCATCCTAATTGTGGATTATATGACGTTGTGCAGGCCTTGAAATGGACCAAAGAAAACATCGCGCAATTTGGGGGAGATCCTGACAATATCACGGTTTTCGGCCAGTCGGCAGGAGGGACGATTACCGCGACGCTTCCAACTTTGCCGGCGGCGAAGGAGCTGGTATCAAAATGTATCGTTATGAGCGGATGTCCGGCGCTTCTGCAGGATAAAGAAGAATGCGTGAATACCTCGCGCAGCTTTTTGGAATGCACCGGGCTTCATAGCGCAAAGAAGCTGATGGAAACACCGGCCAGCGCGCTTGTCGCGCGGGAAAAAGAATTTTCCCGGAGGTGCGGGCTTGGCGTAGGGACCTTTCGCATCGAGATTGACGGCGGGTTTGTCCCTGAGTTTCCGATCCCTGCGGTTAGGGACGGCAGCGCGGGGAAAATACCGATGCTGATTGGCACCACAAAGGAGGAAATGGCTTTTGTCCTCATCAAACCGGTGGCAAAGGCTCTTGATGTGGAGGGCATCATGAGCGCAGGTGTTAGTATGGAAAGCAAAGAAACCAAAGACCGGACGCCGAAGGTTTACCAGCAGGTGTATCAAAACAACCGTCTTTGGAAATCTATGATGTATACGGATATGGCGTTCCGTATAGGTACCGTTTGGTATGCGGAGCAATACGGACGGTATGCTGATACGTGGATGTACCGGTTTGATTATGAAACTGCGGCGATGAAAGCAAGCGGATTGCACGCGTTCCATTCGAGCGACCTGCCGTTTGTATTCGGTAATTTTGATGCGAGCATGGCGAGGCTGATTATGCTGTTGACTCCGTCCAAAAAGAGGGCCAGAAGCGTTTCACAGGAAATACAAAAAGACATTGTGACGTTTGCCAGGAAGGGAACGCTTGCGTGGGAAAAATGCTGGGAAGGACACACGCCTGCGAAGTGTTATAATAAAGAACACGCAATAAAACCCATGATAGAACCTGAAATCAGGGAGCAGTATGAGCATACAAATTTCAAAAAAGTGATTTTCCAGAATGCAAAAAGATAGCTGGAAGGTGTACGGTAAGTACAAAAAAGCGGGCGGAACAGTTTAAAGCTGGTTAATCCGTATTCGCGGCCGGGACGATTGAATCGTTAATTATTATTGGATGCGAAACAGGAGAGCATAAAATGACGTTGCAACAACTGAAATATATGATTGAAATTGTCAATTCCGGTTCGATGAACGCAGCAGCGGAAAAGCTTTTTATTACACAGCCGAGTCTTTCGAGCGCGGTTCGCGAACTGGAAAAAGAACTGGGGATTGAGCTGTTTGTACGCTCCAATCGTGGAATTGCGTTATCTGCTGAAGGCGCGGAGTTTTTGGGATATGCGCGCCAGGTAACAGAACAGCTGGAGCTTTTGGAGCAAAGGTATAAACATTCGCGGCCCATCCGCAGGGTATTTGCCGTTTCCACCCAGCATTATGCGTTTTCCGTCAATGCTTTTGTCAACCTGATCAAGGATTACAGTCATGATGAATACGATTTTACATTGCGCGAAACCAGGACAAACGACATCATCGAGGATGTGAAAAATTTACGCAGTGAACTCGGCGTTCTTTATTTAAGTGATTTCAATGAAAAAGTGATGATGAAAATTTTCAGGGAAAACTCCCTTGCGTTTCAACTGCTGTTCGAAGCGCAGCCACATATCTTTATCAGCAAGAGCAATCCGCTTGCAAACCTTGATGAGGTTACGCTGGACGATTTGAAGCCATATCCCTGCCTCTCTTTTGAACAGGGGGTATATAATTCCTTCTATTATGCGGAGGAAATCCTCAGTACGGTTTACCATCCCAAAACGATTAAGGTCAGCGACAGGGCGACGCTCTTCAACCTGCTCATTGGGCTTGACGGATATACGATTTCCACCGGGATTCTCAGCGAAGACCTCAATGGCCCGAATATCGTTTCGGTTCCACTTGGTAGCGGCGAAAAGATGCACGTCGGTTATATAATCCGCAAGGGCACAGGAATGAGTGCGATGGCGACAGCGTATGTTGAAAAGCTGCGGCATTACATTAAGGAATATCAAAATAACCGGCTATAGAAAAAAACTATAACCAATTAGAAATTATAAGAATTACTCAATACCAAATCTTCTGTGATATATTGATAATAATTAAAAATATCATTAATGAAACAGGAGGTTTTTTGTTGCCATGAAAACATCGGTAATCGGGTACCCGCGTATTGGCGCGAACCGCGAATTGAAGTTTGCTTCAGAGAAATATTTTCGTCAGGAGATTTCAGAGAAAAAATTGGAAATGCAGGCGCGCGAGCTGCGCAGGCTGCATTGGGAAACCCAGAAAATGCACGGGGTTGATTTGATACCGTCCAATGATTTTTCTTTCTATGATACGATTTTAGATACGGCGAACATGCTTGGGATTGTTCCACAGAGATATCAGGCGCTTGGACTCAACAGGCTTGAAACTTATTTTGCCATGGCGCGCGGATATCAGGGAAATCATGGCGACGTTAAGGCGCTGGCCATGAAAAAGTGGTTCAATACGAATTATCATTATATGGTTCCGGAAATCGACGATGAAACGGAAATCCGTTTGACGAATAATAAGGTTTTGCGCGAGTTTTTGGAAGCGAAAGGGCTTGGAATTATGACAAAGCCTGTTATTCCCGGTGCGTTTACCTTTCTGAAGCTGGCGCGTTTTACTGGGAACAGGACCGCAGAAGAGGTCGCTGAAGCGGTAGCCGCCGTATATGGAGAACTGGTGGCTTCGCTTGAAGAAAATGGCGTGGAGTGGATACAATTTGACGAACCTGCCCTTGTAATGGACATGACAGCAAAGGATATTTCTCTATTCCAAAAATTATACAAACAGATACTGGCGTCCAAAAAGGCCGCGAAATGTCTTCTGCAAACCTATTTTGGAGATATCAGGGATTGCTATACACAGGTGATGGAGCTTGCGTTTGACGGCATAGGACTGGATTTTGTAGAAGGCGAAAAAAGCCTTGAACTGGTTTTAAAACAGGGATTTCCATCCGGCAAATTATTGTTTGCCGGGGTAGTCAACGGAAAAAATATCTGGAGAAATAATTACAATAAAACGGTTGAGCTGGTTCGGAGTTTGCAGGCCGTATGCCCGGAAACTGTGATTGGAACCTCGTGCTCGCTTCTGCATGTTCCATATACGCTGGATAGCGAAGAAATGCTTTCAGGCCATCAAAAACGATATCTGGCGTTCGCGCAGGAAAAGCTGGCGGAACTTGAAGAGCTCAAGGATATTTTGTCTGCGGCACACACGGAAGGGAATGCTGCGTTTCAGGAAAATATTCGTTTGTTTGATAAGCCAAGGGAATGCGGGAACGACGCGGTTCGTGAAAAGATAAAAGCTTTGCGCGATGCGGATTTTGTAAGACTGCCGGATTTTGACGAGCGAAAAAAACTGCAAAAAGAGGTTTTTGGGCTGCCGTTGCTGCCAACAACTACAATCGGTTCTTTTCCGCAGACGGCAGAAGTGCGTGCAAACCGTGCCGGATGGAAAAGCGGCGCTGTGACGGATGAGCAGTACCACGCATTTATCCAGAAAAAGATCGCGGAGTGTATCGCGCTGCAGGAAGAAATTGGCCTCGACGTTCTGGTACATGGCGAATTTGAACGGAACGATATGGTAGAATATTTTGGCGAGAAGCTGGATGGTTTTCTATTCACGCAAAAGGGATGGGTGCAATCGTATGGCACGCGGTGTGTAAAGCCGCCGATCATATGGGCAGATGTGTCGTTCCGGGGAGCGATGACGGTTCGTGAATCCGTTTATGCCCAGAGCTTGACACAAAAACCGGTAAAAGGAATGCTGACCGGGCCTGTTACGATCCTCAACTGGTCCTTCCCGCGTGAGGATATCTCTTTAAGGGAGTCGACTCTGCAAATTGCGCTGGCCATCCGCGAAGAAGTGCTTGATTTGGAGCGGAACGGAATCAGGATCATACAGATAGACGAAGCTGCGCTGCGCGAGAAGCTGCCTTTGCGTAAAACAGATTGGGACAGCCGATATCTTGACTGGGCGATCCCG
Source organism: Christensenella hongkongensis (assembly GCF_000981035.1). Taxonomy (GTDB): domain Bacteria; phylum Bacillota; class Clostridia; order Christensenellales; family Christensenellaceae; genus Christensenella; species Christensenella hongkongensis. The sequence continues at coordinate 157,781 of NZ_LAYJ01000112.1, forward strand.
GCATTCCGGCTTGTGCATAGTGGCGTAAAGCCGGAGACACAGATACATACACATATGTGCTACAGTGAATTTAATGATATTATTAAGCAGATAGACGCAATGGATGCGGACGTGATTACATTTGAGGCGTCGCGCTCGGATCTGACGATACTTGACGCCCTTGCCGCAAATGGTTTTAGGACAGATGTCGGCCCCGGCGTTTATGATATCCATTCGCCGCGGGTGCCTGAGATAGCGGAAATAGTATCCGTATTGAAACGGATATTGGAAAACGCGTCACCGTACAAGGTTTGGGTAAATCCTGATTGCGGATTGAAGACGCGTGCAGAAAAGGAAGTAAAGGCCAGCCTGGCCAATATGGTCGCCGCAGCTTTGGAAATGCGCGGGAAATCAGCACACGAATAACATGCGTTTATTCTTGCAGCGCCGGCCTTTCCGCAATATGCGGGCGACAACCGGATACAATAAATTCAGAAATAAAAAAACGGGGGTATGTATCCCCGTTTTTTGTTACAGCTTCAGGCTTGCCAGCACACGGCTTTTTTCCGCGATGCTCCTTGACGGAAGTATTTGTTTATCGGCATACATTTTGTTTCCCAGCAATTCGTTCAGTTCAAAAATATTGTTTTCGCTCTGCAGGTAAATGTATGAGAAGAACAGGCGCAATGCCCTCATTGTGAGCTTATTGTCGGAAATTTTCACCATGTTGCCCAGAATTTTAAGCTGGCGGCAGATGTAGGCGCGGTCTATGATTTTGTTGTTGCCCTTGCCGTAGAAAATGATGCCGCTGCTCATACCGTTTTCGGCGCAGTAACCCAGCAACACCTCCTGAAGATTGCGCGAGATAACGATATCCCACGTTTTATCGTTGCGGCATGCCTGGGCATAACCCTTTGTAACAGCCTCTACGGTGATAAACTCAAGGTCGCTGTAATTGATTCCTGTACCCGCGATGGTGCGGATGATATAGTAAAGTTTACTGTCTTCCCTGGAAGCAACGGCGAGTAATTTTTTGTATTCCTCGCGCGTCAGTACGTCCGGGAGATGATCGGGATGCTCCTTTTTGATGTTCTTGATACAAAAGCTGTCATAGTGCATAAAACGGAGCAAACGGTTTGTGATGCCGATAATATTTACAGCAGTGGCATTTTTGTATCTGGATTCCACATGGAATTTAAAGCGTGCAATGTCTGACTGCGAAATTTCCTGCCGTTTCATTTCATTTTCGAAATAGTCCGTCATATAAAGAAGATTTCGCGCATAAACATGAAATGTCGACTTAGCGAGACCTTTTGTACGCAACTCTTCGAGATAATCCGAGATCCCCGTTTTCAGCTGCTCCAGTGTCAGTTTCATAATTCTCCTCCTTTGTCATTTTTTTGAGATTGATCTACATATCATATGTTTTGTTGATATGTCTTTATTTTAAAGAAGAAAAAATATGAGTTCAGCCGTAAAAGCACGAATTCACACGATGGTGTTGATAAAAATGTGAAAAAGAATAGAACAAACAAAAATGTATTTCAAAAATAGTTCAATGATGTGCGTTTACAAATCAAGCTGCAGGTGTTATAGTTGAAAAAACGGATATTCTCATCGCGAAGGAGGCTTATCTATGACGTCAACACAAAGGCGGATGCAGATCTTTGAAATCATGCAGGCCGAAAAAACGGTGGAAGTAAACGAGCTTGCGAAAAAATTTGACGTGTCTGCAATGACGATTCGACGCGATCTTGCGCTTTTCGAGCGGCAGGGGCTGGTGACAACAAATTACGGCGGAGCGTATATCAACCAGGGGACGGCTATTGAGCCGAGCTTTTCGCTGAAGGCCGGGCAGATGCAGCAGAATAAAAAAAATGTTGCGCGTGTGGCTGCGGAAATGGTGAAAAACGGGGATTCGATTATCATCGACTGCGGAACCACAACGCTGCAGCTTGCCAATTATATCCAGGACAAACGCATTACGGTAATTACAAATTCATGGGCAATCGTGAATTACCTCCAGTCAAACAATAAGATCAAACTGATTCTGGCCCCGGGCGAATACAGCGAAACGTCTGCGGGCGTGCTTTCCAATATGACGATTGATTTTTATAACAAGTTTAACGTGGACACCGTATTTATGGGCACGCAGGGCTTTGATGTGGAAAAGGGCGCGACTGTGCCGGATATTGAAGATGCGGGTGTAAAAAGCGCGCTTCTGGAAGCAGGCAAAAAACGGGTGTTGTTGCTCAACAATGAAAAATGGGGAGATAATTACCTGATCAAATATGCCGATGTAAGGAATTTTGACGAGATTATTACAGACAGCGGCACTGATCCGCAGCAGGTCGAGCGTGCCCGTGCCTGCGGCGTAGAGGTCATTATCGCTGACTGACAGAGAAAACCAAAGCGGGAATCATCGATTCCCGCTTTTTTTGTACCCTTTTAACAAATGGGCAGAAAATATTTCATGAAATAACATAAAAGAACAGGTTTGAAGTGCCGAAAACAGCTTATTATAATTAAAAGAACATAAAAGAACAAAAATAGTTGACATAATATGATCGATGTGGTAGGATGAAGTTACCGAAGAGATAACAGTATAAAAAATGTGAGAAATGTAGGAGCACATCCTATGTTGTCCTTCATATACGTCAAAAACGCTTTTACAGCCCGGCCATGAAAAATACCAAAATCATGCAGGCTGCATGCTCTGTCAATAAAAGGTTCTAACGATACGAACGATTCACCTTCTTTATTGACTTCGCTATAAGAACAGGAGGGTTTACAATGAATTTTTTAAGCTATGAACCAAAGGATAAAACGGTTGATTTCAGCCGAATTGAAAGAATGCAAAAGAAAATGACTGACCGCAAGGCAAGTATTTGCCCGGAACGTGCGGAGATCATCACGGAGGTTTTCCGTGAAACAGAGGGCGAACCGATGATTGTGCGCCGCGCGAAGGCACTTGACCGTATTCTGGAAAAAATGACGATCTATATTGACGACGATACGCTGATCGTCGGAAACCAGGCCAGCAAAAATTTCGCGGCGCCTGTATTCCCGGAGTATTCCTATGACTGGGTGATCGAAGAGCTTGACGAATTTGAAAAACGTACGGGCGATATGTTTTACATTACAGAGGAAACGAAGGAACGCCTGAAAGCAATCGCGCCCTATTGGAAGGGAAAAACTCATGCGGACGAGGTACAGGAAAACCTGCCGCACGATGTGAAACAGGCGCAAAAGCAAAATGTGATCCACTGCGGCGGTATCAGTATGTCGGGCGACGGACATATTATTCCAAACCATGAGATGCTACTCGAAAAAGGCTATGGCGGACTGAAGAAAATTGCGGAGGAAAATCTCAAAAAAGAGGGACTCACGCAGGAACAAAAGGAATTTTACGAGGCTGCGGTGATTTCACTGGGAGCGGTGCTCAAATACATCAAACGGTACAGCGTGCTGGCCGCTGAAATGGCGCAGGTGGAAACCGATGAAAAACGCAAAAGCGAACTGCTTGAAATTTCAGAAATGTGCAAAAACCTTATGGAGGGCGGAGCGCGCAGCTTTTATGAGGCGGTAGAGACGATTTACCTTACGCATCTGCTGATGATGATCGAAAGCAACGGACATTCCTTCTCGTTTGGACGATTCGACCAATATATTTATCCGTATTACGAAAAGGATATGAAGGCGGGCGTAATCAATAAAGACAGGGCGCTTGAGATCATTACGCACTTCTTCATCCAGACGAACAGCATCAATAAAGTGCGCCCGTGGGATCACACGCAGTATTCAGCGGGATATCCGCTGTACTCTAACCTGATACTGGGCGGGTTGAAGCCGGACGGAACAGACGGCACGAACGACTTGTCGTATTTGTGTCTTGAAGCAATGAACCTGAACCGCCTGCCGGAGCCGAACCTCAGCGTACGCTATCACGACGGTACGCCGCGCAGCCTGATTGTAGACGCTGCAAAGCTCATCCGAACGGGCTTTGGGCAGCCGTCCATGTTTGCGGACGACGTCGTAATCCCTGCGATGCAAACGCTGGATATCGACCTTGAAACAGCGCGGGATTACGCTTCCATGGGGTGCGTCGAGGTGGCGATTCCCGGCAAGTGGGGCCACAGGGCGACGGGTATGACCTACATCAACTTTGGAAAAATTATGGAGCTTGTGATGAACAACGGCTACGATCCGGAAAGCGGCGTACAAATCGTAAGCATTACAGGCAAACAGGGCCGGGATATTGACTACAAGAGTTACGACGAAGTATGGGCCGCATGGAAAAAGCTGCTGAAATTTTATACGGACCTTGCGGTGGAATGCGATCTTGTGTGCGACAGGTCGCTGAAATATTACGATTCCGACTCCTTTGCGTCATCGCTTGTAGATTGCTGCCTCGAGCGCGGCAAGACGCTCAAAAACGGCGGCGCAAAATACGATTATGTCAGCCAGTCCAACATTGGGATGTCGGTTGTAGGCGATTCGCTTGCAGTCATTAAAAAACTGGTATTTGAGGAGAAAACCGTTACAATGCAGGAGCTGCGGAATGCGCTTGACAGCAACTGGCAGGGAGAAACGGGCCTGCGGCTGCGTAAGCTGTGCAGGAATGTTCCAAAATTTGGAAATGACGACGATTACGTAGATGAGCTGGTGGTTGATGTGTTCAATTCCTATCTCGACCTGCTGCCGGATTATAAGACAGACCGTGCGGGGAGAGGGCCGATTGGCTGCGGATATACGATGTCTACCTCGAATATTTCATCCTATGTGCCAAACGGGATGGACGTAGGCGCGACGCCGGATGGCAGACTTGCGGGTTCGCCGCTCAACGAAGGCGCGTCGCCCTGTCTTGGCGCGGACCTTAACGGGCCGACCTCGGTCATCAACTCTGTTTCAAAGCTTCCCAATAAACGTATGGCGGGCGGCCAGCTGCTGAATATGAGGTTTAGCCCGGGCCTTTTGGAGGGCGAGGAAAATCTGGATAAATTTGTAGCGTTTTTGGAGACGACAAAGGGAAAAAATATTTTCCACAACCAGTTTAATATCATTGATTCACAAACGCTGCGGGCCGCAAAGGAACGCCCGGAGGAGCATGGGAACCTTATGGTAAGGGTTGCGGGCTATTGCGCGCTGTTCACCTCTCTCATGCCAGAGGCGCAGGATGCGATCATCGCGCGTACGGAATATGGTGCAAATAACTGAGAAGGGGTACATGGGAGAATGGGTAAAGCAATTGGAGAAATTTCCGTCATCCAGCGTTATGCGACAAAGGATGGCCCGGGAATCAGGTCAACGGTGTTTTTCAGGGGGTGCAATCTTATTTGCAAATGGTGCGCGAATCCTGAGCTGCTAAGCAGTGAAAAAAAGATTTTGAGCTTCGAAAACAAATGCAGGCGCTGCGGCGCCTGCACCCGGGCCTGCCCGGAGCACGCAATTACGATGGGCGGGAAAGCTGCGGTAATCGACCGCGAAAAATGCGTAGTTTGCGGTACGTGCGTAGAGGTTTGCCCTTATGACGCCTACGAGATGCTGGGCACGCAGGTTACGCCGGAGGAACTGTGCGAAAAGCTCGTACGCGACAAGGATTTTTACGATCATTCCGGCGGAGGCGTTACGTTTTCCGGCGGAGAAGCGGCCCTGCAGGGAGAGTTTATTATTGAAACGTCAAAATTGCTGCGAGACAGGGGGATTGCCACTGCGCTTGATACGGCCGGGCATCTTGCGTGGGAAAAGCTTATGCCGGTTGTACAGGCGGTGGATTTGGTTCTGTACGACATCAAAGCGATCGATACTCAGGTCCACGAGCGGTATACGGGCGTTGCCAATGGGTTGATCCTTGAGAATGCCAAAAAAATCGCAGAGATGGGTAAGGATATGATTATCCGCATGATTGTGGTGAATGGGATCAACGATTCGCCTGAGGAAATTGAAAACAGGCTTTCGTTTATCAAAGCGCTTGGACAAAGCGTCATAAAAGTGGATATCCTGAATTATCACAATCTTGGAGAAGGAAAATATAAAAGCCTTGGAATGCCCTATGGGCTTGCAGATACGCTGCCCTGTCCGGATGAAACAATGCAGCACATTCTAAAGCGTGCGAAGGAGCTTGGGCTGCCTGCTGTCATTGAATCGTAATGAACAAAAACAAACAGGAAAATTATTTTTTCATCGGATAATTTTCATGAAAAAAGAAGAAAGAACAAAATAAAACATTAAGTATTGACAAGTTATGTGCGATATGTTACGATGAAAAAAACAAAAGAGAGGGCGTTAAGCTCTCCGTGAAAAATCAAAATCCAATCTGAAAAAATCGAAGTACTATTTCAAAGAAGAAAAGTAAAAACAAAATAAAAAGCGTTTTGGAAACGGACGTAATGAAATCATTCTACAGGATTCGTTTTAATTTTCCAAGTACTAAAGGGTAAGGCTTGTGATATTAAGCGAAGCGCATGGTAACTTTTACTGAATTTTAGTCGTAATGACTTTAATTAAAAAACCAAGGGAGGAAATATGGATGAAAAAATTTAGGATTGTGGCTATGGTCTTACTTGTGCTTTTTGCACTGACGCTTGGGGCTTGTGCGCCTGCGGAAACAGCTCCGTCAGCGGAAGCATCGGCGGACAGCGGCAGCAGCGCACAGGCTTCGCCGGCATCGGAGGAGTCAGCAGACGGCGGCGCAGCTACCGGTGAGAAGCTTTTGGTAGGCGTATCGATCCGCGGGCTCGAGGACCAGTACTATGTACAGGTTAAGGAAGGCGCAGAGATCTTCGTAGAAAAGCTGAATGCAGAAGGCGTGGACGCGGAGCTGCAGATTCTGGAATGCCAGGGGCAGGATGAAAAGCAGGTCAACGACATCAAGAGCCTGATTGCAAAAGGCGGCAAAAATACGATTCTCTATGTAGATCCGAACAATGCGCCGGTTGCTGCGGTTGTAGCGGACCTGTGCGAAGAAGCGGGCGTATACTGGTCAAGCGTATGGAGCATGGCTGACGGCGTATATCCCACGGATTACGAATACTATGTAATGCACCAGACGCCGGACGACGAACAGGCAGGTTACGACATCGCTATCGAAATGTTTAAGCATTTCCCCACGCCCAACGAGGGAAAAGTACTGGTTCTGAACGGCCTGCTTGCAAACAGCTCGCCGCTTGCAAGGCAGAAGGGCGTGCACAAGGCGGTTGAGGAAACACCCGGTGTGGAAATCCTCGACGAACAATCCAGCAACTACGTAGCGTCCCAGGCATTGTCCGTAACGCAGACGTGGACAGCAAAATATGGCGACGAAGCAAACGGCCTGTGGGCGGCGGACGACGCGACATGCCTGGCGGCTGTGGAAGCGCTCAAAGCAAAAGGACTCAACGGTAAAGTACTTGCGTGCGGCGTAGACGGGATCCCGGATGCGATATCCGCGATCAAAAACGGCGATATGGTCGCTTCCTACGCGAGCAACGGCTGGCTGCAGGGCTTCTATGGCCTCGCATTCCCGTATGCGGCATACACCGGCGAAATCAAGCCGAGCGAGATGGATCCCGGACAGAGAATGTTCTACACAGAAGGATATCTGCTGACGCCGGACAATGTAGAAGAATACGAAGCGAACTTCACCAAGGAAAAATTAGCTGAAGAATTCGACAGAAGCAAAATGTATGATATTATTGCCCGCCCGATGGAAATAGGCGAATAATATAACCGGTGCGCGTGTGGGAGCGGCTATCCGCTCCCGCGCAGTGCATCACACAAGTGGGGTAACGCAAATGGAAACAAATCACATGAATACCACGAATACGATTGCGCAGGAATTTGCAGCCAAAGTCCAGAAGGAACAGAAAAAAGGAAAGATCGTACAGTATGCGCCGATTCTCATTCTGGTAGCGCTGGTAGTGGTTTTTTCAATATCGGCAAACGGCTTTTTCACGGCTGACAACCTGACGGCAATCCTGACTCAGCTGGCAATTCCGCTGGTACTGTCGATCGGCGCGACATTTGTCATCATTATGGGCAGCATCGACTTATCCGTAGACGGTATGATGGCGTTTTGCGGATGCGTCGCGAGCGTGCTGATCGCGAACACGAAAAACACGATGAATCTTGGGATATGGGGCGTGGTGATCGCAATCGCCACGGGCGCAGCGTTTGGTTTTCTGGCAGGCTTCCTGTATGTGAAGCTGCGCATACCATCCTTTATGGTAACGTTTGGTCTTACAAACGTAGGTGCGGGACTTGCGGTCATCACCTATAATCTGGAGCCCGCAAGCGTAACGGACGAAGCGTTCCGGAATCTGGCCCTCGTAAATGTCGGTCCGGCGCCGGTCATCACATATATCGCAATCGCAGTGTTTGTGGTTGCGCTCATATTGCAAAAATATACGCCGTTTGGCAGATACGTATATGCAATCGGCGATAACGAACAGGTTCCGAAGATGGCTGGAATCAACGTAAATAAGGTCAAGATACAGGCGTTCATCTGGTCGGGTATCTGCATCGGCATTGCAGGCGTTCTGATGCTCGCGCTTTTAGGGCGCGGCGACGTGACGATGGGCAAGGGGCAGCTGTTCCCGGCGCTTACTGCGGTCGTTGTCGGCGGTACGGCAATGAGCGGCGGCCGAGGCGGCGTTGTGAACACGCTGATCGGCGCACTGATTATGACAGTACTGCGAAGCGGATTGATTATGTTCGGCGTTAACCAGTATTTGCTGGTGGGCGTGCAGGGTGTCATCATACTGATTGCAGTCGCAGCGTCGGTAGCAAGAGGAAAGAAGATCATCAACAAGTGATATGAAGAGGGCAGGTAGCAATTATGACACATGAAATTCTATTTGAAGCAGAAAAAATATCAAAAAAATTTGGTGCCCATTATGCGCTTCGCGACATATCATTTGAAATACGCTCAGGCGAAGTATTGGGACTCATAGGAGAGAACGGCGCCGGTAAATCCACGCTGTTCAAGATCATAAACGGTGTGCAGCCGCAAACCTCCGGCGAAATGAAAATGAGGGGAACCGCCTTCACGCCGAAAAATGCGGATGACGCACACTGTGCGGGAATCGGAATGGTTTTTCAGGAACAGTCTCTGATTACAAACCTGACGGTTGGACAGAATATTTTCTTCGGGCAGGAAAAAAGATTTCGTAAAAATGGATTTATCAACTGGAAGCATATGTATCAGGAGGCGGAAAAGGCTCTGGAAATCGTAGACCTTTCCCACATCAATCCAAAGACAAAGGTTGGTGACCTGCAGTTCTCTACCAGGCAGATGGTTGAGATTGCAAAGGTTTTCAACCTGGCAATGGGCGAAAACTGCGGCAGGAGCAAGGACGAAAAGGCAATCATCCTTCTGGACGAGCCGACCTCGATCCTGAACGACGAAGAGGTTGGCAAGCTTTTCGACCTGATCGAGCATATCAAGGCGGAAGGGCACGGAGTCGTATTCGTATCCCACAGGCTGGACGAGGTGCTGAGGATCACAGACCGTATCGTTGTTTTCCGCGACGGTGAAAATACCGGCGAGGTGCAGACAAAGGATGCGGACGAAAATAAGCTGTATGAAATGATGGTGGGCCGCGCCACATCGGGCGAATACTATAGGATCGCTCGGCAGACCACTCCCGGCGAAAACGTGGTGATGAGCGTAAAAGGTCTTTCGATGTACGGGGAATTTAAGGACGTGTCCTTTGACCTGCATAAGGGCGAGGTCCTGGGAATTTGCGGTGTGGAAGGCTCCGGGAAGGAAAGCCTGTGTTCTGTAATTGTCGGCGACGACAAACCGACCGAAGGTACGATTACAGTAGGCGGGAAGCCTTGCAGGTTCACCGCCCCCAACCAGGCGCTCAAAAACGGGATACTCGGAATCCCCAAGGAACGCCGCGACGAAGGGATCATCGGTATCCTAAGCATCAGTGAAAACGTATGCGTTTCCAATTACGATGTTGTAAAGCAAAAAGGAATTTTGTCCAAGAAGTTGCAGGATAAAGCAGTTGACGACCTCATTAAGAGGCTTAACATCAAGTGCAGGGACAGGGAAGAGCTGGTGGAAAGCCTTTCCGGCGGCAACGCGCAAAAGGTTTTGTTTGCAAGGCTTATCCTGAGCGGCTCGCATATCCTTGTCTTGAACCATCCGACAAGAGGTGTGGACATCGGTGCAAAAGAGGAAATTTATTCCCTGATCCGCGACGTTACGGAGCGCGGCATATCGGTGGTACTGCTCGGCGACACGCTTGACGAATGTATCGGGCTTTCCAACCGCGTCATCATCATGAAGGATGGCTTTGTGACGGGCGAAGTGGGAGCGGGCAAAGACAATAAGCCGGATCAGGTTGAAATTGTCAAATACATGATGTAAAGGGGATGAAGAAAATGAAAGCACCATCTATTAAAACAAACCAGAAGTTTTCAGTTGCAAATTTCATCGGCCTGTCTGCGCTTGTCATATTGATTGTAGTCATTGGGGTTATCAATAACAGGTTTTTTCTCCCGCAGAATATTACCGATATGCTGGTAAGCCTGAGCACGCTTTTGGTGCTCGGCTGCGGTATGACGTTTGTACTGCTCACCGGGGCAATCGACCTTTCGATCGGCGCGATTTACGCGTCCTGCTCGGTACTCCTTACGCTGATGATGAGCGACGGTATGGGAGCCTTCTCGTTCGTATTGGCAATACTGTTTGGAATCGGCGCGGGCGCGCTCAATGGAATACTGTACACGAAGCTTCGGATTCCGTCGTTTATTACGACGCTTGGCACGATGAATATCTGGCAGAGCTTTGCACTGCTCGTTTCCGGATCGGTACCTTTGCAGGTCAAGCCGGATAACTACTGGATGATCGATTTTGCAAAGATCAACCTGGGAGTGATCCCGCTGCTGTTTGTGATCGCGCTTGCGGTATTCGTAGTCGCTTACCTGATCCAGAAATACACAAAGTTTGGAAGGTACACCTTTGCAGTGGGGGCAAACGAACGCTCCGCACGGCTTGCAGGGGTGAATGTGGACAAGGTGAAGATTACGACGATGCTATTTGCGGGCCTTTGCGCTGCGATCGCGGGAATTATGATTACAGCGAAGCTCAAGAGCGGTATTCCAACCGTAGGCGACGCAGTTACGCTGCAGGTAATCGCGGCGTGCGCGCTCGGCGGAACGGCGCTTGCGGGCGGCAAGGGAAATATCCTGTTTGCACTGCTTGGCTGCGCAATCGTAGTGGTGATCAACAACGGCATGAACATGGTCGGCGTAGACATGACGATGCAACAGGTGGTATTCGGTTCGCTCGTTATTGCGGCGGTATGCCTCACGGCAGACCGTTCCCGCAAGGAGCAGATCATCAAGTAGCCATATTTTAACAGAAATAAGTTTTGGTATCACGTATAATAAATCTAAACAACGGAGGAAATAAACATGAAGAAATTTGATGGGAAATTACTGGTTGTAACCGGCGGCGCATCGGGGATTGGAAAAGCAACGGCGTTGTTGCTTGCAGAAAACGGAGCTGACGTAGCGGTTGTAGACCTCAACAAAGAGGCTGCGGAAAAAGCCTGCGAGGAAATCCGCGCGCTGGGCAGGGAAGCAAAGGCCTACGGCTGCGACGTTGCCAACTACGATATGGTCGTTAAGACCGTAGAGCAGATTGCGGCGGATTTCGGTCACATTGATATTCTCTTTAACAACGCGGGAATCGCGCCGCGCGGAAATGTGGATACCATGTCCGCAGAGCAGTGGGATAAGGTGATCGCAGTATGCTTAAACTCCATGTTCTATATGACAAAGGCTTGTGCAAAATACCTGAAGCAGAGCAAGGGTAATATTGTAAATACAGGCTCCGACTGCTCGATCCACGCAGAGCCGAATCTGGCTGCATACTGTGCGGCAAAGGGCGCGGTTGTCATGCTGACAAAAGCGCACGCGCTCGATTTCCAGCCTTTTGGCGTGAGAGTCAACACAGTACTGCCGGGCGATCTGGATACGCCCCTCAATGTGGATGCACTTCGTGCGGATGGCGTGGATGTAGACAACATGGATAAATCCGGATGGCAGAAACCCATTGATATCGCAAAAGCGGTTATGTATTTTGCGGATAACGACAACGATCAGGTATCGGGGAACTTCCTTTCGGTACGCGGCGTAAACCAGTGGATTTAAAACGGTAAAAAATCAGGAGGATATAGCTATGAAATGGGGCATCATTGGAACAGGCGACATCGCGGATTGCGCGTTTATGCCGGGTTTTCGCCAGGCAGAGGATTGCGAAATGATCGCGGTTGCGGATAAATTTCCGGAAAAGGCTCAGGAGTTTGCAAAAACGCACAACATTCCTAAGGCTTATGATACGATTGAGGAATTGCTTGCCGATCCGGAGGTTGAAATCGTTTATATTGCAACGCCGGTGTTTGCACACTGCGAGCTGGCGGTAAAGGCGGCAAATGCGAAAAAGAACATTTTGCTGGAAAAACCGATGGCGATGAACGTGGAAGAATGCGAGAAAATAGAAGAAGCGGTAAAAGCCAACGGCGTAAAAATCCAGATCGGGCATATGCTGCGTTTCCATAAGGCGCATCAGCACATCAAAGAGCTGATCGATAATGGCGATCTTGGAAAAATCGGTACGGCGCATTCGCAGATGTCTTATTACCGCGGCGAATACGGTCCGGACGGCGAGCCGCTTTGGCTGGCGCGCAAGGAACTTTCAGGCGGAGGCTCGATGCTCGATATGGGCATACATTGCGTGGATTTGATGCGGTACTGGCTAGGCGATGTAAAAGAGGTGATTGCGTTTGCGGATACCATTGGCAATGAGCTGAGCGATAAGTATTCTGTAGAAGACATCTGCACGGCAGTATTGAAATTCGAAAACGGAGCGCAGGCCGTTGTAGACGCGACGGTTGTTACGGAAAACTGCCGTTATATGTGTGAGGTATACGGATCGAAGGGCTCTGCGTACGGCGTAGGTACGGTATTCCGCAACCCGGACGGGCAGTGTGTGGTCAACATCGGCGGAGAACAGGAATACGAATATGAGCCAAAGAACCTGTTTGCAGCCGAAATCGAAGCGCTTCAGGATGCGATCAAAAACGATACGCCCACCAATCCGGGCGCGCAGGACGGTAAAAAGGCCGTGGAAATTGTTTTGGCGTGCTATGAAGCCAGCGACAATGGAAAGACGGTTGTTTTAGGAAAATAAAAGGAAAAAAGTAATAGAGTGACAAAAAGATGCCCGGCGGATGGCTTGTCCGCCGGGCATATGTACTGGGGAGGTAACACGTGAAGTTTATCATCAAAGATAATTATGAGGAAATGAGCAGGGAAGCTGCGGACATGATGGCGCAGCTTTTGAAGGAGAACCCAAAGCTTGTGGCGGCGCTGCCTACGGGAGGAACGCCTGAACGCCCGCTGGAGCTGTTTGCACAAAAGCATCAGGAGGAAAACCTCGATTTCAGTAAGATGAAATCCTTTAACATAGACGAGTATATTCCGCTCGCAAAGGACAATCCGCAGGGATATTATTATTTCCTGAACAAATATCTTTACAGCAGGGTAAATATCAACTATGACAACACCTTTGTGCCGGATATAACCAAGGATATCGATACGGCCTGCGCGGAATTTGAACAAAAGATCGAGGATGCGGGGAACCTTGATTTTATTTTACTGGGCATTGGCAACGACGGTCACATCGGTTTCAACGAGCCCGCTCCGTATTATTATGAAAAGACACATCTTGTGGAACTTGATCCGGATACGATTGAAGCGAATTCGCGGTTTTTTGATCATATCGACGATGTGCCCACACAGGCGATTACGCTTGGTATGGCGACGATCCTCAAAGCGAAGAAGATCGCATTGATCGCCAACGGCGAAAAGAAAGCGAACGGGATTCGCAAGCTGTATGAGGAAAATACGATCTATCCGGAATTTCCGGCGTCCTTCCTGCGGCTGCACAGGGACGTAACGATAATCGTGGACCGGGAAGCGGCGAAATATATTCTTTGAGAAAACGGGGAAACGTGCAAAATGCGTAAATACATACTGGGTATAGACGGCGGCGGTACAAAGACAGACTGTGCGCTGTTCCGCGCGGACGGGACATTGATTGAATATTTGCAGTGGGGAACCACGAGCCACGAGTTTATGCCGGGCGGCTACGGGCAGCTTCGGCAGGAACTCCAAACGTTATTGGACCGGATACGCACTCAAAACGGAATCAGCTGGGAAGAGACGGAAGCTGTGTTTGGCATGGCGGGCGTAGATTGTAAGGCCCAGCAGCAAAAGATAGCGGGATTTATCGAGGAATGCGGACTTACGCATTTTCATTTATGCAACGATTCCTTTCTGGGAATCAAGGCGGGTTCGCCGGAACAGTGGGGAATCTGCACGCTAAACGGCTCGGGAACCGGCGCGTGCGGGATCGATCCGCAGGGACGGCAATGTAACCGCGGCGCGCTTTTCGAACTGACAGGCGATTATGCGGGAGGGAAGGTGCTTGGCTCGGAGGTGGTGCATTATGTGTACGATATGCTGTTCCGGAACGGCAGAAAAACGTGCATGGCGCAGCTGCTTTTTGCATGTATGGGCGTATCGGACCGCGACGCGCTGATGGAGAAAATTATATGCGGCGTGAGCGAGCATACGCTGGAGCCAAAATCTTTTGCGCCGATATTATTTGAAGCGGCGTGTATGGACGACGAGGTTGCGCTGGAAATCCTGGAAAACTGCGGCAAGCAGAATGCAAAGGATATCTGCGCGATTGTAGACGAGCTCGATTTCCCGCAGGACAGGCCGATTCCGGTGGTTATGCTCGGCTCCCTTTACACCAAAGGAAAAAACGGACGCATTATCGAGTCCCTTACCCGCAATCTGTGCGGAGAGAAAGCGGAAGGCGGCTTTACATTCATCAAGCTGGAGCATCCCCCGGTAGTGGGCGCGGTAGCATGGGCCATGGAGCGCGCTGGCTGTGCGTATGACAAAGAAAACCTGATACGCCAGATTACCGCGCGCTGCAAATAGGGAGCGCATATGGCAAGGTTATTTGGCACGGACGGCGTGCGCGGCATCGCAAACGGGAAATTGAATGCAGACCTCGCGTATCAAATGGGCAGGGCAGGTGCATACTGCCTTACAAACGCGGTGCATAAGGCAAAGATATTGATCGGCAGGGATACGCGGATTTCAGGGGACATGCTGGAAAGCGCGCTTGTGGCGGGCGTTTGCTCGGCGGGAGCGGAGGCCGTCGTTGCGGGAGTGATCCCAACTCCTGCCGTCGCATACCTGACGAAGCATCTTGGCTGCGACGCAGGGGCGATGATTTCCGCGTCGCACAACCCGGTGGAATACAATGGAATCAAGTTTTTCAGCATGGACGGATTCAAGCTGGCGGACAGTATTGAAGACCGGATCGAAGCGCTGATCGCAACCGGCGGGCAGGAGATTCCCGCCCCTTCAGGCATGGAGATCGGCAGGCGCGTACGGCATAAAAACGCGCAGCGCGAATATGTGGATCACATTGAATCACTTGCAAAAATGCCGCTCGACGGGCTTATGATTGTGCTCGACTGCGCGAATGGAGCGTCTTCAGCGGTTGCGCCGGAGCTGTTCAAACGCCTGGGTGCAAAGGTGCATGCCTGTTACCACATGCCGGATGGAACCAATATCAACGAAAATTGCGGCTCCACTCATCCGGAAAGCCTCGCGACGCAGGTGCGGGAAATGGGAGCCGATGTTGGCCTTGCGTTCGACGGGGACACCGACAGGCTGATCGCGGTGGATGAAAACGGAGCGATCCTGAACGGCGATCAGGTAATGACGATCTGTGCAATCGACCTGAAAAACGAAGGAAAACTTGCGCATGATACGGTAGTAGCGACGGTGATGAGTAACATGGGCATGGAGCTTGCGCTTAAAAGGGAAGGCATACGCCTTTTACGCTCGGACGTGGGGGACCGGTATGTGCTTGAAAAGATGCGGCAGGAAGGCTGTAATTTTGGAGGGGAACAGTCCGGACATGTCATTTTTCTTGACGAAAGCACAACGGGGGACGGTATCCTTTCCGGTCTCCATCTGGTATCGGTCATGAAAAAGCGCGGAATGAAGCTTTCGCAGCTTGCCCGTGTGATCAGTATTTTGCCACAGGTATTGGTGAACGCAAGAGTATCTGAAAGCAAAAAGCATTTTTATGCGGAGGATGAACAGATTTGCAGGGAAATCGATTTGCTTGAGCAGCGCATGGCGGGTACCGGACGGGTACTCATCCGAACCTCAGGCACAGAGCCGCTTGTACGCGTAATGATTGAGGGCGAAGACAGCGGGCAGATCACAGAGCATGCCGTGAGGCTTGCGTCGCTCATCGAGCAACAGCTGGGATGATCAAAAGAGGGTTTCAAAAAAAGGCCTGCCGTATGAAAATACGACTGGCCTTTTTTGGTTGCTTTCCAATCATGGTGCTTGACTAATCGATTTTGAGCGTAACCGCATTGATTGCCACGATAATCGTACTCAAGGACATCAGCGCCGCGCCGACCGCAGGGCTGAGCAGAATACCCGCGCCCGCAAGCACGCCTGCCGCAAGCGGGATTGCCACGATATTATAACCCGCGCCCCACCACAGGTTCTGTACCATTTTACGGTTTGTATTTCGTGCGAGGGACAGGAAATGCAGGATATCGGCGGGATCGCTGCGCACAAGGATCACGTCGGCAGAATCGATTGCCACGTCCGTTCCCGCGCCGATGGCAACGCCGATATTTGCCCGCGCAAGACTGGGCGCGTCGTTGATACCGTCACCGACCATCATTACCGTGAGGCTCTCTTGCTGGTATTCCCTGATGATGCGTTCCTTGTCCTCCGGCAGGAGGGAAGCGTGTACGTCGTCTATACCAAGGCTTTTGGCAACAGCCTGCGCGGCGGCTTCATTGTCGCCGGTAAGCATCACAGGCCGGATGTTTCGTTGCTTTAACGCGTCTATCATTTCCTTTGCGTGGGGCTTGATTTCATCTCCCTGCGCCGCCAGCCCGGCAACTTTGCCGTCTACTGCCAGAAAGCTTACGGTATAGCCTTTTCCGGAAAGCTCTGCAAAGACCTGTTTATCGTAAGGGAGATTGTTCCGGTCAAGATAGGAGGCGCTCACAATGCTGAGTTTTTTGCCGCCCAGCGTCCCTTCAAGGCCAACGCCCGGAACGTTTTTGACGTCATCCGCGCCGGACAATTTGATGTTTTGGTCGTGCGCTTCCCTGAGGATGCCTGCTGCCAGCGGGTGATTGGAATTTTGTTCCAGCCCGCCCATCATAGCGAGGATATCCGTTTCATTAAGGCCGGATTCGAACGAAAGAACCTTAGTGACGCGGAAGTTGCCTTCCGTGAGCGTGCCGGTTTTATCCATCATGATTACATCGACTTTTTTGGCTGTTTCAAGCGCGCGCCTGTTACGCACCAAAAGCCCGTTTTTTGCGCCAAGCGATGTGGAACGCGCCGCGACGAGCGGGATTGCAAGGCCAAGCGCGTGGGGGCAGGCAATCACAAGGACCGTTACCATTCTGGTAAGCGCAGTGTCCATATTGCGGCTCACAATAAGCCAGACGACAAGCGCGGCGATTCCGGCAAAAAGCGCGGCGTAAAAGAGCCATCTTGCAACCTTGTCGGATAGGGATTCGGCTTTTGATTTTTCCTGCTGTGCGCTGTTTACGAGCTGCATCACCTGTGCAAGGTAACCGGACTCGCCCGTACCCGTTACTTTTATGGTAATCGTACCCGCGCCGTTTACAGAACCGCCGATTACTTTATCTCCGGCTTTTTTCGCAACGGCACGCGCTTCGCCGGTAACCATGGATTCGTTTACAGTAGTCTCGCCTTTTTCGATTACGCCGTCGGCGGGTATTTTTTCACCTGCACGGGTGAGCACGCTTTGCCCGACGGTAAGCTCCTGCAGGGGCACCTCCCGGATGCTTCCGTCAGGCGCTACGACCTGTGCGCTGCCCGGAAGGAGCTCCGCCATTTTTTGCATTGCGTTCCCCGCGTTCATAACGGCGTTCATTTCAATCCAGTGCCCGAGCAGCATAATGTCGATCAGCGTCGCAAGCTCCCAGAAGAAGTCCATCGCGTGGGTGTGGCCGGGATTTGCTTTGGCAGAGATGAACGCATAAACGCTGTAAAAGTAGGCGACTATGATGCCAAGGGAAATGAGCGTCATCATCGCGGGCCGCTTTTCTTTCAGTTCGGATACCGCCCCCTTTAAAAAGGGCATACCACCATAAAAGAAAAGGACAGAGGCAAGGATGAGCACAATCCACTCCGAACCTTCAAACGTCACCTGAAATGGAAGAGCCATACCCATCATGGGCGATAAAAAAAGAATGGGTATCGTGAGTATAAGGCAAATAAAAAATTTTTTCTTCAGGTTTCCCATATTCATCATATGTCCGCCTTCTCCATGCGCGGGCATATCCATAGGATGTTCCATAACCATAACCGTCCTTTATATTTTAATTAAGATAACCACATCAGGGAATACCAAATCTTTTTTATGGCGCAAACAGGCGGGGCAATCCTGCCCCGCCTGTTTGCGATGTCAATCGTATGTATGTGGTTTTGGATAGAGGATAAACGGTTTTTGATCAGTTGAAAATCTCTGATTCAATATCCTGCACGCAGCAAAAAGATTTTTGCAGGAATTCCGGGCTCGCTTCAGAAAACCCTTCGGAGAATCCTGTTTCCATGAACGCTTTTGCCATTTCAACAGCCTTAAAACCGCCGTTGAGCGTTCCGCCCATGGAGAGTACGTTGCAGTTGTTGATAATGCGGCACAGCTTTGCGGTAAGCACGGATTCGCACAAGCCGCAATATACGCCGGGGAATTTATTTGCAACGATGTTTACGCCCATGCCGGTACCGCAGAATATAATCCCGCGTTCAAATTCTCCTGAAGAGATTCGTTTGCCGACGTTGTACCCTACATTGTAGTAATCGATTGGGCCGTCGCCTGTGATGTCTTCCACTTCATAACCGCTTGAAAGAAGGTATTTTTTTACGTCTTCCTTGATGGCGAACCCAAGAGGATCCGCACCGATGATCACCTTCATAGCCATTTTACTTTGCCCCCTTTTTTGCCGCTACGGCATCCCTTACATTTTGCGCCAGATTTTCGGCGGTAAGGCCGAAGCGTTCGTAAAGATAGCTTTCCGGGCCAACCTCGCCAAATTCATCCCTGATGCCTACGTGGCGCATAAATACGGGACATTTTTCCGTGACAACCTGCGCCACGGCTTCGCCAAGGCCGCCGTATACGGATGCGTTTTCCGCAGTGACGATTGCACCGGTAGTTTTTGCGCATTCCACGACAAGGGCTTCATCGACCGGTTTGATCGTAAACATATCGACGACGCGTACGGAAACACCGTCTTTTTCAAGAAGCTTTGCCGCCTCAAGCGCCGCCGGGACAAGAAGTCCGCAGGCGATGATGCTTGCATCCGTTCCTTCGCGCAGGATGTTACCCCTGCCAAGCTCAAAATCGGAACCGTCCGCATAAACCCTGACGATTTCCGCGAGGGGCAGCCGGTAATAAAACACGCCTTTTTTATCTTTGGTCTGGTTTAAGACCGAAAGCAGCATCGCATTGTCTGTGATATCAAAAATATACGCATTGGGGATCGTACGCATCAGGCCCACGTCTTCAAACGTCATATGCGTGCCGCCGTTGAAATCCTGACGGACGCCCGGCTCGCTGCCGATGATGTGGATGCTTTTGTCCGCATAAGCGATGGACAGGAATATCTGGTCGAAGGCGCGCCGTGTGACAAATGCGGCGAAGCTGTGCACAAAAGGCTTGAAGCCCAGAAGCGAAAGCCCCGCGGCTGCGCCGATCATATTGCTTTCCTGTATGCCGCAGTTGATTACGCGGTCAGGATAATCGGCGCGTACGTCCAGCGCGCCGATTGCGGCCATGAGGTCCGCATCAAGATAGACCATATCAGGATCGTCCCTGAGAGATTGACTGAGAAATTTGGAAAACAGCTCTGTAACAGGCGTCTGCTCCATTGCTCCGTTGTAATCCAGTTGAAACATATGCTTACCTCCTTTGGGTTAGGATAATTTTTTTTCCAGATCTGCAATCGCTTTGTCTGCAAGGCCGGCATCCAGCGCGAAGTGGTGATTGTGTTCAAGCTGTTCGAATTCAGGCACGCCGCTTCCCTTTATACCGTCAAGTATGATGGCGGCAGGACGGTCAGCCCGCTGTTCGTCTGACTTCAAAATTGCATTTTGGATTGCCTGCACATCGCTGCCGTTTACTGTGAGCGTATACCAGCCGAACGCCTCGAATTTTTCAGCGATGCCGCCTGCATCCATAATGTCTTCGACGTAACCGTCTACCTGGCGTTTGTTCCAGTCAACAAAAGCGGTAATGCCGTTGAGCTTGTAATGCGTGGCGTACTGGGCAGCTTCCCAGATCTGGCCTTCGGCGATTTCACCGTCTCCTAATATCGTGAATACGCGGTTATCCATTTTTTTGATCCGGAAGCCCTGCGCGAGCCCCGCTGCGATAGAAAGCCCCTGTCCAAGAGAGCCGGTAGAAACGTCGATGCCCGGGGTGAGAAGCCTGTCGCAGTGGCTGGGCAACCGCGTTCCGGGTTCGGAAAGCGTATCAAGCCATTCCAAAGGGAAGTAACCCTGCAGGGCAAGCGTTGCAAACAGGGCGGGACCTGCGTGCCCCTTAGACATTATGAGGTAGTCGCGGCCCTCCCAGCCCGGATTTTTTGGATCGTATTTCATGATGTTGCCGTAAAGGACTGCGAGAACCTCTACAACGGACATACAGCCTCCCACGTGGCCAAAACCGCGCTTTTTAAGGCATTTGATGTTCTCGATACGGATGTTTGTCGCAAAATCTTTTAATTCCTGAGTCGTTTTCATGTGATTCTCCTTTCTGAATAGAAATGTTTTCCATTTTATCCTATCAAAACATTTGGCGAATGTTTCACAGCCGATGATCCATAATGGTTTTGTGACGTCATGCGAATACAGGCAAATTGAGTGTTCCTTTTTTTTGAGCGCCTGCAGGTTTGTGAGCTTTACAGCGATTCAACCCAATACAAGATTTAAAAGCATCCGATAAATCGCTTGCATATGCAATTTATACCAAAAGCCTGTAACTGGCCTTTTGACAAATTACTATGGTTTCACTATACAAACAAATAAAAATGATTGCTTTTCCTTTTTTGCTCATATTTTTTGAAAAACGGGACTAATTTGTGCAAAAGTAACGCGGTGAAAAAAGCGCTATTTTGGCATTTCTGACGCAGGGCAGGAGGAGTAAACAACAAAACCGCCGCGTTTTTTTGACAAGATAAACATGGAGGAGTGGCGGGTGGGTAGCATAGAATGAATGAAAAGAACAAATGCACAAAACGATCTCATCAAGCACGACAAAATTTTATCCTGACAAAATAAAAACTCAAAACAAATTTGGCGATTCCCGGTCACAGCACAGGCGCACGGCGTTTGTTTTGTTGGCGACACTATTTTATGGAAAACAAACGATTTAGGCTTGATAGCACAGAAAAAACAAAACATTAGGATACTTATGGAGGTTTGAAATGAAAAAGAACAAAGAGATGTTACTTAAGATTTACCGCAATGCGGTTGCGATCCGCGCCTTTGAAATGGCGGCGCATGAGCAGTATGCAAACGGGCTGCTGCACGGCTCGGTTCATCTGTACGCCGGAGAAGAAGGCGTTGCGGCAGGCGTTTGCGGCGTGCTCAATCACAACGACTACATTACAAGCACACACAGGGGCCACGGCCATTTGATCGCAAAGGGCGGAGACCTGAAGCTGATGATGGCAGAGCTTTCCGGCAAGGCCACGGGCTATTGCAAAGGCAAAGGCGGCTCGATGCACATCTGCGATATGGAGCTCGGTATCCTGGGCTCGAATGGTATTGTGGGCGCTGGCCTGCCGATTGCGGTAGGCGCGGGCTATGCCTGCAAAACGTTTGGCAAAGGACAGGTTTGCGCGTGCTTTTTCGGCGACGGCGCATCCAACAGGGGAACCTTCCACGAAAGCCTGAATCTTGCGGCGGCATGGAAGCTGCCGGTGATCTATGCGCTGGAAAACAACTTTTACGGAATTTCCGGAAGCCAAAGGGAGCTTACCACGCTTGCAGACCTTTCCGAGCGCGCAAAGGCATACGCAATGCCGGGCGTAACGGTGGAAGGAAACGATATTATGGCTGTGATCGACGCAACGGATGAAGCGGTAGAACGCGCAAGAAAGGGCGGCGGCCCAACGCTGATGGAGKTTAAAACATGGCGCAGGCTGGGGCACTGGGAAGGAGATCCGGATGCAAGGCTCTTTATTTACCGTGAAAAAAAGGAACATGAGAAATGGCTGAAGAAAGATCCGCTCCCCAAATTCCGTAAGGATTTGCTGGACGGCAAATATGCAAGCGCGGCAGAACTTGACGCGATCGAAAAGAAGGTGGACGAGGAAATAGAAGAAGCGATTGAGTTCGCTCAGGAAAGCCCGTGGCCGGATGTTTCGATCCTGACGGAAGACGTATATGTCTGAGCCCAAACAAATATTGAATCAAAGGAGAATCAAGATGAGTAATTTAACATATGGTGAAGCGATCAAAGAAGCGATTGAGCTTGAAATGAAAAAAGACCCCATGGTATTCCTTGCGGGCGAGGACGTAGCAAAGCTGGGCGGCGCATTTGGCGTAACGTCAGGGCTTTATAATGAATTTGGGCCGGAGCGTATTCTCAATACGCCGATCAGCGAAACGGCGATCATAGGGCTTGGCGTCGGATCGGCAGCGCTTGGCATGCGCCCGATCGTGGAGCTGATGTACGTGGATTTTGCGGGAGTCGCTATGGATGAGATCATGAACCAGGCCGCAAAAATGCGTTATATGTTCGGCGGCGTATGCACGATGCCGCTTGTCATAAGGGCGGCCTCCGGCGCGACAGTGCGTGCGGCAGCGCAGCATTCCCAGACGCTGGAAGCAATGTTTACGCATATTCCGGGGCTTAAGGTAGTGATGCCCGCGACGCCCGCAGACGCAAAGGGACTTCTTTTGACGGCGATCAGGGACGACAATCCCGTAATGTTTCTTGAACATAAGGCATTATACAGCATGAAGGGAGAAGTCCCGGAGGGAGATTACACGGTTCCGTTTGGAAAAGCAAATATCATACGTGAAGGCAGCGATATTACGATCGTTTCCTGGAGCATGATGACGCAGGTAGCGATGCAGGCGGCTGGGCAGCTGGCGGAAAAAGGAATCAGCGCCGAGGTTGTCGACCTTCGTTCGCTCGTGCCGCTCGATAAGGAAACGATACTGAATTCTATCAGTAAAACACACCGGCTTGCGATTGTTCAGGAAGCGGTACACACTTCCGGTTTTGCATCTGAGATTGCGGCAATCGTTGCGGAGGAATGCCTCGACGAGCTGGATGAAAATATCCTGCGTATCACCGCGCCGGACTGTCCGGTTCCGTACAGCCCTGTTTTGGAGGACGCGTATGTTCCAGGCCCCGATAAAGTGGCGGATATGATCGCGGAGATTTTCTAAAGTGACTGAACATAACGCAGGTTATGTGAAACGTTTGATAAACCGCTTGCATATGCAATTTGCCAAAAGCCTGTAACCAATCTTTTGACAAATTGCGATAAAAGCGCAGGGGAGAGAAAACAATGGCAAATAAAATATATCTGGTCAGGATGGGCCAGACCATGAAGGAAGGAACGATTGTACGCTGGTATAAATCGGACGGCGATTATGTGAAGCCTGGCGAAGATTTGTATGAAATAGAGTACGATAAAGCCTCGGCAAATGTGCAGAGCACCAAGGACGGGTACCTGCATATCGAGGTGGCTGAGGGAGAAACGGTTCCGGTTTCTACGGTAGTCGGTACGCTTCTTACCAAAGAAGAGCTGGAGGCCGGCGGGCAAAAGGACGCGCCTATACCGGCAAAGCAAGAGGCGGCGCCCGTAAAGAGCGCAGCGGCAAGGCAGGAAAAAATGAAGGCGTCTGTTCCAGTAAAACGTATGGCGCGTCAAATGGGGATCGACCTTGCGGATGTTGTCCCCGCAGGATCGGACGGCAGGATCACTGAGGAAGACCTGAAACGTTATCAGGCAGGTGAAGGCCGTGATACAACACAGCGGCAAACGGGCGGGCGTGTGAAGGCGTCTCCGCTCGCGAGGAAGGTTGCAGAGGAGCTTGGCGTGGACCTTGCGGATGTGAAGGCTTCAAAATCGTCCGGGCGCATTGTGCGCGAGGACGTGGAGCGTTACGCACAGGGATTGAAAAGTCGTGAAGCGGCAGCGGAGGAACACGGACAGGCTGTTTTTGCCGCGCAGGAAACGAAGGCGGACAGGCGCGAGCCGATGTCCGGCATGAGGAAGGCTATCGCGCGCAATATGGTGGACAGCTACTTTACATGTCCGGTCGTTACGTATTCGACAGACGTGGATATGTCTGAATTTATGAAGCTGCGCGCAGAACTGAACGAAGAATTCGCGGCACAGGGCGTTAAGGTCAGCGTGAACGATATGCTGATCAAAGCGGTAGCGAAAGCGCTTGAAGCAAAGCCTTATGTAAATGTAAGCCTCGAGGGTGAGGAAATCGTGTACCATTCGGATATCAACATCGGAATGGCCGTCGCAGTGGAAAACGGACTGCTCGTGCCGGTTGTAAATCATGCCGACAGGCTGTCCGTACCGCAGATTTCAGTGGAGGCAAAGCAGCTCATCGGCAAGGCGCAGGAAGGAAAGCTGACAGGCGCGGACATGGCTGGCGGCACATTTACCGTCACAAACCTTGGCGGTATGGGCATCGATATGTTTACGCCGATTATCAGTACGCCGCAGGGAGCGATACTCGGCGTAGGACGCGCCGTGGAAAAACCCGTCGTCATAAACGGCGAGATCACAGTGCGGCCAATGATGGTGTTGAGCCTGACGGCAGACCACCGGGTGATTGACGGCGCTCCGGCAGCGGAATTTTTAGAGGAACTCAAACGGTACATCACAAAGCCGTTCCTGCTGCTGCTTGGTTAAGGGGGAGGATTACGAATGGCAAAAACAGTTGTGATACAAAGAATGGGCCAGACGATGAAGGAAGGAACGCTGGTTAAGTGGCTCAGGAATAACGGCGACACAGTCAAAAAGGGAGAGCCGATTTACGACCTTGAGTATGATAAAGCGTCCGCCTCGGTAGAAAGCCCGGCAGACGGCATCCTCGAGATCATCGTAGAAGAAGGCGGTACGCATCCGGTAGGAACCGTTGTGGCGAAAATACGCAAGGCAGGCGAAGCGCCGCAGGAACCGGAAAAGCAGGAAAAAGCAAAAACGCCGGCAGTGAAGAACGGTAAATCCGGTGGGAAAACAGCGGATGTTATCGTGATCGGCGGCGGCCCGGGCGGGTACGTCGCAGCGATAAAGCTTGCGATGCTCGGCAAAAAAACAGTGCTCGTTGAAAAGGATACGGTGGGCGGCACCTGCCTGAACCGCGGCTGCATCCCCACAAAGGCTTTGCTGCACAGCGCGCAGGTGCTCAGTACGATCAAAAACAGCGCAGCAGCAGGGATTACAGTAGACGGATACAGGGTGGATACGGGAGCTGTGAACGAACGGAAAAATGGCGTGGTGAAAAAGCTTACGGGCGGCGTCGCGTTCCTGCTGAAAAGCAGGGGTGTGGAGGTGATCGCCGGCACGGCAAACTTTGCGGGAGAGAAGACTCTTCGCGTTACAGACGGCAAGGGAAATGTACAGGAAATCAGCGCTGAATCCATTGTAATCGCAAGCGGGAGCGAAAGCGCAAGAATACCAATCGATGGGATCGATGGAAAAAATGTGATCACAAGCACAGAGGCGCTGGACTTTACCAGCCTGCCAAAAAGCATGGTCATCATCGGCGGCGGAGTCATCGGGATGGAGATTGGCAGCGTATACGCGGAATTTGGAACAAAGGTAACGGTACTGGAAGCACTGCCGAATATCCTTGGCAATATGGACGGAGAGATTGCAGACGCGTTCCGCGCCATCGCAGGTAAGCGGATGGATATCCACACGCAGGCAAAGGTGACGAAGATCGAGGGCGACGCAAAGATGAAAAGTGTCAGCTTTGAGCAGGACCAAAAGATGCGGAGCGTATCTGCGGAAAAGGTGCTTGTGTGCGTAGGCAGGACGCCGGAAACACAGGCGCTTGGGCTGGAAAATGCCGGGATCGGCATGGAGCGCGGGCGGATTGTGACGGACGATAACTTTATGACAAATGTAAGCGGGGTATACGCGATTGGCGATGTAAATGGGAAGGTGCTGCTCGCACATGCGGCGAGCGCCCAGGGACTGCACGTTGCGCAGCATATCTGCGGAATGGATTCGGAGATAGCGCTTGACCTTGTGCCGGGCTGTATCTACACCAGCCCGGAGATCGCCTCAGTGGGAAAAACCGAGGAAGAACTGAAAAAGGGCGGCGTGGAATATACGGTTGGCAGGTTCCCGTTCAGCGCAAATGGAAAGGCGCTCGCAATGGACGAACCAGAGGGCTTTGTCAAGATACTTGCAGGCAAAAAGCATGGCGAAGTACTGGGTGCGCATATCATCGGGCCAAGGGCCACGGATATGATCGGCGAGCTCGCGCTTGCAATCAATATGGAATGCACCGCAGAAGAGATAACAAAGACGATCCACGCGCATCCCACGCTTTCAGAGGCAATTATGGAGGCCGCGGAGGACGTATCCGGTCACGCGGTACATAAGCCGNAAGGAAAAAGGCGAAAGAATTGACGAACCAGAACAAACGGGAGGTTAGAACAATATGGCAGATCAGTATGTGCTGAAAATGAATCATATATCCAAACGGTTCGGCGGGACGTATGCGCTAAAAGACGTCAGTATGAAATTTGAAAAGGGAAAAGTAAACGTGATCATGGGCGAGAACGGCGCAGGCAAATCGACTTTGATGCGGATTCTCGCCGGCGCGATCACCAAGGACGAGGGCACGATTGAGCTTGACGGAAAAGAGCTTAACGTAACAGGCCCTTCGGACGCGATCAAGGCCGGGATATCGATGATTTACCAGGAGTTGAACCTGGTTCCTTATATGAGCGTTGCAGAAAATGTTTTTGTGGGGCGGGAACTGGGCGATAAGGGCTTTGTGAATAAGAGGCAACAGGAGCGCGTCAGCAACGAGCTTTTGCGAAACATCGGGGTGGAAATCGATTCATCTATCCTGATCAAGGATCTCACGATCGCAAAGCAGCAGATGGTTGAAATTGCAAAATCAACGCTATCCGACTCCAAGGTGCTGATTATGGATGAGCCGACCTCTTCGCTTACAGAGCCTGAGGTAGAGCAGCTTTTTGCCTGCATCCGCGGACTGGTGCAAAAGGGCGTTACCATCATTTATATCTCGCATAGAATGGAAGAAATTTTTGAGATCGGTGACAACATCACTGTTTTAAGGGATGGAACGTATGTCGGGCAGTGGCCCATTGAAAAGCTCGATACCCAGACAGTAATCGAGCATATGGTGGGAAGGACGATTACAGAGATGTTCCCCAAAGAAGACGTAGAGCTTGGAGACGTTGTACTGGAGGTGAAGGACCTTTGCAAAAAAGGACAGTTTGAAAACCTCAATTTCAAGCTGCGCAAAGGAGAAATACTCGGATTTTCAGGACTTGTCGGCGCAGGGCGTACAGAAATGGCAAATGTGCTTTTTGGCAAGGAGCGTCCGGACAGCGGGGAGATCATACTCAATGGAAAAAGCATTTCAATCAAATCCCCAAGCGATGCACTCGACCGGCACATGGGGTATGTGCCGGAGGACAGAAAACAATATGGCCTCAACCTTGCAGGGTCCATCAAAGACAATATTGCGGTGACGCAATGGGACAGCATCTCTAAAATGGGCTTTGTCAATAAAAAGGAAGAAAATGAGCTGGGAGCGGCTATGGTTGAAAAACTGGGCATCAAGATCGGTTCGCCCAACCATCCGGCAAGCAGTCTTTCAGGAGGCAATCAGCAAAAGATTGTGCTTGCCAAATGGGTGTCGCACGATCTCGATATCCTGATTCTCGACGAGCCGACCAGAGGCGTTGACGTAGGAGCAAAGGCAGAAATTCATAAAATTGTTGTGGAATTTGCCAAAAAGGGTGTTGGAATTATACTGATATCCTCAGAGCTTCCGGAGGTGATGGGCATGAGCGACCGTATTATCGTCATGCACGAAGGAAAGATCACAGGAGTTGTTTCGAGAGAAGAAGCAACGCAGCCGCTCATTATGTCATATGCGCACGGCGCGTAAAGCAGCAGAAACGATTGGAGGAAAATTTTATGAATAAAACAATGAATTCGGGCGAGATGCTCGGAAAGCAAAGCATTGGAAAAAAGATCACTTCTTTCCCGCAGTTCGGAATACTGGTTGTATTTATCGGACTGATCATAATTCTTTGCATCGCGTCGCCCGCATCCTTTATGACAGGAGATAATTTTATCAGCGTATTGCGGCAGGCCGCTGCACAAATGGTTGTGGCAATTGGAATGACATTTGTACTGATACTCGGCGGGATTGACCTTTCCGTAGGCTCTGTCGCAAACCTATGTGGCACGCTTTCCGCAGGTTTTATCGCCAAAGCGGGCATGGACATGGGGTTATCGATCGTGCTTGCGCTGCTCATAGGCCTCGGGCTTGGTATCGTAAACGGAATTGTGATCGCGAAGCTCAAAATACAGCCATTTATCACAACGCTTGCCATGATGAGCACGGCAAAAGGGATTTCGCTTCTGTATTCCGGCGGGCTCCCAATTTCAGGGCTTCCGGTGGAATATATGAACATAGGCCGCGGTTATGTGGGCGTCGTGCCGATCTCAGTTATCATTATGATCGCAGTGATCGCGATTGCATGGATCGTGCTAGCAAAAACGAAATTTGGGCGCAGGGTTTACGCTGCGGGCGGTAACGAAGAATGCGCACGTCTTTCCGGCATCAAAGTAGACCGTGTGAAAATACAGGTATACGCGATCTGTGCGCTGACAGCAGCACTGACAGGTATCATTTACACCGCGCGGCTTGCATCAAGCCAGCCTACTATGGCGGATGGCCTTGAGCTCGACGCAATTTCTGCGGTATGCCTTGGAGGAACAAGCCTTTCCGGCGGACGCGGATACATCCTTGGCACGATACTGGGCGCATTGTTCCTTACGTTTCTCACCAACGGGCTTAACATTGTGGGCGTGTCCTCTTACTGGCAGCAGATTCTGAAGGGCGTTATCCTGGTGGTGGCGGTCGTGCTGTATTCCAAGACGGCAAAGAATAATTCTTAAAGAAAATCATAACAAATTTTATAAAAGTTTCGGTAACAACTATCGAAAAACAAAAAACAAGGAGGAAAAGAAATGAAAAAAACAGTATTGATTGTGGTGTGTGTGATGCTTGCCGCAGCTCTGGTATTTTCCGGTTGTGCGGAAAACCAGCAGGGCGCCGCTTCCGCATCACAGCCTGGGGAAGCCGCCACGGAAGCTTCTGTAGACGCATCGCCAGATGCAGGGGAAACAACGGCGGCAGGCGGCAGCTATAAGATTGGCGTGAGCCTGATGGACTACAACATGCAGTTTTTCCAGGACATGCTGGCTGCAATGAAGGCAAAGGCCGCGGAGCTTGGCGTAGAGCTTGTAGACTTCGATTCACAGCAGGACGCTGCAAAACAGCTTAACGACGTTCAGGACATGGTAAATGCGCTGAAGGTGGATGCGATTATACTGAATCCGGTTGATTCGGCTTCCATTGCTCCGGCAGTACTTGACGCAAACGACGCAAAAATTCCCGTATTCACGGTAGACGTTGCGGCGGAAGGCGGCGAGGTTGTATCGCATATCGCTTCAAGCAACGTTGAAATCGGTAAGAAAAACGCAGAAGAAGCGGTAAACTTCCTGAAAGAGAAGAATGGCGATGTAAAAGGCAAGGTTATTGTCGTAACATACGACCAGATTACGTCCATGAGGGACAGGAAGACAGGATGGACTGAAATTATGAGCCAGTATCCTGACGTGGAAATTATTGAAAAATCGCCGATTTCCATCACCTCTGAGGATACGATGACGTTGCTGGAAGACTCGCTTACTACTTACCCCGCAGGCGAGATCGACCTGATCTGTCCGCTCAACAGCTCGAGTACGCTCGGCGTTATGGCGGCTGTGGAAACGGCAAACCGTGGCGGCGACCTCAAGATTATGGGCGTTGACGAGGACGAAGATATTATCGCGGCGATCAAAAAGGACGATGCGTTCGTAATCGGCACGGTTGTCCAGCAGCCGGTGCTGATTGGTACTACGGCTGTCCAGGCGGCATATGATTACCTGCAGGGAAAGACAGATATGGAAGCCAGCATCGCGACGGACGTTATGCTGGTTACCAAAGCTACCATGGCCGATTATGAAGACACTGTGAAAAAATCCACGGAATATATCGCGGATTACAAGTAAAGTATAATAAAAAACGGGTAAACAAAATCAATATCTAAAGTATAAAAACTCCGGCTTTTGCCGGAGTTTTTATTTGGGTAAAAAAGGAGCTGATATCACAAAAAAGTCAAAGACGAATCTTCTGAAGACGTGGCAGTCCGCGTTTTTTAAGGTGAGGAATCAGAAGGTTTAAAAAAACAGCGCAAGATTACCGCGTTTTTTTCGCAAGATAATGAAGGAAAAAAAGGCCGCTTTTTTGTAGGATAAAGACAGGAAAGAAAAAAACGGTTCACATAACAGAATTACGGACTTCGGTCCGATTGAAAAGAATCAGTCATCATGAAGGAAAGGAGCTGGAATGACATGACAAAGCTTGTATCGTTAAGCGCTCGCAAACAAATGGATATCACGCCGGACCACGTACTCGTGCCCGGCACACCGGCATACGAACGGGGGCAAAAGCTGAGGCATCAGGTAATCAGCGCGAAAAACTACCTGTGCATCGAACGCGCAAGGCTCGTAACGCAGGTATATAAGGAATATGAAGGAGAAAACATTTTTTCCGTACGCGCGAAAGCGTTTGAAAAGCTGATGAAGGAAATGACGATCTATATTCTGGGGCATGAGTTGATCGTTGGTCATCAGGCAGAAAAACAGCGTAGTGCACCGGTGTTTCCGGAATATGCCGTAGAGTGGATCAGGGAAGAGATCGATATTTTCGAAACGCGGGGACAGGATAAATTTATTGTGCCGCCGGAGGTCCGCCGGGAATTTATGGAAGAAATTTATCCTTTCTGGAAGGGAAAAACCTTTTCAGACAGGGTTATTTCTGAAATGCCGGAGGATGTGAAGCTGCTGAGGAAGGATGCGGTGCTTTACAGCACGGGCGTCCATGAAGAAGGCGGTCTCGGCCATGTGCTGCACGATTACAAGGTCGTGATCGAGCAGGGCCTTAATGGTGTGAAAGAGCGCGTCAATTCGGAAATCGAAAAAATAAACGGCACGGAGCCGGATGCAATCGATAAGCTGCACTTTTACCATGCGTGCATCAGTATGTGCGATTCGGTTATTGCATACGCACAGCGCTACAGCCGCCTTGCAATGGAAATGGCAAAACAGGAAAAGGATGCGCAGCGCAAAAAAGAATTGATGGAGATATCGCGTATTTGTGCGCGGGTGCCGGAGTATCCTGCCGAGTCCTTTTACGAAGGGCTTCAGGCGGTCTGGTTTTTGCAGCTTGTCGTCCAGATTTATGACAATGCCGTTTCGATTACGCCGGGACGGTTTGACCAGTTTATGTATCCGCTGTATGAGAAGGATATTATAGAAGGCATGATGGATAAGGTGCGCGCGCAGGAGCTTTTGGAAGCGTTCTGGATTAAATTTTCAGAACCGCTCAAAATTTACCGCGCGGCGGACGCGGCGTCTCACGCAGGCTTTCCAATGGGGCAAAATCTTGTGGTGGGAGGACTCGGAAGGGACGGCAAGGACGCGACAAACGACCTGAGCTTCCGCTGCCTTGAAGCGCACAGCCATATGCTGTTAAACCAGCCCAATTTTTCCGTTCGCGTGCACAACCAGTCCCCGCATACGCTTCTGTTGAAAACCGCAGAAGCAATGAAGCTTGGAAACGGTATGCCACAGCTTGCAAACGACGAGGTATATATTCCGGCGCTGATGAATGTGGGGGTGGAGCTGCACGAAGCGAGGGACTACGCGCCCGTGGGCTGCATCGAATGTTCGCCGCTCAATACATTCGGAAGGCTGAACGGAGGATACTTTAACCTCGCGAAGGTTTTTGAGCTTACCATATCGAACGGTATGTGCAATATCTGCAAAAAGCAGGTATCCGTTAAAACGGGCGCCCCGGAAAGCTTTCGGACATTTGAAGAATTCCTGGAGGCCTTTGACAGGCAGATGGAATATTGTGTGAACAACAATATCAAGTGGAATAATTACCTGGATTCTGTGAGCAAGGACAAGATGCCAGTACCGCTCACCTCCATACTGGTTGGCGATTGCATCGAAAATGGGAAGGACGTCACATGGGGCGGTATGCGCTACAACTGGTCGGCGCCCTATGGAATTGGCATTGCAAACGTAGGAAATTCCCTGATGGGAGTAAAAAAAGCTGTGTTTGAGGACAAGGTCTGCACGATGCAGGAAATGGCACAGGCCCTGGAAACCGATTTTGAAGGAAGGGAAGACCTGCGTCAATATTTGATCAACAAGGTACCGCATTATGGAAACGATATTCCAGAGGTGGACGAGCTTGCAAAGTTTGCCACGGACAGCTTTTTTGACAAGCTGGAAGACCATAAAACCTATTATGGCGGGAAGTTTATCGGATCGCTGGTGCCGGTTTCCTCATTTGTAGCCTTTGGGCTGGAAACGGGCGCGACTGCGGACGGAAGGCACGCGAAGGATCCGCTTGCGGATGGGATTTCGCCGGCGAATGGAACGGATCTTCATGGGCCGACTGCCGTGCTGAATTCCGTATGCGTGCTTGACCACCTGCGTGCGCCCAACGGCGTAATCTTTAATATGCGGCTGGATAAAGGACCGCTCGAAACACCTGACGGAATGGAAAAAATGATAGGTCTGATCAGGACATATATCGAGATGGGCGGCGGCCACATCCAGTTTAATATCGTCTCAGGGGATATGCTGCGCGAGGCGCAGAAAAATCCGGAGAAATACAAGGGGCTGGTGGTGCGTGTCGCAGGCTACAGCGCATTTTTCAACGAACTGTCGCATGAAGTGCAGGATGGCATCATCGGAAGGACCGAACATAAAATCAGCTAACGGGAATAGTGCTTATGCCCTGCATTCTTCCCGGGGAACGGCCCCGGGAAGGGTGTGCGGCGAATGGTAAGCGATGAGAAGTAATGCTATGAAGCAGGGAACTATTTTTAACATACAACGCTACAGCCTCCATGATGGCCCTGGCATCAGGACGATCATTTTTCTGAAAGGCTGCCCTCTGAAGTGCGCATGGTGCTCAAATCCGGAATCACAGCCGCTGCGAAAGCAGGTGGTATTCAAACCGGATTTGTGCATCGGATGCGGCAAATGCTTTTCCTCGTGTCCAACCGGGGAACGGGGACGCGAGCCTTTTACGATATGCGATATCGCGTGCGGGAAATGTGTAAACATATGTCCCACGGAGGCCCTCGAGATGATCGGCGAAAAGGTAAGCGTAGAGCAGGTCATGCGCGAGGTGGAGAAAGACAGGAGCTTTTACCGTAAGTCCGGAGGGGGAATGACGCTTTCAGGCGGGGAACCGCTGATGCAGGGTGAGTTTGCTTTGGAGCTTATCCGCGCGGCAAAAAAAAGTGGGATTGATACGGCGATTGAAACGACGGGATATGCAAAATGGGAAGCGGCGGAGGAAATTTTTGGCGAGGTGGATCATATCCTTTATGATTTGAAGCATATGGACGACGGGCTGCACAAAAAATATACGGGAGTATCCAACCGCCTGATCCTCGAAAACCTGAAAAAGGTCGCGGCAAAGAGGAGCGATGCGCTTATCACACGCATACCGATCATTGGAATGGTCAATGCGGACGAACAAAACATGAAACGCTCGGCAGAGTTTTTGCAGGAGGCAGGCGTAAGGGAAGTGCATCTCCTGCCATATCACAAATACGGGGAAGGAAAATACCACAAGCTATACCGTGATTACGAGCTTCAGGCAATCACACCGGAGGACGCGCAAATTGACAGCATCATAGAGTTGATGCGGGAATATGGGATTTCTGCCAAAAAAAGCGGATGACCTAATTTAATCCAACGGGAAATATATTTATGGTAAAATAACATTGTAAAACGTATTAATTTTTAGTTTTTCGTCACGGCAGGGGCGCTCACTTCCCGCTGATATCGAAAAATTCAACCGTAATTCTGTAAACAACTGAATAGGATAGATGGGAACACACTTTTTTGCATAGCGTCCGTACCGGAATGCAAATTGCGTGCGGATGGTTTTATGCCTGGATTTTATTTGACGAGGGGATAAGATGGCCAATATAGTAAAAGATAAAAAATACGAATTGGTACAGCTCACGAGTGGCCTTGACGTTAAGGTGCACGTATCCCGCCTGATCAGCATGAACAAATCTAGATTTCACTGGCATAAGGAAATGGAGTTTCTGCTGGTTTTGGACGGCCCGGTGATCGTACATACAGAGGAAAAAAGCTTTACCCTGCAAACGGACGATATTTTTATCATCAATGCAAACGAGCTGCATTGTGTCCAGAAAACAAAAGCGGTCAACGAGGTTATGGTGATGCAAATACCAAGGAGCTTTTGCAAGGTGTATTATCCGGAGATGCTTTCCTATAAGTTTTTGGATCGAAATATCGCGGCGGATGAAATGTCAAACCTGTACACCACATTGTATGGGTTTCTGGTGCGGATCATGACGAGCCTTCACCACAAAAAAGAGGGGTTCAGGCTGGAGGTGGTGGGGCTGTTAAACCTGCTGTTCCATACGTTGCTTACAAACACAAAATATGAAAAAATCAGCGAGGAGAAGAGGCTTTCCAACGACAGGAACCTCAAACGCATCAACCGGATTATCACGACTATCCAGGAAAACTTTATTTACAAGCTCTCGCTCGCGGACCTTGCCGTACAGGAAGGGCTGGACATGTATTATTTGTCCCACTTCATCAAAAAATACCTGGGGCTTTCCTTCCAGCAATACGTCAACCGCCTGCGGCTTGATAAGGCTGTCGAGCTGCTTTTAAAAACGGATAAGAAGAAGATTGATATTTGTATGGAAAGCGGTTTTTCGGATTACAGGTACCTGTGCAAGGCGTTTTCTGAAGAGTATAAATGTACGCCCACGCAGTTTCGTGAACGGTATCAGGGAGAGATCGGCCCGCAAAACGATATTGACATGACAAACGACCAATATATCATCATGGGAGATGAAAAATCATTTGAACGGTTTTTCGAATATTTGCAGGAAAAGCAGCTATATCAGCAGGTGAAGCTATATTTATAGCAAAACCGGAACCGACTGAACAGAATAAGGAGAGAAACAAAGATGAGAAATGGAATTTGTGTTGCGGGAAATGCGATTTTGGATATTCTTTATCCGATCGAATGCTACCCTGGGAAAAGCGAGTTGACGACCATTACGGAGGGGATTACAAGGGCCACGGGCGGCGCGCTGTGCAATGTGGCGATGGACCTTGCAAGCCTTGATCCGTCGCTTGAGCTTAGTGCTGTTGGCATCATTGGCGACGACGCGGACGGGGACTTCATCGAGCAACAGCTTGAGCAGTATGAGAATATTTCGCTTTCGGGGCTCAAACGCGAGGGAAGGACTTCGTTTACAATCGTGATGTGTGAAAATACGACAAAGCATAGAACCTTCTTTCAATACCGCGGCGCAAACGCCCAGCTTTGTGAAGCGGATTTTGACTGGGACAAAATAGACGCAAAAATATTGCACATTGGATACATCCTGCTGCTTGACGCGCTCGATCAGGAAGACGCCCAATATGGGACCAAAATGGCGCGCTTGCTGCGCGAGGCAAAGCAGCATGGAATTAAAACGTCAATCGACGTTGTCAGCGAGATGGGAAACCGTTTTGAAAAGCTGGTTCCGCCCTCGCTCAAATATACGGATTATTGCGTGATCAACGAGCTTGAGGCGCAGCAGGCAACGGGAGTTTTGCTGCGCGGCGACGATGGAATCCTGCAAAAGGAAAACATCAAAAGAGCGTTAGAAGAGCTTTTTCGTATGGGAGTTTCCACCTGGGCGGTGATCCATGCGCCTGAAGGAGGATACGGAATGGATGAAAAGGGGAACTATGTGGAAAAGAGGAGCCTTAGCCTGCCGGATGGATATATCAAGGGGACGGTTGGCGCGGGGGATGCGTTTTGCTCGGGCGTGCTGATCGGTGCCTATCAGGAAAAACAACTTGAAGAAGCGATTGTGATGGGGATTGCTTCGGCGGCCTGTTCTCTGTCGCAGGAAGGTTCCACACAAGGCATGCGCAGCGTGGGCGAAGCGTTAAAGCTCTATGAAGAATTATCCGGAAATACAAAACAGTGAAGAGCTCTTCTTTTGGATGAACTGACAAACGGAAGAGATAATACGAATCATCGTAAGCAAAATTCAAAACTGCCAGCTTTGCTGCTGGCGGTTTTTTTGTATCCGAGGCCCCTGCCACTTCTCAAAGTTGAATATAAATAAAAAACTCGAACGTCTTAAAAATGTTCGAGTTTCAAATGCAATGGTGACCCCACCGGGAATCGAACCCGGGTTTCAGCCGTGAGAGGGCTACGTCTTGACCGCTTGACCATGGGGCCGTCTAAATCAGATAGCAATAATAATTGTAGTGGATTCCGGGACTTTTGTCAATAACGAAATCGTCTGTCGAGCATAAAACATGCCGCCTTATTTTACTAGGCGGCATGTTTGTTATTTTTAATATTTGGTAAGATACTGTTCGCGTTCCCACTCGTGAACGTGCTGGGAATAATCGGCCCATTCCTTTTTCTTGCCTTTGAGGTATTTTTCGTAGGCGCCGCCCAAAACTTCGCGCATCAGCGGATCCTCTTTAAAATCATTGATCGCGTCAAACATGTTCTGCGGCACGCGCTTGATTTTGTGCATGGTCTTTTCTTCATCCGTCAGTGTATAAATATTTTTATTCACGGGCGGTGGAGGCGTCAGGCTGTGTTCGATGCCTTCAAGGCCTGCTGCAAGAGCGCCCGCAAATGCAAGGTACGGATTTGCGGTAGGATCGGGATTGCGCATTTCAATACGCGTAGCCGAGCCGCGGGCAAATGGTACGCGCACAAGAGGACTTCTGTTTTTGGCAGACCATGCGATATAGCAGGGCGCCTCAAAGCCCGGAACAAGGCGTTTATAGGAATTGATCGTCGGATTCGTAAGCAAAGACAACCCGCGCGCGTGCTTTAAGATGCCGGCCATAAAGCCATAAGCCTGCCGCGACAGCCCAAGCTCATCCGCTTTGCTGGTAAAGGCGTTTCCTGTAGCTGTGCACAATGACATATTGATGTGCATTCCGCTGCCCGCAATTCCAAAAATCGGTTTGGGCATAAAGGTAGCGTGTAAATCGTGCATCTGCGCAATGCGCTTGACCACGATTTTGAAGGTCATTACGTCGTCTGCCATCCTGAGCGCGTCGCCGTATTTAAAATCGATCTCATGCTGACCTGCCGCGCATTCGTGATGGGACGCTTCGATTTCAAAACCCATCTCTTCGAGTGCAAGGCAAATATCACGACGGGCGCCCCCGCCCATATCGAGCGGTGCAAGGTCAAAATATCCTGCGTCGTCATTTGTCTCGATTGTAGCTTTGCCATTCGCGTCCTTGTGAAACATGAAGAACTCGCATTCCGGGCCGATATTAAGCGTATAGCCGAGTTCCTTAGCGCGTTTCAGCTGTTTTTTGAGGATGTGCCTCGGGCAGCCTTCATACGGCGTGCCGTCCGGCATATATACATCGCAGATAAACCGGGCAGTGCGTCCCTTGGGGTTTGACCAGGGGAAGATTTCAAATGTATCCAGATCGGGAACCAGCATCATGTCGGATTCCTCAATGCGCGCAAATCCGTCGATAGACGAGCCGTCAAACATACATCCTTTTTCAATAATTGTGTCAAGCTTGGAAGCCATGACCGTTATATTTTTTAAAATGCCGAAAACATCGGTGAATTGTAACCGTAAAAATTTAATATCGTTTTCGTCAATCAATTTGTGAAGCTGTGCCTTGGTATATTTTGGCATTCTGTTCTCCTCCATATTTGCTAATATACCTATTATATATGATATCAGCGGGAATAGGCAACTATTATTGCAGTTTATGAACTTCCTGCGCAAACGGTATTTTTCCAAATCACTATCCCTGAGACCTTCTCCGATCCCTTCGGACTAAGCCGCCTTGCGCAACGCACATGGTTATATCTGTACGATGCGCTGGGTTTGATTTATTGACTATAAAAAGACCGCCCGTTGTTTCAGGCGGCCTTCAAAATTTTTATTGTCCGTTATTGGTTTCTTCCGTTCCATCTGCAAACGTTGTGACAACGTCGTGCTCGGACGGATGGATTTCAATCCATGTATTGCCTGGCGTAAAGGTTACTTCTTCGCCGCTGTCCAGCCGATAGGTTGTTTTATCGGTATAGCTTGGACGCTCCCACGTTCCGGTAAGGTGTTTGCCGTGGATTACGTATTCCGCTTTTCCACTGCCCTCAAGCGTAACGATTTTGCGCGAGCCCTCGCTCGAACCGGTGTCCTTGATGCCGTCCACATACTGGATTACAAGATTCTGGACTTCTACAGGAGCTTCCGTAACTGCGTCTTCAAATTCTTTTCCGTTCATGGAGCGAATCAGTTTGTCTTTATCCTTATCGTATTCATAGGATACGAATCCCGGGCTCTTATAGAAAGAAAGCTCGATTTTTTCAATCTCCGGCTCATCGGCATAATCCTTGAGCGGATAGAACGTAAAGGACTGCAGCGGCTCAGGCGTGTAATCATACAGCTCGAGTGCTTTCATCAGGTCAACGCCTGCATATGCCGATACGGGCGATCCCTTTTTCAGGGCGAAAAAGAGTTCCGTATGCGTGGCATGCTTGCCTGCTCCGTTGATGCGCTGTTTGATGTGATCGCTGCTTTCGCCCCAGATGTTTGTCTCGGAAACGCCTGTTGAATCAGGTCCGCCGTTATGTACGAAAAGGGCATCCCATTCCTGCTGGATGCGCTGGTGATAGTAGCGCGTGGAGCGGACCGGCCCGACCGTAAATTCGTCAGGAGCGTCTTCGCCGTTGATTGCGTCGTTGTAAAGCGCGGTGAGACGTACGTCGCTGGCCTCCACAGGGGTTTCATAAACGACGTCCGCAGCCTGAATATTCGTTTGCGGACGGGCCTTTGCCGACTCATTGTCAATCTGCACGATAATCGGCTTATATGTCGTATTCCCCGTAAGCCCTGTAGTGGGCGACACATCCGTGGGGATTGCATCCGGCGTTTCTGTTGCCGGCGCAGCCGACGGTTCCTGAGTCTCTGTTGTAATGGTCGTTGGAGCGGCAGACGGTTCTTCTGCGGGCTTGGAGCAAGCCGTAAATACACCGCAGACCATGAGCGCTGCCAATAAAACTGTCAGTATCTTCTTCATAAATAACAAACCTTCCTTATTTTACTAAGTTTGTATATTATAACATCATATTTACGATTTATAAACATTTCTGTAAAATTTAAGATTGTTTTATTTCGCGACAGGGTATTATATTTGTCAGTAGTTTGCGCTTTTTCTTGAAGTGAAGCGATATTTGTGGTATCTTATAGGAAACCATGGGAGGCTTGCTGTTATGGCAAAAAAGAAAAAAACGTTTCGCTTTAACAGAATAAAGATTTTTGTGTTAATTGGCGTTCTGGTGTATGCCAGTTTAACGTTTTTTAATCAGCAGACGATTCTTGCGTCCCAGATATCACGGCAGGAAGAGCTTAACGCAAAGCAGGAAGAGCTCGAAAAGGAAATTGATTATTACAAAAACGAGTTGGATTATATCGGCTCTGATGAATATATCGAAAAGCAGGCGCGTGAACGCCTTGGCTGGCTAAAGCCCGGCGACAAAAAATATGTGGAGCAGGAAAACAGCAGCCCGTCGTCTGATCCGCAGGCCAGTGACGAGCCATCTGCCGGTGAATGAAATATATTTATTTTTTAGTTGACATGAGGCAGGTGTCGTTATATAATATTACTTGGTCGCTGTTGGAGACCATAGAATACTATACGTCGCGGGGTAGAGCAGTTTGGTAGCTCGTCGGGCTCATAACCCGGAGGTCGCAGGTTCAAATCCTGTCCCCGCAACCATTACTGCAAAAGGTTTTCGGAAAAATCCGAGAGCCTTTTTATTTTTGTGATAGTTTCTGTGCAAAGAAACATGAAGTTATGAATAATTGATTAAATAAACAAATACTCATAAGATACTTTAAGTATTTCTTTTATCGCTTTGATTTCACAAGTATAAATATGCCGTTGTTCCTGCTTCGATTTTTGCAACTGCGCTTCTGGTCAGGTCACAGCCTTTTGTCTGCAACCGAGCTGACAAATCTTCCTGTGCCGTGTTTGCCCGTATACGAAATTTCGCTATCTGTTTACCAATTATGTTATCGTAATTATAATCTGCCCTACATAAGGGAGGAAAGCATTGATGGTAAATAATATTAATATGGTAAATAATATTAATAAGGAAACGACTATATAGTTTGTTTGCGGTTATGAGATTTTGATATCCCCAATCTGTGAAAGCAGCCTTTATTGAGCAAAGAAGTCTGAATTAGGGCTGTAAAACATATTGGCTTTTCAAACAAAAAATGAATCACTGTAATAGCAAATTCATCATGAATTACGACCTTTGAAATATGACCGCGCAAATCCACTTTCCAGAACCGGAAAATAACAGGATATGCTTCAAAATGCTGAAATAGCCGCACTGATCTGATTTTAGAGAAGGTTCTTTCAGGGCCGTTTCCTACTGAAAAAAATCGGGGTGTTCTTTATGACAAAACAATGCGAAAATAAAAAGCGCAAAATCAGCAAATGTGTATCTATTAAAATAGCAAAAGTGTCTATATGGATTACAGGAAATTAAGATATCATCAGATTAATGAAACCGGGTATTGATTTTACAAAAGGAAAAAGTACCCGTCACGCTTTTCAAAATAAAACAACAGAAACAATACAATAGGACAAGATCGTTTCAGCGAAAGCAGCAGGAGACACCGTGGTTTGAGAAAAAAGCGGTGTATTGAATATTACCAATGAGAAAAACAGAATAGTTTTCCAACATGAATGGCATAAATAAAGGTGCTGTGGGAGGAGGATGAGCGAATGGGCAATGAAGTTTTGAGGGTGAAAGACATTGAAAAATCATTCCCGGGCGTCAGAGCATTACATGACGTTAACTTTTCAATTAAGGCGGGAGAGGTACACGCGCTGATCGGAGAGAACGGAGCGGGCAAATCAACGCTGATGAAGATTTTGAGCGGTGTCTACACAAAGGATGGAGGACAGGTTTTCATTGACGGCAAGGAAGTGGAAATCCATTCTCCGGAGCACGCGACACAGCTTGGAATCAGCATTA
The DNA here is from genome assembly GCF_000981035.1 of Christensenella hongkongensis. Lineage (GTDB taxonomy): Bacteria > Bacillota > Clostridia > Christensenellales > Christensenellaceae > Christensenella > Christensenella hongkongensis. The sequence continues at coordinate 199,358 of NZ_LAYJ01000112.1, forward strand.
TTTATCAGGAATTGAACCTGATGCCGAACCTGAGTATTGGCGAGAATATTTTTATGGGCAGGGAAAAAAGAAAGGGTTTGCTTTTTGATTCCAAAACGACACAGAAAGAAGCGTCGATGTATTCCAAAGAGGTTGGCCTCCATATTGACGTGAATACGCTTGTGAAAGATCTTTCGATTGCGCAGAGGCAGATGGTGGAGGTCGCGAAAGCACTTTCAGTGAATTCAAAGGTCATCATTATGGACGAGCCAACTTCATCCCTCACGGAGCGGGAAAACGAGATTTTGATGGGCATTATCCGCAAACTGCGCGATCAGGGAAAGGGCATCGTATTTATTTCGCATAAGCTGAGCGAAATATTTGAGATTGCGGATCGCATTACGGTGCTGCGCGACGGAGAGTGCATTGATACGGTGCCTGCAGGTGAATGCAGCGAAGAAAAATTGATACAGATGATGGTTGGCAGGGAAATCAACGATCTGTTCCCCAAGGTGTCGGCGCAGCGTGGGGAAAAGATTATGGAGGTAAGCCACCTTACCTCGGGAAAAGCGGTACAGGATGTAAGCTTTTCGCTTTACAGGGGCGAGGTGCTCGGTTTTGCCGGGCTTGTAGGGGCCGGACGCAGTGAAACGATGGCGGCAATCTTTGGCACAGAGCGAATGGATTCCGGCGAGATTACAATAGATGGAAAGAAGATAGGAAACCATCAGGCGAGCGATTCTATTGCGCTTGGTATGGGGTTTGTCCCGGAAGACAGAAAGTTGCAGGGCCTCATCCTTGGGATGGCGGTGCGCGAAAATGTTACGATGGCAAGCCTTGAAAGCGTGAGCAAGGGGAACCTGATCAAATCGAGGGAAGAAAGCAAAGTTACGAATTATTATGTGGAAAAGCTTTCGATCAAGACTCCGGGAATCGAACAAAAAACAGAGAACCTTTCGGGCGGCAACCAACAAAAGGTGGTTATTGCCAAATGGCTTGCAACACATCCAAAGATCCTGATTCTGGACGAGCCGACAAGAGGCATAGATGTTGGGGCTAAAAAGGAAATCTATATGCTGATGAATACGCTGGTACAGGAGGGTGTCAGCATCATCATGGTATCGTCCGAGCTTCCGGAGGTAATCGGCATGAGCGACAGGATCGTCGTGATGAATGAAGGCAAAATAAAAGGAATCGTGTCCAGGGAGGAAGCGACGCAGGAAGGCATTATGTCTATTATCCTGCAGGGGCAGGATGACCAACCTGAGCCACAGCAGGCATAAAAGTATTCGAAAAGGATGGAGAGATATTTATGAAAAATTCAGAAAGTATGACGTTGAAATCACCTAATATTTTTGTGAAATTCAAGAATTCGGCATCATTTGGTATTGTGATCATTCTCGTAGCGCTTTGCGCCGTGCTCACGATCACAACCGGAAGTGCGTTTTTGTCCTCGGATAATCTGCTTTCGGTATTCAGGCAGTTTTCGTTTACGGCAATCATGGCAATCGGCGAATGCCTTGTCATCATTACCGCGGGTATCGACCTTTCGGTTGGTTCGATCTTTGCGTTTTCCGGCGTCGTTGGCGGCATGGCGATGGCAAACTGGGGAATGGGGACGCTTGGCGGCCTTGTAATGGGCTGCGCGGCAGGTCTTGCATTCGGCCTTGCGAACGGCCTTTTTGTAACAAAGCTCAAGCTGCCTCCGTTCATTGCGACGCTGGGCACCATGAGCATTGCGCGCGGGCTTTCTTACGGCATCACAGGCGGATACCCCATCAATAAATTACCGGACGGTTTTAAGTTTATTGGACAGGGCTACATTGCAGGAATCCCCACGCCGATCATTTTGCTGATTGTTGTGGCCATCATATTTGGCATTTTACTTCATAAATCAGTGGTGGGCCGACGGATTTACGCGATTGGCGGAAATGAAGAAGCCGCGCGTGTATCGGGCGTTCATGTGGACAGGGTTAAAATTCTTGTGTTTGCAATGAGCGGACTTCTTGCAGGCCTTGCGGGCCTTGCGACGGCGGCGCGCCTTGGCGTAGCACAATCCACAGCGGGGCAGGGTTATGAACTGGATGCAATCGCGGCGGTTATCATTGGCGGCGCGAGCGTAAACGGTGGCACGGGCAACATAGCGGGGCCGATACTCGGCGCGGCGATTATGGGCGTACTGCGAAACGGGCTGGTGCTGCTGAGCGTATCGGCTTACTGGCAGCAGGCGGTGCTTGGTATCGTTATCATACTGGCAGTTACATTTGATAAGCTGCGTTCTTCAAAACGGTAATACGGATTTATAATTTCTCTTGAAACAGAGGAAAAATTATACTAGGAGGAAAAAATTATGAAAAGAAATCTGAAACGGATATTGGGATGCGCTTTGGTCATGGTGCTTGTTTTTGCACTTGCAGCCTGCTCGATGGACGCGCCGGGTACGGAATCATCCGCACCGGCTGAGTCGTCGGCCCCGGCGGAATCCTCGGCGGCTCCGGCTGCAAGCTCGGATACTGGCGGAGCGGGAGCTGAAAAAGCGGATGGAGACATTACGATCGCAGTGGTTCCAAAGTCCCTGGATAATTCGATCTTTATTGACGCAAAGGTTGGCGCAGAGAATAAAGCGAAAGAACTTGGGATCAACATGGAATGGGTTGGGCCGGCAAAGTCGGACGCTGCAGAGCAGGTTAACGTAATTGAAGGCCTGATCCAGAAGAAGGTTGACGGCATCCTTATCAGCTGCAACGACGCGGACGCTTTGAAGGACGTGATTGATAAAGCGGTTGCGGCGGGCATCCCGGTTGGAACGTTTGACTCAGATTCGCCGGATTCGCAAAGAGCGTTTTATGCAGGAACCAACAACTATGAAATCGGCAAGCTGGGCGGCGAAAAAATGCTCGAAGCACTGCCGGACGGCGGTAAGGTAGCAATCCTGACAGGCGTGCTCGGAGCACCAAACCTTGAGGAAAGGATCACAGGCTTCAAAGACGCTGTAGAAGGAAGTAACATTGAAGTACTCCCCGTGCAGACCGGCGAGGACGACGTACAGAAATCTGTTGAAGTTGTCGCCCAGTTTACAACAGCAAACCCGGACCTCGCAGGCTGGTTCTTTGACGGCGGCTGGCCGCTCTTTGCAGATCCGGATTCTTCTCCTGAGCTCAAGGAATTCTCGGCAAACGGAGGCAAGGTTATCTCTGTTGACAGCGCTTATCCTATGCTGCAATTCGTACAGCTCGATATGGTAGACCAGCTGATCGGACAGAATTATCCAAAGATGGGCGAAATCGGCATCGAGACACTCTACAAAATCATCAAGGGCGATACGAGCGTTGATCTGGGAGACGATACGCATTACATTGACACCGGATTTGAAGAGATCGATAAATCAAACGTGGAAGAAGCGCTGAAGACAAAAACAGCATATTAAGAATAAGAAGGATAAAACAGCGCCTTCGGCAGCGCAGGCATTGAGACAAAAGGCCTTCTCCCTCCATGGAGGGGGAAGGCTGTTTTGTAAAAGAGGCAGGGGCTTGAAGGATAAGAAAAAAGACTGCCGGAATTGCGGCAGTCTGGTCAGAATGGCCCTTGTATAGTATGATGGAAAGGACAATTCCCTTAATCGATATGAATGATCACATTTTCCTCTGAGGAGCGATAAGCGGCCTCCATGATGCGCTGCACGCGTACAGCGTCGCTTGCCGGAGCCTCAAGGGGAAGGCCCTTTAAAATCGAGTTTGAAAAGCTCTCTATTTCGCGCGTGTACATGTTGCCAAAATCGCCGGCGATATCGACGCCGGTAAACGCGTTGTGATCCTGTTTGGGATCATAACCGCCAACGTTTTCCAGATACAGTGCGTTCAGGCTGCCGCCGTCGTTTTGGCCGATTACGTTTTCGCCCATCAGGCGGCCCTTGGTACCAAAAAGCTCAACCCGCCATTTTGCAGCCTGGTCAGGAATATTGAAGTTTGTCTGGATTACGCACTGCGCGCCGTTTTCAAGCTCGAGCAAAACAGTAGAGGAATCCTCAACGTCGTAGTGGAACACTACCGTGTCGTTCATGGCTGCAACGCGCCGGACGCGGCTGCCGGTGATATATTGCATGAGGTCTATCGTGTGCACGCCCATATCCATCATACACCCGCCGCCGGACATGGCTTTTACCTGCCTCCAGTTGCCTTCCATATCAGGGTTCCAAAGCGTGAACTGGGAATAGCCTGATACGACCTGGCCGATGCGTCCGTCCTGGACGGCGCGTTTCATTTCCATGATATGCGAACCAAAACGCATCATCAGCCCCGCGGCGATCCGGACTCCCTTTTTCTCGCAATGGTCGAGTACCTGCTGCCCTTCCTCGCTGGACATCGCAAGAGGCTTTTCAATCAGGATGTGCTTTCCCGCATCCGCTGCGGCGATTGCCTGTCTTCCATGGAAGGTGACGGGGGATGCGATATAAACGGCGTCCACCTCAGGATCGGCAAGAAGCTCATGCTCGTTTGTATAGCTGCGTTTGGCATGGTATTTATCGCGCAGCCTTTCGGCGTCTGCGGCGGAAACCTCCATAACGGCTGTAAGCTCGGCATTTTTCGCGTCCATCATGCCCGGCAGGGTACGACGGTCGGCAATTCCGCCGGCGCCAATGACTCCAAAACGTAATTTTTCCATTGTATGTAACCCTCACTCTCTTTGGTTCGTCTGCGGACGCGTGCAGCGTTCCGTCCAGATGATAATTTTATTATAACATTGTAAAAAACGAAAACAACGGTTTCGGGGAAAGAACGCAAACATATAAGACAAATCATAACAAACATAGGCGGGAGGATAAGCAAATGACAAAACTAAAGTACGGGATGGTCGGCGGCGGGCCGGGCGCGTTTATCGGCGCGGTGCACAGGGCGGCGATTCGCCTGAACGATGAAGCGCAGCTTGTGGCGGGATGTTTTTCGAATATTGAAGCAGAAATCGTGCAGGCAGGCGAAGAACTTGGAATAGACACACAGCGCAATTACCGGACCTTTGAAGAAATGGCCGAAAGGGAAGGCGCACGGGAGGATAAAATAGACTGGGTGGATATCGTTACGCCCAACCGGTTTCATTATCCTGCGGCAAAGCTGTTTTTACAGCAGGGCATCAGCGTGGTATGCGAAAAACCGCTGTGCTTCACGGTGAAGCAGGGTGAGGAACTCAAACGGCTCGCGCAGGAAAAAGGCTGCCTGTTTTGCGTGCCGTATACGTATACGGGGCATGTCATGACGCGCGAGGCGCGCCAGCTTTTCCGCAACGGCGTAATCGAAAAAGTACGTATGGTGATTGCCGAATATCCGCAGGATTGGCTGATTGACTCGCTGGAAAATGTGACGGAGGAGAATAAACCATGGCGGACGGATCCGGCGCTGTCGGGCAGGGGAGCGTGCGTGGCGGACCTTGGAACACATATTGAAAACTGGGTTAGTTATGTGACAGGGCTGAGCATCAGTTCGCTGTGCTGCAATCTTGACGTGTTTGGAACTGGCGGCGTGCTGGACAATAACGTCGAGGTGCTTGTGAAATATGATGGCGGCGCGTCGGGAATGTACTGGACTTCACAGGTGGCGATCGGGTTTGATAACGCGCTTAAAATCAGGGTTTTTGGGGAAAAGGGCACGCTTGAATTTGTGCAGGAGGAAAACAACTACCTGAAGGTTTCGCTGCGCGGACAGCCGCCGATGGTCTACAGCCGCGGGGCGGCATATTTAACGCCGGAGGCGCAGAAGTATGTACGTGTGCCATGCGGGCATCCGGAAGGGCTGACGGAGGCGTTTGCTAATATCTACCGGGATTTTTGCGCTGCCCTGCGCGACCGGCGTTCCGGCAAAAAAGTCGTGGAGGAAAGCTACGGCTATCCGACGATCGATATGGGGATTGAAGGAGTGCGGTTTTTAAGCAAATGCGTGGACAGCTCTGAAGCGGGCGCGGTCTGGGTAGATATGAACGGGGAATAATCCCGTTACCATTTGCTGATATGCTGTAGAAAAAACGTGTGAGGTGTATGTCCTATGGAATATGAATTCGTAACGCACATCAAGGGAACCAGCCTGAAGACCTTTGTCGTGGTGATCAATCAGCGGGAATACCATTTCCACAGCGATATGGAAATCATGATGGTGCTTGACGGCAGCATGAGCCTTGACGATGGAAAGGAGCGCCACCTGCTGCGTAAAAATGATATCTTTTTATGCAACAGAAATGAAATACACAGTTTGCGGCATACGGACCAGAACAATATGTCTATTGTAATCCAGTTCGACCTTGACCTGTGCAAGGCCTATTATCCCAAAATAACCCATGTGCGGTTTCGGCACAAGCATATCATCAAGGAGAAATCCTACGAGTACTGGAACAGGCTGCGCCAGTGCATGATAGACATTGTCACCTGTTATACGCAGAAAAAGGACGGCCATCCAATCGAAATGATGGCAATACTCAACCATATGATTTATACGATGATCCAGTATGACAACTATATCCTGCTGGACGAAAAAACCGTGAACGCAGAAAGCCGGAACATGGACAGGATGCGGCATATCATAGAATACATCAAGGATAATTTTATGTATCCGATCACACTCAAGGAGATTGCGCATAAAGAAAAGCTGGATATGTATTATCTTTCGCACTTTATCAAAAACTACCTTGGTATCTCCTTCCAGAAATATTTACGGCGCATCCGCGTGGAAAAAGCGGAAAACCTGCTTTTGAATACGGATCTGAACCTGATCGATATCTGTATGGAATGTGGATTTTCGGATTACAAGTACCTGAACAAGGCGTTTCAGGATGAATTCCACTGCTCGCCGACGGAGTACAGGAAAACCAATAAAAGACGGCAGGAGGACGTTTCGGAATGCAGCGAGCAGCACATTATGATGGAGGCGGGCCGCGCACTTAAGGCCATTAAGAAAAATGAAAGCGAATGACAAAAAAAGGGAACAATCAAAACCACTGGATATGCGATAAAATATAGGATTTTTTCATGGAATAAACAATGGTGTCTTAAAAAAAAAGCAAAGCTGTCAGCATGAATTTTGCAGGAGTGCATATAATGATAATAAAGTTAACTTTATTCTTTTTTCATTGATAAAACAAAATACAGGCAGGAGGAAAATTGCACTATGGCAAAATTCAGATTTACCGTTGGCCCGTGGAATGTCCACGAAGGCAACGAAACATTCGGTCCGGGGATTCGTCCTTCGATTCCGCTGGAGGAAAAGCTTAAAACATTTGCAGAAATCGGCATGGATGGCGTACAGTTTCATGACGACGATGCGGTTCCGGATATCAATAATATGTCGGAGAAAGCGATCGTCGATTATGCGAAGGATTTGAAGGCCACGCTTGATAAAGACGGCTTGTTTGCGGAATTCGTCGCACCCCGCCTGTGGTTTGACGCGCATACCAACGACGGAGGCTTTACGGCAAGCAAAAAAGAGGATTATGATTTTGCGATCTGGAGGTCGCTGCGGTCGGTTGATATCGCACGGGCGCTTGGTACGGATAAGATACAGCTTTGGCTTGCAAGGGAAGGTACGCTTTGTGCCGAAGGGAAAAACCCTGTAGAAAAAATCATCCAGATGAGGGACGCGTTCAATACCATTCTGGAATACGATCCGGGTATCAAAATACTGATCGAGCCCAAGCCGAACGAGCCTATCGACAGGAGCTATTGCGGCACGGTAGGCCACGCGCTTACAGTCGGCGCAAATACGGTTGATCCGTCCCGTGTGGGCGTATGTATCGAAAGCGCGCATTCCATATTGGCAGGGCTTGATCCTGCGGATGATATGGCGCTTGCCATCACGTTTGGAAAATTATGGGGCGTACACCTCAACGATCAAAACGGCATACGCTACGATCAGGATAAGACCTTTGGAGTGGAAAACATCCGCGCTGCGTTTAACCAGGTGAAGGTGCTATACGAAAATAATTTTGGCGACAACGGCGAATGTGTGGGCCTTGATGTAAAATCCATGCGTACCCAGCCAGCAAGCGACTGCTACCGCCACATTATCAACAGCAAGAAAATATTTGAGCTGCTGCTTGAAAAGGTCAGGAAATTTGATTATAAATTTCAGGAGGAATGCGTCAGGGAACAAAACTTTGAAAAGCTTGAAATGTATGTGATGGAACTGCTTTTGAACGGCTGACGTTTCGCTTGGAAAATTTCAAAACACAATCTGTCATCGGGAGGGGAAGGCAACGCCGCTTTTCCCTCTTTTTTTAGAAGGGGGACAAATGAATGAATATTTTACCAATTACCTCGCCGCAGTTTGCCAAATACGGCAGGGTTCTGAAATTTAAAGGCGGCAAAGAGCTGCTGAAAGCAATGGAAAAAACGCCGATGCCTGACGATGTAATCTACGAGCCGGGCGACAAAGAACTGGAAAAGCTTGCCGCAGCAAAGGAGCTTAGGGATTCCGTCTATGGGGAGCTGCCTATACAGGTAGGCTATTGTAATGGAAAAAACAATATGCTTAACGCCCTTGAATATCACCGGTCGAGCGAGATAGACATTGCGTGCACAGACCTCGTGCTGCTGCTTGGGATGGAGCAGGACATTGACCGCAGTACAAATACCTACGACACCTCAAAAATCGAGGCGTTCCTGGTGCCCGCGGCAACGGCGGTGGAGCTTTATGCAACGGCCCTGCATTATGCGCCGTGCGGCGTAAATGGGCAAGGCTTCCGCTGCGTGGTGGTACTGCCGCAGAATACCAATCTCCCGCTTTCACAGGCGCCGCAAAAAGAGGGGGAAGACGCGCTTCTGTTCGCAAAAAACAAGTGGCTGATCGCCCACCCGCAGAGCGGGCTTGATAAGGACGGCGCTTTTATAGGACTGGTTGGCGAGAATATCGCCCTGTAAACAAATAGGAGGTCAAATCGATGAGCACAATTTCAAATATTCCACAGGTAAAGCTTGGCATCATCGCGGTGAGCCGCGACTGCTTTGTCATCTCGCTTTCAGAACGCCGCCGGGCAGCGATCACAAACGCGTGCGCCGGACGTGGAAGCGATATTTTTGAAGCAAAGACGACGGTAGAAAATGAAACCGATATGTTAAAGGCCGTGGATGAAGTAAACGCGGCGGGCTGTAACGCGCTGGTGGTGTTTCTGGGTAATTTTGGGCCGGAGACGCCGGAAACGCTGATAGCGCAGAAATTCGACGGGCCGGTGATGTATGCGGCAGCCGCGGAGGAAGCAGCGGACGACCTGATGAACGGGCGCGGAGACGCTTACTGCGGAATGCTGAACTGCTCCTATAACCTTGGGCTGCGAAACATACCGGCGGTAATTCCTTCCTATCCGGTGGGGAGTGCTGAGGATATCGCGCAAATGATTGCGGAGTTTATTCCGGTGGCGCGTACGCTCATAGGCATATCACACCTGAAAATCATCACGTTTGGGCCGCGCCCGCAAGACTTTTTTGCGTGCAACGCGCCAATCAAACCGCTTTATGATCTGGGCGTTGAAATCCAGGAAAATTCTGAGCTTGACCTGCTGATTGCCTACCGCGCCCATAAGGACGATACGCGTATTGCAGGCGTAGTGAAGGACATGGAACAGGAGCTTGGGGAAGGAAACACCTATCCAGACCTGCTGCCGCGTATGGCGCAGTTTGAGCTGACGCTCAAAGACTGGGCGGAGCAAAACAGGGGAGCCCGCGATTATGTGGCGTTTGCCAATAAATGCTGGCCTGCTTTTTCGGAAGAATTTGGATTCGAGCCCTGCTATGTTAACAGCAGGATGACCTCGCAAGGATATATAGTCGCGTGCGAGGTAGATATCTATGGAGCGCTTTCCGAATATATCGGCGCATGCGTTACGCAGGATGCCGTCACGATCCTCGATATCAATAATACCGTGCCCGAGGACCTGTATCAAAAAGAGATCAAAGGTAAGTACGATTATACGCTAAAGGATATCTTTATGGGTTTCCATTGCGGGAATACTCCGCTGTGCAAGCTTTCCAAAGGAGCGGTCAAATACCAGCTGATTTTGAATCGTTTGCTGGAAAACGGGGACGAGCCGGGCTTTACGCGCGGCACGCTTGAAGGGGATATCGCTCCGGGTGAGATTACCTTCTTCCGGTTGCAGAGTACGGCTGGCGGAGAGGTGAAATCCTACATCGCGCAGGGAGAGGTCCTGCCGGTTGGGACAGGGAGCTTTGGCGGCATCGGCATATTTGCCATCCCGGAAATGGGACGTTTTTACCGCAACGTATTGGTTGAAAAGAGATATCCGCATCATGGCGCGGTAGCATTCGCGCATTGCGGGAAAACGTTGTTTACCATCTTCTCTTACCTGGGCGTGAAGGATATTGCCTTCAACCGCCCCAAAGGAATGCTTTATCCAACGGAAAATCCGTTTGATTAAGATAACTTCGTTTCGAACCTCCTTCAGGACAAAAAGAAAAACCGCAGGAATACGGTTTTTCTTTTCTGTAAAAATGATGCGTGAATGGTAATAAATCAATGGAGATTGCAAGCGCGCGGTCTGTAAGGGTTCGGAACCTGTCTGCCTTTTCATGGCGGCTGATCCTTTTTGCGTATTTTCTTACATTATTACGTTTTCCCCGGGGGTTTTAGGAACAAAACGTTTTGCCGCAGGTTCCCATGCTTTCCCTGTGCTTTGTGCGCTTTCTCTGCTGCGGCTGGGCTTTGCTTCTTTGGAAGGGCCATGCTATGGTATAGGTGTCTTGCGCAGGACGACAGAACACTGGTGTTGATTATCATTGCAGGGAGGTGCATCGTTATGCAGCGCTATGCGGACCGAACCTTTTATCGCGGAGAACTCACAGCCTATGGCGTGTGTCCAAAATGCAGGGTTATATGTAAATTCCGGTCAATGGACCAGGCTTCGGAAAACGAGTACAAATGCGGACATTGTGATACGCCTGTAAAAGTAGTCAAGCTTTCGAAAGCATAAAACAATCCCGGCGTATGAAGCCGTGGAGTTTGATTGCAAATATCAAAAGCCGCCCAATGTGAAGGGCGGCTTTTGTGTTATTCTTTTTCTTCAGATTCGTATTTTTGGGATTCCCGGGATTCCCTTTCATGCTCCCTGTGTTTGTCCACTTCCTCTTTGAGCCGCGCCTGCTTCTGGCTGTTTTCCGCCTCGTAAGCGTCGCGCTCCTTGCGGATTTCGTTATCGTGAACCGCGGAGCGGTGTCCGTGCATTGTCATTTTGTTTCCCTCCCTGCTTGATCGGTTTTATACATAATACACTCTTTGTTTTGTATATAAACCGGGAATTGTACGAAAGATGTAACAAGAAAGCAAACAATGGGAGAGTCAACTGTTATTTGTGCTAAAATAGTGGAAAAAGGGTATGCTGGATGCTTTTCAGAATGAGGAGGCAATTAGGATGAAGAAACGCATTAACGCCAAAACGCTGACGATCGATCTCATACTGTTCCTGGTGGGAAGTTTTGTATTTGCGATCGCGATTAATTCCTTTATATCGCCGAACAACATTGCGCCGGGAGGGCTGACCGGTATCGCGACTATGCTCAATTACGTGTTTGGGCTGCCCATTGGTACCATGGTGATCGTGATGAATATTCCTTTGTTTCTATTGGGATTTTTTGCATTCGGTTTTCAATTTGTGATCAAGACCGTCGCCGCGACGATCATTTCATCGGTGATGATTGATGTGACGGAGGGGCTGCTTCCGGTCTATCAGGGCGATCCGCTGATTACGATCGTATTTGGTGGAGCGCTTTATGGAGCGGGGATTGCGCTCATACTGATGCGCGGGGGCACGACGGGAGGCACAGACCTTGTCGCAAACCTCGTGAGCAAGCGATGGCCGCATATTCCGATGGCGAAAATGATATTGATTACGAATGTGATCGTGGTTGCGTGCTCCGGCTTCGTATATGGGAACCTGGAAAGTCCACTGTACGCGATTATCGTCATTTTTATCGAATCAAAGGTAATCGACGCGATTTTGTACGGTACCAGCATTGCCACCGGTAAGATGCTGTTTATTATTTCAAAGAAAAACGACCTTATTGCAAATGAAATCATCTGCCGGCTTGGAAGGGGCGTTACGGCGCTCAAATCGCGCGGCGTATATACCGGCCAGGAAGGCGAGATGCTTGTTTGCGCGGTGCGCAGGCCGGAGGTAACGAAGATGTACCATCTGATCCATAAAATCGATCCCAACGCCTTTATTATCGTAGGAGAGGCGGGGCAAATCAGGGGCGTTGGCTTTCAGCCGAACGACGATCCTGCGGCAAAGGGCTTTTGCAAGCCCTGCATGGAGAACGAGAAGGCAAATCAGGGAGAAATTTAAAAACACCGTTTGTTATGGAACTTATCACACGAGGGCATTGATTTGCACTGGTAACAGATTTCGTTAAACAGGGGCTGATCCTGAAAATATGCGCTTAAGTTTTCGAGCGTCACCCGGGCGATATTCTGCAATGCTTCCCTCGTAAGAAACGCCTGATGGGACGTAATGATTACGTTGGGCATGGAAATCAGCCGCGCGAGAACATCGTCCTGCACGACGGTATTGGAAAAGTCTTCGAAAAAGAGCTCGCTTTCCTCCTCATATACGTCAAGCCCCGCCGCGCCGATTTTTCCGCTTTTCAGTCCGTCTACAAGCGCCTCGCTGTCAATAAGGGCTCCGCGGGATGTATTGATCAGAGTTACGCCGTCTTTCATACCTGAAATAGAGCCGCCATTAATGAGATGCTGCGTTTCCTTTGTCAGCGGGCAGTGCAGGGAGATTACGTCCGATTCGCGGCAAAGGGTGGCAAAGTCCACATATTCGATGCCCAGCTCCTCATTCGGATGAAGGTCGTACGCAAGGATTTTCATGCCGAAGCCCTTGCAGATATCGATAAAAATCTGGCCGATCTTCCCGGTGCCTACTACGCCCGCTGTTTTTCCGTGCAGGTCAAAGCCGGCAAGGCCGCTTAAGCTGAAATTAAATTCCCGCGTACGGTTGTAGGCGTGATGGATTTTGCGGTTCAAAGTCAAAAGCAGGGCCATTGCATGCTCGGCTACGGCGTATGGCGAATAAGCGGGTACGCGCAGGATATGTATTTTATCCCAGGCGGCCTTGAAATCAACGTTGTTGTAGCCCGCGCTGCGCAATGCAAGCACGCGGATACCATTCTGGTAAAGAACGTCTATCGTTTCCGCATCTACCGTATCGTTTACAAAGGCGCATACGCCGTCGCAGCCGCCCGCCATAACCGCAGTGTCCGCATTCAGCTTGTTTTCAAAATATTTCAATTCAAAACCGTATTCGCGGCTGTACTCGTTAAACCATGTTTTGTCGTATGGCTTCGCGTCGTAAAAAGCAATTTTTTTCATGGGATCCTTTCTTTTGGCAGTCTGTCAGCTGTCCAGAATTTGTATTTCAAATTTATCATAGGGGAACCTGTCCACAAAATCATCCGGCTTGAATGTCGCCTTACGGAACAGCCCCATTTGTTTGGTATGATTGGAATGCCACATGGGTACTTCTATGTCGAATTCTTTGGCAAAGCTTTCGAGGCACTCCAAAAGAGCGTCCGAAAAATCCGGCTTGCTGCTTGTGCAGGTGCTGGCGAGAAGCGTTTTACCATTTTTGTATAATTTGCCCCATACTGTAATCATTTCTTAATAACCGTCCTTCTTTTTATTGTAACCAGATAACCTGAAGCGCTATCAGTTTTTGTAGAGCGCCGCATTCTTTTTTGGCGGGCGAACCTTGTTGATTATGATGATTCCGGCGCAAACCAGCAGCAGTGCCAAAAGGCTTTGCAGGTGGAATGCCTGATCTGTTTCTCCTAGCAGCAGCGCGGAAAGGAGTACGCCGCATACCGGTATCATAAAGCCGAATACGGCAACCCTGGAAACCGGATTGTATTTCAGGAGCATCCCCCATACGGAATAGGCAATCGCAGAAACAAGCGCCAGGTAAATAAGCATGAGCATTCCCTGCATTGTAATATGGGGGAGCGCGCCGCCCAGCAAAAGTCCGACGATTGTCATCACAATACCGCCGAATAAAAACTGGTATCCGGAAAGAACCACAGGATCTTCCTGTTTGGAATAGATTTTGATCATGGACGAGGACATGGCATAGGCAATGTTCGAAAACAGGATAAAGCCCTCGCCGAAAAAGGTGAAGCCGGAAACGGAGCCAAGGCTTTGCAGGTTAACGACAATAATGCCGGAAAATCCAAGCAGGCAGCCTACAAACTTTGCTTTTGTGAATTTTTCCTGCCGGAACAAAAAGCATGCGATCAGGATGGCCAGAAAGGAGGAGGTGCCTCCGATGATTGCGGATTTCACTGCGGTGGTGTTCGCAAGGCCAATATAAAAAAACAGATATTGGGCAATCGTCTGGACGAGGGCCAGTTTGCCAATGCTCGGCAGGGAGGCCTTCTGCGGAAGAAGAAACCGTTTTTTCAATACGCTGCCGATAAGAATGGCAAGCGCGCCAGCAAGAGCAAAACGAAGCCCCGCGAAAAGGATTTGCGAGGCGGTGTCCCCTGAGGAGATCGCAAAGGCGGCATAGCCGAGCTTTACCACCGGGAAGGCGCTTCCCCAGAGCAGGCAGCATACGATTGCCAAAACGAATACGACGATATTTTTTTGCAAAAACTGCTTCTGTGTTTTTTGCCGCATATGACACCAACTTCACATTGAATTAATGATACTATACTATATTATATTATATAGTCGACAGCGTCAAAAAGAAAGGCACGCTACTTGAAAAAAGTAGGTAAAACGTATAAAATAAGCAGGTATATAATTAAGTAGAATAACGGAGGCAAAGAAAAAGAATGGGTAAACCGCTGGCTTATAAAATATTGGAGCAACATCTTGTTTCAGGCGAAATGATTCCCGGAAGCGAGATTTCCATCCGTATCGATTACACGCTGACACAGGACTCTACCGGAACAATGGCATACCTGCAGTTTGAAGCGATGGGCATCGACCGCGTAAAGACCAAACGGTCTGTGGCGTATATTGACCACAATACGCTGCAAAGCGGATTTGAAAACGCGGACGACCATAATTATATTATGAGCGTCGCAAAAAAACACGGAATCTATGCTTCGCGTCCGGGCAATGGTATCTGCCATCAGGTGAATCTGGAGAGATTCGGCGTGCCGGGGGCTACGCTTCTCGGATCAGACAGCCACACGCCAACGGGCGGCGGGATTGGAATGATTGCAATCGGCGCGGGCGGCCTTGACGTTGCAGTGGCAATGGGCGGCGGCGCATATTACCTGAATTGCCCTGAATTTGTAAATGTGGAGCTTGTGGGAGAGCTGAAACCGGGCGTATCGGCAAAGGACGTGATTTTGGAAGTGCTGCGCGTGATGAGCGTAAAAGGCGGCGTGGGTAAGATCATCGAATATACGGGCGAGGGTGTGAAAGCCCTTTCTGTTCCGGAGCGCGCCACCATTACCAATATGGGAGCGGAGCTTGGAGCGACGACCTCCATTTTCCCCAGTGACGAAGCCACAAGGGAATTCCTCGCGGCGCAGGGCAGGGAAAAAGACTTTACGCCTCTTTCTGCGGATGCGGACGCGCAGTATGACGAGCACATTGTAATTGACCTTGGCACGCTGCAGCCAATGGCCGCGATGCCGCACAGCCCGGATAATGTCAAGACGATCGGGGAAATCGGCCCGATCAAAGTAGACCAGGTATGTATTGGAAGCTGCACCAACGCTTCCTATCGCGACCTGATGCGCGTTGCGGCTATCCTGAAAGGAAAGACAGTAAACCCGCATACAAGCCTGACGATTTCACCCGGCTCCAAGCAGGTGATGAATATGCTGGCCAAAAACGGGGCGCTTGCCGATATGATCGATGCGGGCGCGCGCATTCTGGAATGCGCCTGCGGACCGTGCATCGGCATGGGGCAGTCTCCAGCGACGGATGCGGTTTCCGTGCGTACCTTTAACAGGAATTTCTTTGGAAGAAGCGGGACAAAAAGCGCAAGCGTATATCTCGTAAGTCCTGAAACGGCCGCGGTGACAGCATTAAACGGATACTTATCGGATGCGATGGAGCTTTCAGACCTTTCGATCCTCGACGTCGATATGCCGGAGCAATTTGAGGTAAACGACAACATGATTATTCCTCCAGCGGAATGCGCGTGTGAGGTAGAAGTGGTACGCGGTCCGAACATCAAGCCCTTCCCCAAACACGAGCCGCTTGCGGATGAGATCGAGGCGGAGGTTATGCTGAAAATGGAGGATAACATCACAACGGATCACATTATGCCCTCCAATGCAAAGCTGCTTCCCTACCGGTCCAATATTCCGTATCTGGCAGATTTCTGCCTGACGCCTGTAGACGAGACGTTCCCGGGCCGCGCGAAGGCAGCCGGAAAATCGATCCTTGTCGCGGGGCATAACTACGGGCAGGGCTCGTCAAGAGAGCACGCCGCGCTTGCGCCGCTGTATCTTGGCGTTAAAGCCGTTATCGCAAAGAGCTTTGCACGTATCCACATGGCAAACCTCATCAACAACGGAATTTTGCCGCTCACCTTTGTAAACGAAGCGGATTACGATAAGATCGACCAGGGCGATGTACTGAAGATTACCGGTGTGCGTGAAAACGTGAAAGGCAGGGAAATCTTCATTGTAAATAACGAAACCAAGGGAGCAAGCTTTGAAGTAGAGCTGAGTATTTCGCCGCGCCTGCGTGAAATGCTGCTCGCAGGTGGGCTGCTTAATTACACAAAAGAGGCGAATCAGTAAGAATAAAAGGAGCGGGGGGAGAAGCGGGAGCGTTCCTCCGGCTCCTGTTTTGATTGACATTTACAGTGGATTAGAATATTATTATACTGTCTAAATTTTGACTTATAGAAGAGGACGACGTTACTGGAGGAAATATGGGTATACGTATCATGGGCACCGGCAGTTACCTGCCTGAAAAGGTGATGACCAATGAGGACTTTGAAAAAATTATAGATACGTCTGACGAATGGATCACAAAACGCACGGGCATCAAGCGCCGGCATTACGTGGAAAACGGAATGTGGAACAAGGATATGTGCGTAATCGCGGCAAACATCGCGATGAAGGAAGCGGGGATCACGAAGGACGACCTCGGCGGGATCGTGGTCGCGTCTGTGACGAATGAAATGGGCGTGCCCTCCGTGGCAAGCCAGATCCAGCGCGAGCTTGAAATCCCTGTGGCGGTTTGCTTTGACGTAAACTCTGCATGTACTGGGTTTATGTTTGCGCTAAAGGCGGTGGAAGGCCTTTTGAAACCGGGCGGCAAGCCGTTTCTGGTGTGCGGAAGCGAGACGCTCTCGCGTTTTATGAATATGGACGACCGCGCAAGCTGTATTCTGTTTGGGGATGGAGCGGGCGCTATGGTTGTGGAGTATGGCGATAACCTTGAGTATTTTGAGGTGTATTCCAAGCCGGATACGGACGGGCTCATTGAGATCAACGGCATGAATACGCTTGTGGACGGCATAGTCCAGCCTTCCTACGCATCGCTGAAAGGGCGCGAGGTATACGTATTTGCAACGCGCGAGGCGGAACGCGTCATCAACGTTGCGCTCGAGGAAACGGGCAAAACGCCTGAGGAAATCGACTGGTTCCTGATGCACCAGTCCAATCAGCGCATTACGAAAACCATCGCACAGCGCCTTGGACAGCCAATCGAAAAGTTTTATTCCAATATCGACGATACGTCCAATACGTCGGCTGCGAGCATTCCGATTGCGCTTGACCAGATGAACAAAAAGGGCTTGCTCAAAAAAGGGCAGAAGCTTGTAATCGCGGGCTTTGGCGGCGGCTTATCGTCCGGCTGCGCGGTATACGAGTGGTAAACAGGTAAAAACGCGGTTACAAAGCGTTTGATTAATTATTTTTCTATGGAGGAAAAGCAAATGATTTATGAGAAAATAGCGGAAATTATCAGTGACAAAATGGATATCGACGTTGACGATATCACAATGGACGCAACCTTTGAGAGTCTCAAGATCGATTCTCTGGACATGGTTGAAATCGTAATGGACATCGAAGAAGAATTTGACGTATCCGTGGAGGAAGCGGAAAACCTGAAAAGCGTTGCAGACCTCGTAAAATATATCGAAGACAACAAATAAGCAATTATTTTTTTAGAATGAAACAGGAATGCGGGCGCAAAAGTATCTATTTTGCGCTTTCGCATATTTGTTTGGAGGAACTGACTATTGGGTAAACTGGCGGTGCTTTTTGCCGGGCAGGGCGCGCAAAAGACCGGAATGGGAAAAAGCCTTTTTGACAACGTTCCCGCAGCGCGGGCATTGTTTGAACGGGCGGAGAAGGTCCATCCCGGAATTTTGGATATGTGCTTTTCGGCAGAGCAAAGTGAACTGAATCAGACAATCAATACGCAGCCTGCTGTTTTTACAGTGGATGTCGCTGCATACGAGGCTTTGAAGTCTGCGGGGATACGTCCCGGCGCGGCTGCGGGGTTTTCTCTCGGCGAATATGCCGCGATAACGGCTGCGGGCGTGCTGCCCTTTGAGGAAACGCTGCGGCTTGTGGAAAAGCGCGCGGCGTGGATGCAGCAGGCATCTGAGGAGCATGAAGGCGCAATGGCGGCGGTGCTCGGGAAAACGGCGGAGGAGGTCAGGCAGCTTGCACAGCAGTTTGCAGGCGGCGGCGTTTTGATTCCGGTCAATTACAACTGCCCGGGGCAGACCGTGGTTGCGGGGGATTTATCGCGCATCGAGGCGATGATGGCGTACTGCAAGGAAAATAAAATCAAGTGTATGCGGCTGCCGGTAAACGGCGCGTTCCATTCGTCGCATATGGCACAGGCTGCAAAAAATATTTTGGGGGAGATTGAGGGCGCGCAGTTCGGCGTACCGGAATTTATCCTTTATGCAAACCGTACCGGAATGCCGTACGAAGAGCAGACAATGAAACAGGTAATGGCGGAGCAGACATCCAGCCCAGTGCTGTTCGAACAGATTATACGTTCGATGATCGGCGAGGGCTACGATACGTTCGTGGAGGTAGGCCCGGGGAAGACGCTCACAGGCTTTACAGGCAGGATCGACAAGGGCGTGAATACATATTGTATCAATGATTTTGAATCGTTTGAGGCGGCGGTAAGCGGACTCAAAGAGCTGGGATTTTGATTCCGGAGATACTGGAGGATTTTACAATGGCAAAAACAGCACTGATCACAGGAGCTTCGCGCGGGATTGGCAGGGAACTTGCCCTGCGGCTTGCGGATGAAGGCAATAACATTGTAGTCAATTATTTATTTGAGGACGAGGATTACGCCGGAGCGGTTGCGGAGATCGAGAAAAAGGGCGTAAAGGCAATCGCGATCAAAGCGGATGTAAGTAAATTTGGCGAAGTGGAAGCGATGATGAAGCAGACGGTGGAAACCTTTGGTTCTATCGATATTCTTGTCAATAACGCAGGCATCACGCGGGACGGTTTGCTGGCCCGCATGAAAGAAGAGGATTTTGACGCGGTAATCAACGTGAACCTGAAGAGCGTATTTAACTGCTGCCGCCATGCTGTGCCTTACATGATGAAGCAGAGAAGCGGATGTATTATCAACATGGCCTCCGTAGTCGGCTTGTGCGGTCAGGGCGGACAGACCAATTATTCTGCGTCTAAGGCAGGGATGATTGGCTTTACAAAATCTTTGGCAAAGGAAATCGGTTCGCGTAACATCACTGTGAATGCGGTTGCGCCGGGCTTTGTGGAAACACCGATGACAGATGCAATGCCCCAGAAGGCGCGCGAGGAAATTTTAGGCAGCATTCCGCTCAGGCGAGGCGGCTCTGTGGACGACATTGCCGACGCAGTCGCTTTTCTTGCAAGCGAGGCGGCGTCTTATATCACAGGGCATGTGCTTTCCGTCAACGGCGGAATGTATATGTAATAAGGGATCAGGCAAAGGCTTTGCCGGCGTGGCGCTCATAAGCGTTGCGGGCGGATTATAGATTGGAAGGAACAAAATTATATGGGCAGAAGAGTTGTTGTAACAGGAATGGGCATCCTTTCCCCAACCGGAAATACGGTAAATGAAGCGTGGAACAACGTTAAAAACGGCATAAATGGAATTGGGCCGCTCACCAAAGCAGGAGCGGAAGATTTGCCTGTCCATTTTGCGGGAGAGCTGAAAAATCTTGATCCGCTTGATTTTCTTGACAAAAAAGAAGTGCGCCGTTATGACGAGTATGCGCAATATGGTGTGATTGCAGGCAGTCAGGCAATGGCGGACGCAGGACTTGAGCAGGGAAAAGAGCTCCCGTGCGATCCGTTCCGGTTTGGCGTGCTTGTGGGGAGCGGTATCGGCGGCCTTGACACAATGGAAAAAGAAGTTACCAAGCTCAACGAAAAGGGCTTTAAGCGGGTTAACCCGCTTTTGATTCCCATGATGATCAGCAATATGGCGTCGGGGAACCTCGCCATCAGGCACGGGCTCAAAGGGTATTGTACCTCGATCGCAACGGCATGCGCGTCAGGCAATCACTCCATTGGTGATTCCTACCGCCTGATTAAGGACGGATATATGGACGCGATGCTCGCCGGAGGCGCGGAGTCTCCGATCAAAATGCTGGCGATCTCCGGATTTTTGGGGCTTAAGGCGCTGACCAAAGCAGATGTGCTGGAACGCGCGTCGATTCCTTTTGATCTGGAACGCAGCGGCTTTGTGATCGGCGAAGGCGCGGGCGTGCTGGTGCTGGAAGAATATGAAATGGCAAAAAAACGCGGCGCGCGCATCTATGCGGAAATTGTGGGCTATGGCGCAACGTGCGACGCTTACCATATGACCGCCCCGGAGCCGACCGGCGCAGCGGTTGCCAAGGCAATGCAAAATGCGCTTCTCAGCGCGGAGATGAAGCCGTCGGAGGTTTCGTATATCAACGCGCACGGCACGTCGACAGAGCTTAACGATAAAACGGAAACAATGGCGATCAAGCAGGTATTTGGCGAAGACGCTTGCAAAATCCCGGTATCCTCCACAAAATCGATGACAGGCCACGCGCTTGGCGCAGCAGGCGGTATCGAAGCAATTTTTTCGATCATGAGTATTGTGGACGGCTTTGTCCCGCCGACAATCAATTACCAGGTGGCGGATCCGGAATGCGACCTTGATTATGTTCCGAACGAAGGACGAAAACTGGACGTGCAGGCTGCGCTTTCAAATTCGCTTGGATTTGGCGGACATAACGCGGCGCTGCTGTTTAAAAAGGTTTGAGTAGTATAAATTTTGAATGATAAAAAGGAGTGCGAAACAGTGGATTTAAAATCAGTACTGGAACTCCTCAAGGCTGTGGACGACACAGATTTGAGTAAATTTGAATTAAACGACGGCGATTTCAGTCTCAAAATGGAACGTGGCACCGGAGAGTCAAAAACGGTTTATGTAACGGCTCCTCCGCAGATTTCCGCGCAAATCGCTTCCGGACCGGTGGCTGCTATGCCGACGGCGGCGCCTGCGGCAGAAGCGCCCGCTTCTCCTGCTACGGCGGAGGCTCCGGTTCAGCAGGAAAGCCGCGGCAAGGAAATCGTTTCCCCGCTGGTGGGCGTATATCATAAGCTTTCAGAGGGCAAGGACGTCAAAATTGGCGACAAGCTCAAAAAGGGTGATATCATCTGCATGGTTGAGGCGATGAAGCTGATGAACGAGATTACAATGCCAGAGGATGGCGAAATCACATGGGTTGCCTGCGAAGACGGCGACAGTGTGGAATACGGCCAGCTTTTGTTCAACTATATTTAAGACGGGGGGAGCCAGATAATGATTGATCAGGAAGGCATCAAAAAAATTATTCCGCATCGCGCCCCGTTCCTGTTTTTGGACGAAGTCCTGGAGTGCGAGGTGGCAAAGCGCACCAAGGCGCTGTGGCGTATCCGCGAGGACTTGTTTTGCTTCAAAGGGCATTTCCCGGGGAATCCGATTTTACCGGGCGTATTGATTACAGAGGCACTTGCGCAGGCAGGTGCTGTTGCAATTTTGCAGGATGAGAAGTATAAAGGGCGTCTTGCCGTATTTGGAGGAATCGATAAGGTTCGTTTCCGCGGCATGGTAAAGCCGGGGGACGACATGATCCTCGAAACGGAAATCCTGCGGCTGTCCTCGATGGGCGGCAAGGGAAAAGTCAAAGCGACCGTAAAGGATCAGGTTGTGTGCGAGGGAGAGATTTTGTTCGTGCTTGTGAAGCAGGACTGAAGACGCGCACAAACGCTTTGCATGAGTGAAGGAGTATTCAATGATTAATAAGGTTTTGATTGCTAACCGCGGGGAGATCGCCGTTCGTGTGATACGTGCGTGCCGCGAGATGGGGATAGAAACCGTTGCGGTATATTCGACGATCGATGCAAATGCCCTGCATACGCAGCTTGCGGATGAGGCATATTGCATTGGGCCGCCTGCGCCAAAGGACAGCTACCTGAATGCGTACAACCTGCTTTCTGCAGCCAGCATATCAGGAGCGGACGCAATCCATCCGGGCTACGGCTTTTTATCTGAAAATTCAAAATTTGTGCGCATGTGCAATAAAAGCAACGTGATTTTTATCGGCCCCGATGCGGACGCAATGGAAAAAATGGGCGATAAGCTGATGGCGAGGCGAATCATGACTGAGGCGGATGTGCCGATTATTCCGGGTTCGCTTGAGGCGCTTAAAAACGCACGCGAAGCCAAAAAGATCGCCAAGAAGATTGGGTATCCGGTCATGATCAAGGCTGCGAACGGCGGCGGAGGCCGCGGGATACGCAAGGTAGACCAGGAGGCAGACCTTGAGGATGCGTTTGACGCGGCGTATAAAGAAGCGTTGGGGGCGTTTGGCGACGGGACGCTTTATATGGAAAAATGTATTATGGACGCGCGGCATATTGAAGTGCAGATCATGTGCGACAATCATGGAAACGCGGTGTATTTGTACGAACGCGAGTGTTCTTTGCAGAGAAGGAACCAAAAGGTGATGGAAGAGGCGCCCAGCATCGCGTTTGGCGATGATAAGCGCCGGGAGATCGGCGAGGCGGCGGTACGCGCCGCGAAGGCGTCCGGTTATAAAAATGCGGGAACGATTGAATTTTTATACGACGAGCAGTCGGGCAATTATTATTTTATGGAGCTCAACGCGCGCGTGCAGGTAGAGCACCCGGTGACAGAGATGATTACGGGCAAGGATATTGTGCGCGAGCAGATACTGGTTGCGAACGGGGCAAAGCTCTCCTTTGAGCAAAAGGATATTCCGTTGATGGGACATGCGATTGAATGCCGTATCAACGCGGAGGATCCGGAAAAGAATTTTATGCCGTCAATCGGTATGATCGACGCGCTGCACCTTCCGGGAGGGCCGGGTGTGAGGTTTGATACGGCAATGTATACCGGTTACCAGATTCCGCCAACCTATGACAGCATGATTGGTAAACTGATTGTGCACGCGCCCACACGCGAGCGTGCAATGGCCAAAATGCGCGCAGCCCTTACGGAGCTTGTTGTGGACGGCGTAGAAACAAATGCGGATTTCCAACTCGATCTTTTGAACAATGAAGACGTGATCACTGGAAAGCTCGATACCGGGCTTGTGGGGCGTATCATGGAGGCAAAATAATCAATGGGTTTATTTTCTAAAAAACGCAAAGACATTACGATGCGCGTATATCGCACAAACCAGCAGACGGAGATGCCGGTACTGCCGGAGGAGCAGATCATCAATCCGCCTGTCGCCCACGATGAGGAGCAGGTGGAGGGCATGTGGGAAAAGTGCCCTGAATGCGGGGCCGTTATTTATACGGACGATCTTCTTGCAAACCTTAACGTATGCACAAATTGCCATTATCATTTCAGGCTTTCCGCACGCCAGCGGATTCTTTACACGGCGGATGACGGCAGCTTTACGGAGATAGACTGCGGGCTCATTGGAAAGAATCCGCTCGACTTTCCCGGTTACGAACAAAAGATCAAAAAAATCCGCGCTTATACCAATGAAGAGGAAGCGATTATCACAGGCGAATGCACGATCGGCGGGCAGCCGGCGGTGATCGCCGTAATGGACGGCTTTTTCATGATGGGCTCTATGGGCGCGGCTGTGGGAGAAAAGTTTGCGCGTGCAGCAGAGCTTGCGCTGCAAAAGAAACTGCCGCTTGTTGCCTTTACGGTTTCCGGCGGCGCACGCATGCAGGAGGGCCTTGTTTCCCTGATGCAGATGAGCAAAACCGCTGCTATGATCGGCAGGCTCGATCAGGAAGGGCTTCCATATATTGTAGTATTGACAGATCCAACAACAGGCGGTGTAACCGCAAGCTTTGCGATGCTTGGCGATGTGACGATCTCTGAGCCGAACGCAATTATTGGGTTTGCGGGACGGCGTGTGATCGAGCAGACAGTGAAGCAGATATTGCCGCCCACCTTCCAGACGGCGGAGTTTCTGATGGAAAAGGGCTTTATCGATATGATCGTACCGCGTGGCGAGCTAAAGGAAACGCTCACGAAGGTGCTGAAGCTGCATACGGGAGGTGGCGCGAAATGAGTGAAAAACGCTCGGCATGGGGGATCGTACAAACAGCGCGCGATCCCAAACGGACGACAGCGCAGTACATGATCAAATATATCTTTGATGATTTTATGGAAATGCACGGCGATAAGCTGTTCGCAGACGATGCGGCGGTGATCGGCGGCATCGGATACCTGGACGGCATACCCGTTACGGTGGTCGGACAGGAAAAAGGCGCAGACCTGCGCGAAAAGGTGACGCGCAATTTTGGATGCGCCAACCCGGAAGGTTACCGTAAATCGCTGCGGCTGATGCGGCAGGCGGAGAAGTTCCACCGCCCGGTAATCTGCATTGTGGATACGCAGGGAGCGTTTTGCGGGATTGGTGCGGAGGAACGCGGCATGGGCGAAGCGCTTGCGCGGAACCTGCTTGAGCTTTCCAGGCTCAAAACGCCGGTGATCGGCCTGTTTATCGGCGAAGGCGGAAGCGGCGGCGCGATTGCACTTGCAGTAGCCGACAGGCTCGCTATGCTTGAAAATGCCGTATATTCCATTCTTTCGCCCGAGGGCTTTTCCAGTATCTTATGGAAGGATTCCTCGCGGGCTGCGGAAGCCGCGGAGCTGATGCGAATGACAGCCGCGGAGGTAAAGGAACTTGGATTTATTGACGATGTGATTCCAGAGCCGGAAGGCGGCGCGCACTCGGACGATAAAGGCAAGTTTGCCAGGATTGTGAAAAAGTATCTTGCAGACGCAGTGCGCGAGCTGCAAAAGGAACCGATCGATAAGCTGTTGGAAAAGCGGTATGAAAAAATCCGGTCGTTTGGGCAGGATGCGGTAAAAGAATAAAAAAGAGCTGTCCCTGATTTTCAGGGACAGCTCTTTTTTTATGCTTCAGATGCGGTGGAGACCGGTATCAGGAAACATTACTCCCTGATAAACATCCGAAAGGAGGGATTATTTTTTGATTGAGAGGTTGTGAAATTCCACGCTGCTGTCCTGCGCGAATACGCCAAGGTTGTAAGGGGCTTCTTCGTAGGCCCGGTAGGAAAATGCGATCATATCGTCCACGAAAATTTCAAAGGAATCATGCTCCAGGACAATTTTTACGTTGATGTATTCGCCGGGTTCAAAGCGAAAAGGCTTTTCACATACGCGCGGGCCGTCTGCCTCGGGGGCCGGTTGTTCCTTGCCGGAAAGGGTAGCCCAAAAAGGATCGAGCGGCGCAGGCATCTTATTGACGGAAAGCCGCTGCATTGCATAGTCAAACACAAGCAGATAGCCTTTGTCCAGGTCTTCGTCCGTTTTCAGGGTGATTCCAAAATAGTCGCCAATATCTGTGGGCAGTACGTCGCATTCAAACAAAATCCCGGTTTCCTTCGTGTCAAAATAACCGTAGGAAAGCGTGCCTGTGGATTTCAGTTCAATGGCCTTATCGCCATAAAGCCTGATATCTCCCAGTTTGGGCGTGAATCCGGTGGGGATGTGCTTCGTGTAAGCGCTGTGGAATTCCTCCGGCATGAATACGTCAAGATTCCCACCGCCCATTGGGGCGACCTCGTGGGGAATCCCAAAAACGCCGCCCCATTGCCACCAGCCGTCGTCCGTACCGCCTTCGCGGTCGTGCAGCCAGCCAAAATAAAAGCGCCTGCCTTCATCGTTCACAAGGGATTTGGCGGCGTAAAACCTGCGTCCGTCAATTCCGTCGTAAACGGGAGTACGCCACGGCCCGTAGGGCGATTTGGAATAACGGTAAAAGGTTTGGGCGCGTTCGGAAAACCGTGAATAGGACAGATACCAGAAATCATCCATTTTCCACATTTCCGGGCATTCCGGGCAGTTGGTGTGGTAAGCGTCGTAGATTGGGCCATAATGCTCAAAGGTTTTCAGGTCGGTTGATTTATAAAGTATAACGCATCCGCGCCTGTTGTCCGGACCGGCGTTGTGCCGCCCGGAGAGGATCATCCAATAGCAGTCGTCCTCTGTGTTAAAAAACACATAAGGATCGCGCCAGTCTATATTTTCGTAAAGATTTGTGTCGGGCACAATATAAGGATTGGCGGAATCTTTTGTCCAGGTGACGCTGTCTTTGCTGGTTGCATGGCATATCGTTTGGGGGGAGTCCCCGCTGATGTGGTAACCGGTATAAAAAATATGATACATTCCGTCTGCAAAGATAGCGGAGCCTGTCCAGCAGCCGTTTGCGTCAGGATCCGGCTCGTTGCCGGGAACGAGCGCGGGCGGCAATTCCTCCCAGGTTACAAGGTCTGTAGAACGGGCGTGTTGCCATGTGGTACGCACGCGCTGGGGCCAGCGTGTGGTTCCCGGCGGGCTTGTGAGATAAAATAAATGGTAAACGCCATCGTGGAAAAATGGAATTGCATCACCGGATGGCAGATTGTTTTGATTTCTGCGAAAGACTTTCATAAGAACCTCCTGTTATTGATTGCGGTTTGCCAAATGGTTGCGCGGCAAGCATTTGATAGAAACTGCTGTGCGGCGAGCCTTTACGGCGGCGCCATAAGTTAATACGCTGTAAATTGATTGCGTTTATTTGCTGCCGGATGGATCGGACCGGAAAAAGCGGCGTTTGTATAAAAAGGCCGCATATACTTTGGATTTTATATATCTATTATATGGTTGGGATTCGATTACCTGAAGAATAACATAGCCCCAAAACGATGTCAATACAATTTAGTTAATTAGGCGAATTAATTTAATGGATTAAGTAATAGAAGAAATGATGTTCGTTTGAAATTTGTTGAAAAACGCCTTTATAATGCGGAAAAAAGCAACGAAATGCTGATTTTTATTTTTGACGAAAAATATTAAAATATCAAAAAACAGCGAAATAGGCGTTGACAAACAACAAAGCCGGTGTTATGATTAAGAAAATTAATCAATTAATCCAATTTACAAATAAAAAATCTTACCACTACGACTAAAGGACGGGCTCCTATGGAAGATACAGGAAAGAACCTTGAGAGCATCCAGGAGATGAACCGAACGCTGATCCTGAAGCTGCTGCAACGCAACAGGCTGTGTTCGCGGGCGAGGCTGGCAAAGCAATCGGGTTTGAAACAAGCAACCATTACAAATATTATAAATGATTTTATATCCTGGGATATCGTAAGGGAGACCGGTTCGATAGAGGGTAAAAAAGGCCGCAGGTCGATTGGGCTTACCATAAACGACCAAAAGTTTTTTGTAGTCGGCGTAAGGCTGACACGCCGGTTTTACAGCGTTGGGTTATTCAACATTGTTGGGGATGAAATATTACTTTATAAAAAAGAACAGGTTCCCGGTACAGGACTGACGCTGCTTTTGCACAGGATCAAGAAAGATATCAAGGACTTGATTGCGGGCAATCCGGATAAGCATATCGTCGCGATTGGCGTTGCGGTGCCTGGCCCCTACTATTCAAAGGTTGGGGAAATAGAGCCGGTGGCGGATTTCCCGGGATGGGAGAGGATATCCCTCAAAGAGGAGCTGCAAAAGGGCTTTGATGTTCCGGTTGTCGTAGACCATGACGCGAATGCGGGTGTGCTGGCGGAGTGTACGCTTTCCAGTGAACCGCACGATGATGATACGATCGTTTACGTTGCGGTCGGGCAGGGCATCGGCAGCGGGATTTATCATAAAGGCGAGATCATGAAGGGCTCGCAGGGCATCGC
Source organism: Christensenella hongkongensis (assembly GCF_000981035.1). Taxonomy (GTDB): domain Bacteria; phylum Bacillota; class Clostridia; order Christensenellales; family Christensenellaceae; genus Christensenella; species Christensenella hongkongensis. Next base: position 227,484 of record NZ_LAYJ01000112.1, read on the forward strand.
AGGAGAAATCGGCCATACAAGCATTATGTTCAACGGTTTGCGTTGCGAATGCGGAAACAGGGGCTGCCTGACGCTTTACGCCTCCAGCATCGCTTTCCTGAATCTGGCGCTCAAGGAGCGGCAGGCGTGCGCCGATGGAGACACATCGCTCCCCATGGAATTTGATTTTGCCATGCTGGCAAAGGCGGTGCGCGAAAAGGATAAGTTTGCCTACAGAATTTTTAAAAGGGTTATGAAGTATCTGGGAGCAGGTATTACCAATATTATTTACAGCTATAATCCCAGTCTTATCATAATAGGGGACGAGGTAAGCGAAATTGGCTTGCCGGTAGTAGAGGAACTCGAGAAGCTTATCAGTAAACTGACGATAAAGAGGGTGATAAATCAACTGGAGATTCGATTAACTTCTTTTGACAAGGATCCCGCCTATTACGGCGCTGCGGCCCTTGCAATCAATCGTGCGTTTTCAATGCCTTTGCTGTTTAGCGACAGCAAAAATGCGTAGTCAATTAAAGTCAGGACGGATTTGACCGGAAGATCAAATCACAAACACAGGAAAAACTACATAATAATGCTTATCGTTTAAAAAAAGCATAACGGTCAGCATGGTTGTTATTGGCGGTTTTTTGAACCTCGCTCTGCTTTGTGTACGCTTTTTACGCGAATTTCAATTTATCGTCCACATCAGTCAAATATCTATTTGTCCGGTTAAAAGGACTAAAAAAGAAAAACGGAGGAAAAAAGAATGAAAAAAATCATGGTAATCGTATTGTGCCTCGCATTGGCGGTAGCGCTGGTGGCATGCTCTTCTACGCCTGCTGAACCGGCGGCGGAGGAAAGCACAACAGCGCCGTCGGCAGAAGCAACGGCTTCCGCTGATGCAAGCGGCGTGTCAAACGATTCCGACAAGCACTACAAATTCGGTTTCACGGAATGGGGCGCGGGAGATTTCTTTGACGCAGTATACGCTCCGATTGAAGAAGCGGTTACGGCAAATGGAGATACCATCATCCATTTGGAAGGACAGGCCGACAGCAACGCACAGCTCCAGATTGTAGAAGATTTTATCAGCCAGGGCGTTGACCTTGTATTCTTCAATCCGGTTGACTCGGAAGCGTGCAGACCGGCGGTGGAAGCGCTTGTAGAAGCGGGGATCCCGGTTGTAAACTTCGATTCCGCGGTTGTAAATATCGAACAGGTTGATACCTTCATCGCTACGGATAACTTTAAAGCGGGACAGCTGGCGGCAGAGGCACTGAAAAAGGACTTCCCGGACGGCGGGAAGGTAGCGGTACTCGACCTTCCGGTTAACACGGCTGCAACTGACCGCGCAGACGGTTTCCTCGACGGCATCAAGGATTCCAACTTTGAAGTCGTAGCACAGCTGGATGCTGGCGGAAAGCCGGAAAAGGGCCTGGAAATCACAAATGATATCCTGCAGGCCAACGATGACCTGGTTGCGATATTCGCAATCAACGACGAATCTGGTATGGGCGCGTATGCAGCAGTGGTTGCCGCGGGTGAAGACGTTGCAATCTACGGCGTAAACGGTGGCCCTGAAGCAAAGGCGGAAATTTCAAAAAATACGGTTTACCGGGCAACGGCGGCACAGTCGCCGATCAACATCGGCAAAGCCAGCGTCGAGGCCGCTTATAAAATACTAAATGGCGAAAACGTTGAGAAAGAAATCTACATCGAGCCTTTCATCATCGACAGGGATAACGTTAAGGATTACCTTGCGGAATCATGGCAATAAGGAAAAGCAAACAAATACAATGAAGTATTAGGCAGAGATTCCGGCGCGGACACCTCCGCGCCGGAATAAAAAAGATCATTGATACAACCAAAAATATTGAAATAAGAGAATAACGGGTAAGGACCGATGAAATAGAAAAACATGAGGGAGGTATGAGAATGAGCGTTTTACTGGAAATGAAAAATATATCCAAAAGCTTTCCGGGCACCAAAGCGCTTGACAAGGTGCAACTCGAGGTGCGCGGTGGAGAGGTTCACGCGCTGCTTGGAGAAAACGGCGCGGGGAAATCAACACTCATCAAAGTGCTGGGCGGCATTTATACCAAAGATGAAGGCGAAATATTGATTGAGGGAAAAAAGGTTGAAATCAAGGATATCAACTCTGCCAGGCAAAATGGAATCAGTATCATTCACCAGGAGCTGATGCTGATCCCGCACATGTCGGTAGCGGAAAATATCTATTTGGGCCAGGAACTCGACGGGAAGTTTGGAAGTGTCAGGCTATCTCAGCAGCTCAGGGAAGCGCAGGCGATACTGGACCGGTTTGGGCTTGACATAAAAGCGAACCAACAGCTTGGAGAACTCAATATTGCGGAACAGCAGATGATTGAAATCGTTCGTTCGATTTCCTTTGGAGCCCGCATCATCGTTATGGACGAGCCGACCTCTTCGCTCTCCAATAAAGAGGTCGAGGTCATGTTCGATACGGTCAGAAAATTAAAAGCACAGGGCATGGGAATCATATATATCTCACACAGGATGTCCGAGCTTGATGAAATATCGGACAGGATCACCATCATGCGCGACGGACAATATGTCGACACGGTTGTCACAAAGGATTCAACCCGCGAAAAGCTTGTTTCGCTGATGGTGGGCAGGGAATTATCCAGTTATTACACAAAGACGGATACCGCAACCGACGAAGTGATTCTGGAAGTGAAGGGGCTTTCGGACGGTATGCGCGTGAAGGACTGCAGCTTTGATTTGCGGAAGGGAGAAATCCTGGGATTTTCGGGCCTTGTGGGCGCGGGGCGCAGCGAAGCGATGAATTGCATCTTTGGCCTGCAAAAGCCGGCTGCCGGAACCATAAAGCTGGATGGGAAGGAAATTAAAATCGCAGATCCCATCGAAGCGATTGACCTTGGAATCGGTATGGTGCCGGAGGACAGGAAACAGCTGGGGCTGTTTCTGGAACAGAGCGTCAGGTTTAATATGACCATTGACGTTTTATCAGACTTCATCAAGGGCGTGGCGCTAAAGCGCGGACATGAAAAGGAACTCGCGCAGACCTATATCGATAAAATGTCTGTGAAGGTTTCCACGATGGAACAGAGCGTATCCGGACTCTCAGGGGGGAACCAGCAAAAGGTGCTGATTGCAAGGTGGCTGCTGTGTACCAAACGCATCCTGATACTCGACGAGCCCACAAGGGGCGTAGACGTGAAAACAAAGGCTGAAATCTATGAGCTGATCAATGGTTTGGCAGCCGAGGGAATGTCGATCATTATGATTTCTTCGGAATTGCCGGAGCTCATTAACATGAGCGACAGGGTGGTCGTGATGTGCCACGGTACAACGACAGGCGTGCTCCGGCGTGAAGAGCTGGATCAGGAAAAGATAATGATGCTGGCTACAACCGATGTAGCGTAACAATAGTTGGAGGTATAGAAAAGTGAAGGCTCAGGTAACTTTGGAAAAAAGAAACGGACTTTCGGGTTTTGGGCATACGTTTATGACAGGACTCAAAAGCAAAATAGGTATTCTCATCGGGCTGGCTGCGCTGTGCGTGGTGCTGGCGATCCTGACGGATTCGTTTGCCACGTCGCGCAACATTCTGAGCGTACTGCGTCAGATGTCCACAAACGTATTTCTTGCATGCGGCATGACAATGGTCATCATCCTGGGATGTATTGATTTATCGGTTGGTTCCGTTATTGCGGTGTCGGCCTGCCTGTGCGCAGGCTTTATCACCAACAACGGCATGGCTTCGATTGTGGCGATACCCCTTGCAATGGGCTGCGGGACGCTGATCGGCGTGTTTAACGGCTTTGTAGTGTCGCGAACCACAATTCCCTCTTTCATCGTGACGCTTGCCACTATGAATATTGGCCGTGGCTTCGTAAAGGTATATACGCAGAATAAAACGATCATGGTAAACGACGATTTATTTGGATTTATCGGAACAGGGTACTTCGGTGCGATTCCCGCACCTGTCGTATTTATGATCATCATCATCGCAATCACCGGGCTGCTGCTGGCATATTCGAAATTTGGCCGCCACATCTATGCGGTGGGCGATAACAAACAGGCGGCGACTTATGCCGGCATCAATGCCAAAAAGGTGACGTTCGTCGTCTTTATCCTCGCTGCGTTGTTTGCATCGTTTGCCGGAATTATCAGCGCGTCGCGGACCTTTTCCGGACAGTTCAGCGTGGGAGACGGAGCAGAAATGGACGCCATTGCCGCGGTTATACTGGGAGGCACCAGCATGAGCGGCGGCGTAGGCACCATATCGGGTACCATCATCGGCTGCCTCATCATAGCGATCCTGAGCAACGGAATGAATTTATTGGCCATTGATTCGTCCATGCAGGACATTGTGAAGGGTATCGTAATACTGATTGCCGTTACCATCGATTTTCTGAAAAAACGAAATGAAAAATTCTAAGCTGCCGACAAAACGAAGTAAACACTTGAGGAGGGGCGGGACTGTCCGCCGCAGAGGAATAGTATGTCGATTTTATTGGGAATAGATATCGGTACGTCAAGCACAAAGGCTTTGCTGCTGGACAGCGAAAACGGCGTAATTGACGTAGCTTCACAGGGCTATGAGGTGATTGTGCCGCAAATGGGGTATGCGGAGCAGAACCCCGGAAAATGGTGGAACGCTGTCTGCGATACATTGGGAAAGCTGAAGTCTGACCACCAGGCTGCGTTTGAAAAAATTGCGGCGGTTGGGCTGTCGGGGCAGATGCACGGCCTTGTCGCCGTGAATGCGAACGGCAAGCCCGTACGTCCGGCGATTATATGGCTGGACCAGCGCTCAAACAGACAGGTGGAGGAAATCAAAAAGCTGCTGTCTGAGGATGAGATCAAGAGGATCGCGCATAACGATCCATACACCGGCTTTGCCTTCCCGTCGCTTATGTGGATCAGGGAAAACGAACCGGAGCATTACAGGCAGATCGATAAGGTACTGATGCCCAAGGATTATATCAGGTACAGGATGACAGGGGCATATGGGGCGGATGCGTCTGATGCGTCGTCCACAACCTGCTTTGACGTCAGGGCAAGAGGCTGGAGCGAAGAATTTATTTGCAGGACAGGTCTTGACAGGGATTTTTTCCCTGATTGCCACGAATCGACTGAAATTGCAGGTGAGGTATCGCCGGAATGTGAGAGGCAAACAGGGCTTCGCGCAGGGATCCCGGTCATCTTTGGCGGCGGAGACCAGCAGTGCCAGTGCATTGGAAACGGCGCGTATCAGGAAGGCGTCGTGGTGTCCAACATCGGCACGGGCGGGGAGATCGCATCCTACATAGCGGAGGATATATATGATCCGAAGCTCAGGACGCACACCTTCTGCCACGCGATCAACAAAGCGTTTATTATCTATGGCGCAACCCTGTGCAGCGGCATGTCGCTGCGGTGGCTCAAGGACAATATCCTGAAAAAGCAATCCTTCGAGGAATTGAGCGACATGGCGGCCCAGATTCCTGCGGGCAGTGAAGGGATCGTGTTTCTTCCGCACCTGACAGGGGAAAGAACACCCTATATGAATCCAAAATCCAAAGGGATTTTCTTTGGGCTCCAGCTGATCCATGACGACAGGCATTTTGCCCGCGCCGTAATGGAAGGGGTTGCCTTCGGACTCAAGGGAACGCTCGATATTTTCGACGAACTGGGAATTGGCGTTGAACGTATCATCGCGTCAGGAGGAGCGGCTACAAGCCCTGTATGGCTGCAAATCCAGGCGGATATCTTTGGAAAAGAGATCGTCGTTTCACAGGTTAAGGAGCAGGCGTGCCTCGGCGCAGGAATACTGGCTGCGCTTGGCACGGGTATATTCCGTACGGCACAGGACAGCAGCCACCTGATTGCATTTGATAAGACTGTGTACGAACCGTCTGCAAAAACGAAGAACGTTTATGACGAAGCATATCAACTGTTTGTTGATCTATATGAAAATAATAAAGATTTGTTCGAAAGGACAAACATATAAAATAATAAAAAGTAAGGAGATTTCATTATGTCTAACATTTATCGCCGTTCAGGCCCGAAGAACCCGCCTTGCAGTGATCCGATGCCTTTGTTTTTTGACGGGGAATATCATGTGATACACTTAAGCCCGCCGTGGGACTCCCTGGGAGAAATTGTACCCGAAATCAGGAGCAAGGATACACAACGCCATATTTCCAGCAAAGATATGGTGCATTGGACGGTGCATGAGCCGGCGCTCTATCCCGGTGAACCGGGACAGATGGATGAGGATGGGTGCTGGACCGGAAGCCTCGTACGCAAACGGGACGACGGAATGTTCTATCTGTTTTTTACGTCGTTTGACCATGACGCGGAAAATCCGCAGAAGATAAGCCTTGCAACGAGCGAAGACGGATATCATTATACAAAGCGTCCGGACTTCCCGACCTTGCGTCCGGATCCCTATCTGGAGCAGATCGATTATCGCGATTCCTACGTGTTCTGGAATGAAGACGAACAGGTGTATTGGATGGTGCTGGCCGCCAGATATAAGGATGGCGGGCCGTTCCACAGGAAAGGCGTTATTACCTACCGCACGTCATCCGATCTGTGGAACTGGAGCGAGGATCATGTTTTATATTCGCCCTGGTATATGGTTTGCCCGGAATGCCCGGAGATGTTTAAGATGGGCGATTGGTGGTATTTGGTATATTCCCACTTTGACCAGAACGCCAAAACGACATACCGTATTTCAAAGAGCTGCCATGGGCCGTGGCGCACGCCGCGTCTCCCGGGCTTTGACGGAAGGCGTTTTTATGCGGCGAAATCGCTTACAGACGGCAAACGCCGTTTTCAGTGGGGGAATATCTATGAACGCGAAACGCTGACCAATGAGGGAAGATGGACCTACGCGGGCGATATGGCAATGCCGCACGAGCTGTTGCAGCAGGAGGACGGCACACTTGTCGTATGCGTGCCCCATGAAATCGTGGATTCGTTTGGGAAACCCGTGCCAAAGCAGTTCAAGCCGATGATGGGCGACTGGAAAGAGGAAAAAGATTCCCTCAGGGTGGAATCCACATCCACCTTTGCATACGGCTTCTTTGAAGAACAAAGCAAAGATGCGGTAATGCTGCATGCGAAGCTGAATCTGGAAGACGGATACGGCGCGTTTGGCCTGCTGCTTAAAAGCACGGAAGGCCTGTCGCCTTCATGGGAGCTGATTTTCGAACCCGCGCGTTCCAGGGTGAGCATCACCCGTTACCCGGTTGCGCTTGATCCTTTCTGGGAAACACTGAATCCGGAAATAGACGACGCGCCGATGGAGGTCGACGGCCCAAGAACCATAGAACGCCCCCTGAAGATTGAAAACGGCAGGGAGATCGACGTCAAGGCGTTTGTGGACGGTTCCTTTGTGGAATGCTTTGTAAACGACGAGCTTGCGCTTTCCTACCGCATCTACGATCCGACGGGAGGAGTGCCCTTCCATAAATTTGGACTGTTCGTTGAAGACGGCACACTGAACGTAACAAACATTAAACTGAACGAGGAAGTCTGAAATAAAAGCCATTCTCCCTGTCAAAAAGGGGAAGGCAAAAGCAGCTGACAATTCATTTTGATTCCGACACGAAAAAGATCCGCGTATCAAAACGCAGATCTTTTTTGTATTTCGTCAGGATAGCCGGATCGTGCAAAGCCTGTAGAACTTGCACGGTCAGGTGTTTTTCATGATTACGCTTTCAAGCGTATTTGCAACGTCTTCGCACGCGTCGCAGCAATTTTCAAGATAGTCGAAGGTTTTGGACCAGGCTATGATTTCGAGGGGATCTTTTGAGGTCACGTGCAGATTGCGCATCGCTTTGGTGTATAGCTGGTCGCCTTCGCCTTCCAGGCGGTTGAGTTCAATAATATACTCCATAAGGAGGGCGGGTTTTTTGAAATTATGGAATTCCTGCATGGCCTTTTTCATTGTGCTGCAGCAGTTCATGATAATATCCATGAACTCGAGTGCGTCAGGACGAATGGCCTGAATATTAAAGGTGTATATTTTTACAATCACGTCCTCCACGGCGTCCGTTACGTCGTCAATCCGCTCGGCAAGCTCTGTGATGTCTTCGCGCTCGATCGGGGGGAGAAATTCATGCGTCAGAACCTTCATCATATGATGCTTGGTGTCGTCCGCGCTGTGCTCGATATCATGCAGCGCGTTCATGGATTCGGCAACTGTTTCAGGATTAAAATCGCGCAGCGTACGATTCAAAATTTCCGCGCCGTCGCAGGAATAGCCCACGAGCTTTACAAATTCGTCAAAATAGTTGTAAGCGTTTTTTCGTGCCATAATAGATTCCTTTCAAATTTGAGACCGGCAAGGTTCAGAAGATTCCCATGAAGAGCAACGCCATTAAAAAACCTATGACGCCGCAGCCGGGGAAGGTAAGTATCCATGCCATAAACATATCCTTCACAACGCCCCAGTGAACGGAGGAAACGCGCCGTGCCGCGCCTACGCCCATGATGGCAGTGGTTTTCGTGTGCGTCGTACTGACCGGGAGCCCCGTAAGGGAAGAGATCAGCAGGCAGGTGGTGGCGGATACGTCGGCTGAAAAACCCTGATAGCCTTTGAGATGGACCATATCCATCCCAACCGCCTTAATGATGCGGTAGCCGCCGATCGAGGTCCCGAGGGCCATGACGACGGAGCACAGGATCATCAGCCAGATCGGTATTTCAAAGGACGTCACATTAGCCTGCCCTTTGGCAAGAAAGATGCCAAGAAGGAACACGCCCATAAATTTTTGCCCGTCCTGCGCGCCGTGCATAAACGACATAGCTGCAGCACCGCCGATCTGCCCATAATGGAAAAATTTTGTGGTTTTGCGGCGGTCAATATCCCGTGCGGCAAACGCCGTGATTTTTGCGGATACCCAGCCCAGTCCAAACCCAAGGCCGGTGGAAAGCGCAAGGCCATACAATACCTTTACCCATTCCGCGCCGTTGATGCCGCCAAGGCCGCCGTGCATTGCGATCGCAGCACCGGAAAGCCCGGCAATGAGCGCATGGCTTTCGCTGGTGGGAATCCCAAAGCGCCATGCCACGGTAGCCCATGTAACGATGGCTACCATTGCGGCGCACAGCGCGACCAGAGCTTCGTGTGAGTTCCCGCCAAAATCGACCATGCTATAAATGGTGTAGGCGACGGTGGCGTTTACCATGGTCATAAGCAGCACGCCGAGAAAGTTGAACACTGCGGCCATCAGGATCGCGGGCTTGGGCTTTAGGGCGCGTGTGGAAACGCAGGTTGCAATCGCGTTTGGCGCATCTGTCCAGCCGTTCACCAGAATAACCCCAAGTGTCAGGATGACGGTGATGAGCAGCGCGGGATTGGAGCCGAGCTGGGATATAAAATCCGGTAATGAAATTGTCATAATAATTCCCCCGTCAAAAAAATGATCATAACGATATTTCTACCTTTATAAACAGAAAAAGCAGTGACATACCACTTTTCATAAAAGATTCCCAAATACAGGATAAACCAAAAAGGGAAATAATGAAAGAGGTTGTGAAACGATATTGAAAAGATTTCCGGGATGCACCGCGGCCGGAGTTTGCTTTGTCTTTCAGGCCAAGCCGCTGTATCATAATAACCTGTCGTTTGGTTTCGCATATGGGGACTGAAAATATGACGTTAGCTGTCGGATAGAATGTGCTATGATAAATACAGATCAACTTGTGGCGTAAAAACATGTTTGGCTGTCAGGACGGCATCCCCTGTCGTAAGAGTTGATGTGAACGTTCGTGGCGAAATGCCATTTGAAAAGAGGAAGCAATATGGCAGAATTACTGAAAAACAGATATAATGATCGGTCGATTCGAGAGCTGGCTCTGCGGATGAAAGCCGTATATCAACCGTTTCGGGTTGATGATTTTGTGGACGGCATTATGGACGAAACATGGGATGGGTTAGCGCTGAAAGCCCGAATGCGGCGAATTACTGTCAATTTGGGAAAGCATTTGCCAAACGATTATGAACAGGCGCTTGGCATCATTGATAAGGTCGTTGCGGGTTATCCTGCGGGGTTTAACGACTTTACATTAATGTACTTCCCGGATTTTGTTGAAGTTTACGGGCAGGACGAATGCTTTTGGGATTTGTCGATGGCGGCTTTGGAGCGGTATACCCCATCCTCTTCTTCCGAGTTTGCCGTTAGGCCCTTTATCATCAATCACGAGGAGCGTATGATGCGGCAGATGTCCGCGTGGGCCGGTCATGCCAATGAGCATGTCAGGCGGCTCGCCAGCGAGGGGTGCCGTCCCAGTCTGCCGTGGGGGCAAGCGTTGGACAGCTTCAAAAAAGATCCTTCCCCGGTTCTTTGCATCTTAGAACAGCTGAAGGCAGATCCATCGCCGTATGTCCGGAAAAGCGTGGCCAACAATCTGAACGACATCTCAAAAACACAGCCTGATCTTGTTGCACAGACCGCAAAGGCTTGGTATGGCAAAGACAGGCATACCGATTGGATTGTGAAGCACGGATGCAGGACGCTTCTCAAAAAAGGAAACAGGGATGTGCTGGGTATCTTTGGGTTTGCAGGCGCCGGTTGTGTGAAGGTTGAAGGCCTCGCGCTTGGCGCCGCAGCTGTTTCCATTGGGGAAGATATGACCTTTTCCTTTATGGTTGAAGCGAAAAAAGAGGCCAAGGTACGGCTCGAATATGGTATTGATTATGTGAAAGCAAGCGGCAAACGAAATCGCAGGATATTCCAGATATCTGAGTTTTCCTTCAAGGAAAACGGGAAGAGGCTGTACACAAAAAAACATTCCTTTGCCGACGTAAGTTCAAGGAAGCATTATCCCGGCATCCATTCGATTACGCTTATCGCAAACGGCACGGAGCAGGATACGCTTGATTTTGAAGTTCTGGCTGCAAAATAGTATGCTTTCAGGCGGGCGTGGCTGTTTTTGGTGGCGCTTCAACTTTATGATTTGCCTTACAGGCCAAATTGATAAATAATAGATGCAATACCACCCATAAGGGCCTGGCCGAATAAGAAACCGGGCCGGAATGAAATTTTCTGGTCTTGTGGGCTTGCCGCCTTTTTTTATGCGCTATTTGATGTTTACATGACAAACCCCGATTTTCATTGCTGAAAATCGGGGTTTCTTTACAGGCTGATAGGGAGCGGGGGTTCCAAACTGACTGCATACATGAAAGAAGCGTTATGCCAGCTTCATTTGCTCAACTTTATCCTGAAGCTTTTCCCCGCGCTTTTTGAAGATGATGGATAGTGCGAGGAAGCTTCCGAGGAAGATCGCAAGTATACCGATACATTGCCAGATCAGGGCGATATCAGAGCCGGAGATCGCTTCACGTAAGGCCGTAACGCAATAGGTAAACGGCATAAACGGATTGAGCACCTTAAAGAAATTCGGAACAAGCTCGAGCGGGAAGGTGCCTGCGTCCGCGGTAAGCTGAAGGATCAGCAGAACGATGGCGATGAGCCGCCCCGCGTCCCCAAGTAGTGAAATCAGCGCCTGAACGATCGCGATCGACGTGAGAGACATCACTATGATCGTAAAGAAATAGAGCGCGGGATTGTTTGGCGTCAAACCAAGCGTTAAGACCACTGCACCTACCATGATCGCCTGAAGTACGCCGATGAACGCATACGAAAGATATTTGCCGATCACTGACTGCACGCTGCCCGCCTGATAGCGCGGATCGGTACGGGGAGAGATAATGAAAAACATCAGGATTGCGCCCACCCACAGGGAAAGAGGTATAAAGTAAGGCGCAAAACCAGTGCCATAATCCGGAACGGGATTGACCGGCTGGTTTGAAATCGAGACGGGCTCGCTGATGTACTCTGCCATCGATTCGCTTGAGTTTACAAGGTTACCGTCGATATAGCTTACGCCGTCTGCAAGCTTTGTCGAAAGCTCGGCGGAGCCATCGTTTAATTTGGTAACGCCGTCGGTCAGCTGTGGAAGCTGGGACTGCAGCGAATCCATGCCGTTTTTCAGTTCCGAAGAACCGCTCGTAAGCTGCGAAATACCGTTTGCTGCCTGGTTTATACCGCTGTTTAATGCGTTGCTGCCGGTAGCAAGCTGCGAAACGCCGTTTGCAAGCGCGGGCGTTTTTTCAGATAATTCGGTTGCACCGGAGTCCAGTTGATGAGCGCCTTCTGACAGCGTGTTGATGCCTTCTGAAAGGGCGGGCAGCTTTCCGTCTAATTCGCCGATGCCGCTCGCAAGTTGGTCTGCGCCGGGCTTCAGCTGTGTATTGATCGCATCCGCGGCGGTATCAATACCGTTTGTAAGCTGGTCGACGCCTGCGGCAAACGCAGGAGAGCCATCCGGCATTACCGTATTGGAGGGATCAAGGGTATATTGCAATGCGCCAAGCCCGGTTTCGATGCTGCCAACACCGCCTTTTGCACTCTGCAGCCCGTTATTCAGGTCGGCAAGGTTGCTGTGGTAGGAGGATTGCAGGGCGTCAAGCGCACCTTTTAGCTGGTCGGGCGTAGCCGAACCGGAATCGATGAGTGCTTTGATATCTGTGACCGCATCGTCAAAGTCTGTGGTGGACGATGTGGCGGATATGAGCGCGTCAAGGCCGGAGGATACGCCTGCCGCGCCTTGTGCAAGCGCATCGGCAGAGTCCCTGAGCTTTGCAGTGCCGGATTTTACCGCCGCAGCACCGCCGGACAGCTCGGAGGTGCGGTCGGATAATTCTGTGATTCCCCCTGAAAGAGACTGCGCCCCTTCGTAAAGCTGATTGACTCCGGATGCAAGTTCACTGCTTTTGGCCTCAAGCGAGTCGATACCGCCGGATAGCCTGCCCGCGCCCTCGCTTAGCTGGTTTGCTCCCTGCGTAAGCGCGGGAACCTGGCTATTAAGCTCCGCGAGGCCGCCGGAAAGCTGGGCGCTGCCGCTTTTCAGGGCGGGAACATTCGAATTCAGTTGGGTAAGCCCTGTGTTGAGCGTGGAGGAACCGTCCGTGAGTTTGCTTGCTCCGTCCGTGAGGTCGGGCAGTTTTCCATAAAGCAGGCCGATACCGTCATGCAGCTCGGCAGCGCCGTCTTCTGCCTGCGAAAGCCCGTCCTTAGCGTCGTAAAGCCCGTCAAAAGCAGCCAGCGTATATTCTTTCGTAACAGAAGAAGAAACCTGGTCCTTCAGTTGGACCTCGACATTTCCACTGATTTGCGAGGCAAGAAAATTTTTGGCCTGATTCGAGGTATAGATAATATCCGCCACCGTAGGCTCGCCCGTTTTTGCATTGACAATCTTTTGGGAAAAATCTTCCGGAATTGTGAACATGGAGTAGTACTCCGTGTTCTGGAAGCCGTCCTTGAGGTCGTCCTGTGTGATAAAAGACCATTTGACTTCGTTGTTGCCGCGCAGGTCGTCCACCACATTGTCCCCATAATTGACCGGCTTTCCGTCAAGCGTCGCGCCTTCGTCGAGGTTTAGCACGGCTACAGGCAGTTGATCCAGCCTGCCGTAAGGATTCCAGAATGCGGCGAGATAGCAAAGGCTGTAAAGCATAGGCACAATCAGGATGGCAATCACCGAGACGCGTATCAGCCTGTTTGTGAAAATACTGGAGATATCGTTTCCTGCTATTTTTGCAAATTTCAAATGTAACACTCCTTCGTTGAATTATTTATACTGACTGGTCAGTATAAATAATATTGCTTTTGGACTTATTTGTCAACACATTGCACGCAAAAAAACCAACAGTTTACCTGTTGGTTATAATTTTAATGTTTTTTAGTGTCCAAAAAGGAATTCAGGAAACGGCTATGGTAATCAGGCCCAACGCAACCGTAAGGAGTGAGATCGTAGTGGCCGGCGGATCGAAATGTGTGTCGCAACGGGTGTTAAAGAGGTTGCAAAACAGGCTTCCAAGCACTGCTGCGAGCGCGCCGAAAAGCGTACCAAGTAATGCGCCGCCAACCGGGCCAAGCAGGGAAATGCCAAGAACAGCCGCAAGCGCAGCGCAGAATGTGATGTGGTGCGTTGCGGGTACGGCAAAGCCCATCTGGGTAAAAAGAAGCGTAACGGCAGAAAACCCAAAGCAGATAACAGGATAAACAGAGAGAAACGTATCGCCCGCTCCGGCGCCCGAAAGGGCGCTGCCGACAAACGCCACCGCTGTTCCAACGCCGCCGCCGAGGAGCACGTCATAAAGAATGTCGTTTCCGCACAGCAGCCATACTCTTTTGTCAGGCCCGGTGCATTCTCCGGTAAGGCCGCTTGAGCCAAAAAGCAGGCGCGTGATAACCGCCAGAATCACCACGGTGATTGACGGAAGGTCAGGCAAAGCGGCAAAGGGAATGATTCCGATCAAATAATGGATCAGAAAGCCGAGCATGCCAAATATCCCGCCGACGAGTAGCACGGCAGGGGATTTCAACTGGTTGAGCGCAATAAAGATATCGGAACCGGATTTGATCCGCTTTGTCTTTCCGGCAAAGCCTGCCGCCGCAACGCCGCCTGCAAATGCGACGTGCGGGCCGAGAAAGGCGCCGAATGCAAGAAACCCGATTGTGAGGTCTGCCGGAGCGCCGGACGCGGTCGCAATCCCGCCAATCAGGGCGATAACGCCTGTCATAATAAAAGCGGGAATCGCGCCAATGAACGCGCCGATAAGGCCTCCGCCAAACGCCCCGATGAGTGCCAGAATGTCCATGGATTGAAATCCTCTTTCTTCGGTGTCCAAGCTGTGATGCGACGTTTGATCATTCTATTTTATTATATAAAAACCAATGGTAATATGATAATACCATTCATGGTAGAAATGCCTTAATATGCTAAGGTAACCGGTTACATTAAGAGATTTTGAGGATTGGTTTCCCAAAATCGTTTTTTATGGGCCTATACGGCTTTTTCAATCAAAAGATACCGATGATATAATAAAAACGCATGGAATAATGCAATTAAGGGTAGATAGGAGATTGGAAATGGATACAAAAATATTTAAGCATTTTACAACAGTGGAATTCGGCGTGGGAGCGGCGGAAACCATTGGCGACAAGGTAAAGGAATTCGGAGGCACAAAAGCGCTGCTCGTGACAGATCCGGGTTTGATCTCCACGGGGATGATCGATACGATTGAAAAATACCTGCAGGACGCGCAGATTCCGGTGGTGCGTTTTGCCGACATCAAAGGAAACCCGGTGGTTGGGTGTATTGAGCAGGGCGTGAAAGTCATGAAGGACAACGGCTGCGATATTACGATTGCAATCGGTGGGGGAAGCTCGATGGACGTTGCCAAGGCAATCAATATCGTTGAGGCAAACGGCGGAAATATACTGGATTACGAGGTGACGCGCGAGGGCCAGAAAAACCCTTTGAAGAAGAGGAAAAAACCGTTGATCGCCATACCGACGACATCAGGGACGGGCAGCGAGGTGACGATCTGGTCTGTACTTACAGATCCTGCGCGTAATATGAAAGCTTCCTTTGGACATCCGTGGTATGCGCCCGACCTGGCTTTGGCTGATCCGGTGCTGACGGCTTCGGTTCCCGCCGGCCTTACGGCGGCTACCGGTATGGACGCGCTTACCCATGCCATTGAAGCCTACACATCGATTGCGCCTATGCCGCAGACAGACGCGCTGGCATTGCACGCGATTGAGCTTATTTCACAGAATTTGCGGCAGGCGGTTGCAAATGGAAAAAATATACCGGCACGTGAGGGAATGCTGATGGGCAGCCTGATGGCGGGCATGGCATTTAATAGTTCGCCCGTTGGATGCGTGCATGCAATGGCACACACACTGGGCGGCGCTTACGATACTCCGCACGGCGTTGCAAACGCGATTATGCTGCCATATGTAATGGAATATAACATCACAGCCTGTCCCGAACGTTTTGCGGACGTTGCAGTTGCAATGGGAGAGGTTGGCGACGGACTGAGCGTCATTGAAGTCGCGGATAAATCCATTGCGGCGGTCAAGCGTATGTCAAGCGATGTTGGGATTCCAAGGCTGCGCGAGGTCGGCTGCAAAAAGGAGGATATTCCAAAGCTTGCGGAGCTTGCGTTTAACGATATGAACCACAATGGAAATCCGAAGCCGATGACAGTGGATAAGATGATAGAAATTTATAACGAAGCTTATTAAAAGCAGCTTTGATCCGAAAACTGTTTGGAAAATAAAAAACGGGAACGCCTTGGTGTTCCCGTTTTTTTGCTTACAGAATACCGCGCAGGTAATTTTGCATCAGGATATCCGGCATATCCTTCTGCGGAGAATGATCCAGCGCTCCGTATACCGCAGCGGAAATGAGCGTGCCAAGGAAGCCGAGCACTGCCGCATCTGTTTCGGCCTGGCTTTTTGGCGCGCCTTCCAGCTCTGCAATACAGGACTGAATCAGCAGAGTGTATTCGCTTAACTTGCTTCGCAGGATTTGCTGCCGTTCCTCCTGTCCGAAAAGCTGGCTTAAGATTACCTTGATAAAGTTCTCGTTTTTATGGACGACCTTAAGCTGCGACTGGCACAGGGCCTTTAGCTTTTCTGCGGGGGCGAGGGGCCGCGACAGGACACGCTGCGCATCCTTGATCATATAGGAAAGCCCCTCCTGCATAACAAACAGAAAAAGCTCCTCTTTGCTTTTGAAATGATAATAAAGAGTTCCTTTGGCAACTCCGGCCCGCACTGCAATTTCATCCATTGCCGCGCCGGTGTAGCCAGACTGCGAAAACACATCGACAGACGCGTTGTAGATTGCTTCCTTGGTTTTATTCATGGCTTTGCCCCTTTGAAATTGGATTGACCAGTCAGTATAATTACTTATAAACCAGAAATGGAAAAATAGCAAGCGGTTTTTTTGGAAGGATCAAAATTTAAATACAAAAAAAGAGAGGAAATCCTCTCTTTGCTATTTGCCGTTTAATATGGGCGGGCATACATGGCAACCTGCCATTTGCCGCCGTTTTCACCCCACAAATCGTTTACCACGACTTGCCCTTTTGATGAACTCGCCTCCACGACTTTGCCGTCCCCAAGATAAATACCTACATGGTGGATTTCATCGTATCGTCCGCAGTCGCAGCCCGCCTTACTCCAAAACACGAGGTCTCCCTCCTGTAAATCCCCGCGCGCGATGGTGTAACCGTTTTGCGCGCAATATTGGGCCTGCTCTGCCGCCGTGCCCGGAAGCGTAACGCCTGCCTGCCCGTATGACCACTGCGTAAAAGAACTGCAGTCAACATAATTTCCAGTTCCGCGCCTGGCCTGCGAATATGGATCGCCAACGCGGGTAAGGGCAGCCTGCGCCGCAGTCTGGCCGACCGGCCCGGCAGTGGAGAAATTACCAAACGGGCCCGAAATAGCAGTGGTTTGCGTGCCGCCTGCAAAGAGGCCTGCAAGGGAAGACAACAGCGAAGAAGAACTTCCCCCGTTGCTCCGCTTGTTATCGCTATCGCTTTCCGAAAAATCCGCAAGGGATGCAAGCGAGGAATCCATACTTTGCGCGAGTAACTGCGCAAAAAGAAGGCGCTGCGAATCGCTTATGGAAGCCGCGCTTTGATTCCCGGAGGCAGCCGCACAGCTGCATGTTTTCTGCACATTGTTTACCGTATCCATATAAGAACCCCAAATCAATTACAGCGATTCAGCGTAAAGCAGGTTATGCCATACATACGATCAATCGCTTGGATTTGCAATTTATATCAAAAGCCTGTAATCAGCCTTTTGATAAATCGCTATAAAAATTACTGTTATTATAGCGGAAAAAGAGAGCGGTTGCAATGAGCAAACAGTAATTTCGGGACAAAGGGGATGAAAAATAAATTTGATTGAAAAAAAACACAAAAGGGTATACAATACTATGTGTTACATGGTAATGGAAAGGCACAATATATGGAGCTTAAAATATCCCCACTGTTCAGCGGATCAAAGGGAAATTGCATTTATATCGGAACGGAAACGTCCAAGGTGCTTGTAGACGCTGGGTATTCCTGTACGAAAATAGCAAACGAGCTGAAAAAGGTCGATACGCACATGGAGGACATTGACGGTATTTTGATTACGCATGAACACAGCGACCACATTGCTGGCGTTGGGGTGATTTCGCGCAAGTACGATATTCCCGTTTACGCAAACGAGCAGACGTGGTGTGAGATGGAAAAGCGTCTGGGCGAGGTGCAAAGCAAAAATATACGCGTCATCGACGAGCAGGATTTTTATGTAAAGGATTTGTGTGTGCAGCCGTATGAAATATCGCACGATGCGGTGCGTCCGTTTGGTTACAGCGTAACGGCGGGGGGCAAGAAGGTCAGCATTATGACTGACCTTGGCAGAGTGACGGAAAAGATATTGGCGCAGGTGGCGGGTTCTTCCATCGTTTTACTGGAATCCAACCACGATGTGGAGATGCTCAAATGCGGTCCGTATCCTTACTATTTAAAACGCAGAATTCTTTCCACGCATGGGCATCTTTCCAACGACGACGCGGCGAAAACGGCTTACCAGCTGGCTGCGGCGGGCGTAAGGGGCATATTGCTCGGGCATTTATCAGAAAAGAATAATTTTTATGAACTGGCTTATGAGACGGTGTGCAGCTTCCTGCAACAAAACGGTGTGACAATCGGAAAGCACGTGGCCGTCGCGATGGCAAAGCGCGAAGGGGTTACGGGAATTTATGCGGCGACCTGAACCCGGAATAAAACAGTTGATTTGGAAAACTTCGGAGGGGTATCCGGAGTTTTTTTATAGGCTGCCACGCTTTTGGGAAAAAGCATGGTTTTCAGAAAGGGATGACAATGGTCAAAATCAAAATTGTTTGCGTAGGGAAACTGAAAGAGGATTTTTATCTGAAAGCGCAGGCCGAGTATGTCAAAATGCTCGGACGTTTTTGCGATATTACAGTGGAGGAACTACCGGACGAACCGCTCTCGAATGTAAGGGGAGAGAAAGCGGAATTGGCGGTGAAGGAAGCGGAGGGAAAGCGGATCCTTTCCAAATGCGAAGGATTTGTAATCGCGTGCGACGTTGCGGCGAAGCAGCTTTCATCAGAGGAATTTGCACAGAAAACAGACGCGCTTATGACGGACGGAAACAGTACGCTTTGCTTTGTAATCGGCGGATCGCTCGGGCTTTCGCAGGAGGTGCTGTCGCGTGCGGATATGCGGCTCTCCGTTTCGAAAATGACGCTGCCGCACAGGCTTTTCCGCATTGTTCTTTTGGAACAGGTTTTCCGCGCGTTCAAGATCATAAATCACGAGACATATCACAAATAACTGTGATATAATAACAATACTATTTATAATTTGGAATTATTTGGAGAGACAATGATGTCAGAAAACGAATCGAAAAACTTTATCGAAGAAATTATTGACCGCGACCTTGCGGACGGTGCGGTGAAGACGGTAGTAACGCGTTTTCCGCCTGAGCCGAACGGATACCTGCACCTTGGGCACGCAAAAGCGATCTGCCTCAATTTTGGACTGGCCGAAGAGTATGGCGGCAGGTGCAACCTGCGTTTTGACGATACGAATCCGGTGAAGGAGGATGCGGAGTATATCGAGGCAATCAAAAAGGATATCGGATGGCTCGGCTTCCGGTGGGACAATGAGGTCTACGGCTCGGATTATTTTGAATTTATGTACGAATGTGCCAAAAAGCTGGTGGAAAAGGGCCTTGCGTATGTGGACGATCTCACACCCGAGCAAATGCGGGAATATCGTGGAACGCTGACGCAGCCGGGAAAAGAAAGCCCTTACCGCAACCGGAGCGTGCAGGAGAATATGGATTTATTCGAACGCATGAAGGCGGGCGAATTTGCAGATGGAACAAAGGTGCTTCGTGCCAAGATCGATATGGCCTCGCCGAATCTCAATATGCGTGATCCGGCGATTTACCGCATTGTGAAAGCGCCGCACCACAGAACGGGAGACCAGTGGGTAATCTACCCCATGTACGATTTTGCGCATCCTCTGGAGGATGCGTTTGAAGGTGTGACGCATTCTGTGTGCACCATGGAGTTTGAGGACCATCGTCCCCTTTACGACTGGTTTATTGAAAACTGCGAATGCAAAAATGTGCCGCACCAGTACGAGTTTGCACGCCTGAACCTGACCAATACGGTGATGAGCAAGCGTTACCTGAAAAAGCTGGTGGACGACGGCGTTGTATCCGGCTGGGACGATCCGCGCATGCCTACGCTTTCCGGTGTCCGCCGCAGGGGATACACACCTGCTGCAATCCGTGATTTTTGCGAGCGTATCGGCGTTGCAAAGGCGGTATCCGAGGTTGACGTAAGGCTGCTCGAGCACTGCGTAAGGGAAGACCTGAATGCACATGCGCCGCGCATTATGGCGGTGCTGCGTCCGCTTAAGCTGACCATCGAAAACTACCCGGACGGGCAAACGGAAATGCTTACGGCAGAGGATATGCCCGGAAGCGGGAGCACGCACGAGGTTCCTTTCTCAAAGCACCTGTACATCGAGCAGGAAGACTTTATGGAGGAAAAACCCAATAAAAAGTATTTCCGCCTGTTTGTCGGCGGGGAGGTGCGCCTCAAAAACGCTTATATCATCAAATGTGAGCGTGTGGTAAAGGATGAAAACGGCAATGTTACGGAAGTGATCTGCACCTACGATCCTACAACGAAATCCGGCGGGGAGAACAGCGGAAAAAAAGTAAAGGGTACGCTGCACTGGGTGGAAGCGGAATCCGCGGTAAAAGCGCAGGCGCGCCTTTTGGATTCCCTCTTTGTTGAGCAGGAGGACGGAACGATGATTCCCAACGAGAATTCTATGGTCGTGCTCGACCATGTGATGGTGGAGCCGCACATCAAAACAGCACAGAAGGGCGACCGGTTCCAGTTTATGCGGCAGGGCTATTTTAGCATCGATCCGGTGGATACAACGGCAGATAAGCTCGTATTCAATCAGATCGTGAGTCTCAAGGACAGCTTTGCAAAGCAGGTGCTTGCAGGCAAGTAAGAGCAGGATAAATTCCGGAAAGGACGATGAGAATGGAAGTAAGAACGAGATTTGCGCCCAGCCCCACGGGATATCTGCACATTGGCGGGTTGCGGACGGCGCTTTACGCATATTTGTTTGCCAAGAAAAATGGCGGGAAGTTTATCCTGCGTATCGAGGATACGGACAGGGAACGGCTGGTGGACGAAGCCAGCGAGATTATTTACCGTACGCTCAAGGATACGGGACTCATTTATGACGAAGGACCGGATGTTGGCGGGGAATACGGCCCGTACATCCAATCCGAACGGAAGGACATCTATGGAAAGTACGCACAGGAGCTTGTGAAACGCGGAGCAGCGTATTATTGTTTCTGCACCAAAGAGCGCCTTGCAGGCCTGCGCAGCCAGTGCGAGCAGGACGGACGGCAGTTCAAATATGACAAGCACTGCCTTCAATTAACACCGGAAGAGATTCAGGAAAAGCTCGACGCAGGCGTGCCTTATGTGATACGCCAGAATATCCCGGCCGAAGGCCAGACGACCTACAGTGATATGGTCTATGGGGATGTGACGGTTCCCAACAGCGATATGGAGGATAACATCCTGCTGAAATCGGACGGATATCCGACCTATAATCTTGCAAACGTGGTGGACGACCACCTCATGAAAATTACGCACGTAATACGCGGAATCGAATATCTTTCCTCTACGCCGAAATATAACCTTTTATATGAAGCGCTGGACTGGGATGTGCCGGAATATATCCACTTGCCGCCGGTGATGCGCGATAAACACGCAAAGCTATCCAAACGGCATGGCGATGCGTCTTATGAGGATTTTATAGAAAAGGGCTATTTGTCCCATGCGATTTTGAATTATATTGCATTGCTGGGCTGGTCGCCCGCAGACAACCAGGAAATTTTCACGCTGCCGGAGCTGGAGCACGCGTTTGACGTATCGGGCATCAGTAAAAGCCCGGCGATTTTTGATGTGGAGAAGCTCAAATGGATGAATGCGGAATATATCCGCG
The DNA here is from genome assembly GCF_000981035.1 of Christensenella hongkongensis. Lineage (GTDB taxonomy): Bacteria > Bacillota > Clostridia > Christensenellales > Christensenellaceae > Christensenella > Christensenella hongkongensis. The sequence goes on from NZ_LAYJ01000112.1 coordinate 249,403, forward strand.
CCCTTTCAGAAGAGGATTTTATCAAGATGGCAATGCCATATTTCGAGCAGGCAATCGATCCGGATAAATTCGACCTGCCGCTCATTACAAGGCTGATCCAGCCGAGGCTTGAGGTGCTCAACGAGATTCCGGAAAAGCTTACGTTCCTCTCCAGGCTCCCGGATTATGACATAGACCTTTATTTCCACAAAAAGATGAAGGTTACGCCGGAGAGCGCGCTCGTGTACTTAAGGGAGGCGTATCCGGTACTGAGGGACCTGCCGGAATTTACGCAAAGCGCTATCCACGACGCGATGATGTCGCTCGTAGAAAAACTCGGTATCAAAAACGGACAGCTTTTATACCCGCTGCGCGTTGCGCTGTCGGGTACGCCGGTAACGCCCGGAGGAGCAATCGAAATCGCCTATTTGCTTGGCAGGCATGAGGCGCTCAGCCGGATTGAGACTGGCATAAGGAAGCTTGAAGATTCGCTTCAATAGGAAATAAAGCTGCCGGATCAAAGGGGAGATTACCCACAGCCGGCAGCTTTTTTTAAAAAGTGCAGAATGAAAAACGGAGGTATCAAAATGAAGAAGATAATTTGCATGGTGGTAATTTGCGTGCTTGTGCTGGGGGTTGCCGCCGCCGGGTTTGCGGCAGGGGAAACGTTCGAGATTCCGGACCTTCACATGACGGTGACGATTCCAGGCGCGGAGGGGCTGATGACGGCAGTTACCGGAGTAGAGGCCAATGATATGGTAGAGGAATGGGTAGAAGAGCTTGGTGTTGATGTGGACTACTTTATGGATTATTTGGAAAACAATATGATTTACTTTAATGCGATTGATCCAAACGGAAGCTTCGAATATTCCATTTCTGCTTGGCAAGATAATGCTTCGGAATATGTTTACGACCTCGATACGCTTTCGCAGGCGGATATGGAGGAGGTAATGAAGGAAGCTACGGGCATCAACAGCTCGGGGGAGTTGGATCAGGATGTACTCGACGATATGGTTTCGAACGGCGTGCAGATATTTGACGATGCAAATATCAATATAGATTCCTTGGAAAAAATTGGGGATACCACATATATGGTGGGTTCTGTGGATGGTACTTCAGGCGAAATAGATTTATGGCAGCAACTGTACATAACTGTGAAAAACGGGCAATTTATCTACATCAGGATGATTAGTTACGACGGGCCGGTAACGGACGAACAAAAGTCAACCCTCAAAGAAATTGTACAGAGCGCTTCCTATGAGAATATTCCGAGCACCGGCGCAACGTATGCGCAGGATAAGGCAAAAGCGGATGGAATGCGTAATATCATGGTTGGCGTGATTATTGCTGTGGTCGTGATCATTGCGATCGTACTGGTCGTTACCTTAAGAAAAAATGCGCGCAAAAAAGCGCAGGCCGTGAGCAACCCGCAGTTTGGAGCGCAGGGACAGTATTACCCGCCGCAGAATATGGGGCAGGGTGGAGCTCCGCAGGCCCCGCCGCAGGGCCAGATTCCGCAGCAGCCGCAGGGAAATATCCCGCCGGCAGCACCGCAGCCGCCGTCCGAAGCACATCAGGCAGGCGCGCCGCAACAGGAAAAACAGGAGCCGGAGCCTGGGAACGACGAAAACGAATCCGGGCCGACCGCTTGACTTTTGATAGGCGGTTAAGCTATAATATCTTGATGTAGCGTCCTTGCCCTGCGGGCAAAAAGCAGGGCCATTAGTCCAGAAGGAGGTGAATTACGGATGGTAAAATATGAATCAATGTATATTTTAAAGCCGGATATGGAAGAGGAGAAGAAAGACGCCCTCGTCAAAAGATTTTCTGATATCGTAACGAACAATGGCGGTACGATTGAAAAGATCGACGAATGGGGCAAAAAGAGACTTGCCTACCCGATCCAGTATTTAAACGACGGCTATTATGTATTGATGACATTTGAAGCGGAACCGACACTGCCGGTTGAGCTCGAAAGAAATTACAAGATTTCCGACGATGTAATCCGCTATATCGTAATCAATTTAGACGAAAAATAAAAGGGTGTTCTGCCCCGGTGCAGGATAACGGGCGATTTGCCCGGAAACGACAGTAAAAAAAGGATGGTTCCAAGATGAATAAAGCGATTCTGGTTGGGAATTTAACAAGAGATCCGGAACAGCGTACGACTTCGAGCGGCGTTGCGGTAACAAGCTTTACCGTAGCGGTGTCGCGCAGGTATAAATCGCAGGATGGCCAGCAGCAGGCAGATTTTATTAACTGCGTTGCGTGGCGGTCTACAGCGGAGTTTGTTGCAAAGTATTTTGTAAAGGGCTCTAAAATCGGTGTGATCGGAACGATTCAGACCAGAACCTACGACGATCAGAACGGCGTAAGGAAATATGTGACGGAGGTCGTTGCGGACGAAGTGGAATTTGTGACAAATAAGTCGCAGAACCCGGGAGCTACACGCGGAGACGCGCCCGGACAAAATATGCCGCAGCCGCAGCAAAATGCCGACGACCTGTTTGCAGAGGAATTATCGGATTTCCAGCCGCTCGACGACGCGGAACTGCCTTTCTGATTCTGATAGAAAAGGAGAATTTCTCAAATGAGCGAAGAAAGAGCGAGAAGACCGATGCGCGCAAGACGCCCGAGAAGAAAAGTTTGTGCTTTTTGTGCAGATAAATCGGAAAGCATCGATTATAAAGACGTTGTAAAGCTAAGAAAATATTTGACGGAGCGCGGTAAAATTATGCCCAGGCGCGCTTCCGGAACGTGTGCAAAGCACCAGAGAGAGCTTGCGATTGCTATCAAGCGGGCAAGAGTGATGGCGCTTCTGCCGTATGTATCCGACTGAGTAAACATTAATTTTTCAATAAAAAGAATACACGCGATGTGCGTGTGTTCTTTTTTATACCCTGATATTGTGCTATAGTTGAAAAAATGCTGGAAAGGGGAACGATAGAATATGAAAAAAGTAATCGCGGGGGTTGGTATGCTGATTGCGGGGACGATCCTGTATGGTGCGGCGGCAATTACGGCGGGGGTGGCGGTTGCTGCAACAACTGCACCCGGCTGGGATACGGAAATGGGGATGTATTGGCAGTCTGTCGTAACCTGCGGTATGGACGCGCCGATTGCCTTTGGCATTGTTTTAAGTATCGTGGGCCTTTGCTTTCTGCTGTGGGGTGTGTTTTCTGCAAATAAGAAAAAAGACAAGCCTGCGGACGAATAAAATGAGAATTTGCTCTGGATTGTATGCTGTAAAATAAAGCCTTTTTATGGTATACTGATTCTATGAATATAACATTTGACAAGGGAACTGCGGTAATTTCCGGGTTGTCCTGTTTTGAGCCAAGGCATATCTTCGACAATGGACAGGCGTTTCGTTTTGCGGAGAGGGACGGCTGTTATGAGGGCGTGGCGCACGGGCGTTTTTTGCGTGTGAGTAAGCGCGGGGAGGATGTGTTGCTGTATCCGTGCGGGACGCAGGACTATGAACGGATATGGAAACATTATTTCGATCTGGAACGCGATTATGACGCATTATTTTGTGATTGCAGCGATGAAGCGCTCAGAAGCGGCAGGGAGTTTGGCTGCGGATTGCGTATATTGAACCAGCAGCCATTTGAAACGCTCATTACGTTTATTGTTTCGGCAAATAATAATGTAAAACGTATCCGGGGGATCATTGACCGGCTTTGCCGCCTGTGCGGCGAACCTTTTACGTTTGAAGGGAAGACGTGGCACCGTTTTCCGGAGCCCGCGGCATTGGCGCGGCTTTCGGAAGGGGATTTGAAAGAATGCGGCAGCGGCTATCGCGCGCCGTATCTCAAAGGAGCGGCCAAAATGGTGGCGGAGGGGTTTTCTTTGGAGGCTCTTCGTGCGTTGCCTTACGGGGAGGCTAAAAAAGAGCTGCAGGCCCTGCCCGGAGTAGGACCAAAGGTGGCTGACTGCGTGTTGCTTTTTTCCCTTGGATTTTATGACGCGTTTCCGGCAGATGTCTGGATCAAGCGGGTTATGAGGGAGCATTACGGCTTTGTCGGCAGCGACAAGGCGATCTATGAGTTCGCGCGGGATAAGTTCGGCGAATACGCGGGGATCGCGCAGCAATACCTGTTTTTCTGGCAAAGGGAAAACAGTGGGAAACAGGAAACAAACCGCAACGCGGTATGATAAGATTTAGAGTATTTCAGGAGGATAACATGAAGCTTTTGGTGGATACGCACACGCATACGGTTGCGAGCGGCCACGCTTATTCCACATTGCGTGAAAACGCCCTCTTTGCAGCTAAAAAGGGCCTGGAGGCATTTTGCTGCACGGATCACGGCCCAGGCATGAAGGGGATCGTGCCAGCATTCAGCCTGAATGTGCTGATGAGCGTTCCTGACGAGATCGAGGGAGTCAGGCTGATCCGGGGCTGCGAGCTTAACATTTTGGACAGCGAGGGACACGTTGACCTTGCCGAAGGGTATTTGAAGAAACAGCAGTTTTTGATTGCGTCGCTGCATGATATCACGATCCCGCAGGGAAGTGTGGAGGAAAACACGGCAGCCATGACAAATGCGCTCAGAAATAAATACATCGATGTGATCGGGCATCCGGGGAATCCGCATTTTCCGGTCAATATCGAGGAAGTGGTGGATACTGCCAAAAAGTATGATAAACTATTGGAGATCAACAGCCATTCCTTTGAATACCGCAAGGGAAGTCCCAAATATTGCAGGGAATACATCAGGCAGTGCAAACAAAAGGGCGTACGCATCACAGTGTCTTCAGACGCCCATTCCTGTTATAATATCGGCGGTTTTGATGCGGCGATTGAGGCGCTTCGCGAGCTTGAATTTCCGCGGGAGCTGATTGTGAGCAGGGATTTAAAAACCTTTGAGGCATACCTTGAGGAAAAGAAACGAAGAGTGGCGCAATAAGATAGCGACAAACAGGATGGATAGGGAGCTTTTATTTTATGGCATATAAAACTTTGTACCGCGTGTTTCGTCCAAAGACCTTTGACGAAGTGTACGGACAGCAGCATATTACGGATATTCTCAAAAAGCAGGTTACTACGGGGCAGACCACGCACGCCTATTTGTTTTATGGGCCGCGGGGAACGGGAAAGACGAGTACGGCAAAGATACTGGCAAACGCGATGAGCTGCCTGAATCCGCAGGATGGTAATCCATGCGGGGAGTGCGAGGTGTGCAAGAGTTTTCGTAATGACGCGTTTGTGGATATCGTTGAGATCGACGCAGCGTCAAACAACAGCGTTGACAATGTGCGCGATATCCGGGAAAAGGTGTCGCTTTTGCCTGCACTCGGCAAATTCAAGATTTATATCATAGACGAAGTGCATATGCTGTCGCCCGGAGCATTCAACGCCCTTTTGAAAACGTTGGAGGAGCCGCCGCCGCACGCGGTGTTTATCCTTGCGACAACGGAGATACGCAAACTGCCGGCAACCATACTCTCCCGTTGCCAGCGTTACGATTTCAAACGGATATCGGATGAGGATATCGTTGCCCGCCTGCGCGAGGTAGCAGAAAAGACGGGCGTTACCTATGAAGAAGAAGCGCTCAGAATGATCGCGCAATCCGCCGAGGGCGCTATGAGGGATGCGCTTTCCGTGATGGACCAGTGCGTTTCCGGCAGGGATACACTTACGCTGGAGCACGTGAACGAAGCAATGGGTATTGCAGACAGCCTCAAGACAAAAGAACTGTGTGATGCGGTGCTGGAAGAAAATGCGGGCGCGGCGCTTGGAAAGCTGAACGGGATGCTGCAATCGGGTATTGAACCGCACAATATTTTAAGGGATATCGTGGTAGAGCTTTCGCTGCGGCTTGCCCAGGAGGCGGACGAGGCATACCGGTGTGCAAATCTTTTGCGCGTGCTGGAAGTGTTTATCTATAACCAGAATATATTGCGTTACGCAACCACGCCGGACGCGGTGCTGATTGCAGCGGTAGCGCGCGCGGCGACGAATACGACGGACGTGGAAACAAAAGATATGGAGCTGCGTATAAAAAAGCTCGAAGCCCGTGTGGAAAAGCTCGCGGCAGGGATCGCGCAGGGGAATTTCTCCATGAGCGCGGGTAAGGCGGCCCAGGCTGCGGAACCCCCGGCGGCGAAACCGGCTCCCGTGGCGGCGCAGCAGGAAATCAATGTTCCGGTGCAGGAGAAGAAGGAAGGCGCGGCGATAGAAGCGGTAGAGGCCGAAGAACAAACGGAACAGGCCGAAAAAGATGCAGCGCAGAAAAGAGAGGAACAGGCGCAGGAATTGCCGGACAGCGGCGAGGCGCTTGTGAAGTTCCGCGAAATGGTGGGCAGGGAAATACCTGTGCTTGCCCCGGCGGCAGGAGCGGTAAAGACGCTGCACCCGCATGGAAATATGCTGGACCTTGTTGCAGATGCAGCAGATTCGGTGCTGGTGGATATGTTCAAAAAAGAGGATTACCACACGCAGATGCAGCAGATCACAAAAGACATATTCGGGAAAGCGATGGTTATTGAGGTTTTGTACGGCAAGGAAGAGGCCAAGGAAGAAAAAAGTATGGAACAACAGCTGTTTGACCTTTTTGGGAAAGACAAAGTTGTAATAAAATAATAAGAAAACTTTTGGAGGAAATGAAACATGGCAAAAGGTGGATTCCCGGGCGGAATGAATATGCAGAATATGATGAGGCAGGCGCAGCAGATGCAGGCAAAAATGCAGCAGATGCAGGCCGAAATAGAGGAACGCGAAGTAGAAGCGACCGCCGGCGGCGGCATGGTACGTGTCGTTGCGAGCGGGAAAAAACTCGTGAAGAGCATTGAAATCAAAGAAGAAGTCGTCGATCCGGACGATGTGGAAATGCTGCAGGACCTCGTAATCGCTGCGGTGAACGAGGCGCTTGCAAAGGCGGACGAAATGATGCAGACGGAGATGGGGAAAATCACCGGCGGCATGAATCTTGGAGGTTTGCTGTAACAGGTTATGAATTTACAGTCTTATTCAAAGCTGGTTGCACAGTTTTGTAAGCTGCCGGGCATCGGTGCAAAAACCGCGCAAAGGCTTGCGTATTACGTGCTCAAAATGCCGGAGGCGGAAGTAAAGCAGTTTGCTGTGGATATGTATGATGCGCGGCGCAAGGTGAAATACTGCAAAATATGCGGCAACTTGTGCGAAAGCGATATCTGCGACGTGTGCGAGGATACGCGGCGCGACAGGTCGGTTATTTGCGTGGTGAAGGATGCGCGCGATGTATTTGCGATCGAAAAAACGCATGAATACCGCGGGCTTTACCATGTCCTTGGAGGAACGATCTCCCCGCTAGAGGGCGTCGGGCCGGATGATATCGCAATCAAACCGTTGATTGGAAGGCTGACGGACGAGGTGAAGGAAATCATCCTTGCGACAAACCCCGACGTACAGGGCGAGGCGACCGCGGCTTACATCAGCAGGCTTCTCGCCGGTTTTGACGTGAAGGTATCGCGTATCGCGCATGGCATACCGATTGGCGCCGAGCTGGAATATGCGGATGAAATCACGCTTGCAAAGGCGCTTGAGGGAAGGACCTCCTTATAAGCGGAGGGCGCGCGTGTGAGGTGCGGTTATGTATGATTCGATTAAAACGCTATATGAAACGGTGATGGGCTGTACGGCCTGCCGTTTATCGCAGCAGCGCAGGAACGTCGTGTTTGGCGAAGGAAATCTCCATGCGGACGTTATGTTTATTGGGGAAGGGCCCGGAGCGCGGGAGGACGAACAGGGCAGGCCGTTCGTGGGCCCGGCAGGAAAGCTGCTGGATCAGATGCTTGCCGGAATCGGTCTGCAACGCGCGGATGTGTATATTGCAAACGTAGTCAAATGCCGTCCGCCGAACAATCGTGATCCGCAGGAGGATGAGCGTGCGGCGTGTATTGGCTATCTGCGCGCGCAGGTTGCTTTTGTAAAGCCAAAGGTGATCGTATGTCTTGGAAGGATTGCGGCAGGAGTGATTCTTGGACGCGATGTGAAAATGATGAAAGAGCACGGCGTGTGTACAAAGGTAAAAAATTTCTATATCATGCCAACGTTCCATCCGGCTGCGCTTTTGCATAATCCGGATTATGCGGAGGACGCAAAAAAAGATTTTCAGGAACTGAAGAAAAAACTGGAGGAATGGAATGTCGCTCAGTAAACTGTATCAAGAGATAACAGCATTTTATCCGGGGACGGAGCTTGTATTTGGAGACGGCGACGCGAAAGCGTCGCTGCTTTTGATTGGGGAAGCGCCGGGCAGGGACGAGGTAGAACAAAAAAAACCGTTCGTGGGCAAGGCAGGAAAAAATTTAAATGAATTTCTGGATGTATTGGGACTGCGACGCGAACAGATTTACATTACCAATGTATGCAAATTCAGGCCGTTTAAGGTGAGCGCAAAGGGCACGGTATCCAACCGCCCGCCTACGAAGCAGGAGGTTTTGCAGGCGCAGGATTTTTTGCACAGGGAGATTGGCGAGATCGCGCCGCGTATGATCGTAACGCTTGGAAATACGCCCCTTCGCGCGGTGAGGAACGATCCTGCGGCGACGATAGGAGCCTGGCACGGCAGGCCGGAAAAGGTAATGGTGAACGCAAGGCAGTACCATTTGTTTGCGTTGTATCATCCTGCGAGCATTATTTACAATCCTTCGCTCAAAGAGGTCTATCGGGGCGATCTTTGCGCGCTTGCAAAATGGCTTCAAAAAGAAAGCTGAACCGTAGATTTGCCTTTGTAATGGGGATTACTTGCATTTTTGCTATGATATGTTATAATAATTAGTTGTAATAACTTTGTAATATTTTTAAGCGATGTATGGAATAGCAGCGTTTTACAGGCGCTATTTTGTGGCGTAAAAGTGAAACGGATGTTTTGAAGTTTTAATCATTCCGATTCGGAGGGGTAAAGTATTTGGATAAAAAGAAAGTATTTGTGCTTTGCGCGGCAATCGCAATAACGGCAAGCTTTGTCACAGGATTGTTTGTATATTTTTACCAAACGTCCCAGATGAAGGGAAACGAGCTCGATTACCAGGATATCAAAAAGTACATGGAAATCAGCGATCTGGAAAAAATTATCGGAGAGAATTACTACCAGAGCGTGGATGAAAACCAGCTTGTGAACGGTACGCTCAAGGGTATGGTGGAAGCTCTGGGCGATCCGTATTCCGTTTATTATTCGGCGGATGAATATAAGGAATACAATCAGCAGAATGAGGCGGATTTACAGGGCATCGGTATTACTGCGGGGCCTTATATGGGAACCGGGCAACTGAAGGTGGAGCGTGTTTATGCCGCGGGGCCGGCTGAAACAGCGGGGATTAAGGAAAACGACGTAATCACCGCAGTCAACGGTACGGATATCAAAAGCCTTGATTACGAAAGCTCGCTCAACCTGCTAAGGGGGCCGAGCGGATCGTCCGTAACAGTGACGGTGAAGACAGGCGCGGAAGCGCCGCGTGATGTGGAGGCTGTGCGCGCAGATGTGAACGCGCAGTGTGTTACCTATACCATGCTCGACGACCAGACGGCCTGGATTATTATTTCTGAATTCAACGGCAAGTGCGTGGAGGAATTCCAGAAAGCGCTCCAGTTTGTGAAAGATAACGGGGCGACAGGCATGATCATCGATGTTCGCGGGAATATGGACGGCAGCGTGAAGGACGCGGTCAGTATGCTCGATGAGATCATTCCGGAGGGCGTCGTTACATACGCAATGGATAAAAACGGAAACAAGGACGAATCCACAGTGGACGGCGAGTATTACGACCTGCCGCTGGTTGTCCTGGTGGACGGGAACAGCGCAAGCGCCGCGGAAATTTTCGCGGGAGCTGTGCAGGACAGGGGCCGTGGTAAAGTGGTGGGTTCGCAGACCTATGGAAAGGGCGTTGTGCAGGCGGTGTTCGATATGCCGTACTATTCCGGCGGCGGCGTGAAGCTTACGAGCGCGGTTTATTATACTCCGGCAGGAAAGCTGATTAATGGCGATGGTATCACGCCGGATGTGCCTGTCGATATTCCTGTAGACGTTACGGCGCTGACTGCCGAGACGGATACGCAGCTGCAACAGGCAATCGTTACATTGGAAGGAGAGCCGGTGGCGTAAAACAATATGAACAGGATTGGGATTATTGCGATCATCATAGAAGAAAACAGGGAAAGCGTCGCGCAGGTCAATGCGATCCTTTCGGAATATTCGGAGCTGATACATGCGCGCATGGGCGTACCCAACCGGGAGAAAGGCATTTATGTGATTTCATTGGTGGTAGAGGTGAACAACGAACAGCTCGGCGCAATCACCGGACGGCTTGGGAATCTCAAGGGTGTGACCGTAAAAAGCATGATGACCAACAAAACTTATTAAACAAAAGGAAAAGCCCTGAAAGCTCAGGGCTTTTTGTTTTTTGAGATGGTTTGTGATCTTGCAGGACAAACGATCGTTACAGGGCGCCCCATCACTCGTCAATTTTTATGTTGCCCCAGTGCCTTTTGACTTTGACCGCATATTTTAAGTCGTACGAAGCGTCGCCGTTTTTGAGTGCGGACTGGATACCCCTAATTTCCTTTTTGATGTTTTCTTCATGGTCATACCAGCCCAATACGGTTGAATGCTCACCCCAGAAGGAATTGCCGTCAATACCAAACAAGGCATATTTTGGCTCGCCCTGCCTGGTTCTGAACCGGTTGGAAGATAAAATCTTATAGCAGTTGACCAATGATTTCCCGTCAAAAGAGGATATCAATATGCTGCCGGCGCCATTTGGCATGTTTTGATTCTGCTGCACTTCCGTAAGGTCAATGGGACGCTCCGACATCAACGCGTCCAAAGAAATATCCAGCTTTTTTGACAGAAACAGTATTTTTTCAACCTCCGGAAAACCGGTTCCCTGTTCCCATTTTGACACAGCTTGCCTGCTCACGCCCGATAATTCCGCCAGTTTTTCCTGCGAAATGCCCTTTTGCTTCCTGACAGCCCGTATGTTTTCTGCAAATCCCATTTGAAAAACCTCCCTGAATTTGTTCCTGATCCGCATTATATCCTGAGCAGCGGACAGAGTCTACAAACCGGCGCTTGCACAAGCGCAACCTGAAGTGGCGTCCGGCGGAAAAAACCAAAATATGGCGGGCAGCCCTGCAAAGGCCGCCGTCCGGAAGCTATTCGCACCATTCGTATACCTTTTGGGTAAAAACAATACCATCCAGATGGTCCAGCTCATGGCACAGGCATTTCGCGAGCTCGCCTTCGCCGGTCATCATGAACTCCCGGCCGTTTTCATCAAGTGCGCGTACTGTAACAACGCGTGGACGGGCTGTTTTGCCATAGCGGTTTGGAAAACTGAGACAGCCTTCGGTACAGCGCTGGAGCCCCTTGGTTTCGACGATAACCGGATTCACAAGTTTTTTAAGGCCGTCTCCCATATCGATCACTACAAGCCGTTTCAATACGCCAACCTGACAAGCGGCAAGCCCCGCGCCGTTTCCCGTGGAATACATGGTGTCCGCCATATCCGCAAGCAGTCCGCGGATACGGTCGTCAATAACAGTTACTTCCCTGCATCTTTTGGACAGGATTTCGTCGCCTTCGTAACGTAAATTGCGCACCGCCATTACAGCACTGCCCTCCTGCTGCTTTCCACGCGCGATTTTTTTACGCTTTGCTCAAACTGGAAAACCTCTTCAATCGCGCAACCAAAAACCTGTGCGATATCGTAAGCCAGCCAGATCGAAGGTTCGTATTTTTCTGTTTCGATTGCGTTAATCGCCTGCCGGGACGCGCCTACGCGCCTGCCAAGCTGTTCCTGTGTCATCCCCTGCTGAAGCCGAAGCTGCCGAATCCTGTTTTTCATCATATCCTCCGCAAATGTCGTGTTTACATGACAAATGATAACACGAATCTGATAAAAGTCAAGTTAACATGACATAAATACAAAAATACACTGGTGGAACCATGGGAAAAAAGCGTTTTATTGATAAAATTTTCAGGCCGTAAAAAAACCGCCATCATCAAACTAAAATAATGATGGCGGTTAAAGAGCAAATGGCAAAGTGACGCTGATTTTTATACAACTCTCAGTTCATTTTTTATGATCAAGGAATAATCACTATATACGTTATGACTTTGATCAAAAGTAAATGAATATCCTTCCATCACTGCCTGAAACAAAATGCCGTTAATTTCTATCTGTATATCTTTCATTTGTATATCTTTATTGATTATACCGACAGTTTTGTTACATATCGCTTGCTCCTGTTTGTTGTCCGGGTGGACGCATAGCGAAATATTGATTACATTATCATTATCAGGCGGAACAAAGAGCTGCGCATCGAATAAGTAATCCATATACTTTATCTTAACATCATACATATCTAACGATATTATATCATTTTTCATTTTGAACGGTAATAGGAAGAGGAGACTCCCGGAAGAGTGAAGGAAATTCCCCAGGCATCAATCATAAAACCGGTTAGCGTTACCGTCGTTGTCCTGCCCGCATAGGAAGGTATACTTTTCGTTCCTGAAACATAACCAGCGCCGCCTGCACCGCCGACGCCATAAGAACCTCCCTGGTTTGAAGTAATGTTTCCGCTGAAAAGCATATAAGCTTTCGTTACAGACGTGACAGACCAGAACACCTGGTTTTTCATCGTCCAATAAATTGTCGCGGTTCCATTTTTTCCTCTCACAGAAGTATAAGGTACTATTGTAGTCTCCGGATCATAAACAACGGCTTCGTTGTTGTCATTTATGTAAAAATGAATGGTGCTAATTTCAGTACTTGGAAGCGGCGCGGGCGCATCGTCTGGCAACCAGGGAGGCAATTCATCCGTGGTCGGGACTTTATCCGCTGCAGAACCATCTGCGGCCAGGGAAAGATAGGGGAATATAACCTTATGCGATGATATAATAACTAAAACATGGGACTAATCTCCTTTTATTTTTATATAGAAACTAAACCATGAGTGCGAAAAGAATAAAACAGATACGATCAAGATGTGTTGAGAAACTTGTTGATTTTTGATAAACAATAATAAACTCTTTCAATTATTATTAAATAACTTTTACTATAAATTGTCAAGTCGCGGCGCTGACGGGTATTTGCCTCCGGGGGTAAGAATGGCTGAAAAATGTCAGTATCACCATACGTGTTAAAATAGAGATACGGCTATTGCTTATTTGTGATATGCAATAAATCAAAGGAAAAAAGCGTTTTATTGATAAAACCATTTTTTTTGTGTTAAAATAAGATTATGGATAATAAACAGGAAATCATCGAAAGATTGAGAAAAGAATATGCGGATGTAAAATCCGCGCTGGTGTATGAAAATCCGTACGAGCTTCTGGTCGCGACGATTCTGGCGGCGCAGTGCACCGATGTGCGCGTCAATATCGTGACAAAGGATCTTTTTAAGCGTTACCCGTCCCCGAAGGAGCTCGCGGAGGCAGACCTTGCGGAGCTCGAAAGCTATATCAAGACCTGCGGGCTTTACAAAAACAAGGCGAAGAACCTGATTGCCTGCGCGCAGCGGATTATGAGCGAATACGGCGGGCAGGTGCCGCACACTATGGAGGAGCTGACGACACTTGCGGGCGTGGGGCGCAAGACGGCGAATGTTGTGATGGCGTTTGCGTTTGGCCTTCCGGCGTTTGCCGTGGATACCCATGTGAAACGCGTGTCCAACCGGATTGGGTTTGCCAATTCCGATAATCCGGACAAGGTAGAGGAACAGGTTACAAAAATATTCAGGAAAGAGGACTGGGCACAGGCGCACCATTGGCTGATCTGGCATGGGCGCAGGGTGTGCAAGGCGCAAAAGCCTTTGTGCGATACCTGCTGTATTGCTGATTTGTGCCCTTATAACAATAAATGATAGTAGATAAAGTAAGGATCGTAATCAAGGCGGGCGACGGCGGAAACGGCGCCGTTTCGTTTCGCCGCGAAAAATATGTCAGCGCCGGAGGGCCGGACGGCGGGGATGGCGGAACAGGCGGAAACGTTGTTTTTGTTGCGGATCCCGGAATGCGTACGCTGATGGATTTTCGATACCACAGGAAGTTCAGGGCCGAAAACGGCGAGAATGGTAAAAAGAAAAATATGCGGGGCAGGAACGGCGAGGATGTGGTCGTAAAGGTTCCGGTAGGCACTGTGATCATAGACCGCGAGACAGGACGTATTGCGGCGGATATTCGTGATGGCGACGGAATAACGGTTTTAAAGGGAGGCCCGGGAGGCAAAGGCAACGCCCGGTTTTCCAATTCTGTGCGCCAGACGCCGCGGTTTGCGACTCCCGGGAAAAAGGTGCAGGAACGTGAAATTATCCTGGAGCTGAAATCGATAGCGGATGTGGGCCTGGTAGGTTTTCCAAATGTTGGAAAATCGACGCTGCTTTCCGCGATGACCTCCGCAAAGCCAAAAATCGAAAATTATCATTTTACCACGCTTGCGCCAAATCTTGGCGTGGTGAAAACGTATGATTATGATTTTATCGTAGCCGACATCCCGGGGCTGATCGAAGGGGCGTCTGAGGGCGCAGGATTGGGACACGATTTTTTGCGTCATATCGAGCGCACGCGTATGATTGCCCATGTGCTTGACATCGCAGGATCGGAAGGGCGCGATCCGCTTGACGATTATGTGAAAATACGCGAGGAGTTGAAAAAATACTCGCAGCAGCTTGCCGAGCGCCCGGAAATCATAGTGGCGAACAAGGCCGACCTGCCGGATGCGGAAGAAAATCTCAAACGGTTCCAAAAGATATATCCGGATAAACAGGTGTTTTTGATTTCAGCGGCGACGCGGACAGGAATCGACGCGCTTCAGGTTGCGATGATGGATGTTCTGAAAACATTGCCGGAGGAACAGCTTATTGAGGAAGAAGGCGTGATTGAGGAATGGCAGATGCAGGATTCCGAGCTGACGCTGGAGGTTGAATATGGAGAGGACGGTGTGCTGGAGGCGAACGGCTCCCTTATCGAGGAGATATTTTCGCGTATTAATCCGGACGAGGTGGATTCCATGCGGCATTTCCACAAGCTGCTCAAGGATATGGGAATCATAAAGCGTTTGGTACAGGCGGGTGCAAAGGATGGCGATACCGTTAGGCTGAACGGCGAAGAATTTGATTTCGTGGAATAACGGCGGATTTGGGGGAAGCGTAATGGAAACAGCGAAGCGTGTGCGTGTTTTACGCGACGTGAGAAGGATATTGAGCGCGGCTGCGATCATTCTGGTTGCGGTTGGCGTATGGTTATGGAGTTATGTGGGAGAGGTTCCCGCGCAGAGCTATCTTCTCTGGATCATTGCCCTGATTGTGATTGCAATCAGCAGCGGTGTACGTATGGGAATGGTCAGGGAGAGGACACGCATAGAGCGGGGACGTGAGCAGAATCGTAAAAAGTATCTCACGATGACGGACAAGCTGGATCAAAAGAGGAAGGGCAGAGGAAGATGCTGACAAGCAAACAACGGGCGAAGCTGCGCGGCATGGCGCAGGATATGGAGCCGGTGATTCATATTGGCAAAGGCGATATCACGCAAAATATTTTGACGCAGGCAGACGACGCGCTCGAGGCGCGCGAGCTGATTAAAGGCACGGTACAGCAAAACAGCGGTACCGACGCACGGCAGGCATGCAATGAATTGTCAGAAAAGCTGGGTGCCGAGGGCGTCAGCGTAATTGGACGGAAGTTTGTGTTGTACCGCGAATCCAAAACCAAGAAAAAGATCGAGATTTGAATCAATGGAGTATATGGAAGGCATGACAATCACGCGTGATGCGAGGCCGGGCGTTCCAAGAAAGAAGGTCGGCATCCTTGGCGGCACATTCAATCCGCCGCACAGCGGGCATATCGATATGGCGGAGCGTGTGGAAAGGGAGTTTGCACTGGACGAGGTATACCTGATGCCGTGCGGAAATCCGCCGCACAAAACAGACAATCTCGCGCCAAAGGAGATGCGTCTTGCAATGACGCGGTTGTGTGTTTCCCAAAGCCGCAGCGTCCGCATTTTGGATATCGAGGTAAAGCGAAAGGGCTATTCGTACACGGCAGACACGATGTGCGGCCTGAAAGAAAAAAATCCGGATACGGATTATTATTTCATTATTGGCGCGGATACGGTATTCGAGCTATGCAGCTGGCACGAGTTCGAAAAGCTTCTGGCGTCTACGCGGTTTATCTGTGTGCGCCGGCAAAGCCATGACCTGATTAAGCTGACAGCAGAGATCGCGCGGCTTAAATGGGAATATGGCGCGCAGATTTTTTTATCGGAATATACGGGGCTTTTCGTGAGCTCTTCATACATCAGGAAACGGGTGAGCGATGGACGCAGCATCGAAGGACTCGTTCCCAAAAGCGTGGAGGAATACATCATTGCAAATGGATTATATCGGAAACCGTGATGGGATCGTTGCGCTTCTGAAGGAAAATGTCAGGGGAGAAAAATTTGAACACTCCCTGGGCGTGGAGGAAACAGCCATTGCACTTGCGCAGCGCTATGGCGCTGATATCAATAAAGCGGGTATGGCCGGGCTGCTGCACGATTTTACCAAGCAAAAGGATAATGTGGCGCTTGCTCAAAAATATGGGATTCCATACCTGACGGATAAGACGCTGCACGGGCATACGGCAGCCGCAGTATTAAAGGACAAGGGTTATGTGACGGATGAGGATGTGCTGGACGCGATCCGCTGGCATACTACGGGAAGGAAAAGCATGACCATGCTGGAGAAAATCGTGTATATGGCGGATTATATCGAACCAAACAGGGATTTCCCGGGAGTCGGGGAAGCGCGCAGGCTTGCGTTTGAGAATATCGACAAAGCGGTGCTTTACGGACTGAAGATGTCGATTATTGATATTGTAGAAAAGAAAAGCCTCATCGATACAGATTCGGTGGGGGCGTATAACTATTATCGAAAGCTGTTTTCAGGAGAGGAGATTTGATGTTGGAGATTTCAGAGCGGGCAAAAAAAATTGCGGAAATACTGGATAACAAAAAGGCGCAGGATATCGTTGTTTTGAAGGTTGCGGATATGACGATTATCTCAGATTATTTTGTGGTGGCGAGCGCGCCCAATACGTCCCACGTGCAAACGCTGGCGCAGGAAGTGCAATTCAAACTGGCGGAGGAGGAAGTAAAGCCGCTTCGCGTGGAAGGCGAGCGGGAAGGCCGCTGGGTGGTCATCGATTACGGCGACGTTTTGGTCCATATTTTCCACAAGGACGAACGCGAGTTCTACCAGCTTGAACGCCTGTGGAAGGTAGAGGGGAATTTCCTCGATTATTCTGCGGAACAGGAAAAGAAATAAAGCGGCCTATATGCCAATAGAGGCAACGGGGCGGTATGATAGGGGGATACAATGGACAAAGTACAGTATATTTGCCCTAAATGCGGGTGCAATCAATATGTGCACGACCAATTTCAGGCAACAGGCGGGAATTTTTCCAAGATATTTGACGTGCAGAACAAGAAATTTATTACGGTGAGCTGTGCGAAGTGCGGCTTTACAGAGCTTTATAAAGCACAGACGGACGACGGCTGGAACATTCTGGATTTTCTGATCGGGAGATGATCGAAAAAGAATATAATAACGTTCGAGTGAAGCATGCTTATACTGTACCGACTTATTTCACGCCGGGGCAGCCTGTTGCATGAAAATGCCTTTGCGCACGCAGTAAGCAGGCTTTGAATGCAACAGGCTGCCCCGGCGCTGGCAAACGCTTAGCTTAGATCGCAATGTGTAAGAATTTTGCTGACGCTTGCCGGCGGGCACATAAGATGCTGCAATGAGGAGCTTCAGGAGCCGTGACCATGTTGTCCCGCTTATGCCTTAATAGGCGGATGCAGCGCGCCGTACACAATTTTAATTTTTGAACTGTACGGCGCGTCTCCGAAGGGCAGCGTCTTATGCGCCCGACTTCGGATTCCCCTCGAATCGAACGTTATTATATGATTGATTGGGAATGGTATGGGGATACCGACTGAAAAGGAATGAATGCAATGGATGGAATACTATACGCAACGCTTATAGGCGCTGTTGTGGGTGCGTTTGGCACAGGAATCGGTGCAATCCTCACTTATTTTATCAAGGTAAACGGAAAACGTATCCCGGCTGTCCTCATGGGACTTTCCGGCGGGATCATGCTGGCCATTGTACTGTTTGATATGCTGCCGGAGGCAGTGGAGTCGGCGGACTGGCTGCTTACGGTTATATGGTTTGCGGTGGGCGCGTTTGCAGTGTTTCTGGTCAATAAGATATTGCCGCATCACGACGTGCAGACCTCGGACGATACAGAACTGATACACGAGCTAAACGAGAAACGCATGGTGCGTTCCGGGCTGTTGCTTGCCGTGGGGATTGCGGTGCACAACCTGCCGGAGGGCCTGGCGCTGGGGAGCGGCGTTGTCTCTGAATGGAGCTTTGGCATAGGGCTTGCGGCGCTGCTGTTTGTCCACAACATTCCGGAAGGAATGGGACTTGCTATTCCCCTCAAGCTTGGCGGGGTAAAATACGGGAAAATATTCCTGATTGCGCTGCTTGCGGCGTTGCCAATGGCTGTGGGCGCACTTCTGGGAGCGCTCATCGGCACAATATCCCCTGTTTTCCTTGGAGGCAGCATCGCCTTTGGCGGAGGCGCAATGCTTTACCTCACGTTCAGCGAATTGCTGCCGCAGGCCGCGGGACTCAGCAAGAGCTGGCATACGTGGGCGGCGGTCGCGGCGGGAATCGTAATTGGGGGCGTTTTGGTGGTTTTGATATGATTGCAACAAAAACGATATTCGCAGCGCGGGATTTTGACGGCGCGGTGAGGGAAGCGGCAGAGGAATTAGGACGCGGCGGGCTGGTTGTGTTTCCGACGGAAACAGTGTATGGCCTTGGCGCAAATGCCCTTGACGCATATGCGGTCGCGCAGATTTTCAAGGCGAAGGGAAGGCCGCAGGATAACCCGCTTATCGTACATATTGCCGATTACAGCCAGCTTGACGGCGTTGCGGCGGAGGTGAACGATATTGCGCGCGCTCTGATGGACGCGTTTTGGCCGGGGCCGCTTTCCATTATATTGAAAAAATCACCGCAGATACCGTATGAGGTCAGCGCAGGCCTTGAAACGGTTGCGGTGCGGATGCCAAAAAACGATATTGCGAGGGCAATCATTGCGCTTGCAGGAGTACCGGTTGCCGCGCCGAGCGCGAATACGTCGGGGAAACCGAGCCCCACGCTTGCCATGCACGCTTACGAGGATTTGTGCGGGCGCGTATCGCTTGTGATTGACGGAGGGCCGTGCGAGGTCGGCGTGGAATCGACCGTGGTGGATGTGACGGGCGAAATTCCCGTTGTCCTGAGGCCGGGCGACATCACGCCGGAAATGATCCGGGCGGTCACGGGGCGGGTAAAAATACATTCCAGCGTGACGGGCGAGCTGAAGGAAGACGAAGTATGCGCGTCTCCGGGTATGAAATATAAGCATTATTCGCCCAGGGCTAATGTTGTTGTCTTTACGGGCGATAAAAAAGAGGTTGCGAAAAAGATCAATTTTAGGTATCATATTGATTGTACGCAAGGTAAAAAAGCGGTGGTGATGTGTCTTGACGATTGCGAACCGTTTTATCAGGACTGTGAAACAGTCCTTCTGGGCCGGGATGCGCAGGACGCGGAAGCGGCATTGTTCCGCACGTTGCGGGAAATAGACGAACGAAATTTCGACGCGGTATATTTCCATGCGCAGGAGCAAAAGATGGGCCTTGCGGTCATGAACAGAATAATAAGGGCGGCGGGACACGAGATTGTATCCGTCATGGAGGAAAAAGTTTAAAGCTATGAATGTATTGTTTGTTTGCACAGGAAATACGTGCAGAAGCCCCATCGCAGAAACGCTGATGGACGATGCAGTAGACCGAAGTAGCAGTCTTCACGGAGAGGTGAAGACAAAATCAGCGGGCACGTTTGCCTGCGAGGATGCGGAGCCTACGCAGGAGGCTGTCCGCACGATGGAAGAATATGGACTCGAGATCGACAGCCGCGGCGCACGGCAGTTTACGCCGGAGCTTGCGCAGTGGGCTGACATCATCCTTGCAATGAGCAAGGAGCAGATTGAACATATGGAGGTAATCGCACCGGAGGATACGCAGAAAATGCACACAGTCCTCGGATACGCGCAGGGCGTGGAGGGCGAGCCGGTCGATAATTCGTACGACATCATGGATCCCTTTGACGAGGGTATGGATGAGTATCGCGAATGTGCGAGGCAGCTGTCAGAAGCGATCGCACTCCTTGTAAAACGCCTTGAAGGCGAAATTTAAAAGGAACGGCAGCGCAGGCATGCGCTGTCTTTTTTTACCTTGAATTCACAGGATAATTGTGGAAATACGTTAAAAAGTATTGTATAATTTAAAAGACAAAGACATAACGCTTAGGCAAAACAAAATCTGAGGGAGAGTAACAAAATGAAAATTGCATTTGGATGCGATCACGGCGGGATTGTTCTTCGGCCGGAGGTCATGGAATATTTGTTGAAAAATGGTTATGAAGTCATTGACTTTGGCATCAAGGAAGAGGAATCGGTGGATTATCCGGATTATGGGCAGATGGTGGCAGAGTGCGTTGCCGCAGGGGACGCGGATTTTGGAATCGTTATCTGCGGAACGGGAATCGGTATTTCCATCGCTGCCAATAAGGTGCCGGGAATCCGCGCGGCGGTTGTTTCGGATACGTTTACAGCGCACGCCACGCGTGAACACAACAATGCAAACGTGCTTGCAATGGGCGGGAGGACAATCGGCCCCGGGCTTGCTGTGGACATTGTGGACCTGTTCCTGAAAACGCCGTTCTCGAATGGAGAACGCCACCAAAGAAGGATCGACAAGATCACGGCGGTAGAGAAAAAGTATTCAAAATAAGAAAAGATAAGATACGGAGGAAGAGAACAAATGGCTACAGCACACATACTCGATCACCCATTATTGCAGCATAAGGTTTCAATGATTCGCGATAAAACGACGGGCGTAAAGGAATTTCGGGAACTGGTAAAGGAAATCGCGATGCTTATGGTGTATGAAGTAACGCGGGATTTGCCGCTGCGCGAGGTGGAGGTGGAAACGCCGATCACGAAGGCGCGCACAAAGGTGATCGCCGGTAAAACGCTGGGTATCATACCCATCCTGCGCGCAGGCCTTGGTATGGTGGAAGGTGTGCTGAATCTTGTTCCGGGCGCGAAGGTGGGGCATATCGGCCTGTATCGCGATCCTGATACTTTCCAGCCGGTTGAATATTACTGCAAGCTTCCCGTAGACGCGCAGGAGCGCGAACTTATTATCCTCGATCCTATGCTTGCCACGGGCGGCAGCGCATCCGACGCAATCACGCTGATCAAAAAGCGCGGCTGCAACAACATCAAGCTGGTGTGCATCATTGCATCGCCGGAGGGCGTGGAAGCGGTCCGCAAGGCACACCCGGACGTGGATGTTTATGTCGCGGCCGTGGATGAAGGCCTCAACGACCACGCATATATTGTTCCGGGGCTGGGAGATGCAGGAGACCGCCTGTTCGGTACCAAATAAAGCACTGCCGCATAGCAGGCAAGGCTTGCAAAGACAAATTTTAATGGTAATTCATTGAGCGTTCTTGATTTCATTTGTAGGCGCGCGTATACTATTGGATAAAAGAGGGCGGCATTTTATGCCGCCCTTTGCAAAAATCAGCAAAAAGGAGTCCTTATGGCCGATCAAAACTGGTACCGGCTCGATACCGCGGCAAAAATATATCCATCCATCTCCCAAACGCACAACAATACGACCTTCCGGCTTGGGCTTGAGCTTACGGAGCCGGTTCAAAAGGAGATTCTGCAGGAGGCGCTCGTGCGGATTATGCCGCGTTTTCCGAGCTTTGCGGTAACGCTGCGGCGCGGTCTTTTCTGGTATTATTTCGAACCGAATCCCGCGCTCCCCGTCGTGAAAGAGGAGAGCGGCTTTCCATGCAAACGCCTGAAGGATTTTATCAACAATGGTTTTTTATTCAACATTATGTACTACAAAAATAACGTGGTCATGGAGTGCTTTCATGGACTTGCGGACGGCTCCGGTGCGATTGAGTTTTTTAAAACGCTGATGTACGAATATTTTAAGCTGTGCGGCTACGATGTGGACGCGCAGGGCATGGTGCTCGATCCGGAGGGAAAGGTGCGCGCGGACGAGCTGGAAAACAGCTTTAATGTGTACTATGACGCGAAAGGCGCGGCAAACAAGCTTCGTACGCCGCGCGCGTTCCATATCATGGGGACGCCCAATCATGACGGGGGAATATTCCTTACGCATGGCATCCTTGACCTGAAGGAGCTTTTGAAGCACGTAAAAGCAAAAGGCGTGACGGTTTCGGCTTATGTGGCGGCTCTTTTGATTACATGTATCGCAAAAGACCAGGGGCTGGAATATAAAAACGATAAACGGCCTATCATTATTTCCGTGCCGATGGACCTGCGGGGGATGTTCCCCTCGCATACGCTGCGTAATTTCATCTCTTTTGCCAATGTGGGCGTTGTCGTGGGCGGCGAAATTGACTTTGACAGTATATTACAGACTGTGTCAGAGCAGCTCAAGGCAGGGCTTTCCAAGGAAAGCATCTCCGCCAACATCAATAAAAACGTAGGCTTCGAAAAGAATCCTTTTATCCGTATGACGCCGCTTTTTGTGAAAAACCTTGTGGTGTCAAGCAGTTACAAAAACTATGGTGAGGGCAGCTATACCATGGTGCTTTCAAACCTTCGCACGGCGCAATTTCCGGAAACCATGAGCAGGCATATCAAAGAGGTCTATTATGCGCTTGGCGTAAGCGATATGAATCCCATGAACTGCGTGGTGGTATCCTACAAGGATAAAATGGTTATTACATTTGCGCGCGGAATTATGGAAACGGGCATTGCACGCCGGTTTTTTGAGCATTTTTCAAAGGAGCTTGGGATGCGCGTGGAGATCAAAGGGAACGAATGGAGCGGGCAATGAATTATTGCGACGATTGTAACGTATATGTGGACGACTGCCTTGAATACTGTCCGTTATGTGGTAAGCGCCTCACGGAGCATCCGGCGGAAAATGAGCTTTATCCGCATGTAAACAAAAAAACATATGTGGACAGCCGCAGCCTTACGACGGAATATTTGTCGCTGGCGACCTTTTTAATTATTGCAATTTGCGTTGTGATCAATTTGCTTACATGGGATGGCACGCCGTGGTTTTTGGCGGTTGCGGCGCCCGTACTTTATGCGTGGGTTTTGATTCGTGTAACGATTATTTCGGATGTGTCGGCAGGGCTGAAAACGCTCCTGCAAATGGTGTCGGTTATCGGTATGTTTATGGCGTTTGACTTTGTGGTTGGACGGCTGGGATGGTCGTATGAGGTGATGATGCCGCTGATTCTTGGGCTGGGGATCGCATATATCGATTTTTATTCGTATTTTCATAAATCCTATTGGCGCGAGAATTTGCTTTACGCGGTCCTGTTTTTGCTGATGGGGTTTATTCCGCTCATCCTGTATTTGGTTGGAATTAAAATCGCAATCGTACCGCTCGTGTTGTGCACCTTCGCAAGCGGTATCACGATCCTGGGAATACTGCGGTTTGCGCTGCGCCAGGTGAAATCGGAAATGCAAAAGAAATTTCATATGTAAAGGGGAAAATGGCATGGTAAGGCATATTATCTTGTGGAATATCAAAGAAGAGCTTACGGGCGGAGAACGTGAAGAGGCGAAAGCGGCGATCAAACGCGAGCTGGAAGCTCTCAAAGGAATCATCCCGGGCATCGTGAAGATGGATGTCATTATCGCGCCGCTTGCGTCGTGCAATGCAGAGGTCATGGTGGACAGCGCCTTTGAAAGCGAACAGGCGCTTGCGGATTATCTTGTGCATCCGGAGCATAAACGCGTGGGGAGCACATATGTAAGGCCAGTGGTCGTAAACCGCATGTGCATGGATTACGTGGCGGACTAAAACGCCATGCCCGGGCGGCGCTTGCGCGTGTGCAGTTAGATGGAAAGCGGTGCGCCGTCCAGCCTTCTTCATAAATAGGTAACGTCCGGGCCTTCGCGCTGGGCGGAACGCTGATAGTTCACTTTCGGGTATCCCAGCACCATTGTTGTGGCTGCTTTTTTTGTTTTTGGAATGCCGAGTTCTTTTTTTATTTTACGGGAAGCGTTGGCGGCAGTTGTAAAATAGCCGCTCAACAGCACGCCCAAGCCGTTTGCTTCAGCGACAAATTCCATATTTTGCGCTGCCAGTATGCCGTCGACGCTGTTTTTGGCAAGGATACGGTGCTCTGTCATAAAGCATACCTTCTTTCGTTCCTGTTTTTATTGATTGCGGCAGGTCTGATTTGTACTGGGCATCGGGAAGAAGCATATGCGTTGCCTCAGCCGATCATGATGCGGTCTTCCGGATAACGGATGTTGCTTTCGCGGTTCTCGAGACGCGCTGCAAGAGCCATTGTGAAAGTGAAAATACCAACCCTGCCTCCATACATCAGTATCATGAATACCGCGCGGCTCGCGTCTGTAAAATTGGCGGTGACGGCAGAGGTCATGCCGACCGTGCCAAAACTGGATACGACCTCGTATACCGTATCGGACAGGGAAATCGGCCGTTCATATTCGATCAGCGAAACAATGATGATTGCGATAAAAACAAACAGGATTCCAAGCGCTACAATTACAACCGAGCGTAATACGATCGCTTTGTTGATACGCCGCCCAAAGACGACAACGTCCTCGCGCCCGCGGATAATGGACACGATAAACAAAAACATCAGCGCGACGGTAGTGGTTTTGATCCCACCGCCCGTTCCGGAAGGGGAAGCGCCGATAAACATATAGATCACAGTCAGAATTTTGGAGGCGGGAGTAAGGTCGCTTTGCGGAACCGCCGCAAAACCGGCGGTGCGTGAAGATACCGAATGAAATAAAGCCCACGACGCTTTGTCCTGTACGGGGACGTCCTCGCGCCCGAGCGTTTGGGGATTGTTGTGCTCAAAGAAGAGAAACAAAACAAAGCCGGCGGCAACAAGAAACAGGCTAACGCATAAAACCATTTTCGTATGCAGCTGGAAACGGTGGCGTTTGTCGCAAAGCTTCCTGTACAGGTCCAGAAGCACGTAGAAACCAATTCCGCCCAGCGACATCGCGCTTATGGTTGCAATATAAATAACCGGATCGCCCAGAAAAGGCTGCATGCCGGTTCCCATACCAAAGACGTCGAAGCCGGAATTGCAAAATGACGATATTGCCTGGAAAATGCTGTAATAGAAGCCGCGGGATACGCCAAACATTGGAACGAACCGGCTGGAATAAGCAAGAAAAATACATAGCTCGATTACTGCGGTCATAATGATGATGTCGCGCGTCATTTTGACAACGCCCTGCAGGCGTGAATTATCGGCGGCGTTTTGAGTCATGGAATTCTGGATCACAAGGCGGTCCCGCAGCGTAAAGCGTTTGCCAATCGCCATATACAACAGTGAAGTCATCGTCATAAAACCGATCCCGCCCAGTTGTATCAGTACAAGGAGCGTTACCTGTCCAAAAAGGGACAGCGTCGCGCCGACAGGAAAAACGCTCAGGCCTGTTACGCAAACGGCGGAGGTTGCCGTAAAGAGCGCATCAAAAAAACGAAGGGGTTGCCCATCTGCCGTTGCAATGGGAAGGGACAGCAAAAGCGCTCCAAACAGGATCATTCCACCAAAGCCAAACACGAGTATTTGCGCTGGGCTGATGCCGCGCCTTTTCAATATGTGAGCCATAAAGCAGATTCTCCTAAAGCTGTAATCGTATCCATTATATCAGAATATAAAAAGATTTGTAGCTCAGGTACGCATTTCCTGTGAACGCACTGCCACAATCGATTCAGGGATGCTGTCCGTATGAAGCCATTTGACCGACAGGACTGCAAAAGAACAACAGTTATATGTAACATCAAAATCTTTTCATGAAACGGATTTATCCGGGCGGATATTGACAAAAGAAAAAATAGCAAGTATGATTAGTATGAAAAGTATAACTAGTATGAAATGTGGGAAAGCGAGGAGAAGCGTTATGTCACATACGGATGTAGAAACGCCGGACGGAAAATACATCGGCACGGTAAAGGTAGGAGAAAAAGGGCAGATCGTCATCCCAAAACAGGTGCGTGATATGTTTGATATCAAGCCGGGAGATACGATGCTGGTGCTTGCAGACGTCAAACAGGGAATTGCACTCGTTGGGAACGATATCTTCAGGGACTTTGCAGACGAAATACTGGGAGCGCAAAAGATGCCGTTTAAACAGGACACGCCGCAGGATGAGTAACCGGCGGATCAGAAAGGAAAGCATGTATGGACTTGTTATCGGTTCGCGGTTTAGGGAAACAGTATCCGGGTTTTGAGCTTAAGGACGTTTCATTTGAGTTGCGGGAAGGCACGATTATGGGATTCATCGGACGAAACGGCGCGGGCAAAACAACGACGCTTAAATCGCTGATCCACTTTGTCCATCCTGCGGAGGGCGAAATCCTGTTTTTTGGAAAGCGGTTTTCGGAACATGAATACGAGATCAAACAAAGAATCGGATTTGTACTGGGGGGAATCAACTACTATCCAAAAAAGCGGTTAAGGACGATTACGGACGTCACCAAACGGTTTTACGATAAATGGGACGATGCAGCGTATCGCCGGTATATGGAGCTTTTCGGCCTCGATGAAGCAAAACGGCCGGATGAGCTTTCAGAGGGGATGAAGGTAAAGTACGCGCTTGTGCTTGCGCTCTCACACCATGCGGAAATTTTACTGCTGGACGAGCCGACGAGCGGACTTGATCCGGTATCCCGGGATGAGCTGCTTGATATTTTCCTTGAGCTTGTGGAGACAGAGAAGGTAAGTATCCTTTTTTCCACGCACATCACGACCGACCTGGAAAAGTGTGCCGACGATGTGACTTATATCAAAAAAGGCCAAATCGTCGCCAGTATGGAGATGGAGACATTTTTGAAGCAGTACAGGGTAGCGGAGTTTACAAGCCAGGCGCAGGACGTTGACAGGGATCGGCTCATCGGCTATAAACGCATCAAAAACGGCTTCAGCGCCCTTGTAAAAGCCGAAGACCTGCCAATAAAAGACGCGCAGCTGCGCGAAGCGGGCCTTGAGGATATCATGGTTCATATGGAGAGGGAGTGAAGGATATGAAAAACCTGATTATGAAAGAATTGCGTTTGGCCATGCAGCCTCCCGCGCTCCTTTTCCTGGCTCTTTCCGCATTGATCCTGATTCCTTCCTATCCGGGCTATATTGTGTTTTTTTATACCTGCCTTGGTATTTTCTTTATTTGTATGCTGGGCAGGGAAAACAAGGACATCTACTATACCATGCTGCTGCCCGTTCCCAAGCGGAGCGTTGTGGGGGCAAGGTTTTTTACAGTAGTGCTGTTAGAGCTTGCTCAGCTGGCGATTGCGGCGCCGTTTGCAGCCATACGCGGGGAGGTCGCCGGGGAAATACCGCTTATGGGCATGGATGCGAATGCAGCCTTTTTTGGTTTTTCATTTGTGATGTTTGGGATATTTAACCTGGTTTTTCTCACTGGCTATTATAAGGATACCAATAAGGTGGGGGTGCCGTTTTTGTGGGGGTGCGTCGCAACCGGAGTGTTTATCGTGGTCGCGGAGGCAGCGGCGTATGCCGTCCCATTCGTGCGGGATACGCTTAACGTGAATACGCCGGAAAATCTTGCGGCACAGTTTGCGACGCTTGCGGTTGGCGTTGCGGTGTATGCGCTGCTTACGCTGGCGGCTTACAAAAAATCTGTAAAGTCGTTTGAGTTGCTCGATCTGTAATTTCAGGAATGCCGGAAAACGCCCGCGCGTAAAAGACGTGGGCGTTTTTTTGACAGAAGAAACGTGGTATTGCAGAAGGAAAGATCAGAAAACGGTATATAATTAAATCATTTAAAAAAGTTTTGCCAAATCTATGGACAAGCCATATTATTTATAGTAGGATAAAGCTATCCACAGAAATACTGATTCGGGTTATCAAAGTTCCCCGGATGGTTGCGCAAGTAACATTTGCAGGGAACTGGTATGCAGCAAATATTTTTATGCGCATAGCGTGCGCTATCATTTATATAATATGCTGAAAAAAACATATTTTGAAACAGCATACAGAAGAGAGAAAAAATGGCGTCGAAAAACATCAACAGTGCAAAAATGAAGGAAAATAATATACAGCTTGTCTTTGATGCGATCCGCGAGAATGAAAAAATATCGAGGAAGGATCTTGCCAGAAAGCTGGGGTTGACTTCCGCGACGATTACCAATATTGTGAATCACCTGTTGCGGGAGAATTATCTCGTGGAAAGCGGCCTGGAGGAATCGAGCGGAGGAAGGAAGCCGATATTGCTTTCTCTGAATAAAGCGGCGCATTACCTGATTGGAATAGAGCTTAGCTCTGTGCGTATCAACTGTGTACTCACGGATTTCAGGGCAAATATTATTGGAGAAATCCATTTGGATATTGACGCAGCTGCAGGCAAAGATGTGATTATCGAACAAATAATCCATGTACTGGAATCGATTATTGCTGAAAATGGTCTTCATCGGGAGCAGGTAATCGGCATTGGGCTCATAACGCCGGGGCCATGTGACTTTGAAAAGAACCTGATTATCAATCCGCCTAACCTTCCGGGCTGGCACAATGTGCCCATCAAGCAGATCGTCGAAGAGCGTATTGGCATTCCGGTTGAGTTTGAAAAGGAAACGGCTGCCGCGGCAATGTGCGAGTATTGGTTTGGGCAGGCAAAGGATTCAAAATGTCTGTTTTTGTGCAGCGTCATGCAAAGCGGCATTGGCAGCAGCGTGCTGATCGACGGGAAAATATTTCATGGATTTTGCAGTGGCTCAGGCGAAATCGGGCATATGATGGTTGATATGAACGGGCCGCAGTGCGCCTGCGGAAATTATGGCTGCCTGGAAGCGCTTGCCGATGGAAAAGCGCTTGTGCGTTCCGTAAGGCAAAAGCTGAAAACGGACGCGGCGTTTTGCCGCGAATACGGCGTCGAAGAGGTCGACGCACTGGAGCTGGAAGACGTATGCGCGCGCGCGGAGGACGGCGAGCGCCTCTTTGCGGAGGAAGTTGCTGCCTGTGCGAAATATGTGGGAATCGCATTGTGCAATATTATCGTTGCCCTGAGCCCGGATACAATTATATTGACAGGCGCGCTTGCAGATCATTCCCCGTTTTTCATGAGAGAGCTGAAACAGTTTATCAAGGGGAGAACCTATCCGCAGCACACAGAAAAAATCAATATTTACCATTCGTCCTTTGGGCGGAATATTGATGCGCTGGGTGGCGTGGCATTGGTGTTTGAACGTATTTTTAAAAGCTGATTCATTTTATACGCACTAACTTAATTTAATAAATTAAGTTAGTGCGTATAAAACACTGTCAGTGATAGAACCCAGCACAACGGGGATTTGCCCGAAGGGCAGGAGAGCTACCCGGGGATGGCAGTATTGGTAAATGTTGCTTTTGCAACCATTTCGCAGGATGCAATCAATTTAATAATGGGTTAATAAAAGGAGGAGAAAATGGAAAAAATGAACTCGTGGCAAAGATGTATGGCGGCTATGAATTTTGAAATGCCGGACAGGATCCCGGTTGTACCGCAGGCGTTTTTGGTGGCATGCCGTACGGCGGGCTATCAAATCGGACAAATCAACAAGGATGGAAAACTGATCGCGCAGACACATCTTGTGAGCCAGGAAAAATTTGGTTATGATGGAATCGTTGTTGATGTGGACGATGCGACGCTCGCTGAAGCATGCGGCGCAAAGGTGCAGTTCCGTGAGGATGATGTAGCTGTTGTGGATGAGTCGGAGCCTCTTCTGAAAAGCCTGAAGGATGTGGAGAACCTTGAATTGCCCGATCCGCTAAAGGATGGAAGACTGCCCGTATGGCTGGAGGCAACGCAGATTTTGCGGCAGAAGCTTGGCGGTGAGGTCTTTATTATGGGCCGGGCAGACCAGGGGCCCTTCGACCTTGCGTGCCTTCTTCGCGGGGCGCAAAATTTTTTGATGGATCTTTTGACCGAGGATCCGAAGGATGTCTACAAGGTGCTGGAATATTGCCGGAATGCGGCGATCAGGTTTGCTAAAGCGCAGAAGGATGCAGGCGCTGACGCGACCTCTATTGGCGAGGCATATGCGGGGCCGAATCTTATTTCACCTGATATGTACCATGATTTTGCGTTTGAGCATGAGAAGATTATGGCGCAGGAGGTTCAGGATTATGGAATCCCGCTGTCCCTGCATATTTGCGGGGACGCGTCCAACATCATTGACGAGATGGCGAATACCGGCTCGCAAATCATTGAGGTGGACTGGAAGGTGGATATGGGCAGGGCAAAAAAAATCGTTGGAAACCGCGCTGTCCTTATGGGCAACGTAGATCCGTCCGATCCCCTCGTATGGGGTACGCCGGAGCAGGTGCGTGAAAAGGCAAAGAATATTATTGAACAGACGGGCGGCATGGGGGTATTTTTGAGCTCCGGCTGCGCGATGGGGTACAACACGCCGGATGAGAATATGATGGCGCTTATTCAGTCGGCCGCCGATTATGGCACGGCGGAGCAGCTTGCAGAATATCAGAGGAGGCTGGATTAGCAGAGAATACAATTTCCGTGCCTTTGCAAGAACACAGACACAGCAGGTACAGGACAATATAAAAAACTCCCTGCGTGAAAAACGCAGGGAGTTTTTGCTACGATTGAATACGTACCGAATTGGCCTTTGTCCGCTTTGGTTTTTCTTTGATGCGGATAAACTGGTGCGTTACATGTGGATTTGACGTGGGCCGCGGCTCTACGTCAAACTGCCGCAACGATTTTACAAGCTGGGTGAGCTTTGCAAACCCATAGTTACGCGAGTCAAAATCCGGATACCGTTTATTCAGCAAATTTCCGACTGCGCCAAGGAAGGCCCAGCCGTCGTCGTCAGAAATGTCGTTGACGATCGCCTTGATTGCACGTGTGAGCTGCGTTTTACTCGCCATGGAAGACTTTGTCCCAACCTTTTCGTTTTCCGCCGTCGCTTCGGCTTCTGCGGCAGCTTCTGCGGCTTCGCCGTTTGTACTGGAGGCAAGCACCTCCAGGTATTTAAATATTTCACATGCCGCAATGAAGGGCGCGGGCGTTTTCCGTTCGCCCATACCCATCACAAACATTCCCGCCTCGCGCAGGCGTGCGGCGAGCCTTGTAAAGTCGCTGTCGCTTGATACGATGCAGAAACCGTCCACATTTCCGGAATACAGGATGTCCATCGCATCGATGATAAGCGCCGAATCAGTCGCGTTTTTCCCCTTGGTATAGCTGTATTGCTGGATTGGCGCAATCGAATAGTTCAAAAGCACCTTTTTCCAGGCGGTGTTGTGCGTGGTCGTCCAATCCCCATAGATGCGTTTGTAGGTCGGCGTTCCATAATTGGATATCTCGTCAAAAATAAACGGGATATATTTATCGGATACATTATCCGCGTCGATCAATATCGCAATCCTTTTATCATTTTCCATAAAAATCTTCTTTCTACCTTTATTGATTTCATTATAACATAAATAGTGCAGATTAAAAAACAGACTTCACAGGCCGCTTGAATCCACGGCCTGCTCCCTGTTTTCAAATTCGTGAATCATATCTTCTATTGTCGTTTGCTCCAAAAGCCGCATGATCGTATCGTCGATTTTGTTCCATACGTTTTCCGTGAGAAAGGCGCGCAGCGCAGTATCGTTTCCCGCGTCGCCGTCTGTGAGGGACATACTTCCTTCGAGCGCCGTGAGGATCATTTTCATGGTGATTTTATCTGCGGGCAGCGCGGGCTTATAGCCGCCCTGTGAGCCTGCGATGCTCGATACCAGCCCCGCCTTTTTAAGTGAGGAGAAGATGCCCTCCAGATATCGGAGGGAAAGCGCCTGCCGCTGTGCGATGCTTGAGAGGGAAATATAATCGTCTGCGGCGTTCATCGAAAGATCGATCATAGCGCGCAGGCCGTATCTTCCCTTTGTCGATATCTTCATGCCGTGCCTCCTCCTTTTACGAATGCCGTACCAAGATCATACAATGTGAGACTGTCAAGGATTGCGTTTATCTCATCAGACATCGTAACCCACAGCCAGCGTGTCACGCATTGGTCGCGTACGGGGCTTTCACATGCGGAAAGGTCGCTGACGCACGCAACCGGCACAAGACAACCCTCTATAGCCCGTACAACCATGCCCGCAGTAATATCCTGCGCGTCGCTGCCAAGCAGGAAGCCTCCGCTTTTCCCGCGAATGGTTTTCAGAAGGCCCTTTTTGCGAAGGGCAAAAAAAATCTGTTCCAGATATCCTTCTGAAATTCCCGTTTTTTCTGAAATCTGTTTGATGCTGATGGGCGTTCCTTCCGGGGAAACAGACATATATACCAGCGCCTCGAGCGCATACCTGCTTTTGGTGGAAAGCTTCATTGCCAATCCTTCCCGCCGCTTTTTAAAAGAGCGGCAACTCATCCTGTCAAATAGTAGTTAATTTTATTGTAAGAGTATTTCGCAAAAAAATCAATAATAATATTATAATTCCTATTGACTTAGTAATCTTTTGATGATATACTTGCAAACAAGTTAAAAGATTACAAAAATGATAGGAATTATATTTTATCAATAAAGGAGAACACGGAAATGGCAAGAGAATTCAAATTCGAAACAAAGCAGCTCCATGCAGGGCAGCAGGTGGATCCGACCACAAAGGCGCGCGCAGTGCCGATCTACCAAACGACCTCCTATGTGTTTGACGATACGCAGGAAGGCGAGGATCTTTTCGCACTCAGGAAACCGGGGAATATCTATACGCGCCTGATGAACCCGACCAACGATGTGTTTGAGCAACGGATCGCAGCCCTTGAAGGCGGAGTTGCAGCTCTTGCCACAGCCTCCGGTTCTGCTGCGATTACGTATGCAATCCTCAACATTGCCGGCGCCGGAGATCATATTGTAGCGGCGTCCACATTGTACGGAGGAACCTACAACCTGTTTGCCACAACGCTTCCACGGTATGGAATCACAACGACGTTTGTCGATCCGGACGATCCGGCGAACTTTGAAAGCGCGATCAGGGAGAACACAAAAGCGCTTTATATAGAGACGCTTGGAAACCCGGGCATCAATGTAATCGATATTGAGAAGGTGGCGGATATTGCGCACAAAAACAAAATCCCGCTGATTGTGGATAATACCTTTGGAACGCCTTACCTTATTCGGCCATTTGAATTTGGCGCGGATGTAGTGGTACATTCGGCAACGAAATTTATTGGCGGGCATGGAACGTCGATTGGCGGCGTGATTATAGACGGCGGAACCTTTGATTGGACGAGCGGTAAATTTCCTTATTTCACAGAGCCGGACCAAAGCTATCACGGCGTTCGTTTTGGATATGACACAGCGCCCGCGGCATTTGTAACAAGGATTCGCGTGCAGCTCATGAGGGATACGGGCGCGTGCCTGTCGCCGTTTAATTCCTTCCTGTTCATTCAGGGGCTGGAAACGCTTTCCCTGCGGGTAGAACGCCATGTGGAGAATGCCAGGAAGGTTGCGGAGTATTTGAGCGGGCATGACAAGGTTGCGTGGGTTCATTATCCGTCGCTCAAAGGTGATAAATATTACGGGCTTGCACAAAAATATTTTCCAAAGGGCGCGGGATCGATCTTTACCTTTGGCGTGAAAGGCGGCGGGGCGGCTGCCAGAAAGTTCATCGATCATCTGGAGCTTTTCTCGAACCTTGCCAATGTGGCGGACGCAAAATCCCTGGTGGTGCATCCCGCTTCATCAACACACCAGCAGCTGTCGCCGGAAGAGCAGGAAAAGGCGGGCGTTACGGAGGATCAGGTAAGATTGTCGATTGGACTTGAAAATATTGACGATATCATTGAGGACCTTGAAATTGCGTTTTCAAAGATTTGAAAAGGAGTGAACGAAAGTGCCTATTGCAAATAGTTTAATTGAATTGATTGGAAATACGCCCCTGTTGGAGCTTAGAAATTATGAAAGGGAGGAAGGCGCGGCGGCAAAAATTGTCGCGAAGCTCGAATACTTTAACCCGCTTTCCTCAGTAAAGGACCGCATCGGCGCGGCGCTCATCGAAGATGCTGAGGCAAAGGGCCTTATCGACCGGGATTCGGTGATCATAGAGCCGACCAGTGGAAATACAGGCATCGCGCTTGCGTTTGTATGCGCGGCGAAGGGGTACCGGCTGATATTGACCATGCCGGAAACCATGAGCGTCGAGCGAAGGAAGCTGCTCGCGGCGCTTGGCGCTGAGCTTGTGCTGACGGAAGGCGCAAAGGGGATGAAAGGAGCAATCGCAAAGGCGGAAGAGCTCAAACAGCAGATACCGAATTCATTCATTCCGGGCCAGTTTGTGAACCCGGCGAATCCGGATATCCACAGGCGCACAACGGCAAAGGAAATCCTGCGCGACACAAACGGCAAAGTTGATTTTTTTGTAGCGGGAATCGGAACAGGCGGCACGATTACAGGCGTTGGAGATGTGCTTAAGCGCTCTAACCCGGACGTTAAGGTGATCGCCGTAGAGCCTGCGGATTCTCCGGTGCTTTCGCAGGGCAAGGCAGGCCCGCACAAGATACAGGGAATCGGCGCGGGCTTTGTGCCGGAAATACTGGACACAAAGGTGATTGACGAAATCATCACTGTGGAAAACGAACAGGCCTTTGCGGCGTCGCGGCTTGCCGCAAAAAAGGAGGGGCTTTTGGTGGGCATATCCTCCGGCGCGGCCCTTTATGCGGCGGCACAAATCGCCAGGCGTCCTGAGAACAAAGGAAAAACGGTTGTGGTTCTTTGCCCGGATACGGGAGAGCGGTACCTTTCAACTGCATTATATGAATAATGGTATAGGCTTCATTTGCCTATCCTCCCCTATAGGAGAGCCCATTCGCTCTCCTTTTTTAATGAACAAAAGTGGAAATGCTATTGTAATCATTTTTTTCTGTGCTACACTATCAGGTAATGGTAAGGAATAAAAAATAATTCGATTATTTAAAGGAGAAAAACAATGGCAAAAACGGCAGTAATTCTGGTAGATATGCTCAATGATTTTGTGACAGGGGCGCTTACCTGCGAGCGTGCTGTGGCAATCGTGCCGCAGCTTGAAAAGCTTGTGGCGGAGGCAAGGAAAAAAGACGTGACCGTCATTTATTCCAACGATTCCCATTTAAAAGGGATTGACAGGGAACTGGAATTGTGGGGGGATCATGCAATCGCAGGCACGCCGGGCGCAGAGGTGATCCCTGAGCTTACGCCGCAGGAAGGCGATTTTGTGATTCCTAAAAGACGCTACAGCGGATTTTTCCAGACAGATTTGCAGCTCCTGCTGGACGAGCTTGGCATTGAGCGCCTTGTGATTACGGGCCTGCACGCGCATATGTGCGTGCGCCATACGACGGCGGACGCTTATTATTGGGGCTATGAGATCGTAGTGCCAAAGGATGCGACAGATTCCTTTACGGAGGAAGATTACATTTACGGCATCAATTACCTGAAGGATGTGTATGGCGCGCAAATTACGACGGTTGACGAAGTAGTCAAAACATTTTAACGGCCTGAAAGCGCGCGGTAAAGCACGGAAAAAATAAGCAAGCGTGTTATAAAGGCCGAACGAGAACGGGCAGGAAGAAAGCAGGGGGGAACATGTTCCTCCCTGCTTTTGTAAATCTCAGTATGAATGGAAAATGGAACATTTCTTCAGTACGGCACGTTCCATCGGCTCGTTGCAAAACACTTCAAATATTTTTTATTCTGCAGCTAAGCTCTGAAACGTAAGGGGCTGGCTGATTTTTCCCATAGAAACCGGACCTGTCATATCCCCCTTCGGAAGTTTCGCCGTAATAATTTGATTGTTATCGTATGTTTTGAAAAAATATTCGCATGTCTGCGTATTCATAAAGGAGACGTAGCGTGTGAAATCCACAGTGTCGTTATTTGTGATCACAATGCCTTTGGGTATCATGACGTTTTCAATCAGGTGGAAACACATGGTAACAGCTTCTTCCCTGCTTTTTGGAATTTGTGCGTGAGCCCTTTGGAAAGCAGTACGGACAAACCTTGCCGGCGGGGTATAACCTCCGGGAAGTACGTCTGTGCCTGAAGCGTTACCAAAGGGAGTCAATGTAGCATCTGCCCACTGGACGTGCGCGTCCTGCTGCGTAGACGCGTTCATGTAATTGCGAAGATTGGTCAGATGCCAGTTGAAATCAGGGCTGTTGGTTAAAACGCCAACGGGGTTATCCCACACATCCAGTCCTTTTTTCGTCTGTTCGATCACGATGCACTTGCCGCTTTTGTCTGTCGCAATCCAGTGCAGCGGCGTATCCATTTTTGTAACGGAGTTTTCGACGCTGATAATCTCGACCGAACGGATCGCATCTTCTACTTCGTCTACGGAAGAACACTGCCCCAGAAGATAATGTACGACCTCCAGGGCGGCAAGCGCAGGCTTCCCCACGTTTTCCGCCGCGGAGCTGTAATGCGCGTATCCCGGGAAATACAAGGTTGCTGCCGCAAAGCCCTCTTGGTTTACGCCGTCTACAAAGACAAGTTTTTTTTCTGCCCCCTGGCCAAGGTCCAGTTCCTGCCCGATGCCAATAAAGCGGTATTTATTCTGGAATTTTGCATTTCCCAAAATGTCGCTCCATTCAAAAGCCTCCGGGACAGCAAAAACGCCTGGCTCTATGGCGTATGAAAAGTCCATGCTTCTACCAAAGAAAACTTCTTTTTGATCAGTCATGAGTGTCAATGCAGTACACATATCGAACAACCTCTTTCTAAATAAATTACTTTTGCGTTTGGCAAATATATTTCAGCTATTATAACCACGGGCTAAGAAATCCAAACAAAATAAAAGCATCTCAGGACAAACGCGCCCCGGCCGGAAACAAAATATTTGGGGCTATGCGGAAGGCTTCCCGTTTATTAAAATCACGTGTTTTACGCTACAAATGGCGCGGGTGTTTTTTAACGCATAAGTCTCTTGGGGAAATGTTTACGGGACGGTGCGCCGCGTCAAAAACAATGATTACAAACCGAACCGGAGTTTATTATAGTGTAAATATTCATTCTGCCATGCAACGATAGAGGAGAATCAAAATGAAAAAAGAAAATAACGTTGCTCCACAGGGAAAACATTTAAGTTTATTCGCGTTTTTTGCATTGACAGCGTCAATGTCGGTCGCAATTTACGAATATCCAACATTTGCATCTTCCGGCTTCTCCCTTGTGTTCTACTTATTATTGGCTGCAATTTTATGGTTTATCCCAGTCGCGTTATCCTCTGCCGAAATGGCGACTGTCAAGGGGTGGGATAAAGGCGGCGTTTATACCTGGTCGGGAAATATGCTGGGAGAAAAATGGGGCTTTGCCAATGTGTTTTTCCAATGGTTCCAGTGTACGGTCAGCGCTGTAACCATGATTTATTTTCTTCTGGGAGCGCTCTCCTATGTCCTGAAATGGGACGCGCTGAACACAACGCCGTGGATCAAATATGTCTTTGTGCTTATCGTTTACTGGGGGCTGACATTTCTGCAATTCAGAGGAACGCGCCTGACGTCCTTGGTTACAAGGGTAGGCTTTACATCGGGAGCTATCGTTCCGGCGATCATCTTAATCGCCATGCTGGTCGCCTATTTTTCAACCGGAGGGAAAAGCCTGATCAAGCTTGACGCACAAAGTCTGGTCCCCAGTTTTTCCCAGATTAGTACCCTGGTTGTTTTTGTTTCCTTTGTTTTATCGTATGCGGGCAGCGAAGCATCCGCGCCTCACGCAATCGAAATGAAAAATGTGAAAAAGAATTATCCGCTTGCAATCATTATGCTCATTATTATGGCCATTATTCTGAATACAGTGAACGGAATGTCGATTGCTTCGGTTGTACCGGAAAAGGAAATCAGCCTTTCGTTGGGCGTTATCCAGGGATTTGAAGCCCTTTCCGGTCATTTTGGCGCAGCTTTGAGCTGGATGCCAGGTTTGATTGGGATACTGATCATCATAGGTATTTGCGCGGAGGTATCCTCCTGGATCGTCGGCCCTTCCTGGGGTATGCAATATGCCGGTAAGTTTGGATTGCTCGCAAAGCCGCTGACTGAAACAAATAAGCACGGCGTTCCCACCAAATTTCTGATGATGCAGGCCGCAATCGTAAGCGGCTGGGCTGCGTTGCTCACCTTTGGCGGCGGAGGCGGTAATAACATTTCATTTTTTACCGCCATTTCATTGACGGCTGTGATTTATCTCGCGGGATATGTTATCATGCTGGTTTCTTATATTAAGCTTGTCAGGAAGCATGATGACCTGGAACGCGGATTCCGAATATCCAAAGGAAAACCGGTCAGGTTGATTCTGGCTTTTGCCGGCCTTGCCGTATCTGTTTTTGCACTGGCGATCTCTTTTGTGCCTCCTTCGCAATTAGCCGGCTCCGTCAAACCGGAGGGATATATCGCAATGTTGGCCGGAAGCTTTGTTCTTGTGATGATCGCGCCGTTTATTTTATATCGCATTGCCCGTAAAAAAAGGCCGTTGCCGAAAGGGAAAAAAATGCCGGGAGCAGAAAACCAATACTCGTATGACGATGCTCCGGAAAGCCCGGGAAAACCGATTGGCTGACCGGCAGAATAACGATTTGAATTTTTATTTCAATGAAATGATATTGTTACCTTAGCGCAGTGGATGCGTCTCCTGGCGGGGCAGCTTCTCATTCTTTTATGAATCCGATACCAAAACCGGGCTGTTTTTTAAGCGCGAATCGGAGTAAAATAAAGAAAAAAGTAATTGGGGGGAACGTTATGGCATTTCAAAAACAGGAATTATCTTTTCCGTCGGCGGATGGGAGAAGCAGCGTATTCGCGCGTATTTGGCAGGATGACGGGGCCCGGCCCAAATTCATTTTGCAAATTTGCCATGGAATGTGCGAATACATAGACCGGTATGAGGAATTTGCGGAATTTATCTGCGCGCATGGGGGAATCGTATGCGGTAACGACCATCTTGGGCATGGGAATACAAAGCAGGCAAACGAAGGGAGCTATTATGGCTATTTTTCAGATAAAAACGGGGAAAAGCTTGTTGTAGAGGATGTACATTCCCTTACGAAACAAATAAAGGAACAGTATCCCGGGATTCCGCTTGTGCTGATCGGCCACAGCATGGGGAGCATGGTCGCCCGCAGTTATATGACGAAATACGGCGATGAAGCAAAATGCGCTATTTTTATGGGGACGTCCGGCGCGAATAACCTGACAGGGCTGATTCGTTTCCTTGCAAATGTCGGAATGCTTTTTGGACGTGCGAAAAAATCGGCAAAGCTGCTTTCGCACCTGGCGTTTTCCAAGTACAACGACAGGTATGAGGAAGTCCGGACGAAAAACGACTGGATCACACGCGACAGGGAGCGCGTCGACCGTTATAATGCCGATCCGCAGTGCACCTTCCTTTTCACAGACTGCGCGGCGTATGATTTTGCAAATCTTGTGGACGAGGTTTCAGGAATGCAGTGGGCACGGAGAATGCCGGTGGAAAAACCATACCTTCTGATTTCCGGGGGCATGGATCCGGTAGGTAATTATGGAGAAGGCGTAAAGGAAGTCTTTGAATGGATGCGGGAGGCGGGGCTTGAAACAGAGCTCAAGCTTTACGAGGGCGCGCGCCACGAACTTTTAAATGAGATAAACCGGCAGGAGGTAGCGCGGGATATCCTGAATTGGATCGGGAAGAACCTGTGAACCCGGAGGAGACGAAAATGGAAGAAAAAGAATTGAAAACGGTAGATAACAAAGCAGATGGCGATTCCGGGAAGCTGGATAAAATAGAAACGCTACTCCGGGAGCAACAGGAACACAACAGGAAAATGCTGCGTTCTTCCCATACGCATACGGTCATACTCATCATTTTTGTGGTCGTGTTTGCGATTGGACTATTTGCGCTGAATGCCACGTTTTCCACTGCGACGCAGGAGCTGCCGGCCATGATGCGTTCTGCAACAGAGCTTGCGGATACTGCCACAAGGGAAATCGGAAAATTGGAAGAGCTCGATATTGAAGCGCTTAACGAGACGATCAAGGGAATATCCTCCATTCGTTTCGACGTTCTCAGCCAAAGCATTGAGGAGCTTCAAAAGATTATCAGCCCGTTCGCCAGCTTTATGGGGAATTTTGACTGAATCCGGAGCAGATTCAATCCATCGCGTTTGTCAGCCCCGCTTTCGTGTGATAATATAGAGTATAAGGTGAAGTGAGGGAGCTATGGATTATTCGCGCAAAAGATTCTGGGCATTTTTGCCACGAAAAAAAGACGCGCCGAAGCCGGTCGACGTTTTTTTTGTATATCCGACTATTTATGCACACCCGTTCCAAAAGAAAAATCATAATATGGGAATGTATAATCCAATTTATCGCGGGATTGCAAAAGGAATCAGCGCATGGCAGGGGCAGCTGTTTGCGCGCCAGTGTAATTTTTATGCGCCCTATTACCGCCAGGTAGGACTGGAAAGCTTTAAAATGCCTCTGGCTGATTTTTTGGAGGCGAGCAGGAAACCCTATCAGGATGTGAAGGATGCTTTTTATTATTATCTGGAGCATTATAATGAGGGAAGGCCCTTCATTCTCGCGGGACACAGCCAGGGCAGCGCAATGCTTCTTGAGCTGATGCGCCGTGAATTTGGCGACAGTACGCTGCAAAAGAAACTGGTGGCCGCATACCTCATTGGCTTTTCGCTGGTACGTGATGATTTTATCATTCATCCGCATTTAAAGCTTGCAAAAGCGGCTGACGACCTTGGCGTGATCATAAGCTATAATA
This sequence comes from Christensenella hongkongensis, assembly GCF_000981035.1. GTDB lineage: Bacteria > Bacillota > Clostridia > Christensenellales > Christensenellaceae > Christensenella > Christensenella hongkongensis. The sequence goes on from NZ_LAYJ01000112.1 coordinate 290,251, forward strand.
CGACTGCAATGGATTTGCCGCTGATGCGCTTTATCCGTCCGGATTCCGTATGCGTCAACCCGTTAAGCTGGAAGCTTGATTATGCCTATGCGGATAAACGCATGAATGAAGGCGCGGTTCTTTTTGATTTTGGTAAAAAATTCCGTTTTATCGCGCCGCACTATACAGGCGCCCGCGTGGACAAAAAGCGCGGTGTGCTTGTAATCGACGACGAAGCCGCTTACAATTTATATAAGGCGCGCTGGTTCTTCAAAAAGTTCCTGATGAACCGTGGATCCCTGCACATGCTGGACATCGCGCTGTTTTATAAAAACCTTGAAACCAATGTGCGCACGCGCATTGACCGCTATTTTAAAACCTGCACGACTTAACAGGGGCATGTTTCATAACGCCTGTAAAGGCTAGCCCGGCTCTTAAACTTAAAGTTTTTATTTTCATTCAGAATATCTAATATAACATCCACGATATAAAAAGAGGAATTATCCGGCTAAGGATAGATTAACGTTAAACTAAAATCAGCTATGCAAGGCGCTTATTTGTTGTGCAGATACTAAGCGGCAAAAATAAATACGGAAATAAGAAAGATTAAAAACAGGCAGTATAAAAAGAAGTTTTGTTAACAAAATAAAATTGAAGCAAAAAAAAGTATAAAAAAATTGAAATTGAGTATTGACAAAGTTTAAATTTAACGTTAAACTAAAAATACACACAGACAGTCAAAACAGTAACAAATTTCTGGATGCCGTGAGGCGTCGGTTTTATCCAAACGACAGTATAAAAAATAGTAAACAAAATTTTATCCAAAGGAAAAGGTTAGCCGCTTAATCGTGGTTTTATTTACCTAAAATTAAAAATCATACATTGGTTGGTTGAAAGGATGTGTTTGCAGGCTGCAAAGAGACTAAAAATGTGTGTACAGGTAACATAAGGACTAAATAGTTTAACGATAAAGTAATAATGAAAGGGCAGAGCAATAGTGCAGTAGTGGAGGAAAAGATGAGTGTTTTAGAGTTTAAAAACGTATCAAAATCATTTCCTGGCGTAAAAGCGTTGAGCGGTATCAGCTTTTCGGTCGAAAAAGGGGACGTGCACGTGCTTATTGGGGAAAATGGCGCGGGAAAGTCGACCTTGATCAAAATTCTGACAGGCGTGAACAAGCCCGACGAGGGAAGCGAGATATGGATCGACGACAAAAAAGTGGATATCACTTCGCCGGTGGATGCGCTTAATCAGGGTATTGTAGCGATTTATCAGGATTTTTCGCTGTTTGATAACCTGACGGTTGTGGAAAATATTGCGTTGGGACTTCAAATCGCCAATGGGAAAAAAATCGTGGACTGGAAGCACATGAAAAAGCGTGCGGCAGAGGCAATGAAAAAAGTCCGTCTTGAGGCCAACCCTGAGGAGCTTGTCGCAAACATCTCGGTTGCAAAAAAGCAGCTTGTGGCTATCGCGCGCGCCCTCGTTTACGATGTGAAGGTGCTCATCATGGACGAGCCGACATCATGCCTTTCACAGGGCGAGGTAGAGCAGCTTTTTGAGATCATACGCGAATTGAAAGCGGACGGTATTACGATTATATTTGTCAGCCACAAAATGGAAGAAATATTTGAGGTCGGGGATATGATCTCTGTTCTGCGCGACGGACAGTATAAAGGAACCTTCCGTAAGGAGGATATCACGGTGGAACAGCTCATCGAGTTGATGGTGGGCAGGAAGATCACCTACGAAAACTATGAAAAACGTAAATTTCACGAACCAATCCTGAAGGTTGAGAACCTTTGCAAAAAATCAAATTTCAAGGACATCAGTTTTGAACTTAACAAGGGAGAAATACTTGGCTTCACAGGGCTTGTAGGCGCAGGGCGCACGGAGGTCATTCAGGCGTTGTTTGGCCTTAATAAGCCGGACAGCGGGCAGATTTACCTGCACGGTAAAAAAGTCAGCATCGATTCCCCGGTGGACGCGATCAAAAACAAGCTTGGTTATGTTCCGGAAAACCGGCTGACAGAAGGGCTCATCCAGACGCAAAGTATCAAGAGGAACCTGAACGTTGCGATCCTTAAAGAGCTCAAGCAGGGCATATTCCTGAGCAATACTGCAAAGAATAAATCGGCGGAAAAGTGGATGGAAAAACTGGCGATCAAGCCGGTGATACCGGATATGCTGGTCGGCAAGCTTTCCGGCGGAAACCAGCAGCGCGTTGTTATCGCGAAATGGCTGGCGACACATCCGGAAATACTGATTGTTGACGAACCGACAAATGGCATTGACGTCGGCGCAAAAGAGGAAATACACAGGCTGCTGCGCCAGCTTGCAGGGGATGGCATGAGCATTATTGTCGTAAGCTCCGAGCTGCCTGAGGTCATATCGATCTGCGACCGTATCCTTGTTATGAAAAACGGTAAAATCGTAGCGGAAATGGGCGAGGGCGCAACACAGGAAATGATCCTGAACAAAGCGGTTCTATAGCGGGGGAAAAACAGATGGAAAAGGTAAGACAACTATTCAAAAAGAAAGAGATGGGCATTCTGTTCATCCTGATCATCACAATGATCATCATTACGATTGGGAACACCGTCTTTATCCGCCCCGACAACATTATGGATATCCTGACGTCCAATATTGTAATGGGTATCTCGGCGCTTGGCATGCTCCTGATCATTATTACCGGCGGTATCGACGTATCAGTCGGCGCGGTTATTACGGCCGTTACCGTAGTGATTGGGGAGTTTTCCACGAAGGTCGGCGGAAATCTATTTATACTGGTGCTGATTGCCTGCGCTTCAGGCGCGGTGCTGGGACTGATGAACGGATTGCTGGTGGCAAGGCTCAAGCTTCCGGCCATTGTTGCCACGCTTGGCACGATGAGCATTATCAACGGGCTTGTGCTCCTGGTGACAAACGGAAAGTATATCAGGAACCTTCCGGACTATATTTCCGGCCTGGGCCAGCAATACCTCTTTAAAATGGACCTTCCGGACGGCGGGTTCTGGGGGGTTCCGGCAATTTGGCTTTTTTGGGCAGGAGCAATCATACTCACATGGTTTATCCTGCGTCATACGGTAATCGGCAGGGGAATTTATGCGGTAGGCGGCAATGAAGAATCCGCACAGCGTGTGGGCTACCGGCCAAAACGCGTATTGACATTTGCCTATACGTACGGAGGAATCATGGCGGGCCTTGCGGCAGTGGTGCATACGGGAATCATGAGACAGGTAGATCCGCTGGCATTCAAGGGCTTTGAAATGCAGGTAATCGCTGCGGTGGTCGTAGGCGGCGCGAATATCCTCGGTGGATATGGGACCGTTCTTGGCACGACGATCGGCGTATTATTTATGGCGGTGATCAACAACGGAATGGTTTTGATGCACATTCCTACGTTCTATCAAAAAATTGCGATAGGCCTTGTAATCCTGATTGCGATCTCAATCGACGTCGTCCAGCAAACGATGAAGGAACGCAGGATGGTCAAAGTGGATATCAAGGAGTAATAGGAGGACGTTATGAAAAAAACCAACGAAGTATACATCCTGCTGGGCGTTTTGGGCCTGATCATCGCAGTATTTGCAATTTTATCGGGCGGCGCATTATTTGACGGCGGGGTGATCCAGACATTTGCGTTCCAGTTTCCGGAATTTGGACTTCTGACGCTGGGCATGATGATTGCGATCCTGACAGGAGGCATCAATATGTCGCTGGTCTCAACGGCGGCTCTTTCAGGGATATTGGGAGCGATGGTGCTGTCAAATCCCGCTTTGGAACCAGCGCAGGCAATTACGCTTGGCATCGTGGTGTGCATGGTCAGCGCGGCTGCCATGGGCGCGCTTAACGGGGCGATCATTTCCTTTTTGAACGTACCGCCTATGCTCGTTACGATTGGAACCATGACGCTGTTTGAAGGAATCAGCCTGAACCTCACAGAGGGCGGCGCAATCTCCGGGTTTCCGGAGGAGTTCTTTACAATCGGCACGGGAAGCGTTCTGGGGATTCCGGTCCCGCTGCTCTTCTTTGTGATCGTTGCGGTAGCGCTGTTCTTCCTGCTTGAAAAAACGGTGTGGGGCGAGAAGGTTTACATGGTGGGCAGCAACCCCAAGGTGACAAGGTATTCCGGCATCAACAACAAAGCGGTTTTGTTTGGCGTCTATATTCTGTCCGGCCTGCTGTGCGGGCTTGCGGCGATCATCATGATCTCAAGGTACAATTCGGCAAAGGTGGATTACGGCGCCTCTTACCTGCTCCAGACGGTTGCGGCAGTCGTACTCGGCGGCACAAGCATTTCCGGCGGGTATGGTAAGGTGGCTGGCACGGTCGTTGCGGTACTCATCATCCAGCTTATCACCACCGGCTTTAACATACTGGGCGTAAACAAGCTTTATACAGATATTTGCGTTGGAGTGGTTTTGATCGCGGTGCTTGCGGCAAACACACTGAAAGGCGCATCCAAAAAGAAAATAAGTTTCTCTAAAAAGGGAAATCCGGCTTAACAAAACTCTGGAAATAAAAAAAGGGAGGAAAAAAATGAAAAAGAAATTGTTGGTAGTGGCAGCGGTCATTCTGGTAGCGGCGCTTGTATTTGCAAGCTGCGCACCGGCGCAGACACCGGCTGCGGAAAGTTCCGCGGCAGGAGAGGCAACGCAAAGCCAGGAGGCGGCTTCCGCAGCTCCGGCGGCGGAAAATTCGTCTGACAAGTCCGGGGACGACTTCACGGTGCTCGTTCTTCCAAAGATGATTGGTATTCCGATTTTTGACGCGTTTGAAGCAGGCGCGGTCAAGGCGGGCGAAGACTTTGGAATCAACGTGATCTATACCGGCCCGACGGCGGCAGACGCGGTAGAGCAGGTCAAAATCCTTGAGGATTACATCAATAAAGGAATTGACTGCGTTGCGGTAGCGCCGAACGATCCGGCGGCATTCTCGCCGGTACTCAAAAAAGCGCGCGAAGCGGGCGTAACAATCGTCGATTGGGACAGCTACGCAGAGGCGGGGCTTGCAGACCTTTCGTGCAGGCAGCTTGACGACGAAGAATTTGGGAAAGCAATCTGGGACGGCCTTGCAGAAGCAATGGGGACGGAAGGCGACTATGCGATCATCACGGGCGGCCTTTCCGCAGAGAACCTCAACAGCTGGATCAACGCAGGCATGGACTATGCAAAAGAAAAATATCCCAACCTGAATCTCGTTACGGATATCATCCCGTGCGACGAAAAACAGCAGACGGCTTATACAAAGGCGCTTGAACTGATCAAATCCTATCCAGACCTCAAAGGTATCGTAGGAATCAGTACGCCGGCTCCGATCGGTGCCGCGCAGGCAGTACAGGAAAAAGGACTGCAGGATAAGATCGCGGTTGTAGGTACGGTCGTTCCTAACGACGCGAAGCCGTTCCTGGAGGACGGATCGCTGGACAGCGGTTATCTGTACGATCCGACGGGCTTTATGTATGCGACGACATATCTCGCATGGCAGAAGAGCCTGGGCAACGAGATCACAGATCAGATGGAGATTCCCAACATCGGACAGAAGGTGACGGTATCTGAAGATGGAAAGAGCATTACTTATGCTCCGCCGCTTAAATTCACAAAAGAGAACGTAAACGACTACGATTTCTAAAAAAAGGTAAGGTTCCGCCCCGGAGATTTCTCCGGGGCGGGGCAATCTACCGAACTCAGGAGCAAGAGGAGTAAGAAATATGAAATTTAACCTGGATTGTCATTTGTTCTGCTTTGGCACGTTCAGCGAACGGTATGTCCCGGAGGGGTATTTTGACAGCGTAGATGTAAAAAAGGCATTTGAAACGATTGCATCCACATCGGTTAAGGGCTTTATGAATACATGGAAGCCCGGGCTTTTGCCGGATGATCCGGAAACAAACAAAAAATTTCTCGCGGAATACGGCCTGGTGCCCTCGTTGGTGCTGATTGATAATTTCGGAGACAGGAAATATCGCCATGGAGCGTTTTCAACTTCTCAAAAAGATGTACAGAAGGAAAACATGAAGCTTTGCAAGGAAGGGATCGATTTTGCAAAAGCGCTTGGCGTACACAGCGTTTTATTATGGCCCGCGCACGACGGCATGGATTATCCATTTTCGGTGGATTACCGGGCGACATGGGAACGTATGGTGGATAACTTCATTGAGATCGCGGAATACGCGGGCGACATGAAGCTTGCAATCGAACCAAAGCCGCAGGATCCCCGTCAGAAAATGCTTGTAAACAGCACAGGCAAGGCGATGATGCTGGTGCAGGATATCGCAAAGGATAACGTAGGGCTTGCGCTTGACGTAGGGCATTCGTTTGCGGCGGCAGAAAATCCCGCGGAATCGTGCGTTGTTATGGACAGGCATAAAAAACTGTTCCAGGTGCATCTTAACGATAACTATAAAAATGCAGATCCGGATATGATTTTCGGAACGGTCAATTTCTGGGAAAACCTGGAATTTATGTATTACCTCATCCAGACGGATTTTGACGGTTGGTGCTCTGTGGATATCATTGCAAACCGTGAAAACAGGGAGGATTCTTTCCGAGCCTGTGTGCGCCTGATTGAGAAGTACTATGAAATGGCCGGTAGGCTGGTGGAAAACAAGGACGTTCTCCAGGCAAATATGGAGGATTACCGTTTCAGCAAAAATATAGATTTGATCAGCAGCATCATTTTCCGGTAAGCGGAAAAAGAGGAGTGGATTGTTATGGCATTAAAACTGGAAAATAAAGTCGCGTGGGTTAGCGGCGCAAACAAAGGGATCGGCGCCGGCGTTGCCCGCCTGTTTGCGGCGGAAGGCGCAAAGGTGGCGATGATCGGCAGGACGCCCGCCGAGGGCGAAGCGATTGCGCAGGAAATCAGGCAGGCGGGAGGCGAAGCTTTTTTCTTCCGTTGTGACGTGTCTGAGGAAGCGGATATCAAAGCGTCCATCGAGGAGACCGCAAAACGTTATGGCACCATTGATATTCTGATCAACAATGCGGGAATGATCGACGTAAAGATGCTTCACGAATATACGTCGGAGGACTGGGATTTTGTAATGGACGTCAACGTGAAGTCCATGTTCCTGTCCTTTAAATACGCGTTTCCGTATTTAAAGGAGCATGAGCACAGCTATGTGGTAAACGTCGGCTCTATTTCGAGCTTTGTGGGGCAGGACAGCACGCCTGTTTATACGACATCGAAGGGTGCGGCGCTCAACCTTTCAAAGTCAATCGGGCTTGATTACGCAAGATATGGGATTCGCTGCAACTGCGTTTGCCCGGGCATTACGGATACGCCGATGCTGCATACGCATATGGACGCAGAGGCAGATCCGCAGGCACATTACAAAAAGCGCCTGACACGCGTGCCGATTAACAAGCCGCTTTTTCCGGAAGATGTGGCAAAAACATGCCTGTTTTTCTCGTGTGAGGATTCCTCCGGCGTGACGGCTACGTCTCTCATCATTGATGGCGGTTACCTTGGCTGCGCGGAATGGGACGCATCCAAGTATGAATAAAATTCGACAAAGAAAAACCTTCGGCGGCCTCCATGGCCGCCGGTAAAGGAGAAAGCAATGGATTTTACAGGAAAAACGGCAATCGTCACGGGCGGCGCGAAAGGAATAGGCAGGGGCTGTGTTGAGCTTTTCGCTGAAAACGGGGCAAATGTCGTACTCGCCGATATGAACTGTGATATGGCAACTGAGGTAGAACAGGAGCTAAAGGGGCGCGGACTTCAGGTCAAAGCGGTGAAAGTCAATGTAAAGCAAGTAAGCGATATCGAAAAGATGGTGAATACAGCCGTGGAATCCTTTGGAACGGTCGATATCCTTGTGAACAATGCGGGGATTTTCCATTCCACGCCGGTTGAGGACGTCACGGAGGAGGAATGGGATAATATAATGGCAATCAACCTGAAAAGCGTTTTTTTTGCTACACAAAAGGTATTGCCTTATATGAAGAAAAAGCACTGCGGGAAAATACTCAACCTCTCGTCACTGGCAGGCAGGAATGGCGGGATTGTAAACGGACTTGGTTATTCTGCGGCCAAAGCGGGGATTATTGGCCTGACGCGGGGGTTTGCGGCGCGGTTTGCACAGCATGGCATCAATGTCAATGCGATTGCCCCGGGCTCTACGGATACCGGTATTCTTGGCGGGCTCAGCGCGCAGGAAACAGCGGAGCTTGTTGCGAAAATACCATTGGGAAGGTATGGCACGGTGCATGAGGTTGCATCTGCAGTCGCCTTTCTGTGCTCGGACGACGCTTCCTTTATCACAGGAGCGGTACTCGATGTGAACGGTGGGATGTATTTCGGATGAAATAATGATCTGAAAGGTGCACTTTTTCGTTCGCATAGTTTTTTGCCGGCGCCCTGGATGGCGCCTTTTTTTTACCGGTAGCAGGATGAAAGGCAGCCGGCAGGCTGTGAGGGTATCCCAGGCGATATGTAAAAAAAGCGCTGGATTTGATTGGGCAGGCAACCGTTGCCAATAGTAAGGCGATGGTTTTGATCAAGTTGTGTGGGAAAAGGCTTTTGAGGTATAATACGCCTAAAGCAAAACGTACAAAAGGAGTTTTGATATGGAATCGAAAAAGAAAAACGAACTGTGCGGAGAAAAGCTGCCGGGAAGGATTATCACAAAAGTGGTCGGTAAGGATTCGCCGATTTTAAGCGAAAAAATGACGGTCGGCTTTGGAAAATACTGCGACGAGGCCGGCCCGATGCAGCCTCATAACCATGCGGAAGAAACGGTGTATATTGTAGACGCTAAAAACGGCTGGGTGCGCTACGGTGGAGAACCGGGCTGCCTTCTGCATAAAATGGAACTGGAAAAGGGGATGACGCTTCACTTTGATGAGCTGGAGTGGCATGTTTTCGAATATGGAGAAGGCGGGTTCGTTGAAATTATCTTCATTTATGGACAAACGGAAAATATCCGTCCGGAAGAGATTGAACAAAAGGAACGCATAAAGTAATCCAACTCTTTATAAAGGGCGATAAATGCGATAACAGAAACTAGTTTTACGTTTAAGTAAATTTTGCTTGTTTTGTTGACTTGCCCTCGATTCAATGATATGATTCAAGTAAGAAAAAGCAGAAAAAAGACATGGAGGAAGGAAACTTGGCAGGAAAGAAGCCGGTTACGCTCAAAACAATAGGCGAGAAACTGAATATATCCGCAACTGCAGTGTCTAAAGCCCTGCGGGGAGACCGCAGCATCAGCGAGGAAACGACGCGGAAGGTGAAGAAGCTCGTTGAAGAGCTTAACTACAGGCCGAATTCCATCGCGAAAAGCCTGCGTACCAACGAGACAAAGACACTTGGCCTCGTCATTTCAGATTCTACGCTGTCATTGTTCGCGCCGGTGATCGAGGGCGTCGAAAAAGTGGCGTCTGAAAAGGGCTATAGCATTATCCTCGCCGACGCGCATTCCAACGTAGAGAAGGAAAAAGAAGCGGTGCGTACGCTTGTGAGCCACCGGATTGACGGCTTTATGCTTGCAACCTCCATGCTGACAGGAGAAGAACACAAAAGTTTTCTCGATTCCTTTGGCATCCCTTATCTGTTTTTGCTCAGAAAATGCGAATACGAATCGGGCAATTACGTAATCAACGATAATGTTTACGGCACCTGCCAGATGATCAATCATCTGATCAAAACCAACAGCAAACGGATCCACTTCATCAATATCGCAAAAAGCATCACCACCGCCGCAGAACGTGAGCGCGGCTACCGCGAGGCGCTTGAGGCGAACGGCATTGCGTTTGACAAGAGCATTGTTTATAACGTAAACCCAAGCTTTGACGAGGGCTACCACCAGATGTCGCATATCCTTGACGCAGGCGAGCCTGTGGAAACCGTATTCTGTGGTTGCGATATGATCGCGGTCGGCGCTATGAACAGCATTATTGAAAAAGGCTACAGAATCCCTGAGGATATCCGCCTTGCTTCATACGACGATATTGAGTTTGCCAAATACCTGCGCGTACCGCTTACCACGGTGCGCCAGCCAAAGTACAGGATTGGCGAGCTTGGAGCGCAGATGCTGATCGAAATGATCACAAAGGATAAAGACCTTCATATCGATGTTGTTTTGAAGCCCGAACTGGTGCTTCGCGAGTCTACCTGATATTTTTTTCAATAAAAATCGTAAATTGTATTGACTTTGTTTTCGTTTGGTATTAAAATTGATTTATCGATAAACTAAATTGATTCCGTTAAAGAAAATTAAAACTCCTGATTAAACTCCTGTAAGCCACATTTTAATGTAAAATTGTGAAAAAAGAGAAATTGATTTTTTTTTAAACATTCAGTTTAACGATAAATTAAGCAAGTCTATAAAAAGGAGCAGCGTATGAACAAATTTCAGTTTTTTGGATTTTCCACATTTTTGATCACAGCGTCGGATGGCACTACGATTTTGATCGATCCGTACATCGACGATAACAGTACGGCGCCAATGAAAACAAAGGACCTGCCGAAGATAGACCTTATCCTCGCCAGCCACGGTGCGTTCGACCATATGAAGGATACGGAAAAGATCGCCAAACGGGATGGCAGCAAAATTATTTGCGGCGGCGAAACCATGAATCTGCTCATCGACCAGGGAGTGGATCCAAAACAGATCACAAACAGCGTTTGGGGGCTTACCGTGCAGCAGTGCGGCATTAAGGTGCGTCCGGTGGTGAGTATGCACCGTTCCTCCGTACGGCTATCCGACGGTACGGCAATGGACGGATTTGCGCTTGGCTTTATCATCTATCTGCCGGATGGCACAAAGGTTTATAACGCGAGCGATACAGCGCTGTTTTCGGACATGAAACTGATTGGAGAGCTTCACCAGCCGCACGTTGGCCTGATGAATGTAACGATTGAAAACTGTTTTGATTTCCTGCCGGAGTTCCTCACGGGCGAAATGACGCCATACGAGGCGGCGCTGGCAAGCCAATGGCTGGGACTGGAATACGCGGTGGCCTGCCACTATACCAATAAGGACAACAGGGATGTAAAAGAATTTGAAGAACTTCTGAACCTGATGAAGGACAGGAATGGAAGTGGATCGCCTACGCCGGTGATTATGGATCCGGGTGAAACCTTCACCTATTCGGCAAAGAAATAAACGGAAAAGGAGCGGAATTATGACACAGATAGGTTTTATCGGACTTGGAATTATGGGAAAACCAATGGCAAAAAATCTCCTCAAAGCGGGCTATGGGCTTGCGGTGTACGACGTGGCGGAAAGCGCGGTGCAAGAGGTTGCAAAGTGCGGCGCCCGTGCAGCGGACTCCATCGCAGACGCGGTGAAGGATGCGCAGGTCGTGATTACGATGCTGCCCAATTCGCCACATGTCAAAACGGTCATGCTTTCGGAGGAAGGCGTGCTCGCGCATGCAAAGGAAGGAACGATTGTCGTAGATATGAGCTCCATTTCGCCGATTGCTTCCAAAGAGGTTGCGCAGGAATGCACAAAGAAGAAGATCGCATTTCTGGACGCGCCGGTGTCCGGCGGAGAACCGAAAGCAGTTGAAGGAACGCTTGCCATCATGGTGGGCGGCGATGCGGACGCGTTTGAAAAAGTCCATGATATCCTGCTTAAGATGGGAAGCTCAGCCGTGCTCGTAGGAGAGGTCGGAAGTGGAAACGTTACAAAGCTTGCAAACCAGATTATCGTTGCGCTCAATATCGCTGCGATGAGCGAGGCTATGGTGCTTGCGAAAAAAAGCGGCGTAGATCCGGAAAAGGTCTATCACGCAATCCGCGGCGGACTTGCCGGTTCCACGGTACTCGATGCAAAAATGCCCATGGTGCTTGACGGAAATTTCAATCCGGGGTTCCGTATCGAGCTGCACATCAAAGACCTGCAGAACGCGCTTGACTGTGCACATTCGGTCAATTCTCCCATTCCGCTGACAGCGGAGGTTATGGAGATCATGCAGGGGCTCAGGGCAGCAGGAATGCAGGCAAACGACCACGATGCAATCATCCGCCATTACGAAACGCTTGCGGGCGTGCAGGTAAGGCGGGAAGACTAAATCAGAACAGAAGAGGTATGAGATGATGGATAAGAAGACAAAAGACTTTGTAAAGAAGGCGCTTCCTGCTTTAACAGATTTGAAGGCGCCTGAAGGATTTTCACTGGAAGAACAGAAAAAGATGTTCCGTACCATGTGCCTGATTCGCGAATTTGATACGCAGGTACGCACTTTATGGATGAAAAATGAGATTTACGGGCTGGCGCATTCTTATGTAGGAGCGGAAGCGATTGCAGTGGGTGCGTGCGCGAACCTCAGCAAGGAAGATTTTATTACGTCCACGCACAGGGGGCATGGGCATACCATCGCAAAAGGCGGGGATGTACGCGCCATGATGGCGGAACTCCACGGGAAATACGAGGGGCTGAACCGCGGGAAAGGCGGCTCGATGCACATCGCGGACGTTGATATCGGAATGCTTGGCGCAACGGGAATCGTCGGGAGCGGAATGCCTATTGCACTGGGCAGCGCGATTTCAGCCAACGTGCTTAAAAACGGACGCGTTACGATCTGCTTCCACGGAGATGGCGGAACCAACCAGGGCGTTTGGCATGAATCTCTCAATATGGCGGCGGCATGGAACCTGCCGGCAATTTTCCTGATCGAGAACAACCAGTATGCGATTGCAACAGAAATCGGCTGGGTTGCAAAGGAAACGGATCTTTACAAACGCGCGGTCGGATATGGTATCGAAGGCGTCCAGATTGACGGATTTAACGTATTTGAGGTATATAAGGCGGTCAAAAAAGCTGTTGAAAAAGCAAAGAACGGCGGCGGCCCAACACTGATCGAAGCGCGTTTCATCCGCCTGCTGGGACATTTTGTGGCAGATGACCAGTGGTACCGCGACCTTGATGCGGCGCAGGTGTTCTGGGAATACGAGCCGGTAAAACGCATGAGGGAATACTTTATTGCGGAAGGCCTCCTTACGGAAAAACAGGTGGATGAGATACAGCAGTCTGCTATCGATGAAATTGCGGACGCAATCAATTACGCACAGAACGAATGCACCGAGCCGCCTGCGGATACGTTATATGACGATATCTATGCGGATGGCGAGATCATCTACTAAAGAGAGTTTGGAGGAAATAGAAATGGCTGTTATAACTGTAAGACAGGCGCTCAACGAGGCCTTTAAGGAAGAAATGAAAATAGATCCCACGATCATCATGATGGGATGCGATATCGGCGTTCGCGGCGGCCCGTTTGGCATTACGCTGGACCTGATGAACTTATATGGAAAAGATCGTGTGATCGATACGCCGATCTCGGAACCTGCGTTTGTAGGCGCAGGCGTGGGAGCTGCGGCAACGGGCCTGCGCCCGGTGATCGAGGTGCTGTATTCCGACTGGATTACGCTCGGGATGGATCAGCTTGTGAATATGGCGGCAAAGATGCGTTATATGTTTGGCGGCAAAGTACATATGCCGCTCGTGATACGCGCGCCGTTTGGCGCAGGCGGCGGTATCGCCGCACAGCATTCCCAGTCCTTTGAGGCATGGTTTAACCATGTGCCGGGCTTTAAAGTAGTGGCCCCCATCGAGCCCTATGACGTTAAGGGAATTATGAAAACTGCGCTGCGCGACGATAATCCTGTCATATTCTTTGAACATAAGAGAAGCTATCAAATCAAGGGCGAGGTGCCTGAAGGCGACGAGGGCGAAACCTTTACGGTTCCGTTTGGCAAGGCAGCTATCAGGCGCGAGGGCAGCGACGTTACGATCGTCGCATATTCCATGATGGCGCGCAAGGCCAAAAAAGCGGCTGAGGAACTGGAAAAAGAGGGGATCTCCTGCGAGGTGATCGACCTTATTTCCCTGCTTCCGCTTGATTATGAAACAGTAATGAACTCCATTGCCAAAACAAACCGCGTGGTGGTTTGCCAGGAGGCAAACCTGCGCGGCGGACTTGCCGGGGATATTGTCTCTGAGATCATAGACCGCGGATTCGACCTTTTGGATGCACCGCCGGTGCGCGTAGGCGCGCTTAATGTTCCCATGCCTTACAATAAAGGGCTTGAGGACCTGTGTATTCCAAATGAACAGAAAATTAAAGACGCCGTTTATACGGTTTTAAGCGACAAATAGTGAGAGGGTAGGATTATGGCTAGAAAAATGGCTTTGCCTAAAATAGGCGTAAACATGACCGAAGCCGTGATTGCGAAATGGCTGGTGAAGGTCGGCGACAAGGTAGCCGACGGAGATGCGATCATCGAGGCGGAGACAGATAAATCAACGCAGGAAATCTATGCGACGGAATCCGGAATTGTCGCGCAGCTGCTCGTTTCCGAAGGGGAAACAGTGGAATGCAACAGCGACATCATGGTTCTGGTAGATGAAGGGGAAGAATACGATCCACAAAAAGAAGAAACACCGGTATTAAAGGAAGAGCCGGCGCAGGAAGAGACGGAAAAGGAAGCCCACACGCCGGTGGCTCCCGCACCCGCAAGGATTGGAAGCAGCGGCGCGCGCGTGCGCGTATCCCCGCTCGCAAAAAAAATCGCGCAGGAAAACGGAATCGATTTTCATATAATCCCTCCGTCGGTTCAGGGCGGGCGCATCGTGAAAAACGATGTGCTGCGGTTTTTAGAAAGCGGAGCGGCGTGCGCGCCTGCTGCGGGTGGGAACCTTGAAGTGATTCCAATGAGCCCAATCCGCAGGACGATTGCCGCGAGAATGACGCAGAGCACGCTTGAAAAGCCTTGCGTCGGGCTTAATACTACGGCGGATGCAACCGCCCTTCTCCGCCTGCGGGCAAAATACAAAGAAAAGGGCATTAAGATCAGCATGGATGCAATCCTTGCAAAAATTGCTGCAAAAGCCCTCCAAAAGCACCGCAATATCAATACGATATTGGAAGGGGATAACTTCCTTGTAAAACGCGATATTAACGTCGGTGTGGCAGTGGATACGGAAAAGGGCCTTATGGTTCCGGTCATTAAAAACGCGGACAAAAAAAGCCTGCTGGAGGTATCGGAAAACCTCGCGGGCATGGTGGAAGACGCGCAGCAGTCAAGGCTTGCCGCAGACGCAATGACGGGCGGAACATTTACGATTACAAACCTTGGGATGTTTGGCGTCGAGGAATTTGCGCCCATCATCAATCCGCCGGAATGCTGCATTATGGGGATCGGCGCGCTTAAGAAAGTATTTGTGCCGGACGAAAACGGGCAGCCAAAGCTCACGACGACGTTCCAGATGACGCTGGTGTTCGACCATCGGATAGTGGACGGCGCGCCCGCGGCAAAATTTCTGAGGGATTTCAGGGAATTTGTGGAAATGCCTGAATTGCTGATATAATGGAGTGGGAAAAATGACGAATTATGATGTAATTGTGATTGGCGGCGGCCCGGGCGGGTATGTGGCGGCAATTAAAGCCGCTCTCGCAGGGAAAAAGACGGCAGTCGTAGAAAAGGATAACCTTGGAGGAGTATGCCTCAACTGGGGCTGTATTCCCACAAAATCCCTCCTGCGAAACGCGGAGCTTGTGCGGGATCTTGGCGAGGGGGAAAGATTCGGTTTTTCGGTTAAGGACGTCAGGGCGGATTACGGGAAGGCATACGAACGCAGCAGGCAGGTAAGCGCAAGGCTTGTGAAGGGCATCGAATACCTGATGAAAAAAAATAAGATCACTGTTTATAAAGATACCGCGTCCTTTGCAGGGAAAAAAGAGCTTTTGCTTGAAAAGTCAAAGGAAAGGCTGACAGCAAAAAATATCATCATTGCGACGGGCAGCAAACCGTTTGCGCTGCCAATCCTCGACTATGGAAAACCAAACGTGCTTGACTCCAAAAAGGCGCTGCAGCTTGAAAAAGCTCCGCAGAGCATTATGATTATTGGGGCGGGCGCCATCGGCATGGAGTTTGCGACCGTGTTCCGCTCCTACGGAGCCCGGGTACACATCGTAGAAATGCTGCCGCGCGTCCTGCCAAACGAGGATGCGGAGGTTTCCGCGCTGGTGGAAAAGGAATTTTGTAAACGGGGCTTTGACGTACACACGGGCACAAAGCTTGTAAGCGTCCAAAACGACGGAAAAACCGTGAAAGCGGAATTTGAAAAGGACGGAAAAACGTTCCATATCGAGAGCGAAATGATACTTGCAGCGACCGGCGTGCGTCCGAATACGGAAGGCTTGAATCTCGAGCAGGCTGGTTTCAGGCTGGACAGACGCGGTTATCTCGAAATTGACGATGCAATGCGTACGAACGTTCCGGGCGTATACGCGATTGGAGACGTAACGGGTAAGCTTGCGCTCGCGCATACTGCCAGCGCGCAGGGAATGCGCGCGGTGGAGGATATTTGCGGTAAGCATTCAGCTCCGCTCGATTACGACAGCATTCCCAAATGCACCTATGCGCTTCCTGAAGCGGCAAGCGCGGGGCTTACGGAAGAAAAAGCAAAGGAAAAAGGCTATGACGTAAAAACGGCGGTATTTCCACTGTCGGCCAACGGAAAAGCGATTTCCTATGGGGACGATACGGGCTTTGTAAAGCTTGTGTACGATCAAAAATACGGGCAGCTCCTGGGCGTGCATATGACGGGCATCCATGTGACGGAAATGGTTTGGGGAGCCGCCGCATACCTTCAAATGGAGATGACTGTAGAGGAGATGGCGCGCGTGGTGCATCCTCATCCAACGGTAAGCGAGGCCATTATGGAAGCCGCGCACATCGCGGACGGACAGCCGATCCACATCTGATAAAAGAAACCTGATGATTGTGCCGCTGTCCGGATTAGGACAGCGGCATCACGCTATCTGAATACAAAAAGGAGATTTGAAATGCTGAAAAGGAAACCGGAATGCAGCGACGTTTGCCCCATCTGCGGGCTCAAGCTGGCATTCGAGGAGGGCGTATGCTATTGCCCGGCGGAATACTGTGGATATAAATGCGATCAATGTAAAAAGGAACAAGAGGATCAATAAGGGAGGAAAACGTATGGGTTACAGATATGCGTGTGCGGATTTCACATTTCCTTTACTTCCGCATCAAAATGCTTTAGAATTAATTCATCTGATGGGCTTTGACGGAGTGGATATCGGCTTGTTTGAGGACAGGTCGCACCTGCAGCCTTCGGATGTTTTTAAAAATCCACAAAGGGGCGGAGAGGCGCTTGCTGAAAGCGTCAGCCGCGCACAAATCGCGGTTGCGGACGTCTTCCTGCAAAGCGATCTTGATTTTTCTGTAAAAGCGGTCAATCATCCGGATGCGCATATACGCAGCGGGGAACGCGGGCAGTTTGAAAAGCTGGTTGAGTATGCCCTTGCGGCGGGCAGCAGACACATTACATGCCTGCCGGGTGTGCATTTTGAAGGAGAAGCTTACGAACGCTCCTATGAGCGGGCGGTGGAAGAACTGCTTTGGAGAGTAAGCCGCGCTAAGGACGCGGGCCTCGTGTTCAGCGTGGAGGCGCACCTCGGTTCGATTGCCGAGACGCCGGAGCAGGCGGCGCAGCTGGTGCGCGATACGGACGGCCTGACGCTTACGCTCGATTATACGCATTTCACCAAGGTGGGCATTCCGGACGAACGGGTACGGCCGCTCATTGCGTATGCGTCGCACTTCCACGCACGCTCTGCGGCAAAAGGTAAGCTTCAGACCGTACTCGAGGAAAACACGATCGATTATGACGCGGTCATAAGGGAGATGCAAAGAACGCAGTACAAAGGTTTTATTGGCGTGGAGTATACATGGACTCAGTGGGAAAACTGCAACCGGACGGATAATGTATCGGAGAGCGTTTCCCTGATGAAGCTCCTCAAACAGGCGGAGCAAAAAAGCGAAAAGTAAAAATAAGGGGATTTTTGATATGAAGATTGTCATCGCGCCTGATTCCTTCAAAGGAACGATCAGCTCTATGGAGTTCTGTGCAATCGTGGAGCAGAGTATTCTGAAAAGCCTGCCGGATACGCAGGTGGTGAGGATACCCATTGCCGACGGCGGCGAGGGCATGGTGGACGCATACCTGCAAAGCAATGGCGGCGATAAGGTAAGCCTTGAGGTTACCGGGCCTAATTTTGCAAAGGTTTGCGCTTCTTACGGAATTCTTCCGGATCAAACCACTGCGGTCATCGAAATGGCGGAAGCGAGCGGGTTGATGCTCGCAAGCCAGCCAATGGATCCGATGAACGCAACCTCTTACGGCACGGGCGAGCTCATTATGGACGCTGTAAATCGAGGCTGCCGGAAGGTTATCCTTGGGATTGGGGGAAGCGCCACGATGGATGGCGGCGCCGGCATGGCGGGAGCGATGGGCATAAGGTTTATGGACAAGGACGGAAAAGAGGTTCCCCTTACCCCGCGGGGCCTTGAAAGCCTGAGCTCAATCGATGCAAACGGTATTCCAAATGAACTTGGAGAAACAGAATTCCTGATCGCAAGCGACGTGCAGAACGTTTTGTGCGGGGAGCATGGCGCTGCAAATGTATTTGGAAAGCAAAAGGGCGCGGACGGCGGGCAGATCGTGCAGATAGACTACGTGCTTGGAAAGCTCGCGCATATCATATGTGAAAAGACGGGAAACGATTTGGCGCGGGTGCCGGGAACAGGCGCGGCGGGAGGGTTAGCCCTGCCCTTGCTTGCTTTTTTTGGCGCGCAGTTGGAGTCGGGCATAGACCTGATGCTGGACACCGCCGGATTCGAGCAAAAGCTTGAAGGCGCGGATATGGTTATTACGGGCGAAGGAATGCTGGACGGGCAAAGCCTGAAAGGCAAAGCGGTAATAGGCATCGCACGCAGGGCGAAAAAGTGCGGCGTGCCCGTGGTGGCGTTTGTCGGGGATATTGGCAAGAACTACGAAAGGGCATATGGGGAAGGCGTGACGGCCATTTTTTCGACGAATAAGGCCGCGGTTCCCTTTGAGGTTGCCAGGCTGAGCAGCAGGGAGGATTTGCGGTTGCTGGCAGAATCGCTCTTTGCGTTCTATAAGATAGGGAGAAACTGAAGGGAGCAACGGGATGAGAGTTGGAAGGGTAGAAACAAAAGAAGGAATATTTTATGCGGAATTTTCAGACGATACGGCGCGCCTGCTGGAAAAGGAACCGTTTGAAGAGATCGCAAGAACAGGGAAAAGCATTCCATTAAGCGAATGCAGGCTTCTTGCGCCAAGTACGCCCCGGGATATCATCGCGGTGGGCCTCAATTACAGAAAGCATGCGGAGGAGATCGATATGGGCCTCAAACAGGAACCGCTTTTGTTTTCCAAGCTCTTAAGCTCGGTTTTGAATCCGGGTGAAACAATCGTAAAGCCAAAGGTGTCGCAGCGGCTGGATTATGAGGCGGAGCTTGCGTTTGTGATTGGGAAAAAGTGCAGGAATATCAAAAAAGAGGATGCGGCAGACTATATTTTCGGGTATACCTGCCTGAACGACGTGACGGCGCGCGACCTGCAGGAAACAGGCGGGCAATGGGAGCGCTGCAAGGGCTTTGACACATTCTGCCCCTTTGGTCCGTGGGTAGAGACAGAGCTCGATCCGTCTGCCGTGCGCGTGCGCGCTGTACTCAACGGCAAAACCGTGCAGGATGGCAATACGAAGGATTTTATATTTGATGTTCCAACGCTCCTTGAATATATCAGCGCTTTTAAAACGCTTTATCCGGGCGATGTAATCACAACGGGCACGCCGGGCGGCATCGGGCCGATGCAGCCGGGCGATGAGATTAAGATTGTGGTGGACGGCGTGGGAGAACTGGTAAACGCCATAGGCGCGGAGGCGTAACAGGCGATTTCCACAGGCATTTTCAGCGGCGGTTTGCAGACGCATTATTGAAAACAGCGAACCAGAAACAGGCGTTTTTTGAAACAGCGCCTGTTTTTTTATGCAAATGTTTAAGTTCATGAAAAGCTGCTGATAAATAAGGCGGTTAATTTTCATGAAACAGGGGGAAAAGCTGTGATTTCCATTCAAAACGTATCCAAAAAATTTGGAAATGTATACGCGCTTAAAAATGTCAACCTGCAGATCGAGACAGGAGAAAAAATTGTGATTATCGGCCCGTCCGGCTCGGGGAAGAGTACGCTCATCCGGTCTATCAATGGCCTTGAGCATCCCACGGAAGGCACGATTGTTGTTGACGGAATCGACGTGACCGCCAAAAAAGTGGATACGCGCAAGCTCTATGCCGACGTTGCAATGGTATTTCAGGATTTCAACCTGTATCCGCATAAAACCGTGCTTGAAAACGTGACGATCGCGCCCATCCACATCCAGCACGTACCAAAGAAAGAGGCGGAACGTACAGGCGCGGAATATCTCGAAAGAGTGGGATTGTGCGACAAAGTCGACCAGTACCCGACCAAGCTTTCAGGAGGGCAGAAGCAGCGTGTGGCGATTGCGCGCGCACTGAATATGCACCCGCAGATCATACTATTTGACGAGCCGACCTCCGCGCTTGATCCGGAGATGATCCAGGAAGTGCTTGAGGTAATAAAAGACCTTGCAAAGAGTAAAATCACAATGGTGATCGTAACGCATGAAATGGGCCTTGCCAGGGAAGCGGCAGACAGAGTCGTTTTTATGGAGGCAGGGGAGATCGTAGATACCGGCACGCCCAGGGAGCTGTTTGATGAAACGAAAAATCCGCGTATCCAGGCTTTTTTGAGTAAGATACTGTAACGGGGCGAAGCTATTATGAAGAAAATCATTGCCGTTTTATTGGGAATCATGTGCCTGTTTGCGTTTACTGCGTGTTCGCAGGAGAGCGATGTTTTTCGCGTGGGCGTTAAGATAGACGTACCGCGCTTTGGCTACCAAAGCCCGGAAACAGGGCAGATAGAAGGCTTTGAGGTGGATGTGGCAAAGGAGCTTGCAAAGGAAATTACCGGCTCTGAGGATAACCTGCGCCTTACGGGCGTAAACGTTACGACGCGCGGGGCAATGCTTGATAACGGTTCGCTTGACGCGGCGCTTTCCACCTTTACCATTACGGATTCACGGAAAAAGAGCTATCATTTCAGCCAGCCATATTATACAGATCATATCGGTGTATTGGTGAAAAAGGATTCAGGAATCAAAAGTTTTAAGGATCTTGACGGGAAGACCATTGGAGTTGCACAAAGCGCGACTACCAAGGAAAAGCTGCAGGCCGCGGCAGACGAAGAGGGGATTACGCTCAAATTCAACGAATATGCGACGTATCCGGAAATCAAGATTGCCCTTGTGGCGGGCAGGATAGACGCGTTTTCTGTGGACGAGTCTATATTGGCGGGATATGTGGATAGCACCACAGAGCTTTTGGACGAACAGTTCTCGCCGCAGGAATACGGCGTGGCGAGCGCTCTTGGCAACGACGAGCTCGCAGCCGAAATAGACCGCGTGATCGGCGAGATGAATGCCGACGGGCGCATGGCCGCCCTGCAACAGAAGTGGGGACTATAGGATGATAAACCGGCTGGAAATTATTTTGCGAAGCACGGGCGTGTGCAGGCAAAACAGTCATTACAAAGGCAAAGCGCGGGGGAAACGAAGGGCCCGCACGCGAAGCATCGAAGCCGCGTTGAGTAAAAAAATTTACGACTGGGGGTTATAGCATGAACGACGTTTTTGCACCATTCAAATGGGAAGCGCTTTTTGAGCAGCGGGACGCGCTGCTGCAGGCTTTTTTGAATACGATCATTATTTCTGCGCTGGCCCTGGTAATCGCGCTTGCGCTTGGTTTTTTATTTGGGATGATGTCTTATGCAAAGCATAAGGTACCGCGTGGCGTCAACCGCGTATATGTTGAAATTGTACAGAACATTCCCTTGCTGTTGCAGATATTCGTGCTGTATGCAGTGTTGCCCCTTTTTGGCCTTATGCTGGGGACATTCCTTATCGGCGTCGTGGGCATTGGGATTTATCATGGGGCATATATGTCGGAGGTTGTGAATTCAGGGCTTGCATCCGTACCGAAAGGACAGTTTGAGGCGGCAAAATCACAGGGGTTTACCTACTGGGAAACCATGCGTAATATTATATTGCCTCAGGCAATCCGTACGATGCTGCCACCGCTTGCCGTGCAGGCGGCAAATCTCATTAAAAACACATCTGTGCTCGCCCTGATCGCGGGCGGGGAACTGATGTATTTTTCCAATTCATTTGCCTACAGCACGAGCTTTTACGGACCGGCCTACGTTGTGGCAGGCATATTGTATTTTATCCTGTGCTTCCCGATTTCACGGCTCGCCAAACGGCTGGAAGAAAAGAAACGCAAAGACGTTAAACTGGAAGAGGAGGAACGTACATGTCAGTATTATTTACATGGATAAATATCCGTTTCCTTCTTCAGGGGCTGCTTACCACCCTGGTCATTTCCGCTATTTCAATCGCGCTCGCCATTGTACTTGGCATGGTGATTGCGATTGGGAGAAATTCGAAAAACAAAGTGCTGAAAAACATTGCGGGCGTTTATATCGAAATTTTTAAAAATACTCCGCTGCTGCTTTGGATTATGCTGATTTTTTTTGTGGCGCGCATCCCGCCGATGGGTTCCGCGATCCTGGCCTTCACGCTGTTTACTGCCGCCGGACTTGCAGAAATACTGCGCGGGGGAATCAATGCAATTCCAAACGGGCAGTGGGAGGCCGCGCAATCCCAGGGGTTTTCCAAGGCAGGCGCGTATTTTTACATCATCATCCCCCAGGCGGTGCGCAGCATGATTCCCGCACTGCTGTCCCAGATGGTGACCACCATCAAGGATACGTCCTACCTGTGGGGAGCTATGGCCATCCAGGAGCTGATGGGGCGCGGAATGATACTGATGAACCAGTATAATTCCACCACGCAGATTTTTGCGATATTCGGTGTGATGGCGCTCTTATATTTTGCGGTCTGCTTCACGCTGTCGCAAATTGTGCGGAAATACCAGAAAAGATACAGGACAACCTCCATATTGTACGATTGAGGCAATGGAAGAAAAATTAAAATCTTTCTTTAATCTTCATCTTCCATTCATAATACGTTCACATATGTGGTTTATACTAAAAACAATCAAACGAAGGGAGGCGCTGCGATGCTTGCATAGAACAAACTGCCAGATAAACAAAATTGATAAACTATTAAATCAAAAAATAAAATTTACATATGATCTTGGTGATTAATTACTGTCATTCCGCCGAAGCTTTGCCTAACGTAAGGGAGCCTTCGCCTAACACCATGATTTTACATACGGGGGCTTTTTTCAAAAAGCAAATGCCTATCGGCGGAAACGACAGACAAGCAATTATTTATAATTGACAAAAGAAAACCGTTGCACTGCTGCAACGGTTTTTTATTATTCGTAAAATCGTACGATTTCGTCCAGGGGTTTAAAGGAACGGGGGGCGGGCTCTTCAGCAGCCTTACCAAACGGCATCTGCGCGATCATAAGCCATTCGTCCGGTATGTCCCAGCGTTTTGCAACGGCGTCGTCTACCAGGGGATTATAATGCTGGAGCGATGCGGCGATATCGTTTGCATACAGCTCAAGCCATACGGCATATTGGAAAATTGCATTGTTTTGCTGCGCCCAGTGGTCGAACTTATCCGCATACAATGGGAAATTTTCCTTCATTTGCTCCACAAGGTCCATATCCTCGTAAAAAAGGAGGGTGCCGTTGCCGCTGCGAAAGCCGTCGAGCTTTTTCTCCGTCCGCGCAAACCCGTCCGGCGGCGTTACCTTGCGTAATTCATCCCGCGTGATATCCCAAAATTGATCGCTTTCGCCATCAAACAATACGACGACTCTGCTGCCCTGCATGTTGTAGGAATTGGGGGCATGGCGGGCTACCTTCAAAATCTCTTCAATCTTTTTCCTGCCGATATGCTCGCCCTTTTCGAGCGTGCGAATCGACCGGCGCCCTTCAATCGCTTCTTCCAGTTTCATTTTCATATGATTACTCCTCGTATACTGCGTCCTCGCCAATTTCCTTCCAGGCACGGCACTGCCCGATCCTCAGGCCGCCGTCGCCATAGTCTTTATCCTTGGCAAATTTCACCAGTTTTTTGCAGGGAAAACCGTTGCACAAACCACAGTGCGCGAGTTTTTTGTCCTCGCAGCAGCTTTTGATGGGGCAGCGGCTTGCCCATACGGGCTTTTCACGGCTTACGCAGCCGCCGCATTTTTCAAAATAACCGCAGTTTGAACATAGTCTTCCACATCTGGCTTCTATCATATTTATAACCTCACTGTTTCCTTTTTAAATCAATTCTTTTTGGCCTTTTTCATATAACACCGCTGCCGGCGGTAAATCGTAGCGCGCAAGCGTACGGAGCGTGCTTTCTTTATAACCGTGCGTGTCCTTTTCCGCATAAGGGAGATGGTATACGATCATTCGCTTTGGCATCACGACCTCATGGATTATTTTCCTGCCGCGCGCAAGCGTTACATAAGGAAAATTGAAAAATGCAAGATCGATTGTGCCCGCGCCGGTTAGCGCGCAGATTGCGTCCGCGTCAAAGCCACTGTCGCCAAGTACGGACATGCGCGTGCCGTCAATGGTAAAAACATACCCGTAATTGGTCACGTCTTCGTATTCAAGCCCGTCATGTGTCAGCTGGCGCGCCTGGATGCCGATACCGTGAAGGGAAAACTCCTCACATTCGTCCCTGAGAATACAGACGTTTTCCATGCCCTCAAAATCAGAGATGGGGGAGACCATTTGCGCATCCGGGTGGTTTCGCAGGAACTCCTGCGTCCATTCGCGGCTGTAGTGGTCAGGATGGTCGTGTGTGTACACCAGCAGGTCGATCTGTGCAAACTCGTCTTTGCCATGCGCAATGTCGAACAGCAGATCGTCCGGCACGCTGGAAAAATATTGCGTATAACGGTTGTGCATTGCATCCACCAATATTTTTTTGCCATGGTATTGTATCAAGACACCCGCGTTTGCGGTCAGTATTACAAAATCTTTATTGCTGTCCATTCAAAACCTCGCTTAATATTATAGTATAGTGCAAACAGGCTGTATTTTCAAATCCGTTTTTTACGAAAGAGGATTATCAGCGCAAGTATACCGCCGCCGTAAATCACAATCCATAGCTCTCCCCATATTGTGTATGGAGTCAGCGCGGAACGAAATTCAATTTCGCCTGTCAAAACGCCTTCTTCATCTGCAGGCAGCCCGGCAGACGCCTGACCATAAAGATCAACAAGCGCGGTAATGCCATTGTTACCGGCCTGTATAAGCCATCTGCGCGTTTCCTGTGCGCGCAGCGTGGATGCGGCAAAATGCCTGCGCAAAGGGATCTGCGAGGTAAACCAGGAGTCGTTGGTTGCAACGAAAAGAAGACCGGCTCCCTCCCGTACCGTTTCTGCGGTAATCGATGGAAAAAGGCTTTCAAAGCAAATCACTGCGCCCACGGTTCCATACGCCGTATCAAAAAGCCCGCGCTGCGAACCGGTCTCAAATGTAAATTCGTTTTCAAAGCCGTTCTCAAAAAAAGGAACAAGGTGCTGTTTGTTATAAACGCCGCCGATTTGCCCGGAGGGATCGACCATAAAAACGGAGTTGCGCAGCTTATAGCCGTGCAATCCGTATACTCCTGTGAAAAGGTAGCCGCCGCTTTCCCTCGTGACTGCGGCAAAACGCTCCTGCAGCTGTTCGTCCTCAGCAAGGGAACCGTAGACCGTGTTTTCAGGCAGGAAGATGAGCTGAGGCTTTTCCTGGGCCGCGGTAAGCGCCATCGTAGCAGCTTTTTCAAAACGCCCCTCTCCCTCGTTTTGCGTGAAAGGGACGTTGAATTGTACCGCGGCGACGCTTACCGGCTGCTCCGGATTTTTCCCGCCGGAGAGTATAATCATGCCCAGCGTTGCGTTCAAAAAGAAAACAAGCGCAGCCGCGCCCGCAAACCGGGCCGTTTTGCCTGCCTTTTTTTTGAGCAGTACGCTTTGCGCGAGCAATACGTTCACAAGAACGATGAGCATACCGATGAAGATCACGCCAAAAATGGACGAAGACTGCGTTACAGGTAAAAGCTGCCATTGCGTGAGGCCGAGGCGGATGCAGGGCAAACCGAGTACGCCCGCTCCAAGCAGCCATTCCGCACCTGCCCAAAGCACCGAAACAAGCGGGGCGCGCAGGAAATCAGGGCATCGCACGCGTACGCCAATGGTGAGGACAGCGGTAAAGACCGCGCCGTGAAGAAACGACAGCGCAATCCATCCCAAAAAGAGTATGGGGCCGGAAGACGCGCCTGTACGCGACGTGATGTCCAGCGAAAAAATCTGTACATAATACAGAAGGCAAAGCGCAAACGAAAATGCAGAGGTTCTTAATATCGTTTGACGCAAGGTTTTTTCCCCGCGCAGGAATACAAAAAATGCCGGCGCAAGCGCAACCCAAATAAAAGGCGCAACCGCCGTAATGTCAAAACACAGCGCGCAGAAAACTCCGCACGCTGCGCATATTAAAATCCATTTTAACTGTTTCATGCTTTCATGAGGCCGTTTTTTATTCCGGCACAATCTCTCCAACGCCGTTCAGTACATAATTGGGACGGTAAGGGAACTCTTCAAGCGTACTCATAGTGCTCACGCCGGACAATACCAGAACCGTATCGAGCCCGGATTCAATACCCGCTACCATATCCGTATCCATACGGTCGCCAATGATTGCCGATTCCTGCGCGTGCAGCCCGAGCATCTTTAGCCCTGTGCGCATCATCAACGGATTTGGCTTGCCGATAAAGTACGCCTTTTTTCCCGTGGCAACTTCGATTGGGGAAATCATTGCGCCGCAAGCCGGAAAAATACCGTTCTCGCCCGGGCCTGTAAGATCCGGATTGGTACCAATCAGCTTTGCGCCGCGCAGCACAAGCTGCACTGCACGCGAGATGTTATTGAAATTGTAGTTATGCGTTTCACCCACCACAACATATTCCGGATCCACGTCGTTGATCGTCATTCCCGCCTCATAAAGCGCGTTGGTAAGGCCTGCATCTCCAATTACGTATACACTGTTTTTCTTGGATTGTTTTTTCAGGAATTTGGCTGTTGCAAGCGCGCTGGTATAAAAATGGCTTTCGTCGATTTCAAGCCCCATACGCTCGAGCTTCTGCTGCAGCTCGCGGGGAGAACGCTCGCTCGAATTGGTTAAAAACAAAAATGGTTTTTTTTCAGCGTACAGCCAGTTCACAAATTCCTTCACACCGGGAAGAAGCTTGTTACCGTGGTAGATTACACCGTCCATATCGCATATAAATCCTTTTTTTGCACGTAATTCCGTTAATGTAGCCATCATTTTCTCCTTTTATTCCATAAGCATCCGCCGGCTGTATGGAAAACACAGCCTGAGGGTTTGCCGATACTCTTATTATAAAGGCTCCGCGCCGCAAAGAAAAGCCTTGATTTGCTTATTCTATAAACCGTCCGCCGTGCCGATTGACGGTTTACTTATTTTCAAATTGTATTATAATAAGATTAAAAGATAAAGGAGGCATTTGATATGTCTAATATTATTGAAGATGGAATCAACTTCGGCATGGGTTTATTTGCTTATTCCCGTGAAAAAATCGAAGAAATGGTAGAGAAAATGGTCGCAAAGGGCGAGGTGCAGCGCAAAGATGCACAGAGCTTTGCAAACGACCTGATCAAGAAGGGCGAGGCACAGCGCGAGGAGCTGAGCAGGATGGTGAAGGGTGAAGTGCGAGAAACGCTTCAGGATATCGGCCTTACCGCAGATACGCGCGTCACAAAGGACGACATCCGCGAGATTATCCGTGAAGAGATCGCAGCAGCAAAGGTGCAGGATAAATAATACGGGTTTACATCCTGGGGGTGAACTGTCATCGCGTCAAAAAATCTGCAACGTTATCGGGAAATCCTGTCCGCTTTCAACAGGAATAATTTGGGTTTCCTTTTTGTAAAATCCACTCTGAGCAAAAATCCGCAGAAGATTTTTGAGCAGGAGCAAAAGCATAATTTGCCCTCGGTGGGCGAGCGAATCCGCAAAATGTGCGAGGAGCTTGGCCCAACCTTTGTAAAACTGGGGCAGATTCTTTCAACGCGCACAGATATCGTCACGGAAAACGTGGCGAAGCAGCTTCAAAAGTTGCAGGATTCTGTTGCGCCTTTTTCCTATGAGGAGGCGCTCGGCGTAATTGAGACAGAGCTTGGAGATACGGTGGATAAGCTGTTTGCTCAGTTTGATCCGGTGCCGCTTGCATCGGCTTCCGTTTCGCAGGTGTACCGTGCGAAACTGTATTCCGGCGCGGACGTGGTGGTAAAGGTGCAACGCCCGAACATCAGGGAATCGATTGACGTAGACCTTGGCATTCTGGAAAAGCTTGCGCGTCTGGTGGATAAATATTCCAAGTACGGACAATTATATGATTTCTCAGGGATGGTCGCCGAATTTCGGCGCGTGATGGAGCAGGAGACCGATTTCACCAAAGAGGGCGAAAACACGGATTATTTCCGGGAGAGCGTCGCTAACCAGAAGGACATACGCGTGCCCAGAATCAAGTGGGTATATACCACGCCAAAGGTTCTTACGATGGATTATGTGAACGGCGTAAAGATCAACGACATTGCGGCGCTTACCGCCGAGAACGCGGATACGTCGCAGATCGCCTACACGTTTACAGATTCGCTGATTACGCAAATATTGGAAAACGGTGTTTTTCATGCAGATCCGCATCCGGGCAATGTACTGATTGTGGACGGCAAAATTGTAGAATTTATCGATCTTGGCATGGTGGGCTCGATTAACAGCCGTTTCCGGCGGCAGCTTAACGACCTCGTTTTGGGAATTGCATCGCGCAACACCCTTAAAATTGCGCAGAGCATTTCTGAAATGGATACGGCGGATTCGGACGTCAATATGGATGCGTTTGAACGTTCGCTCGATGAGCTGCTGGATGAATATTTGTATGTGCCGCTTGGCGAAGTAAAGATTGCAAAGGTTTTTACAAGCGTGTTTACGCTTGCGGCAAAATATAAAATGAAAATTCCACGTGAGTTTACATTGGTAGCAAAATGCCTTGGAACCGCGCAGGGCGTGGTGGAAGAGCTCGATCCGTCGATCAACATTTTGGAAATCGCGGAAAAAACGGTCAGGAATTTGCTGAAAAACCGTTACAAGACGGAGGAATTTAAAAACGAGGTCCAGACATATGCGCTCGACTGGATCGATTTTATGAAGGGAATTCCTTCTTCGCTCGTGACGTTTATGCACAAGCTGAAAAAGAACGATTATTCCTTAGAGCTAAAGGTAAAGGATATGGAGCGCATGGAGAAAAACATCGAGAGGATGTTTAACAGGATATCCTTCGCTGTTGTGTTGCTTGCAGTCTGCATTGTCATGGCAGGCGTTATTATCAGCGCAGGTTACTCCAACATGGGCAAAAATGATCCTACGATTTACAGCCTGAGCACCTTTGCAATCGTTGTGGGCCTGCTGATTTCCATTGTGATCGTTTTGGGGCTTGTCATATCGATGGTGAAATCCGGCAAAAAGCGAAAATAAAATGATATGCAAAAGACGGTATCCTGCCATGCGGAATACCGTCTTTTTTGATGTCAAAAACCGTTTGCCCTTTTGATAGTAATTTGCCAAAAGGTTGGTTACAGGCTTTCGGAATAAATTGCAGATGCAGGCAATTTATCGTAAGTTTTGCAGCACCTGCATTCAATTAATCGCTGTAGAAGCGAAACGGAGAGCTGCTCTTGCTTTTTGCATTTTGTTGATGTTGTAAAAAAACATGACAAAGAAAGGAATATATCGTAAAATAGTAAGGGCAGGTCTTTGGCGTTACACCACCACGATAAAAGGAATCAGCTACGTGACAGAAAATTTGGATCAAAAGAGAATGTTCAGGCAAAAAAAGATTTACATCGCCGCACTTGTGATTTGTGCTGCTTTTTTGTTGCTGAGTATTGTTTTTATGAACTATGCAGTGAAGGGAAACCAGGGTGAAGTACGCGAATATATGAGCGAGGTTGCCGAGCAAAGCAAGCTCGCTATCGTAAAGCAGATAGAAGGCGATTTTCAGACTTTGGACGGCGTTGCAGAGATGATAGGCGCAATGGATGATCCTGATTTTGACGCATTATTACCTGTGTTTGAAAAAATTAACAACAAAAATGTTTTTATCCGTATGGGTTTCACGGACCGTGACGGAAATACCACAGGCGTCGACCTGAGCGGCGAATATTTTTATGACGTGGATTTATCAGATAAGGAATTTGTGGAAAGCGCCTTCGCCGGGGAAAATGTGATCAGCAGTACGCAAAAGGCGGAAGTAGGGGATTTTTACGTCAATTATTATTCTGTTCCCATCTGGCACAACGGCGAGGTAATTAAGGTTCTCACTGCCGTGAACAGCGCAGAGGTGCTTGGAAATATTATTGATACTTCGATTTTTGGAGGAAAGGGATTTGCGAGCATTCTCGATAGCGACGGGAATTACGTGATACGTTCCAATCATCCTACGATCAGTAAGGATGCGCTCAATATTTTTGACTATTATCCTTTTTCCGAAGAGGATCGTACCCAGCTTGAAAAAGACCTGAAAAGCGGAACGAGCGGATTTGTGGAATACCCTTTTGAGGGTGAAACCAGACAGGCGGCATATACGCCGCTTGGCATCAATGACTGGTATGTGTTCAACGTCGTGCCGGAATCGGAAATTAACACAAGCTTTTCCATGATGTCAAAGGGCATCATTGCGATCATTGCAGGAGCGATCCTCGTATTTATATTCTTGATGCTGCTGATCAAGCGGACCAATGATCGCGGCGTTTTGGCACTTCAAAAAATTGCGTATTCAGACCAGCTTACGGGCTACCGGAATTACAGGAAATTTTTGGAAGACGCAAAAGAACTTCTTGAGGAGAGGGGCGGGATGAAATATTCCCTGTGGTACTGCGACCTCAAAGGCTTTAAATATGTCAATGATTTTTTTGGATATGAAGTGGGAGACCGTGTCCTGAAATATTGGGCGGATATCGTGCAGGGGGATGTGCGCGCGGGCGAGGTTTTTTGCCGGGTATCGGGAGATAATTTTGTAAGCCTGCGGCAGTTTGTGTCCCAGGAGGAATCACGCGAGAGATTTTATAATGTGGCAAAGCTGTTGGAGCAATACAACGAAACGGCGGAGCATGGCTATAAAATAGAATTGTGTTCCGGTATTTATGTGATCGACGAGCGTGACGGCAGCCTTTCCGTAAATGATATGCTTGACAGGGCGAACGTAGCGCAAAAATCAGTGAAAGAGCTGAACGGAAGCAGGTGCGCGTTTTATACCAATGAAATGCGCGACAAAATTGTGCGCGAGGCGGATATGGAAGCCAGAATGGAGGCAGCGCTCGAAAAAAAGGAATTCAAGGTTTATTTGCAGCCTAAAATCAATATCCAGAACGGCAATACGATTGCCGGGGCAGAAGCGCTCGTCCGGTGGGACGTTCCCGGCAAGGGAATGGTGCCGCCGGCAGATTTTATTCCGCTTTTTGAGCGTAACGGTTTTATTATAAAATTGGATCGGTATATGTTTGAGGCGGTTTGCAGGTATTACAGGGAGCGGATGGACACATGGCAAACGCATATGGTAATATCTGTCAATGTATCCAGGCTGTGCATGGTGCAGCCGGATTTTGTACGTACCTATCTGGAAATAAAAAACAAATATGCGATACCGGACGGCTGTATTGAGCTTGAATTTACGGAAA
This sequence comes from Christensenella hongkongensis, assembly GCF_000981035.1. Lineage (GTDB taxonomy): Bacteria > Bacillota > Clostridia > Christensenellales > Christensenellaceae > Christensenella > Christensenella hongkongensis. The sequence continues at coordinate 321,880 of NZ_LAYJ01000112.1, forward strand.
GCATGGTTTTCCATAATTACGATCTGTTTCGCAGGGTGGTGATAGAATTCCAGAAAAATGGATTCCTGTGTTCGATTGATGACTTTGGGGCAGGCCATTCGTCGCTTAATATCATCAAAAATCTTCCGATGGATGTACTTAAGCTGGATATGCTGTTTTTCCGTGAAGGAGAAAACACGCGCAGGGATCATGAGCTGGTGCGCGCGATTATTAATATGGCTAAAGCGCTTTCCATGAAGATTGTCGCCGAAGGTGTAGAATCCGTGTATCAGGTGGATTTTCTTCGTATGGCGGGCTGCGATCTTGTGCAGGGTTACGTATATGCAAAACCCATGCCTATCGATGAATTTGATCGATACGTTAAAAACTACAGGAATTATATAGACTGAAGCAGGTAATAAAAACTGCCGTTAAGATAACGGCAGTTTTTTATTGCGGTCAGGCCATAAAATCCGTCCGGCTTTTTTAATATGTATTTGCCATTTGAAAAGAATTTTTGCGATAACTGATTTTTGTATCGAAATCTTGACAGTTTTGAAAGAAAAATGATATAGTGTGATTGAATAGTATACCTTTTCGTTCGTCTTATTTTTACGCTCACAGCGCCCGTTGGGGCGTTTTTTTGTGCTTTTTTTCTATGAGCGAAAAAGTATAAGTTTTTTTATATCAATGATCGTGCTATGTTAATTGCGCAGAAATACAATAAAATATAATACTTTATTAATCAGGTATTATAATGTGGAAAATATAATTTGCAATGAAATTGTAAGAGATGAAAAATGAATCAGCCAAGATGCGTGAATAAGTAAGAAACGGCAAATGGAAGAATGGCACTGTGCTTGCAAAGCGGTAAATGAAATAAAGACCACTACAATTTATGCGGCTGGTATATTGGGATATTTCATGAAAAAAAATAATGCACTGACAACTGCCATTGTAATCGTAGATCAATTTGAATCTACAGATAATTCAAATAAAAAACGTTTGAAAGAAACGGGGCAATGAAAGGAGTATTATAATGAACAGGCACAAGCATCTTAAAAAATGGTTTTGCATTGTTTTGTGTGTTGCGTTTGGGCTGACGGTAGCTGGCGGCGTCGCATTTGCACAGGAAACGGCAGAACCGGTGCAGAACGTATGCAACGAGGGATGTGTGTTGGAAACGGGCCATAGGGGGGACTGCGTGGCCGGGGCAGAAGAGGACGTTGGTACGGAAGGGAAAACCCCGGAGCCGACTGCGCAGGCTTCCACGGGACTGGTGACGGAACCTTTACCCAGCCAATCGCAGCAGCCCGCAGGCGCGTCGCAGCAACCTGCGGTGGAAAGCGCGGCAACCCGGGAGGCAACTGCTTTTGGGCTTGCCGAAGGAGCGCAAGTTCCTGTGCCGGCGAATGAAAATGCCATTACGACCGTCGAGGACCTGAAGGCCGCGCTGCAAGCTGGCGGCGAGATTGTTTTGGGCGGGGATATCGCTATTGCGGACAGCACCAAATTCACGATTACCAAAGATACCGTTTTAGACCTCAATGGGTACACGCTCGAGTCTGCTTACAGCGGAGCCAATTTCAGCCTGATCGACGTGAAAGACGCTTCGTTCACTCTCAGGGATTCAGGGGAAAATGGCGTGCTCAAAGCGGGCAATTATGGAATTAAGCTATTTAACAATTCATCGCTCACTGTGGCATCCGGAACGCTGGAGGCAGTGAAAAACGCGGCGATTGATACCGACTCGTATCAGAAGAATACAGATGTTAAGTTGAACATCGAGGGCGGAACGGTTCGTTCCGGCAGTTCAAATGGAGCGATCATCCTCCGCATGGAAGACAGCAGCGCCGTGAATATGACAGGAGGGCGCGTAGAAAGTACCGGAGGCGGAGCGGGATTCCTTTTGATGCCTTCATCCTACAGTACCACAACGTTTATGACGTTTGATATGACCGGCGGGGAAATCGTGTCGCAGGGCAACGGCATAACCGGCAGGGCCTATGAAGGCACGATTGGCGGAAACGCAAAGATAGAAGCACAGCGCCAGGCGATATCTGGCGGAGATTCTACGCTCAAGCCGCAGGGCGCTTCCGTGAAAGTACAGGATAACGTGAAGCTGGTCGGCGGTATCAGCATGCTTGGAGACGCCCATCTTGAAATATCGGGCGGTAATATAACATACAGCGGTTACCCTGCCGTTTCGTTGAAGGGCAACTCGACTGCCCTTATTTCGGGAGGCGAAATCACCTGTACCTATAACAGCAGTGGGAACAGGGGATCGGCTGTCAAAGTTGACCAGAAAGCAAACTGCACAGTCACCGGGGGGACGCTCACGGCGACGGGAGCAAGTAATGCCGTAGCGCTTTGGGTAGAAGGAACGGATGCGGCTGCAAACGTCAGCGGCGGTACGCTGACGGGGCACAGCAGGAGCGAAGCGATTTTTGCTCCCGCCAACGCGAATGTCGAGGTCACGGGCGGCACTTTCAGCAGCGACGTAAGCGATTATGTCGATGAAAGCGCGGGCGGTTTGGTGCCGAATCCGGACGGGGACGGTTTTATTGTAGCGGAATATGCTGCGGAAGCGGGCGGACAGAAGTATGTATCGGTGCAGGATGCGGTGAACGCCGCAAACGGCGGAACCGTTATCCTGCTCAAAAATACGACGGAAAGCATTACGGTTCCCGAAGGAACGACGGTAACGCTAGACCTCGCGACCTTTACGCTGACCAACGAAGCAAATCAACATACGATTACAAACAAGGGTACGCTGACGATTAGCGGCAGTGGCACCGTGGATAACGTATCGCACGCCAGAGGCGCGCTGGTAAATAACGGCACGCTTATCATGGAAAGCGGCAGGCTTACCCGTTCAAAAGAAGCGGGCGTGCAGGGAAGCAACGGCGGAAATTCATGGTATGTCGTAGACAACAACGGCGGTACGATGACCATGAAGGGCGGCTCGGTCGTGAACACCTCCGGATACAGTTCGCTGATCCGCAACATAAACAATGCAACGTTCAATATGGCGGGCGGTGAACTTGAAAATACCTTTATCGCCCTCAAGAACGACGATAACGGGATCATGAATGTGACGGGCGGCACCGTCTCCACCACAGCGGCGGGCGGCAGCGCGATCCAGAACTGGGGCGACCTTACGGTGTCGGGCGGCGTATTGAACGCGGTGGACGGCGCGCGGGCGATTTACGCTTCGGCATGGGATGAACGCTACCAATCCAATACGGTCATTCTGGATGGCGCGCAGATAAACGGCGGTATCTTAATCAAAGCGGACGAAGATTATCCGGCGTCAACCGAACAGCCTTTTGTAACGATTCAGGGCGGAAACATAAGCGGAGACGTTCTTGTTGGGGATAAAGGAGACCTGACCGTTGAAAATGGTATCTTTAACGGAACGATCGGCACGGAAGATACGGGCAGGATCGGAATCAGCGCCGGAACGTTTGCAGTGAAGCCGGACGACTCGTATATCAGCCCGGACGCGGTATTCGTGAAATATATGGCGCAAGGCGCGGACGGCGTCTATTATGTCGGCACGGAAGAAGAAGTCAAAGAAAAACTGGCAGGGGCGAAAGCGGGCGATGTGATCGACATATTGCAGTGGGACGGTCTCGCGCTGGACGTACCTGAGGGCGTTACCGTCATCAATGATACCGACGGAGCGATTACGATAAACGGGCAGACAGTGGAACCAGGCAAGGAATATGTCGGCCCTGCCGAGCCTGGAACAAAGAAGATTACCTATACGGATCCTGCGACCGGAGTGACGCTGTATGCAGAGCCTGGAACTGTGCCGGAGGGAGCTTACCTGGGCGTCAAGCCGATTGCGGAAACAGACACGGCCTATGCAAACGCGAAAGAACTGCTGAAGGATAAGGCGGCAAGATTTGTCCTGTACGACATCACTCTGCTGGATGCGGATGGGAATGCCATCCAGCCGGAAGGCACAGTGATCATCGGGATACCGGTGCCGGAAGAGTACGATACGGAAAATCTGGCGGGGCACCGGATCAACGACGACAAGACGACCTCGGAATACGGCGTTGCGGTACAGGAGGGCATGGCATATCTACAGACAGAACACTTCAGCCTGTACGCGCTGGCCGAGAAGGGAACAACGGGCAGCGGGGCCGGGGCAGGAACAACAGGCGATACGACGCAGTCGAACACCACGACAGGAGGAACAGCGCCAAAGACGGGAGATGCGGCAGATATGACGCCGTATATCCTGCTGGTGCTGGCAGCTGGAATCACTGTGGCTGTATTGTCAGTTGTCCTTTACCGCCAGAAAAAACGTTACGAAAAATAAGCCTGTAAAACAATAAAAAACTGCCGTCCCCCAAACGGCAGTTTTTTTATCGGTTGATTATTTGCTTGCCTGTTCTACAACCACGGATGCACAAGCCATCAGACAATCCTTATCTGAATCGCGATCTCAATGAACATAACTTCTCGTTGACAAGTGGGAAAGAATAGGGTATTCTATATATAGATGAATATCTATGTGAGGTTAATATGGAGAAGACATATACGGACTATGCAAAAGTCTTGAAGGCATTGGCGGAGCCTACGCGCCTGCAAATCATGGATATGGTTTCGTGTGGTGAGCTATGCGCCTGTGTGATTCAGGAAAAGTTTAATATTACACAGCCGACACTCTCCCACCATATGAAGGTATTATGCGATTCAGGGCTTGTTCATGGCAGGAAAGATGGGAAATGGATGTACTATTCCGTTAATCAAAATGCAGTCAAAGAATTGGCAGGATTTCTGGAACTGTTTTCAGTGACTGATAAGAAGTGCATATGCAGAGAATAATTTTTTTTTGGATATACATAGATAAATTTCAATGTATCTATGCTTGAAAATGGGCAATAGATCAGTAAATAATACTGAATAAATGGTATCTGAAAAGGAGAATAAAAAATGTCTGACAAAATGAAAGAAGAAGTAAAAAAATTTTACGGCGGGAAAGCAACGCAGGTAGCGGAAGGAAAGCAAACGTCTTGCTGTTGTACACCAAAAAAGAGCCAGGTGCTGTATACAGAGGAATATTTGAAAGATTTACCGGAGGATGCGCTCAAAGCATCGCTGGGATGTGCCAATCCTGTTTTTCTTGCGAATATCCAAAAAGGTGAAATTGTACTTGATCTGGGCAGTGGCGGCGGTATTGATGTTTTCATTTCTGCAAAGTATGCTGGAGAAACAGGCAAAGTTTACGGCCTTGATATGACGGATGAAATGCTGGAACTGGCAAATGCCAACAAGGAAAAAAGCGGCTTTGGGAATGTTGAATTTATCAAGGGGTATATAGAGGATATCCCTCTGGATGATAACACGGTTGATGTTGTCACCTCTAATTGCGTGATAAACCTGAGTGACAATAAGGGCGCAGTGCTAAAAGAAGCATACCGCATATTAAAGGATGGCGGCCGTGTGGCAATCGCTGATGTGATCGAACTAAAACCTGTACGCGCAGATTTGAGGAGCAACGCACAATTATGGGTGGGCTGTATTTCCGGCGCCTTATCCATAGGCAAATATAAACAAATCCTATTGGATGCCGGATTCAAAGATATTGATATTTCTGTTGTCGATACATACAGTACTGATTTTTTAAAAGGTTTTGCCGCAGATAAGGGATTAGAATTTAACCTGTCCGATGCGGATATGCAAGAGATTGACGGGGCGTTCGCGAGTGCATACGTTAAGGCTCATAGATAGACGGACGTTCCTTGATTATAATTCTGTATTCTGTTTTATAGAAAGTGTATCAGGAAGAAGCTTGTAAAAAAATGTAATTCTGGCAACAGGTAAGATAATTCAGGCAGATAGGATCTGTGTGTCTGCCAAAAAAGAAGGCTCCTGATACCGTTTGTATCAAGGAGCCTTTATTTTGATAAATTTTTGTTTATATGTGTCTATGCCTGCGCCTGTTCCACCGCAACAGCCACCGCAACAGAAGCGCCGACCATCGGGTTGTTGCCCATACCGATGAGGCCCATCATTTCTACGTGTGCCGGAACGGAAGAGCTGCCCGCGAACTGTGCGTCGCCGTGCATACGGCCCATTGTATCGGTCATACCGTACGATGCCGGACCGGCAGCCATGTTGTCAGGATGCAGCGTTCTGCCCGTGCCGCCGCCCGAAGCAACTGAGAAGTATTTTTTGCCGTTTTCGATTGCCCATTTTTTGTACGTGCCTGCAACCGGATGCTGGAAACGCGTTGGGTTTGTGGAGTTGCCGGTGATGGAAACGTCAACGTTTTCATGACGCATAACGGCAACGCCCTCGTTTACATCGTCGCAGCCGTAGCAGCGGACTTTTGAACGGTCGCCGTCCGAATATTTCGTTTCGGAAACGATGTTGAGCTTCCCTGTCGCATAGTCATAATCCGTCTCAACATAGGTAAAGCCGTTGATACGCGAGATAATCTGCGCGGCGTCTTTGCCGAGGCCGTTCAGGATAACCTGCAGGTTTTCCTTGCGGACTTTGTTCGCTGTTTTTGCGATGCCGATTGCGCCCTCCGCAGCCGCAAACGATTCGTGGCCGGCGAGGAAACAGAAGCATCTGGTCTGCTCTTCGAGGAGCATAGCGGCGAGGTTGCCATGGCCAAGGCCAACAAGGCGCTGCTCTGCAACGGAGCCCGGAATGCAGAATGCCTGCAGGCCGATGCCGATTGCCTCAGCGGCTTCGGACGCCTTTTTGCATTCTTTTTTGAGCGCAACAGCTGCGCCAAGCGTGTAAGCCCAGATTGCGTTTTCAAAAGCAATCGGCTGAATACCGCGAACGATGCTATCCACGTCAAGGCCTTTATCGACCGTATATTGTTTTACTTCCTCGAGAGAAGAGAAGCCGTACTCTTTCATGCACTTTTCAATTTGGGCAATTCTTCTTTCATAACCTTCAAATGTAACCATGTTTATCGCCCTCCTTTATTCTTTGCGCGGATCGATATACTTGACCGCGTCTTCATATCTGCCATAAGTGCCGATGTTGTTCTGATACGCCTCCTTGGGATCTACGCCGTTCCTGATGTCTTCCATCATCTTGCCCATGCGTACGAACTTATAGCCGATCACCTCATCGTTTTTATCAAGCGCCATTTCGAGGATATATCCTTCCGCAAGCTCCAGATAACGGACGCCCTTTGCATTGGTGGAAAAAATTGTTCCAACCTGTGAACGAAGTCCTTTTCCAAGGTCTTCAAGGCCTGCGCCAATGGGGAGGCCGCCTTCGGAGAAGGCCGTCTGCGTCCTGCCATAAGCGATCTGCAAAAACAGTTCGCGCATCGCGGTGTTGATAGCGTCGCATACAAGGTCTGTATTAAGCGCCTCAAGCAGTGTTTTGCCGACGATTGCCTCGCCTGCCATTGCAGCGGAGTGCGTCATACCCGAGCAGCCGCTCGTTTCAATGAGGGCTTCTTCGATAATGCCGTCTTTTACGTTCAGCGTCAGCTTGCACATGCCCTGCTGGGGTGCGCACCAGCCTACGCCGTGCGTAAGGCCGGAGATGTCGGTGATTTGTTTGGATTTTACCCATTTGCCTTCTTCAGGTATCGGAGCGGGACCGTGATGCGGGCCCTTTTTCACGCATACCATTTCTTCTACTTCTTTTGAGTATTGCATGGGATTTTTGACCTCCTTAAAAATTGATTGTCTTAATAATGAAATACTAAGCTATACGAAAGCTATTATAGCATATTTCAGGGACGATAGTCATTATATTTTTATGATTTGGCGCCATGCGGTATGAACAACGCCGGCTACAGCTTTTTTCGCATAATCCTGCAAAGGACCTCCTGCGAATCGAGCATGGTTTTGTTAACATAAGGAGTATCCTCGAAGCCATGGGCGCGGTAGAAACCAATCGCGCGGTCGTTGCCTTCGAGTACATCCAGTACGCAGTGTGTTTTCCCTTTGCGCCTGAATACCTCTTCTGCGGCGCGCAGCAAAAGCCGTCCGGTGCCCATGCCTATTTCGCCGGGCAGGAGGTAAAGGGCGGTTAGCTCCCCGTCTTCCGGGAACTGGATGATACGTGAAGGACGTACAATCGCAGCGCCCGCAAGCCCGGGCCGGTGTGCCATAAGACACAGTAGTTCGCCGGTTAAAAAACCGTTTTGCAAAAAGGGAACCCAATGGTCGTCCGGCAGGCGGCTCAGGTAATCCTCCGCGACAATTCCCTGATAGGCAAAGCGCCAGCTTGTGGCAAACAATTTACTGATGTCGCCGATGTGCTGGTAATATGCTTGTGAGATGAACGCTTTTTCCTGCAAAATATAATCTCTTTTCCTGTGTATTTATCCTTATTATAGCATTGAACAAACGTTGTGAAAATGCTATCCTAACATATTGAAGAAACTTGAGAAATATGATAAGCAGAGGGGCGGAATGGTTATAGTTACAGCGATTAACTGAATGCAGGTTATGCAAAACTTACGGTAAATCGCTTGCATCTGCAATTTATACAAAAGTTTGTAATCAACCTTTTGATAAATTGCTATAAGCTGGATGACAAAGAGCTGGAAACGGAGGACAGGGCAAAATGCTGTGGTTGTGGATCGTTATTATTGCAGTAATTATTATCTTTGCGGTGGTTGTGCTTGTGGCGGCAAATAAAATATTCGACGTTGCGGTGAACGCGAAAAAGACAAAGGAAAAGGTCTTAAAAACCAACGCGAACACATCGGAAAAATCGATTGAAAAAACCAAAAAAGAAATCGATAATGAATGGTTGAGGGCGCAGAAATTCCGCATGCACGAGCAGGAATCGTATGACGGGCTCAGGCTTGTGGCGCGTGAACTGCCCGCCAAAAATCCTTCCAATGTTTGGGTGGTCTGTATCCACGGATTCTCCGGCTGCGGGTTGAATCTTGGAATTGCCGCAAGACGGTGGCATGAAAAGGGCTATAATGTGTTTCTGCCGGACTTGCGGGGCAGCGGGGACAGCGAAGGGGATTATTACGGGATGGGATGGCTCGACCGGTTTGATATCATTTCCTGGATCAAGGATACAATCCTTGAAGAGCAGCCGGATGCAGACATTATTCTGCATGGGGTTTCCATGGGGGCGGCGACCGTGATGATGACGACCGGCGAAGCGCTTCCCCAAAATGTGCGTGTGGCGGTTGAGGACTGTGGATATACGTCGGTATGGGAGGAATTCACCATTCAGCTCAAAAAAGTGTACGGTCTTCCGCAGTTTCCGATCATGCACATTGCGAACGGCATGGCAAAACGCAGGGCGGGGTATTCCTTCAAGGAAGCTCCGTCTGTGGAGCAGGTGAAGAAATCGAAAACCCCTACGCTTTTTATCCACGGGGACGCGGATACGTTCGTACCGTTTTTTATGCTGGACGAGGTGTATAATCCGGCAGCATGCGAAAAGGAAAAACTTGTTGTGCATGGCGCGCAGCATGGGGAAGCAGTCACGGTGGATCCGAAAGCCTATTGGGATACGATTGACGAATTTGCGGAAAAGCACCTGAGGCGTTCGTGACGAAGGGTTAGGCCTAAGGGCAAAGCCACAAACCGCATAAAAGATTGCATCAAAAAAAGACAGGCCGCAGCCTGTCTTTTTCATATATTGTCATTCGAAAATATCCGCGTCCATTTCCTTCAGATTTTCTGAAATAAGGGGGCGGAATTCCATATTGGCAATGATATCCTTTTCCACATCAATTCCGGGAGCAACCTCTGTCAGCATAAGCCCGCCGTCCGTCACTTCAAGTACGCAGCGCTCCGTGATAAACATGACCTTCTGGCCAAGCTCGCGTGCGCGTTTGGCGGAGAAGGTCAACTGCTCGATGTCCTTTTTGAACTTTTTGATGCTGCCTTCCTTTATAATATGGAGTTTGCCGTCCTTCACCTCCACATCAAGGCCCTTAGCGGTAAAGGTACCGATGAAATAGAGAAGGGGCGTTGCCTGCGTGATACAGATAAAGCCTCCGCAGCCCGCGATACGGGGGCCGAATTTGCTGACGTTAATGTTACCCTGCGGATCAGATTCCGCAAGTCCAAGAAACGCCTGGTTAAGCCCGCCGCCATGATAAAAATCAAACAGCTGGTGCTGATAGATAATCGCATGCGGGTTGAGCGTAGAACCAAATTCTACACCAGAAAGCGGTGTTCCGCCAATACCGCCGGCTTCTACTGTAAGCGTAAAATCGCTGATTCCTTTTTCCGCAGCTACTGCCGCAATTCCTTCCGGCATACCGATGCCAAGATTAATTACGCCGCCTTCCTGCAGCTCCTTTAAGGAGCGCAGTGCAATAATACGGCGCGGCCCGGGCGGGAGTATGGGCATTGCGCCTTCGGGCGCCCGCGTCTGCCCTGAATAAGCGGGATTGTAATCGCAGGCAGCTGTCTGCGGGTGATACTGCATATCCTGTGTAACGATCACGTAATCCACGAGTATTCCCGGCACGAATACCTCATGCGGCGGGATATCGTCCACAATCTCTTCCACCTGAACCAAAACCTTTCCGCCAAGCGCGTGACAGGCCTGCGCCATTGCAAGCGCGTCCACGATAGCAGCTTCCTTTTCCATGCTGATGTTTCCGTTGCGGTCTGCCCGTGTGCCACGCAGGAATGCGAAATCCATTTTTTCGATCGGCTTATAGCGGATATAGTCCTTTCCGTCAATATTGACGATCTCATTGAGCTCGTCTGTGGAGCGGCTGTTGAGCCGTCCGCCGGAAAGGCGGGGATCCACAAAGGTATCAAGGCCGATATGCGTAACAAGCCCCGGACGTTTTGCCGCCGTATCCCTCAAAAGCTGTGCGATCACGCCCTGGGGAAGGTTATACGCCTCGATGTCCTCGGAAAAAATCATCTGCTGTAATTTTGGCATCAGGTTGATGTGCCCTGCCACAAGCCGTTTCACAAGTCCTTTATGCGCAAGGCGGTTAAGCCCCCTGTCCGCGCCGTCACCCACAGAGGTTACGCTCAAAAGGGAAAGGTCTTTGGGCGCGCCTGTTTCCAGAAAACGTTGCTCTAATGCGTAGTAAAGCTCGTCCGCTACCGCTGCCATAACAAATCCGTTGGCTGCGATTGCCGCACCGTCCGGAATGAGGTTTGCGGCTTCCTTTGCCGTGATAATCTGATGCTTCATAATATACCTACACCGTCCATTTCTTAAAAATCAAATATACCGTTAATATTATCCGATATACGGATGCCATTTTCAAGATGAAAGTTGAGACTGGACACTTATGAAGCTAAAAAACAACATTTATTTTTCGTGATATCCACCCGGACGGCGATCTCTGCGGGCAGGCTTGCGTTCCATCAGGATTGCAGAGGCGCAGATGGCCCCGATGACAGATACGGCGAGAAGCAGGGCGCTTAAAAATTCTTTTGTCAAAATGATATCAAACATAATAAAATACCTCCTGTGGTAAGCGTTTCGTTGCATTGCCTGCATTTTGGCAATGCGTTTCTTTCTATGAACCTATTGTAAAACAGGGGATGTACATCTACGGTCACAAGATATGAAAAAAGTATGAACAATGTTTAAGAATGGCTACAGAAGTGATACAAAAACTATACAAAATCGTCTATTTGGTATATAATGGGAAACGTTATAGATATGATTTCAGTGAGGATAGTAATTTGAAAAAGATATTTGTGTTGATTATTGCGCTTGTAATAATCCTGACAATACCTGTGGTTGCGTTCGCGGAAAATGATAATGACGCGGCAGCTACGACAATACCAGAAGAAACGGCAGCGCCGGTTGAGGATGCCCCGGCAGATGCGGCGCAGCCGGAGGCAGAGGCAACGCCCACGCCTGTTCCAACCCCGGAGCCTACTCCAACGCCCGAGCAAACGATGCAGGGCTACGCCGGTGCGCCTGAAGTTGATTTGTCTCGAATTGAAGCGGAATCCGCGATGCTGGTGGATGCGGATACAGGAGAGGTTTTGTTTTCCAAGAATGCGGATTGGCGCATTTTTCCTGCGAGCACGACTAAGCTGATGACGGCGATCCTTACAGAGGAAAACTGCGAGCTTACGGATACGGTGACGCTTACTGCGGATATGCTCACAGAGATCGGAAAGCTTGGCGAAAAGGGCAGCCTGATGGGGCTTTATACAAGCACAAAACCGGGCACGGAAATATCCGTTAAGGATTTATTTTATGGAATGATGATGTGCTCAGGAAACGACGCTGCGCTTGCGCTTGGCCTGCACATTGCCGGAAGCGAGGAAGCCTTTGTAGCGATGATGAATGCCAAAGCGCAGGAGCTTGGCATGACAGGAACAAATTTCATTAATACCAACGGCGTTTATATTGCAAATATTGGCCACGACCATTATTCTACAGCGTCAGATATGGCAAAGCTTGCCGTAGCTGCGAGCAAATATCCGGAGCTGATGGAGATTGTAAAATCGCCAACCTATACGTATGAAACAGTACCGCAGCTCAATAACGAGACGGTTGGCGGAGTACAGAATTCCAACTACCTGCTGCATACGCCCGTTGAAAAACCGGAGTATGCCCAGTATTTGTACGACAAAGCGACCGGTATGAAAACGGGAACGGTCAACAATATTATCCCGCCGGGTGCGGAAAGACCGATCAAGTCTTACGGTTGTCTCGTAGCGTCCGCCTCTTCTGACGGATTAAACCTGATTGCCGTGATTTTCGGCGATACCACCAAGAGCGAGGATACGAGCACACAGCCGGATTCCCATGCGCGTTGGGATATTGCAAAATATCTTTTTGACTATGGATTCGAGAATTTCGCTAAGGTGGACCTTGCGAAATATGCTTCGCCGGTAGCGCTCACTGAGCAGATTGAAAACGCCTCCGGAAACGATCCGCAGGAAGGGACGCTGGAAGTATCGGCGGACCTGAGCAAGATTGCTTCCGATACGCAGCTTATTGATGCGGCGACGGCAAAGGGGCTTGAAGACGGCAGCGTAAAACTGGAGGAAACAACAAACATCAGCGAACCGTTGAAAGCGCCGATCAAGAAAGGCGATGAGGTAGGTACGGTTTCCTATTCTCTCAACGGGAAGGAGCTTTACAGCGCGCCCCTTGTGGCGGGCAGGGAAGTTTTTGAAAAGGGCGAGGAAAGCCTAGCAAGCGAAGAATACGGCGTTCCGTATTTTGAATTTCAGACATGGTATCTTTGGATCATCATACCGGTTGCGTTTATTCTGACGCTCTTGATCATACGCGCGGTGAATAAATCACGCAGGAAAAAGCGTTATGCTACGGGGCGGGGCAGGAATTACGATACTCCCGTACGGCAGCCACAGCGTAAGCAGCCCCCGAATGGCGGAATGTCAAGAAGCGCCACACCGCCGCAAAAAAGGCAGGGCGCGGCGCGGGCGCGTACCGGTGGAAAACCAGGCGGCTCCAAAGGGCGCGGACATAAGATGTAGGATCGATCAATAAAACAAATAAGACGGTTTCGTTTGCAGCGAAGCCGTTTTTTACAATTATTGTCAAAGGGTGGCGGAAAGGAAAATTTTATGGACAGGGAGATGATAGCGCCCTGCGGTATGAACTGCACGCTGTGTATGGCGCGCCAAAGGAATAAAAAGAAATGCGGCGGCTGTAACGGAGACGATGGCACAAAGCCGCAGCATTGCAGAAAATGCAGCATCAAAAACTGCGGGACGCTTCGGCTGAGCGCCTCCGGGCTTTGCGACGAGTGTGGCAAAAAGTGCCGCCGGCTCAGGGATCTGGACAAAAGATACCGCGCAAATTACGGCATGAGTATGCTTGAAAATCTCGACAATATCAAAAAAAATGGAATGAAGTCTTTTCTTGAAAGCGAAGAAAAGAAATGGAACTGTAAAAGTTGCGGGGCGTTGCTGTGTGTGCACAATCCAGTTTGCACACGCTGCGGAACGGAATGGAGATAACATATTGCAGTTTGCCAAATGGCTGCGCAGCAGGCATTTGTTAGAAACTGCTGTGGGCAAACCTTTCCGGCGGCGATCCATGCCTCATCATAAGTTAATACGTTGCAAAAGCAGCGCCCACCATTTATGGACGCTGCTTTATTTCGTGCCAGAGTTTTTGGTCAGCCAAGCTGCGCGAGGATCAGGTCGCTCATTTCCGTGGTTGAAACGTACTCCCCGCCGGCGGCAATATCCGCTGTGCGCGCGCCTGCCGCAAGTACTTTTTTTACTGAGGCTTCGATTGTCTGCGCTTCCTTTTCGAGATCGAAGGAATAGCGAAGCATCAACGCACAGGAAAGTATCATTGCGATTGGGTTGGCTTTTCCCTGACCGGCAATATCCGGCGCGCTGCCGTGTATCGGCTCGTACATACCAAGCTTGGTGGAGCCAAGGCTTGCCGAGGGCAGCATTCCAATCGAGCCTGTAATCATGCTGGCCTCGTCCGTCAGGATATCGCCAAACAGGTTGCCCGTAACCACTACGTCAAACTGACGCGGATTGCGTACCAGCTGCATTGCGGCGTTGTCCACATACATGTGGGTAAGCTCCACGTCGGGATAATCCTTTGCGACACGCGTAACGGTATTGCGCCACAGCCGCGAGGTGGAAAGGACATTTGCCTTATCAACGCTTGTAAGGCGCTTATCCCGCTTGCGTGCGGATTCGAAGGCAAGGCGTGCGATGCGCTCCACCTCATAATCGTGGTAATTCATGATGTCCTGGGAATATGTGATGTCGTCGCCGCTCTTCTCGCCAAAGTAAACGTCGCCGGTCAGCTCGCGCAGGATAAGAATGTCGAGGTTATCGCCAACGATCTCATCCTTTAAAGGGCATGCGGCCTTGAGCTCGTTATAAATGATGGCAGGCCGCAGGTTTGCGAACAGGCCAAGCTCCCCGCGCAAACGCAGGAGGCCTTTTTCAGGGCGTTTATCCACGGGAAGGTTATCCCATTTCTCTCCGCCCACCGCGGCAAGGAGCACTGCGTCGCACTGCCTGCAGATTTCAAGCTGCGAATCCGGAAGGGGATTTCCGTGCTTATCGATTGCGATTCCTCCCGCGTCCACGTCGCGGAAGTGAAATGTATGACCATAGAGCTCTCCGATGCGGTTCAGAACACGTACCGCTTCCACGGAAATCTCCGGGCCGATTCCGTCGCCGGAAATTTTTGCGATTGTAAATTCCATAGCTATCACCTTTCTTCTGTAAAAATTCAGATACCATCTTATTATATAACAAAAATAAGTTGGACAAAAGAGGGGGAAAGAAATAAAATGAAGTAGGACAGAATTGAAAAACAGCTGGATTGGGAAGTGATTTACTTATGAAAACAGGAATGTCTACGGCTTGTTTCTTTTGCAGGCTGTATAATGAGGACGCCGTGCGGGAGATGGCCGCTTTGGGCGTCAAGGATATTGAAATTTTTTTCTCGGCGAATATGGAGTACCAAAAGCCGTTTACAGATGAGTTGAGAAGGATATGCGACGGGGAGGGGATGCGGGTGCGCTCCGTGCATTCGCTGTGCACGCAATTTGAACCGCAGCTTTTTTCAGAGCATCCGAGGCAGTACGACGAAGCAATGAATGTATTCCATCAGGTGGTGGACGCTGCCGCAGAGCTCTCGGCGGGCGTTTATGTGTTCCACGGCGCGATGAACATCAAGCGTGCCAGGACGTTCCGTGTGGATTATGAGTGGGCTGGAGAAAAGGTTTCGGTGCTTGCGGAAGAAGCAAAAAAGAAGAACGTAAAGCTTGCTTACGAAAATGTGCACTGGTGCTGGTATGGAAAACCGGGCTTTGCCCGTGAGCTTGCAGCGCATACGGACAGCGATAATCTGTTCTTTACACTGGATATCAAGCAGGCCGCCCAGTCTGGCTATGATGTTTTCGATTACATTGAGGATATGGATGGAAAGCTCGCGCATATCCATGTTTGCGATTATAAAAAAGATCCGGAAAAAGGAACCATCCCCTGCCTTCCTTTCGATGGGGAAATGGATTGGCAGAGGATGAAAGAATGTCTCGACAGGCTGCACTATGACGGTCTGATGATGCTCGAAGTATATCCAAGCGATTACGCATCCTACGACCAGCTTCTCGAGAATTATAAGAAAGTACAGGCTTTTTTTGCGNAGCTTTATGCCTGCGCAAACGCTTTCCGCTGTGAAATCGTCTGGGCCTTCAGCCGGTTGAACAGCTTGTAAAGCGCGGGGATTGCAGAAATCGCGATACAGATAGCGCATTCCACGCCTACGACAGCGCCGTTGTAGCCGAGCGAATACAGCCACGCAGGCATACCCTCAGGCGCGTACATTCCAAAAAATATCCAGCCTGAAAGGAACTGGCAGATAAACCGCGCACCGCAGCCGTAAAGGATGCCCGGGATGATGCTTTTTTTCGCAAGCCCTGCGAGCGCGAGCAGCGAAAAGGACAGCAGATAATCGAGTGCAAACTGTGGAAATGCTAGGAAAAAAGGTTCCTGAACAAATTGCAGGAGGCCGTAGCACAGGCCTGCCAGAAATCCCTTTTTGAATCCGTAAATATACGAAAACGCCAGCATTGGCAGCATACTTGCAGGGGTGATCGATCCGCCGTTCGGCATGGAAAAAATCTTGATAAAGCTTAACAGGAAAGAAGCGCCAATGCACAGCGCCGCAGTCGTAAGCTCTTTTGTGGTCCACTGCGATTTTTTTGTAATCTCTTTGCCGCCCGCAGTTTTCTTGCGGTACAGGAAATACCCGATGAGGCCTGCGGCGATAATCACACATACAATGATGATTGCCGGCAGTGTAAGGCCTGAAAAATCGTCAAACATAATTTTCTCCTTTGAAGCGTTCGTTTTACAGCAGATAAATATATGATATCGTTTGAGGCAGACTCATACATTATCGTTTCTTTTGCACCGCATCACCGCATCAATCTATAGCGTTCGCCGGGCGGCCGGGGACAACCTGCGGCTCAGGGATGCGCGCATATTGTAAAGTCAGTGCAAACACCGCATAAAAGAAAAACTCCCGCACAGCTGCGGGAGTTAAAATTCGAATTGGTTCAATTTCCGCTTTCCTGCGCACGAATTACCGTGACCGGTTCAGAGGGTTTCAATTTCTCAGCCGTAGCTCCCCTAGCAGTGTATGTACTTTTATGGTATGATAGTAGCACTAAGCGAAAAGAAAAGTCAAGGTGTTTGTATGAAAAAGAGTTTTTATGCTTATATGTCGCGCCTGAAGCACATCAAACGGTGGGGGCTCATGCGTAATAATATGGAGGAAAACGTTGCGGAGCATACCTTTACGGTGGCGCTGATTGCACACGCGCTGTGCGTGATCAGGAATGCGTATTTCAACGGAAACGTGAGCGAGAAGGATGTGCTTGCCGCTGCGGTTTATCATGAGGCCGGAGAGGTAATTACAGGCGACCTGCCCACTCCCATCAAATATTTTGATGAAAACATCATGCAGTCCTACAAGAAAATCGAGCGCCATGCGGAAGAAACGCTTGTTTCCATGCTGCCAGAGGAAATGCGCCCTTCTATCGCTCCTTATGTATTACAGGAGGAAGATGAAGAGGTAAGGCAGCTTGTGAAGGCTGCCGACAGGCTGAGTGCATATATTAAGTGTATGGAAGAGCTGAAAAGCGGAAACAAAGAGTTTGAAAAGGCGTGTGCGCGCACAGAGGAAGCTGTGGTTCGAATGGAGCTTCCTGAGGTGGAATATTTTATGGAGCACTTTTTACCGGGCTATTCATTGTCGCTCGACGAGCTTAATTAGGGCAACAAACTGTTGACAGAGGACAGGATACATGGTATAGTAATTCTTGCGTAAAAATGAATGATGCACAAAAGCCATAGACTCAGGAGCGTTTCGCTTAATCGTATGAAATCCTGACGAGGTTGATTTTTTAGGAACTTTGTTGCTCTTATTAGGTCTTCATGGCTTGGATAAGGGCATTTTTTATTTCAATCAGGACGCAGCGACGGAGGTGAAATGATTTGAAAGAAGCAAAGCTACAGTTAAAACAGGCGGCGGTTGCAGACGTTGTGGATAAAATGAAGCGTGCGCAGAGCGTCGTTGTACTGGATTACAGAGGACTTACGGTTGCTGAGGTTTCCGATCTGCGGAGCAAATTCCGCGAAGTGGGCGTAGAGTATAAGGTCATCAAAAACAATATGCTCAAGCGCGCTGCGGAAGAGCTGAACATCGAAGGCGTGGACGATTACTTCAAAGGGCCGACGGCAGTGGCGTTTGGCTACGAAGATCCGGTTGCTCCGGCAAAGATCCTTTGCAAGTTTGTAAAGGACGCTAAAAAGACGGAGATCAAAGGCGGAATCCTGGATGGCAAGGCAATGGGCGCTGACGAGATTCAGAACCTTTCAAAGCTCCCTTCCAAGGACGAGCTTATTGCAAAGATGCTGGGCAGCCTGAATGCGCCGATCACAAACTTTGCTATGGCGCTTTCGGCAATCCCGAGAGGGCTTGCATGTGCGCTCAAAGCGGTTGTAGATCAAAAACAGGGCTGAAACAGCCTGAGGCAGGAATAATGAATAGCGCGGCATAGAGCCGCAGAATAATGAGTAAAAATTCGGAGGATTATAATAATGGATAACAAACAGATTCTTGATGCAATCAAAGAAATGAACGTTCTTGAGCTTTCTGAGCTCGTTAAGGAAATCGAAGAAACATTTGGCGTAAGCGCTGCCGCTCCGGTTGCAGTTGCTGCTGCCGCTCCGGCTGGCGAAGCTGCCGCTGCAGAAGAGAAAACAGAATTCGACGTAGTTCTGAAGGCTGCAGGCGCAGAGAAGATCAAAGTAATCAAAGCTGTAAGAGAAGCTACGGGCCTTGGCCTCAAGGAAGCAAAAGAGCTGGTTGACGGCGCTCCTTCCACAATCAAGGAAGCTATGGGCAAAGATGATGCAGAGAAGCTTGTTGCTTCCCTCAAAGAAGCTGGCGCAGAAGTAGAAATGAAATAGTTTTACAGAATATGCAATCAAAAAACGCAGCCGTAAGCGCTGCGTTTTTTGATTGCGGCATAGGCCTACTGCAAATCGCGTGAATCACATGAGTCAACAAGCGTTTTTGCTTTGCAGACCTGCGCTGGAAATGGTAGCGTGATCGCGCTGAATACGGTTTATTTTTTTGTTTCCGGTGTATATTAAAAGCATGATGATCTCATAGATAAGCGAGAGAATGGGTATGGATGATTTTTTGGAGCAGGCCCGTGAAAAAAGTAAGGAATTTTACTTGAAAAGGGCGCAGGCCGCCGCGCTTTCCGCACAATCAAGCGCACAGCAGGCACAGCAGGCTGTGAATGAAATTGCAAAGAGGCTCATGGAATACGAGGCGGATAAAAATGAAGAAAACAGAAACGCTGTCGTTTTGGCGGCGCGGGGGGCGGCAAAGGTTGCGAGGGAAGTTGCGCAATTAGCAAACGAAGCATCTGAAGCGGCATTGTTGATCGTTTCCACGGATTTAAAGCGTTCCATGTGCGGCGGGGCAGATCAAAATGAAAAGAGAGGGATGTAAAAATGGCTACGAAAACGGTAAAAGATACAACGGCTGCAAAAACCGTAAAGGAAGCAGGCGAGAAAGCGGCTAAAACTGCAAAAGCTGCAAGCGAGAAGGCCGCAAAGGCGACCAAGGACGCAGGGCAGGCAGTGGGCGAAGCGGCTGTAAAAGCTGCGTCAAAGGCAAAGGAAGGCCTGATGGCGTTTGGCAGCACGGTTGCAAGCAAATCCAGGGAATTTATGGAGGTTGCAAAGCTCAACAACCAAAAGACGGCAAAACAAAAAGAGCTGGAGGACGCATATAAAAAGCTCGGGGAGATGGCCTATACAAAAGGCCGGCTCAGGGGAGACATGGCTGAGGTCGGCAAGGAAATCAAGCAGATTTATACCGAACTCCAGCAGATTGAGGTGGCAATCAACTGCGCCCAGTCTACAAAAGAGTGCAAAGGCTGCGGCCAGAAAAACCACGTTGGCGATAATTATTGCTCAAACTGCGGCGAGAAGCAGTGAGGAAAGCAGATGGAAGAGCCTCATAAGGACAGGTGGTCCAATACAAGGAAGGCCGCGCCCGGGGAATATTTGACGCCGGAAGATTTCCTGAAGGTGAAGGCCGGTCTGCGCAGCGCATGGCGTAAGCTTGGATGGATTCACCTGCGAATGACAAACGATTTGGAAACAAAAAACCCATCTCCCTTGACGCGTATCGAGATTCACCGCAGGATGGAAGAGATCAAAAATGAGCTGAATGAATTGAATCAATCTTATTTGGAAGAAGACCTGTAAGGTCTTCTTTTTTGTACGGATTATCAGGAATGCAGGCCAAAGCCCTCCGATATGCTTTTCAGGGATTTGCCGTCCGCATTTTTTGGATAGATACAAACTTTATTATGAACCATGACGGCAACAATGATGCAAATATGATACAATAAAGATGTAATGTAAAAATATATTGCAGGTTGCTAAATGGTTGCGCAGCAAGCATTTGTTAGAAACTGCTATGCAGTGAACATACGGCGGCGCAGCCATGCGACGCCATAAATTAATACGCTGTAAATTCGGAGAAAAGGCTTTCTTTTGCAATATATGAAAGCGCATGACAAGGTGGGTATCGTATGATTAATATATTGATTGTGGAAGATGAACTTCCGATTTCTAATTTGATTTCTGTAAATCTGACGGAAAGCGGCTATCATTGCCATGTCGCAAATGACGGGATGACAGCGGCGGATATGATCGAACAAAACCGTTACGACCTGATACTGCTCGATATCATGCTCCCAAAGGTAAGCGGATATGAGCTGATGGAAT
Organism: Christensenella hongkongensis; assembly: GCF_000981035.1. Lineage (GTDB taxonomy): Bacteria > Bacillota > Clostridia > Christensenellales > Christensenellaceae > Christensenella > Christensenella hongkongensis. The sequence continues at coordinate 342,603 of NZ_LAYJ01000112.1, forward strand.
ACGTGCGTCCGACGGGAACGCCGGTTATTTTTATTACAGCCAAAAACGACGTTGCGGATAGGGTAAAAGGTCTGCATCTTGGCGCGGATGATTACATTGTAAAGCCCTTTGAAATCGTGGAGCTTCTGGCGAGGGTAGAGGCGGTACTACGGCGGTATCATAAAAGCGATAACAATATTGAAGCAGGCGACGTGAAGATCGATACGCGTTCGCGCTGTGTGATGAAAAACGGCAGGCAGGTCGATTTGACGATGAAGGAATACGAGCTGCTTCTTTTGTTTGTGCGGAATAAGAACATTGCGCTTTTCCGCGAGACGATTTTTGAGCGGGTATGGCAGAGCGAATACCTTGGCGATACGCGCACGGTGGATTTACATGTCCAGCGGCTGCGTAAAAAGCTTGGCTGGGAAAAGACCATCGTTGCAGTCTATAAGGTAGGATACAGGTTGGAACTATAGGATGAAATTTGCGTGGAAGGTGTTTTTGTCGACGATCATTATGATTGCTGTCGCATTTGCGGTTGGCGGTTATATTTTGATTACGTCTTCATTTGAAACATCACTGGAACGTGAAACAGACCGCGCGCTTGAGGAGAACCTGCTGATGAAGCTCGCTTACGAAAGCGCGAGCACGAGTTATGTGAGCGGCGGCTCGCGGCTTACGGACGAGGCGGTAACCAATATTGCCGCGCAGCTTGGCGACGGAGACCGGCGGGGCCTTGCGCTTGTAAGCGAAGAAGGGAACATTATCTTTAGCAATGCGGGGCGGAAGCCGGATCAGGAGCTCATTACAGATACGGACGGGGCGCGAGCCTACCGCATCAGCGAATCAGGCGGAAATTACCGCATCACGGTCAGCTGCCGCACAGACGCGGGGGGGCGTACCGTATACATCGAAACGACAAGAAACATTTCAAAAATTTTTACCGAACGCGAAAAACAATTTGAAATCTATACGAGACTTAATATCATCATCCTTGTAGTGAGCTCGCTTGTGATGCTCGTGGTTTCCATGCTGCTCACACGCCCGCTGCGCAGGCTTTCAGCCACGACGCGCAGGATTGCGGAGGGAAATTATAACGAGCGCATGAAGGTTACAGGCAACGATGAAATCGGTGAATTTACGCGGGATTTCAACTTGATGACAGACGCGCTTGAGGACAAAATTTATGCGCTGGAAAATACGGCGCGGCAGCGTGAGGATTTTGTCGCCAGTTTTGCACACGAACTGAAAACGCCGCTTACGTCGATTATCGGATACGCGGATATGCTGCGTTCAAAGCAAATGGAACCTGAGGAAATGTTTGTTTCTGCCAATTACATTTTTAACGAAGGAAAACGCCTGGAGGCGTTATCCTTAAAACTGTTGGAGCTTATGGTTTTAAACCGGCAGGATTTTGAGCGCCGCAGGGTAAACCCGCGGCTGCTGATCGAGGAAATTGCAGGGCTGATGCAGCCTGTTATGGAGAAAAACCAAATGACGCTGCGGGCGGCGGCGCAAAACAGCATCGTGCTGATTGAGCCGGATCTTTTTAAAACGCTGCTTGTAAACCTGATCGACAACGCCCGCAAGGCTTCGCAGGAGGGGGGAGTAATCGAACTTCTGGGAAAGATAGACGGAAGGGATTACGTTTTTTGCGTCAAGGATCACGGCAGGGGAATTCCGCCGGAAGAAATCAGGAAGATTACGGAAGCGTTTTATATGGTGGATAAAAGCCGCGCGCGCGCCCAGAACGGCGCGGGGCTGGGGCTTGCGCTTGGAGATAAGATTGCAAGGATGCACGGCTCGCGCCTGGAATTTCGCAGCATTGTTGGAACAGGAACGATCGTGTGCGTACGCGTCAGAAGGGCGAGGAGGCAAAAACGGGTATGAAAACCATCGTTAAGTATATCCTGACAGTGATCATTGCTGTTAGCGTCGTGGTTGCAAGCGCGGTCGTCCCGCCGGTGCTGGCAAAAAACAGCGATAAATCCTTTTTGGGTATCGTGAAAAAGGATACGCATACGGCGGAGACCTATGAATACAAGGCGACCAAATACCAGAAGGTGCGGGTGCTGTATACAGCGATGCTTCAGGCCGGGGTTTTTCAACCGCAAATAGATACGTTGTATGGCAAGGAGAGCGCTGAAAGCGCAGGCTATGGCGATTACGGATATCAAAATGTAAAGGTGGAGAATCCGGGCTATGCACCTGCGGACAGTAAAATGAACCAGGAAGAAGCCAAAAAAGCGGCGCGCCGGGCGATCGATAACCTGGGTGATAAGGGGGCGTTCCCGGGTTTCCCTAAAAATGCGAAAGACCTCGCGATTGAAAGCGTCAATTTTGAGACGATGCTCGATCCAACCGTATCAGGCACGACATTTTACTTTTGGGCAATATATGCGAGCGACAGGGCGTCAGGAGATTGGTATTATTTTGTGATGGACGATGAAGAGGGCTTGATTTACATGGCGGAGATACGTTGTGAGGGAAGCAGCGCCGATAAGGAATTGTCCAAATGGGACAACAAAAAGACAGCGAAAGAAAAAACAGGCGTTTTTGCGGAAGCGCACGGACTGGAGGTAACAGATGTTGCCGGGGGCAGCAGCCTTGGCGGGAACGAGGATTTGATTTTTGCGACCAATGAAGCGGATTATCAGGTGATACTGGAAATGTCTACCAATTCAGGACTTTTATATACCGTTATGCTGAAACCTTCAGATTTATAGAAAAGATTACAAAAATGATGCAAAACCGATGAGAAAAGTATGCTTTGACCTTGTAAGATCATTACAAGGTCAATTTTTATTGCGGATTCTCAAATGGCAGCATAAGGAGATTGGGTTATGAGACAGATTGTAGCAGCACGCAGGAGAAGCAGGCGGCTGACAAAACGGTTTGCAAAATTTATTGTAGTGATTCTGATTGTCGTCATTGGCATATGCGCGGGCGCAAAGCTGATTCCCGCGGCGGTCACGAAAGCCGTGGACGCCGGTGCGGCAGCAGAGCAAACGGCGCCTGCCGGGCAGGCGCAGGGGAATGTAACGGCCCTTGACGACGGGCGTACAAAGGTAATCGTAGATGCAGGACACGGCGGCGACGACTTTGGGACGTTCGGCGTACTGACACGAAGGATGGAAAAAGAGGTAAACCTTGAAATCGCGAAGAAATTGCAAAAAGAGCTGGAAGCAAAAGGGATCAACGTAATCATGACGCGTACGGACGACGGAATGATCGCTCCCACCAAGGCGGAGGACATGAAAAAGCGCGAAGATATCATCAGCGAATCCAATGCAGATATGTTCATCAGCATTCATCAGAATTTTTATGATAAGGGGCAAAGCGTTAAAGGGCCGCAGGTTTTTTACAGGGAGCCAAACGCACGGGGTAAAAAGCTTGCACAATGTATCCAGCAGGAAATGAATACGCAGCTTGACGTGGAAGAGCCGCGGGAGATTGGCGAAGGTGATTATCAACTTCTCAGGCCGGGTAATCAACCCAGTGTTATTGTAGAGTGTGGATTTTTCTCTAATCCGGAGGAGGAACAAATGCTGCAGCAGGACGGCTATCAGAATAAAATTGTTGCGGCGATCATTTCAGGGATAGACGATTTTGAGGAGAATAATGCGGCGTGACCGCTTTCAAATAGATTTGCACGACACAACCAGTAAAAATCCGTTCAGCTTATGATAAGCTGAACGGATTTTTACCATTTCAGGACAATTTTTTTTGAAACAAAAAATTAGAAAAAACTTTCTTTATTATATAGTAATACTAAACTTTTGGCTCTGTTTTACTAAGAAATTGCAATAGTAATACTGTGAAAACAGTGAGGAATGTTTTAGCAGGAAAGGATTTTTGTTGACAGCGCCGGTTGGTTATGGTTAAATATTATTTGCGAATATTGGTTTAATAATAATAAACAAAATGTTTATTTAACTGTTATTCCGGAAAAGGAAACGTATATGAATATAGGAGAAAAAATAAAAGCGCGCAGGCAAAGGCTGGGGCTTACGCAAAGCGAGCTTGCGGACAGGGCAGAGCTTTCCAAAGGATTTATATCGCAGTTGGAACGGGACCTTACCTCGCCATCCATCGCGACGCTGACCGATATTCTGGAATGCCTTGGAACAGACCTTCCGGAGTTTTTCAATGAACGTGAGGAGGAAAAGGTCGCTTTTGCACAGGCAGACCTGTTTGAGAAAACAGACGACGACAAGAGCATTTTGTGGCTGGTGCCCAACGCGCAGAAAAATATGATGGAGCCGATTCTGCTGCGCCTGAAGGCGGGCTGCTCTACGGAGGAAGACCATCCGCACGAGGGCGAGGAATTTGGTTATGTGCTTTGCGGCGCGGTTACGCTCGTCCTTGGAATGAAGAAACATAAAATCAGGAAGGGCGGCAGCTTTTATTTTAAAACGAATGTGCCGCACCGGATCGAAAACAACGGGAAAAAAGACGCGGAGATATTGTGGGTATCCACGCCGCCAAATTTTTAAATAAGTAACGGGAAGGAAAAATTGCCATGTCGGAACACATCATTGATTTTTTGGGCGTATTTAAGGAATTTGACGGAGTGGAAGTGCTCTCGAATATCAATTTGTATATCAAGCAAAACGAATTCCTGACGCTGTTGGGACCGTCCGGCTGCGGGAAAACGACGCTGCTTCGGATGATCGCGGGTTTTGAGGAGCCTACGCGCGGAGACATCCATTTGTTCGGCGAGAGCATCAAGGGACTTCCGCCATATAAGCGGCGCGTGAATACAGTATTCCAGAAATACGCTTTGTTCCCGCATTTGAATGTATTTGACAATATCGCGTTCGGACTCAAAATTAAAAAAATGGATAAAAATACAATCAAAAGCAAGGTAAGCGATATGCTGCGCCTTGTAGGTCTTTCAGGCTACGGGGACAGGGATATTGCGAAGCTTTCAGGCGGGCAGCAGCAGCGTGTGGCGATTGCCCGGGCGCTTGTGAACGAACCGGAGGTACTGCTTCTCGACGAACCGCTTGGCGCGCTCGACCTGAAGTTCCGGCAGGAGATGCAGTTGGAGCTCAAGCGGATGCAAAAATCACTTGGCATCACCTTTGTTTACGTGACGCACGACCAGGAAGAGGCGCTTACGATGAGTGACGCCATTGCGGTCATGAATGACGGCGTCATCCAGCAGCTTGGCACGCCGGAGCAGATTTACAACGAACCGAAAAATTCGTTTGTCGCGGATTTCATTGGTGAATCCAATATCATCAGCGGCATCATGATCAGGGACTATTACGTACACTTTGCTGATAATGATTTTGTATGTCTGGATCGCGGCTTTAACGAAAACGAACCGGTTCAGGTGGTGGTACGTCCGGAGGATATCAATATTACGAAAAATATTACGGATGACATGATCACAGGGACGGTTTCGTCTATCATCTTTATGGGCGTTCATTATGAAATCCGTATCAACGGTGATAACGGCTTTGAGTGGCTGGTGCATTCTACTGATTATTTTGGAACGGATGAACGAGTGGGCTTTACGCTCGAGCCGGATGATATCCATGTGATGGAAGTAAGCCAGTACGACAAGATGCGCATTGACGATGTTGTGGAGGCCGCAAGATGAGGCGGGGAAGGGCGCATGAGCTCGTGGGCACACGCAGGGTATTTGCGTTGCCGTACGTAGCGTGGATCGCCATTTTTACGATTGCCCCTCTGATTTTGATATTGCTTTACGCCTTTACCGCAACAGGATCGGGCGGCGTTATGGTGCTGACTCTGGAAAATTTGGAACGGGCGTTTTCGCCGCTTTATATGACGGTTTTCTGGCGCAGCGTATGGATGGCATTTTTGGCGACGGCGGTTTGCCTGCTGATCGGTTATCCGGCGGCGTACCTGATGGCCAAAATGAAATCGAATATCGCGGCGCTGGTTTCAGTGCTGTTTATCCTGCCGATGTGGATGAACTTCCTGCTGCGAACCTATGCGTGGCGGGCGCTGCTGGACAACGCGGGAATCATCAACCAGGGGCTCATGGCGCTTGGATTCGAGCCGGTGCAGTTTTTGTATACGGAAGGCGCGATCATTTTCGGGCTTGTGTATAATTTCCTGCCGTTTATGATCCTGCCGATCTATTCCATTTTCCAGAAAATGGATACGTCCTGCATCCAGGCAGCTCAGGATTTGGGGGCAAATAAGTGGCAAACCTTTTGGCGGGTTACGCTGCCCCTTTCCAAGGGCGGGATTATTTCCGGTGTCACTATGGTATTTATGCCCGCAATGACGACCTTTGTGATCACACGGCTTCTTGGAGGGAGCCATTTCATGATGTATGGCGACCTGATAGAAATGCAGTTTTTATTGCTGTCGGAATGGAATTTCGGTTCGGCGCTTGCCGTAGTTATGATGATCCTTACAATCATCTTCATGTGGCTGCTGCGCCGCTACGACAAAGAAGGGGAAGGAGGGGCGCTGATGTGACCTGCCATTTGGCACATTTGCGCGGAGGTGGCTTATGCTGAAATTTTTAAAACGGTTTTACCTGGCGATTATTCTGGTCTTTATGTACCTGCCAATCGCGGCCCTCATCATCTTTTCCTTCAACGGTTCAAAATCCATGGCAAAGTGGACGGGCTTTTCCCTTCATTGGTACGAACAGCTTTTCTCGGATCCGACGATTGCCGAGGCGATATGGGTAACCGTGTCCATTGCGATTATTGCGGCAGTCGCGGCGACGCTGATTGGTACGCTTGCGGCGATCGGCATGGATAATTTTCGGAAAAAGAGCAGGAATGTAATGGTGAATATCACTTATATCCCCATGGTCAACGCAGAGATCGTGACGGGTATCTCGCTGCTGCTGCTGTTTATTTTCCTCAATATCCCCCGTGGATATTGGACAATGCTGCTGGCGCATATCACCTTTGATATCCCGTACGTTATTTTTTCCGTGCTGCCCAAGCTGCGGCAAATGGACCAGGGGACCTACGAGGCCGCGCTTGATATGGGCGCAAAGCCGGCATACGCGGTCAGGAAGGTGATATTGCCGCAGATTATGCCGGGAATCGTAACCGGCTTCTTGCTTGCGTTCACGATGTCCTTCGACGACTTTATGATCAGCTTCTTTACGTCGCAGGGCGCAATACAAAACCTCTCCACGTATATTTACAGTATGGCGCGCGTGGGCATCAACCCTATGATCAACGCGTTGTCCGCCATTATGTTTGTAGTGGTGATCGTACTGTTGCTTGTTATTAATCTGAGGTCGATCAAAAAGACAAAAAGGACTCCGCAGCTGGAGGAATTTCGCTGATAGAATGGATAGAAAATGATGAAAAAAATTGTACTTGTTATATTGGCAGCGCTGCTGCTTATCATTCCGCTTGCGGGCTGTACGGAAAACGAGGGAGGTGCGGACGGACGAAAGGTCGTGCATTTCCTGAACTGGGGGGACTATATCGATCCGCAGGTCATTCCGATGTTTGAAGAAGAAAACCCTGATATCAAGATCAATATGACCACGGTTCCGTCCAACGAAGAAATGTATGTGATCGCTACTACCGAAGGGACGCAGATTGACGTGGTCGTTCCGTCGGAATATATGATCCAGCGGCTGATGCTCGAGGACCGGCTTGCAAAGCTCGATCATTCCAAAATGGAAAATTATCAATACATAGAGGATTTTGCAAGCACATGCACCTATGATCCAAATGGAGATTATTCCCTTCCGTATACGTGGGGAACGTTCGGCATCCTGTATAACAGTAAAATGGTGGATGGGGAGCCGGACAGCTGGGATGTGTTGTTTGATCCCAAATACGAAAAGCAGATTTTGATGTACGACAGCATCCGCGACAGCGTTGGAGTAGCGCTGATTAAGCTTGGATACAGTATCAATACCCAAAATCAGCAGGAGCTTGACGAGGCTGCGGAGCTGCTGGTAGAGCAAAAACCCCTTGTGCTTGCTTATGGAACGGACGATTTGCGTATGACCATGGTGAGCGGCAGCGCTGCGCTCGCGCCAATGTATGCGGGCGACGCGGCATATTCCATGATCGATAATCCGGACCTTGAGTATGTGATCCCCAAGGAAGGGGCGAACATCTTTGTGGACGGGCTGTGTATCCTGAATACCACGGATGTGTACGACGAGTCTTTGCGCTTTATCGATTTTATGATGCGCCCGGATATCGCGGCGATCAATGCGGAATATACCGGTTATTCGACGCCGGAGGATGCGGCCCTTGAACTTGTGGATCCGGAAATGCTGGATAATTATGCGTTTAATCCGCCAAAAGAGGATCTTGAAAAGTGCGAGTATTATGAATATCTCGACAAAAGCATCCTGCGGATGTATGAAGATGCGTGGATGAAAGTGAAGATTGCATGAGGACAGGCAAATGAAAAGCCGGCAGGATTATCCTGCCGGCTTTTTTTGCCTGTCTGTGTAAAGCTCAAAATATGGACTAACATTCTAAAAAATTGGTTCGTTACATAAGAAGTTACACGATATTTTGCGTCAAACATTTTTAATTTTGGCTTGACAATAAGTATTAAGATAATGTATGATAACGTTGTTATCATGATAACAACGTTATCGGGAGGAAGCTATATTGATTTCAGAATATGATAAAACACATGAAAACATCCTCAAAAGCGCCAAAAAGGAATTTTCAGAACATGGTTTTACCGGAGCATCCTTACGCCAGATCGCGGCTGGGGCTGGCCTTACAACAGGTGCGCTTTATCGGCATTTCAAAGATAAGGATGATTTGTTTGCGGCACTTGTTTCCCCAGTGTGCAAGGCCTTTTTAGAGCAGTACGATTTAGTTGGCGACGGATATCTTGAACAGCTCGATCAATCTGGAGTAGAGGCCATGTGGGAATCCTCTTCTGATTCGATTAAGGGAATGATAGAATACGCATATCAATACTTTGATATTTTCCGTATTTTGATTATGGCTTCAGAGCAAACGCCATTTGAAGATTTTACCAATCAATTAGTAGAAAAAAATGTAGATTTAACTCAACGATATCTGGAGGCGGCACAAAAGAAGGGATATCGTGTCAATATGGTAACGAGGGATGATTTACATATCTTAATCAACGCGCAAATGTCATGCGTATTTGAAATGCTGATACATAATGTCCCGCGTGACAAAGCGGTTGAACAGGCTGGCAGGATATCTAAGTTTTTTACAGGCGGTTGGCAAAAGCTGATAATGGAATAGCTCAATAAATACTCCGCTAAAGAGCGGAGTAAAAAATACAATGAAGTTAGCGTGTGCTAATTCACGTTTGGTTAAGGAGGCAGAATGAAACAGATAAACGATAAGCGTGGTGCAAAATATATCTTTGCACTTGCGGGAAAAAATACAAGACCGCTTTATGGCAGTATGATATTCAGCATACTTTCTGGACTGTGTTCATTTATCCCATTCATTATGGCATATCAAATTATCATGTTTTTGGTAACTGGTAATGGGAGTATTGAGATTGCAATACACTACGCAGTTATCGCTGCGCTTGCACTTGCAGGTAAGTTTATTTTTATGGTTATTGCATTAAGCCTTTCCCATATTGGTGCGTTTAACACATTATATTCCGTTCGCTCCAGATTAAGCAAACATATCTCTAAAATCAATTTAGGCTTTTTTGATAGTCATACCACTGGAGAAATTAAAAAGGTTGTCATTGAAGATGTGGAACGAATTGAGAAATTTATGGCACATCAAATTCCTGATCTTATTGGAGCGATTGTAGCGCCTGTCATTATGTTTATTTATCTGCTTTCCCTCAATATCCCAATGGCATTTTGTATGCTTACACCCGTTATTATTGGAGCGGTCATTCAATTTGCTGCTGTAAAAATAACCGGGAGGCGGATGACGCAATATCATCATTTACTTGGAAAATTAAACTCTGCGATTATGCAATTTATAAACGGGATGCCGATTATGAAAATTTTTAATATGACAACTAAATCATATAAGGAATATTCTGATGCAGTAACGGACTATTGCTCTTTCTGGAAACAATGCAGTAAAGACCAGGGTTATACCTACGGATTATTTGTCGCACTGGTGGAAAGCGGTATTGTATTTGTATTGCCTATTGGTGGATTGCTGTATGCACAAGGTACGCTTCCGTTAGCAACTTACATTTTCTTTATGATTATGAGCATGGTCTTTTTGTCCAGTTTATTAAATTTGCTTAGTTTTGCACAAACATTCAATCAAGTAATGTCGGGCACCGCCCGGATAAAGCAGATTATGGATATCCCCTGTGAAAGTGAGGGAACAAAAAAACTGGCTCAGGCAAAGGCGCAGACACTTACTTTTAATGATGTTTCGTTCTCCTATGGAGCGGCAGAGGTACTACATCATATTGATATTGATATGCCGGCCGGGAGTCTAACTGCATTTGTAGGAGCTTCCGGAGCTGGGAAAACGACCGCAGCGCAGCTTATTCCAAAATTCTGGGAAGTAACGAATGGCAGTATTTCTATCAGTGACACCAATATCAAGGAATTGAAAAATGAGAATTTAATGCAGCTTGTTTCATTCGTATTTCAAGAAACGTTTATGCTTGATGATACGATTTATGAAAATATAGCGATTGGAAAGCCAAATGCTTCAAAAGATGATATTGAAGAAGCTGCAAAGGCAGCGCAGATACATGATTTTATATTGTCGTTACCCAATGGCTATCAAACAAGAATTGGAGAAGAAGGAGTAAAAATGAGCGGCGGTGAGAAACAAAGAATTTGTATAGCCCGTGCGATCCTGAAAAATGCTCCAATTATTGTATTCGATGAAGCTACAAGTTATACGGATATTGAAAACGAATACAAAATACAACTTGCACTCGCGGAATTACTTCGAGGCAAAACGACGATTATGATAGCGCATCGTCTGCATACAATCATTCAAGCCGATCAAATTTGTGTCTTTGAAAAAGGGCATATCATAGAAAAGGGAACACATTTTGAATTGTTAAAACAAGGAGGGCAATATAGCAAGATGTGGCAAGCCTATACACAGGACAAACAGGAGGTAGTTTCATGAACCAGCTAATACAGGCAATCAAAAAAATTGCAGGAAACCGGGCAAAAACTTTAGTACCTGTTATCATCATGTCTTGTGTCGACTCCATTTTGCACATGGGGATGTTCGGAATCATGATCGGTACAATGATTGAACTGATTACCGGAACATTTACATTAGATCATTTAATGCTTTACAGCATAATACTCATTGCTTTATTTGCTGCCCGCGCCATCCTTTCGGCAATCAGTTATACGCAAACACAATACAAAGGCGCAGAGATTACAGCCGATCTGCGGCTAAGGCTTGGTAACCATATCCGCAAAGTAAATTTAGGTTATTTTAACCAAAATAGTATAGGAAAACTAACAAGCATCCTTACTACGGATATTTCCGATTTTGAACAGGTGCTGACAAAATCACTTTCCAGCTTTTTCAAAATTATATTCTTTACAGGATTGGCATTCGTATTCGCTTTTTTTATTGACTGGCGTTTTGCGTTCATTGTGGCAGCCGTTATATTGATTTCTTTGCCCATTATAGACAGAGGCGGAAAAGTAGCAAAAAATAAAAGCGATAATTACCGCAAAGCGGTCAATGGCGTTATTTCGCGCATTGTAGAATATATTTCCGGCATGAGAACTTTTCGGCTATATAATATGACAGGTGATAAATTTGAACGTCTGGACGACAGTTATATCAAGCTGAAAAAAGAATCCATAAAAATGGAATTGGCAATTATGCCGTTCTCAACAGTGTTTTCGCTCTTAACATCACTGATTATTCCGATTGCTCTTGTAATTGGGACAGTCTTTTGGAAAGGCGGAATGGAATCCGTCAATATTGTGGCGCTGATCATGGTTGCGATATCCATAGCAAATATGATGATAACGTTAGGAACTTTATATCCGGAGATGAAATTTTTGAATAAATCTGCTGATAATATTATTTCCGTTATGGATGAACAACCATTGCCATTTCAAAACGAAAATACCGCTTTAGAAAATTATGATATTGAATTTGAGAACGTGTCCTTTTCTTACACGGGGAACACGGATGTTATAAAGAATATTAGTTTTTTGGCGCGGCAAGGAACGACAACTGCACTGATCGGCCCGTCCGGAAGCGGTAAAACGACGATTGCCAGTCTCGTTTCACGTTTTTGGGATGTTACGGAAGGTCAAATCAGGATTGGAGGCACAGATATTAGGAAAATATCACCGGATGGTCTTACAGAACACATGGCGGTTGTATTCCAGGACGTCTATTTACTAAACGATACGATTGCAAATAATATTCGGGTTGGAAAGCCGGATGCCACGGACGAACAGGTAATTGAGGCCGCGAAAGCAGCGCAATGCCATTCATTCATTATGGAATTACCAAGCGGCTACCAAACGATGGTCGGAGAAGGCGGCAGCACTCTTTCCGGGGGAGAAAAACAGCGTATCTCCATTGCACGGGCGTTTATCAAGGATGCTTCAATCGTACTGCTGGATGAAACTACTTCAAACCTGGACGCGGATAATGAAATCGCGATCGGGAAGGCTCTTGACCGCCTTATGAGCGGAAAAACAGTTATTGTGATAGCGCATAGATTAAATACAATTATGAGCGCAGACAACATATTGGTACTGGATAAAGGAAGAATTTCAGAACAAGGGACGCATCATGAATTGATGGCAAATGATGGACGCTATGCCTATATGGTGAAAGAACAACGCAAAGCGAATCATTGGGTTGTTTCAAAATAATAAAGTTATTGGAGGAAAAAATAATGACGGAAACACAGAAAAAGAAGTTAACAGTACGCGATGTTGTTACGGTAGCGGCAATGATGGTAATTTATTACTTTCTTTGTATGATACCGGCCCAGCTTACGTTGGCTGTTCCTGTTTTGAACATTTATTTTTGCGCAGGGATACAGGGATTTATTTGCGCGTCCTTTTACCTGATTGCTGCGAATCGTGTAAATAAGCACGGTTTGTTGCTTATTTGGGCGACGGTAATGGGGGCGATTAACGCTTTAATGGGATTCGTATTCCTGCTTCCTTATTTTATAGCAGTAGGAGCCGTTGCAGAACTGACGATGATTGGAAAAGATACTTACCGCAAACCGTTGAGAAATGGGATCGGGTGGATGGTATATGGCATTGGCATGGTAATCGGAAATGCGATTCCAATTTGGCTTGCATGGGAATCGTATACCTCTGCCGCATCGGCAAGCGGGTTTCAGCAAGACTTAATTGCGATGCAAATTGATTTTGTGAGCAATCCGCTTTTGATTCTTCTTGCGTGCGCTATTACAGCCGGTCTTTCCATGTTGGGGATATTATTCGGACAACGTTTGCTTCGTAGACATTTCCAAAAAGCGGGTGTGATATAAGATGGATTCCGCAACAACAGCGAAAAAAATAGATAGGCTTGATGCACGCACATTACTGCTGGCAGTAGTGTGTGCGTGCATTACTTCATATTTGTGCAATGAATGGTATTTGCATTTGTTTTTTACATCAGTTATGGTTTTGCTTATGGCTTTGGCAGGATTTCCCAAACAAGCCGGAATCATGCTCCTTTTATACATAGGAATCTATATTTTACTTGTTGTGACAACAACGTACGGAATCGTTTTCCCCCCGCCGCTTATGCTGAGCCTGATTTATAGATTGATACCGCCGCTTATTCCCGCATACCTTTTGTTTAAGATGTCTACCGGAAAAATAATATTGGCATTTCGCAGTATGCACACACCTAATAGCATCATGCTTACACTAACGGTTATGCTGCGGCTTATGCCGACCGTCAGGCACGAAGCAGCGGATATAAAAGATGCGATGAGGACGCGGGGATTTTTAGGTTCATTCACAGATGTAATAAAAAACCCTCTGAGGACTTTAGAATACGCCATTGTGCCCTTAACATTCCGGTTGTTGAAAGTGGCGGATGAATTATCGGCGTCTGCTATTGCAAGAGGAATCGAATGTCCATGTAAAAAAGAAAGTTATTATGCAGGCAGGATAACAAAAATAGATATTGGGATTATCTGTGTGGTTATAACAATTTCTATTGTTTTGATTATGTTATAAGTGGAGGACGATATGAGTAAACACATAATCATGAAAAATATATGTTTCTCGTATAAAGGAAATGGCGGAAATTTGACCGATATTAACCTGGATATTCAAGCTGGTGAGGCCGTTGTAATAACCGGGCCTTCCGGCAGCGGAAAAAGCACCCTGATCCGTATTATCAATGGGCTGATTCCGCATTTTTATGAAGGGGTTTTAACAGGCGGGGGACAGGTTGGAAAAGAACGTATAGGAAATGCACTTTCGTGGGAAAGGGGAAAATATGTAGGGAGTGTATTTCAAGATCCACGCAGCCAGTTTTTTGCAAATGAAGTGGCAGGCGAAATCGCTTTTGGATGCGAGAATTATGGATTTAGCCATGAACAAATTATAGAACAAGTCAATAAAGCAGCACAAAATTTTGAAATTTCAGATATTCTGTCAAAAAATCTACATCAGCTATCCTATGGAATGAGGCAAAAAGTGGCGCTTGCTTCCGCATATGCGATTGATCCGGATATTTTTGTATTGGATGAACCAAGCGCCAACCTCGATATTAAATCAACAGAAAATCTTGAAAAAATATTACTGGAGCTGAAAACGCTCAAAAAGACTGTCATTATTGCCGAACATAGGCTGTATTACCTTATGAATGTTGTAGATCGGATAATCTGTATGCAAAATGGAAAAATAGTAGCGGAATATACACCACGGCAGATCATGAAACTCAAACAGGATTCAATAGAAAAAATGGGGTTACGCAGTCCGAATTTAATCAATAGCAGTAATCCTGATGAAAAAAGGCAGTGTATCAGAAAGAGCGGAGCAGGACAGGTATGTTTAGAAACAAAAAATATAAATCTTACGTTTCAGGATGTTGTAGCGGCGGAAAATATTTCGTTATCATTTGAAGTGGGCGAGGTAGTTGCAATCGTTGGCCCAAACGGAGCAGGGAAAAGTACATTTGGCAAAATACTTGCAGGACTTCAAAAGGAGGAAGCCGGTACCGTTGCCCTTTTGGGAAAATGTATGAAAAAGGCCGGGCGGCGTAAGAAAATATGGTTTATTATGCAGGATTTAGACAGCCAGCTTTTTGGAGAGAGCGTTTTAGACGAATTATTGACTGGGAAGGAACAAAATAGCCATGAAATAGAAAAAGCAAAAAAAATACTGGAAAGATTGGATTTAAGTGAATTAACAGAGCGGCATCCTTCTACTCTTTCAGGAGGACAAAAACAAAGGTTAGCGCTTGCGATTGCGCTTATGTACGATGCAAAAGTCATCATTATGGACGAGCCTACGAGTGGGCTCGATGGTGGGAATATGCGGCGTGTCAGCAAAATTGTTCAAGAATTAGCAAAACAGGGACATACAATTTTAATTATTACTCACGATGCGGAATTTGCATATAGTTGCTGTCAGCGTGTAATCCGATTACAGACAGGAAAAGTAACAGATGACATTTACATAGAAAATTTTAATGATTTATGTGAATTGATGGATATGAACGTTAAAAATAATATTTTGGGATTGTAAATAGTATATCCGGATTGTGGATAAGATTTGGATGTTATAGATTTGACGATGTGAAGTTGCCCCGCCCGGCGGGAAAGAAAAAAACTGCTGTTGAGACGATTGGGGGATTGTATTGAAGGTTGAGTATACCGCCCAAATACAGTATGTTAAGTTTTGCAGGATACTTAAAAGGGAAGAGTGCAATGATGCTGCCTGACAGGTACGCAAACCTAAAATATAAATTTGGGAACAGGCACTTTTTGGTTAATCGAATATTATGCAAGCACAGTGGGCTGAATGAAGCAACCCGTTTTACGGGTAGTCATGACTTTGGGCCCATGGCCTTTCGTTTGCGCTTCATGTCATACATCGCTGCGTCCGCGCGTTTGAGCGTATCGCCAAGCGTTTGATCCTGATCCGCAGAGAAAAGTGCATATCCAAAGGAAAAACTGAGCTTCGTATTATTTTCGAGCGCGTATTTTTCAACCGCATCCTTCATAGCGGAAACCAATGCGCGAACCTGATCCGGATTTTTTCCGCGCAGGATAACTGCAAATTCATCCCCGCCGATTCGGTATAGTACGTCCGGATAGGCGACCAGATTTTGCAGGATATTACTTCCTGTACGAATATACAGGTCGCCGGCGGCATGCCCCAGTAAATCGTTGATATTTTTCAAGCCGTCGAGATCGGCGACAATAAAACCGATCGTTTGTTTTCCCGCCAAAGCCTCAAGGTTATTCACAATAACGTCAAAGGAGTTCCTGTTGTGGAGCCCGGTCAGGATATCCGTATTTGCCAGATCGCGGTATGCAGGATTGGAAATACGCTTAAACAGGATCGCGGCTACAATGCCAGAAATAATACAGCACAGGATGATTACGATTGGCGTAACTATTTTCAGAAGCCGAAAGGTGACATATTGATGCGCGGCGTCAAACTCGATACCGACGACGCCCACAACCTCGCCTTCATGATGGATGGGAAAATATGTGACGAACACATACCCCCAGGAGGTGTCCTTGATTTCCTCCGGCATCACGACCTGGTTTTGGTAAGCGCGTTCGATGTCGGGAATGATTTCCGGTTCGAGAAGGTCTCCGGCATTGCGGAAGTCGCCGCTGTTTGAGGGAAGGCCGTCCACCAGATAGATGTATTCGCCGTCCGCCGTTCGTTTCGCCGTATATAGATAACGCACGCCCGCTGTGTTTTTCGCGGCTTCCAGCATTGATTTGGTTGAGGTATATTCTTCCTTTTGCATATCTTCAGCAGAATTAAGGTACAAGAAACTGTCCTTATCCAAATACTGCTCCAGATAATCATAAATTCCCTGGGAGCGTTCGCGCAGGGTGTCGATCATATCGTTGTAAGAAAGACTGTAGTTCAGGAAAAAGATCAGCCCGCAGGACGCAACGACAGCAATGGCGGTCATGATCCATACCTGGACATCAACCCGGCTCAGTTTTTTACGTTTTTTCATGGCTGCCGCTCCTCTCTTTTCTTCAAATTTTTTTGAAGAAAAGCGGTATCTGGCGCCGCAGAAACCGGTTGTTTCGCGTTTTTTCGGTTGGTCAAATGGCACATATCCATTGGAAAATCCTTTTCATCGATTGTATAAAGCACAAATTTCAACTTTGCGCAGAGTGTTCGATAATTCGATAAGATGATTACGACACGATCCACCCGATTAAAACGCCTTCAAAAGCTGGTGGCGAACAAAATATGACTTGTCAGGTAATGAATATGCGTAAAGCAGCCAGTGGCTGCGCCTGGCTTGATTCGAGATTGAAAACAGAAATAAAAACGGGGGAATCTGCCCCCGTTCTCCGCACAATAATCTGTGGGCCTAATCCTTGATCATCTCGATATAATCCTTAAGCAGTTCAACAGAATGATCGATCCCAATGCTGTCGCTGTTGAGCATCAGGTGATAGTTTTCCTTTTGCCCCCACTTCATGTCCGAATAATAATTGTAATAGGTCGCACGTTTTTTGTCCGATTTCAAAATAGCTTCCTTTAAGTTCGGCGCCTTCAGGTGGTAATCATTTTTCGCCCGCTCGATCCGATGGTTGATATCGGAATAAATGAAGATATTGATACAGTCCGGATGATTTGCCAGCACATAATCGGCACAGCGTCCGATGATGATGCAAGAACCCTTTGCCGCAACCTTGCGGATTACGTCCGCCTGAATCAGGAATAGTTTATCGTCAAGCGCCATGTCCGTTCCCCAGGAGGAAACGTTGCCAAGGCCGGAGGAAAGGTAATACATAAATTTACTGTTAGACTTCTCCTCGGCATTTTCAAAAAATTCTTCATTATAACCGCTTTCGCGCGCAGCCATTGTGATAAGTTCTTTATCGTAATAAGGAATTCCCAATATTTCTGCAAGCTTTTTGCCAATCGAGCGGCCGCCGCTTGCAAACTGTCTGGAGATTGTAATGATCGTATCGCTTTTCATAAGTAGATGCCTCCTTATTTTAGCCTTGTTTACATTATGCTTCCAATGTGCTAAAATGTCAATTCGTAAGCGGTAAAAAAGTAGGAAAGAAGTGATTGGGATGGAAGCTATCAAAGAAAACAAGATGGGTGTAATGCCTGTCAAGAAATTATTGGTGTCGATGTCGCTGCCGATTATGATATCGATGTTGGTGCAGGCACTATATAATGTAGTCGACAGTATTTTTGTAGGACAGTACAGTGAGAATGCTTTTGCGGCGGTTTCGCTCGCTTTTCCGGTGCAGATGCTGATTATCGCGGTTGCGGTCGGCACTGGCGTGGGCATGAACTCGCTCGTTTCAAGACGGCTGGGTGAAAAAAAGTACGACGACGCAAACGCCGGCGTTTCAACAGGTATTTTTTTGGGAATATTGAGCTGGATCGTATTTGCGATTTTCGGTATCTTTTTTTCGCGGATGTTTTTTGAAGCGTTTACGGTCGGGATTGAGGGAGGACCGGAAATTGCGGACATGGGTACGCAGTATATTTCGATCTGTACAATATTCTCGTTTGGCGTATTTATCCAGATTACCTGCGAACGTATCATGCAGTCAACCGGTATCACCATCTATAACATGATCACCCAGATTACAGGCGCGGTGATCAACATTATACTTGATCCGATTCTGATCTTCGGTATCGGGCCGTTCCCGGAAATGGGCGCTGCAGGTGCGGCAATCGCAACGGTGATCGGACAGATCGGGGCAATGCTCCTTTGCCTTTATTTTACAAACACAAAGGTAAAAGAAGTGAAAATACGGTTGAAGGGCTTCCGGCCCAAAAAACGGATTGTGGGAGAAATATACAAGGTGGGCGTGCCATCCATCATTATGCAGGCCATCACCTCCGTCATGATCGTTGGCTTTAACTTCATTCTGGTTGGCTTTTCCGCAGCGGCGGTTTCGGTTCTTGGCGCGTATTTTAAGCTGCAATCGTTTATATTTCTTCCGGTGCTTGGGCTTACAAACGGCCTGATACCGATTGTCGCGTACAATTACGGCGCGCGGCACAAAAAAAGGATTTTGGATTCAATCAAATTTGCAGTCGTTTTGGCAGTCTGTATTATGCTGGTGGGGATGCTTGTATTCCAGCTGTTCCCAACGGCGCTTTTGGAAATGTTTAATGCAACTCCCGCAATGCTTGATATCGGTGTGAATGCTCTGAGGATTATCAGCCTGTGTTTTGCATTTGCAGGAGTGGGAATCGTTTTTTCGTCGGTGTTCCAGGCGGTTGGCAACGGCGTGCTCAGCATGGTGGTTTCCCTTTGCCGCCAGATGGTCGTTATCTTGCCCGCAGCGTACCTGTTGGCGCAGTTTGGCGGACTCGACGCAGTCTGGTATTCTTTCCCGCTTGCGGAATGCGTATCCCTGCTGCTTAGCATCGTATTTTTCCGCTATGTGCATAAGCGGTATTTGAAGAACCTTGATAATCCGTTAGCCAACGTGCCGGGGATGTAAGGCGTATGTTTTCTTTGGCTTTGGTTGTGGTATAATAATAAGGTAAGAAAAATCACAACAGAAGAAACAGGGGTGAATAGAAAAATGGTAGATGAAAGAATCAAAAAGTTATGTCATACATTGGTCAATTATTCCTGCGGCGTAAAAAAAGGGGATAAGGTGTTGATCGACGTTTCCGGCTGCGACGACGCGCTTACCGAGCAGCTTGTGAAGGAAGTATACGCAGCGGGCGGGTATCCCTATTACGATACGCCGCACACGCACGTGCAAAGGCAATGGCTGATGCAGGCGACAAAGGAGCAGATCGAGGATATTACAAAATGGGCCAGCGCACGCATGAAGGAAATGCAGGCGTATATCGCATTCCGCGGAGGAGATAACGCTACGGAGCTTGCGGACGTACCGGCAGATAAAATGGAATTGTATCAGTCGATCTATTCCAAGCAGGTGCATCATGAATTGCGCGTGAAAAATACAAACTGGGTTATTTTGCGGTATCCGACGCCTTCCATGGCGCAGCAGGCAGGCATGAGCACGGAGGGTTTCGAACAGTTTTACTTTGACGTGTGCAACCTCGATTACCAGAAAATGTCAAACGCAATGGATCCGCTTTTGAACCTGATGAAAAAAACAGACAGGGTACATATCAAAGGACCGGGCACAGACCTGTCCTTCTCGATCAAGGATATTGGCGCTGTGAAATGCGACGGGCATATGAACGTGCCGGACGGGGAAGTGTATTCTGCGCCGGTGAAGGATAGTGTAAACGGCAGGATCACCTATAATACGCCGTCTTTTAACCAGGGTTTTAAGTATGAGAACGTAAGCCTGCTGTTTAAGGATGGTAAGATCATCGAGGCGACGTCCAACGATACCAAGAGAATCAATCAGATTTTCGACACGGATGAAGGAGCGCGCTATGTAGGAGAATTCTCACTGGGTGTGAATCCTTATATCAACCATTCCATGGGGGATATCCTGTTTGATGAAAAGATTGCGGGATCAATGCACTTTACGCCGGGCAGCTGCTACGATGACGCATACAACGGAAATGAAAGCGCTGTCCATTGGGATCTCGTATTGGTGCAGACGCCTGAAATGGGCGGCGGCGAGATATGGTTTGACGACGTGTTGATCCGCAAGGATGGTATGTTTGTTGTAGATGAGCTGAAAGGGCTCAATCCGGAAAACCTGAAATAGTAAGAAGAGATCAGTTCACGGGAGATGGCAATTTTCTGCAAACGCTGCAAGCGTAGAAATCTGAGGAACTGCAATAAAAAAGCTCTTTGCATTTTGCAAAGAGCTTTTTGTATGTCACGATTTGGGTTATCTGATTCACGCCTTGTTATCGCAGCCGAGAACATCAACGATCTTGTGGGCAACCATTTGCTTGATCGCTTCACGTGCCGGTTTCAGGTACTGGCGCGGATCAAAATCTGCAGGATGCTCTGCAAAATATTTGCGGATCGTACCCGTCATTGCAAGACGAAGGTCAGAGTCGATGTTGATTTTGCATACAGCGCTTTCCGCAGCCTTGCGGAGCAGGTCTTCCGGAACGCCCTGTGCGCCGGGCATATCCCCGCCGTATTTATTGATCATTTCTACAAATTCAGGAATAACAGAGGATGCGCCATGCAGAACAATCGGGAACCCGGGAAGGATTTCCGTTACCTTTTCAAGGATGTCGAATCTCAGCTTCGGTTCGCCTTTGAATTTGAAAGCGCCGTGGCTTGTGCCGATTGCGATCGCAAGGCTGTCAACGCCTGTTTTGCTTGCGAATTCATAAACCTCTTCCGGTCTTGTGTAAGAGGAATCCTCAGCGGAGACCTGAACTTCGTCCTCAACGCCCGCAAGTCTTCCAAGCTCGCCTTCAACCACTACGCCGCGGTCGTGAGCATACTCAACAACGCGCTTTGTAACAGCGATGTTTTCCTCGAAAGGAAGGTGGGAGCCGTCGATCATGACGGATGTAAATCCGCCGTCGATGCAGGATTTGCAGGTCTCAAAGCTGTCGCCGTGGTCAAGGTGAAGGCAGATCGGCAGACCTGTCTCTTCCAGTGCGGCCTCAACGAGCTTTGTGAGATAAATCGGGTTCGCGTAGTTGCGCGCGCCCTTGGAAACCTGAAGGATCAGCGGTGCGTTCAAATCTTTTGCAGCTTCCGTGATTCCCTGGATGATCTCCATGTTGTTCACATTGAAAGCGCCGATCGCATAACCGCCCTTATAGGCTTTTTCAAACATTTCTTTGGTAGTAACTAATGGCATATATAAACTCCTCCTTAAATTATATTCCATAGACGTATTTCATTATACTATCTGTCGCAGAAAATAACAATAGCGCGGGGAGCAAAACATTTTGAAGATGATGATAGACACATTGGAAAAATGAGAATAAGAAATACAGTTGACATTTTTACGCGAAAAAAGTAGCATAGAATATGCGCGAGGAGGTTTCATCCATGAAAGATATCACAAAAAAAAGCGGATGGCGGAGCATACTTTTTTTGCAGGCTATCATCGTGATTTATACATTTTCAAGCGTGTGTGGGAAAATGGCGACACACGGAAATGAATTTATGTCAAAAATGTTCATTATCTTTATTTTACTTGATTTTGTTTTACTTGCTATATATGCGCTGTTGTGGCAGCAGGCGCTGAAACGGTTTGACCTTAATGTCGCATATGCAAACCGTTCAGTGGTCATTATTTGGTCGATGGTATGGTCAGCGCTTATTTTTCAGGAAAGGATTACCGTGGCGAACATAATCGGGACTGCGATTATTATAACCGGCACGATGTTGGTGAATACAGATGCTGAATCTAAATAGTGTATTGATTATGTTATGCGGTGTAACTATTGCTGCATTTTCCCAGATTTTATTAAAGACAAGCGCAAATCAAGAGCACACGACATTTTGGAAACAGTATCTCAACAAGCGCGTTATCATTGGATATTTGATGCTTCTTGTTTCCATGCTGCTTGCGGTTTGGGCGTATTCGGGAATGGACTATAAATATGGACCTGCGATTGAGTCTGTTGGGATGGCTTTGGTTGCAATTTTGAGCTGTATTATTTTAAAGGAAAAAATGACAAAACGCAGACTTGCGGGAACCATTTTGGTCATTATCGGATTAATTGTATTTTGCTTGTGAGAAGATAGGCAAAAGCTGTTGCAAAACGGGACATAATCACATATAATGAAATACGTACGCAAAATAAAGCACAATTTATTTTAATAATTTTAGGAGGGTTTCACAATTATGGCTATTAAAGTTGGCATTAACGGCTTTGGCAGAATCGGTAGACTGGTTTTCCGTGCTTCGACGAAAAACCCGAACATCCAGGTAGTGGGGATCAACGACCCTTTCATCGATCCTGAGTATATGGAATATATGCTCAAATACGATACGGTTCACGGCAGATTTGACGGTGAGGTATCCCATAAAGACGATGCAATCATTGTAAATGGAAATGAAATCAAAGTATTTGACAAAATGAACCCGGTTGAAATTCCGTGGGGAGAAATCGGTGCGGATTACGTTGTGGAATCCACAGGCGTATTCACAACGACAGATAAAGCAAAGGCTCATCTCGAAGCCGGTGCAAAACAGGTTGTTATCTCCGCTCCGTCTGCGGATGCTCCGATGTTCGTAATGGGTGTTAATAATAAAACATATGATCCGTCAATGACGATCGTTTCCAACGCATCGTGCACGACGAACTGTCTTGCTCCGCTTGCGAAAGTCATCAACGACAACTTTGGCATCAAAGAAGGCCTTATGACGACGGTTCACGCAACGACGGCAACACAGAAGACGGTTGACGGTCCTTCCAAGAAGGATTGGAGAGGCGGCAGAGGCGCTGCGTTCAACATCATTCCTTCTTCCACAGGCGCTGCAAAAGCGGTTGGCAAGGTCATTCCGGAACTGAACGGTAAGCTCACTGGTATGGCGTTCCGCGTACCGACGGCTGACGTTTCGGTTGTAGACCTCACCTGCGTGCTCGAGAAGGGCGCTTCTTATGACGAAATCAAGGCTGCAATGAAGAAAGCTTCCGAGTCGGAAGAATTCAAAGGTATCATCGGCTATACAGAAGATGCTGTTGTATCCTCCGATTTCATTACAGATGCAAGAACGTCTATTTTCGACGCGGCTGCCGGCATCAGCCTCAACGACAATTTTGTGAAGCTGGTTGCATGGTATGACAACGAGTGGGGTTATTCGAACAAAGTGCTGGATTTGATTTCTTATATCGATTCTGTGAAATAAGCTGTTAAATAGGCACTCGCAGGAATGCGATAACAAAGCGGTTTTATAAGTGAAGCGCAGTGGACTACGGAAAAGGCAAAAGTGTGAAGACAACGGTTCGGGTTTTCGTAGCCAGCAGGTGTGAAACACAAAAAGCCGCATAAAAAGTGCAAGAAAAGCGTCTTTTCGATAGAACGAATGTTCAGGAGAAAGGATGCTTTTTTGTATGCCTTTGCAAAGTGCAGCTTAAATTTTTCTGCCACACTGTCGGCCTCAATGAATCGTATGTTCTATTTCACTCGGTGGCGCTTTGAAAAATCCATCCTGCCTACACACATAACATACAAAAACGATACCGTTAATTGCTTAAGTAGCAGCTTAGGATATATATGAGAGGATACTATCTCATGGACAGGAGATATCATTTTTTTCTTTATGAACATATTATTGATTGCCAAAACAAAAGGTGAATTTTAATAAGTAAAAGCAGGGAAAATACCGATCAATATGCTTTTAATGTAATTTATTGGATTCGTGTAGAAGCCTCTTTTGAAAAGGAGCCATTTGTTGACTTGAATTACAAAAAAAGATATACTAGCATTATTAAGAATTGAGGAGATTTTTTTGAATGAGTAAAAATGCTTTGATTACGGGTATTACGGGTCAAGACGGATCTTATCTTGCGGAGCTTTTGTTGGAAAAAGGCTACAATGTTTATGGAATTATGAGAAGGAAAAGTGTGATTGATTATGGAAATGTCGATCATATTAAGGATAAGTTGAATTTTATCTATGCCGATATGACGGATATCGTTTCTTTAATTAGTGCAATGCGTCTTTCTCAAGCTGATGAGGTTTATAATCTGGCAGCTCAGTCGTTTGTTGCCACAAGCTGGGAACAACCAATCGCAACGGCAGATATCGATGCTCTTGGAGTTACCAATATGCTCGAAGCTATTCGAACCATAAAACCGGAAGCTCGATTTTATCAGGCCTCAACTTCCGAAATGTTTGGCTTGGTGCAAGAAATCCCACAAAGTGAAACGACGCCGTTTTATCCTCGAAGCCCTTATGGTGTTGCAAAGCTTTATGGGCATTGGATTACAAAAAATTATCGAGAGAGTTATGATCTTTTTGCTTGCTCAGGTATTTTATTTAATCATGAATCTGAGCGCAGGGGAAAAGAATTTGTTACGCGGAAAATCACGGATGCTGTTGCAAGAATCAAGTTGGGAAAACAAAATTGTTTGGAACTGGGAAACATGGATGCAAAACGTGATTGGGGACACTCAAAGGATTATGTTAAGGCCATGTGGCTAATGTTACAACAAGATACGCCGGATGATTATGTTGTTGCTACCGGTGAGACACGTACGGTTAGAGAGTTTATACAAGCGGCCTTTGATGCAGCCGGAATAGAAATCGAATTTCATGGGAAAGGCCGTGATGAATACGCAATCAGAAAAGATTCCGGGGAAACGGTTGTAAAGGTTAACCCTAAGTTTTTCCGCCCGGCAGAAGTTGAGCTATTGCTGGGAAATCCGGAAAAAGCTGAAACGAACCTCGGATGGAAAAGAGAGATTTCCTTTGCAATGCTGGTGGAGCGTATGGTTAAAAATGATTTGTTACGAGTTGAAAAAGAACAGTAAGTTAAATAGTAAGAAATGGTAGTCCGGAAGGAGAGCGCAGCGTATTAGATTGGGGAGATTTCGGCAAGGATGAGGTATATGGATGAAGGCCTTAATAACAGGGATTAACGGTTTTGTTGGAAAATATCTGGAAACAGAACTAAAAAACAATGATTACGAAGTATATGGGATTGACATTACTGGAAAAAGAGAGAATGTCTTCACGTTAGATTTAGCACATAAAGAATCAGTGACTGATATCATTAAAAACGTTAATCCTGATTATATTTTTCATTTGGCTGGACAGGCAAGTGTAAAGGAATCCTGGAATATTCCGCTTGAGACACTGCATTGTAATGTGGATAATGCAGTGAATTTGCTAGATGCGATGTATTCAGAATGTCGGGAATCCAGATTGGTCGTTGTTGGTTCGGCAGATGAATATGGGATTGTAAGTCCTGATCAATGCCCGCTGAAAGAGACACGGGCATTGTGTCCGTCGACTCCATATGCAATATCTAAACAGACACAGGAAAGTATTGTCGGCTGTCTTGCAAAGGTAAGGAATATGGACGTAGTATTTGCGCGCCCTTTTAATCATACAGGCCCCGGGCAAAAAAGAGGCTTTGTCATCCCTGATTTTGCAGCACGCATCATTGAGATTAAAAAAAACGGCGGCGATATGAAAATTGGAAATTTGAAAGCAAAACGAGATTTTTCCGATGTGCGGGATGTTGTGCGTGCGTATAGGCTTCTTGCGGAAAAAGGGAAATGTGGAGAGGTATATAACGTTGGATCCGGAGAGGCATTTAGCATCGAATGGATTTTATATAAGATGCTGGAAATTGCGGAGATATCTCCCGAAGTTACATGTGACGCTGATAATCTGAGGCCTCTTGATATGCCAATATTTGTTGCTGATTGCAGCAAGATTTTGTTTGAGACAGGCTATTTTCCACAAATCAGGATTGAAGATACACTCAGGGAAGTGCTTGATTTTTATGCGAAGAAATATAATGAAAAATGATATATTATCTAAAGTAAGGACGCGAGGGAAAGAACAGGTAAATGGATAATCCGACGAAACGATATATTAGTCAAAAACTAAATTATGAAGCTGTAAAGCACACCCAAGAATTTGTTAGAATAAGTGATAAGATTGATTTGTCTGTTTTTATGGAATTGGCGGGAGAAGAATTTGTACAACGATCTTTTCCACTGGCACTTTTGCGCCATCCAACTGAAATAGAAGTAGAAAATTTCAGAAATTTGATCAAAACAGGTGCAGCAAATCCTGTACTTGCTTATATCATCTTAAGTAGCGATGAGATACCGGGTGAACTGGAAAAAGTGAATATAGATATATATCGAAAATCGTATAAACAGTATTTGGTAAAAAGAAAGCTGAGAAATAACAAATTTTTTCGGTGGATACATGCGTTTTTTGTTATGCCGACAAGGACAAAGTATTACATAGAGCGTTCCCACGAAAGAGAAATGAATATGACTCAGATGCTGGGCCAGATGAATGAAAAAATCAATAAACTGGATCAAGTGAATAGAAAAATCAATAAACTGGATCGGCTGGATGAGATCGCTTTTGCCAATGCGAAAATGGAAGATGAAATAGCGGAGCTTAAGCAAAAGATTGTTTCAGCCGAAAGCGAAGTAAAATGTTTGGAGAAGCATTTATTCGAAATACAGGATTTGATTGTTAAAAAATCGGATCTTTGCAAAACCATGGTCACTTCCGGGGTGGGAGGCGTGATTGCGGTACAATTGGCTCAATTTACAATAGGGGTTCCATCTGAAGAATGGAGGTTGGCAATGTATTTGAGCATCAATGGTCATTTTGAGCAAGGCTCTGAGAAATGCTTTGACCGCTTGCTAAAGCCAGGAATGCGAGTGCTGGATATAGGTGCGAATTTAGGAATATATTCGCTTTATGCTGCTAGAAAGCAGTGTGAGGTTTACGCATTTGAACCGACACCTAATATTTTTAATTTGTTAAATGAAAACTTTAAAATGAATGGTTTTGAAAATTATAAAAAGATACATACCTATAATTTAGCTGTTGCTGAGAAAGAAAAAATTGTCGCATTCGGTGTAAATGAAACAATGAATGGCCATAATTCGATGTTTCCGGAAGGCGGAAGTAAAGAAATTACTGTTAATGCAGTAGCAATTGATGAATTCTTGCCAGACTTAAAAGTTGATATGGTTAAAATAGACGTAGAAGGTGCCGAGCCTTTTGTGCTGGAAGGCATGATAAAAACAATTAAAAACAATCCGAATATAAAAATATTGATGGAGTTCGGAAGAAACAATTTCATTCGTGCAGGTCTGGAACCGGAAAACATACTTGATCAAATTCTTGAAATAGGATTGAAAATTAAAATTATTAGTGAAGAAACCGGAGTACTGGAACCGTATGATAAACAAAGACTGCTGCAGTCCAATACGGAAAATCTGTTGCTTTCGTTCGAGGAGATAGATAGATGAATGTAATGATTGGGACAGCCATAAATAACGCTAACAATGAAGAGATTGAGTTTGCAAATCATGCTGCTTCTTTTTTCCGCAAAGAAAAATACAATGTGGAAGAGTTTTCGTTACCATTTTGTGATGATCTGATTGGAATGGTGGAGCAACTATTTGCTTACCGCTTGATGGATATAGGACGAAACGCTGATGTATTGATAACAGTAGGTTATCCGGCATTCGTGATTGAGCATCCCCAAAAGGAGGTATTCCTTTTTTCTATGGAATCTCAGATACATGAATTGTGGAGGTCAAAATATGGTGCGTGTCAAGATGCTTCCTATATTGCATTGCGAGAACAAATTTTAGGAATAGAAATGCGCGCCCTTTCAGAAGCGGCGCATATTTTTTGCGCCTCCAATTCGTTAAAACAAGATATACAAAAACGATTCGGCGCCAATACTGATACGTTTCGATATGGAAATGTTTTTGAAATTCAAAATAGATTAGCGGGTGAGAACATTTTTGCGATTGAAACCAATTTGTTGCCGGAAGAAAGATGGGATTTGTTGATACAAGCCTTTTCATCTGTTAAGAAAAATGCAAAATTAAAGGTATATGTTCATGGCAGCAGCGTGCTATTGGCAAGAGCATTTCGCTTATATGTAGCGGAGCAGGGATGTGGAGACTCGGTACAGATAATAGAAAGAGAAATGCTGCCGCAGGATTTTGAAGAAACAACAGCGGTTGTAAACTTTACTTACAAAACAAGAAGAATTCCATCATACATCTGGACTGCGCTGGATGCTGGAATTTCAGTTATTGCTACATCTGATTCAGATGCTATTGTAGAATTAGATAAGGGAATTATCATTGCAGAGCCCCAAAAGGAAGCGGTTGCAGGAGCAATGATAAATGTGATAGAGAACCATGATACAAGAAATTGTGCTGAAAAGAGAAGAACAAAAGATCAGATGGAAAGTCAGTTGGCAGGGATTCTGAAAGGCATGGTGAAATAGATGAGGGTTGCAGTGGTAAATTCTATGCTTCCCTATATTCGGGGAGGGGCGGAAATTCTCGCCGATGATTTAGTGGAGCAGTTGAGGCTTTTCGGGCACGAAACTGATTTGATTAAAATTCCTTTTCCAAGTGACTATGAAGGACCTTTAATGAATACAATTACTGCATCAAGGTTGTTGCGGTTCGACGCATATGAGAGAGTAATTGCATTTAAGTTTCCAGCATATTGTATACGGCATGAAGGAAAAGTAATGTGGCTTTTGCATCAATTCAGGCAAATGTACGAATTGAATGGAACTGAGTATGGGTTAGAGCAAAATGAAGTCACGAAGAGAATGTACCAGATAGTAAAAAAAGCAGATGATTTGGAGATCGTAAATTCGCGTCATATCTATACGATCGCGAAAGAAGTGTCTAAGCGGTTGATGACTTATAATGGTATCCCTTCAGAGGTTATTTACACTCCGCTAAAGGATAGGAAAATTTATCATTGTGAAAAAACGGGAGGCTATATTTTTTATCCAAATCGTATTAATTCCATGAAAAGACAGCATTTGGCTGTACAGGCAATGAAGTATGTCAAAAGCGGAGTGAAACTTATCATTGCGGGACAGTGCCCAGAGCATGAATATATGAAAACTATGACTGATTTTATCGCAGAAAATAAGATTGATGATAAAGTTACCATTATGGATGAATGGATTACAGATGAGAAAAAGGCAGAGTTGCTTTCAAAATGTCTGGGTGTGATCAGTATTCCTTATAAAGAAGATTCGCCTGGACTTGTTACGCAAGAGGCCCAGTATTCATGCAAAGCTGTAATAACTTGTTTTGATTCAGGTGGCACGAATGAATTTGTTGAAGACGGTGTAAATGGATATATTGTAGAAAATGATCCGGAACAAATTGCCAAGAAGATGGATCAACTATACGAGGATAAACAAAAGGCGGAAAAGATGGGACTGGCGGGATATAACAGTGTTATCGAAAAAGATATAACTTGGGAAAGCACAATCAGGAGGCTTCTTAAATGAAATTTGCTTGGTTTACTCCATTTGACCATACAAGTGCAATCGGAGCAATTAGTAATATAGTATGTGAAGAATTGATAAAACAAGGGCACGAAGTGGTAATCTATGCCGCGAAGGGAGAGAAGTTTCGTGAGACAAATGTTCCGTTCAGCGAATATACATCAGACACCCTGAATATAGATATGTTGAAAGAGTACGATCATGTTCTTTATAACTTAGGAAATTATGGTTTGTTTCATCACGAAATATACAAGACGCTTGTTAAA
Organism: Christensenella hongkongensis; assembly: GCF_000981035.1. Lineage (GTDB taxonomy): Bacteria > Bacillota > Clostridia > Christensenellales > Christensenellaceae > Christensenella > Christensenella hongkongensis. The sequence continues at coordinate 372,827 of NZ_LAYJ01000112.1, forward strand.
TTCCCCGGGAAAGTGATTTTGCACGACAGGACTTTAAATGGCTTTTTTCGGCAGCTTTACAAAGAAGAAGATTGTGGAGGCAATTTGGATAAAGGTTATACTTTATTCTGTAAGGCTATGGAGGAATGTTATGGTACAGAAGGCCTGAAAAAAGCAACTGAACTGTATCATTTTGATACAGAAACGGATGAAATCATGGGACTTATGTCAGAATATACTCTTTTACCCAAAGCGCTTCGGAAAGCGACGGGTGTATTTACGCATGCAAATTCATTTTTGAAAGAATTAGCCGATGATTATTTAGGCCCAATGGATTACGCTTATCTGCCATGTGAAACCAAGAGCTCCGAAGGAGCGGGAGAAGTGTCCGAAGAAATAAGAAAAAAGTTTAAAAGCAACGGAAAATTGCTGGTTATTTCTAATGGTTTGATTCATAAAATCAAAAGAAATCATATTATGGCGGAAGTCCTTGCGGAAAATCCTCAGATTGCGGCGAAGCTCAATTTCGTATTGATTGGCAGCTACGGTGGTGAATATGGTGAGAGACTTAAAAAAATGTCAGAGAATGAACTCGAAAATTGCATGTATCTCTTGGGATATCAACCAAACGATATTATGGAAAGCTTTTTACAACAGGCGGACATTGCGGTTAATTTGAGATATCCAAATTCAGAGGTGTGCTCTTTGTCACTTCTTGAACAAATGTCATATGGAAAGCCTGTTATAGCGACAAATAGTGGAATATTTGGAGAATTGCCAAATGATGCTGTTATTAAGATTGAACTTGAAGACGAAAAAGAACAACTAAAAGCGGCGCTTATGCGGTTGATTGATGATCAGAAGTTGCGTGAGAAGACGGGAACAAATGCCAGAAAATTTGTCAGGGATAATTGTGCCGTGGAAAACTATGTTTCAAGATTGCTGCATTTTTTGAAGAGTTGCGAAACAATCAACAAAGAAAACGAATTGGTTAATAAGATTCTAAATCGAGCGGGGAAAACACTCGGATTCCTGAATGTGAAAGAAACTCAAATACCATCTTCCGTTTTCCATGTGCAAAAGGAATATGAAGCTTTGCTTGGGGATAGCAAGTGCGAAAAAACTTCGCAATTCAAAACGGTGGGCATCTGGTTTGGATTTTCATATTATATCCAAAATTTGAGCAGGGAAGGAATATCCAGATTTATGGGATGTTTGGTGACAGCTCTGTTGGAGTGTTACCCTTTGGATATGGAAATATGGTGTTATGACGAAAATTTGGATGAAATTCAAATTATTTTCGAGGCAATACTGAAAGAACCCTCACTACGTAACCGTGTTCGGTTTATAACAGAAAAAAACTATAAGGAAATTTTAGGAATCAATGACTCCAGAAAATATCTTTCATGGGAAACACTACCAAAAGAAGTACGGCTTGGTTATATCGCAAGGGAGTTTTCGTTTGCTGATGTTTTTGTACCGGCAATAATATATCTTGACAATGTAGTGCTGACAGATAAACCGATTATTGTACCGGCACATGATATGGCAGTTGCCTATCATTATAATGATTTTGTTGGCAGGGATGAGACTTATATCAGTCGTTGCCGGGATATTATTGATCGTGCAAATAACTTGGCGCGTGTGGGAGCAAAATTAGTCAGCGCAAGTGAATTTGTGCGCAAGGAACATATTCTGAACAATATTCCATGTTCGCGTGAGGAAAAGACTTTTGTGATACCGTTTCCGGTATTTATGTCTGAAAGAGTCCAGGATGAAATTTTATCAGAAAGAGAACTCAGAGAAAGATTTCGGTTAACGGATCCTTATTTGTTTTATCCCAGTCAGATTCGGCCACATAAGAATGTAGGGCGTTTACTGGAAGCCTTTTCAATCGTAAGAGAATCAATGCCTAAATTAAAGCTGGTATTGACGGGAGATGTAAAAGATGTCCTGGAAACGTATGAAAAGCTGAAAAAACTTAATCTTGAAAATGCAGTTGTTATGTTGAAAAACGTGGCGGAAAATGAACTTTTTTCTTTATATCATTATTGCAGTGCTGTTGTCGTTCCAACTACGATGGAAGCAAATTTTCCAACCCAGGCGACAGAAGCATTGGCGTGTGACAGGCCGCTGGTTTTGTCTGAAATACCGGTTGTTTTGGAAAGAATTGGTAATGTTTGTGAAGATAATGAGGCATGTGGGTTGCAATTATTCGATCCTTGCGATACGAAAGATTTGGCGGACAAAATAAAATTTGTTCTTCAAAATGAGAAAGAAGTAATACGGTTGCAAAAAGAATTTCGCGAAAAATTACTGCGATATACATGGAACGATGCTGCTCAGGCATACTATAAATTAATGGATGATGCAATTCGAGAACAAACAAAAACGGTTGATTTGGCTCAAGGAGAAAGATAATATATGCAGCTTAAGGAATTATGGAATTACAGGGAGATGCTTGGCAGCCTTGTAAAAAAAGACTTAAAAACCAGATACAAGGGATCGGTCCTTGGATTTTTATGGACTTTTCTGAATCCGCTTTTACAATTACTGGTCTATTCACTTTTATTTTCTGTTATTATGCGGGCAAACATTGACAATTATGCAATGTTTTTGTTCGTGGCATTAGTCCCGTGGTTGTTTTTTTCTACTTCATTGGTAAGCGGTGCTTCCTGTATTATGGGCGCACAGGGATTGATTGAGAAGATATATTTCCCAAGAATTATCATACCGATTTCTGTTGTGTGCAGTAATTTTATGAATATGATATTTTCTTTTATCATTGTATTTTTAGCTCTTTTTTTTACAGGAGTAGGAGTTTCGGCAGTAGTTATCGTTTTGCCGGTAATCATGATCATAGAATTCTTTTTTGCTTTGGGTTTGACGTTAATCGTATCTGCTGTAAATGTATATTTTCGAGACTTGGAATATATTTTGGGGATACTGACACAGGTATGGATGTACTTGACACCAATTCTATATTCAGTCGATATGGTGCCACAGCAGCTTAAGGGCGTTTTGGATTTTAATCCAATGTCAAGCGTGATACTGGCCTACAGGGATATCCTGTTTTATCAAAGAATGCCTGATATGAGTACGTTGCTTTCCGCCGTGTTATGCGCTGTGGGTTCAATGGTGATAGGGGTATTTATATTCAATAAATTGCAACGAAGATTTGCTGAAGAATTATAGTGGAGACATGTTATGCCAATAGTAATTGAAGTTGAAAATCTATACAAAAGTTTTAAAGTTTATTCCGATAAAGGAAGAACATTAAAAGAAAGATTGCTTTTTAAAAACAGAAGGGCCTTTGAAAACCGCGAGGTGCTCAAAGGTGTTAGTTTTACCATTGAAAAAGGTGAGACAGTTGGGCTGATAGGCCATAATGGCTGCGGAAAAAGCACCTTATTGAAACTTTTGACAAGAATTTTATATCCGGATCAGGGAAGTGTTAAAGTGGAAGGACGCGTTTCCAGCTTGTTAGAGTTGGGAGCTGGTTTTCATCCGGATCTTTCCGGGCGGGAGAATATTTATGCAAATGCTGCGATTTTTGGATTGAAAAAGAAAGAAATTGATACAAGATTAAAAGAGATTATTGATTTTTCCGGTTTGGAAGATTTCATCGATAATCCGGTTAGGACTTATTCGTCAGGCATGTATACGAGACTTGCTTTTTCTGTTGCTATCAGCGTAGATGCAGATGTTCTTTTAGTTGATGAAATATTAGCGGTGGGAGACGTGAATTTCCAGCAAAAATGTCTAAAGAAAATGCGACAGCTCCGAGATAGTGGAGTTACAATCGTATATGTCACACACGATACCAATACGGTCAAAACATTTTGTACACGCGCGATGTGGATACATGAAGGGAAAATCCTTCGTGATGGTGAAGCTGGCGAAACAGTCGATGCTTATCTTGCTTATATGAATAAAGAAAAAATTGACGAACTGGGAAAAGAACAGGAAAAAGAAGAACAAAATAAAGAAGAACAAAAAAAAGAGCAGGACACTTCGGAGGTGGAGGAAGAAGCGCAGGTTGATGACAATCACTTTGGTTCGGGAGAGGTCATTGTGTCAGAGGCATATATGTTGAATGAAATGGGGAAAAAGACTACAGTACTTAAGCGTGGTGAAAAAGTCAGTTTAATGATCCATTATAAAATTTTAAAAGAGCAGCAAGGATATAATTTTGGCATGGGTTTTTTCACATCTGACGGGATAAACGTTTTTGGCACGAACATGAATATTGATAATATTTTTCCCAAGAAATTGCCGTTAGAAGGCACGGTCATGTTCACTATGGATAGTTTGCCGCTTTTAGAGGGGGAGTATAAACTAAACGTGGCCATTGTGAATGAAAATCAGGAGCCATTGGATTACTATCGTCATTATTCTGATTTTAGTGTTAATTCTGATAATAAAGCGATTGGCGTGGCTTATGTTGAGCATCGCTGGGAATTGCCTGATGAAACTGGTAGCAAATAATAGGGAGAAGTTATCATACGATGGAAGCGGACGTTTGCAAGACATGAAAGAACGATTTGTGAAACCGATTTGGAGCAAGGCCGGAACGAGTTTGCAATGGTATATGAATTATGGTAAAATAAACAACAAATTAGATTTTTTGTTTAGGGTGTTAGGAAGAAAATATGAATGATAATATAATAAAGAATAAGAAAGTTTTAGTGACGGGTGCAGATGGCTTTATTGGTTCTCATTTGTGTGAGATGTTGCTCGAAGAGGGAGCGGAAGTCACTGCGCTTAGCTATTATAATTCATTTAATAATTGGGGTTGGCTGGAAGACATCAAGAGATTAAAAGAGATACGTGTAGAATGTGGGGATGTCAGAGACAATGGTTTTTGTAACCAATTATTAAAGGGTCAAGAAATTGTCTTTAATTTAGCTGCGCTTATTGCGATTCCCTATTCGTATGTTGCGCCGCAAAGCTATGTAGATACAAATATACACGGCGCGTTGAATATTTGTCAGGCTGCGCTGAACGCAGGCGTGAAGCGGGTTATTCAGATATCTACAAGTGAAGTATATGGTACGGCACAGTATGTGCCGATTGACGAAAAACACCCCTTGCAACCACAGTCGCCTTATAGTGCGACTAAAATTGGATCGGACTCTATTGCAATGAGTTTTCATAATGCTTTTGACTTGCCGGTTGTGATTGCCCGGCCATTTAATACATATGGTCCGAGGCAATCAGCGCGCGCAGTAATTCCGACCGTGATTACGCAGATTGCCTCGGGTGCCAAGCAGATTAGACTAGGAGATGTATCACCGACAAGAGATTTTAATTATGTGAAGGATACATGTAAGGGCTTGATCCTATTGGCGGAGTGCGACAAGGCAGTTGGGGAAACGGTTAACATTGGTTCAAACTATGAAATCAGTATCTACGATACTGTTATGAAAATAAATGAAATTATGAACAGTCAAACAGAGATTGTTGTTGAAGACCAACGAATCAGGCCAAAAGGAAGCGAAGTAAAAAGACTTTGGTGTGATAATGGAAAAATCATTGCACTCACGGGTTTTGCGCCAGAATATGATATTGATTTGGGATTGCAGAAAACGATTGAATGGTTTTCTGATAAAGAGAATTTGAAAAAGTACAAAGCGGGGATTTACAATGTCTAGGAAAGCGGTTATATTATCAGGCGGTCTAGGAATGCGGCTACGGCCTTTTACAGAAGTAATTCCCAAGCCTCTTTTACCTATTGGGGAAAAGGCAGTGCTTGAAATACAAATTGAGCATTTGAAAAAACATGGATTCGAAGACATTTTTTTGGCAACAAATTATAAATCCGAATATATTGAAAATTTTTTTGGAGACGGCAGCAGGTATGGCGTTAATCTTGTCATTAGTAAGGAAGAAAAACCTTTGGGAACGGTAGGACCTATTACATTACTTCAAGATCAACTTAAGGATCAACCGTTTGTGGTGATGAATGGAGATATCGTTAGTCAAGTAGATATGTCTAAATTTTATGATTTTGCATGCGGTAATAAGGCTAAACTTAATGTCACAGTGAAGAAAATTATTACCCCATATGAATTTGGAAATATTTTTTTTGACGGCGATAGAGTAAAGAAAATTGAAGAAAAGGCGGATATTATAACATATGCGTTGGCAGGGATATATGTGATGAGTCCGCAAATTTTTGAATTGATTCCGAAAAATGAGTACTTCGGCATGGATAAGCTCATTTTGAAAATGCTTGGTCAGGATGATCCGATTTATAAATATGAGATCGATGAATATTGGCTTGATATTGGTCGTATGAATGATTATGAAGAAGCGAACAACGCGTATGAAAAAATGATGGGGGACAGCAACTGATATGAGCAATGTTCTGGTGCTTGGGGGAGCGGGATTTATTGGTGCTCATATCGTGCGGCGATTCATTAGCGAAGGTGACAAGGTTACGATCGTGGATGGCATGCTGCCGAAGACGGGAGCAAATATAAATAATGTGCCAAAAAATGTAGAATTTATTGATCGAAGAATTGAAGATGTCGATAACCTTGCAAGAATGTTGGAGAAGTATGATGTTGTAATTGATAGCATGGCATGGACGTCTCATCTCGAGGCATTGGAAGATCCCATGTATGATGTTGATTTAAATATCAAAAGCCATATTGTTTTGTTGCAAAATGTGAAACGAGGAAGCAAGACTCGCTTTTTTTATTTGGGATCGAGGGGGCAATATGGAAAGGATGCTTTAGAACCGATTACGGAACAAACTGGTATGAGACCAGATGATATACAAGGGATTGATAAGACGGCTGCCGATCATTTTTTTCGCGTGTTTGCGCGCTTGAAAAATTTGAATGTTACAACTCTTAGATTTCCAAATTGTTTTGGGGCTTTTCAAAAGGTTGAGCAAAAAGACATCGGATTGATCGGAGGCTTTATAAAACAAGTAATCATGGGCTTACCTGTTGAGGTATATGGAAACAAAAGATACAGAAGCATCATATACGCTCCGGATTTGGCAGGGATTGTCTGGCAATTATCACAAAAAAAAGAATGTGGGTACCAGGAGTATAATATTGCAGGCATCAGATTAGAAATCATGGATATTGTGAAAGAAATTATTCGTGTGAATGGCGCAGGAAAATGTATCCAAAAAGAACTGCCATCCCATATTAAAAAAATCGATATGGGGGATGTGCTGGTAGACGATCGAAAGTTACGCGAACAACTGAGCACACTCCAGTATACGGAAGTGCCAAAAGCCTTGGCTGAAACGGTCAACTATTTTAAGAGGAGTTTGAAACTATGATATGGAGATGTGATTTAGCGCCACAATATGATCTGTATAAAGATAAAATTAAGGAATGTATCGATAGAATAGGTGCTTCCGGGCGATATATTCTTGCAGATGAAGTGCGGGAATTCGAAAAAAAATTTGCACAATATTTAGGCGTTAAGCATGTTGTCGGTGTCGCAAATGGAACGGATGCCTTGGTGTTAATCTTAAAAGCGTTGAATATTGGTGCCGGAGATGAGGTTATCACTACAGCCTATACTGCAATTCCTACGGTCTCTGCTATTATTGAAGCAGGGGCGACTCCTGTTTTTGTTGATATCTGTGAAGATACATTTCTTATGGATGTTTCAAAGATAAAAGAAGCAATTACTGAAAAAACAAAAGCAATTATGCCGGTGCATATCTTTGGTAATGTGTTGGATATTGAAGAACTGAAAAAAGCAGTTGGAGATATACCCGTAATCGAAGACGCGTGCCAAGCCCATGGCAGTAGTATCGGCGGAAAGAAAGCCGGGAGTATGGGAATTGCAGGCGCATTTAGTTTTTATCCGACAAAAAATCTGGGTGGATACGGAGATGGCGGGGCGATTGCTACAAACAGCGATGAGATTGCAGAAACACTGATGCGCTTACGTATGTACGGTATGACTGACAAAGATCATATTATCTATAATGGTATAAATTCCAGATTAGATGAGCTTCAGGCGGCAATTCTTAGCGTGAAACTGGATGATTTAGATGCAATGAACCAGAGCAGGAATCATATCGCAGAAAGATATCGAATGGAATTGACAAGTGGCTTGATTGCACACCAAAAAATTGAAAAAAATGTATATTCCAACTACCATGTTTATACTGTGCGTTTTCGCGGAGATAGGGATGGTCTGGTGGAAGCATTGATAAAAGAAGACATTCAAACGAATGTATACTATTCCATACCATTGCATTTGCAAGAAGCAAATAAATATTTGGGATATCAACAAGGGGATTTGCCTGTGACGGAGCAACTTTGCAACGAAGCATTGGCGATTGCGATGTATCCTGAGCTGGAGATGGAAACACTGGACTATATCATTGAAAAAATGAATTATTTGGGGTAAATAAAGTGCTGGATAAAGATGTGAAATTGGGCAAAGATGTTGTTATATTTGATGAAAAATTGATCAATGTTTTTGGATGTGAAATTGGAGACCGGTCATTTGTTGGGCCTTTCGTAGAAATCACGAGGAACGTTAAGATAGGTGCAGACTGCAAAATTGAGAGCCATTCTTTTATTTGCGATTCGGTTACACTGGAAGATCAGGTTTTTATTGGGCATGGAGTTATGTTTACAAACGATTTGTATCCTAAAGTTGAAAGAGGCGTCCAATATATCGAAACGGTTGTAAAATCGCATGCGAGTATTGGCTCGAACGCAACAATCGTATGTGGTGTCACGATTGGAAGGTATTGTGTCGTGGGTGCTGGCGCTGTTGTCACCAGGGATGTTGAGGATTTCTCGATCGTTGCGGGAAATCCGGCAAAAGTATTGCATCAATTTCAGAGTGAAAAAGAAATGATAAATTATATGACGGAAAGGCAGCCGTTGAGAAAATGATGGAAAAGTACAAACGATCCCTATCGGTTATTGTTCCGGTATATAATGAAAAGAAGCTTTTGAGAGAATCTGTTACATATATAAATGAATTCCTTCAGGAAAGTTTTCTTGATTATGAAATCATATTAATCCAAAGTGGAAGTACGGATGGATCGAAAGAAATATGCGACGAACTGGCTAGCCAGTATCCTACGGTGAGGGCAATCCATGAGAAGCAAAGGAATGGTTTTGGGGCAGCCTTAAAACTTGGATACCAAGCTGCTCAAAAAGAGTATTGCTGGTTGGTGACTGTAGATATGCCATTTGATTTAAAATATATTTATAAGGCAATTCCGTTGCTTGAGCAATATGATTTTGTATTAAGTTATAGGGGTAGTGACAACAGGAGCATATTCCGTAAATTTCAATCGCTTATCTATAATTTTTTAGTGCATATAAATTTGGGTATCAAGGTCAAGCACGTCAATTCAGCATTTAAAGTATACCCAACAGCACTGGTGCAAGGAATGGATATCATATCAAATTATTGGTTTATTGATGCTGAAATGATATATCGTTTAGTGAAAAAGGGCTACACATATGTGCAAATCCCGGTGCCATTGATAGATCGGGAAGTGGGAGAATCAACTGTTGGGGTTGGAACCTTTAAAAGTATGTTAAAAGAGATGAGAGAATTTTCAAAAATCAAGCGGAATATTTGAATGCTTTTTTATAGATAATATGTAAAAAAATGTACTTAATCGGTAAAGGATAAAATCTGACGCCGATGTGTGGGCCTGCCCAGTGAAGCCGTAGTTAAAACAAAGTAATTCTTGTTGGAGGTCGTAACTACGAATGCAGATCAGTTGGGAAAACAGATCTGCTTTTTCTTGCTAACGGATAGGCAACTCAATTCATTAATCATGAGCAAATTACATCCAGAAATCCATCTTGCCTGATAGGTACGCACAATCCAATATACTTGAAATATGATATTATCTTTAGTATAATAGGCATTGCTTAATACAACAAATGGGGAAGTTGCTTGATAGGTAATTTACATACGATGCTTTGGAAAGTTTAGTGCAGTTAATTAAAACGAAGCATATGACTTATATGATTACTGTAGTTATCAAGCAAAAAAGACTGCCATTATCAGACAAGATATTGATTATTACCTTGACTATGTGTTGCCTTTTGCTGAAATAGAGAAAGATGTAGTGCATAAGTAATAATATTTTGTCGAAATTTTATTTTCGGATTGATTTGTTGTATTTTTTAAGCGCCTTTATGTCTGGTATGGTTTTAGGAACAATTATGGCTATTTACAGGTGTGTTTGGGTATGCGGTTATCAAAATATTTAGTTTGATGCCTTTCAATGCCGGATGGCCAACTTGACCGCTGTTATTCTTTTGGGAGTTGGCGTTACGAATCTGTTGATCGGTGTTGATGCTGAGCATTTATGGAGGACATTAGAAGCAGCGCGTAAAGACCCGTTTTGTTATCGGTGAAATTATTGAAAATCAGGGGGAAGAGTGAGTCTTGAACGCGATAAAAGAAACAAGTAAGAATTTTTTTGTGCGAAATCAAAAAGAAATTTTTTATATTATACTTTATTTCGTTTTGCCTTGGATTATTTTTGGTATCGGCTATAATTTAATGGAATATCTTTTAGCACCGGGAGACGGTGCTATTGCTGGTTATCCGCTTCGCCAGGCAATCAGTGAGTATTCATTTTGGAGCCCCTATACCCAAGGCGGGAGTTATCTGGCGAGAGAAGGCAGTGCCCATTGTCTATACCTTCCAGCGCTGTTGATCATGAATATATTCCCCAATGTTTTTGGATACAATTTTCTTTTGCTTATACATTATAGTTTTGCAGGTATTTTTACTTATTTATTTTTAAAGGAGCTTAAAATAAAACAAATAGCAGCTTTTTTCGGCGGCTTAGTTTTTATGTTTAGCGGATTTTTAAGCGCGCATTTAGGTCATATCAATATGCTTTGTGCTGCGATATTCTTGCCTGCGGTTTTACTCGTAATAGAAAAGTATGTTCAGCATAAAAAGATTATTTGGCTGCTAGCAGGCGCTTTGTTTTTCATGTTGACAATTACAGCAGATTATTGGGCGATGCCATTTTATATTGGTATGGTAGGTTTACCGTATTTAATTTTCAGGTGGATTTGTGTAGGGCGTGAAGAAGGCCAAAAGGCCAGAACAATAGTTTGGCAGATTGTAAAAACTTTTTCCATAATTTATATTGGTGGTCTGTTGTTGAGCGCATTTTATTGTCTTCCAATCTTTCAGGCATTCCAATATACAACACGTGGCAACTTAACATTTGAAGTTTTTGCGTCTTATGGATTCCCCGCATATCTATTTCCAACACTTTTATTTCCCTATATATTTACGTATTCAATGAATACATTTATGTTTTATGGACCGTGGAATAATACAGAGTTGTTTGGCTATATGCCGATATTTGTATTGATATTTGCTGCGGTGGCAATTTTATGTTTGCGAAAGAAAAATGTTCAAATCTGGTTTTGGACTATTTTAGCGGTATTTGCCTTCATACTGGTCTTGGGGGATAATACTCCTTTTTACAAATTGGCATATCAAGTTCCAGGTTACAATATGTTTCGCGCTCCGGGGCGAAACTGGTATGAGGTGCATTTTGCGCTCAGCATTTTATTTGCTTTTGGGCTGAATGCTATCATTGGAGCAAATAAAGAAAAAAGAGAAAAATTTTTCAAAGCTGCTATAAAAACCAGTGTAGTGATTGGAGTATTAGCGGTTGCTACAATTATTGTTCTTTTCAGTTTGCGGCCTATTATGAGTCAGTTCTTGGGAACAGATATTGTGCTGCCCAATTTTGTATATACGTTAAATGATATTGCGGAATATTTTGTGAGAAATATGAATTTTACTAATCCTGCCGTATATATTCCTATTATTATTATTTTACTTTGCATTATTTGGTGTATATTTGGGAAAAAATACGGCTGGACGAGGGTCACTTCTGGGATCTTCGCTGGTATTTTATTGATAAATATATTTTATTATGGACATTGGGTATATGGTGCTCCTACGCAACCACCGGTAGAAACACCGGTGCTTTCCTACCTAAAGGAAGAAGGTGGAGATGCCAACCAGTATAGAATATATCCTATGGATGATCAACCAGGCGTTTCACCTATGGGCAACATGATTAATAAATTGAATGTTATTAATACATATTCAACAGTACCGATGAGAGACTATGCAACTCTTACTGGATTAAGTTCCTTTGTTGCCGATGACCCGGAATTACTTGTTAGTCGCGTAAATTTACTTTCGGCAATGGGAGTAAAGTATATTGTTACAAACAATTCTGAGTATAAAGAATTTATCAAGAGCGTATATCCAAGTTATAGCGAAGGGAATAATTTGGTTGGGGACTCTGATGGTTGGGATATTCTTACAGGAGAATTTTTGCAGGATTCTTTCAAATTGGAATCAGGTGAAGACAATTACTCTTTGATGCAGACAGAAATACCTTTGAAAAAGTATACGAATTACAAAATTAGTTTTTTAGCAAAGGGGATTACAGATGTACAGATGTTTGCAGATTTATTTGCCGAGGGGTATGATCAGGATGCGCAGCAATTAGATATATCTGTTGCACAATCCGATGATTTTGAACGTTATTCATTTACACTGAACAGCGGGGACTGCCCTTCAAGGGTTATGTTGCGTATTGGGATACAAGGATTGGGAGCAGTGGAGGTTATGGATGTATCGCTGCGGGAATTGGTACCTAACGAGACAGCAGCATATGAAAAAGTATTTGAGGATGAAGAAGGAAATACGATTTATTATAATCCCCAATGGGTTAACAGAGCTCATTTTGCGACAGAGATATTGCCGGTATCAGATATAGAGGAAGTAAATACAGCTTTTTCGCCATTGTCCGATATCGATCCCCAAACACAAGCTCTTGTTGAAGGAATTGATCAAACTGAAAATATGGGAAACGGTAGTGTTTTGCAAGAGGATTATTCGGATGCAGATGCCCCAAAATTTAAGGTTTATATCGATGGCCAAAAAGGATTTTTTGTTCTTTCTGATACATATTATACTGGATGGGAAGTCTATGTTGATGGGGTACAAACGACAATTTATAAAACAAATGGTATTATGCGAGGAGTTTTTGTTGAAGGAGAAGGCGAGCATACAATCGAATTTAGATTTGTACCGGGATCTTTCTATAAGGGATTAGTCGTTACTTTTATTGCTTTGGGAGGCCTGATTGCTGTGGTGTTTCTTCAACGAAGGAAAAATGGAAAAAAGACAAATTAGATCAGACGTTGTGAAGTCGAAAGTTTAAATACGGACTAAAGTGAGAAATATAAAAATGGATTCAGAATATATATTTCAAAGCTTAAATAAGTTATAAAAAAGCATCTGCCAAAAGGCAGATGCTTTTTTATAACTTATTTTTTTATTTTGCCGCTGATATAGACAAATTAATAAGTCCGATTCCGGTTGTAAATCCCTCTGCACCTGATATTGTCTGTGCCGTTGGATTTTTAATTGTTACTTGAGCGCTTCGGCAACCAAGTAATTCGGAAGGAATTAAGACGCTCATATGGCTGACCTCAGAAGACTTTGCTGAAGCTGTATGAAGAAGACGTCCATTTACATATATTTCATAAATTTGTTCGGAACAGGTATCGGACAAATAGGGAACATAATCAATATCAAGCACTAAGTCGGAAGCAACGTCTTTCTCATTGAAAGAAAACATAAACGAAGCTTTGTCGCCGTTGACCCAAGTTCCCCAGTCTTGAGGTGTAGAAAGTCCCGTGTAAGGAAGCCAGCCATTCGGAGCATATTCGCGTATCTCGTAGCCTGGGAAAGTGAATGACAAGGATGTCCCTAGTTGATACAGATTGTAATCGGTATAAAGCGGGGCGGTAATTTCATCTGTTGTATAAAACGTATTTACAAAAAAGATGGTCTCGCCTGCGCTTGGGGGAATCGAAATAGTTACATTATCTATTGTAGTTATATCATCAAGATCATAATAGTATAAATAATCTATTTTTTGATCAAATCGTAGGGATTCCCCGTTTACGTTAATTTGAGGTATAATCTCGCTGCCTGATGAGAATTTAGTGTCAAGAACAAAGTAAGAAGAATCGTTTTTATAAGATAAATTAGTAAATTCTGCTGTCGAACCTATCATTTGGTTATCTTCATTGAGGCCCTTTATCTCGACAAAATTGTTATTTGTATAAGGGAGATAATACAAATTAATAGGATAATACCATTCAAATGGCTGGATTGTATTTCCAAATAAGGGTAGCACATTCAATAAATTGGAACTGGATATCCAATAATCAGTTTGTTTTATATCGGACCGTTTTGAAGTGAATGGAACGTACTCCGATATTGTAAAGTCATTAGAAAACTCATTTACATGGAACATATCTACGTTATATAAATAGATTGAAGACGTTATGGGAATAATATTTTCTGAATAGGTCTTTTGATCAATGTTAGCAGAGAAATATTCGCCAATATTCATATGATTATATTCTTTGGCATCAACTGCAACAGAATACTGCTTCTCCTCAAACCCTCCTGATTGCATTCTGGGTTTTGCACATGAGTATATGCGCCAAAAGCTAATACCACAGAACAAAATAATGAAAATATATAAACCAATATTATTTTTTTTGAGAGTTGGAAGAAAGAAAAATATTGAGAATATACCGGATCCAATCAAAAAGGTAATTAAGTAAAGGGGTTCGCGTGGAATAGTATAGATATACTGTACAAAAGTAGATATAGCACTAACATTATTAATATTATTTACGGTTAACGAAGCGATATTCCCTCCGAAGATATAGAGTGCAATAAAGCAAAGCGCAAAAAATAAAATCGATGCTATGTAGACTTTTTTTCGTGGGAAGTATTCGGAAGAATCTTTTTTGAAGAGTTGCGCTAAACCGATGCAAATAAAAAGTGGGAAAATAAATTCAGTATATCTTCCATAGAAAACGTGATCAAGGCGTGAGTAGTCCATATTATAATTTGAAAAAGAGAGAAGCATTACAAGTAAAAATAAAAGATAACCCACACAGGCAAATAAGAGAACATAGAATATTGAGGTATGCTGCCTGTTTCTATTTTTCCAGAGATAGATGATACTGAAAATGATACCACATATTGCTATCCCAAAGGAACCAAGAAAGAGATAAATCCAAGAACCGGATAAATTGGCAAGATAATGTGCTGGAATAAGCATCTCTAGCTTTGTGAAAAACTGTTCAAAAAGGCCGCCGTTTGAACCAGATGTTTTTTGATTTCCTAATGTAAAATACAGGATACCGATAATCAATATCGGAAGCAAAAATTTTGAATTTGCTTTGAAGCTGAATTTTCCATTCGTTTTGTGAAAAATAAAGTAAAACAGTAAAATAAGACATACAGTTCCCGTAAGAGGAAGTGCACGGGAATGGATAAAATATAAGTAAACAGAGCATAAACCCAGTAATACTGCATCAATAATTTTATTTTTAGTAAAAAGATTATACATGAAGAGAATCGTTAAATTAAAAAACAGTAATAACGTTGTTTCACTCATAACATAGATGGAGTAAAACATAATAGAAGGATAGAATGAAGCTATAAAAGCAATAATGCTGCAAAGTGTTTTTCTGAGACCAAAAAAGCGATTAATGATCGTCTTTAAAACAAAAAAATTCAAAACGATCATGATAGTTTGAATGAAAAGCATGGAGCGATATAGTGCTACCGGATCAGAAATAAAAAATGAAACAGGCACATAAATCAACGAAGATCCCCAATAACCACTAAACGAATAAGAGGCGCCTGTCGCCATGGTTTTGGCCGGCAAAATATATGCAAGTTCATCTCCAAGGAATTCGGGAAGAAAACGGTTCCATTGTAAGAACGTACACAGAGAGAATAAAACCAGAGGAAAAACTATACATAGAATAAAGTCTTTTTTGTGAGAAATTTTTAGATGTTGAATCCGAATCATCATTAAAACCTTTCTATAACTAGCGAATGATATTAATATAACATATTGATTGTAGATTGAACAGTTGTGAATTATATTTATTTGCAGGTTGTATAAGCAACATGATTTTGATATAATATTAACTTAGTAAATTATACCTTTTCATTCGTCCTTAAAAGGGCACAAAAAAACACCCTTTCAGGTGCAAAATTGGTATATTCGTGATGAAAAAGGTACGAACGAAAAGGTATACTTTTTAGACTTTGCAAAGGTGTTAAAATATGAAGCTGATAATCCAAATCCCTTGTTATAATGAAGAAAAAACATTAAAACAGACTATTGCAGATTTGCCGAAAAAGATAGACGGTATTGATACGATTGAATATTTGATTGTTGACGATGGGAGTACAGATAAAACGGTAGAAGTTGCAAAAGAACTTGGAGTTCATCATATAGTGTCTTTTAAGCAAAATAAAGGTTTGGCTTTTGGTTTTGTAGCGGGTATGGATGAATGTTTGCATTTAGGTGCAGATATTATAGTCAATACCGATGCTGACAATCAATATTATGGTGGAGATATCCCCAAATTAGTGTTGCCGATTTTAGAGAATAGGGCGGATATTGTAATAGGGGAGAGGCCGATTAGCGAGATTGAGCATTTTTCAAAGAAAAAAAAGCGTTTTCAAAAAATTGGAAGTTGGGTAGTAAGAGTTGCTTCTAAAAGTAATGTCCCTGATGCACCCAGTGGTTTTCGAGCATATTCGAGAGAAGCTGCGTTGCGTATAAATGTAGTGAATGAATATACCTATACCTTAGAGACAATCATTCAAGCAGGAAGAAATAAGATGGCAATGGTTTCCGTGCCGATTCGCACCAATGCCGAAACGAGAAAATCCAGATTATTCAAAAGTATGTGGTCTTATATGAAACGGTCTGCTTCCGTTATCATAAGATCTTTTATGATGTATAAGCCGTTAAAATTTTTTGGAGTCCTGGGATTGATTTTTTTGACCGCTGGATTGATATTTGGAATTCGTTTTATGTTCTTTTATATACAGGGATTGAGTGAAGAATATATAAAATCTATGGTAATTGCAGCCGTACTGGTGGTTTTGGCAATTATTATTTTTGTTTTTGGATTGCTTTCAGATATCATTGCCTCAAATCGAAAATTATTAGAGGATATACAGTATCGTGTAAGAAAGATGGAATGCCAGGAGGAACCTCGCAAAGAAGAGCAGACAGGTTATAACGGAGAAAGCCAATGAAAAGCAATTATGCTGATTTTGTTTTGAAAAATGCACCGCGTGTTATTACACAAATCGATAGGGATCCGAATTCAAAAACCTATGGGAGTTGTGACCGTAATTTTTGGCATCTGAAAACAAGAGATTTTTCTTCTGCAATTTTGCAGCAAAGTGGCCTGGTATTGGCGTTGTTATATTCAAATGATTTTGAGGGAAACGTTTATTATAAAAATGAGAATATTAAAGAATGGGCAGTTGCAACCGTTTATTATTGGGCAAAAGTCCAACTGAAAGATGGATCCTTTAATGAATACTATCCTCATGAACATGGTTTTCCGCCTACAGCTTTTTCCTTATTTAGTGCTTGCGAAATATACAAGAAATTAAAGCTAAAAGACGAGATGCTTGTATCGAAAATGGCTAAAACAGCGCATTATTTGGTAGAGCATATTGAAGAAAATGCGTTTAATCAGGAAATGGCGTCAATAGCGGCACTTTATTCTTTTTATACAATAGTGAAAAAAGAATGGGTAAAAGAAGGCTGCGAAAGAAAATTAAAGCGGATTTTAGCGATGCAGAAAAAAGAAGGCTGGTTTCCCGAATATGGCGGCGCAGATATCGGATATTTAAGCGTTACCCTTGATATGCTTGCGGCCTATTACTCAATGAGTGGGGATGAAGCCGTAGTAGAGCCAATCAATCAAATCATTGGGTTTATAAAATATTTTGTTCACCCCGATGCAACTGCGGGTGGCGAATACGGGGCAAGAAATACAACGTATTGCCTTCCTTTTGGTTTTCAGGCAGCAATCAGCTGGAAAAATCAAGACGCGGCAGCGATTAAGCAAGCGTTATATGGAGCATATGATTGGCACCGGAATTTCTATTTTATGGATTCGGTAGACGATAGATATTTTTCGCATTATCTGCTTCATTCATTTCTACGAGCGTTAGAAATCGAGCAGGCTCAGGAAGTTGAACCTGCAGTTTTGCCTTGTTTTGAAAATCATTATAAATATTTTGAAGAAAGTGGATTAATCTCCTGTACAAACGAGAATTATCATAGCATTATTTCACTCCAAAAAGGAGGGATTATCAAAGTATGGAAAGGTAAAAAAGAAATAATGCTCGACTGCGGATATCGTGTGGATTTTGGTGGAGGATGTGTTGCTGCAATGAATTGGCTTGATCCAAGTTACAGTATACACGTTGAGAAAGCTTCTGTGAGCGTCGCAGGCTATATGAACAGGGTTACATTAAAGATGCCATCTCCTATATTACATATGGGCCTGCGCGTCATATCTTTTTTGCTGGGAAACAAGATTATCGGTTTTTTAAAACGAAAATTGATTTTCGTGGATCAACACTGTGATATCAGGTTTACACGAAAAATTATTTGGAAAGAAAAGCAGATACTGATTGAAGATGAATTTGAATCCGATCAGGAATATCGGTTGATACATGCTACCAATATGTCTTTGAGGCACGTTGCTTCAGGTAAATTTTTTGGAAAAAGCGATTTGTTGGATAGAAAAAACAAGGATATTCCCCGTGCCAAAAAAGTTATTGTTAAAACTGAATTAGATATCGCAGCGGAGAGGGCTACTTATCAGAATGAGAAATTGGTGTGATTTAAAAAGTGAAGTTATAAAAAAAGATTTATGTTGCCTTTGTGGGACTTGCATTGGGGTTTGCCCAACAAATACTATTTCGATAGAAAAAGAAAAGCTTCATTTTAATACAAAAAAATGTATTTCCTGTGGAAAATGTATAGCGAGCTGTCCGGGAAAAGGATTTGATTTTCCCGAATATAACAGGAAGCTCTTTGGAACGGATCATGTAGACCAGGAGTTAGGTTATTATAGAAGGATTGAAAAAGGTGCTGTTTTGGATAAGGCGCTGCTTGATAAAGTTGGATCGGGCGGAATTGCGACGGCCATTGCATTGTACTTATTGCAAAAAAGAGAAATCGATGGTGTAATTTGTATTCGCGAAAAAGCACCGGCTGAGTATACGGCTGCGGTGCTAAGTAACCCGGATGATATTATTCAAGCTGCCGGATCAAAATATTCTTTGGTTCCAACAAACATTTTGCTTTCTGAAATAGCAAAAAAGCAAGAGAAATATCTATATATTGGCCTGCCATGTCAGGTACAAGGGCTGCTAAAAGCGATGGAGTGTGTCGATGGATTAAAGGAACGCATTTACATGACAATATCACTTTTTTGCGGTTTTAACATGGAATATAAAGCGACAAAATATTTGATTCGTAAATCAGGTTTTAAAAAGGTGAGCAGGTTCCAGTATCGGGGGAAAAAGGATGGCGAGACAGGGGTATTGATCTCTGATGACAACGGGAAAGAATTTTTTATAGACAAACATGGCTATACCTTTCTTAATGTTTTTTATGCGCCGAAGAGGTGCTGGAAATGCTATGATTATTCAGGTGAATTTGCAGACGTCTCTTTAGGGGATGCCTGGGAAGTGAAGAACGGTTCCCGAATTATTTCCCGAAATGAACGGGCAGCGCGACTAATAGATGAAATGAAAAGCAGTGGTGTGATTGAAACAAGCCCTTCTGCGAAAAATGATATTCTAAAAACGCAGGATAAAGTTGTTACCTATAAGAAAAAAGATATTGCACTGCGCGCACAGAAATTAAAAAATTTTCCAGATTACAATACATCATTCCATGAACTTTCTATAGAGGAGCGTAAAAAGGCAAAGATTTTTCTGCTGTGCCTGAAAGTTGGGGCAACAAAAATTGCAAGGGTTTTGCTTAATTTGTTGCCGACCGGTGTTGTACAAAAAGTGAGCAAAAAGTTAAGGAAGGATACCGATGGAATAGGCCAATTTTCAGAAGTGATCCGCTATGGAATATGGGGTGTCGTTACAGTTCTGTTCAGCTATTTGAGTTATTGGCTTCTTGTTGTTTTGGGAGTCGACTATAAAGTTGCAAATTTTATTTCGCTTGTTTTGACAAAGACAGAGGCTTATTTGACGAATAAATTCTTTGTTTTCAGGTCAAAGGCAGACAGCAAAAAAGCGCTATTGCTTGAAATATTTAATTTTATCTGGACACGTGGACTGGTCGGGCTGGTTGATTATTTTGGATTGATCCTGTTGGTCGAGAATTTTGGGTTTAATGATATGGCAGGGAAAGTTGTGATGTTAGTTCTTACAACCATATTGAACTTTTTTCTGGGGAAATCTATTGTATTTAAAAAGGCGGGGAGAACAGCATGAGAAAGATAGCGGTGATGGGGACCGGATATGTTGGCTTGGTTCAAGGGGTTGTTTTAGCAGAATTTGGAATGCACGTAACCTGTATGGATGTCGATCAAGAAAAAATTGAGAATCTGAAAAAGGCCGTTATACCAATATATGAACCAGGCTTGCAAGAAATGTTGGTCAAAAATGTTAAAGCCGGACGGCTTGATTTTTCAACGGATATGAAACGTGCTGTTCAAAACAGTGAGATTATTTTTATTGCGGTAGGAACACCCCAAAGTGATGACGGCAGTGCCGATATGCAATACGTGTATTCTGTCGCGGATGAAATAGGCGAATATTTGAATGGATATAAAGTCGTTGTCAATAAATCCACAGTTCCCGTCGGGACAGGAAAAAATGTCAGGGAACGAATTCGAAAAAAACTAAATGAGCGTGGAGCAACATATGATTTTGATGTGATTTCAAATCCGGAATTCTTGCGGGAGGGAAAGGCTGTAAAGGATTGCACCAATCCTGATCGAATCATCATTGGAAGTGAATCGGAACAAGCAACCGAATTGATGAAAGAAGTTTATAATGTCCTCTATATTAATCAAACACCGTTTGTATTTACGAATATAGAGACGGCAGAGATGATCAAATATGCATCCAATGCGTTTCTTGCGGTAAAGATTTCGTTTATTAACGAAATGGCGTTGCTTGCCGAAAAGGTTGGGGCGGATATTCAAAAAATTGCGAAAGCGATGGGAATGGATGGCCGGATATCTCCAAAGTTTTTACATGCTGGACCGGGATATGGTGGTTCCTGTTTTCCGAAAGATACCCGCGCGATCCTTGATATTGCCAAGCAGTATGATGAAGAGCTTTATGTGATTGAAGCAGCCGTCCGGGCAAACGAAAAGCAGAAGAGTAAAGTTGCTGCCAAAATTATATCGAAGTTTTCAGAATTGGCCAACGGTGAGCCGCCCGTTATTGCGATGTGGGGACTGTCTTTCAAGCCGGAGACCGACGATATGCGCGAGGCGCCCTCGCTTGATATAATTAGGGAGCTTGTTGACGCGGGGATGAAAATCAGAGCTTATTGCCCGCAAGGGATGCCGGAAGCCAGGTGGAGATTAAAAGGGCTGGAAGAAAGCATAGTCTATTGTGGTAGTGAATATGAGGCGGTAAGAGGTGCAGATGGCTTGGTCATTATGACGGAATGGAATCAATTTCGAGGGGCTAATCTCGAGGAAGTCAAGCAGGAGATGAGGGGAAACATAATTTATGATTTGCGGAACATTTATGGCAAGCGAGCTCTCAAAGATATGGGATTTCAGTATTATGGAATTGGCAGATAATCTTTGGGAATTGACATATGTGAATTAAGCAGAAAGAGTACGATATAAACGATTTTAAGTAAAAATTGATGTTGGTATAAGGGGAGAAGAATTCAATGTCTAAGAGTAATCGCGCAGTTGATTTTGCCAATCGGGCTGGACAATATGAATAAAGTTGATCCATACAAAAGGAAATTGTTGCGGTTGGCGGAAATATAGTGATTGGAGTTCCTGCGCTCAGCTTTCTTTATAGCTATATGGACGAAAACATCGGACACTACCGTCGCTATGACCGCAAAGTGCTGAAAAGAATGGGTGAAGAACTAAATCTTGATTGCGTAATGGATCGCTATTTCAATTTTTGGGGCATTCCCGTTTTTTATGTAAAAGGGAGAAGCAAAAATAAACAAGGGGAAGACAGCTCTTTTACTGAAATGGTCGATGATAATTCATCAAAGCTGATCAATAAGGCTACGAGCATTTTAAGGCCAATAGAAAAATTAATCCATCCGCCCATCGGAGTTTCTGAAATTATCGTTTTCAAAAAGAGGTAACCCAAAAAAATTCGTGGATGTTCCCTATTTCTTTTTATAGGGAACATCCATGGGAAATTCAATATGACTGGACGAATAACTTTTCCCCTCCACGCTGAAATAAACAGCGTCAACTCCTTCGATATTATTCAAATAGCCGTCGGCAATACTTTCTAACATTGTGCTCTCGCCAGAGGAGCCTAATTGAGTATGCAAAACATCCGAACGGAAATCAACATAAATACTATTCCCTTTTTGTTTTATGGACAGGGGTTGCATAGGGGAATCTGCAAGTGGTTTATCAAAAAGCTTCTGCGATACGCTATCGAGGACAAATGACAAAGGTAATTCTCCTGATGCTTCTTCTTTGATTATTTTAGTCGAATCATCTATAACATCAAAATATTCATATACGATTTCATTATTCTCATATGTCACCAAAGGATCGTTGGGCAAGTCCTCCAAAGACTCTGTGACAGTTGGTTGTGAAGAGGGAGAAGGACTTTCCGGCGCGGCTGTATTTTCAGTTGGAGCAATCGTTGCTGATGGCGCATTGGAAGCAACGGAGGAGGTATTGTTTTTGTAAAAGGCATTGTTAGTTACAATAATAATTACTACTATGATAGCTATTGCGACCAATACTAAAATAATTTTCCATTGTTTTTTCATGAAAAGCACCTCAAAGCCTTGTAAATTATAATCTTATTTTATCATATTAAAGCCGTTAATTATAGAGAAAGCTAAATGTTAACGAAATGTTAAGAAAATATTTAAAAATGATAACAAAAATTTGCGTGAAACTTGAAACTGATGTGAAAATATGATAAGATTGAAGCCATTAACGTAGGCAGTGAAGGTTTAATTATATGTCATATGGCAATTTTCGTAAGGCATGAATAAATTATCTATTATGAGGTAGCTATGACCAGAAAATCACCAATATTCGTTTTCATTTCAATTTTTATAACTATATCGATATTTTTTACCAGTTATTGTATTTTTCCAATCTCAAAGGCAGAAGCTGCTTCGGCAGATAAAATTATTGTGATAGACCCCGGACATGGAATGTCCGATCCAGGCGCGATTGGGATTAACGGTACGCAGGAGAGCGATGTTAATGCACAGCTTGCATATAAAA
The DNA here is from genome assembly GCF_000981035.1 of Christensenella hongkongensis. Classification (GTDB taxonomy): domain Bacteria; phylum Bacillota; class Clostridia; order Christensenellales; family Christensenellaceae; genus Christensenella; species Christensenella hongkongensis. Next base: position 396,178 of record NZ_LAYJ01000112.1, read on the forward strand.
CTGCAAAAGAATTGAAAAGCAGGGGGTACACAGTTTATCTGACACATCGTGTAGATAAATGGGTTTCAGGTGCGACGGACATTCCGGTATTACTTAATTACGATAAAGATAAATATGATTTTTCTACGGAATTAGCTGCCGAAGCCAATAAAGTACAACCAGATTTATATATTAGTATCCATCATAATTCCTATGAAAGTTCATCGGCAAGTGGTAATGAAGTTTATTATACTACGAATCAAAACAGTCTTTTCGTAAGTCGATCCATAGATTTAGCGAATATGATTTTTAATGGAATCGGATCGTTGGGAATATATAGAAAACGGTCAGTTAAGAATTTTGCGGAAACAACAGGAAGAGATGCTCCAATTAAATATGTAAATGCGCCGGCAGTTGTAGTAGAAACTGCTTTTTTGACGAACCCGACAGATTATGCCAATATTGTGAGCAGTAGTGTTCAATCCAAAGTTTCTGGAAAAATAGCAGATGGTGTAGATCAGTTTATTCAAAAATATCCAAATAAATTATCTTTGGATTCGACGCCTCCGACTATGACAAGTATGTCCGCAGGAACAGCTGATCCCACGATGGCTATGGCTTTTGCAGTAGCTGCTGTAGGAGTAACTGATCCGTCCGGTGTAAAAGAGGTGGAATTTAAGGTTTGGCCAAATAATTTATCAGAATCTTCTGCAAGAATTTATAAGGGGAATATTGCTGCTTCAGGCAACTGGGAGGCCTATATTGACCTGAATCCTTTTGGAAATGGACTAAATGCTTACTATATTGATGCTTATGGGACCGACGCTTACGGAAATAAGGGGAAAATGGGCCGCCTTATCGTGAATCGGGCATCGGACGATGGAACAATCAGTGCTCAAAAATTAACATTTGGAGCCACTGATCCTTGTTATGCTGAAAATATGGCGATTCTCGTTGAAGGAGTGACTGCCGTAAGGGGAGTAAAAGAGGTGCAGATTGTGGCATATAACACTGCACATAAGAGCAGCACAATGCAGATATATAATGCCTGGGATAGCGGAAATGGACAATGGTCTGCATACTTCGACCTGTCTCAACATGGGAATCAATATGGAACGTATAATTTTGATGTATATGTGAAAGATCCGGCAGGGGCAAGGACAAAAGTTCTGCCTACGAAGAGTATAACGTTTTTAAAGGATACGGTTGGGCCAACGTCAGATGGCGTATATTTTGGGACGCCAAATCCAACAGCAATGGACGGATTTGTGGTACAGGCTAGAAATGTGGCAGACGTACATGGAGTAAGTTCTGTAAACTTTAAAGTATGGCCACAATCAAAGGGCGAAAGTGCGGCTGTTACTATAACAGGGAATAATAAAGGCAATGGAACATGGGAGGCATATTTTTCTGCACAAGCGTTGTTTGGCGGAATGAAAGACACCTATTATTTTAAGGCAATCGGCACAGATGGTTACGGCAATGTTTCCGAAATGGCGCAGAATTCTGTCCAGTTGATTGCTGACACTGTTTCACCAACCATTGGGGCATTGTCTTACGGTGCAACAGATCCTACGGCTGCGTCAGGATTTGCGATTCAGGTATCGGGAGTTAACGATAATTTTGGCGTAGCGGATGTTACCTTTGAGATATGGAGGGAATCTGACGGAGATTCATCGAAGAAAGTTCTGAAAGCGAGCGATAAGGGCAATGGAACATGGGATGCCTATTTTAGTACATCAGGTGTTGGCAAATACATCATTGAAGCTTATGCAACGGATTGGGCAGGTAATAAATCGGCGAGGTTACGAAAGACTATCACAATTCAAAGCGACGTTGTGCCTCCGACTGTAGGATCATTAGGAATTGGAACAAGCGATCCTACTGAACAACAGGCATTTGCTGTGATAGCGAATGATGTTACAGATATCAACGGAGTGAAATCTGTAGTACTTGAAGTATTCAGGGAAGCTGATGGAGAAGCTAGTAAAATTTCACTTCCAATGAATCAAAACGGGAATAGCTGGTCAGTATATTTTAACTTTGATGTATGTAATGGAGGAAAACCAGGAAAATATATTTTTAGAATTGTAGCAACAGATAATAAGGGGAACAGCGGGGTTGCCGCTCAAGGATCGCGGACTTTGAGCGGAGATGGCGAAGGCCCTGAAATAGGAAACGTAACGTTTGGCACGACGAAACCGGAAGTACAGCGCGGATTTGCAGTACAGGTAAGCGATATTGTGGATTCTTCTGGCGTTGCATCTGTAACGGCGGAGGTATGGGATGATACGACAGGAGTGAATGGGAAAAAGACTTACCAGATGAATGCCAAAGGCAATGGCGTGTATGATATGTATTTTAGTATGGGAGCATTCTCTTATCGTGCAGGAACATATACGTTTAACTTTACGGCGACGGACCAAAAAGGAAATAAGACGAGCAAACAGGAGACACTTGTAGTAACAGGTGTTGCAGGTGCATCGAAAACGGATGGCATTATTTTTGGGACAACGAATCCCACCCAGCGCGTCGATACGGCAATTCAGGTAAATAAGGTGACGGAAGGGTTTGGAGTACAGTCTGTCAAGCTTGCAATATGGCCGAACTCGAAAGGGCAAGGAGCTGCAAAGTGGTATAATTGCAATAATGACGGAACAGGAAACTGGAGCGCCTATTTCCATATTTCTGGCTTTGGGTACACATTGGGTGATTACACGGTTGAAGCACATGTGGTGGATAAAACTGGAGTGGATTATGTTGTCGATAAGAAAACACTTACGTTTGAAAGGCAGGCTGCAAGTGGTAAGTTGAGCATTGGTGCAACTGATCCGACAGTTAGTCAGGCTTTTGCGATTGCAGGAACGGAGATAACTTCGCCGTATGGAATTAGTACTGTAGAAACTAAAATATGGAACGAGCAAGAGGGAGAAGAAAACGCAAAAACATATACGATGGCATCAAACGGGAACGGAAGTTATTCTCAGTATTTCAATATTTCCGAACATAATTATACTTATGGAACTTACCATGTTGAGTTGTATTCGACAGATATGCTTGGAAAAAAAGATAAACTGGATGAAAAGACGGTTACAGTAGAGAAAGATCCTTCTTTACCAAATATGTCTGGTCTTTCATTTGGGGCTGCGGATCCCACAACTTCAAGAGCCTTTGCAGTAAGTGCGTCTAATGTTACTGCGCCTGCTGGCATCTCTAAAGTACAATTCAAAGTATGGAGTGCAGCAAGTGGAGGCTCGGACGCAATAATATATGATGCCAATAATGATGGTAAAGGGAACTGGAGCATTTATTTTGCAATCAGTAACTACAATAATCGTTATGGGAAATATATATTCCAGGTAATTGGAACCGATAATAATGGTACAAGTAATATTATGGGAATGGGTTCTCGTGTTGTAGTGAATACAAATACGCATGACATCATGGGTATTTCAGATGCCGCCAAAGCACAAATGGTGAATTTATTTAAGCAAAAGACGACGCTTACAGAAGCAACATTCAGGCAACGTTATGGCATGGAAATTGAAGATTTTGTCGGACTCTATATTAGCGAGGCGGCTATGGAAGGAGTTCGGGCAGATGTTGCATTTGCACAGATGTGTCTGGAAACCGGCTATTTGAAATATGGCGGGGATGTTAAATGGGAGCAATATAATTTTGCAGGTATCGGCGCGACTGGCGGAGGAGCTGGTGGAGCAACATTCGCTACTGTTCAGATAGGAATTCGTGCGCAGATTCAGCATCTCAAGGCATATGCGAGTACTGCGGCTTTAAATAATGCTTGTGTTGATCCGCGGTTTAGCCTTGTAAGCAGAGGTTCGGCGACAACGGTAGAAGCCCTTGGCGGGAAGTGGGCTACAGACCTTAATTACGGAAGTAAGATTGTCACTATCATGGATAGCTTTCTAAATGCGAGCACAATGCTTTCGAGTGAACCGATGACGATGGTATTGTCTCCGGAAGAAGAGACACTGCCCCAAGAGGAGAATGCAATAGAAACGCCAGGGCTGGATGAGCCGGAAGTATCTAATCCGCCTGTTGAGGAAGACAATACACCTGAGATTATGTCCGGAGTGAATCCTTCTGTGACGAAGGAACAGGCTGTTCAGTATTTGCGTGAACTTGATGTAGAGAATCTATATGGGATTTCAGCAGAAGAATTTGTATCGATTTATTGGACTGAAGCGGAAATCGAAGGAGTTGACTTTGGGATTGCATTTGCTCAGGCATTGAAGGAAACTGGTAATATGAGCAGTGATGAACAAGAAGAGGCTAATAATCCAGGAGGATTGTATTCAAAAGACGATTCCCGGAAGATTCGTTTTGCCACGATCGAGGAAGGTATAAGGGCGCACATTCAGCAATTAAAGTGTTATGCGTCTGAAGAAGAACTGAAACAGGAGCTTTGTGATCCGACATGGGACGAACAAATTAGAGGAACAGCAAAAACCGTTGGAGCATTTTGCAAAGCAAAGGAATATAATTCCGAATATTATTCCGGTTGGGTTGAAATATGGAATAAGATGAAAAACATTGTCATTTCCGGAGCAGAAGATGATTTGCCATTGCCCAAGCCGACGCCAACGGTTGGTGCAGAAGAATCCAAGAACCCCAATGATGTGCCGCCAGAATCTATCGTTGCTCCAGATACTGAAACTTCTGAGGAGCAAGAAGTTGAAAGTAATGATAGGCAAAATAATGAGATGCTGGGTGAATCAAATTTGGACAAGGCGCAGAATACAGAGGATCCGTCTATAAGTGCCGGGGAAACAGGTCCATAATAGACAAGACAAAACTACTTTAATACGTAAAAAAGAGGGATTCTAATGATGAATTCCTCTTTGCTCTGATTTGATTATTGTCAGAATAAATGATAAGATAGAATAGATTTTTAAGAGTGGAGAAAATTATGGTAAGCAGTATTATATTAGCAGGTGGAAGTGGGACACGGCTATGGCCGCTTAGTAGTTCGGCAAAACCCAAACAATTTTTGAATTTATTTTCAAATAAAAGTATGCTCAGAGAAACGAGTGAGCGGATTGCGGATGTGGTCCCTGCAAAACATCAGTATATCCTTACGGGAGAGAAATATACCCCGTTTGTAAGAGAGGAATTTGGTAATACTGTCAACATTATGGCAGAACCCCAGGCGAAAAATACCGCGCCTTGTATTTTATGGGCGGCGGTTACAATTAAAAAGCATTCAGGTGATGGTGTAGCGGTTGTTATGCCATCTGATCATACCATCAGGGATGGAGGAGAATTCCACAGGGCACTTTCGGCAGCGGTTAAAAGAGCTGAAAGAGGTAATATTGTCACCTTTGGAATCCGACCAACGCGGGCCGAAACCGGTTATGGATATGTTGAAATTGAGACGAGCGATTATGTATTAAACCAGACAACGGAAAAATTGGTTTCTTTCCACGAAAAACCAAATCAAACATTGGCTGAAAAATATTTGCAAGCGGGGAATTTTTTATGGAATAGCGGGATGTTTGTGTTTGATATTCAAACAATGATCGATGAGTTTCGTAAATACGAACCGGATTTATATGATTTATTTACTACGATTGATCCGGATGATGAGGAGCAGGTTGCACAAGCGTTTGAGAAATCAAAAAGTATATCTATTGATTATGCAGTTATGGAAAAAACAAAACAGGCATACTGTATTCCTTCGGATTTTGGTTGGAGTGATGTAGGTGGATATGAAAGCCTGCACGAAGAAAATGAAAAGGACGCATACGGTAATGTGACTGATGGAGATGCTATCATGGAGCAATCAAAGGATTGTTATGTGAATTGTAAAAAGCCGGTTGTATGTGTAGGGATTGAAGATCTTGTGGTTGTGGAGACTGAGGATGCAATTTTGGTTGCTCGAAAGGATATGTCTGAACAGATCGGAAAGATTGCCAAGCAATTGAATGTGAATTAGGAGAAGGTATGTTATATCCATTAGTATTGTCACCCGTATTTAAGGATTATTTATGGGGGGGCACAAACCTAAAGAATATCTATCATAAGAACTGTGCTTTCCCAAAAGTTGCAGAAAGCTGGGAGTTGGCAAGTCATAGCGAAGGGACCAGCCGGATTGAGAATGGTCCATATGCAGGGATATCCTTGGGTGAGTATTTTGAAAAAGAAGGACTGCATGTTCTTGGTGAGGGGATAAACGGGCTCCCATTACTGGTAAAAATTATTGATGCAGCAGATAGCCTGTCTATTCAAGTCCATCCGGATGAAATCTATGCGGCAACGTATGAAAACGGACAAAAAGGAAAAACGGAACTGTGGTATATCATGGATTGTGAACCAGGAGCAACTCTTTTCTACGGTTTCCGGAAAAAGATTTCAAAGGAAGAATTTAAGGAACGTGCGCAGAATGGAACAATTACCGAAGTATTAAATAAGGTCGCTGTAAAAAAAGGAGATACTTTTTTAATTAAACCTGGTACAGTTCATGCAATCGGCAAAAATATGACAGTGGCGGAGATTGGTACTAATAGCAATATTACATACAGGATTTATGATTTTGGACGGACGGATGCAAGTGGAAATCCGCGTCCGCTTCATATACAGCAAGCGATAGATGTCCTTAATTTTGAGCGCCCAATAGAGTATGATTTGGAAAAACCTCTTGACTGCGGAGCGTTTTTTGTGGAAAAGATAAAGCTCGAAAAAGAGGCGAAAACATATATGGTAGATAAAACTACTTTTCAAAATTTGTTATGTGTTGAGGGCATGGCAATACTTACATATTCTGATTATGTAATTAAAATACCTTCTGGAACCGATGTATTTGTACCGGCAGGTATTGGAGAGTATATCCTTAGCGGTGATGCAGTATTGCTAAAAACAACAGTTTAGTGAGCTAAGAAAATGGAGTGAAACAAGGTGTCTACATCTGCTGTAATCTATATTACCGGTAAAGGCGTTCAATCAGACTTTAATAAGATAAAAGATTCCTATTTGGGAAGCGATATTTTTGCATGTCCGGTTGGGGACGGAACAGAAATACATGATGCAAATATAATGCTTCCGGAAGAGGTAGTTGGAAACAACTATAACGATTATGCTTTTTGCCTAACCACGGAAGAATTGTTTTGTTTTTTGTCCCTTGAGTTTGTTATATTTTTCATGAACTCTTATAAAACAATTGTGGTTATTTCAGATAATGGGATGTTTTCGAGTTTGCCGGAGGATGAGAATACGATTAATGTCTTTCCTTACTTACTTGAACACAAGGATAGAAATAGTTCAATTGATATTTCTTTAGGCTCAAGACCGCTTTATTGTAACTATTCTTTCGCATTGAAATATGGGAAGCAAATATCGGAATTTTTAGTATGGGGCCAAAAAAAATATAATAGAATACTTTTTAATGGAGTTGGCGATCGTAGATTTCTAAAGACATGGCTTTCATATGCCACGCTTTTTGGGTGTGGAATTAAGTTGCTGGAGAAAGCGGTTTCGATTGATTTCTCAGGATATGAAATGTATCAATGCTTTGAAAACGGGATATCAATACCGGATGTGTTACGAGAATATTTTGGAACTGATTATAGATTGAGAACAAAATGCAAAAGCAGGCCGTTACATTTTCCAGACTATTTTATTCAGGACACTATTGTGGTAGGGGATTCCCAAACGATTCCGGTTACAGCGATTGAAAAAGCGATTTATTGTGCACGGAAAGATTTGCAGTCGCTCTTTCCTGATTTAAACAATCCCAAAATGAGAGTGCATTTTACTGAATGGTTTTTGGGCTATGCACAAAAAGAATATCGTTTATCTGAAGAGTATATAAGCCCGATTCGAGAGGCTTATGTTAATTATCAAAAAGTAATCCAACCAAAGAATAGCATCAAGCGATTTTTATATAATCGAAAAACGACAAAAATTGATTATGAAACAAAGCATCCCTTTGGTGTCAATTTGTGTGGATTTATAAAAGGCGATTTTGGATTGGGGGAGAGCATCAGAATACTTGCAAGAGTATTGCAGCATACGAATATTCCTTACACAATTATTGAAGTCCAGGATTCAGGGCTCCACATGTTTTCAAATACGGAATTTGAGAATAAAATTTCAAATGAATTCCGATATAGCATTAATATTTTTGCGTATAATCCGGATTGCTTTGAAGAGACCATACGAGAATTCGATAAAAGTATTTTCTATGGGAGACGTAATATTGGTTATTGGGCATGGGAAATGTTGGAATTTCCCGAAGGCTGGGAAAGGGAGTTTCCATATTTTGATGAAATATGGACGCTTTCTGATTTCACAACGCAGTCAATAGCCCAAGAAGCACCTATTCCGGTATATACAGTACCCTATGCGATTTATCCGGAAAAGGATGAAGTACTTTCACGAATGGATTTTGGTTTGCCGGAAAACCAGTTTATTTTTTTGATGACCTATGATACTCGCAGCGTCTCGGAACGGAAAAATCCTATGGCGGCAGTCCGGGCATTTAATAAGGCGTTTGGAAACAGCAAAGAGGCGACACTTCTTCTCAAATTGAATACGCCACTGGATTGGGAGGGCGATAAGGAATTAGTCAACGTATTGGATGAACATAATAATATTTTGACGATTAACCAGCAGATGTCTAAAGTTGAAATCAATTCTTTAATTTCTCTATGTGATGCTTACGTCTCACTTCACAGAAGTGAAGGATTTGGGCTTGGACCGGCAGAGGCTATGGCATTTGGAAAACCGGCAATTCTAACAAATTATAGTGGGAATACACAGTATATGCGTGATGGCGCCTGTTGCCCGGTACCATATCGTCTGGTAACAGTCGAGGAGGATTTTGGTATTTACAGGAAAGGTATGCATTGGGCGGAGCCGGATGAAGAAGTTGCCGCTGAATATATGAAAAAACTTGTAGATGATAAATGTTACTATGCATCTATCGGTAAAAATGCAAAACAGGTTATAGAGACGGAATTTTCATATGAACATTGCGGGAAAATATTATTGGAACGACTAGGGCATTTGAAATAGAGTTGGAAGAGGTTAGGATAAAATGATAACCTAATAGTGTGAATGAATAGTTAGTGCTTTATGAAAGCGCAGGAACCAGATGAACTACAGGATTTTATAGGTGGAGCCGATGTGCGAAAAGAAATTATATATGCAATGGATAGAAAGTGCAAAAAATGATCCGGAGATTAATGAAGAATTATTGAAAATTCAAGGTGACGAGGTAGCGATTAAGGACCGTTTTTACCGTGATCTTGCGTTTGGAACGGGCGGCCTGCGCGGTGTGATCGGCGCGGGCACGAACCGTATGAATATTTACACAGTCCGTAAAGCAACACAGGGGATTGCGGAATATTTGAATGAAAGTTTCGATGGCGCTTCCGTTGCGATCGCATATGACAGCCGGAAAAACTCAAAGAAATTTGCGCAGACAGCAGCTGAAGTGTTTGCGGGCAATGGAATCAAAGTTTATTTATTTGACACATTGATGCCCACGCCAATGCTTTCCTTTGCGGTAAGGCAACTAAAGTGCAGCGCAGGCGTTGTCATCACGGCAAGCCATAACCCGGCTAAATATAATGGATATAAGGTCTATGGAAGCGACGGATGCCAGATTACTCTGGAAGCAGCGGAAATGATCACAGGATATATCGGCCGGAAGGATATTTTTGAAGATATCAGGCAAGATGATTTCAATCGGTCGTTATCTGCCGGCATGATTTGTTATATCGATCAGGCTACGATCGATGAATATTTCAGGGCAGTAAAGAGATATAGCGTTTTTGAAGAGACTGGCGGCCTGAAAATTGTATATACGCCGCTCAATGGTGCGGGCCTGAAACCAGTATTGCGCATATTGGATGAAATTGGCATCACGGATATTACAGTGGTACCGGAGCAGGAGAAGCCGGATGAAAATTTTACTACCTGCCCGTATCCAAACCCGGAAGAAAAAGAAGCGCTTAAATTAGGCGTGGCCTTATGTGAAAAAACGGGAGCGGATTTACTGCTCGGAACCGATCCGGATTGCGACCGTGTAGGAACGGCGGTAAAACATAATGGCGAATATATCTTGGTTAACGGCAACCAAATGGGTGTATTGCTGTTTGATTTCGTGTGTATGATGCGTAGTAATACAGGAGATATGCCGGAAAAACCAGTGGCGGTCAAGACGATCGTAACGACGGAAATGGCACAGAGCATCGCAGATGAGTATGGGGTAGAACTCATAAATGTTTTAACGGGGTTTAAATTTATTGGGGAACAGATCGGGCTTTTGGAGAAAAAAGGAGAAGTTGAACGATATGTGTTCGGTTTTGAAGAAAGCTACGGTTATCTGTCCGGTACGCACGCCAGGGATAAAGACGCGGTGAATGCGTCTATGCTGATTTGCGAAATGGCTGCATATTATAAAATAAAAGGAATGACACTGATAGACCGGTTAGGTGAATTATATCGGAAACATGGTTATTTTTATGACAGGCTTGAGAGTTTTACATTTGAAGGAGCAGATGGAATGCAGCATATGGAAGACCTCATGAAAAAGCTTCGAAAAGAGGATGTGAAGATGTGGGGAAGCCTTCCTGTAAAGAAGATATCCGATTATCTAACTTCTGTACAAAAAGAGGATGGAACGAGTACGGAAATCACCTTACCAAAATCAGATGTTATGGGTTATACGCTCGAGGGAGGAAGCAGTGTTGTGATCCGGCCGTCGGGTACGGAACCTAAAATAAAAATATATTATTCATTAAGATGCAGGAATGAGCAAGAGGCAAAAAAAATGTTTGACGCGGTAACAGCCGATATACATGCTTTTTTAAACGTTGAATAATTTACGATATAATTTGCATAAAACGCTTGCTTTTTTTGAATATTCATGTATAATTATACATTATAAGTTTTAAAACAATTTTGGAGGAAAGATATGAAGAAGATTTTAGCAGTGGTACTTGTAGTATTGATGTCAGCGGCAATGCTTGCGGCGTGTTCCGCCCCGGCAGCCTCGTCTGAGAGTCCGGCAGCGTCTGAATCTGCGGCAGCGTCTGAATCTGCGGCGGCATCTGAGTCCGCAAGCGCGAGCGAATCCGCAGCGGCAGGAGATTCCGATGCAGTCGCAAAGATCAAAGATGCGGGAAAACTCGTTATGCTTACCAATTCGCAGTTTGCACCCTATGAGTATATTGGCGCCGATGGCGCGGTAAGCGGTGTTGACGTGGATATCTGCCAGGCAATCGCGGATGAACTCGGCGTGAAGCTTGAAGTAGTGGATATGGATTTTGATGGATTGATCGCTGCACTGTCCGGAGGAAAAGGCGATCTTGTCGCGGCGGGCATGACGGTTGATCCGGAGCGCGCGGAAAGCGTTGATTTCTCTGACACATATGCAGATGCAAAGCAGCTGATTGTTGTAAATAAAGAGGATCCAAAGGTTGCAAGCGCAGATGATCTGGCGGGAAAAACGATTGGCGTTCAGCTCGGAACGACGGGCGATATGTACGTATCTAATCCGGAGAATGTTGCGGATGCGACTGTAAAGCAGTATAAAGGCGCTCCGGAAGCAGCTCTTGATCTTAAAAACGGAAAGCTTGACGCGGTTGTTATCGACAAATTGACGGCGGAAAATATTGTGGCCTCCAATGACGATCTTGCTATCGTAGATATGCCTTCCACGGACGAACAGTACGCGATTGCTGTTGCAAAGGGAAATACCGGACTTACGGAAGTGGTAAATAAGGTAATCAAGCAGCTTCAGGACGATGGGAAAATTGCGGAATTCACAGAGACGCATGTAGCGGCTTCTAAAGTTCAATAATTATATTTATACAGGATAAAGCGCAAAGGGAATTTTCTCTTTGCGCTTTTTTCGCTTCTTTGCTATAATAATAAAGTATTTACTGTATTTTGAGATTGCGTGGGAGTATTGTAGTTATCATGTTTGACAATTTACCGGAACAAATCTATAAAACATTGGTTGTAGACAACCGGTGGACTTTATTCGTGGACGGGCTTTTGGTTACGCTCATGATAGCAGGAATTGCGGTACTGCTGGGGGTTGCGATCGGCTCGCTTGTGGCAATCGCAAAAGTAAATGCTTTGCGGAATAAAAAACTGAAATGGCTGAGCGTAATCTGCGAAGTTTATACAACCGTGATTCGCGGAACTCCTATGCTGGTACAGCTGTTGATTATGTATTATATTATCTTCGCTGCTGCCCCAACGGAAATGGCTCCTTATGTTGCGGCTTTGGCGTTTGGCATCAATAGCGGCGCTTATGTGTCCGAGATCGTACGCGCAGGCATTATGGCTGTGCCAAGGGGCCAAATGGAGGCAGGGCGCTCGCTGGGCCTCACAAACGGCATGACAATGCGTACGATTATCTTGCCGCAGGCAATCAAGAATATCCTGCCTGCGCTTGGCAATGAATTCATTGTTTTGTTTAAGGAAACGTCCATCGTTGGCTATGTGGCGCTTACAGATTTAACGCGCGCCGCAGATTTAGTGCGGTCAAGGACGTATTTGCCTTTTGTGCCGTTGATTTTCATTGCGCTTATTTATCTTGGCATTGTAATGCTCATTACATGGGCACTGAAAAAGTTGGAAAAAAAGCTCGCGCAAAGCGATGTGCGATAGGAGCAGCTTATGCTGGTAGTCAAGAATTTATATAAACAATTTAATGATAACATGGTGCTGCAGGGAATTGACGAGCACATTGAACGCGGTGAAAAGGTCGTTATTGTAGGACCTTCGGGAAGCGGAAAATCTACTTTTTTAAGATGCCTTAATTTACTGGAAGAACCCACCAGTGGTGAGATTTGGTTTGAAGGAAATCTTCTTACCGGCAAAAATATCGATATTGATAAGGTGCGCCAAAAAATGGGAATGGTGTTCCAGCAGTTTAACCTGTTTCCACATAAAACGGTTGGACAGAATATTATGCTTGCGCCTTTAAAGCTTGGACTTATGACAGAGGATGAAGCGCAGGAGCGTGCGGAAACGCTATTGAAACGGATTGGACTCTCTGATAAAATAGACTCTTATCCGCTACAGCTTTCGGGCGGGCAGCAGCAGCGTGTTGCGATTGTGCGTGCGCTCGCTATGAACCCTGATGTGATGCTGTTTGACGAGCCTACATCCGCGCTTGATCCGGAAATGGTAGGAGAGGTTCTCGACTTCATGCACACGCTTGCGGATGAAGGGATGACAATGGTGGTCGTTACGCATGAGATGGGTTTTGCAAAGGAAGTTGCAACACGTTGCCTTTTTATGGATGAGGGAAAGATTTTGGAGCAGGCGCCGCCGCAGGAGTTCTTCAGCAATCCGAAAAATCCAAGACTGAAGGATTTTCTTTCCAAAGTGCTGTAAATGTATTATAATAATAACTGCGTTTTGCAGTTATATATGTGCTCGTAGCTCAGCTGGATAGAGCGCAGGACTCCGACTCTGTTGCCCTTGAAAGTAGACAAGGGTAAATGGTATACTTTAAGGGTAGATAAGAGTACCGAAAAAGCGCATGGGAAAAGGAAATGCAACGGAATTACATGAAAGAATAGCATAGTGAAGCGAAAAACTGAAAAAAGGGCATTCTGCAAAAATCTTGCATTTTTAGTGCAGAAATATGTATTTTTAAACAGCCTACTGAAAGAAATATCGAGCACCTGTAGCTCAGTGGATAGAGCACACGCCTCCGACGCGTGGTGTCGGACGTTCAAATCGTCTCAGGTGCGCCAAAAACTCCTGTAAATTTACGGGAGTTTTTTATGCGGATTTTTTATTGAGCCACAAATAAAGTCAAATGGTAATAAAAATGTTCTGTTTTGCCGTTTATAATTGCCATATAGCGGGAACTGGAAATAGCCAGTGAAAAACGAATCCAAGCGGCGTAATTTGAAAGCTGGCCTGCGTTTGATCTTCCTCTTTTCTGTCTATTTCTCTGGCGCAGGGCAGCTTTGGTTGACGGTTTTTTATCGTTTTTGCATCTTCTTTCGGTATTTTCCGGGGCTCATGCCCGTGAACCGTTTGAAAATAATATTGAAGTAATTTGCGTTCGGATAGCCTACGAGATTAGAAATCTCGAATACGGTGTAGCCTGTCTGGATCAAAAGCTCGGAGGCAATCTTGATGCGTGTTTTGATCAGATATTGGATGGGAGAAATATCAAATTTTTCCTTAAATAAATGAGCGATATGGAACGGACTCACAAAAAATGTATCAGAGAGACTGGAAAGCGTAATGTTTTTCTCATAGTTGTTCTCAATATATTCTTTGATGCCCGACAGAAGCGAGGCGGGCTCCGCGCTTAGATCGTTATCCATTAATTTGCGCCGCAAAAGAATCAGAAGATATTCCGTAAGCTTGGAAGAAGCGACTTTGAAATCCGGACGCTTTTCGGAAAGCTCTGCATGGATTTGCGTGATAATTTTGATCATGGGGACTGTGGAGTTGCTATATTGCAATATGGTTTCATGTGTGGCAAAAGGGAGGCGTCCCTCCTGTTGTCCCGCATATTGAAAGGAAGACAAATAAAGCGTGACCAGCGTGCACGGATCGTCCCCAGCGGAGGACAGCCTGTACGGCAGGCACGGAACAAGAACAATATCTCCGCCGCCCAGGGAATAGGAAATTCCATCAAACCACACATGAACATGTCCCTGCTGCACCAAAACAATTTCTGTTTCTGTGAAATCGGAACGCTCCATATCGAAATTGTTTTTCAGTGTGACCTGATTGGAAAGTATCTGAGGCGGCCGTACCAGAATCGGATGGTTGGAATTCATTGATTGTACCTCTACCAACCTTAATCTATCATGATAAAAAGCGAAAAAATACTTGTTTGAGGTAAATGCGCAATAATCTGTATAGTTTCCACAAGTTTGTTCATATCTGCATAATATCGACTTAGATAAACTTGATTTAAAAGGATGAGAAAGAATTTGACCGGTTTTTAAACCTGATTTATACTCAGTATAAACGAATAAACGCGAAAATAAAATAAAAATGAACTATTCGGAGGAATTTGAATGCTCCTTACAATGAACAACATCAATAAATCGTTTTTTGATATCCCTGTACTCAAAGATGTCGCCTTTCTGTTGGAAGAAGCAGAAATCCATGCGCTTGTAGGACTGAATGGTGCAGGAAAGTCCACGCTGGTGAACATATTATCCGGTGTATTTCCGGCGGACAGTGGGGAAATCAATTTTTGTAACAAACATGTCAAGTTTGAATCTCCACGGGAGGCGCTTGAAAAAGGGATATTTACGATTTATCAGGCAACAAATCTGCTTCCGGATCTGACGGCTGCGGAAAACATCTTTTTGACAGAGCTTCCGCGAAAGAGTGGATTTATCAGCTACAAAAAATTATGTGCGGAGGCGCGTGAGCAGATGGATACCATGGGTTACGCGCTGGATGTGACCAAAAAAATACGGGATTTGAGTATCAGCGAGCGCTATATGGTATCCGTTGCGCGGGCATACAAAAGCAGGGCAAAGCTTTTTATTATGGACGAGCCGATGATTAATCTTGCAACGGAAGAAAAAGAGATATTTGTCCGGTTTATGCGAGAAATGAAAGCGCGGGGAAGCTCGATTATTTATATTACCCACAGTATCACAGAGGTACTGAGGCTGTGCGACAGGGTAAGTGTGCTGCGCGACGGAAAGAATGTGGCGATGTGCAGTACAAAGGGACTGAAAAGGGAGCGGCTGAGTTATCTGATTTCGGGAAACGAATCGTTGCGTCTTTATCCGCCCAAGGCAAAATGCCGGGAAAAAATATTGCTTGAAATCAGCGGACTGCGGCTTGAAAATATTTTGCACGATATTAGCTTCAAATTGCGTGCGGGCGAGATACTTGGGATTACAGGCCTCACAGGATCGGGACGTACGGCACTGATCAAAACAGTGTTTGGCGAATTTGAGATGGATGCGGGAAGCCTGTTTTTACGCGGAAAAGAGATTGAACTTAAAAATGCGACAGACGCGGTTAACCATGGGTTCGGGTATGTCAACGAGAATCGCATGGATGCAGGGCTGTTTCTTGATATGGGGGTAGCGGCGAACCTTACAATTTCCGCGCTTGAGGATATCCGCCGGGGAATTTTCCTTGATCTAAAGCAGGAAATGGAGGAAGTTGTGGATCAGTCGATCGAATTGAACCTCAAAATGGACAGTCTGCATCAGGAGATCCGCTTTCTGAGCGGAGGCAACCAGCAAAAGGTAATGGTGGGAAGATCGCTTATTTCAAATGCCAGTATCCTGCTCCTCGATGAACCTACGAAAGGAATCGATATTGTATCGCGCAGCGAGATATATATCGTGATGAACGAGCTTGCCTCGGAAGGAAAAGGGATCATTCTCGTTTCTTCGGATATGGACGAGATCGCAGGGTTGTGCGACCGTGCGCTGATACTGAAAAATGGAAGGATCGTTGCGGAAGTGCCGGAAGAGGAACTCAATAACATTACACAGTATATCTAGAGATGGAACAAATATAAGGTGAGCCTCAAAGGCTCATTTTTTATTGTAACAAAACCGCCTGCGGGAGGTTTTTTTTATTTGTCTATCACAAAAAAGATACACGATTCTTGCGGCGCGCCGCAAGAATCAAATATTCAGATGAGAAAGAAAAAAACGATAATAATTTGCGGAAAAGCCGTTACTCCGCGTTTTTTTAACATTTCAAGGGAAAAAATGAGGCGCAAGATTGTAAAGGTAAGGCAACAAGTATGTTTCTTGTTGTCGTATGGCCGGTTTCGGTAAGATAGAAACAATGAGAACAATACAGCAGGAATGAAATCGAATCCATTTGAAACAGAAAAAATGAGGGGGGAAAAACATGAGAGATGACAACAGCGTCTTTATCGAAATGACAGGCATCACCAAACGGTTTCCGGGCGTTGTCGCGCTGGACGACGTTTCACTCACCGTCAAAAAAGGTGAAGTTGTCGCGCTTGTCGGTGAAAACGGCGCGGGAAAATCTACGCTGATGAAAATGCTCTCCGGGCTTTATCATCCGGACGAGGGAGAAATCAGGGTGAATGGGGAGATCGTGAAAATTACAGATCCAAAATGCGCTCAGGGATTGGGGATCAGTACAATTTTTCAGGAGCCGTCGCTCGCGCCCCATCTGAACGCGGTACAGAATGTCTATTTGGGACGCGAAACGCAGAAGGGATTGATTGGCAACGCGATAAAACGCCTTGACGAAAAAACGATGACGGTGGAAACCCAGAAATTGTATGCCGAATTTTTTCCAACGGTAGAGGATGTGCTTGTACCGGTGAGCAGACTGGGAGCATTGAAAAATCGCGTGATTGAGATTGTAAAAGCGTTATCCATCAGCTGCTCGCTTGTGATCATGGACGAGCCGACAGCCGCGCTTGCAGAGCATGAGCGGCAGGTACTCTTTGATTTTGTGCATATGCTTAAAAAGCAGGGAATCGCAGTCATTTATATTACGCACCATTTAAGGGAATTGTTCGGACTTGTAGACCGGATCGTGGTGATGCGCGATGGGAAAAACGTTGCGGAAGTCGGGCCGGAGGACACGGACATCGATGATCTCGTGGCGCGAATGGTAGGCCGTACAATCACCAACTATATTGTCAAGGAAACCGTTGCGATCGGCGAACAGGTGTTGGGAGTAGAGGGACTTACACGCAGGGGCGTGATCGAAGACATTAACCTGCATGTGAAAAAAGGAGAGATCGTAGGCCTTGCCGGCCTTGCCGGCGCGGGCAGAACGGAAACGGTGCGGGCGATTGTGGGTGCAGATCGCGTAACGACCGGTACGATCAGAATAAATGGGAAAAAATGTAAAATAAAAACACCCAAAGACGCTATTGCACAAGGCATCGGTATGCTTCCTGAAAACCGGAAGCTGCAGGGAGCGCTTATAGAACAGGATATCAAAGATAATATTACACTTGCCAATTTAAAGGAAGTGCTTGCGGGAAAATTTGTGATCCGTAAAAACAAGGAAATCAGGACTGCAGAGGAATACGTAAAACGCCTTGGCGTAAAGACGCCGTCTATTTACCAGAAAGTAAAATCTCTTTCGGGTGGAAATCAACAAAAAGTGATACTCGCTAAATGGATGTTTACCAAACCGCAGGTACTGATTTTTGATGAACCTACGCAGGGGATCGATGTAGGCGCAAAGCATGAAATATATAGCCTGATTGCGGATTTTGTAAAAGAGGGAGGCGGCATTTTGCTGGTATCCTCTGAGCTTCCCGAGCTGATGGGCCTTGCAGACCGTATTTATGTCATGCACCAGGGCAGGATCGTACACGAATTCACCCGCGAAGAGGCCACAGAAGAAAACATAAC
This sequence comes from Christensenella hongkongensis, assembly GCF_000981035.1. Classification (GTDB taxonomy): domain Bacteria; phylum Bacillota; class Clostridia; order Christensenellales; family Christensenellaceae; genus Christensenella; species Christensenella hongkongensis. The sequence continues at coordinate 414,504 of NZ_LAYJ01000112.1, forward strand.
GCTGTATGCGTCGGGAGGTCATGAATCATGAAAAACGAATATACGGTCAAGACACGTACAAAAAAATTTGACGAATTGGGAATATTGATCGTCATGATCGCATTGTTTGTGTTCCTTGCGATTGCGACACCGTACTTCCTGAAAGTAGAAAACATCCAGAATCTATTGCTTCAGTCGGTTTTTGTTATGCTGGTCGGCTTTGGAATGACGTTCGTGCTTACGATTGGAGGTATCGATCTTTCGGTGGGCTCTATCCTTGGTTATTCCGGTGCGGTTACGGGAATGATCATTGCGGCGGGCGGCAGTGTGTTTTTGGGAATATTGGCGGGGCTTTTAACAGGCGCGGCATTCGGCCTGGTGAATGGACTTTTGATTACGCAGCTGCGGATTGCTCCTTTTCTTGTGACCTTTGCCATGTCGAGCGTGGTACGCGGTATTCTGTTGTTGTCCACGACAAACGGAGCGGTCAGCGGGTTTGCGGTGCCGGAATTTACCTATCTTGCACAAGGCTATCTGTTTGGACTGCCTATCCCCGTGATCATCACGATCATCGTTTTTGTAATTCTGCTGTTTCTTTTTAAGTTTACCAGCTTTGGACGCAATGTAACGGCGATCGGTTCAAATCGTGAAGTCGCGTTTCTGTCCGGCGTGTCGTGCAATAAGATCACTGTAGGAGTGTACATGCTTTCCGGGCTTTTGGCGGCGCTTTCGGGCATTCTTTTGGCGGCACGGCTCACGGCGGTGCAATCAGAAATGGGCGGAGGCTATGAGATGGATGCGATCGCCGCGGCAGTGATCGGCGGAACCAGCATGGCGGGCGGTAAAGGCAGCATCATCGGTGCGATTATCGGTGCGGTGATCCTTGGAACCATTTCGAACGGTCTGGATCTTTTATCGGTGAACCAGTTTTATCGTCAGATCATTGTGGGTGCGATCATCGTTGTGGCTGTCAGCCTCGAAAGATTCACGTCGGCACGCGCCGAACGCGTTTGACAAGGAGGGACAGAACAATGAAAAACAACCAACAGACAATTCTTAGTACAACAGGGGCAAAGAAAAAAATCGATCGTCAGCTTCTGGGGCTGCTGATCTTCATTATTATCATGATGGTCGTGATGTCCATCCTTTCGCCAAGCTTCCTTACGGTTTCCAATCTTATGAATGTATTCCGCCAGTCGGTGTTCATCATGTTGCTGGGTTTCGGTATGACGTTTGTTCTCACCACAGGCGGCATCGACCTTTCGGTAGGTGTGATGCTTGCGCTTTCCGGCGGAATGACGGGATGGCTTTTATCACAAAATGTAAATATCGTGCCGTCCATTATCGCAGGGATATTGATGGGAACCATGGTAGGCGCGGGCAACGGGTTGATGGTCACGAAACTGCGGATCACACCATTTATCGCGACGCTTGCTACAATGAGCATCGGCCGTGGAGTTATGTATGTGTGGACAAACTCCATTCCCTTTCGTAATTACATGGTGGGAGGTTTTCGCTTTATCGGCCAGGGAGATATCCTGGGGCTTCAGTTTCCGATCGTCATAGCGATCGTGGCGTTCATTGTCCTGCAGTTTGTATACCGGTGTACTGCGTTCGGCCGGCATGTGACGGCGTATGGAAGCAACGAGGAATCTGCACGGGTGTCGGGGATCAATACAAAGAAACTGCTCATCAAGGTTTACGCACTTTCCGGGTTGATGGCGGCCATTGCGGGTATTACACTTGCGTCCCGCCTGGAAACGGTGCATCCGGAAATGGGAAAGGGCTATGAGCTTGATGCAATCGCCGCGGCGATCATCGGCGGAACAAGCCTTTCGGGCGGAAAGGGCAGCCTCATCGGCACCGTATTTGGCGCATTCATCATCTATCTGATCAGCAATGCACTCAATCTTTTAAATGTTGATCCTGATTGGGAAACCATTGTCAAAGGCATCATTATATTGGTTGTGGTAGCGGTGGAATACTTGAGCCACAGAAATAAAAAGGACTGATTTTTTGCATGAAGGCAGTGCAAAAGAATAAAAACACAGGAGGAAAAGAAGATGAACAAAAGACACTTTAAAGTGATGGGGATCGTGCTTGCGGTATTGATAACGGCAGCCATCCTATTCACGGGCTGCGGAAACGTGGATAAGCCGGCGGACACGGCGTCCGTCGTTGCAAGCGACGCGGCGGGTGCAGGTACAACTGCTGTTTCGGCTGCAAATGGAACATGGCAGTGGGGCGATCCTGCATGGGAAGCCGCAGTGCGTGCAAAGGTGGAAGGCAAGACCTTTAAGATTGGCTTTACCCCACCGGCAGCTTCGGAATTTTACGACATCATTATGCACGGAGCTTACACAATGATGAATGAATTGCACGACAGGTTCGGCGTAAACTTTGAATTTGAGTTTGTCGCACCGAGCGAGCACGACGCAGTGGAGTCACAGGTATCGACCATAGAAAACTGGGCAACCAAGGAATTCGATGCGGTGCTGGTGTGCACAGCGGGCGACTTTGACTCTATGAATGCCGTTTATGAAAAAGCGACGGCGGCAGGTACGGCGGTATATCTCTTCAATATGCCGGCAGAATTGTGGGATGTTGATTCCATCAAAGCGACGTCTGTCATCAGCTATGACAACGCGCGTCAGTCCGGTTATCTTGTCGGGCAGTATGCGGCGGAAAAGCTGAACGGACAAGGAAAGATACTGTTTATATCCGGTAACGACGGCCATTGGACGACATCGCGCCGGGAAGGGTTTATGGAAGCGGTTTCCGAATATCCGGGCCTTACCATCGTGGGTGAACAGCGTGGTGAATATGTACGCGATGCAGGAATGGCGGCAGCGGAAAACCTTTTGCAGGCAAATCCTGATGTAAACTTCATCTACGGTGAAAATGAAGAGATGGCACAGGGGGCGGTTCAGGCAGTACAGGCGATGGGCCTTAAGCTGTGGGACGGCAGTGAAGGAATTATCGTTGTTGGCGCGGACGGGCTGAAATCCGGCTTTGAACAGATCAGAAGCGGCGGGCTCACCGCGACGGTTGACGTAGGCAGCGTAGATCAGGGCCGCGAGGCGATCAAGGCGATCTTTATGCACGAACTTTTGGGCTATAGTCTAGATAAAGTCATCAACGTTCCTACGATCCTTGTAGACAAAGAGAACGTAGACGTCCCAGAAGCGTATGTGGATTGGGCGCTTGCGGCAACGGAATCTTATAAATAAAAAAGTTTTACAAATAAAAGGAGGCAAAGAAATGATTGCAAAAAAGATAAGGGATATGTTACCCGCAAAATTTGAACAGTTGATCAAGGAAAGCATTTGGGATGGCTTTGGCGAGACCATCACAGGAGACGACTACAGGGAACGCGTAGAGCGTGCCAAAGCGAAAACGGAGGAAGACGGCTTTGACGCACTGCTTGTCTTTGGGGATTGCTATCGAATGAGCAACATTCGCTGGCTGGTCGATTACCGCACCATAGACGGCGTATATCCGCAGCCGGAGATCGTTTTTATTGCTCCGGGAGCAGATCCGGTATTTTTCCTGCCAGACAGCCAGATTCGTGCGGCGCATGAAGAATCCGCAATGAAATACATGGGTGACGACATTCGTGAGATCCGCGGAGGGTTAAGCAGTTTCCTCATTGACTACAATAAGAAAAAACCGTTAAAAAAGGTAGGACTGTGCGGATACAACTTCTGTGACCTTGAAATATTCAATGAGATCAAAAAGGGGATACCGGATGCAGAGATTGTCAAGAGCAAGATCATTGAATACTTTAAATCAATCAAAACGGAAAAAGAGATCAATACGATGCGGCGCGCTGGCCGTGTCGCGGATATCGGCGCACAGATGCTTTATGACGTTCTGGAAGACGGTATCACAGAAAAAGAAGCGCAGAGCATGGTATATGCGGCTATGTTTGCATCGGGCGCACACTGCATTGCCTTTGATATCATGGTTCAGACAGGAGAGAATCTGTTGTCGCTCTTCAAGCGTCCTACAGATAAGCAAATCGTCCGCGGAGATCTGGTCATGATGGATCACGGCTGCCGTATCAATGATTATTGCTCGGATTCCGCACGTACCATCGTGTTTGGAGACGCGCCCAAGGCAAAAATCGAGCTGTTGGAAAAATTGAACCGCGTGTTTGAAGCGGGACTGAATGAGATCTGTGCAGGAATGACAGGCCATGAAGCGGATGCTGTAATCCGTGCAGCAGCACAAAAAGAAGGCATTGAAAAGTACATCGTTGCACCGAGCGCGGGACGGCTTGGGCCGCATGGAACAGGCATGGACCCTGAAGAACCCATGCCGCTGATCGGCAAGGATTCGCCGGATGTGCTTGTAGATGGACAGACATTTGCATATGAGCTTTCCGTGATCGATGAAAATCTGACGGGCGTGCGCACCGAGGATCCGATCGTTGTACGCAAAGACGGCATGGAAACTCTTACAAATTTCCCAAGAATCAGCTTCAAAGACTAATTATCTCTATTTTGCAGCAAAGCTGTCCACGCAGATATGGGCGGCTTTGCTGCTTTTTAAAATGTACAGCAAGCAAAAGAAATTTTTTGCTGTAAAACCGCAAGAATGTTAGTTTTTCAATATCGGAATATTTGTTACAATGACTACAAAACACGACGGCTGAAAGGACATAGGCAGCATGCTCACAAATGAAAAGCCGGGATCGGCATATAAAACGGCAGCAACGAAATTGATCAAAAACAATGCGGCGATGCTTGTGCTTCTCGTTGCCGTTGTTGTTCTGATCTTTATTTTTGCTCCGCAGTTCTTCAGACTTCAGAATATTGTAAATGTTGCGCGGCAAGCGTCTGCGACGGGGATTGTTGCCGTAGGAATGACATTTGTTATTATCACGGGAGGAATCGACCTTTCCGTGGGCGGTGTGCTTGCGGTATCGGGTATCGTGTTTTCTTTGCTGACAAGGTTTGGATATGACATTTGGCTGGCAATATTTTGTGCGCTTCTTTTGGGAATAATCGTAGGGATCGTGAATGGCTTCGGCGTAATTTTTTGGGGAATCCAGCCGTTTATTATGACGCTTGCGATATCGTCCATCACAGCCGGTCTTGCGCTTCTGATGTGCGATGGGATTCCGGTAGAGTTTACAACGGCACAGAGTGCGGAAATCGACTTTTTTGGGAATGGAAATATAGGCGTCATCCCGGGACCGTTTATTCTTTTTGCGGCGTTGGCGGTGGTCTCTGTAGTGATTTTGCGGTATGTGCCATTTGGGCGTTATGTGTACAGCGTAGGGAGCAGCTTTGAAGGAGCCCGCCTTGCAGGAGTGCGTACGACGCGTGTCATTATGCTCACTTATATGATATGCGGCGTGTTTGCGGCGCTCGCAGGGGTTGTAACTGCCTGCAGGCTTTATGTGGGACATCCGGTCGCAGGGAGTACGATGGCGCTTGACAGTATTGCGGCGATCGTCATTGGCGGAACCAGCCTTTCGGGCGGCAAAGGGAGCGTGGAGGGAACGGTGATCGGCGTAATTCTTATGACGGTGGTGGCAAATCTTTTGAATCTTACGGGGGTTCCCACGTACATCCAGCAAATTATGAAAGGCATCATTATTATTTTAGCGATCCTGCTTTCCATAAAAGACCTGAAGCAGCGGATGAAGGAAGCGTGGAGAGGATTATGAAAGGGAAACAAACAGCCGTTTTGTTGCTCGCAGCAGCAGTTATGCTTTTTTCATCCTGTGTTCATGTAACGAGCTCGCCTATCGATCAGGCTGAACTGAATAGCGATACGGTTGTCTTTTCAGCGGACGGACAGCCGATTGATTTTGGGATTTACTGTGACCGGACTATCGCCCAAGAACTCGTACCCCAAAAACCGCTCGAAGAATACAGGGGAACGATGGGAGTTATCGTTTCATCGATGCGCTTTCCTTATGGAGGCGGTACGAAAGTGATGGCGGAGGATACGTTGAAAAAGTATTTTCCGAATATGGATTTTGTAATTGGAAACGGCGATGGCGATCCGGTGACGCAAAGCGCTATCATTGACGATTATATTGCAAAAGGGATTGACGTTCTGATAATCGATCCGGTAGAAAAAGAGGCGATGGTGCCTGCGTTTGAACGGCTGAAGGATGCGGGGATTCCAGTGATCTGCGTGGATCGCTATGTACCCGCGGAATATGAGTCCGTTGTCAAGGCGGACGATGTGAAAATCGGAAAAAAAGCGGGAGAAGCCATGGTAAAGCTTTTGGGAGGATCCGGAAAGGTCGTCGAAATACAGGGAGCGCCGGCTGCTTCCAATACAAACGACAGGCATATTGGTTTCGCGCAGGGTATCGAAGGTTCCGATATTGAAGTAATCGCCGCGCCATATGCAGACTTTTTACAGACGCGCGGTTTGGGGGAAATGGAAGACCTGCTGCAGCGTTTTCCAAATGATGATGATATCGATGCGATTTTCAGCCAGTCGGATGTAATGACAATGGGGATCATACAGGCTTTGAAAGCAGCTGGCCGTAACATTCCAATAGTAAGTATTGATGCGCAGGAATCTGCGCTTGATGCGGTGAGTGCGGGATATATTGACGCGGTGGTAGCATATCCGATTCCCATGCCGGCAGGTATATTCGCCGGTGTGAAAGTGATGAACGGGGAGGATATCCCTGATTATATAGAGCTTGAGTGCCCTGTCATCACAAAGAGCAATGTGGAGGAGTATAAAGGCCACTCCGGATATTAAATAAGCGGGAGAGAAATGAGATACCATTGCAGAAGTAATAACTGAAGCAGTTGAGGGGGCAATATGGGTTATTTAATCGGAATTGATGTAGGAACATCAGGGACAAAGACGGTGTTGTTTGACGAAAGCGGAGCTGTTAAGGCGAGCGCAACAGCAGAATATCCTCTTTATCAGCCGCAAAACGGCTGGGCTGAGCAAGAACCGCGCGACTGGTGGAACGCGGTATGCGAAACGGTTGCACAGATAATCGGTACGTCGGGCATACAGGCGAAAGAGATCAGAGGAGTGGGCATTTCCGGTCAGATGCACGGGCTGGTTATGCTCACAAAAGAGGGCGAAGTGATTCGCAACGCCATTTTATGGTGCGACGGCAGAACGAGTGAGGAATGCGAGGAAATCACTCAGGCTGTGGGGAAAGAACGTTTAATTGAAATCACGGCAAACCCTGCGGTTACAGGTTTTACGGCGGGCAAGATACTTTGGGTGAGAAAGCATGAACCGCAAAATTATGAGCGCTGCGCGCACATCCTTTTACCCAAGGATTACATTCGGTATATGTTAACGGGCGAGTATGCGACGGAGGTAAGCGACGCGTCAGGTATGAATATGCTCGATATTACCAAGCGCAAATGGTCTGAGGAGATTCTCGATAAGCTCGAAATCGACAGTGCGATACTTGGAAGGATGTATGAATCGTGTGAGATTACGGGAACGGTGAGCGAGCAGGCAGCGCGGCTTACGGGACTTGCGCCGGGTACGCTTGTGGTGGGCGGCGCGGGAGACAATGCCGCTGCCGCGGTAGGCACAGGGGTTGTAAGGGAGGGGAAGGCGTTTACGACCATTGGAACATCGGGCGTTATTTTTGCGCATTCCAATCGCGTGACGATAGATAAAGCGGGCCGGGTACATACATTTTGCGCGGCGGTTCCGGATGCGTGGGCAGTGATGAGCTGCACGCTCGCGGCAGGATTTTCTTTGAAATGGTATCGAGATACCTTTTGCACAGCGGAAATAGAAGTGGCGCAGGGCATAGGGGTGGATTCGTATTTGCTTCTCAATGAGCAGATTGCCCGCCTGCCGATTGGTTCGGACAAGCTTGTTTTTGCGCCGTATTTGATGGGAGAACGCTCCCCGTTGCTCGATGAAAACGCGCGCGGGGTGTTTTTCGGCCTTTCTGCACGGCATACGAAATATCATTTGTTACGGGCTGTGATGGAAGGGGTGACCTTCTCTCAGCGTCAGTGTTACGACGTCTTACGTGAAATGGGCGTGCCTTTTACCCAGATGCTTGCGACGGGCGGCGGCGGGAAAAGTCCGCTGTGGAGGCAGATGCTCGCGGATGTGTACGGCTGTCCGGTTATAACGCTGAAAGCGCAGGAAGGGCCGGCATTGGGCGTAGCAGTTCTTGCGGGCGTGGGCGCGGGCGTTTATGCGAGCGTTGAGGAAGGATGCGAGGCCGTTATTCAGGTGGATACAGAGCAAAGGCCTGATACTGCCTGTTCTGCGGAATATGAAAAATATTACAGGCTGTATCAAAAAATATACCCGGCCTTAAAAGAACAGTTTCAGCAGCTGGCGGAAATAGAATGTGAAAAAATATAAATACAGATATAACAAGAACGTACAAGGTGATTTATGTGCCGCCCTGCATAAGGGCACAAGGAAATAAAGAAAGCCGGAAGCGGCGCACATATCAGAATTTTGAGCGAAAATACAGACCATATACATGGAAAAGGAGAATAAGATAATGAACAATATACCAGAAGTAAAACTTGGCGTGATTGCGGTCAGCAGAGATTGTTTTGTGATCTCTCTTTCGGAGTGCAGAAGAAGTGCTGTTGTGGCGAAGTGCAAGCAGGAGTGCGGAATAGAAGTATTCGAGGCAAAAACGACGGTGGAAAATGAGAAGGATATGCTTCAAGCTGTCGAAGAAGTAAAAGCAGCAGGCTGCAACACATTGCTTGTATTCCTTGGAAACTTTGGACCGGAAACACCGGAGACGTTGATTGCAAAGAATTTTGACGGCCCTGTCATGTATGCGGCGGCCGCAGAAGAAGGAGATTTGATACAAGGACGCGGAGATGCTTATTGTGGTATGCTCAACTGTTCATACAATTTAGGGCTGCGCAAACTCAAAGCGGTTATTCCGGAGTATCCGGTTGGTACGGCTTCTGACATTGCAGGAATGATAGCAGAATTTATTCCTGTGGCAAGGGCGATAATAGGTCTTGCATCTCTGAAGGTGATCGCTTTCGGACCGCGTCCGCAGGACTTTTTCGCATGCAATGCTCCCATTAAAGGGCTTTATGATCTTGGCATAGAGATCGAGGAAAATTCGGAGCTTGATCTTCTGATGGCGTATCGGCAGCACGCAGGGGATAAGCGGATTCAAAGCATCGTTGAGGATATGGCAGCCGAACTTGGAATGGAGGGAAACCAATATCCGGATCTGTTGCCGCGTATGGCGCAGTACGAGCTTACGCTTATGGATTGGACAGACGCACACAAGGGGGCGCGTAAGTATGTTGCGTTTGCAAACAAGTGTTGGCCGGCATTTCCTGTAGAATTCGGATTTGAGCCTTGCTATGTCAACAGCAGGCTTGCATCAAGAGGGGTTCCGGTGGCGTGTGAGGTAGATATTTATGGCGCTGTCAGCGAGTATATTGGCGCGTGTGTTACCAAAGATGCGGTTACGCTCCTCGATATTAATAATTCCGTACCAAAAGAAATGTTTGAGAACGACATCAAAAACAAATATGATTATACGTTGAAGGACACTTTCATGGGGTTTCATTGTGGAAACACTCCATTTTGCAAGCTTTCCAAGGGCGCTGTGAAATACCAGCTGATTCAAAACAGGTTATTGGAGGACGGCGGCCAGCCGGATATTACGCGGGGGACGTTGGAAGGCGATATTCTGCCCGGAGAAATTACATTTTTCCGGCTGCACGCAAATGCAGATGCCTCTTTGCAGGCGTATATAGCGCAAGGGGAAGTGTTGCCTGTTCCAACACAGTCGTTTGGAGGAATCGGTGTGTTCGCGATTCCGCAGATGGGACGTTTCTACAGGCATGTATTGATTGAAAAGAGGTATCCGCATCACGGCGCTATCGCATTTGGACATGTGGGAAAAGCACTTTTTACGGTTATGAATTATCTTGGTGTGGATGATATTGCATTTAACCAGCCGCAGGGAATGCTTTATAAGACAGAAAATCCTTTTTAGCGGATTGAAAATGGAACGAGAAAAATTCGTTGCTGCAGGAGGGAGATATTGTGACGATTTCGCCTTGATAGGGATAACGGCAATATTGTCGAGCATTTCGTAACTGCCAGGCCATTTGCGTCGTATCCTGCAAGCTGTCCTCAGCGTCATCGCCGGATAGTCTTGCAGGCGCGGCTGATAAGGACGCTTAAATTCCGCTTGACAGCATCGGCGAAATGAAAATACCAATTATGATCTATGGATAGAGATTCATTTTGATATCTGTACAAAAACGGGGTACGGTGATATACTTTCATTAAAGACAAAATGAATTGTAGGTATGGCCATGAACAAGGGGAGTCCAAAGAGTGGGTTGGATTCGCTTCTGAAGCATTATCCGTCCAGAAAATATTTAAAAAAATCAAAGTTAAAGACAAATATAAAAGTGCATATGGTGAATTTTGGCTTTTGGGATATCTGACTTGACAGGTATCCTTTTGTTTTATAAGAATCCGTTGGTTATCGTAACAATAGCGAAAAGTGTGGGGTTGGCGTTATGAAAAAGAATTGGGGAGCTAAATTCTATATCGGAGCAGTCTCGATAGCGTTTTGTATCGTGACTATAATGCAGCCGTTTGCTGTTGCATATGCCGAATCGGGCGTGGGTCGGGTAGAAAATGTCGCCGAAGGGATTACTGTGCGGCAAAACTGGAATGGCAGTAAAACCCTCACAATGGAACTCACGGACGAACAGATGGAAGCAATGGAACCGGACGACAGTGATGCGCTTCTGGTCGATCGGGGTGACGCTATCACAAGCACCAGTGAAACCGTAGATGCGGAAATCAACAATGATTTTAAGCAGAACGACGAACTGGTTACCGTTGCAAAGGATGGGACAAGTATTTCGATTGCGCCTATTGTGGACGAATCAAATTTTGAGCAGGAGAAAATACCGAAATCGCCCGATGATTTGACAGGCAGCGAAGAAGCAGAAAGTGCTGCGCCACAGAATCCAGAAATGCCTGTAAATGAATCGGAAGAGCCTGTGCAGCCGGAAACGCAGGAAGCGGGGTTAACGGACATAACAAATGAAAAAGCAAGAAACAGCCTGCCGCCGGAAGCAACCGCCAATGGTGAAATTGAAGAGATTCCCTCGTCGGAAGCGGTTCAAGAAGCTAAAGCAGCGGAAAATTTAACACCGGATGAAGCAGCAGGGCAAGAGCCTGCTGCGGTTCCAACCCAGGAAGCATCGGAACCATCAGCAACCCTGGTCTCGGAAGAAGATAGTAAGCCGGAATTGCGTAAGGAAGGATATTCGGGAAGCGCGTTTGAAAGCGCGACCTATGAGGGCGTTTTTGATCCGGTGACCGACCTTCGTCTTAAAGCCAAAGAGAATGGGATCAAAGAAGATATCATTATCAATGAATATACGGAAAACAATGTATTCGAATACCGGATCGACCTTAACGGCCTCACGCCGGAGCAGAAAGGACAGGAAATTCTTTTAAGTGACAGCGATGGAGTCACTGTTGCACGGATTGCCGCGCCCTTTATGACAGACGCGGCAGGCGCATACAGTGAAGATATTGCCGTATCGATCCGGCAGGACGGGAATTCATATATTATCCGCTACGAGTTAAGCAGTTCATGGCTTACCCCGGAACGCGCATACCCTGTGATCGTCGATCCATCGGTATATTATGATTCTGTAGGCGCCGCATCCCTTGGATTGGAAGACAATTATGTCAGCAACACAAGCCCCGATACGGTCAATACATACAACAGGGAATATTTCAGGGTAGGAAACGATGCGATTGCGATCAACCAGGCATACATTCGATGCGTGATACCACAGGATATTGTAGATAAAAGCAATAATATCCTGATTCAGCATGCGCAGGTCAGTATGTACGAACGCTCCGGCAAGACGAGTGGCAATACCTTTTCGATCCATCGGGTAGAAAGCAGTTGGAATTCCAGGACCATCACATGGAACAATTCCCCGCACATTTTAGATAAAGCATACGATACCCAATATGTCAACGGCAGCGGATGGTATAGCTGGAACCTGACTGAAATGTTTGGGGAATATTTCAATACGTTCAATCAGGTCGAGAAAACGGATTTGCCCTGATATGTGATGCAAATGATTATGGAGATTACCGTGAGTTTGTCTCGGCAGATACGCCTTCCTACCGTATGACGTTCTCTATGACATATTTTGAGGGCATCCCGAATCCAAGGGTAAGGGCAACGCCGCATACAAATGGCGTCAATTCCGGCAGTGGGTACTTTGACGTAAACTGGAACAGCGTGGAAGGCGCGGGCGGATACTATTTGGGTATTTGGGACGGAAAAGAGTACGAATATCTTAACGTAGGGAACACTACATCATTTACAACGAGAGGAAGAACTATTTGGCCGACCACAGGGGAAATAAACGCAGGAGCATGTAAACTGCATCTGGGCGGCGGCGGAGTAGAACTGCCTATGATCCCCGCTCATTTATATGCAAAGAACAATCCCGGAAGCAGTTACGCCAACGACCTCAACTATTATTTCAAGGTGGTTCCGCATAACGGAACGGGACAGGCGCCGAATCCGGCATTATTCAGTGAAGCATCCGGTGTTTTGCCGGATACCGTAGCCCCAAATAAACCATCGGCTGTCACCGTTAATCCGTCGGGTTATACAAATGCGGCCAACATAACGGTATCGTGGTCGGGAATTACAGACTACAATAATACGTCCGGCGGCGCGCAAACAACATTGAGCGGCGGGCAGATCGAATACCTGATCGATGGGGATAGCCCGGCCGGGGCATGGAAAACAACAGGGAAAAATACTGCTTAGTGCAGAAATATGTATTTTTAAACAGCCTACTGAAAGAAATATCGAGCACCTATGGCCCAGTTGGATAAGGCGATCGCCTCCGACGCGATAGAACGCAGGTTCAAGTCCTGCTAGGTGCACCAAAAAACTCTCGTAAATTGCGGGAGTTTTTTTATGCAAATTTTTAATTTAGCTACAGTATTGGAATCGGGCGTGGTCTAAGAAACTACGCCTTTCTTATTACAAATTTGAATCTTAATAGTTCTGTTTTTTGCCGTTTAAGCCGTAGTGTTTTACAGTGGAAGTACCAAGAGACCTGCAAAGAAAAGTCAAGGCGGAAATGAATAAAAAATGAAAGGTAAAAAATGGAACATCAAATAAAACCACCCTGAAATAAGCCGGTAAGCCAAGCAAAAAGAATATGTGGGCTACTGAACCGCCAAACTGCCTAGATGCTCCTTAACCCGTGCGTAGTAGATACGCAGGAACTTGTTGGCTCCTGCCATCATGTAGACGTAATAATGCTTACCCTCGCCGCGTTTTTTGTCAAGATATTGGAATACAGCATCATGAGAGGGCGCGTGTTTGAGCAGG